>CAJUDS010000005.1 GCA_910585345.1 uncultured Lachnospiraceae bacterium | reverse complement strand
TCTTTTTCCACCTGTCTATTGTCGCCGGGTGAACGCCGTACCGTATTGTCACGTCCACAAATCTCTTTTCCAAAAGACAAAACCCCATAGGCATCGCCAATGCATTGCATAGCTGCACTAAACGGTCATAATCATCATATAGCGCCTCCTCGAGAAACTTTTTCATAAACAGGTAATCCTCATTACTGACATCAAACTCTCCGATAGAAGTATCAATATCCTGTATCATAAATGCGTGGGATATACATATCTGCGCAGCTTTTCCCCACCCACGCTCCATACAGTAACGATAGCCGTCTATCAGATGTCTTTCCGAACTCACTCCGGCATAACGTCCAATATCGTGTAACAGCCCGAAAAGATACGCCTGTTCAGAAGATAAATCTTTACAGCGTAACGTAATATTTTTACAGGCTCCGGCTACATACCGGGAATGGTCTGTCCATGCCCCCGGATTGGATTCTGACGCTTCCTTTAATGCCAGTTCTGCGGTCTGAATGTTTACTTTCAAAAAGACGGAGCTGGCAAATAAACCGTCCAGCCCCCTTTATTATGAAATATTTACAAACAGATCAGCAATCTCCTGCATAATATGAAACAATGTTCATATAGTCCGTTGGGTTAGGGATTTCTAAAACAAGCCGTAGGCAGTTTTGGTTTTGGAAATACTGCCGCCACAAACCGCCCTGTATCTTTTCTTCCCCATTGATGTTCAGTTTTCTACCGTCCGGGCAAAGCATATTTACTTTGCCGACACAGACATTGACCGTGCGCCCGCCGCTCTTTTTCTGTGCGATGATGCCGGAGTCGTAGGTGGCTTTCCATGTCCGCCCCTGCCTGTCCTTTGCCCCGTAGGTCTTGTAGTAAGTGCCGAGGTAAAAGCTCTCCGTCCCGAAGTATGCGGCAATGGTCTCCGCTGCCTTTTCCCTTGTGATGCCCGTCATTTCAATCTCAATCCCAAATCTCTGTGTCCTCATGTGCGTTTCCTCCTTGGCTTTGGTTTTCTTTTGGTAGTCTATTAATCACTCTGAACGCACTATTTATCCACTTATTTCTGCTCATAATGTACACTAATAAAAAATCCTAAAACCAACATTTATCCATTCTTATAGAGCCGCTTGTTCTCTGCTTTTAAATATAAATCAAAAGCAGCTGAATAGCAAATATCTATATTGAATGATTTTGTATTGGCTTTAAGAATAATAGTGGTCAAATAGACCCAATGATTATATAGTTATATATTCTCTATTTCAAGTATTTATTGAAGAAATCGGCAATTTTCCATTAATATCCACAGCAAACAAACAGGCAAACCCCATACTATCACGGAAACTCATATACCCCGTTTTCCGACAGCTTTTCCATCAATCTAATACACCTTTCAGCCAAAACCGTCAATATCCTACTCCTTTTTACCTTTCCGTTTTATACTATCACGGAAACCCCAGACTTTTGCGTGAAAGTATACTTTTGCCTGATAGTACGATTTTATCCCCTATCGCCATCCCATCAGCGGCATCCAAAAACCAAAAAATTGGGGTCCACCACCCACCGTGATGAACCCCACCAAGCCTAAAAACCCTTGATTCATGACAATAGAAAGCTTGCTTTCTATTGTATTAAGCCATTCTTCAATACTTTTGCCTGTTAGTACCAAAAATCCTATGGCATCAATTGGAAATAGCCGCCTGTGCCGCTGTTAGACTTTGATGACTTTTACCCCTCTTTACCCCATTTACCCCACCCAATTCGACATTCGACAAACGGGATTCGACAAAATCCCCTTGCTTTTATGCGGAATCCGGCATAAAATGATTTCAGCGGAACGCTCCGCAGCGTTTGACAGATGCGGGGGAATCTGTTACAATGAAAATACAAAAGGGAATACTGCCGATAGACGGTCAGCCCTTAGAAATTAGTTGCTAAAAAAGTAACCGCATTCCGTGGCTGGGGGCGGTTACTTTTTTGTGTTTATGTATGCAATCAGAATTGATACGATGATTCCAAGAATCATCAGAACAACCGTCAGCAGTTCATAGTCACTCATAAGCAATCCCTCCTTTCCCGGTTTTACCCGTTGTCGGAGGGATAGTCCCTCCGCGAAGAAGGACTGACCGCCTATCCCGTTATGGCAGTACCCCGTATGGATATTTTATCAAAAAAAGTCGGACGCTACAAGATAGTTTCCGCTTTTTTATTTTTCCGCTTGCTATCCCGCCAAAACAGAGGTAAGCTACGACACCACGGAAGGAGGGGATTGAATTGGAAAAAGATTCTGCATTGTACCAGCTCATGGACACCCGCATGAACGGCGTCATGAACGGCATTGTAAGCGGTGACGGGGAATACCAGGCGATTCTCCGAAAGTCGGACATATACTCCGGCGAACTGGACAGGATGGATTTATCAAAAGAAATCCGGCTGCTGATCGACCGCTACGTCAGCGAGCAGAACGCGCTCGGCTCCCGGTTTGGGATGCTCGCCTACCTGCTTGGGTTTTCCGACTGCAAGGCCATGTTTTTGGGGAAATGCCTGCCGACAGAAGCAAACGAAATGACCACAGAATTGTAACCGCAAAGTACCGGACAGGACGGAAAGGCTGCCATGCAGCCCTTCCGCCCTGTCTCTTTCGTTTTAAATAAAAATCCAAACCTCCAACTCTGCGTACCTGTTGGATTTCGACCACTGCGGGTGTTTCTTGAACCACGCCCGCTCGTCATCCGGCGTGACCGTTATCTTCTTGAAATAAACGGGGGAACCGGCATCATCCAGTCCCCCTCCCGCATCGGGGCTTAAGTTTAGGAGCCACTCGAAGCGGTCTTCGTAAACCCTCACCCCTGACACATATTTATCCATTTCCTCTTCCGAAAACTCGCCATCCTCCGGTATGGTGAACTGCCCCATGAGCCTCTGCAGGCCATCCAGTTTGCCGCTCACGTCTGCCTCCGTGGCAGGCTTCACATCGCCGTACTGCATCATCTGCTGTTCCAGCTCCGCTATCTTTTTCTCCACCTCCTGCTGCTTGCGGCTGAATACCTCCCTCGGTATCTCGTTGTTCATCCGCATATCGAGCAGCGTCTCGTAGCGCCCCTGCTCCTTTTTCAGCTTTTCCTCTATGATGGATTTATCCCGCAGCACTTCCGTCTGCCCCACCCCTGCCGCGCCGAGGCCGAGGACTGCCGCCGCTTCCCGGAGCGTCCCCTCCGGGTCATCGAAAACGGCGTGGAGGACTTTCTGCGCCATCGTGTGTATCTTCCAGTCCTGCACCAGCGGCGAGCGGCAGACGTTCTCAATGCTCAGGCCGTTTTTCAGCCTTGCCGCTATGGTCCCCGTCCGGGTCTGGTCGTAGCATTTATAGGTGTAGGTGATGAAGTCCGTCTTGGTATGCCACTTGGTCTTTGCAAAAGCGTGGCCGCACTGGCACCGCATTTTCCTGCGCCAGAGGTCATCCGAATAGACGCCCTTGTTCTTCCGGCGCTGCCCCATCTGCGCGTCCTTTTCCGCCATCATCTTCTGCACCCTTTCAAATTCCTCTTTGGTGACGATGGGCTGGTGCTTCCCTTCCACGATGATGCGCTCAAG
The DNA here is from genome assembly GCA_910585345.1 of uncultured Lachnospiraceae bacterium. Classification (GTDB taxonomy): domain Bacteria; phylum Bacillota; class Clostridia; order Lachnospirales; family Lachnospiraceae; genus VSOB01. The sequence continues at coordinate 156,519 of CAJUDS010000005.1, read as the reverse complement.
CTCCCCGTTGTTCTTCGCCCTTTTCTGTTCGAGGTAGTCCGGCACATATTCCTTCCGGTATTCCAGCTCCCCGCAGTAGAGGCGGTTCTTTAAGATATGGCCGATGGTGGCGTAATGCCAGAGGCTTTTCCCCATCGCCGTGAGGTCGCCGTCCTTTTCAAGCTGCTTTTTTATCTTCTGGTAGCCGTTGCCTGCAAGGTACAGGTCGTAGACCTTCCTGACCGTTTTCGCCTGCGCCTCGTTGATGACATATTCCGGCCCCACCTTGTCGTAGCCAAGCACGTTCCCGGTACCATAGATCACGCCGTTCTGGAAGGAGACCATCTGCCCCGCCTTCACCCGCATGGAGGTCTTTTTCGATTCGTTCTGCGCGAGGGTCGCCATGATGGTCAGCCTAAGCTCCCCGTCCTCATCGTTCATGGTCCATATCCCGTCCTCGGTGAAATACACCTCAATGCCCATCCGCTTCAAGAGCCTCGTCTGCTGGAGGGTGTCCACCGTGTTCCTTGCGAACCTCGATACCTCCCTCGTGACGATCAGGTCGAAATGTCCGTCCTTCGCGTCCTCCATCATCCGCACGAAGTTTTTCCGCTTGGATATGGAGGTGCCGGTGATCCCTTCATCGATATACCGGCGGTACAATACCCAGTCCGGGTGCCTGTCTATCAGGTCATCATAATACTGCACCTGGTTCTCCAATGCTGAAAGCTGTGCCTCATGCTCTGTTGAAACCCTTGCATATATCGCAACTTTCCTTATCCGCATCTGCATCCGCTCCTTTCTTTTTTGGTAGTCTATCAATCACTCTAAAAGGCCGTAAAGTCAAGCAATACGGGCGCTTTCTTCCTATATAAATGCCCCTCTTACATTAAGCGGAATCTGCCTGTCTTTTTCCCTCACAGGCAGACAAAAAAAACAAGCCTGAGCATCGTCCCGGATGCCGGAGGCTTGTTTCCCATTCTGCGGTATTCAGTTACTTTTCGCCGGAAATTTCCGCCTCCAGTATCCTGTAGGCATCCGCAAGTTTTCCTTCCAGATTCCCTCCCAGATAGGCTTTCAGGTCATTCTTGGGGATCAGGAACATGGGACTCCTCGTCTTCAACGCTCCAAGGCATCTCACTGTCTCCAATGCATTGTGGACGGCATCCATGACAATCTCCAGTTCTTCTGTTTTCATTTTCTATCCTTTCTGCCCTGTGATTTCGGAAACGAGACGGGCCTTTCCCGTTCCGTGGTACACATATTCCCTCTGAAATGCAGGATCAGCAAGTATTATCTGCGGAAATACTACACAAATATATGCCCTGCCTTTTGTGTATCATTTTCCCTTACATCCGTGTGGTGAATGCCAGCGAAATCCACCCGTCCCGCTTTTCCTGATAGGCTTTAAGCAGCCCCCAGCCGTCCTTTTCCTCGACCACAGTGAAAATGCCGACACCAGTAAATTTCCCCGTCTTTGGGTATGAAGTTCCGGGACCGCGGCGGATATTTAAGTCGGGGATTGCCACCCGCACCATGTAAGGCGCGGAAATGGTAAGGCTCTCCATGAACTGCACTTTTCCCTTATCCATGACGGCTTTCAGAATAGAGAGGATTTTCTCCCCATATTTTTCCCCTGCCGCCCAGCCTTTCCCCTGCGGGTTCTCCTTCTGGCCGAGCCACTCCACATAGGGCGCACAGCCCCTTGTGACATAGCGGAATCGGGGATCAATTCTTTCATTCCGCAGCTTATCCGTAGAGGCGTAGGCTTTGAGGTGCTGCACCTGCGCCCGGATGCCAAGCTGCGGCGATCCAAAAGACAGCCCCGCCTTGCCCCTCTGCGTCACTCCAAGGCCGCAGAAATTATTCTGCGAAAGTGTAACAGCAGAGCCGGAGAAAGTAAAGTTCCCGGTTTCCAGACAGGACTGTGCAAAGGCGATATCTCCCCTCACGCCCTCCGCCTCCCCTTCCGAAAGGTACAGTGGGAGCATATCCAATACGGACTGCGCCACGGATGGATTTTTCTTTTTCAGATAGGATTTCATCTGCTCTGCTGTCGCCACAGATTTTCCCATAATGGCGGTAAGGGAATCCTCCGCTGTGCCGCCCTCCATCGCCGCCCTGATGTCTTTTCTAAACTGCTGCATCGTAAGACCGAACTTCGACCACAGATGCTCCACATCGCCGTGGTTGCTGGCAATGCCCCTTTTGCACCCCTCTGAATGGGAAATTATCACACCGTCCGCAAGTGGGTCTAAACGGAACTGCTGACAGAGATATGCAAACAGCTCCACCGCATATTTATAGGCGGCAAGCACATGGGCTTTCGTGTTCTCCCTGTCCCCGGTCTCTACCCATGATGCACCGCTGGTATACTTAATGGTGGCAGGCTCCGTCATCTCCACGCCGATATGGGTATTGTTCGCGCCGCCCCCGCAGTGCCACCCGCGGAAATCCCACGGGAGCAACTGGTACACATCCCCGCCCGGCTCAATGATGGCGTGGACGCAGGCGTTCGCATCCGCCCTGTTCCAGTTCTTCATAAACACATCCGCCTTTGGCTGCGGGCATCCCACCGAATGGATCATAAGCCCCTGCACGGTGATGTGTTTCCCCGCCTTGTAACAGCCGGACTCTGTAAGGTAATTCTGTTTCAGATTCATTCCATTTCCCTCTCTTTCTGCACATGAAAAAAGGCACCAGCTTTTACACCGATGCCTCACACCAAAAAACCCGTTAATTTTCTTTTTCCTCCCGTAACTGCTCCAATACGGCTTTCAGCTTCACCGGAATGGGCAGCCCCGTCCGGGCGGCATTCTCCAGAATGGAAATGCCCTCATTGGAAAGGTAAAAGAAGATGACCGCCGTCCGCAGGACGCTCCCCTCCCCGATGATGTGCGTATCCACGATATGCCCCACCGCCACAAGGCTGAAAATAATGACCTTCTTAAAAATGCCCTTGAAGCCCACTTCGCTGGAGAGCTTCTTCTCCACTGCCGCTGCCATCAGCCCGGTGACATAGTCCACCACCACAAATACCACCAGTGCATAAAGGAAGCCGTCAAAACCTCCCATAACCGCGCCCAGCGCACCGCCGAGCGCCGCGAACGCATACTGCGCCGCTTCAATAAAATTCTTCATTCCAGTTCCTCCTTAAAATTTAACATTAAAAAAACACCCCGTAAGGTGCTGTTAACTGTTACGCGCATTCCACATACCGGATGAATGCCTTCCCGTTTCCATCATTTACCCCTGCCTCCGTCTCCGCAGGGTAATATTTCCCGTTGTGGGTGAATGGTGCAACACCGTCCACATAGCCCGAACCTCCTGCACCGGACTGCCCGTACATCCCATAATTCCCGCCGAACCATCCGCCTCCGCCGCCGGAAGAAGCGGTGCTGCTTGAGGAATAATAATCCCCTATGCCAAAATTATCGGAAGGATAACTGGATGTGGAAATCTGCCGGCCTCCCAGCGCACCGCCGGAGCCGTTCCCGCCACGCTCTCCGCCGCCATCTCCTCCCTTGTGGGCTGTGCCGTTGTCTATCCCGCCGCCCCCGCCGCCTCCCGCCACAATCAGGACGCTGGAGCGGTTAGCATAGGACGGCCCGCTGGAACTGTTCGTGCCGAGACCATAAGGTTTTGAAGCCACATGGGTGGAACCGCCGCCTCCCGCTCCATACTGCTTGCTGCTTGTGTAACTGTAACCGCTGCCGCCACCATTTGCCCCCGATGACGTGCCTTTTGGTGAGCCACCGTTATAGATATAGATTACCTCGTCTTTTTTCATCTTCTTGTAACCTTTAGAATGCCCGCCCTTGCCGCCCTCCGCCACAAGGGAATCCGCTTTTGCCGCAGCGCCGGATGCACCCCACACCTCAAACTCATAGATGCCGTCCTGGGGAATGGTAAACTGTACATAATTCCCGGTATAGGGGAAGTCATACTCCGTGGTCACCCACATGGCATAAAGCGTTGCATCTGCCGGGAATACCCCCTTTTCCCCCGGTTTATAAGAAGGCGTGGAGAGGGAATCCGTACTCCATCCGCAGAAGGACATACCATTTCTCGTATAGGGGCTTGCCGGGACCGTGGTGGGTTCGCTCTGTGCATTCCCATTGTTGTAATAGCAGTAAGCCGTAAAGGTCTCCGCCGCCCCGGTTTCTGCAAGGGTTCCGCCATTGGGCATCAGCCCTATGGTCATCTGCTTCTTTAATACCGCATAGAGCGTGACGGGTTCCTCACTGCTGATGATATATTCCGAAAGCACTTTCTTTTCCGCAGAACTATCCTGCCGCCACCCCACAAAAGTGTATCCCTCTAATGCGGCGGGCGGCGCTGCGGCAATGGCATCCTCCCTATCCGGCACAGTTCTTTCCAATGAATAGCCAGTGTCGATCTGGTATGTCACTTTTACTCCTGCGGCATACACCCTGTCCTCTCCCACGAAAATCCGCGTCACACGCTTTGTGGTTTCATCTTCATAGCAGAGATAGATTGTCGTGGCGCTGTAGCTTTCCATTGCCCGGTATTCGTCAAGGCTCACCAGTTTCATCACAAGGCCGGTGCTGCTCATCATCTCCGCCACTTTTTCATCCAAAGTCTGCATGGATTCTTCCAAAGTCCCCGTTGTGGAAATAAGGCCGTCCAGCTCCCCTATGATATTCCTTGCCGTGAACACCGCCGTGCCGTCTAAGACCATATCCCCGGCTTTCGTGATCCTCGAATACCCGGAAGGCTCATAGGCCGCTGTGGTGCCTGCCTGTGTGCAGACCAGTGTCGCCCACCCCGGAGCGCCCACTGCGGTCACCGCATCCCCCACAGAATAGGAAGTGGCACGGGTGAGCGTCTCACCGCCTCCCCCGCCACCGCCGCTCCCGGCTTTCAGCGTGGGGAATACTTTAGTCAGCCCGCTAAGTCCTGCCGAGGATACGGTGAAGATGGCAAGTTCCAGGTCATAGGAAGAATTGTTGTAATTGATATTCACATCCGCATCCAGCGGCGGAAGCTCCGCTGCCGCCTGCGCCAGTATTTTTATTGGCTCATCCGCATTGGATAAATCCAAGTGGATATACACCCGCCCCTGCAGTGTCTCCCCCACATCCGCAAGACGCACGTCAATCTCCGTTTCATACACCTCAAAGAACCGGCCACGAATCATGCCAAAGCCCTGCGAGATGTGCAGCACATTCCCTCTCGCATAGGTCACTTCGCACCCTTTGAAGATGCCGCTGCCGGGGATTGCGGTTTCATAAATAATGGCGTCATCCTGCGGTGTGACATTGCCGCCCTTATAGGTTTTCAGTGTGATGTTGTCAGCCATTCTCCTGCCTCCTTAAAATCTTAGTCAAATCCAGCCGCACCGTGCCAAATACCAGCTTTGTATTCTTCCCCCGCTCCCTGCCCGTGAGGATGCTCCGGTAACTCTGCCCATCCGAAATGATATCCGCCACCTGCCCGAATTCCAGTTCCTCCGGCTTCACCAGCGCGTCACCGTTCATCATGGTAAGTTCTATCAGGTTGGAATAGGAAAGGTTGGCAAACTTGTTATGGGCGGCGCTGATGGCCGCACTCTCAAAGCTGCTCCCCTCCTCATGGGAAACAGACTGCATCTCACATACCACCGGGACGATACGGTCACGGTCTTTCGTATCATAGCCAAGATCGGGATGAAGGTAATAAATCCGGGTATTGGAATAATTCTCTGCATCATAAATAATGAGTTTATTCACATCGGCGCTGACCTGCCTGATGGTGACGCTCTTTTTGATGATGTTGGGAAGGTCGCTCTCTATGGTGATGACTCCTACCGCAGCTTTACCCACCGTGATCTGCACTTCCCGGTTCTGGATGTCCAGCTTTGTCTTTACCAAAATACTGTACTTCTCCATTGCCGGGATGATGATGGAATCTATAAGGTTCACGATATTGTAATGCCCTCCCTTATCGGATGGCGTGATGTGCAGGCTCCAGTCCTTTGTGGCGGTGGCTGCACTGACCGAAAGCCCCTTGATATTCTGCATCCCATCCTCATTGGTGATGAACATTTCCCGGATGCGGTCACAGATGAACTGCTCCATGCTCCCCTGCCCCTGCAGGTTTACATCAAACAGCACATCCGTATTGAGCAGTTCCATGAGGGGCTTATAGGAAATGGTCTGCAGCTTTTTGGATTTATCCGTCCCATAACCGATTTCTGTCACGATTCCGGCATACTCTTCATCCCCTCTGCTGATACGGATATAGTCCTGCTTTTTCACTCCGGGAAGGGCAAGGACCGTGACCGTGTTCCCATCGGAAGATAAATAATCCTCTTTGTAGGTGATCTCATTCACATTTGTATTCCCCACCATCTCAAAATCCTGCGTGAAAATTTCCACGTTATACGGTCTCATAGCTGATCCTCCCTTCCACCATCACGTTTAGAATGTTCAGCCCCTCATGCACCACGGAGATACGGTTGCTGCCATACTGCAGGTGGAAGAACCGCTCCGTGGTAAAGTCGCACATCTGATACCTGTCCGCCACCACCTCATCACTGACACCCCGCTCCGTAATGCTGTAGGGAATCTGTGTGGTGTCGATGACCAGCTTATGCCCGTCCGGGATGCTGCCCTCGTACCGCCCGGTCTCATACAAAACATTATTCACATAGTGCTTCCATACCGGGTTTACGCAGGGGCCGTACACCGTCACCTTGCATGGGCTGTCCCCGTGGCTGTCGCTGTCGATCATGAGGGTGTTCTGCGTCACATCCGCATAGGCGTAGGTGTATTCGTAGGGATAGATTTTCCCGCCGATGGAGAGCGTCCCACTGTAGCCGGAAACATTTTTATAAAACAGCCCCGTTGCCGTGAAAGCAACTTCACAATCCAAGCCTGCGCCGCCAGTGATCAGTTCGCTTTTTGCGATCTCCGTCATCCGCACCGGGACACGGAAAGCCTCCTCCATCTCATACACGAGGGTGAGCGGCACCGCCCGGACAAACCGGGAGAATGCCCTGTAATTGACATAGGCATTCCTGCCGCCAAAGAAGATGCGCCCGGTCATCACCCCCTGAGAGAAAAGTTCCTCCAGAGGGATAAAGTCCGTGCCGATCTGTTCATACTGCGTCCCGTCCTTATAGCCGAAGCCGCCAATGGAATGGAAAAAGGATGTCCGGGCATTTAAATCCCATGACACCCCTTCCCCGTTTATGAGTCTGAATTTCCTTATCATGAATACGCCTTTCCCAGCTCCCGGTTCAGCCCGTCAGATAATTCCCCGACCAGTGCGCCGGAGTCAAGCACCACCTGACTGTTTGCCAGCCTTGGCAGATACTTAGTGACCACTTCATACATGGCATCCAGCCTTGCCGCCAGTGAGGAACCGCTGCCGGAGCCTCCAGCCGCCTGCGCCCCTGCCGTCATGGAATCCGTGGCAGGGATGAGCATTCCCGCCAGTTCCTTCATGGGACCGGTCAGCTTCCCTAAGTTCCCACGGATGCCTTTGCCAAGCAGGTCGATCATGTCAGGCATAAAGGTGTGGAAATTGGAAAGCGGCCCCTCGTCCGGCTCGGAAAAATGCAGGAAGGACGCAATCGTCCCCGCCACATCCTTCACGCTGTCCACAAGGTGGCTGATCTTCGCCTTGATGCCGTCTATCAGCCCTCCAATAATGTCTTTGCCCCACTGCAATGCCTGTGAGGGCAGGCTCTTGATGAAGTTTATCGCGGCATCGAATCCGCTCTTCACCGCCCCCGCAATGCCGCTCATGGCATTTTTGATTCCTGAGAGCAGGCTGTTAAACACATTTACCACCGCGTCCTTAATGCCGCCCACGATACTGGTGACCGTGGACTTGATGGCATTCCACACACTGGTGATGACCTCTTTTATTGCATTGACCACGGAACTGACTGCGGATTTGATGGCTTCCCACGCTGCGGTAATGGCAGATTTGATCGCCTCTATAATGGAAATGACCGCTGACTTGATGGCCTCCCATGCCGCCACAGCCACATTTTTTATCGCTTCAATCGCAGAGGACACCGCGCTCTTTATCGCTTCCCATGCGGCAATGACCGCAGAGCGTATCGCCTCCATTGCTGTGGAAATGGCATTCTTTATCGCCTCCCACGCGGAGACCACCACATCCCTGATGGCGGAAAGCACCGCCGTCACTGCTGACTTGATGGCTTCCCATACAGATGTGATTACATTGCGAATCGCCTCCATTACCGTAGTGACGGTATTTCTGATTGCTTCCCACGCACTGGAAAGGAAAGAGCCGATGGCATTTGTCACGGTCTCGATCACGGATTTGATCGCATTCCATACCGTGGAGACCACCGTCTGTATCACATTCAGCACGGTTGTGATGATGGTCTTGTAGAACTCGAACCGCGCCACAATCAGCGTCTTTATCACATCAAGGACAGTCTGGAAAATATTTTTGATGCCCTCCCACAGCCCGCTAAAGAAATCTTTCAGGCCGTTCCAGATGGACTGCGCCGCCCCGGTGATGGCATTCCAGATGTTGGAAAAGAAGTCTTTCAGACCATTCCATACCGCAACAGCCGCATCTTTTATGACATTCCATAAGTTGATCCAGAACTCCCGGAATCCCTCGCAGTTATTCCACAGTGCCACAAAAATAGCTATCAGAGCCGCGATTGCCGCAATGACCAGTGTTACCGGGTTCGCCGCAAGGATTCCCCATAAAGCACTAAGCCCTCCGCCGATACTGGAAATGCCGCCGATCAGCGTGGGGATGAATGTCATAATGCTGCCCACCGCCGAGACTACTTTCCCGATAATGATCAGCACGGGGCCGATAGCCGCAGCAAGCAGGCCGATGGTGACGATGGTATTCTTCGTCCCCTCATCCATGCCGTTCAGCTTGTCAACAAAGCCCTGCACCCATGTGACAATCTGGCGGATGGCGGGCATGAGGATTTCACCGAAAGAGATAGCCAGTTCTTCAAGCTGGCTCTTTAGGATGGTGAGCTGCCCGGCAAGGTTATCCTGCATGGTTGCCGCCATCTCCGCCGACTTCCCGTCACAGTTCGCTATGGCGCTGCTCACCTTCTCGATGTCCGCAGGAGCGGCATTCATAAGGGCAAGGAATCCTGACATGGCATTCTTGCCCACAAGCGCCTCTGCCGCCGCTGCCTTTTCGGACTCTGACAATCCACCGAAAGCCGTCCTGCAGTCTGCGAGGATGTCGCTCAAATCCCTCATGCTGCCGTCCGCATTGGTGGTGGCGATTGTGACCTCTCCAATGCTTGAACCGCAAATCTTCACTTCCCCGGAAAGGTTGCTCATGATGGTACGGAGCGCGGTACCGGCCTGCGTGGACTTGATACCCGCATTGCCCATCAAGCCGATTGCCTCTGCGGTATCCTCCGCAGAAAAACCAAGCGCCCCGGCAATGGGCGCACAGTATTTGAAGGTTTCGCCCATCATGCTGACATTTGTGTTAGCGTTACTGGATGCCGCCGCAAGGATATCTGCGAAATGCCCGGAATCGGCTGCGGTCAGACCGAAAGCGGTCAGGGCATCTGTCACGATATCGGATGTAGATGCCAAATCCTCCCCGGAGGCAGCGGCAAGGTTCATGATGCCCTCGATGCCGGAAAGCATATCAGAAGTTTTCCATCCGGCCATCGCCATGTAGTTCATGGCCTCGGCTGCCTCGGATGCGGAGAACTTGGTCTTGCTCCCCATCTCCCTTGCCTTATCCCGGAGGGCATCAAGGTCTTTTCCCGTTGCCCCGGACACCGCCCCTACCTGGCTCATGGCAGTATCGAAGTCAGCGGCGGTCTTTACCGCCACCGTTCCAAGCCCCACAATAGGAGTGGTTACGGTCTTGGTGAGGGTACTCCCCACCCCGGAAATCTTATCCCCTAAGTTCTTTAAGTCCTCTCCCACAGCGGCGATCTTCTGCACCGCCACCGCCGACTGGTTCGCCTGTTCTTCGAGGCTTTTCAGCCTTTCCTCAGTCTCGATAATCTCCCGCTGCAGCCCATCATACTGCTCCTGGGTGATCTCCCCTTTTGCCAGCGCCTCGTTTGCCTGCTGTGCAGCGGTTTTCAGGGTTTCCAGCTTTTCCTTCGTCTCCCGCACCGCATCCGCAAGGAGCCGGTGCTTCTGTGCCAGCAGTTCCGTGTTGCCGGGGTCCAGTTTTAAGAGCCTCTCCACGTCCCGGAGCTGTGACTGCGTGGTGCGTATCTCCCCGTTTACCCCTTTCAGCGCGGCGGTCAGCTTTGTGGTGTCGCCGCCGATCTCCACCGTAATGCCCTGTATCCTTGACGCTCCCACCCAAAGCACCTCCCCACAACGAAAAAAGGAGCCGGTCAAGGCTCCCTGAAAAAATGCATAAAAAAGACACCTGCTGTTATGGCAAGTGCCTATGTAAAAAATATTCAGTTTTCATCCGCTGTTACATCATCCCTACAAACAGGAATTTTATCGTTCTTTCATACAATACACATAAGTCTGTACAATATTACGCATATAAATAAACTGATTATGTTTGCTCTATTTGTTTTATAGTTTGCATTTGTCGGATTTCATTTTTTTATTTTGTTATTTCAAGTAAAATCAAATACATGCAATGGGACAATAACAATAATAAGACTAAATAGTAAAGTCACTATCTTTAATATTTTACTTTTTTTCCAGAAAAAATAGTACATTGCAAACTGCAATATTATACTTATTGTAAAATAAAGTATCCACTTTAATTCCCATTGCACAATAGCTATTATTGATTCATAATCAAATTCAGTAAAAATTATGCATACAATAAATATCCAAAGAAAAAGTAAAAATACAATAAATTCGTATCCTGCTAATGCAAGTACTTTTTTTCTTATACTTGCATTTCGCATAAAAAAAACAACCCCAATAGATAATATACACAATAAAAATGTTCTATAATAATCCGAAAAAATTATTTCTGTTATCACATTCGTGTCTCCTATAAAAACTTCTGTTAAATCAGCACAATTTTTCAAATATTGATAGCAGCAATATTCCGATTTTACGCTCTCTGCAACTTCCCGACAAATTCCGATTTGTAAGTCATACTTACAGCCTTTTTCTACCACTAATCATAGCAGAAAAAGGCCGTTTTTTCAATTAAAATAAATCCATATCCTGTTGCGTTCCAAGCACTGCGTAGGAGCAGGAGTCGTTCCTGCTCTCGGCATACATATCATTGATAAGCCCGATGGAGAGCAGTTCCAGATCAGACATGGAAAGACCTAGCTGCACACACCTCAGTAAAAACAGCGGTGTCGTCATTTCCCGCTCAGTTGGGCGAAGTTTTTTTTAGCCTCAACATCCGTCTTTACATTCAGTCCCCACAGTTCTATCAATTGCGGCAGGACTTGGTAAATGGAAAAGGTGTTGAATCCGTCAAGCCACTCGTCCACCTCATTGGGAATACTTGGGTCGGCGTGCTTTGCCATCGTGTAGGCGATATTCTCGAACATCTCCAGAGAGAATAAATCGAGGTTGGAATTTTCCTCATCCCCCTCACCGATGCTCTTTTCCAGAATCCGCAAATCTTTATAAATGTCACGCTGAAATTTCAGTCTGTAAATGCGCGGTATAGCCGCCGATGCCTTGAAAAGTACATCCTGCCCGTCAATCTCTATCTTCCTTACAATGCTCATATCCTTTCAGCCTCCTTCATCCCTGTCCTTCTGTGTCCGCGTCCACTGCCTTTGGTTCCGGCAGATACACGCTCTTATACCAGTTCGCATAAGTCTCCGCAGATGTCTTATTCCCGGTCTTGGCTTTCACATAGCCGCTTGCCAGCGGGCGCGCCTTGATGGTCAGCGTCTCGGTCTGCACCTCCCGGCTCTCCTCATTGGTCTTGCCCTCGATCTTGGGGCGGCTTGCGGAACAGTTATACAGCACATGGCGGATTTTGCGGATGTCGCCGTCAAACTCAAAGAGCAGCGCAAAGGCCGCCGTCTCGGAATGGGCGTTCTCCACCAGCACCTCATTATTGTCCGCTTCCTCCTTCAGCACGTCCGTGCGGAAGCTCTCCGGGATGAGCGCCAGTTCCAGGTCGCCGTCATAGCCCATGTTGTTGGCTATGATGTAATACTCGATGCCGTCCGCATAGAACGATTCCGGCTCACCGTTGGGGTCCAGGGCGATGGAGACCGCACCGGGCATTGCCACCGGGTTCTCGAATCCGATCTCCCCATTCTCCTGCGTTTTCTGCAAAGCATAGTGGCAGTTGCAGATGTTGAATTTCACTTTATTGTTGTTCTTCATTTCAGACCTCCATTTCATACAAGACTTCGTACAGCTTTTCCGACTCAATCCACGTCTCGCTCTTGCCATAGAAAATACCGTGCTTCAACAGGACAGCCTCTATGGTCTCTTCCAGAACGGGATTTTTCAGATCGGTGTACAGTTCAATGTCGAGTTGGTTTATTTTGAAATACGCGATCCCATCCGCCGCGAAATTGTCGGCTTTGGGATATAAAAATACGAGGAAGGGCGGCTCCGGCGCTTCCCCTTCCACGAAATGGTCATAGGCGAAGGGCAGCCCCATTTCCTCCATCATCTTCATTACTTCTTCATGGCTCATCCTTCCAGCCCCCTTTTGATGCCTTCCTCCAGTTCCCGGATGCCCGCCTGTTCCGCAGGGGCGATATGGGGGAATGCCCGCACCCTCCCGCCGCCACGCTTGGCATGGCCTTTCTCCAGAAGGTGGGTGAGCTGGTAACGCTTTTTGTTATGCACCACCAGTTCCAGTGAATTGGCGGTCTCTTTCTGCTTTTTCACAGCCCATCCCTTTTTGTACTGCCCCGTCCGAACCGGGGCATTGGCTTTCACTTCCGATTTCACCGTGTTCCCGGCTTTGGTCACACAGTCCTTCATCACGTCCGTGGCAAGCCCGGCATATTCAATGAGGCCGTCCATGACCGCCTCCGCCATCTGCTCGATGGATACTTTCTTTTCAGACATTTTTACCTCTTTTCCAAAGCCGCCCGCAGCTTTATGGTTTTATTCTGATATTTCACGTTGTCGATAAATGTGATGTTATACACCTGTCCCCGAAAGATAATGCGGAAATGCTCCGTATCTATTTCTTTTACCTCAGAACAGTACCGTATGAGGAAAAACACTTCCTTCTCCGCATTTAGCTGCGCCGCCTCCCAATACTCCTTCCCGGAAAGGTTGTTCACATAGGCGTGGCAGGTGTAATAATCCACCCACGATAAAATGTGATTCCCGGCTTTATCATTGCCCGCCACGCTTTTCTGAATGATGATTTTGTCCTTCCATTCCCCAAGCGCCATCAGAACACCTCTTTCCGTATGCCGAACAGCAGGGAGCGCAGCGTCCCCACCAGTTCCCCGTGGTCGGCCTGCTCCCGGTGTTCATAAAGGTAGGCGGCGGCATAGAGGACGGCAATCCGCACCATAGGAAGATGCGCTTCCAGTTCTGATAATTCCATCCGTGCCACATCCGCACATAGGTTTTCACCGGTCTGGATCAATCCCGAAATAAAATCATCCTCATCCGCACTGTCCACCCGGAGATACTGTTTCGTCTCTTCCAATGTCAGGACTGCCATCCATGCCGCCTCCCCTCTTATGATGCAGTTTTCTTCACGGTCATGGTCTTTACCGCTTCGGCAAGGATCAGCTTGCCGTCCACACGCTGTGAAGCAAGGAATCCCACCTGCCCGGTGGCCGCAAACAGTTCATTCAGACGCTTGAAACTCCTGCCCTGCCTGTCAGCGATCCAGTAATAGGAAAAGTCACCGAACGCCATCACCTTGCTGCCTGCCGCTATTTCCGGCACATAGGAAGAAGTGTGGTAAGGGCGGTTTAAGATCATGTCCGGCACCCCCGCCTGCACGGAAGGCTGCCAGATATAATTCCCGTTGTTATCTTTCAGTTTCCGCAGGGCTTTCACGGTGGTGTCATTCAGCAGCCACACAGCCTTTTTGCGGTAAGGCGCTTTCAGGGAATAGAAAAGGTCCATCACGTCATCAAAGGTGATGTTCGCCGTGGAAGTGGTCACGCCATCGGATGCGCCGCCCGTGGCGTTCAGGATGCCCGTGGGCTTGCCCTTGCCGTCCCCAATGAAAAAGGCTTCCTCCTCCTTGGTGCCGATCCTGCGCCCGAACTCCTTGGAGATGTAAGCCTCTAAGTTGAATACGTTGTCATTTAACAGTTCATCCGATACCTTGATCATGGTCGCCACCTTGAAAGCGCCGATGGAGACCTGCCCGAAAGAATCATCCGATTCCGGGTATGCCCCTTCCTCGTCAATCCATGCCGCCTCGCCTTTGGATGCCACAACGGGGATTTTCCTGTCGCCGCTGGAAGTCTGGATGACTGTGGCAAGACCGCGGAAACAGTTCTCTTCCTCCAAAGCCTCCACCAGCGTATGCTCGAACTCGTCCGGCACAAGGTAGCCGCCCTCGGAATCCGTCCCCACCTGCAGGGCGTTCTCCACATCGAAGAAGTTCTTCCGGCGCATGGCGTTCCAGAACGTCCTCCTGTAATTGTCCGTTGCCCTGCCCGTCTTTTCCTCCCCGTCCGGGTGGTTGTTAGGCTTATTGGTGATCGGCTCGGATGTGGGCTTGCTTAATTCCGCGTCAATGGCGGCCTGCCGCTCCAGGCGCTCGATCTCCTTCCCCAAATCCACCACTTCCTTCTCCATCTTCTCATAGGCAGCGGTGTCCTCTGCGGAAAGCAGGCCGTCCTCACCGCGCTTGCTGTCCAAGAACTTCTTTGCCGCCTCCCATGCCTTTGCCCGTTTCTCCCTCAGTTCTAAAATCTTGCTCATAAACATTTCCCTCCATAAATTTAATGTGATAATAACTGTAAACGCTTCTCTAACTGCTCTATGGGTACTTTTGCCTCCGGCTTTTTCGGGAGCAGTTTGGTCAGCAGGGAATTGGTCACCGCTGTGCGGGAGAACATCATGCCCTCCATAGCCGCATCCTCTGATTCTTCCGTATCTTCCTTCCCGTGCAGGATGCCGTCCGCAAAGCCAAGCTCCACGGCCTTCTTCGCGTTAAACCAAGATTCCGCATCCATGAGGTGGGATATCTTCTTACGGTCCATCCCGGTCTTGATCTCGTAGGCGTTCATGATGCTTTCTTTCACTTCATTTAACATCTCCCCCGCCTTCTGCATCTCCTTGGAATCACCAATAGCTACTGTAATGGGATTGTGGATCATCATTAAACTTGGCGGCGACATCAGCACCGTGGTGCCCGCCATAGCGATGACGGAGGCTGCCGAAGCCGCCAGTGCGTCCACCTTCACGGTCACATCGCCTTTGTACTCCATGAGCATGTTGTAAATCTGTGCTGCGGCGAATACGTCGCCGCCCGGTGAATTGATCCACACGGTGATGTTGCCGCTCCCGGCATTCAGCTCCTTTGCGAACAGGGCGGGCGTCACCTCATCCCCGTACCACGTTTCATCCGAAATCTCACCGTTCAGCACGAGGGTGCGCTCCTCCTCCCCGCCCGCGTCATTTTTGATCCAGTTCCAGAACTTCCTTTTCATTTCTGCTGACCTCGCTTTCTGCATAGAAAAACAGGCAGAACATTCCGCCTGTCTCTATTTCTTTATTCCGTTATCTTTCCTGCGGCTGATTCTCCTGCCCACCGCCCTTCCCGGCAAATATTCCTGCGTCTTTTAATTGGCATAGATTTCCGTTAATGAGGTAGAGGTTACCTCCTTCCTCTTCCGGGATAAGGTTCATGTTCTCCATCTCGCGTATATCATTACTGGAGAGCCACCCGTTCTGCCGCCCCACCGCATAGCCGCTCATCCGGCTCTGGTAGTCGCCACGGAGCAGGCCGTCCACGTTCATCTTCACGAAATATTCTTTTTTCTCCTGCGGGAGAAATAACGCCCTCTGTATGGACTGCTCCCACCGGATCACCCACGGGTCTAAGGTATATTTCACGAATTCCAAAGACTGCTGCTCGATGTTGGAAAAGCTGCTCTTATCCAAATCCCCCACCATGTGCGGCGGGATGCGGTACAGCCTTGCGATCTCGTCTATCTGGAACTTCCGCGTCTCCAAAAACTGTGCTTCCTCCGGGGGAATCCCGATCTGCTGGTACTTCATGCCCTCCTCTAAAACGGCGACCTTCCCGGCGTTCCTGGAGCCACCGTAGACGGAATGCCAGCTCTCCCTTACCTTCGTTGGGTCTTTCAGCACACCCGGATGCTCCAGCACCCCGCCCGGTGTCGCCCCGTTCTCGAAAAAGGACGCGCCATATTCCTCGCAGGCCAGCGTCATGCCCACCGCATTCTTCGCCATAGCGATGGGCGAATACCCCACCAGCCCATCAAAGCCAAGACCGGGGATGTGCAGCACATCCTCCGGCTTAAGGCGCACACGCCCATACTCGGAAAAGTTGGGGTTCTCATCGGTATTCCGGGTATAGGTGTAAAAGAGCCGCCCATGCTCGTCACGGTCAACCTCCATCTTGTCCGGCAAGAGCGGGTACAGGGAAAGCACCCTGCCGCTCCCGTCACGGATGACCTGTGCGTAGGCATTGCCCCATATCAGCAGGTGGCTCATCAGCGTCTCCCGGAACACGAAGGATGTCATCTCCGGGTTCGGCTCGTCATGGAGTAAATAATAGAGCGGATGGTCATACACACGCTCCTTTCCGGTCTCCGTATAGCGGTACACATGGATTGGCAGAGACGCAATGGCCTCCGCCAGTATCCGCACACAGGAATAGACAGCCGTGGTCTGCATTGCCGTCCTCTCATTGACATTTTTCCCGCTGGTGCTTCTCCCAAAGAAAAAGGAATAAGCCTGACCGCCGTAGCTGTCCTTTGGCTTATCCCTTGCACCCCTCATTCCAAAAATGGATGGTAGTTTCATAGGCACCTCCTAAAAATGAGCAAAAAGAAAGCACCTCCGAAGAGATGCTGTAATTCCAAAAATCAATCTGGTAACAAATATTCTTTTGTAATTCCCTTTTTTTCAAGATATTCTAAAATCTCTTCTTTTAGTTCTTTACAGATCACTATTTTTACCAACGCATTTCCATTTTTCAATCCTTTCGGGATTTGTACTGAATGAGGGTAAAACATATTATAGCCCGCATGTGAACTGATTCTTGCCATACCCTCTAACGGACGCACAAATTCCACTCCACATACATAAAAACATCCGCTTTGTCTCTTTAACCGTAAATTACTTTCTTTAGCAGTTTCAGGAGGAACCGCCATAAAGCCATGATCCAAGAATGAAACAATAGCAGTATTTAATTCTATCGTTTCCTTAAATGCGTCTTTAATCTTTGGGTATTTTTTCAACATCAGTTCCGATAACTCTTGTACCGACATCTTGGAATCATTCTTTATTTGGGCTACTTCCGCCAATACACTTGCTGTATACCATTCTGCTTTATGTGGCGCATAACACCACATAAATAATGCGCCATCCCTATCCATATTTTCTGAACACGCAAAATAGAGGGCTACATCTTTATCTGTCGTAAAATCAATAAATCTGGTACCTGTCCTATAATGCTGAACATATGCAATTAAATCAAATGGATTTCCATCATTCATCAAATCAAAATTAGATAATATTTCATTCTCCCGCTCTTTTACACCTTGTATACTGGCGCGTATTTTCCATGATTCATCACTTTGTCCTCTAAAAAAGGTTTGCAGATAAACTGTTGGATCATCAGTGGCAGATATCCCCGGTCTTGGCAAATTATAAAAGCTGTTGTAATCAACAATGATTTCATTAATATCTTTCAGCGTATTTACACGGATTTCTTGGTATTCATGTTTCTTCTCATACAACGGCATATCGTTCAACCTCCAGATTTCTTTTCGACAAGTATAGCATAAATCCTGCCATCCTAAAAGGACAAAATCCCCCTCTCGTCATACACGCTGCCCGTGCTGCCCTCATTCCTGATTGCACGGTCTAATCCCATGATCGCGGCGACTGCGCCGTCAATCTTCTCCGTGGATTTCTCCTTGTCCGGCTTGATGTTCCCTGCCGGGTCCGTGCGGACGAAAATGTTATCCATCATCCAACGCAGGACGGGATGCCCGCCGTGGGCGATGTTCTTCTCCAACACCAGCTCCATCAGCCGCTTGGTGGGCGGCGACATATCCTTAAAACCCTGCCCAAAAGGAACCACCGTAAAGCCTAATCCCTCCAAGTTCTGCACCATCTGCACCGCGCCCCACCTGTCGAAAGCAATCTCTTTGATGTGGAACTTTTTTCCGAGATCATCAATGAAATTTTCAATAAACCCATAGTGGATCACATTCCCTTCCGTGGTCTGCAAAAATCCCTGTCTCTCCCACACATCATAAGGCACATGGTCACGGCGCACACGCAGGCGCATATTTTCTTCCGGTATCCAGAAGTACGGAAGTAAAATATATTTCTCCGTATCGTTCCGGGGAGGGAATACCAGGACAAAAGCGGTGATGTCAATGGAACTGGATAAATCCAGCCCGCCGTAACACTCCCGCCCAAGCACTTCCCTCTCATCCACGGGAAAAGCGCAGGCATCCCATTTTTCCATCTGCATCCACCTTGTGGACTGCTTCACCCACTGGTTCAATCTAAGCTGCCGGAAGATATTTTCCTCTGCCGGATTGTCCTTCGCGCTCAGATAGGCATTCCGTACTTTCTCGATGTCAATGGTATGCCCAAGCGATGGGTTCGCTTTCCTCCATACTTCCTCCGAGGACCAGTCCGCATCATCGGACGCTCCGTAGATGACGGGATAGAATGTAGGGTCTATCTTCCTCCCCTGCAGGATGTCCTCCGCCTTCTGGTGCTGCTCGAAACATACGGAATGGCGGTCTGTGCCTGCTGTGGTGATGAGAAAGAACAGCGGCTGCGTCCTCGCATCGCCGGAGCCTTTGGTCATGACATCGAATAATTCCCGGTTCGGCTGGCTGTGCAGCTCGTCAAATATGACCGCATGGACATTCAGGCCATGCTTGGTGTATGCCTCCGCGGAAAGCACCTGATAGAAACTGTTGGTGGGTTTATACACCAGCCGCTTCACTGACATGACGGGCTTGATCCGCTTTTTCAGCGCGGGGCATTGCTCCACCATATCCACCGCCACGTCAAAGACGATGGATGCCTGCTGGCGGTCAGAGGCGCAGCCGTAAACCTCCGCGCCCCACTCATTATCGCCGCAGGTCATATACAGAGCCACGCCTGCCGCCAGTTCCGATTTCCCGTTTTTCTTTGGAATCTCCACATAGGCAGTGTTGTACTGCCGGTACCCGTTTTCCTTCACCGTGCCGAACACATCCCGGATGATGGCCTCCTGCCACGGGAGCAGCTCAAAGGGCTGCCCCCGCCACTTCCCCTTGGTATGTTTCAGGCAGTTGATGAAATCAACGGTACGCTTTGCCTTTTCCTCGTCAAACACTATCCCCCGCCTCCCTTAAAGAGCAAAAGCTCCATTGTATCGCTTTCCTTGTCCTCGCCGCCCTCCGCCACGATGCGGCTCCGGGAGGAAGGGGTAAGGCCGAACTGCTCGCAGAAACGGTTCATGATCTTAAGGTAGGTCTGGGCGATGGAGACCTGCGGCACCTGCTGCCAGTAGCCGGAAGGGGTCTTTACGATGGTGCCGTGCTGGGTGATGAATTCCTCGGCTTCCTTCCACCGCGCATAGGCTTGGCAGTACCCGGCAAAAGCCGCCATGTCTATTTCCGTAAGGATGCCCAGCTTTTCCATCTGCCCCGCCATCCGCTTCCATTCTTTCTTCGCCTCGCCCTCCAGCCATGCCGGACAGCGGGGCGCTTTTTTCTCCGGCTTCGGCTCGCCCGTGTTAAGGCTGCGCTTGCCGGGGTTGCCCTCCAACGCCTTTACCGCCGTAGGCTTTGGTTTCCTTCCGCTCTGCACCTGTGCCGCCTCCTTCCCTTAATTTTCCGCAGCGGAAAAGGGCTCCCGGAGAAGCCCTTTCTGCTGCTATGTATGTGCTTTTATTCCTGCGCCGGAAGTGCGTCCGCCGCAGCCCTCGCCGCTATCAGTGCATTTTCCTCATAAAAATATGGGTCAACGCTGTGGGAAACCTCCGTGCCGTTTTTGTCATGGACGCTGAAGCCAAACCCAAGCGCCCCGTCATCCCATGCCGTACTCAGTTCATATCCGTTGTAATTTTCCCTCATCGCGCTTTCCCTCCTTATGCCCTGCTGATTGCCCACTGCATGGCGTGGCCGCCGTCCTTAAAAGTTTCATCCGCAACCTCCACAAGGTTGATCCTGCATTCAATGGCCCCAAGCCCCGTTTCCTCCGGCGTTTCGATGAACTCGTAAATGGCTGCCTCGTACTGCCCTCTCCAGTTCATCATCGTCACCAGAACCTTTTCCCCAAAGGTCAGCGCGCCGCCGTAGCAGCAGGGGATTTTGTCCTGCAGGTGTTCGATTGTGGTGGTCTGTAAAAAATTGATTTCGTGCTTTTTCATTTGCTTTTTTCCTCCGTTTCGTTTTGTTAGACACATGTTACCTCTGAATGCAGGTATTATCCACTCAATTCAGAGGCATAAATGTGACAAAGATAACCGCAGAAAGTTGTGTACATTATAAGGGGCAGGGAAGCCACTATTCCCTGCCTGTCAGTATGAAGTTCCAGTATTCTTCCCGGTTTTCCTCGATAAAAAGAACCAGTTCATAAAAGCCCCTGTCGAATGCCGCCCTCTGCACCGCTGCCATATCACACATATTCGCTACCCCGCTGTCCCGGACTGCAAATATCTGATCTTTGATTTTTTCCGTTATCATCCGTCTTACGCCTCCCTTAATTCCATTCTAATCGCAGGAATGGCCGCCCGCTCCTGCGTCTGCCAGTCCGTGTAGTTTGCCTTTACCTCGGTCAGCCCCGCCATCCGGAACCCATGCTTTTCAAATTCCGCAAGGGTCGGGATCAGGCTTGAAAAGGTGCTGCTGATGGTGAACTCGGTGATGCCGTTCTCCTTAAGCGTCTTTGTGATCTCCGGGATGTCGGCATCCCATATGGTCTCGCTGAAATCTATCTGCTCATTACCCGCCGTGATGCTGTTCCGGTATGCCCAGAACAGTGTGGCGTTGATCCCCCACTCCTTAAGGCTTCCTGCCTGCTCCGCAATGGCTCTCTCAAAAAGTTCGATTTTCTTCATGGTGTGTACCCTCCGTTTTCTCTGTTTTCCCTTTCGGTAGTACGCATGTTACCTCTGAAATCGCACATTATCCACCCATATCTGCACCATAAATGTGACAAAGATATGGGTGGATAACTGTTCAGATTATGGCGGATTATGAGAACTCCACCATATGTAAAGTCTTGCACACGCGCCTGTATTCGCCGTGTTTCAAAGCCTGCTTACTGCTATGCCGCACTTTGCGGTTCAGATACCTTTTATTTAAGGAAATGCCGCGGCGCAGTTCTCCCCTCATGCTGTAGGGGCCGTTGCCGTGTATCCAGCAGTTGCGCTTTTCGTGTGCATTCCCCGGCATCCTTTCCTGCATTGCCATACCACTCACCCCCTTCCCGTTTTTTCAATCCGGCAGACCATGCCGTCCACTTCCGTGATCTCCCACTTTATCCCCCGCCACAATACCTCTGCCATCCTTATTCCCACATATTCATTGCTCCTGCTGCGGTCGGAAAGGACTTCCCCATGCCGGAGCATCCAGCCGGCAAGGTTCGTTTTCAGGCGGTTCTCCCGCTCCATCTTTTCAGCGTAATTCATCTGCATCCTCCCCATCAGTACACAAGGACGCTCACCGCTCCCTGCCCATCCCGGATATCCGCCTCCTTACACCGGAACTCCAATAGTTCCCGGACTTCCATCTCCACGGCATATTCCGGGTCACCCGGATGGCCTTTGGGTTTCATCTCCCCCGCCAGTACCTTTTCCGCATCCTGCGCCGTCAGGTCAACAAACCCTGCCGGAGTCATGAAATGGAATTCCTTCCGGCAGGAAACATACCGCCGCAGCAGTTCCCCCACGGTCACCTCCCCGTCCTCAATCTTCCGGCATTTATCCTCGCCAAATATCACTGCAAGGCTGCTCCCGTTCTGCCAGTCAACATGGATGGAGCCGGAATCATCAATGCCCGTCACCACGCCCTTAAGTCCGGGCGGCATCTCCCTATAGGGGTCATCCATCTTTACCAGTTCCACCCTGCACCCTTTGGGATATTTCTCCCGCAGGGCTTCCAATTGCTCCTTTTTAATATAAATACCCATGCCGCATATCTCCTTCCGTAAATCCCGGCAGGGAGGGAAGCGCCGCCTCCCTGCCCGTTCCTCTCCTTATTCTTCTGTGCCGGAATCCTGTCCAGCCGGAGCCGCTTCCGCAGGCTCCGCCTCTGGCTGCCCTGCCGTTTCCTCTGCGGGTGCCTGTTCCTGCTGTTTTGCCGCCTCCTTTTCATTCCTGCGGGCTTCCTGCCACCTCTGCTTATTTTCCTCTGTGCGGAAAGCGGAATGCCCTTTCAGGTTCTTCATCAAAAGGTCCCGCACCTCTTTCCCCTCCGCGCCGCCGAAGCCCAGCCGCAGGAGCCATATCCTCATGTAGTATTTTTCGTTTTCCTCGATGGTCTCCTTGGGGCTGATGCGTTTCTGCTCCCCTGCCTGCCGCACCATCGCCGCCGCAAGGTGGGTGAAGGCTTTTATCATGTCAGGGTCGCTGATGGCGGGGATGGTAAAGGCCACCGTCCCGTCCTGAAAACTGATGCCCCTGCACCCTTCCGCGTGGCTCTGGAATATCTGCATAAAGGTTTCCGCATCGGGAATCTCCGTGCTGCCGAGCGCCTCCACCAATGCTGTCGGAACCCGGAAGACATCCTCCGCAAAGGCCCGGCCTATCAGGTACTGCTTGCTGCGGGTCAGGAAAATGAGGTTCTTAAGCCCCTCTGCCGTCATGTCCTTCATGGGGATGCTGACCGTGGTCCTGTTCATCTCCGGCTGCGGTTCTCCGATGAACCCCTGCTCCGTCAGCCCTGCCGTCACCAGCTCCGCTGTTTTTTCATCTTCGGTCTCCACCGCGCCCTTCCTGTCGATGGTGCAGTCCCCGATCTGGTAGGCGCAGGTCGGAACCCCAAGGTACTTTGCGGGCTGCCCTAAAATCCCGCTGACCGCCTTTACTACATCTTTCCTGTTTGCTGCGTTTGTTTCAATCCTCATCCTTTTTTCCTCCGTTTTCGTGTTTTCCCTTTCGGTATTACATTAATCACTCTGAACGGGGATAAAAGCAACTGAAATGTCAGAATAAATGTCACAATAAATAATCCGGGAACTGTGCATAGTACACAATGCCGCAAAGCACGAAATATACGTTCGGCAGGGCGCAGCCGTTCCCCCACATACGGTACTCCGCGGAATCGGAATGGGGGTCTTTCAGCCATTTGCGTATCTGGCTGTCGGACTTGGGCTTGGTGGAAGTACCCATAATTTTACGGTGGGTCTCAAACACCTCACGCCAGAACGCCATCTCTTCCTCGGTGGGGTTCTCCGTCCCCAGCCCGTCACACCACCAGTCCGGGAACCCCTGCAATCTCGCGCATTCCGTAGGGGTCAGCCTCCTCACAATGTAGTCCGGCTCTACTATATGGTAGTCGCCGCTGAACGCCTCCTGGTTCCCAAGCCACTGCTTGGAGCCCATGCTCGCGGAGATCGTACCAAATACATCCTTACCCGATGCCGTCCGCACGTCATTGATGACGGGAGGGTCCTTATAATCCGTAGCCACCAGCGTGTTTGCCAGTTCCTTTTCCGCCCGCATGAAATAGGAATTCTTGCTCGTGCAGTAGGTGGGGTATGCCACCGCATGGCGGTCTGCCCCGGTCAGGCTGAAACACACGTCCTCATTCACCCCGCTGCCCTGCGGCCCGTTCTTATCATCCCTGCCGATCATGGAACCCTGCACCGCCACCACGGCAATGCCGCCCTGATTCGAGGACGGGTTATTACAGTTACAGTCCAAAGTCCGGGAGGTTTCCGCCTCATAGAATCCGCTGTGCGGGTTATAGGATTTCATGGCGTTGCTTTCTTTGGAGCAGATGCCGTATGCCTGCACCACAAGTTCGTTACAGCGCATTTCCCCTATATCGAAAGTATTCAGCGTGTTTGCCACTTCCCCATTTTTCCATGTGGGCGCTTCCTCCGCAGAGTGCGGGCGCGTCCCCTTGCAGAAAGGCACGAACACGGTCTGGTCATTGTTGCAGGAAAGGGTGGCCGACTTGTCATCCTGTATCAGCGCGCCTTTCCCTCCATTTCCACCCCCGGCACGGATTTTCAGCGTCTTGGGTGTCGCCGCATCCATGACGAGCGGCACGTTCCCGCCGCCGGTCCCCATCCGGGAAGTCAGCGTCTGCACCATGTTATCCTCTGACATTTTCACCCTGCTGTCCGTGGGATGGTTCTCCAGCGCCACCGCTGCCGGGACCGTACCCGCCCGGAGCGTGGGCGAGGTTTCCTCTTCATACCCGATGCCCCGGCTGTCCGCCGAATGCTCCGTACAGAACCCCGCCGCCTCCACCACGCACGGCGGGTGGCCGTGGCTCTGCGCCCGCAAGGTACACGCCATTTCACTGTCTACGGAAATATACCGGCCACCCATGTCATTTAAACAGATGCCGCCTGACGCTCCAAAGCCTTCCGCAGCACCTCCGGCAGCTCCTTGCCACGCACGGAAGCCCTGCGGAGTATACCCTGACACGCCCTCGGACTCAAATAATATCTTTCCGGCACACCCGTCTGCAAAATCTGAGACAAGGTAGATGCGTTTTCTACGTTGGGGGACGCCCCACAGGCAGGCTAATGTAAAGCGAAAAATAATGTAAAGTCGCCTCCTTTAAATGCCAGAAATGCTGAAAAATTCATCGCTAAACTCAACATAATTCCTTACACTTTTATTGGATGGATCATCCCATCACAATAAAATATGGAGGTTTATACGCGATGAAAGAAACAAAAAATACGCCAGCCGCAGGTATCCGCGAGCTGGTCACAGCGGTTAAGGCACAGATGTCCGGGCTTGGCTACAGCCAGTACACCATTGACCGCATGGACGCGGTGTGGAAGAATCTGGCATCCTACTGCGAGGAACACAATGATGGCCTGCTGACAGCGGAATCGGCACGGTGCTTTGTCTGGGACCTGTACGGGGCTGTCCTGGGCGAAAAGGATGCATCACAGAACGTCAACAGGGCCGTCCACATACTGCTGGACTTCCAACAGTTCGGCATGATCTTTAAGCAGTCCCACATGACCCTGAAATCCTTTTCAGATGCATTCAGCCCGCTGTTTGAAGGCTTCCTTGAAAAACTGCGCAAAGACGGCTTTGCAGAGGGCTCTGTCAGGACATGGCGCAGCCGGCTGTTCCGCTTCGAGTATTTCCTGGCAAACAGTGGGATAGACCGGTTCAGCCAGATCGAACTGCACCACCTGAACGACTATATCGAAACGCTGGCCGGTTTTTCTTCTGGGACAGTCGGTGGGACAATCAAGCTCCTTGGAAGGCTGTCAGATTATGCCCTCGCAAACGGCTGGCACAGCAGGAGCTTTTCCGGCTCCCTGCCGGATGTGCGCCGCACACACAGCTACAGGCTGCCGACAGTGTTTACCCCGGAGGAAGTGGAGCGGATACTGGCATCCGTTGACCGCGACAATGCCCAGGGGAAGCGCAACTATGCGGTGTTCCTGCTCGTTGCCCGCCTGGGCCTGCGTATCAGCGATGTCCGCCTCCTCCGCTTTGATTCCATCGACTGGCAGAACAGGCGGATATCCATTACCCAGAAAAAGACAGGCGTGCCGCTGGAGCTTCCGCTCCCCGACGATGCAGGGTGGGCCATTATCGACTACCTTAAGCATGGACGCCCGGAAACGGACTGCGGGTACATTTTCGTGCGGCACACAGCCCCGTTTGACGCCCTGACATCCAACTTTCGCGAAACAGTAACGAAAGCCATCCAGAAAGCCGGGGTAAAAGTCCCCGCGGATAAGCCCATAGGGATGCATGCCTTCCGGCACAGCATAGCCACGGCCATGCTCTCCAATGGCGCAAAACTGACCGAGATTGCCCAGACGCTGGGCCACACAACGCCGGAAAGCACCCAGACGTATATCAGTACGGATACGGAGCTGCTCCGCCAGTGCGCATTGGAGGTGGAGCTATGAAAACATCCTATTTCACAGGTCCGTTTGCCCCGATGTGCGAATCCTTTGTCACCCAGAAAAGGGCATCCGGCCTCGTATACGAACAGCAGGCAATGCTCCTTAAGATGTTCGATAACTTCTGCAAAGGATACAAGATCCATAATTATACGATCACGAAGGAGATCGCCACCGCATGGTGCGCAAAGCGTCCAAATGAAAAAGAGATAACAAGGCACAACAGGGTTGCGGAAATGCAGCGCTTTGCAGCATTTCTATGCAGGCAGGGGTATCCGTCATACTTGCTGCCTGCAATCCCGAAATCTGGGGAAAAACATGTGCCGTATATTTTTACCAGGGAGGAAATGGCATCCATTTTTAACCGCCTCGATAAACTTGAGCCGACCAATGTTTCCCCGTACCGGCACCTCGTGTATCCCCTGCTGTTCCGGATGCTGTATGGCTGCGGGCTGCGTATTTCCGAGGCACTGTCGCTGCGCAGGCAGGATGTTGACACAGACAATGGCGTGCTCCATATCCTGCATGGCAAGAATGACAGGGAGCGCATCGTGCCAATGTCCGCCTCGCTCACCGGCCGGTGCCTCCGGTATATCCAGGACGTCCACCAGGATACCCCGGAAGATATGCCTTTCTTCTATACAAAAGAGAAAAAGCGCTACGCAAAGTCTTCCATAGAAAAAGCATTCCGCGGTTTCCTCTGGGATGTCGGCATACCGTACCGGGGAACCAGCCTTGGACCGCGCGTGCATGATGTCAGGCATACCTTTGTCTGCCACAACATCCAGGGATGGGCGGAATCCGGGATACCCATCTCCAACAGGCTTCCGGTGCTTTCAAAATACCTTGGGCATACTTCCATCAGCGCCACGCAGTGGTATCTGAGGCTCACTGCGGAAGCATACCCGCATATCAGGCAGGCCTGCGAAGCGGAGCTTGGCGGGATGTATGCCGATATCTTAAAATTCCTGCCGGAGGAGGTGGATGGTACTGATGATAAAGCCGACTGATTTCGCACGCGCCCTGTCCGGCTACTTTTTTGAATATCTGCCGGTACAGAAAGGGCTGAGTGAAAACACGATCCACTCCTACAGGGATTCCATGTCAGTGTTCCTGTCCTACTGCGAAAGCGAGCGCCATCTGAAACGGGAGAAGATGGAGATCAGGGACCTTGACAGGCAGCTGGTGGAGGATTTCCTTGCCTGGCTGGAACAGGAAAAGGGCAATTCGGCCGCGACAAGGAACCAGCGGCGGATCGCCCTGAATACTTTTTTCAAGTACCTCCAGTATGAAAACCCGGAGCATGTCCTCCTCTGCCAGACGGTCTGCTCCATCCCGAAGAAAAAACAGGAAAAACAGACAATCCGGCATCTTTCTGTTGAAGCCATAAAGGCAGTGCTTAAGCAGCCCGACCAGCAGTGCCACAGCGGCAGGAGGGACTTTTCCCTGCTGTGCCTGATGTACGAGGCCGGGGCAAGGATCTCAGAGATTGCAGACCTGCGGGTCGGCGACCTGTGCCTTGACAAAAAAGGAGCCATTGTGCATCTGCATGGGAAGGGCAATAAAGCACGGTCCGTGCCTCTTATCGCAGACATTTCAGCAGCGCTGCGGCTGTACCTGCAGGATGAAAAACGGTACCGTCCCTGCCTGAAGGATGAGCCGTTATTCTGCAACCGCCATAAGGAAAAACTGACGCGTGCGGGTATTTCCTACATTTTCCACAAATATGCCGGTGCAGCCAAAGCCGCTGATCCGGAGCTGTTCCCTGGGAAGGTGTACCCGCATATATTCCGCCACAGCCGTGCCATGCACTGGCTCGAAGCCGGGATAGACCTTCAATACATCAAAGACCTGCTTGGGCATGCAGACCTTACGACCACTGAAGTATACGCACAGATCAATACGGAAATGAAGCGCAGAGTCCTGGAAAGCGCCCAGCCGCCAGAACGTCCTGCCGCTGAATATCCATCATGGACGGAAGATAAAAGCCTGATGGGATGGCTCGAAAGCTTCCGCGACGTCCATTAATAATCTACAGAATTATGCAAAGCCAGCAGAGTAAAATTTGCTGGTTTTGCGGCATTCAGGGAGGTGACTTTACATTATTTTTCGCTTTACATTAGCCTGCTAATGTTTAGCTCAACATTATTGGGCATCGACCACCCGCCACGCGAGGGAAAACCCGTCTGCCATGATGCATCCGGCATTCGCCCATTTTCCCTTTGGAGGTCCAGGTACAGGAATGTCCCCGTCTTTGACGGAGCAGACCGCGTTAAGGACTGCCCTGAAATCCTCCCCGCCGTTTGAGGAGAAGGCTCCCGGCACGTTCTCCCATACGATAAATCTTGGGTATCTCCCATCTGTCACACACCTCATTTCCTTTATGATCCTGATCGCCTGAAAAAATAAACTGGACTGTTTCCCGTCAAGCCCCGCCCGCTTTCCGGCGATTGATAAATTCTGGCAAGGACTCCCAAATGTTATGATATCAACGGGCTCCACTTCATCCCCACGGATGCTGTTCACGTCACCGTAATGCTTCACGAAAGGCAGCCGCCTTGTGGTCACCCGGATAGGGAACGGCTCAATTTCCGATGCCCATACCGGGCGGATTCCGGCAATCAGGCCGCCAAGCTCAAAAGCGCCGGAGCCGGAAAACAGGCTGCCCAACGTCAATCGTCCATTCTCATCCATCAGAGCCACCCCCGTCCAGGTCGTCATAGGAAATGCCTGTCAGTTCCGTCAGCACATCCTCGCAGGAAGCCACCGCCGCGTCCCATCCGCGGCTGAATGATTCCGATGCGTCACACCCGCCAAGACTGTGTATCCTGCGGAATATCTCAATGAAAAGTTTCCTGTCACTCATTGCCTTTCACCTCCCCCATCAGTTCCGAATATGGGATTTTTACCCCGTCACGCTCTACGGACACATTCTCCGCAGAGCCGGCCTGTTCGATATAGCGGTTCACGATGACGTCCGCAAACTTCTCATCCAGCTCTATGGTGTAGCAGATACGGTTGGTCTGTTCGCAGGCGATCAGCGTGGAGCCGGAGCCGCCGAAGGGGTCAAGCATGATGCAGTTGCTCATGCTCGAATTCTTGATGGGATATGCCACCAAGCCCACTGGCTTTTGGGTAGGATGACTCTCGCTTTTCTTCGGGCGGTCAAACTCCCATATGGTGGTCTGCTTCCTGTCGGAATACCAGTTGTGCTTCCCGCCCTTCTTCCATCCGAACAGGCACGGCTCATGCTGCCACTGGTAGGGGCTCCGTCCAAGAACGAGGCTCTGTTTCTTCCAGATGCAGCACCCGGAAAGGTAGAATCCCGCCGCCTTGAACGCGCTGCGGAAATTTAAGCCCTCGGTATCAGCATGGAATACATAAATAGAGGCATCGCTCTCCATGTTCTGCTCCATATTTACGAATGCGGCAAAAAGAAACTGGTAAAATTCCTTGTCCGGCATATTGTCATTCTTTATCTTCCCGGCGCTCCCCTCATAATTTGCATTGTACGGAGGGTCCGTCACCACAAGGTTTGCTTTCGCCCCTGCCATCAGCACATCGTATGTCTCCGGCAAAGTGGAATCGCCTACCACCAGCCTGTGCCGCCCAAGCGTCCAAACATCACCCATCTTTGCCACGGCAGGCTTTTCCAGTTCCGCGTCAATGTCGAAATCATCCTCGGTCACTTTCTTATCGTGGACGGAATTGAATAGCTGCTCGATCTCCGGCGGCTCAAAGCCGGTGAAGGACACATCAAAATCCGAATCCTGCAGGTCGGCGATAAGGTCAGCCAGCAGCTCCTTGTTCCATTCGCCCGTGATCTTATTGAGGGCGATGTTGAGCGCCTTCTCCTTCTGCTTGTCAATGTCAATGACGATGCAGTCGATCTCCTCATAGCCAAGATCAGAGAGAACAGATACGCGCTGGTGTCCCCCCATAATGGTCATGTCTGAGTTGACGATCACCGGCTCCACATAGCCGAACTCCGTGATGGAGTTTTTTATCTTCTGGTATTCCTTATCGCCCGGTTTCAGCTTCTTCCTCGGATTGTAAGATGCTGGAATCAAATCCGCTATTTTGATTTTCCGAAATTCCATTCCTGACGCACTTCCCATTCCATTCTCCTTTTCCCAAAGGAAAGGCACCTGCCAGTCCCCCGGCAGATGCCCTTCCCGCATTTTCCGTTATTCAGTTTTCCAGCGCAAGGCCCGTCTCCATGTAGAGGCTGATGCTGTTTTCATCGATCCTGTTCATGTAAAGCCCTACTATCCCGTCATCCTCCGACTGGAAGATGAGCGCCTTTTTCTCTAGGTCGATGCCGATGAAGCAGGGGAGCATCTTTTTTAACTTTGACGCCCACACCCCGATGAGGGGGTTCTTGGGGTCATCCTGCAGCCATGTGAACAGGACTCCCACAAAGACCAGCTTCTCATTCGCCGCCTTCCATATCTCGCTGCTTTTCATGCCGTTTCCTCCTTCGCGTTTGGTAGTGACATGTTAGCTCCAAAGCCCGGAATTATCCAGTAGAATATCCCGCCCGCCACGGCTGTAAAATTTGTCCACTTTACACATCCTGCCGGAACCTTGCCCTGATGTAGCAGTCGTAACTGCAATACTTCGGTTTCCTGCTCCGGTAAAAGGAAAACTCCCTGCCGCAGCATTCACATTTCTTTGTGACAATGGCTTTCCTGTTCCCCTCCTGCGGATGTGCTTTCCACCACTGCCTCCGGCATTTCTCTGAGCAGAACTTCCTCGGCCTGCCCGTCCCTGCCTGTGCCGTCTCCCTGCCGCAGCAGATACAGATGCCGCCCTGCCCCTCCCGCTCCTGCAGGTTTTTCATGGTGGCCGCCACATAGCCATCCATCCCATTTGCCTTGCAGTGGTTGCGGACGATGTCGCGGGAAAGCCCCAGCGCCTCCGCTATGGCACGGTAGCCCATGCCCTTTAAGCGCATTTCCTTCACCTGCGCCGCCTCAAAATCGGTCATTTTCCCTTCACCTCCATCAAAAAAGGGCCAAAAACCAGCGTTTTTTGATGGTTTTTAAGCCCAAAAACATGGGTTTTTCGGTACTTTCACGCAAAACTAAAGTGCCTGAAAGCCTTGAAAAATCAATGTTTATGTAAGATTTTGGGGCGATTTCCTATCCCCCCTGTGCGAATTTGCGAAAACGCGCGTTTGAGGGGGCGGCGGTCGATATTTTTCGACAGTTTTAGAGATAAATCTTGCCCCTCCCCCATGCAGATTTCCACGGGAAATGTTGTGCCTTGTCGGAATATGGAAGGAAAAGAACCATCACGGAAACCGTCAGTAATGGAACTCCTGATAGCGGTCCTCCGTCATGGTTTTGTGGTCGTGGCATCTCTTACAAAGCGCCTGCCAGTTTGCTTCATCCCAGAACAGCTTTGCATCCCCTCTGTGTGGGATGATGTGGTCAACCACGGTTGCCCGTGTCAATCGTCCCTGCTTCCTGCACTCTTCGCAGAGGGGATGTGCTTTCAGAAAACGTGTCCGTGCTTTCTCCCACCTGCCATCGTATCCCCGGACGGATGCACTGGCACGGTCAGCGGCGTGCAGCCGTAAATGTTCTTCACAGTACATCCCCTCTGTCAGCTTGGGGCATCCGGGATGTTTACACGGTTTCATCGGTTTCCTCGGCATGGCTACACGCCTCCTTCCTGTTTCATTCCTCCGGCAGCCTGCCGCATAGCGCCCTGTAGGTCTTTGCCAGCATTCCGCCCCACTGTCCACACTGCTCCGACACAGCCTTTAGCTGCTCCGCAAGTGTGTGCATATGGAACCGCGGCTCGTAATTGTCCAGCGTATCATTGATGTCCGTCATTTCAAACCGCTCGTGCAGGTTTTCTGCCATAACAGCGTTCATGCATTCCAGGTCCTCCGCCAGCGTACCAAGTATCAGTTCCTCCAGCTCCGCCGCAGTGCGGAACGTGTGGAATACTTCAAAGTACCCGTGTTCCCGGTCATACACATAAAAGAAATGTGTGCCACTCCTGCCAAGCGCAATGTCCGCATCCCTCTCCGAAAAATAGTCCCGGTATCGTTCAGCCATCTCCAATGCTTCCTCCCAGCCTTCCGGCATCATGTTAAAACCTCCCTTCTTCTTTTGGTGTGGGCATTTTAACTCTGAATCCCGTTTATAGCAAGCTGGTTTTCCGCTTATCTTCCTAAGTAGCAGAGTGCTTATAAAACCGCCGTTTTCTTTGTCACTATCTGGTATTGGCTGATCCGCCCTCCTGTTTTACACTGTCTCCCGAAAGGAGGTGCAGGCCATGACGGACGGGGAATTCCTCACCCAGACCATCATAGAACGGATGGACCTTGTCTTCCGGCGCAGCAACAAAGGGCCGACAGAGGAAGAAAAGGCAGAGCGGCAGGAAAGGGATGCACAGTTCCGGCGTATCCTTGACAGCCTCCCGGAAGATGACCGGGAACTGTTAAAGGAGATGCAGACGGAGGCATTCCGCAGGGCTGCCCGCGAAAACGAGTTTTATTACCGCGAGGGCCTTAAGGACGGCTTTACCGTCTTCCGGTTTGTGAACGGCGGATAAAGCGGACGGGCGGCAGTGTCGAAAAATACTGCCGCCCGGAAAGCATCACCTCTTCTTCACGCCTCCGTAATATTTATCAGCGATTGCCTCCTGCTGGTACTCCGGCAGGCTCCGTAATCTCTCACTCACTTTTTCAAGCGACTGCGCCTGTTCTTCCCTCGTCTTATGGAAATGGCAGGTCCCGCCCTGGCATTTCCCGACACCAAGTATGGTGCATTTCCCATCTTCATTCACTGCAAAACAATCCATGATTAGCTCCCTTCTGTCCTTTCCGCAACAGAAAAGGACAGCGGTGAAAGGATAAAGCCCGCTGCCCTGTGCGGAGGCATGAAAAAAGCCCCGTGGCTTCTCCAACAGGGCTCCCTACACTTTTCCGCATCATAAAGATAACACATATTTTTTTCCTTTTCAAGAAACCAGTTCGGTACACTTACTTAACCATTACTTAACCTGTCAGCTTAAAAGGTAGTCCTCCGTATGCTTCGCCCTGCCTTCATACAGCGCCGCCAGCTCTGAGAGCGCCTTCCTCCTGTACTTGGTCAGCATGGCCTCGCTCACCGCATACTTTGCCGCCGCCTCTTTCCACTGCATCCCGTTGACCACCATGTCCCGGATGACTTCGGGCAGCCGCCCGCTCAGCCTGCTGACCGCATATTCAAAGAATTCTATCTCCTCCTTCACATACTGGTATTTGCGGAAAGTATAATCATACCAGTCATCATTCATGCTCTCCGCCACCTTGCGGTAATAGACTGCCGTTTTCCCCGTCCTGTCGGATACCCCGCTGGTCTGCACCCGCTCGTCCTGCGGACGGGAAAGGCACATGGACTCTATCACCTCATCCGTGGAAACACCTTCAAACCTCGACAGTTCAAAGGCAAGCGTTATCCTGTCTTTTTTCCACTGATGGTATTTATCAAACAGATTTTCCCCTGCTTTCATTCCACGCCTCCAATCCTCGCTTTTACTGCATCCACAAGTGCCGACTGCCCGCAGTCCTTTTTCTCCAATGCCGCCATCACCCTCTCATCCAGTGTGCCTTTGGAAATCAGATGGTGGATCACAACCGTCTCCTCCTGTCCCTGCCGCCACAGCCTTGCGTTCATCTGCTGGTACAGTTCCAGCGACCATGTCAGCCCGAACCACACCAGCGTGGAGCCGCCCGCCTGCAGGTTCAGCCCGTGTCCGGCTGATGCAGGATGGATCGCCGCCACCGGGATTTCCCCGGCATTCCATTTCCGCATATCCTCCGCCGTGTCCAGTGCTGCAGCCCCGATGTGCTTTTTCAGCCTTTCCAGATCATGCTTATACCAGTAAGCGATTAACACAGGCTTGCCGTTCGCCGCCTCGATCAAATCCTCCAGTGCTTCCAGCTTCCGGTCATGGATGTGTTTCACGTTCCCGTTCTCATCGTAGACCGCGCCGTCCGCCATCTGTAAAAGTTTATTGGATAATGCCGCCGCATTCACCGCATCAATGTCACCGTCCGCAAAGGGAAGGAGCATATCCCGCTCTAACTGCTCATACAGAGCCATTTCCTTTTCATTCATGGAAACCTCCACACGGTTGTAGACGCATTCCGGCATTTCCAGATAATCCACAGCCTTCATGCTGATGCAGATGTCGGAGATCAGTTCATAGATCATATCCTCTGCCCCTTCCCGTGGCTTATAGGAAAATACCATCTCCCGACTGCGCTTATCCGGCACGAAGAACCGCTCCCGGTAACCGCCGATGAACCGCCCTAGCCTCTGCCCCATGTCGAGGATGCCGATCTCCGCCCAAAGGTCGATCAGGCCGTTGGGTGCAGGCGTCCCGGTCAGCCCCACGATGCGCCGCACCATCGGGCGCACTTTTTTCAGAGCCTTGAACCGTTTTGCCTTATGGGACTTGAAGGACGAAAGTTCATCAATCACCACCATGTCAAAATCAAAAGGGATGCCGCTCTCATTGACAAGCCACTCCACATTTTCCCTGTTGATAACATACACCTGCGCCCTCCTGCTAAGTGCGGCTATGCGCTCTGATGCCGTACCGATTGCAACACTCAAATACAGCTTTTTTGTATGGCTCCATTTCAGTGCTTCGCTTTGCCATACACTTCCCACCCGTAATGGGCAGATAACCAAAGCCTTTCTGATTTCAAATCTATCCAGCATCAGTTCTTCCAATGCCGTCAGTGTAATAATCGTTTTGCCTAATCCACAGTCCAGGAACAAAGCTGCTATCGGATGCCCAATAATAAATTCAGCACTGTATTTCTGATATTCATGCAAATCATCCCTGCTTAATGAACCTGCCATACTGATCCCTCCTTTTCTGTGCAGCGTGGATTTTGGCATGTTCGGAAACCGTAAGCACTTCAAGATTATCCACATTGTTATTCCTGTGGTTTCCGTCAATATGATGCACTTCCTCATCTTCCCTGAGCGTCCTTCCGATTTCCATCTCTGCAAGTCTGCGGTAGACGATTTTTCCTGCTACCTTCTGGTTTTCTGCACCCGCCATCTCAAAATTCAAAAAATCAAGATAACAGCCCACATCACAGAAATTGTGTTTATTTCGTGCCACGTCTGACCGCTTTTTATAAATTGGTTTCCCACACCAGTCGCACGGGACATATATCTTTTTCTCCTTAAACGCATAGCCACATTCCTTACAGCAGAAAAAATGTTGGTTCCGCTTTTTGTGGTTCCCGCGGTATTCAAATTCCTTCCCACAATTACTACAGATTTTCAGGCTTTGAAGCCGATACCTTTCTGCATTGACCTTTCCCAGACAAGCCCTGCTGCAATAATTCCTCTCATGTATGTGTTCCTTTTTCCGTTCAAATTCTTTCCCACACCAGTCACACCGAATTTTCAATATCATCCAGCACAC
This sequence comes from uncultured Lachnospiraceae bacterium, assembly GCA_910585345.1. Taxonomy (GTDB): domain Bacteria; phylum Bacillota; class Clostridia; order Lachnospirales; family Lachnospiraceae; genus VSOB01. Next base: position 120,937 of record CAJUDS010000005.1, on the reverse strand, counting down.
CTCCTATCTGCTCCACCCCGTCAATCACATAAACGGGAAACCCCAAACTCATAAGCTGCCGCATCCGTTTCTCCTGCAATGGCCTTGGCTTTTTCCCCGGAGCCTTTAACTCCACGAATGCGATCTTCCTACCCGGCAATAAAACGATCCTGTCCGGCACCCCATCCAATCCAGGTGAGGTGAACTTCACCGCCATGCCTCCCATCTTTTTTACCGACACGGCTAACCGCCGTTCTATCTCATTTTCCCTCATGCCGATACCTCCGTCCTGCCTGCGGAACAATACGGAACATCAAAACCAAAATTCCTATATATCCTATACGCGTATATAACATGTGCAAAAAGCACTTTTTTTCTTATTACCCATATCCCAATAAGGATTTCATGTTCCCTTGTTCCATACTGCCCTGCAAGCATTGATTTTTCTATTATCCTAAAAAGGAACTACCGTCCAGAACGAGCCGCCCACTGTTCCGTTCGTTCCGAATATCCTTTCATTCCTTGTTCCCGTCATTCCCTGCGCTGTTCCCGCACATATGCCCTCTGTTTCCCATAGATCGGAAAACTGGAAGTGCCGTTCTTCGTTGCCGTATATTTCCCCCACCCTTCGATCTTGCGCATGATGCCGCTGATCTCATAGGAATCTATCTTTTTAAGCGTGGAGGAATCCCGCCCGAAGCACTCGCACCATATCTCCATGTTGCAGACCATCATCCGGCGCACCGTACCCGTCCGTTGCTGCTCCCCGAACTCGCTTCCGTTTAAGAAGTTCCTGCGGTCATACAGGCTCATGGAATCCCATTCTTCCGGCAGGAGCGTGTCAAGGTACGCCCGCACCAGCCCTTCCCTGTCATCCGTCTCCATCGCGTCCGCCTGTTCGCAGGCCGCAGCCGCGGCTTCCTCCCCTTCGAGGTAGAGCCGCTCGCCGCTTTCATATGCGGCTTTCGCTTCCGCCCATATCTGCAGGACGTCATCCCCGGAAAGCTGCCAGGGCTTTTTCCCACTCTGCCCGTTCACCCTTACCGGCCAGAAACGGCGGTTCCCGGTGATGTCCCGCAGGAACCCACTCTCCGTATTGGTGCTGCCCACGATGATGCACTGGCGCGGGTGGCTCTCCACATTCAGGCCATAGCTGGCACGGTACTTGTCATCCACGCGGGAGAGGAAGGACTTCACGGTCTCCACATCGGTTTTCTTCATCCCGGCAAGCTCCCCAAGCTCCAGCACCCAATACCCCTGCAGCTTTTCCGGGCCTGCCTTGTCGCGCATATCCGTGAGCGTCAGGCTGTCGGAGAACCACGCGCCCGCAAGCCTCGCAAAGAGCGTGGACTTGCCGATGCCCTGCGGACCGTTCAGGATAAGGACGGAGTCAAACTTCACCCCCGGCTGGTATATCCTCGCCACAGCAGCCGCCAGCGTCTTACGCATGACCGCCCTTGTGTAGCCGGAATCCTCCGCGCCAAGATAGTCTGTAAGGAGCGTGTCGATCCGCTCCGTGCCGTCCCACTCCGGCAGGGAGTCAAGGTATTCACGCACCGGGTGGTAGGCCCGCTCCGATGCCACCGCGAGCAGGGCGTCTTTCGTCTTGGTGGGCGCATATACCCCGTAGCCTTTGTTGAGATATACTTTCAGGGATGCGAAGTCAGAGTCATTCCATCCCGGCTTGATCTGCTTCCACGGAAGCCCCTCCCCGGCATCTATCCCGTCCCGGTGCAGGTTGAAGGCGATGGACTGCATCCCCTTGTCATGGCGCATGACCAGCACGAGGTTGTTCAGCGTATCCTTCACCGTGCCTTTCCGGTCAAACTCCAGCAGTTTCTGCCAGTCATCCTCCGCAGCAAATTCCTCCCTTGCCGACTGCGCCCGCTCTCCTGCCAGCGTGACTTTCACGTTCTCATCGTTCACGGCAAACTCGCCCATTGCCTTGAAGGAGGGCAGCTTTGCCGGTTCCTCATCCTCGGATACCCGCGCGTCCAAGTGGCTGAACTTGTGTATCCGCACCATGTCAAAGGCGTTCATCAGCTTCCCGCAGGCCGGGTCCGTGGCATGGTGGGAATAGGCGAATTTCCCTTCATAAATGACCACGCCCGCCTGTGAGTCAGCCGGGATATAGTCATATCTCCCCGGCATGGCGCTTGGCTGATACACATCCGGGAGAAAGTTTGAGATAGCTTCCTCGATGGAATACGTCCGGCAGAACGCACCGATTACTCCATCCTTTGTGAGCGGGTCTGCCTGCTTGCGCATCTCCCTCTGGACGATGTTCTGCTGGCGGCTGCTCACCGGCCACTCCGAGGAATCCCGCCAGTCCTTATACCGTGAAAGCACATCATCCGGTTTCAGCGGCTCTCCTTCGATATCACGGAAAATAAATTCCCCGTCAGCGGAGGTGGAAGGCCAGTACATGAGACGGCTCGGCTCGTAGGTAGTATCATCGAACATCTCGATCCCGATGTCCTCCGCCACTTTCCTTGCGATTGCCACATATTCATCCGGCGACACGTTCCGTGTGAGCGGGATGATGAGCCGCAGCCTCGGATTCTCCGCCGTGTGCTTATGGGTGGAATAGATCAGGCAGCGAAAATCAAAGAACATCTCCACCTGCTCCGGGATGTCCTGCGAGGCATGGTCCATATCTAGAGTCAGGGCAGAGCGGAACTCCACACAGTCCTTCTTCCTCCTGCCGCCTTTTAATTTCCCCATGACGAAACCGCCCACGTCCTTGATGGCGTCCTGCTTTGCCTTTGTCATTTTTCCATACTGCTCCACGGTCTCCGCCGTGCGGATGGTGTGGGAGATACGCCCTATGAATTCCTCCAGCTCCATCTCCCCGCCGTTCCACCGTTTCTCCATCCTTGAATTGCCCGTTGATATATACAGTTTCATTCCTTCCTGCCCTCCAATAATTTCAGATTTTTCACGCACTGGTTATAGATGATCTGTTCCTCCCTCGCCTTCCTGCGGTAGAAATGCCATTCCTCCGATTTTGCAGTAAGGGAGTCCGCCTTTTCCGAAAACGCCTTAACCTTCCCGGAATGCTCCCGTGCCTTTATCCGTAAAAACTGTTTCAGTTTCTCCCTGTCATCCTCTTTCGCAAAGCGCCGGATCAGCGGGAACACCTTCTTTGCCACCGCCGCTGTGCATGGGAAGAACTCATGGATATAAAGCTCCATCCTCCCGTTCTTATAAACCATCTTCACCGTTTCCTTTTCCGCTTTCTGCTCCGCCATACGCATCCCGCCGTAGGCTGTGGGGTCATGGTACCCTTCCGCATTCCTTCTCTCCATATATTTCTCCTTCTACTGTTTTTGGTAAAATGAGCATTCGTAACCGTCCGCTCTTAAAGGCAGCCCCTCCGCCCACTGCGGCTGTACCGCCATGATTTCACACATCTCTTCCACGGAGCCGGTACCCTCCGGCACTTCCGCTATGATCTCATCATGGCAATGCATGACGATGGGATATCCTTTTTTCTCCACCCGCAGCATTGCCTCCGCCAGCAGGTCCCGCGCCGTCCCCTGCACGATATTCTCCACCAGCTTGGGGCCATAAGTTTCTATCCGGCTCCATTTCTTGTTTTCGCTGATACCTTCGTAAGTCAAACCGTCTCTGCCGAACCTGTTTACAGCCATCCTCGGTTTCACATAGGACAGCTTCCGCCCGGACGGGAGCGTAATAAATAAAATGCCGCTCTTATATTCAAAAATGATTCGCCCTACCTTCGTTTTCTGCTTTTCGGTGACCGCCTTTATTGCCGCCGCATCCACGTCCCACCAGAATTTTGTAATGTTCGGATTAGACCTGCGCCAATCAGCGATCAGCCCCGGAAGTTCCGCTTCCTCCACGCCCATATCCAACGCACCCATACTTGTAAGTGCGCCAATCCCGCCGCCATAACCGCAGTTATGCACTAAGCGCCCCGATACGGTAAAACGGTGTCTGGGTCCCGCATTTCGTATGTCATAAACTCTAGCCGTGCCTCTATCAGCCGCCAGTTCTTCCTCTTTTCGTCCACCGCCTTCTGTGCATCTGCAATAATCTCTTCCCTGCTCATCCCGTTGGATAGCTTCTTTGTCACAACACCTCTTACATATGGCCACTCGTCCTGACGAAAGAACGGTATCACGCTGATGCGCCTGTTCGCACTGTTTACTGCACTTTCCACAAAACGCACATTCCCCGGCTCGTAATGCCCATTTGTGTTGATGCGATCCAGTTCTAAATCTGGACGCACATTTTCCACATTTTCTAATATCCACAATCCCGCCTCCAAAACAGAAGGAAACCTGAATTCGATTCCCCTTCCGCCATATCGGGCATACTGCTCGATTCTGGGATTCTCGCATCTTTGTTTTGCTCCCGATAATCTTTTTTCTAGCCACTTTGGTATCTGCCGGGGTTTTGAACATTCCTTGCATCCTTTGGATTTTCCTGATGTTAAATTTTCTAAAAACTGCCACTGCACACTTCCACAACCTTTGCACCTGGTCAGCACATAGCAGTGGCTCCATGTTGGCCCCCACCGCCTCTCCGGTGAAATGATCTCCACCCATCCGTACTGCATCCCTACCATTTCCGGTTTGTATGAGATGTGCGCCGCGGGCGGCGGCGATTCCAAGCTGTACCGGCCTCTGCTCCCCTTGCACCCAGACCGGGTGGTCTGCGGTTGCCCTGAGTCCTTCATACTCCATGATCTCCTTTCTTCCACGGCAAACCACGCCGTCATGTTTTACCCATTCTTCACCATCCCATAAGAGATGTTCTTTCGTCACGTCCTGAATCGGCACTAAGCCTTTATCCGTCAGCACAAGGCTGTCTTCTGCAATGCAGGCCAGTTCCGCTACTTTCCCTTTCTGCCGGAGCGGGGATGCCTTAGTGATCTCCTCCACAGGCACATGGAACATGGCAGATGCCGATGCCTCATAAATCTTCCCGTGGGAAGTGAACACATCCAATCTCCACTGCTCCCCGGAAAGCCATGCCAGCACCCTCGCCTCGATTGCGGAGAAGTCCGCCACCACAAAGCGGCATCCCGGCTTTGGAATGAAAGCTGTGCGGATAAGTTCCGAGAGAACATTCGGTGTGGAATCATATAAAAGTTCTATATCTTCAAATCTGCCCTGCTTCACAAGGTCTCTTGCCAGTTCCAGATCGGGGATGTGGTTTTGGGGTAGGTTCTGGATTTGCACGATTTTTCCACTCCACCGGCCAGAGCGGTTTGCACCATAGAACATCAGCATCCCATGTACCCTGCCGTCCGAACAGACAGACCGCTCCATAGCTTCATACTTTTTCACGGAGGTTTTCGCCATTAACAGCCGGAGCCGCAACAGTTCCTCCACTTCCCCGTCCGTCTCCGCTATCATCTCCGACACCGCTTTCTTGGAAAGGCTCTCCGCCTCCATCCCCATATCCCCAAGCCAGCCTTTGAGCTGCGCCACGGAATTGGGGTTCTCCAACCCGGTCAGTTCATAGGCGCGTTTCGTCACCACTTCCTTATGGAGCCGCTCACAGGCAATGGCCTGTTCCACCAGCCCCATATCCACCAGTACGCCCCGGTCATTGATGCGCTGGTCTAAGCGGTACAGTTCCATCTCGCTTTCCGGGATGGGGAAATTATGCAGTTTCCTGCGGATGGATTTCTCCACGTCCACATCCCTCTTGCAGTAGGTCTTGAAAAGCTCCCACTTCTCCGGCGCATGACAGGGGAGGTTCCTGGTCCTTCCGCCGTTTGCCTTTGTGGACTTGCACGGCACACAGAAATACCTGATCAGTTCTTTACCTTCTTTCATTTTCTGCTCATCCAGCCCAAGCACCCTGCCCACATCCTCCAGTGACCGGGGCAGGGCAAGCATGGCCGCCTGTACCGCGCTGCAATGCCAGGACTCCGGGGGAATATACCTCCCGAAATGCTTAGAGAGGCAGGTGCGCTCGAAATTTGCATTGTATGCCGTCTTGGTCACTGACACATCAAAGATGGCTTCCTCCACTTCTGCCGGGAGTTTCTCCCCCTGCGCTAAATCTATGATCTGTGTTTCCCCTCCGTCAAAGGAATAAGCAAACAGCAGAATCTCAAAAGCAGGGCTGTCCGCATAGGCGTATACCCCGCATTTGATCAAATCCACATCGCTAAAGCACTCGATATCGGCGCTCAAAACTCCATATTTTCCGGCAACCATGAAAATGTTTTCCTCCGTTTTATTTTTGAAATGCAGTGCTGAGAAACTCCCATCTTTAAAGCTATATCTGCACCAGTCATACCAGCTTTCAGCATTTTCCTTATCTCCACCACATCGTAAATGGTCAGTTTCCTCCATGCCCTCCCCTGAAAATACACATCCAGAATATTGGCTCTTCGTGTACCGTACATCAGATTTTCCGCACGGTTATCTAACGGATTCCCGTTGATATGCAGGATATCTAACCCTTCCGGTCTCGGTCCTAAAAAAGTAAATGCCACCAATTGATGAACAGGCATCCCCGCAGTTCCATGTCCTAAAACCACCGATACATGGCCACTCTTACAGAATCTCCCCGGTCTTAAGATGCGTTCTGGCACTGTACGAAAAAACTCTTTGCGCGTGTATGGATTTTCACCCCGCACCTTCCGTTTCAGACTTTTAATCCTTCCTAAATTGCTCGCCTGATACCGTCCTTCATAACCGGGAATATCCCTCCAGATTTCTTTCTCCAAAAAACCACTCCTTTTCCATCATTTTGGAATCAGGGCGGCAGTCACCCACCGCCCCGGTATGCCTATCCAAGAAAATCTTCCTCATCATCCACTTCCACCGCGTCAAAGTCATCCTCTGCATTGGTCCTGCCGCCAAGCGACTCCCCGTCACGCAGCTTCTGTATATTGCCAAGACCTGCGGCGATGCCCTTATTGCCGTTGGTGGAAAATCCGTAGAAGTTCACGCTGATCCTGCCATAACACCCGGAATACACCTCCGACTGGTCAAGGATGGGCTGTACGTTCTTATCCACCACCTGCGGTGCCTGCTTGCTGTTGGCGTTGAAGAAGTAGCTGTCCGCATACGCCTCATCCTCCGGGCGGTCAATGTCGCCGTCACGGAGCGGGAGTTTTAAGTTCGCCGGAACCTTGCCGCCCCACTTGGAAACGGAATCCTTCTTCGCCTGCTCAATCGCCCTTTTTATTTTCTCAATGGTCTCCGTGTCCGACTTCGGTATGATGGCCGATACGGAATACTTCGGGTCCCCGTCGCTCACTGCGTTGGGCTCCCAGCAGTGCAGGTAGGAAAACCTGCACGGTACGATCACTTTTGTCAAATTTGCATTTTCATTACTCATGGTATTCATTCCTCCTTAAAATCCGCCTCCGCGGTTGCTGCGGCAATCTCCTGCCTTTTGTCCGATTCCGGCACTAAGGTCACCTTGCCCTGGGGCTTGTAGACCAGCTTCCCAAGCACCTCTGCAAATCTCTTCTTCCCAAGCAGCCGCTCCATTTCCGTGATGCCGATGAGCGTCTTTTTGTAGATGTCCGTGTACCCGGCTTTCTGTGCCGCCTGCGCCACTTCCTCCTCATCCGTATACTTCCGGTTGCTCCTGCCCTCGACTAACTTAAAGCCGTCCCACTTTTTCCCCTTCGTGACCGCCTCGTCCTGCGCATAGGCGTAAACGTCCGCAGACCATTTGGCAAGCTCGTCCGCCACTTTCAGCACTTCCGCGATCTCCTCATCTGACAATAACGGCGGGGCCTTGAACTCCATCTGTGCAAGCCGCAGGTATTCCTCCGCCCTTGCCCTGCAGGTGTTCTTCGCCTTGCAGAACCGGCACCAGTCGCCGGACTTAAACTCGCCCTCGCCCTTGATGGCAAGCACGGCCTTTGGCTTTAACTCCATCTCCACCCATTCCATCAGGTCCTTTACGGAAATCTCCCATGTGCTGACGGATTCAAGACGCGGCTGGTAGATGGCCATGCGGATGATGTCAATGTCGTAGAGGGCATCGAACAGTTCCAGCGCCCCTAATCCGTATAACATCATCTGCGGGTTCCACTCCGCCTCCACCGCCACGCCTTTCCCGTACTTTAGGTCAATGACGGTCAATACTTTATCAGCGACAATCAGCAAATCCCCTGTGCCGAATCCCTCCGGCACATAGGCGGAATAGTCCAGCCGCTGCTCAATCAGGACGACAGGGTCTTTGCATTCCTGCCTCGCAAGCTCCACCTGCTCCATCGCATAGGCCACATAGCCGTCCGTGCATTCCTCCATTTCGTCACAGTGGTAATCCGACACCGGGCGCTTTGACCTGCGCTTTAATGCCTTTTTCAGCTTATGCTCCGCAAGGGCGTGGGCGGCGGTGCCTTCCTCGGCATAGACGCTGCCGCCGGACTCCTCCTGAAACTGCTCCTCCAATCGTGCGGATGGCGTGCAGGAGAGCCACCGCTTGGAGGAAGATGCGGAAAGAAGTGCGTGTTTCCCCATCACAGCACCTGCGCTTCCTGCATCAGCGCCGGGTAGTCCTCCGGCTTCACCGCCGAGAGCTTAGCCGCACCGTACTTCTGCAAAAGTTCCCTGATCTCCTTCGACTTGCCCTCCTGTGTTTTCTGCGCCATCAGCGCCCGGATGCCCTCCAGCGTGGCAGGCTGTTCCTGTGCCGCATCCTGCTTCTGTGCCTTTTCCGTAGCTGACGGCTGTACCTTCTGTGCTTTCTCTGCCGTCTTACTTCCTCCCTCCGCTTTGGCAAGGCCCCGCAGACCTTCCGCAACGATGGAGAAACCTTCCGCAATCCTCAATAATTCACTTCCCATTTACATTCCCTCCGTTTCCTTAAAAATGATTGTCTTTCCCTGTTCTGTGGCAAATGCGATCTCTGCCGCCATCCCTTCGGTGGCTTCCCCGAATACCCACACCTCATCGCAGAGCGAGAGCAGTTCCATCCCCATAGCAATGCCGAGCCGCCTCTCTTCCTCGATGCCCTCGTTCAAGAACTGAGGGAATAAAAGGTGCGGCGCGATGGGAAGAAATCCCTGCTCACACGCCATGCGGCTGTAGGACGCCGCCCTTCTCGCATTCCCTTCCATGTCGCCACGGAATGGGCTGCAGATAAAAACCTTCTTACGCATCCGTCCCTACCTCCTTCACCGAAAGTTCCTCTACGCTGCCTCCGGGGACAATGATCGTAACCCGGCGCATCTCACCGAACAGCCGCCGGAGCAGGCGCTCACGCAAAGGTACAGTCCTGCACCAGACAATCCCGCCGGAACCCGGCTCTTTTGTATAGCTGATCTTCAAGCTGTGTTTCATCTACTTTTCACCTCTTTCTGAGGGTGCTTGTTTTCACTGCCCTCACTATTAGGTCACGGGAAAGGCAAAATCGAACCCCCTAAATTAAAAATTTTTTTAATCGGGAATAAATTTTCTTTAGACGATTACGGATAGCGGCTTCGGACACACCTTCCTCACGGGCAATATCCGTGATCTTCCGCTCTTCAAAATAGACTTTCTTCACCAGCTCCCTTTGGGATGAGGATAAAGCCTCCATAGCGGAATACAGCCGCGCCATATCCTCCCTGTGTTCCACCGCCCTTTCTGTATCTTCCGCCGAGGCAAACAGCTCCCCTTCGTAGTCTATGCCGTCAAGGGAAACATGGCGGCGGGTCTCCTTATGGTCGTTGTTGTACTGCTGGCGGTCTAAATCCAGCAGCATCCCCCCGAGGCGCTCGTCCACCTCCACCTCGGAGATTTCCCCTGTTACAAATTCATAGGTGATCTTCATTCGAGCCTCCCGCCGGAACCCGGCAGGACGCAGAATGTATTGATTTTTTCAGACATAAAGCGTTCCTTTCTTTACGCCTTCGTAAAGCCAGAAACGCTTTATTTTTTGATATGAAACTACCTAAGAAACGTAAAAAAGGCCGGAGTAAGCTAAGGTATTGGTCTCTAGCTTTACTCCGGCCCTTCGCAGCTCGTCACTTGGCCGCTCGCTCATTTTGAGTAAACATTATTTGGTTTTCAATGAGGTCTGTACTAGCCATTCCAGCCTGACTATCCTCCCGCAGTGGGGGCATTTCAACACTATGACTGCCCTTCCTTCTGCGATGGCAATTATCTCGCAGATCCTCTTCCGGCACGCCGGACACCTTACTTTGCACATTTCCTGTATCCTCCCACAGCCACTTCTGGATTTCTAACTGTGATCAGCGGAACGGCCCTGTGCAGGCATCCTTACAGTGATAATTTCCATAAATTACCATGTATACTGTAAGTATGCCCGCAAAGAACAACCCTAATCACGGATTTGCAAAAAGGGCAGGGTTTCATTCCTGCCGCCTGTTTCTCTTATGTATCTTCTTTGGACTAAAGCCCACCTGCACTATTTCCCCGCAATGCCTACATTTCATTTCAAGCACCACTTTCCCCGGCGGCATCACCTCAATGTCAAAGATGCGCCGCCCGCACTTAGGGTTCGGGCATTTCACCTTTTCCATTGACCACCGCCTCCCCGCACTGATATTTAATAAGGGAACCAGCCTGTCTCTGCCAGTCCCCTTTTATCGTTTGTGCTTTATGTAATGAATCGTGGAGTTACTTATCCAAAAAACCTAAGAACTTCTTCCACTCCATGTAACCTTTCAAATCTCCGTAGCGGTACTCTGACTGCATGATATCATTTACAATTTTCACCCAATCCGTCTTTTCCGAAAAGCTCCATGAGCCCGCGCTTCTCTGCTCCGCATTTTTTACAGCTTTAGCGACTGCCGCTTTCAGAACTGTATCCTCAAAACTGCCTTTCCCGCTTTCTTTCAGATTAGCGGTATACGCATACATTTCAGCCGTATCACAGTTCTCCGGGTCTACTTTTGACACGTCCACCATCTGCTCCGTCACATTCCCCGACTTATCCCATGTCTTGACCTTATACACTGGATTGGATGCATCAAAATCCTGCGTCTTATAGACAGAAATGGATGAACCGCTCACAACATCCGCCCATGAACTGATTGCAATATCTCCTGAACCTTCATCAGCGCCATGCAGGGTGGCTGTTGCCTGTGCCGCTTCCGCTGCCTGATCTGCAAAATTCCTTCCTGCCACATTCCTTTCCGTCCTTCTTGTCTCATACCCTGCTACCGGGTATCCTGCTGCCCCTATTCCATTTACACTCATTTTTCAAGTCCTCCATTATTTTTAGTATTGCAGCCCATCTGTCAATCAGAGCCGCCTCTGCTCTCTCATAATAAGTCCGAGCATTTTATCCTTTCATACAGAAACACTTTATCTACGTTCCACAGCAACACCTCCTCTCCCAGCTCCCCGATTCCCCTATCTGCCGGAAATCCGGGGATGCCTGCCCTGTCCGTCCTCTGTAGCTTATTGGGGATATTACTTTGTGACCTCTAAAATATATTGATATGCAAATTCAATCCCATCACAAGTCAGATTTTCACACATATGCGGTGGATCATTCTTTGAAAAACCCGTAGGGCGCAGTTCAAAACATCTTAACGAGCCAAATGCTTTATCAAAAGCTGATGCAAAATTATAACAGGCAGATACTATTTCGTTTTCTGTCTTTCCCAATTTATGAAGATAAACCCCTATAAACATAAGTGTACCTTCAACTAATCCGCACTGCGCTCTATACCCTCCAGCACCATGCAATCCAACAGCAGAACAGATTGTTTGCTGTTCTACAACAGTTTCAAATAATTCACTCAAACAGATGATTGCTGTCCTCGCACAGTTTATATTATCATTCCAGTACAATTCATGTACCCGTTTCTTTATACATTCTTTCATAGATATATCCTCTCCCCGCGTCCCAATCTGCCGGAATGCCTGCATCACCCATCCTCTGCGGCTTATTGGAGATATGACGTTCTATAACTTCTCCAGCCTTTCCAAAAATGCGGTATAGAACTCCCTTTCTTTGATACGAGCCTGCTCCGCCTCTATGCTTCTGTACGCAGGAGCCAGAGGATGCTCCAAATCGTACAACGCCTTTTTTGTTGCCTGGATCGCAGATTCCACCGTGCTTCCAAGAATGTCAAAATTCTCCGTCTCACCCTTAAGCTGTTTATTAAGCCGCTGCACCATCATCTGCGATATGTGGCTCATCATTCCGTTGCCCCGGATTCCCATGCCATTTGCATTTACTTCTTTCGCCGCATCCATCCACGCATCCTTCACTTCCCGCGGGGCATTCGGGCCGACCATATCAAAGGCTTTTTCGTCATAATCTGTTGCTTTATGCTGTGCCGCCTTTTCCACTACTGTATCCATGAATCCCACTGTACCGGATTCTGCATTTCTTTCTGCATTTCTTTCTGCCTTTCTTGCCGTGTATCCTGTCAGCGGATATCCGGCTGTTCCTATTCCACTAATGCTCATTTTCTCCAATCCTCCAATTATTTTTTAGTATTGCGGCTCATCTGTCATTCAGAACCGCTCCTGCTCCCTCAATATAAGTCCGAACAGTTCATTGCTTCATGTCTCCTAACTTCCTTGGTCAGATACCTCCCTCCGCTGCTCTCCCGTTCAGAGCCGCCCCTGCACCCTTGCTGTCCGCAGAGGCAAAGGTTTATGCGCCTCTGCGGAATAAAGGGTAAGGATTATATCTGTATATCCAGCCCTTTCGCTGTGCCGGATTTCCCGGACACCATTGATGTGATGCTCTCGTCAGCGAAAACCTCATCCAACACATCAGACGGAATCGGCTTGCCATATGTCCATCCGGGTACTTTCTCTTTTATGGCACTGGAAACCCTATTTGCAAGGTTTACCTTCATTTGTCCTAAAGTCCAGGAAGTGGCAGATCTGTCTTCCTTTTTTATCGTTTTCAAGTAATTATTTATGGCCGCACTATATTTCTTCTGTTCTGCCTCGTTATCACCCGACATACCGTTATATTTATAAAACGCATCTTTCACACCGTTATAAACAAATTGTTTCATTTCATCTGACACAGGCATGGTCCTTTTCCGGTTGCTGCCCTTCGTTATCACCATACCTTCCACACCATGCGAATTTTTGTAATGTCCGGTAAGCAAATCCTCCAGCGTATTCCTGCCGCCCGCACCGGAACGCCTTGCCCCGGCAAAAGATGTATTTGTCTTACCAGATAAAAGCTGCCAGATTCCCTGATTGTTATTTCCTATACGCATGATAAAATTCCTCCCTGTTATATGGTTAAATCCAACTGTGCGCCCTTGCCTTCTTCCTGCAATTTCACAGGTGCATCTGTTTTCGTCCTGATCTTCTCCAGCAGCTTTTCCAGAGTCTCCGCCTTTTCCAGCCTCTTTTCCTTCAGGGCTTCTTCCTCTTTCTTCTTTGCCCGCTTTTCCTCCAACTGCTCCTGCATCTGCTTTTTATAAGATACTGTCGGGCTGTCCTTCGGCGGCTCATGTTTGCCGATACACCAATAGGAAACTTTCCCATCCTTGTCAATAACAGTTCCGCCAGCCACCATTTCAGCCCCATGCGCGGCAAGCCCTTCCTTAATCTCCTCCGCCGCTTTCGGGGCATCAGCAATATACTTTTCATACTTTGCCGCTGCTGCCGGGTCAGAAGCCATCTGTTCGATAATATTAGAAGCAATGACTATGTTATTGCCGCCGCTGCTCCCAAACATATAAGCATCTTCCTGTTTCCCATTCTTGAAGTCTGCCACCGTTATGTTCACATCCGGGTATTTCTCTTTCAGACTATTCAGGTAAGCCTGCGAATCCCCATTAAGGGGGCTGCTCCCGTTTGCCCTGTCTGCCGCATAAGTGTTCGTGTAATCCGTTACTCCTGAAATTGCCATAAATATCATCCTCCTTGATAAATTATTTTTTTGCCATCAGGCCGTCAGCCATTTCATAAAGCGGCCTATGTTCCCGCTGATCCATGAATTGGAAAGGCTGTTCTGGTTCTGCAGGCTTTCCAAAAATGACTGGAAACTATTATATTTTACATTCTGGAATGTAGTTGGAAGTTCTGTCTTTTCCACGCTCTTTTTCCAATCCGCATAACCGCTGTCCCTCTTTGCATCAGAAGAGGCATTCAGTATCTCCTTTGCGGCCTTTGTGTATAATTCTATAAACTTGGCGGAATGGTTCTCCCCATCCTTATGGTTTATGATGCTCCGGTTTAGTTCGTTGATCTGGTCATACAGGTCAGTGTCATTCGCTTTCAGCCAGCTTTCCATGTCCACATAGCTGCCCGGTGCGCTGGACATCCGCACCTGCCCTTCCTGCACATTGTATATGACCTTCCCGCTGTCTGAAACGGAACCGTTCAGACCGTATTTCGTAATTGTCTCCATTGCAGACATGAAATCCGCCGCATGGGATTCATCCAGATAGTTCTCTGCCAGATACTTAGCCGCTTCCAAGCCGAAAGCCGCCATATCCTGCCGTTCCTGTTCCGATAACCCGGAAACGTCATCCGGCATAAGGTAATTGGAGATGATTCCCATTGTGGAACTAATCACGTTGTCATCTGCCCCTGCAAGGCTGTTGTAAAGCTGTTCGTTTGTTTCATAATTCGGAATGACAATCCTGTGCGTATTTTCAAGCTGTGTCACATTTTCTGCCTGGAATGCGGCATCCCTTGCCGCCTTCGCCGCCATTTCCTCCGCCGTCATTTCCCTGCCGGACATGAATTTCCCGCCCTCCGCAAGTGCCGCAAGGCCGTCACCGGAAAACTGCACGATAACGCTGTCCCCGTACTGCGAGGAAATGTCATTCATAGCTTTCATGGTCTCTTCTTTTGACATCTTATCCATAACCTTGTTGCCATGCTCATCCGTGGTGTTGAACCGGTATTTCACCAAGGTATCTTTCTTCGCAGCCGGATTAGAGCCGTAGCTTTTTATCTGCTCCGTCCCCATATAAAACTGGCTGTAATCCTGATTAACATTCAATGCCATACTTCTCATCCTCCTTGATAAAAATATTTCAATGGCGGCCCCTCTGTCATTCGGAGCCGCTCATGCCCCCTTATGGTAAGTCCGGGCATATCCTACTTTACTTCAAAATGCCCGCCACTTCATATGCAGCAATCGAAACCGCCTTGCTCTGGTAATATCTTCTGTCCGTTTCCTGTGCCAACAGTTTGCGTTTCAGAGCGGCTTCCTCCGCCAACCTCTCATATTCTGCATGTTTTTCTTCCCTTGCTTTGCGAGCTTCTATAAATTCTGCCGATGACACTGACATCTTTTCACTTGTCACGCAGGCGTGTGCGATATCCCCATTTTCATCTAATGCAATCAGATAACCTTTCCGGGGATTCGGATTCATAATGTCCTGCTCCGCAATAAAACCCTCAACCTTCGCCATGACACTCTTTACCAGCTCCGGGTCATTCTTCATTTTTTCTTCCAGTTCCGGTGGGACAACAATGGCTTTCTTTCCAATGGTGGAATTGATCTTTGCCTGCACTTTTGAGTCAAGCATGGCAGGTTCCGCACCCGATGGTTTCCAGTCCAAAACAAAATCATCCGCATTATTACTGAAATATTTATCCCAAGGATAATCGTTCCTTCCCCATAATGAACCGTCAATCTTGGATGTATCCATCACGTTGTAGTATGCTCCGGGGAATCTCGTCTGCCACATATCCTTAAAACTCATTCCCTCCACGCTTTCCTGTCTTGACGCTTTTGTGGCTGCAAGCTCCGCAAAGCTCACACCCCTGCCTGTGCCTATTTTCTGTGTTCTATTCGCATACTGGTATGCGTCTGCCAAAGTTCCGTTTACTCCTAAAATGCTCATAAACAAACACTCTCCTTCTTGATTAACTTTCCCGTCACAACTCCTCTGTCATTCAGAGCCGTCTCTGCTCTCTTGTAATAAGTCCGAGCAGCTATCTCCTTTTACTTCAAAATGCCCGCCCCTTCATATGCCGCAATCGATACCGCCTTTTTGGTTATGTTGGTCTGATAATACCTCTCGTCTGCTTCCTGCTCCATCAGTTTACGTTTCAGGGCACTTTCCTCATTCAGTCGGGCATATTCCTCACGTCTTTTCTTCTTTGCCGCCTGCTCTGCTTCAAACTGACGCTGTTGCTCCTCTGTTGGCCCGGATATGTTGCCACCACCACCTGTCACACGATATTTTTCAATCTCTCCATTCTCATCAAGTGAGATCAGCCATGAACATACCCTGCCCGGTCTGACAGAGGTTGCCGTATATGTGGTAATAAAGTTTTCAACATTCACCATTACCTTCTTAGCCAATTCAGGATCATTCTTCATCTTTTCTTCTAATTCCGGCGGTACAATAATCGACTTCTGCCCTAATGTAGAATTCCACCGAGACTGTACCTGCGGACTTGTTGCTTCCGGCTCGGCTCCTGTCGGCTTCCAGTTTACTGCGGATGTATCGGTATCATTTTGAAAGAATTTTTCAAGAGGAAAATCATTCCTATCCCATGCTCCTTGCGATATCTTTGAACCATCCATCGCATGATAGTACGCACCCGGAAATCTCGCCTGCCACATATCCTTAAAGCTCATTCCCGACACATCCGACTGCCCCTCAGCTTTTGCCGCCGCAAGTTCCGCAAAGCTCACGCCATTGCTCTTGCCTGCCGCATTCTTCCGGTACTGCTCTGCCAGATAGTACCCTCCTAATTTACCTGTCACTCCGAGATCCATCTTCATCTCTCCTTTCATTTTTCATCATCACGGACAGGATGAATTCTCTGTCCTTTACCTTGAAATCCACTGCTCCCTGATACTTTTCAGCTGTGCTTTTGATGTTGGAAAGCCCTATCCCGTGGGATTTCCTGTCTGCCTTATCTGTTGCCGGGAATTCCTCTTTTGCCTTAAGTACCAGCCGCCCATCAAAGCTGTTCTCCACTTTTAGGATTAGCAGGTTACCTTTCTGCAGGGAGCTTAAACGGATAAAGACATCTGCCTCCGGCTCTTTTGCTTTCAGCTTCCGGCAGGCTTCGATTGCATTATCCACCGCATTCCCCAAGATGACGCCTATATCATAGCTGTGTATCTGAATCCCCTGTGGGAATAGCAGCTTATCGGCATCCATCCTTAAGCCAGGCACATCCCGTACCGCCTCATGGTATTTCATGTTCAGCAGGGTATCCACCACCGTGTTCCCTGTCCTGAAACGCACCTCCAGCTTTTCGAAGCCCCGGTTCAGCTCCGACAGATACTCCTGCAGTTCCTCATTCCCTTCTTCCGCAGAAAGGCGCTGGATGACGGCAAGCGTGTTCTTCATGTCATGCTTCATTCCCCTTATGCCGGAATAGATGCGCTCCATCTCTTCCATATGTTCCTGCAGGCTGCTCACCTGGTTTTCAAGGACGATCCTTCCGCTCTTTTCCCTGTTCCAGTAGATCATGTCCTGGAACAGCTTCACCCCGTACAAGATGGAAAGTAGCGACAGGAGCAGGATTGTGGGTATCACCATGACAAGGATGGGGTATCTTTCATACAGCATTTTAGGGACGCTGTCCTCCACCGTGATCATGATGATACGCAGGAGCATACAGATCATCATGCCAACCGCAGCCGGGGTAAGGATGAACAAAAGCTCCGTCCTGCCAATGGCATAGTCCTTTTCCCGGAAATCCCGTACAATTTTCCTCAACGAAAAGTACAGTACCAAGGCAATGACAATGTATTGGATCAACTGCGTCCCGGCCACGCCAATCTTTACTGCCATGCCGAAGGCTTTTTCCGATGCAAGCATCCCTTTTCCTGAACACCAGTTAATGATGCCAAGCACCCATCCGTCTACTTCATTAAACAATATGACCACCGCATATCTGCTGATATCCAATACCGCCTGGAACGATACCACAAGGAAAACCGTAACGGGGCGGAATGCCTTATAAAAGCACATGGCAAGAGCCGACAGAATGCACAGCGACAATGCCAGCGTCCCGGCTGCTACCCTGTAATCCTCATATCCCGGCGGGGAACACCACATCACGGCAGTCTTCAGAACCACATACAGCCCCGCCACATACAACCCGTTCCATCTGCTTTTCATCCTGCTTTCCAGAAAGCTCCCTAAAAAATACTGCAGGCAGTACCCCTGGAACACTGTCAACGCCGCAAATAACACATCCGCCACCTTATACACTGGACACACCCCCATTCTGCAGGTGCCACATATAGGCTTTTACAAATTCGCCATACTTCTTTTTCGTCAGATACACCCTGTCGCCATTGGTGAGTGTTATGCTCTCACTGTCATATTCCGTGATGCAGTCCATGTTCACGATGTACGCCCGGTGGCAGCGGTAGAATTCCTCCCCAAGCTGCCCTTCCAGTTCATCCATCGCCGCGTAGATCTCTATGGTCTGCCTTACAGTGTGTATCTCCACCTTCTTTGCCCTGCTCTCGATGTACAGGATTTCGGACTGGTCAAGGGTAAGGTTCCGTGATTTGATGAACAGCACACGGCGCTCCTTCTTCCTCGCGGCCTCTCTCACCGCCCTTTCCAGTACCTCTGCAAATTTGTCCTCGTCTATGGGCTTTAGCAGGTACTGGAACGCATAAAGGTCAAGCGCATCGAACACATACTCCTTAATGCCCGTGATGAATATGAGGACGATATCTCCCTGCCGTTCCCGCAGGCTCCTCGCCGCCTCAATGCCGTTTATGCCGTCCATTTGTATGTCGAGAAACACAATGTCAAACCGTTTCCCCGATGCAAGTAGCTCCTCACCCGTGGCATAGGCTTCTATACAGTTCTCCGGCTGCTGCTCTTCAATCAGGGCGCATATATGCTCCCTGATCGTTTTTTCATCATCTACAACTGCTATTTCCAAAATCCATCACCTCAAATCCTTATAGGCGTTCACTTCTTATATCGGCAGGAAAAATCCGTTTTTCGGGCGGAGGGAACGAAACGACTACTTTTCGGGAACGAAAGGCAGAAACGCAGTACAGAAATGTAAAAATAGCTCTAAAGTTTTTCGCCTTTCGTCCGATAGCACCACTTGTATATTACTTCTAACCTCCCTGCTTTCCAAGTAATTTCCGTTATCAGGCCGCCCGGCCTGCCTGGGAAAAAAGCAGACCGCCGCATATGGTGGATAAAGTCCATAGTGCGGCGGTTTGTCTTTTGTGTATTTCTTCATAAATATCTGTCCTCACATACGTTGCTGATTATGTGAGGAATTTCCCGCATATGGGAACAACGGGTCTGCCAACCGGAAACTGAAACTCTCCCTGTCTACTATCCCCACAACTTTTGCACTGTCATACAGTTCAAGCAGGAAACTGGCCATCTGTTTGCTTGTGTGGTAAGTTCCGAAAGATTTGTCATAATCATATTCACTGACATTGTTTGCCACCATTCCGAATTCTGTCTTTGTCGCCGCAGGTGCCAGCACTTTTGCCCTCATCTTTGCACCTGTCTCTTTCAGTTCCCATGCCAGTCCTTCCGTAAATGTGCTGACATAAAACTTCGCCGCACAGTACGTCACTGCCGTAGGCACAATGGTATATCCACCGCATGAGGATATATTGATAAGCTGTGTTCCCGCTGCATCCTTGTAATCACGGACATACAGTGAGGACAGAATTGTCAGAGCCTCTATGTTCAGATTCAGCATCATCCTGATTTTACCCAAGTCCTGATCCGCCACACTATCATAGTTGCCAAAGCCCGCATTATTAATCCATGTTTCAATTTCATAGTCCCTCAAACCTTCATAAAATTGATGTGCGTTTTCTGGCACGGATAAATCAGTGCTTCTGATGACAATATCCAAATTCGGGTGCTTCTCTAAAATCTCCCGTTTCAGCATTTCTAGCCTATCTTTACGCCTTGCTGTTATGACCAGATTTTTTCCTCGCTCCGTAAATGCCTTTGCCGCTTCATACCCAATGCCTGAACTTGCCCCGGTGATTACTGTATATTTTCCCGTTCTCTGAACCATTTGATAATCCTCCTTCGATTTGGTATAATCCAACCATACAATGTAGAGTAAACTCTATGTCAAGAGGATTAAGGTGATTTTTTATGGAATATTCCATTGGGGAATTTTCAAAACTGACGGGGCTGGGCATCCATACCTTACGCTATTATGAACAGGAAGGCTTAATTGCACCGGAAAGAAATTCCAGCAACCGCCGCTGTTATTCTGATAAAGACCTTACATGGATCGAATTTATCAAACGCCTGAAAGACACGGGAATGCCTATCAAGGAAATCAGGCACTATGCCGAACTCCGGGCGGCAGGCGATCCCACCCTTTCTGAAAGGATGGAAATGTTGGTGCAACACCGACAGGCACTTGATGAGCAGATAGCACAGTTGCAGGCCCATAAGATTAAATTGGATGAGAAAATCGAGTTTTACAGTAATGAGATTGAACGAACACAGAATAATGTTTCTTCCTAAGTATTACGCTGCCGGAAAAGACAACAGTCCTTTTCCGGCTTCATCCCTTATTCCATTTCCTGAACGTTCCAGCCATTCCCCTCACAAGGCTCCACTGGCACTGCATATAAGATTTGAGGTTTTCCGTGCTTTGCCGATGTGCCTCACAAGTCATTCTGCCAAAGTAGCATACAGTCCTGAAATTCAACGGACAATTTCCCGTTATCTTTCAGCCACGAAAGGTAGGAGCGCACTGTGCTGCCTACCAGCACATACTGCTCAAAGTTCATGGCAAGCCCGTAGCCTTTGAACAATTCCTGCAAAATACGCTCAAAGCATATCGGCTCCTTGCAGATGGATAAAATCTTCTCCGCCACTTCATATACCTTATCCCTATTGTAACAAACAAGCTCCTTTATATCGGCAGACGCTTCCGCATGGGCGGGAACAAACATGGCAGCTTCCATCCTCTCCACCATATCCAATGTTTCCAGATAAGCGCCCACATCATAAATGAACGAAACGGCATACTTATCCAGCGTCTCCCTGCTGCTGATGCAGTCCGCAAGGAATACCACACCGTCCGTCATACGGAATCCCACCATGTCAAAGAAATGCCCCGGCAGAGGTATCACCTCAATCTCCTTCGGAAAACTTTCGTCTGAAAAATCCGTCACATCGCTCTCCTGCGCCATCAGGAATTTATGCCGCAAGTCCTTACAGGGATAACCGCCATAAAGAAAAGACGGCTCCAAGACTGGGTATTTTGTGAAAGCCGCCTCTATGCCGCTGGAAAAAACCTTACATCCTGTCTGCCCTTGCAGATATTTGTTCCCGCCGATATGGTCTGCGTTGGAATGGGTATTCAGTATGGCGGTCAGATGCCAGTCGTTCTTTTCCAGTATCTGCCTGACCTTCCTCCCGGCATCCTTATCATTCCCGCTGTCAACCAGATAGACATTATCCTTGTCCGCCACATAGACGCCAATCTTTGCCGGGCAGTTTATGTAATAGCATTTCTCACTGATTTGTACCAATTCATACATTTTTCGTTTCCTCCTTTAATTGTTCGGGTAAAATATCACATTATAAGCGGCGCAGGATTTATCTGAAATATTATGGTATGCGTGGGAAATGTCTGCACCAAACCGTATGGACTGCTTTTCCTGCAATAATACTTCCTTCCCGCCTATCACCATTTTCAGCGTCCCATGCACCAGAAATATATATTCCTCCACGCCAGTCACATGAGGAAGTGATTCATGGTTCACCCCTGCGTCAAACTCAATATAAAACACTTCCACGTTCCTTACCGGGTCAAACGGAAACAGCGGATATGCCCTCATCCCTCCGTCCTCCTCCGTGATCACATCCTTTTCACCAAGCCCAACAATCGTGTATTCCGCTTCCTCCTGTTTGCAGAAAAAGGACAACGGTATTTTCAGCCCTGTTGAAATTTTCCATAATATGTTGATGGTGGGCGAGGACTGGCCACGCTCGATCTGCCCTAACATGGGCTTGCTTACACCTGTCAGTTCTGCAACATCATCCAGCGTAAGCTGCCTTGTGTTGCGGATTTCTTTCAGCCGCTCTCCTATCTTCAACGAAACCTGCTCCATGATTCCTCCTCATATTTGTTTTCACATACAAAATATATTATAACATACATATTTACAAAATAAAAGAGCCTGCACAGCCCCTTTCTCCTGCTTTATCATTTTCCCGTTATCATTTCAATGCTTTACTCATATACCATTTGGCAAAACCTTATACAATTTGGCGAAACTACCGACTTTTGCCAAATTGTATAAGGTTTTGCCAGATTGTATGGGGGTTTTGCCAAAAGGTATCACTTTTGCCAAATCGTATAAGGTTTTGCCAAATTGTATCAATCGCCCCACTATCAGCGGTATCTAAAAACACCAAAAAATGGGGTTCACCAGCCATTCCAGTGAACCCCTCCAAGCCTGAAAGCCCTTGATTTCAAGCCATTTTCTTATACTTTCGCCAAATCGTTCCAAATTCCTATGGCATCAATTATTTATCGCCGCCTGTGCTGCCGCAAGTCTTGCAATCGGTACACGGAACGGTGAGCAGGACACATAGTCCAATCCAATGTTATGGCAGAATTCTACGGAACTCGGATCACCGCCATGTTCGCCGCAGATGCCGCAATGAAGCTCCGGTCTGGTTTCCTTGCCTTTTTTGATTGCCATCTCCATAAGCAGTCCTACACCATTGCGGTCCAGCTTTGCAAACGGATCGTTCTCAAAAATCTTAGCTTTGTAATAAGCCTCCAGGAATTTCCCGGCGTCATCTCTTGAGAAACCGTATGTCATCTGCGTCAAATCGTTTGTACCAAAGCAGAAAAATTCTGCTTCTTTTGCGATCTGGTCTGCAGTCAGAGCAGCCCTTGGAATCTCTATCATCGTTCCTACTTCATATTTCAGATCGATATTCGCTGCTGCTATCTCCGCGTCAGCCGTTTCTACAACACTCTTCTTTACATATTTCAGTTCCTTATCATCACCGATCAGAGGGATCATTATCTCCGGTAAAATACTCCAGTCAGGATGCGCTTTCTTTACATTAATTGCGGCACGGATCACTGCCTGTGTCTGCATCCGGGCAATCTCAGGGAAGGTAACGGTCAGACGGCAGCCGCGATGGCCCATCATCGGATTCATTTCATGAAGCGTATCGATGAATTTCCTGATCTCATCCATCGTTTTACCCTTTGCATCTGCCAGTTTACGGATATCCTCCTCATCACTGGGAACAAACTCATGAAGTGGCGGATCCAGGAAACGGATCGTAACGGGATCTCCCTCCATAGCCTCAAACAATTTTTCAAAATCACCCTGCTGAAGCGGAAGTAGTTTCGCCAGAGCTTCCTCTCTTTCCTCAAGCGTATCAGAACAAATCATCTCGCGGAAAGCGTCAATTCTGTGTCCGCCGAAGAACATATGCTCTGTCCGGCACAAACCAATACCTTCTGCACCCAGTTCTCTTGCCTTTCTGGCATCCGCCGGTGTGTCTGCATTCGTACGTACTTTTAACGTACGGTACTTGTCCGCCCAGTCCATGATTCTTCCAAATTCCCCAGCGATAGTAGCATCCACTGTCGGAATCGCTCTGTCATAGATATTTCCTGTCGTTCCGTCAAAAGAAATAATATCGCCTTCATGGAATTCCTGTTCTCCAATACGGAACACCTTATGCGCCTCGTCCATCTCAATCGCTGAACAACCCGATACGCAACATGCACCCATACCTCTTGCCACAACCGCTGCATGGCTCGTCATACCACCGCGTACAGTCAAAATACCCTGTGCGGCTTTCATCCCTTCGATATCTTCCGGAGATGTCTCAAGGCGTACCAATACAACCTTTTCTCCTTTTGCAGCCCATTTCTTTGCATCTTCTGCCGTGAACACAATCTTACCGCAGGCTGCACCCGGCGCTGCTGCCAGACCTTTTGCTACCGGAGTCGCTTTGCTGATTACATAACTGTCAAACTGCGGATGAAGCAGCGAATCCAGATTTCTTGGGTCAATCATGGATACCGCCTTCTTCTCGTCGATCATGCCCTCATCCACCAAATCGCAGGCAATCTTGAGAGCTGCCTTTGCAGTCCTCTTTCCGTTACGGGTCTGAAGCATGTACAGGTGCTTATCTTCGATCGTAAACTCCATATCCTGCATATCTCTGTAATGGTTTTCCAAAGTGGAACAGATATTAGTAAACTGGTCATATACTTCCGGCATGATCTCCTTCAACTGATCAATCGGCTGCGGCGTACGTACACCGGCAACTACGTCCTCGCCCTGAGCGTTTAACAAAAATTCGCCCATCAGTTTCTTTTCTCCGGTCGCCGGATTACGGGTAAATGCCACGCCTGTGCCTGACGTCTCACCCATATTACCAAACGCCATCATCTGTACGTTTACTGCCGTACCCCAGGAATACGGAATGTCATTGTCGCGGCGGTAAACATTTGCACGTGGATTATCCCATGAACGGAATACGGCTTCGATCGCACCAATCAGCTGCTCTTTCGGATCATCTGGAAATGCTTTCCCTATCTTTGACTTATACTCGTCCTTAAACTGGTTTGCAAGCGTCTTCAGGTCGTCTGCCGTCAGCTCCACATCCTGCTTTACGCCCCTTTCCAGCTTCATACGGTCGATCAGTTCCTCAAAATATTTTTTGCCTACTTCCATAACCACATCGGAATACATCTGGATAAATCTTCTGTAGCAGTCCCAGGCCCAGCGGGGATTCCCTGATTTTTTTGCCAGAACATCCACCACTTCTTCGTTCAGACCCAGATTCAGAATCGTATCCATCATGCCCGGCATGGAGGCACGCGCACCGGAACGCACGGAAACCAATAACGGATTCTCTTTGTCGCCAAACTTTTTATCGGTAACTTTTTCCATGGTTCCGATATATTCCATGATCTGACCCATGATCTCGTCATTGATCCGTCTGCCATCTTCATAATACTGTGTACAGGCTTCCGTTGTAATCGTAAAGCCCTGTGGTACCGGCAGCCCCAGATTTGTCATCTCTGCAAGATTTGCACCCTTCCCTCCTAAAAGGTTGCGCATATCTGCATTCCCTTCTGTGAACAAATACACCCACTTTTTCATCAAGTCTTACCCTCCATTTGATTTATTGGTTACTTTTTATCATGATACCTGTCTATGCAGGTTATCCTGCTCTCATCCGCCGATCTGGCAGGCCAGTGCGGTATGATTCTCCACCGCCTTTCTGAATCCTTCCATCTTTTCCGCTGACGGGGAAGCCGCGCTGCCCATCAAATAAGGTCTGTTCAGACCTTCGTATTTTCCCTGTCCATAGTTGTGGTAAGGCAGCAGATGGATCTGCGTAACACCTGGCAGTGAATCCGCATAAACCGCAATTTCCAGTATCTCTTTCTCCGTATCATTAAATCCGGGAATTACCGGCACTCTGACAATCAGTTCCGTCATACGGCTATCCGCAATCCTTTTTGCGTTTTCCTTCATCAGTGTATTTTCCCGGCCGGTAAATTCTTTATGCTTTCCGGGATCCATATGTTTGATATCCATCAGATAGGTATCCAGATACGGCAGGATTTTTTCTATCACGTCATAACCAGCGCAGCCCATGCTTTCCATCGCTGTGCTGATTCCCAGACTCTTCGCGGCCCGTAACAGCGCGGATGCAAATTCCGGCTGCAGCAGACTCTCGCCCCCCGACAATGTCAGTCCCCCGCCGGAACGCCCATAATACGGCATATCCTTTCGCACCGTTTCCATAACTTCCCTTACCGT
The DNA here is from genome assembly GCA_910585345.1 of uncultured Lachnospiraceae bacterium. GTDB lineage: Bacteria > Bacillota > Clostridia > Lachnospirales > Lachnospiraceae > VSOB01. Next base: position 95,305 of record CAJUDS010000005.1, on the reverse strand, counting down.
CACATCCCGTCCTATGACTTTCGGTTTTCCATTCACCATCATTGTCTGCACTGCATACTCTTGTGACTCAGGATTGCAGCACCACCTGCACCGCAGTACGCAGCCTTTTAAAAACACAATGGTGCGGATACCGGTCCCATCATGAATAGAATATCTCTGTATATCAAAAATTCTGCCCTTTACATCCAAATAATCGTTCATATTCATCCGCTTTTCTATGTATGATTGTTATCGGTTAACAGCCTGTTCCGTCCTGCGGATAATATCATCCTGCAGAGACTTGGACAACGTTGTAAACAGTGCGGAATATCCGGCTACCCGTACTACCAGTCCACTATATTTCTCCGGATGCTTCTGCGCTTCCAGCAGCGTTGCTTTGTCCACCACATTGAACTGCATGTGCATACCCTTCTGGTCAAAATAACCCCGAATCAGAGAAACAAAGCTTTCCAGTCCCTTCTGCCCCGCCATTGCTGTTGGATGCATCTTCATATTGAACAGCGTGCCATTGCTTGCGATTCCATGATCAAGACGCGCAACGGAATTGCAGGCCGCAGTCGGACCGTTGACATCTTTGCCTGAGGATGGGGAAACGCCGTCGGCAACCGGGGTGTGTGCCAGTCTTCCGTCCGGTGTCGCTCCTGTCTGTGCGCCCAGCGGCACATTTGCCGATACCGGGTAAAGACCTGCCTGATACATCCCGCCGCGGGGATTCCTGTATTTCTCAAGCGGCCGTGTATACGTATATGCGGCGTCCCTTGCCAGTGTGTCCACATCATCAATATCATTGCCAAACTTCGGCAGCTCTTCGATCATATCTCTGATTTCTTCGTAACGGGCCTTTTCTGATTCCGGCAGCTTCATCGTCAGCACGCTGTGAACTGTCATCGCGATAATATCCGGCGTTACCTCTTCTCCCCTTGCTTCCAGCTGCTTTCCTACCTGTAGCGCGATTTCCTTTGCTGTAACTGCATCAAAGCCCTGTCCGAAATTCATCTCCAATGCCTTTTTCAGTTCTCCGGCTGTTACTTTCTTTTCTTCATATACCAGCTTTTTCACTGCATAAAGGGAATCCGCGATATTGGCAATGCCAAACCCCTGTGGACCCGTAAAGTTATAAACGGCGCCGCCTTCCTGCACGCTCTTGCCCCGTTTGATACAATCGTCCACCATACAGGATTCAAACGGCAGCGGACAGAGCGTCATGTGCGCCAGATCAATGGCATTATCCGCATTGACAAGCAATGAGATATTATATTCCATCTGCTTCTTATATGCGTTATAAAATTCATCGAAGGTGCAAAAAGACTCCACATCCCCCGTATGGATGCTGGCAGGCACACCCTGGTCATATCCGTTGGAAAATACCATTTCCAGCGGCCGGCACATATTAAAAAATGCCGCGTCATGCCATCCTTCCGTCTTACCCGCTTTCTGCGGTTCCACACATCCAATAATATTATAATCCCTTGCATCGTCCAGGGAAAGCCCCCTGTTAATCAATGCCGGAATAATAATCTCATCATTATAATACGCCGGAAGGCCGATTCCCGTCCTCGTCAGATCCGCCGCATGCAGCAAAAGTTCCTGTGACGAACCGTTCCATACACGGATGGAAAGCGACGGTTGGGGAAGAAATACATGCTTGGAAGCATTAATGCACATAAAAGACAGATCATTGGTCGCATCTCTGCCGTCAATTGTCTGTCCTCCCACAATCAGGTTCTGAAATAGGGAATAACCGGCAAACCCCTCCGCACTGACTGCGTCGCGGCACTTATTCAGATCATTTAATTTTACCCAAATGCAGTCCAGCAATTCCTGCGCATATTCCTTTGTGAGCTTACCACTGTTTATATCCTTTTCATAATACGGATACATATACTGATCAAATCTGCCCGGTGAAATAGAGTGCCCGCTTGACTCCAACTGCAGAAGCTGCTGCACGAACCAAAATGCCTGGCATGCTTCTTGGAAACCTTCCGCACCATTTTCCGGTACCCGGCTGCAAATCTCTGCAATCACAGCAAGTTCCTGCTTCCTCCTGCCGTCCGTTTCCTTCGCAGACATTTGCTCCGCAAGAGACGCATATCTGCGTGCATATCCGATCACTGCCTGACAGGAAATAATGACTGCCTGCAGAAAAATACTTTTCGTTCCGTAATCCTCATCACCGAAATTACAACGTGCCAGTTCTTCCTGCGCCTCTTTTATAATTCCCGAAAAGCCAATTCGCAGCACTTTATCATACTGAACCGTAATATGTCCAACCCCGTTATAAAAGTAATTGCCCGGTGTGAAGAAATTATGTTCCATAGCACGGAGTGTTTCAGGCGCCATATAGCTGGTAGCCAGTTCGCTCGTCGTTTTTCCTTTCCAGTAACGGTCTGCCGCTTTCAGCCGTTTCTTTGTCTCCTCTGATATATAAAACGGGTCTGCCGCTCTGTGCTCTACCGTATCAAATTCTGCCTCAAGCCACTCGTAAGAAAATTCCGGATATGTCTGGCAGCCTCTCGGCGCAATGGTGGAACTGCCCACAACCAGCTCGTCCGGTCTGATTATAATGGGAATATTTTCCAGTATATGCGCAAAAGCAAGGGCCCGGCGCATCATCATGCACTGCCCTTCCGTTTCCTTATATGACTCTGTGATCAGTTCCGCCCTTGCCGCCTCAATTTCAGGCATCTTCGCAAAAAGATGGCTCACCAGCCTGGTAATGCGTTCTGTTTTTCCAATTGACCTGACGTCATATCGATTCATAAGCTTCCCATTCCTCCTTTTCACTCCTCATAGATACATGCAATCCCTAATTTTGCAAATGCATTCATCCACTCTTTGTCCGGTTTCCGGTCTGTTATAACTACATCCACATCCGCCAAACCGCATATTCTGGAAAACGCCACTTTATTAAATTTCGTGGAATCCACTGCCAAATATACCTTTGCCGCAGATGCAATCATGTCCTGTTTAATGCTTCCGGTTTCATCATTTCCGTCTGTCACGCCTTTTTCCAAATCCAGTCCTTTGCAGGACAGAAATACTTTGTCGGCATTATAGGAGCGAATGCCATCCATCGCTTTTTTGCCCAGCAGAGACATAGAACCTGCCTTCAAAAAACCACCTGTGGAGATAATGTCCCACCCCGATACGTCAGATAATTCTAATAGATTTTCTATAGAATTTGTAATAATCGTCAAATGTTTTTTTTGTTTGATATTTTTGGCGATAAAAACCGCTGTTGTGGATGCATCCAGAAAAATATGGTCTCCGTCCTCTATTTCCCGGCAGATCAATTCCGCTATCTTCTGCTTCCCCCGCGGATTTGCTTTCCATCTGATATTAAACGGGATTTCGATACTGCTTTTCTCGTTAATAACCGCTCCGCCATAACTTTTAATCACGTGACCGTCATCAGCCAGCTTCTCCAGATCTCTTCTAATCGTTTCTTCCGAAACTTTAAACTCCCGGCTCAATTCATTGACAATTACCTTTTTATTTTCATGGACTTTTTCCAAAATCAGACTTCTTCTCTCAGCCGCCAGCATATTCTGCCTCCATCTTTCCTGCCGTCATTTTGGGCGATTATCAGAATATGTATTTCATCAGCTTATCCGAAGGCCTTGCAATAACAGAACTGTCAAGGAACATTCCTTTGTCGCCCGCTTCATTCTTCGCCCGGTCGATGGCCGCCTGTACTGCCGAAACACTTCCTGTCAGCGTCATATAGCTCTTGCCGCACATCCCCTTTGCCAGACGCAGCTCGATCAGATCCACAATCGCTGTTTTGGCTGCCAGATCTGCCGCCACGATCAGCGCTGCTACATCATATGTTTCCAAAATACCAAGGGCATCGATTGTTTCCGGCTGCGCCGTTCCATAAATTGCAGGAAAAATAGATTCATGTGGATTCCCCAGAACAAATGTATCAATGACCTTATCTCCAAACCGGCTGTCCGCCCTGTCCACGGAGGCCCGTACCGCACTCAATTCCCCGGTAACCAGGATGACAAATTTGCCCGGACAAGTTACCTCCGCCTGCAAAATCTCCACATCCGCTGCCTTTGCCATTTCATCGGCTGCAGTAAAACCTGCCGATACCGTTGTAACCTCTACCATACCAATTGCTTTGGCCATATTCTTATCCTTTCATACTGCGGTTTTTCAACTCTCCCGTACCGTAATCTCTTTTTCGCTTACCTTCTCTACTACACCGTCAATAGAACAATGAATTGCCACGCTTAACCCCTCCGCGGCATCCGCAATCTTCTGTCCTTTTTTCACATGGTCTCCCGCCTTCACGACAGGCTTTGCCGGTGCACCGATATGCTGACTCATCAATATTTTTACAAATTTTGTTGTAGGCGTAGTATCCACAAATGGCGCTGGCACATCGTATTCCGATAACCCCAGCTTCGCCTTCAACCTTTGCACCGGAACTTTTTTCAGCTCTCTGTCTGCAATCACCTCTGCAGGCTCCAACTTTTCCGGACGCACTCCCGCAGCCCGCAGCCCGTTTTTAAACTCTGCAATCACACTTCTTGGCGAAAGGCTCTGCGGACAGGCATAATTTTCACACAAGCCACAGCTGCTGCAGTATGCGGCATTCACGTATACGGACAGATCACTCGTGTCATGATTTGCCACCGCACGCATAATGCGATGGGGCTCAATCGGATGCCCCAGCGCATGTCTTGGACACATTTCTGTACAGGTCCTGCACTGGCAGCAGGAAGACGCCGCCCTTCTGCGCTCTATATCCAGATTTTTATTGATACGCATTACCACTTTATGATCGTCCGGTAAAATGATAATCGCGTTTGTTGTCTTCGTAATTACCGTGCTCTCTGTTCCCAGATGTCCCATCATCGGACCGCCCATTATGTATGCCGGGTTTTTCACGGTGATTTTTCCGGCAAGAGAAATTGCTTCTTTGACGGTAGTCCCGAGAGGGACGCGCACCGTAAGAGGATGATCAATCTCACCTACAATTGACACCAGTTTGTTGGTAACCGGCACCTGCAGATGGACTGCCCTGTATAAATTATACATGGTTTCCGTATTATATACTACTACATTTTCATCAATAGGAAGCCCGCCTGGTTTAATTACCCGGCCCGTGGCTTCATAAATGAGAATCACTTCGTCTCCCATCGGATAAGTGGGCCGCACCGTGCAGAGTCTTACCCCGGGATAGTCCCGAATCACTTCGTTCAAAACCCGGATCGTGTTGACATGTTCGCTTTTGATCCCTACAACGGCTTCTTTCGCACCCAGCGTTTCCCTTACTTCATCCAGCATCTGCACGATCTCTTCCGCATGTGCCGCAAGAAGCTGCTTATGCAGTTTCAATAGAGGCTCGCACTCCACACAGTTCAATATGACCGTATCTGCTTTCTCTGTCATCTTTGCATAGGAGGGAAAGCCGGCGCCGCCGGCTCCCACTATGCCATGTTCTCTTGCAATTTCTTTCAGCTCGTCAATCAGCATGACTACTTACTCCAATCCTGTCCTTCATCAATGATACCGACAATCGCTGCATCTACAGGCGCCTGCGGCATATCACAGCCGATTCTGGCCGCGGAACCTTGGGCTACCAAAACATACTCCCCAATCCCCGCGCCGATAATATCAATTGCCACCAGACGTCCGCCTGCCTGACGCATACCTTCTGTTGTTTCCACGATCATGAACTTATTGCCAACTAATTTTTCGCTTTTCCGGGTAGAAAATAAACTTCCCACGACTTTTCCAATTATCATAATCAGCCTCTTATCATTATACCGCGCGGATAATTGTCGCAAGGTCTCCCTGTTTTACCTGACAGGCATTGGCCTCGTCCGTATCAATATGCATCTCCAGTGAAAAAGATTCGTCTACCCGGATCTTTACCTTATCCAGCACCGCGCCTCTTTCATTTCCCATCCTTACGGAAACATAGTCTCCATCGTGAAGAGAAACGGACGCCGCCTCTGCCGGGGTCATATGGATATGCCTTGCTGCGACAATGCAGCCTTCATCCAGATAAACCACGCCTTTCGGTCCTGCCAGCGCGATCGGCGCGGAGCCTGCCGTATCCCCCGACTGCCGGAGAGGTGCGCTGACCCCCAGTGTACGCGCATCCGTAGCGGAAATCTCTACCTGTGATTTCTTTCTCACAGGACCCAGAATCCGAACGTTTTCAATCGCACGGAGTTTCAGTCCTACCAGTGTGCACTGCTCATTGGCTGCAAACTGCCCGCCCATTAACTCCTTCTTTTTTGTAAGCTGATAACCTGCTCCAAACAATTTTTCCACATCTTCCTGTGTCAAATGAATATGTCTTGCCGAAACACCGACAGGAACTGTCATACGGTTCTCACTGCTCTTCGTATTTTCAATTGTCTGAAGAATCATTCTTGTGATTTGTTCTACGTCGTTGTAATCTTCCATATTACTGTACCTTTGGTAAAATCATCTCTACATCATTATGCGGTCTTGGAATTACGTGTGTCGCTACCAGTTCACCCAAGCTTCCTGCACTGTTAGCGCCGGCCTCTACAGCGGACTTTACTGCTCCCACATCACCGCGCACCATAACCGTTACCAGACCGGATCCGATCTTTTCCGTACCGATCAGCGTTACATTCGCTGCTTTACACATTGCATCCGCTGCCTCAATTGCTGCCACCAAACCTCTGGTTTCCACCATTCCTAATGCTTCAAGCGCTGCCATACTCATATCCTCCTATTCTTTTTGTTGAATCTGTTCTGTCTCTGTGTCGTCCTTTTCTTTAGGCACAAAATCAGGCGGATCTTCGCCCAACATCTTTGACCCCGAAGAGGGTTCTGTCTTTCCTCTAAAACGGCTCGCTGACAATTCTACCATTCGCACGATTTCCGGATGGGGATTGGGAATGACCCCGGTGGCTGCAGGCTTTTTAATCGCCTGCGTACTGCCGGCCTCAATTGCCTGCTTCACCGCTGCCACATCTCCCTCCACCACCAGGGTAACCAGCCTGCCGCCAAGTTTGCGTTCCCAGGTGGCCAGCGACACATCTGCTGCTTTACACATGATATCAAGCGCATCCATCGCTGCCACGACTCCGGTAATCTCTATGAACCCATATGCATTACCCATGCCGCTTCTCCCTTTATGTAACGGCTCCTTCAAACGGAACTGCTACCTGCAAAATCCTATTTTATATTTTGATATCTTCAGGCTTTGAATTTGGGAAGAATCTTCTCCACATCGCTGTGAGGTCTCGGAATTACATGCGTCGCTACCAGTTCTCCCAGTTTGCTTGCTGCGCTTGTACCTGCCTCGACCGCTGCCTTTACTGCTCCTACGTCTCCACGTACCATAACTGTTACCAGACCGGATCCGATCTTTTCTGTGCCGATCAGTACTACTTCCGCAGCCTTTGTCATCGCATCTGCCGCCTCGATTGCCGCGGTAAGTCCTCTAGTTTCTACCATTCCCAATGCTTCCTGTGCCATTTTATATCCTCCTTGTCATATCACTGCTTTTTTTCCACATTAATTTTTATCAAGTGCGCTGATCTTCAGCATCTTTTCCGTATCTTCCGTAGGTCTTGGAATAATGTACTTGGATACAATTCCGGTATTTGCCAATGCCACTGCTTCCGCAGCTCTCATAGCCTCTTCCACATCTGCGATACCGCCTCTGAATTTAACGGTAACCAGAAGTGGTACCGGCAGAGAGTCCGCATTGGCCGGTTTATTCTTATCGAATACCTCCAGGCGGACATTCGCCGCCTTGCATCCCGCATCTGCCGCCAGAAAAGCGCATACAAGCCCAAAAACTTCCAGCAACCCTACCGCTTCCGGATTATCACGTGATGTCTGTCCTTCCATGTCATATTCCTTTCTGGATTACTTATTGATTGACGATTGCGATCTTCATTCCGCTCATAGCCAGATTCGTCTTCAGCGCTTCATTGATCTGTTCCAACGGATACTTGTGTGTAATCAGCTCGGAAAGCGGAAGGCCGATCCCCTTTGCTCTCTTCAGGAAATCAAATGTTGTTGCATAATCCCGCAGCGTATATACCCAAGATCCTACAAGTGTAATTTCCTTTGCACACATATCAAAGTGCGGATTGATCGTTGCATCTCCGCCATTGACAAAGAAGCCCAGCTCACAGAGACCGCCGCCATTGCGGATAAACTTATAAATATTAGCGTGTGCCGCCGGATTTCCCGTGCACTGGAATGCGAAATCAGCCAGATGGCCGTCAAAAGAAGCCTCTACCGCGCCTGCCAGCGCTTCGATTCCCTGGAAATCTTTAAAACTTACCGTATGGGAAGCTCCAAGCCTCTTCGCAAAACCAAGACGCATCTCATTCCCGTCAACCGCCGTTATATTCTCTATGCCAAGCGTACGAAGCACAGCGATACAGATCAGACCGATCGGCCCGCACCCTTGTACGACTACACGGCTGTTAAAGCGCAGGATTCCCGTCGTCTTGGCCCGTTCTACCGCATGTACCAGCACAGCGCAGGGCTCAATCAGAATTCTCGAATCCAGATCAAGATCGCTCACATTAAATACCGTAGAGCCGCCCCTGATCAGTATGTAATCCGAAAACCAGCCGTTCAGATGAACTTCATCGTCCGGAAGAAGCCCGTATACATCGGCATCCCCCACATTCTGTTTATTCAGGTCATACATCGTAATATCCGGATTATCTTTAAAAATCATACAGGTTACGACCTTGTCCCCGATATGGAGATCCTTGCCCGCACTGTCTTTCTTTACATTCCTGCCCATCTTTACGATCTCGCCGGTTCCCTCATGTCCCAAAGCAACCGGTATCAGGCTGAATGGGTCACGCTTAAACTCATGTGCGTCGGTACCGCAGACACCGCAGCCCTCTACTTTTACCAGAATATCATCGTCGCCTACCTGCGGCATCGGGAACTCTTTGATCTCAAAGTTCTCCAGCGAAGTAAGCATTGCCACATGCGCAGTGGACGGAATCCCCTGACCTGCCCCGGGATTTCCGGCATGCACGCCCGCGGACGCACCGGCCGCGCTCCCCGATATCTGATTCAGGATCTGTTTTACAATTTGTTCCACATCCTGCTCATTTACTGCCATTTTCTCTCCTCCTTTATCTTTACCGGATACATAAGCTGTCGGACATCGTACAACGTCTTCTCTTTGTAAACGCCTGGGCGCTTGTCAGTCCTTCGCCTGTCCTGGACGCGATTGTAAAGGTGCAGTACCCTTCGCCGCCAAATCCAAGTGCCGCATAGCTTGGGCCGTTCTTTACGAGAATTGCCGTATCAATTGCCTTCGCATATGTAGTGATATTGTCTACATTCTTTGAATGGATATGTGCGGAATGACGATTGCCATGCTCCAGCCATACGGCCGTTTCCACACCTTCTTCAAAAGTCTTTACCCTGACCATGCCCAGAATCGGCATCATCAGCTCCGTGGCAATCAGCGGATGCTCCTTCGGTCCTTCAAATACGATGCATCTGATTTCCGGTCCTGCCTCCACGCCCACCATCGACAGCAGCGTTCTTGCGTCTCTGCCCACGCACTTTCTGTTCAAAGCGCCCTTGGGTGTAATTACAGTCTGAATCAGCTTATCCTGCACTTCTTTGCTTGCCAGATAACAGCCGTTCTCCTGTATCATATAATGCATCAGCTCATCTGCAATGCCGTCCATTGCAACAATCTCTTTCTCTGCAATGCAGGGAAGATTATTGTCAAATGTACAACCGTTGACAATATCCTTTGCCGCCTTCCGCACGTCTGCCGTATCGTCCACAAATGCAGGAGGATTGCCGGCGCCGGCGCCGATCGCCCTTTTCCCGGAGGAAAGCACTGCTGTTACCACGCCCGGGCCGCCTGTCGCTACCAGAAGCGGGATGGACGGATGCTTCATCATAATTGCGCTCGTTTCCATTGTCGGCAGCTCTACGGTTACCGCCACATTGTCCGGGCCGCCTGCTTCCAAAGAAGCCTCGTTGATCATGTTTATCGTAAATATCGTTGTTTTTTTTGCATTCGGATGGGGATTGAATACAACCGTGTTTCCCCCCGCAATCATACCGATAGAATTACAGATCACGGTTTCCGACGGATTGGTCGCCGGTGTAATCGCACCGATCACCCCAAAAGGACCCATCTCTACCAGCGTCAGACCCCTGTCCCCGGACCAGGCGATCGTCTTGAGGTCCTCCGTCCCGGGTGTTTTATCCGCTGTCAGTTTATGTTTGAGGATCTTATCCCCTACATTGCCCATACCGGTTTCATTCACTCCCATGTTCGCAAGCATTTCCGCATTTTCATGGGTTTTTCTTCTGATCGCAGAGATAATTTTTTCTCTCTGGTCAAGTGTCAGACCGCGGACAACTTTTTGTGCCTCGATAGCCGCCTTTATGGCATCGTTCATATCACGGAACACGCCATGCATCCCCTCTACCGAGCCTGTTATCTGCATATTCGCCATGACTTTCTGTACAATATCATGAACCATGCTCTCATCTACAGACACGTAATTACCTCCTTTAATATGGATCTTCCATAAGCAGCCAGCTCCGTGTCCTGTACTGCCGTACCGCCCGACACGCCCAGAGCTCCTATCATGGTATCTCCAACCATAAGCGGTTCACCGCCGCCTAATATCATTACCCTGCCTTCATTTGAAAACTGAAGACCGTATAAATCCTGTCCCGGCTGACACAAACGTGACAATTCCTTCGTTGACATTTGAAATGCTGTCGAAGTATACGTTTTATTAAGTGCAACATCAAAACTGCCATGGTAGGCGCCGTCCATACAGTGCACGGCAACCGGCCTGCCGGAGGCGTCTGATACGGCAATGACAACCTGCATCCCCATTTCCTCCGCCTTTTTTTCCACCGCTTCGATCAGCTTTACCGCCAGCTCCAGCGACATCACCTGTTTTACGATTGCGTCGCCGACAAGATTCCTGACTATTTTTTCAAGATTATACTTATCCATACATTATTTGCCAAGCTGTTCCAATACCTTCTTTGTGATTGCAGCTACCAGTTCCTGACTGTCCTGTGTGCTTGCGGAAGAAGAGCAGGAACCGCAGTTGTGGCAGTTAGCCTTTCCTTTGTTCTGGCACAGATCTGCCGGATGCCGTCCGGGCAGCCCCATTTTCCTTCTGATTTCATACAACTTTTCTACATTTGCAGGACTGAACTCCTTCGGCCCGCCAAGCTGTCTTGCCTTGTATAACAGTTCTGCATAAAACTCTACGGACTCCATCTTCATGTATGCCGCCAAAAGATCGGTAGACCAGGTCAGTGCGCCATGGCTTTCCAGCAATACCGCATCAAAATGCTCCAAATACGGTTCCACTGCATCCGGAATCTCCATTGTGGAAGGTGTCCCGTAAGGTGCGATCGGCACGCAGCCAAGTGCAATTACCGCTTCCGGCATAATCGGCTGTGTCAGCGGAATGCCTGCAATCGCAAAGCTCGTTGCAAATGTCGGATGTGCATGAACAACGGAACCTACATCCGGTCTCTTCTGATATACACGCATATGCATTTTAATCTCGGAAGAGGGCCTGAATCCTTTATTTGCCTGAATTACATTGCCCTGCGCGTCAACTTTGCAGATATACTCCGGTGTCATGAAACCTTTCGACACCCCCGTAGGCGTACATAAAAATTCGTTGTCATTGAGTTTTACGGAAATATTTCCGTCATTTGCCGCTACCATGTTGCGGTCATAAATTCTTTTACCGATGTCGCAGATTTGTTTTTTAATTTCATATTCGTTCTGTACCATTTTTTTCTCCTTTTCTTGTTTTATTTTATTTTAAAATGCAAAATAATGGTCAATGTTTCAGTTGCCTTTCCCAGGGCATCACATCCCCCGGTTCGCGTAAATATTCCAAAATATCCGAAACCCCTTCACCTGCTTTCGAGTCTACAAAAAATATTGTCTCACAGCCTGCCAGCTTCAGCCACCTGGCCGCCTGCTGCGGGTTGGCGTCGTCTCTGTCTATTTTTGTCACAATACCGACTACGTCGCGGTTAACCATACAGGTAATGTTAGGCGGAAAGAGGGAGTATGGCTCGTTCGCAGCCAAAAGAAGCCCCACTACATCCGCTTCATACGAATATAACGCCAATGCCCGTCCCAGTTTTGCCGTCTGTATATATTCGCCCGGCGTATCAATAATCACGTCAAAATAATTTATGTACTGTGTTTTTTTATATGTGACTGACTCACCCTTCAGCGCCTGCGTCAGTGTCGTCTTCCCCGCTTCACTGCGCCCCATTAAAATCAGCTTTTTCATGTTCTTGTAATTGGACAGACTGTATACCCCAGCGTCCCTTCCGTATAGGAAAGAATTGCCTGGATCGCCGCCTCCACCTCTGATACGGTTCCCGTAATAATAACCGAACCGGAAAACCTGTCCACAAATCCAAGGTCTACGCCCGATGATTTGATGGCAATATCTGCAATAATAATGGCTGTCTCTGCAGGACTGACTGTCAATACGCCAATGGCAGATTTGGAATATTCTATCGCCGGGTTCAAACCAAGCTTTTCATATAATATATTGTCCGGGTTGGCAATGATATGCGCCAATGTAATCTGTCTGCCCGGAACCAGTTCCTGTATAATTCTCTGTTTTTCTTCCATCATTCCCTCCCGACACAACAGACTTTTCTGCTATATGTTCATTATAAAATACTGTCTCTCCAAAGTCAACACAAAACAACATTTTTCTATTTTGTTTTTTGATTGTTTTCGCAATTATTTTCGCTTATATTTCTGTTTTTCTTTTGTTTCATGTTGTTTTTACATTCAATTTGTGTCATAATTAAGATATCCGTTATTTACTGACCCCTGAAAGGAGACAGACATATGCAGCATCTTCCTATTTTTCTTGATATTCATACCCATTCTGTCTCAAGCGGACATGGTACGCATGACACCATCACGGATATGGCCCGCGCCGCGGCGCAGGCATCATTGCAGATTTTGGGAATTTCCGACCACGGTCCCCGCACTTCAGGCTCATGCTGCAGTTCCTATTTTAGAAACCTATTGCTTGCGGACAGGAAACGTTTTGGCGTTTCCCTTCTCTATGGCGTTGAACTGAACATTCTGAACGACGAGGGCGATATTGATCTCGAAGACAGTCTGCTCCACTCTCTTGACTATGCGCTGATCAGCATGCATCACCCCGTTTTTAGCAGCGGGACTGCCGCTTCCAACACGTCTGCCTACATCAATGCCATGAAGCATCCCGGTGTCCGGTTTCTTGGCCATCCCGATGACGGGCGATTCCCGGTTGATTACGAACGTCTGCTCCGTATGGCAAAACAATATCATGTTTATCCGGAAATCAACAATGCTTCTTTAATGCCCGGCGCTTACAGAACCGACGGGTACCGTAATTCCATGGAAATATTGGAACTGTGCAGAAAATTGCAGCTTCCCGTTCTGCTTTCCAGCGACAGCCACGGAAAAGATCACGTAGGAGACATGCAGTATCTTTTCCCACTTCTGGAAAGCTGCCAGTTTCCTCCACAGCTCATTATTAACAGCAACGTCGGCTTGTTCCGCCGCATCATCCAAAAAGCAAAGCCCCCGCGGCAGGCAGGGGTTCCTGCAGCTGCCCGGCGCGCACCGCATTCTGTCGTATGACGGCGGCGTCTGCATGCTCCGGTTCAAAGAAAATATACCGGCATCTCATCTCCTAGACCAAAAATTTCATTGGGCTGCGCATCACGTGCAAGCACACCGTTGCTTTTCTGATATACAATCCGCTCCAGCACTTCCTTCTTTGGCGCCGCAATTGTACTGGCCGTTGCTTTTTTCACAGATGAAGCCTTTTTTGCAGACGATGCCTTTGTCGAATTTGCCTTTACTGTCTCTTTCTCTCCGGCCTCTGCCTTTTGTTCCGCAGCCTTCGCTGCTCTTTCCATGCTTCCTTTACCTACTGCCATATCGTGTTACCTCCTCTGCCAGTGCCTTAAACTCCACTGCACTTCTTGTTGTTTTTTTATAGACCGCCACAGGTTTCGATGCATCCTGGGCCCATTCTATTGCAGAATCCACATGAATAAAAGAATCAAACACATGAATTTCTTCATAACTTTTCAAAAGCTCTCTTGCCTGCCTGTAGTAATTTTTCCGTTCATCTACCTTTGTGATCAGTACGCCCATTATCACAGCGTCTGTCATATCCTGGATACGATTGAGAAAATCAAACATATTGGCGAGCCCGAAAAATCCCCAGGGAGATGCCTCGACCGGCACGATAACATAATCTGATGCACACAGGATATTGATCACCCAGGTACCCAGAGTAGGCGGCGCATCAATCAGGATATAGTCATAGTTTCCTTTTTCTCTGATATGCTGCAGACATTTTTTCAGGACAAGCTCCCTCTGCATCATAGTAAACAGATCATATTCCACCTGGCTCATCAGAATGGAAGAGGGAATCAAATCTATATTTTCAAAAGGACTGGAAACAATGTATCCCGCCAGGTCTTCTTTACTCCGTATGGCATCATACAGTGTCCTGCCGCTTTCCGCCATCGCAAGCGCTTTTTCCTCATCAAAGAAAGAAAGCGAAAGGTTCAACTGCATATCCCCATCCACAAGAAGCACCTTTTTCCCGATTGCGGACAGTTCATAGCCCAGGTTTGCGCAGGAGGTCGATTTTCCGCTTCCCCCTTTATTGTTGGTAAAACAGATGGTTATTGTCCCCTGGTTATCTGCCATAGCTTTTCTCTCCAAGTCTATTTGTATACACGGATATCAAATGATTTTGCCACACACTCTCTTGCCTGCGCCAGATTGGCAAATGTTCCGTTCTGAATCATCTGCGCAAGAATATTGCCAATCGCCGTTGCCTCACCAGGTCCTGCATAAACCGGAACTCCCGTATATTTTGCCGTCAGTTCATTTAAATAAACTGCATTGGAACCGCCGCCGATAATATGGATTTTGTCATATTTTATTCCTACCAGCTTTTCAATTTCGTGCAGCTTTTCCGCATAGCATTTCGCAAGACTGTTATATACTACGCATGCCAGCTGCGCCAATGTTTCCGGTACCTGCTGGGATGTCTTGCGGCAATACACTTTGATCGCCTCCACCATATCGTCCGGTGAAAGGAAGCTCTCATCCTGGCAGTCGACAATTGTCTCGATCGTTTCCCTCGATGCCAGCTCGCATAATTCCCCGTATGACATATCCGGCGCCAGCTGCCCGCGCACTGACTGGATCATCCAAAGCCCCATAATATTCGTCAGATACGTAATTCGTCCGTTGTATCCGCCTTCATTTGTGAAGTTCGCCTCCATACTGCGCTGTGAACAGTCTGCATCCGCTCTCTCCACTCCCATCAGCGACCATGTGCCTGAACTGATATAACATGTATTTTCATCATTCGTCGGAATCGCCATCACCGCAGAGGCCGTATCATGTGTAGGTGGCAGCACTACCTGGCAGTCAAACCCCACCATCTTTTTTATTTCCTCTGTCAGCGAGCCAATCGCCGTACCTGGCATATCTATTTTCTGGAACATTTCTTTCGGATACCCAAGTTTCTCAATCAGTTCAGTATCCCAATTTCTGGAAACAGGGTTAACAAGCTGGCTTGTCGTTGCCTCGGAATATTCCTGTACTTTGTTACCACAAAGTCTGTAATGAAAATAATCCGGAATCATCAGCATCGCAGCCGCCTGTTCCAAATGCTCCGGATGTTTTCTCTTCACTGCCATCAGTTGATATATTGTATTATAAATAGCTTTCTGAATTCCTGTGCGTGCGTACAGATCTTTTTCATTGATCAGTCGGTACACTTCCTCATCCATTCCATCAGTCCTGTGATCCCGGTAGCCCACCGTGCTGCCAATTATTTTGTCGTTTTTGTCTAACAGTATAAAATCTACACCCCAGGTATCAATGCCCACGCTTACCGGGGCCTTACCGATTTCCGCACATTTTTTCATGCCTTCAATGATTTCCCCAAACAGTCTTTCCACATCCCAGCAAAGCGTACCGTCCACATTATCCATACCATTCCAAAAACGGTACACTTCTTCCAATACGACTTTTCCATCTTTTAAACTGCCCAATATATGTCTGCCGCTTGATGCGCCAATATCAATTGCAAGAAAATATTTTTCCATTGCCTCTGCCCTCCCTAGAAAATACCGAATATTTTTTCACGAAACGCTCCATATAGTCTGTCATAATCCGCATATTGAATCTCGCTGTCCTTAAACTGCGCCGCCCATCTGTCCCGTATGCTTTTGGCAATCAACTCCGCATTTTCTCCGCCTTCCAGCAAAATAGCAGGAAACACATAATAGATCATAAAAAAGTTTAAATCGGCCTGCATCCGGGACTTGATTTTCCCCTTAACAGAAAATCTGTTTTTCACCGCTTCCGTAAAAATAACTGCAATTTCTTTTGCCGCGTCCTCCTTTTGGTCCTTTCCTTCTGTATATTGTCTCATTTCCTGAAAGAAATGTCCATTTCTACTGCGAAATCCTTCCATATTTTTTTTATAAGACGCCTTTTTCAGTTTTTTCATCATATCCAGCATACCGTCAAACATAGTTTCTACTTGATCTAACATATCTTTCCTCCGGGTTTTTTATATGGCTGATACACCGGCCCGCAGCCGGTGTATCAGCCATATTTTTCTGCACTCCATTACTATTAATCTACGACAACACCCTTTTGCAGCATAACATTGGCATAAAGTGCGGACTCGCCTGTGGCAATAAGCGCGTAAGCTGTTTTTGCTTCCTCATAAAATGCAAATCGCTCAATGTATCCTACGACGGCATCTCCTCTGTCATCGTTTTTTCTGACAATCTCTTTGTACGTGTCCCAGATCGGTGTCTCCACGTTATCCCCCGGCATAACTTCCATCAGATTCACCGGATGTTCCACATACGTATCCAGCGGAAATACTTTCAGAATCGCTTCCAGAATTTCGGATACGCCATGTCCGTCGCAGCGGATCACAATTGCGTTTTTCCCCATAGACTCTGACGGAAAGTTGCCGTCACAAATCACCAGTCTGTCACTGTGCCCCATTTCAGCCAGTACCTTTAACAGCTCCGGCGAAAGGATTTTCGGAATTCCCTTTAACATATTCTTGTCCTCCTGTTTCTTTTTAAAAAAGGACAGGGTGAATATCCCTGTCCCTTCCGTTTCAGTGTTTCATCTGCAACTATGATTAGTCATAAAGGTTCGGAGCGATAGATTCATCGTCCATATTTGTAGAATCATACCAGTATCCCTGTGTAGGAACGTCTGTTACGGATTCTCCGTTAGCGATCTTTGTAAGTACTTCTACCGTAGTCTGACCCATTGCCAGAGGAGACTGTGTCACGGCGCCGAACATCTTGCCGCCTGTGATAGCGCCCTTGATAACGGAACCAGCGTCAAATCCTGCTGCCAAAATAGAAGATTCCGGATCTGTTCCCAATACATCCAGGTTCTCATTTGCTGTCAGGATACCTTCTGCTGCAACCTGATTGGAACCGAACATACCGATTGTATCGGCTTTGTTCAGAATAACGGATGCTTCTGTCGCACACAGCTCAACAGTTGTCTGTGCAGGTACTGCCACTTCAATGATAACGTCTGCGCTTGCTTCGTCGCCGGCATCCTTGCAATTGTTAACATAATATTCATTTCCTACAACTGCCACTGTTTTGCCGTCTGCTGCTGCAAGCTCTGCGAATTTGTCAATAAAGCCAAGTCCACGGCTCGTAATCGATTCGGATGTTGCTTCCTGGTTTACTTCACCAACTCGTACAGGAGCGGTAGCATTTGCAATCTTATCCTTTAATGCCGGATACAGATTTTCTGCAGCCGTTGCGCCTGCTGCATAGTTATCCGTTGCAATTGTTGCATATACGGAACCTTCCGGAGCGCTGGGAATACCGGAGTCAAAACATACAACCGGAATACCTTTGTCCAGAGCTGTCTGCAGTGCATCAAGGCATGCATCCTGATCGCAGGCTGCAAGTCCGATACCGTTCGGAGCTGCATTGATGGCGTTATTCAACATGTTAACCTGATCAGCAATGTCGCTTTCTGCATTAGGTCCGGTACAGTTTACCGTCACACCCAATTCTTCCGCTTTCTGATTTACACCTGTTACGGCTGCCTGCCAATAAGAAGACTGATAGCTCTTTACGATAATTTCAAAGCTGTAATCCCCGCCTGTTGTCGCAGCTGCTTCCTCTGCTGCCGGAGCTTCCTCGTCTGCTGCCGGAGCTGCTTCCTCAGCTGCCGCCGGAGCTTCCTCTGCTGCCGGAGCTGATGCTTCCTGGCTGCCGCATCCAACGATAAGTGCAGCGACCATAGCTACGCTCATGAGTGTTGCCAATACTTTCTTTTTCATTTTTGATCCTCCTTTAGATTTACTTAAAAGTTTTATATGTAGCCGCTTTGGCGGCGCCATATCAATAATATTAAACGGCTTCTTTTTTCTTTTTCATAATATCAACCATTACCGCTCCAATTAACACGAGGCCGGTAATAATCTGCTGCCAGTTTGCCTGCAGGCCGATATAAGGAAGCCCCGTTTTCAGCAGACAGATCACAAATACACCCAGCAAAGACCCTTCCACGCTTCCTACGCCGCCGCTTGCCGATACGCCGCCGATGATAGCGCCGCCGATTGCTTCCAGCTCAAAGCCTGCGCCGGTACCGGGCTGTACGGTAGAAAACACTGCGGAATAAGCGATTGCTGCCAGACCTGCAAAAAATCCTGAGATCACGTAAGCCATTATATGGTAAAACCTTACATTAATGCCTGAAAGAATCGTTGCCTCTTTGTTACTGCCGATTGCGATGGTATAACGGCCGATTTTCGTATGATTCAGCACAAACGCCATCAGCGCTACCAAAAGCACTACCCATAGAAAACCAAGCGGAATTTTCGTTCCATTTACCGTAATTTTAAAAATATTTCGAAACCAGCTTCCCGGCGCTCCTGTTGTCGGCCAGGAAATGCCAAACCCTTTCGAAAAAATAGAGCCCAGTCCGCGCGTAACCATGCAGGTACACAACGTTGCCAGAAACGGTGGCAGATTCATTACGGAAACAAGCGTTCCATTCAGCAGGCCAATCACAATACTCAGGGCAAGGGTTACCAAAATTCCCGCCCATACAGGCCATCCCTTCTGGACGATCAGATAACCGCCCGTCAGGGAATAGCAGATTAGGCCTGTACCAATGGAAAGATCAACCCCGCCTGTAATCAGCGGAAAGGTAACGCCAATTGCCATCAATGCAATATAATAAGAATAATCCAGGATACTCATGACTGTTGTATATTTTCTGAAGTCAGGACTTATGGCGCTGAAAAATATAATCAATCCGACCACGACCAAGAGTACTATGAATTTCTGGCCGCCCAGCTTTGAAATTACCGATTTGTTTTTACCCGGTATACTACTATTACTCATGTCCTCTTCCTCCTAACCTATCTCTCGCGTTGCCATATTCATAATTGCTTCCTGTGATGCCTCCTCAATGCCTATCTCTCCGGTTTTCTTACCTTCACACATAACCACGATACGGTCGCTCATTCGAAGTATCTCAGTCATTTCAGAAGAAATCATGATGATTGATTTACCTTCCTCGGCCAGTTTGTTCATCAGCTTATATATTTCATTCTTGGCGCCTACGTCAATGCCCCTTGTCGGTTCGTCAAAAATCAGAATGTCGCAGTCGCGGATCAGCCATTTCGCAATCACGACCTTCTGCTGGTTACCGCCGGAAAGATTGACTACCAGCTGGTCTACGCTCGGTGTCTTGGTTGCAAGTGATTCCACATATTTCTGTGTCACATCACGTTCTGCCTTTTTGTCAATGAACAGTCCTTTCATATATTTTTGGAGATTGGCCATAGTGGAGTTTTCGGCGATTGTCTTTTGTACAACAATACCATAACGTTTTCTGTCTTCTGACAGATATCCGATACCACACTTTACAGCGTCTTCCGGCGAATTGATCGTTACCTTCTCTCCATTTACATAGATGTCTCCGCTCTCTTTCATATCAGCGCCGAAAATCGCTCTGGCCGTTTCCGTCCGTCCCGCGCCCATCAGACCGGAAAAACCAAGGATTTCCCCTTTGCGAAGTTCAAAGCTTACGTCCTGTACCATTTTGCCCGCATTTAAATGCTCCACCTTCAGCACTACAGGCGCATCCTTGGGCACCATACTCTGCGCTTTCGGATCTTCATAAATAACACGGCCAACCATCATGTTGATAATATCGTCTTTTGTACATTCTTCCGTAATCAAAGTGCCTACATAGCTGCCGTCCCGCATAACCGTTACCCGGTCCGTAATTACCTTGATCTCATCCATACGATGGGAGATATAGACAATACCCATCTGCTGTTTTCGCAGGTCGCGTATGATTTTAAAAAGCTCTTCGATTTCCGCTTCCGTCAGCGCCGCCGAAGGTTCATCAAAAATAATAACCTTCGCATCGTGTGAGATCGCTTTGGCAATCTCGCACATTTGCTGCTTACCTACCGTAAGATCACTCATCGTTTCCGTCGGGTCAATATCAATATGAAGCCTGTCAAACAGTTTCTTTGCCTCTTCATTCATCTTTTTATCGTCAATGGTAATTCCTTTTTTAAATTCCCGTCCGATAAAAATATTCTGTGCGACTGTCAGATGTCCAAGCATGTTTAATTCCTGATGCACAATGACAACGCCCGCATTTTGCGCTTCTCTTGTATTATGAAACTCTACCTCTTTGCCCTCATAAGTGATCGTACCGGAATCCTTTTTATAGATACCCGTCAGCACCTTCATTAGTGTGGATTTCCCCGCGCCGTTCTCGCCCATCAGCGCGTGTACCTCGCCTTTTCTCACTTCAAAGTTCACATGGTCCAAAGCATGCACACCGGGAAAAGATTTATCAATTTCATTCATCGTTAAGATTACTTCGCCCATTCTCTTACCTTCACCTTTCTATCTGCTTAATATCCTCCGGATTAATTCTTTCTGCGTCTCGCAACAACGTCCGCATATACCGCCACAATTACAATAATACCTGTAATAATAAGCTGATAGTCCTTTGTAAAGTGAAGCGCCAGAATGCCTTCCTGCAAAAGAGCGATGATAAATACGCCGATCACCGTACCGCCGATAGACGCCAGACCGCCCGCCATAGATGTACCGCCCATCACACACCCGGCAATTGCCTCGTTGTTGTACTGGTCGCCGTACCCGGGCTGAACGGTCGTGTATGCCGCCACAAAAAAGATCGCCGCGATCCCGACAAGTATACCGCAGATCATATACGCAAGCATCTCCCATTTTTTAATGTTAACGCCTGAAAGCCTTACCGCTTCTTTGTTGCTTCCGAGGCTGAGTATGTAACGCCCTGCTTTTGTCTTATTCAAAATAATAGAGCACACGACTGCAAATGCCAGAAAAATAACAAGCCCTACCGGAAAATCACCTACTTTGACAAAGTTACGGAACCAGCCTTCCGCCGTTGTTCCCTGCGGCCAGCTCACAGACTGCGTCTTCGTAAATACAGACGCAAGCCCCTTGGCAATATTCATACTTGCCATAGAAACGATAAACGGCGGCACTGACCAGTAAGCCACCAGATAACCGTTAAACGTGCCGAACAACAGCCCTACAAAAATGCTGATCAAAAGGCTGAGCGCTACCGGTACGCCGTAAGAAGTCAGGCAATAGCCTGAAATCAACGCTGAGCAGAACATCACGGGACCAATCGAAAAGTCAATGCCTCCCGTAGCAATTACAAATGTTACCCCAAGCGATAAAAAACCAAGGAAATATGCATAATTCAATGCGCTTAAAATTCTTGGAAGTCCTGCAAAATTCTTGCTTGTCAAAGAGAAAAGCAGATACATCAGCAGGAGCACACAGCACAATACAATTCTGTTAAACCCCAGTTTCTTTACAATTGGATTTTGTTTGATTTTTTCCAATTTTCTTCCTCCCAACTACAGATATGGTTTCTGTCACGACCACACGCTGTTTAATCTATCAAGAATTGTTTCACGCCTTACCGCCGCTTCCACATACCTTGATCTTTTCTTTTACCACTTCAGTTACACGATCCATGCCTACGGCTCCATATTTTTTCGGATCAAACGCATCCGGATTTTTCTTAAGAAATTCCTTTACGCCGTCGCTGTATGCAATCCGCAGTTCTGTTGCAAAATTCACTTTGCTGATGCCGCGTCTGATGCATTCCCTGACAGCCTCGTCAGGAACTCCCGACGCTCCGTGAAGGACCAGCGGAATCGACAAACGTCTCCTGATTTCCGAAAGACGTTCCACATCCAGCTTTGGTTCTCCTTTATAGATGCCGTGCGCCGTGCCGATAGCAACCGCCAGCGAACCGATTCCTGTCTCCGCTGCAAACTTTACCGCATCCTCCGGATCTGTGTAACCGGGATCACTGCAGTCCAGATCATCCTCCTTGCCTCCCACTTTGCCAAGTTCCGCCTCTACAGGAACACCTGCGCAGGCACAGGCATCCGCCACCCGCCGGGTCAAAACAATATTGTCCTCAAAGGTTTCATGCGAGCCGTCAATCATCACGGACGTGTACCCTGTTCTAAGCGCCTGCATAGCAAGCGAAAAGCTGTTCCCATGGTCCAGATGTAGCGCAACCGGTATCTCCGCCTGCTGCGCCGCTGCCCTGACATTGGCATAATACATCGCAAGCCCGGCGTATTTCACCGTCGAAGGTGTTGTCTGTAAAATAACAGGAGCCTGCATTTCTTCAGCCGCCCTGATCACTGCCATGACCATTTCCATATTTTCCACATTAAATGCACCGACTGCGTACGCCCCCTTATCCGCAGCCAAAAGCATCTCCTGCGTCGTCACAAATGCCATACGGAATTCCTCCTATATTTTCTATTCTGATTCACGTTTTCCCATCCTGCAAAATTGCTGCTGCATTATGTGAAACGTTTCGCTCCGTTTTAGTCATTATATCAAAAAACGCCCTTCCTGACAATGTCGACATATGCGAAATTTACGAAAAACTATAGCACAATATTCACCTGGTTTTATTTCCCAAAAGCATACGGCATGCAGGCTGCCGCAATACGGAAGATTCTCCTGTGCGTCCTGCATGCCGTCCCTGTCCGGACAATTCAATTATATTTTCCCTGCATTACCGCATGTCCGGACAGTCCACAATCACACCATCCTCATCCCACAAATCATGCCAGTCCTTTGCGCCCGGCCACAAAAATACCTGGCCTTTTACAAGCCTGTTATTCTTTTCCAGGCCCGCAATTACCTGCATCTCCTCTTCTGTCAACGGTTCGGTAATGGTACACTCTAAATTGCTTACATAGTTATGCGTCGAAAACGGAATCGGAATCTGCCCTCTCTGTAATGCCCATTTCAAAGCTATAATCGCAGGATGCACCCCATGCGCCTGTGCGATCTCCTGCAGTGCGGGAACCTGCATATCCTCAATATCGTCCGGCTCCATATCCCGTTCCGGCCGCTGCGGCGAACCGAGCGGCATATAGCCGACCGGCTGGATATCATGCGCCTTCAGATAATCAAACAGTTCCTGCTGCTGGAAGCAGGGATGCAGTTCCAGTTCACACGCCACAGGCTTGATCCTGCATTGTCCGAGAACCGCTTCCAATTTGGGAATCGTCATATTCGAAATACCGATATGGCGGATCAGCCCCTTTTCCACCAGCTCTTCGCATTGTCTGTATGTATCCATAAATTCCTGCACAGAAAAGGGTTTTGCGTCAGGATTTCTGGAATCCACAGTACAGTGGGGCGCATGGTAATTGGGAAACGGCCAGTGGATAAAAAACATATCAATATAGTCACATTGTAAATCCGCTATACTCTTTCTGCAGGATTTTTCCACTTCCCGGTGCATATCATTCCATACCTTTGTCATAATATAGAGTTCTTTTCTCTCCACAACTCCCTCATCGAACGCCGCCCGGAATACCTCGCCGATACGGTCTTCATTTCCGTAACATGCCGCACAGTCAAACATGCGGTATCCTGCACGGATTGCCCCTGCCACCGCTGCGGATACCTGGTCCGGGCTGAAACGGTCCGACCCGAACGTGCCCATACCAATACACGGTATTTTGTCACCTGTATTTACCGTAACCTGCGGAACCTTTGTAACGTCTACTCCCATAATGTATGCCTCCTTATTATTTCAGTGAATGTAGTATTGCCTGTCTCAGGACAGCGGTTGCCAAATCGAAAAACAAAAGAATACAAGTATTAAGCTTCGCTGTCAATTAATATCTTCCCTTTTACCGCACCTGGCGTTTTAAACATCTCAAAAGCTTCGCCAATTCTGGAAAGCGGTATTTTTCGGAAAACAAAGGAATCGTCAAACTGCAGTTGTCCGGTTTTAAAGTAGTGTGCTGTCAGCTCCCATTCATCGCCGGGAAACGGGGCCGAATAACTCATCCATGATCCTGTGAGGGTAAATTCCTTGCGGTTCAAGTTCTCCCATTCCTGCACGCCAAACGACAGCTCTTTTCTCGGCGTACCGATAAAGCACACCTGCGCCTTATTTGCCGCCAGTTCAAACGCCAGCTTCATCGTAACGGTGTTTCCTGCCGTCTCATAAATATAGTCAAATCCCCGGCCTTCCGTAACCGCGTTTACTTTGTCCATAAAATCTTCTTTGCCGGAATTTATCACACAGTCTGCGCCAAGACGTTTGGCCAAATCCAGTCTCTCTTCTACGATATCAAATACCACTGTCTTTTTTGCGCCAAATATTTTTGCCCACTGCATAGTCAGCATGCCGATCGTTCCTCCTCCCAGAACAGCCACCGTCCTGCCGCCTTTGTAATCCACTCTGCGCAGACCATGAAGCGCCACTGTAGCCGGTTCAAAAAACGCTCCTTCTTCAAAGCTGACGGCATCGTCAAATCTGACCGCATTCCTTTCCGGCACCGCTACATACTGTGCAAAGCTTCCGAACTCCCTGGAACCGATAAAACTGTAATGCCTGCACAGCGAATAATTCCCTTTCTGGCAATCCCCGCACTGCATGCATGGAACAAGCGGCACGCCTGCTACCCGGTCTCCCGGTTTTAAAGTCGTCACGCCTTCTCCCACTTCTTCCACCGTGCCCGAAAATTCATGTCCCAGTACATTTGGAAAATAATGGCAGGCGTCGCCGTTCACCCGCGGAATATCTGACCCGCAGATTCCTGTATATTTTACCCGGACCAGCACCTTGCCCGGTCCGGCTTTGGGCCTTTCAATCTCTTCATAGCGAATATCTTCTCTGCCATGTACAACTCCGGCTTTCATATTTTCTCTCCTCCTGATCTTTCCATTATTTAAAATCTGAAAATGTTTTTTCCAGATTTTCATATAGCCTCAAATACAACTCCATGGAACGGTCATAAACCGCCCGTTTCTCTGCATCAGGCTCATGCACCCTTGTGATGGCAATGGTACGCCCTACCGCCTCCTCATAACTGCGGTATACGCCGCACCCTATGCCTGCCAAAATTGCAGCGCCAAGCGTAGTAGCCGTATCGGATGCAGGTACCTGTATTCTCTTCCCTGTTACATCTGCCTTAATCTGTGTCCACAACAGAGAATTGGATGCGCCGCCCATCGCATTCAATGTATCGATCCTGACTCCCGTTTCCATTGCCGTCCTTAAATTATGCGCCAGTGAAAACGCCACACCCTCTAACACCGCTCTGATCATATGCGCTCTGCTCTTATCAAAGGACAACCCATAAAATACACCTTTTGCGTCCGGATTCCAAATCGGCGACCGTTCACCCGCCATATAAGGGAGAAATACCACCCCGTCCGAACCTGCCGCAATTTTCTCTGCTTCGGCTGTCAGTTCGTCAAAAGAACATTCTCCGCCCAGCTCCTGCCGGAACCACTTCAGCGCACCGCCTCCGCCCACCGTTCCGCCCTGCAGCAGCCATAGGCCCGGCACTACATGCGTACCCAGTATCAGTTTCTTATGGGACAGAGCCTTGTCGGCGCAAATGCTCATACCGCCCGCCTGCCCGCCCTGCTCCTGCGTCTGTCCGGCCTTGTATACACCCGCGCCTAAAGCGCCGCAGGCCGCATCCAGGCCGCCAGCCACCACCGGAGTACCCACTTTCAGCCCTGTTAAATCCGCAGCTTCTTTTGTCACCTCTCCGATAACCGCATCACAGGGGCAAAGCTGCGGCATAAGCTCCGGTGAAAGCCCAAGCAGCTCTGCAAGCGCCGTATCATAATGCAGGCTGGCCATATCAAAAAAATGGATACCATAACATTGAGAATAATCCTGACTCATAGCCCCCGTCAGCTTCATGACGATATAACTGTTGCTCTGCAGAAATTTATATGTCCTTTCGAAAATTTCCGGCCTTTCCTCCCGGAACCAAAGGAGCTTCGGCGTTACATAGGACGGCAGAAAATCGTTTCCCGCCACCTCGAAAATACGCTCAAACCCTATCTCCTTTTTCACTTTGTCGCATATGTGTCTGGCTCTTGTATCCATCCAGATCGGTGTATTATGTAAAACGTTTCGTTCACGATCTACAGGAATCGCCGACCAGCTTTGTCCGTCTACGCCAATCCCTTTAATACACTCCGCTTCAACCCCCTCGCAGGACAATGCCTCTCTGATACCGTCACAGACCGCATCCCACCATTCCATGGGATTTTGTTCCACCCATCCGCTCTGCGGATAATACACCGGATATGGTTTCGCACATTGT
Source organism: uncultured Lachnospiraceae bacterium (assembly GCA_910585345.1). Taxonomy (GTDB): domain Bacteria; phylum Bacillota; class Clostridia; order Lachnospirales; family Lachnospiraceae; genus VSOB01. Next base: position 68,540 of record CAJUDS010000005.1, on the reverse strand, counting down.
GCAAGAACCTTACCGTCCTCATGAAAAACGGCCACTTTACAGGCGCTTGTTCCAATATCAATACCCAATAATTGATTTCCCATATTCCTCCCTTGAGCGAAACGTTTCGCTCTTGATTAAAAAAATAAAGCACTCCGTTATTGCACCTTTCTTTTCAGCAGATAACGTTATTATAACCAGCTTTAAAATACCTGTCAAGCCCCTATGCTTTTATGTTTCCCAAATGTGTATACTAAGGATAAAACTTATGTGAAACGTTTTGATGAAAAACAGATTGCGCACTGTTACATGCCCTGTCCTCACAAAAGCCTGGCAATCGAATTACCCTCGCTGATTCTGGTACTCATAATAATTTCTACCGGCAGTTCCTTTTCTTTCCCGGTAATATGCCGCAGCAAAATCTCCACCGCCTTTTCCCCCATCTCTTTCATCGGCTGCACCACCATATACATTTGCGGTTTCAGTACATGGGAAAGAATCAAATCATCAAAGCCGAGCATGGAAATATCCTCCGGACACCTGATTCCGGCTTCGTTAACCGCCATCACAGCCCCAAGGCTGATCTCATAATTAGTCATAAACACTGCTGTCGGGCGGTCCTTCAGAGAAATCAGTTCTTTCATACTATGATACCCAAATTCTATGGAATGGTTTCCTTTTTTCTGATACGCCTCCGGTACAGACAGACCCGCCTGTTCCATGGCGTCCATAAAACCTCTGTAGCGTTCATATCCTGTATATTCATTTTTGATATTGGCACAGATAATTGATATTTTTTTATGATGGTACTGAATGAGCCTGTTCACCGCACGAAACGCTGACATCCGGTTATCAATTTTCACACAGTCCATTTCCCTATCTTCAAAAGAACGGTCAAGCAGCACTACGGGAACGCCCGCGTCGCGGGCAGGCTTCAAAAAATCAGACCGCCTTGCTATCGGCACTACAATAATACCGTCTACCTTTTTTTTCAGTAAAAAGCGAATGTTTTCCGCCTCTATTTTTTCATCATTGCAGGAATCACAAATCAACAGACCGTATTTATCCTTCCGCAGAGCGTTGCCGATATGATGAAGCAGCGTCCCGTTAAAGAGACTTTCCACACTATATACAACAACCCCTACTGTTCTGGTTTTATTTGTCACGAGTCCTCTGGCAATTTCATTCACTTCATAATTAAGCTCTTTAATTGCCGTTTCTATTTTAGTCTTATTTTCCGGCAGAACATTTCCGCCATTGATATATTTGGAAATTGTAGCAAGGGACAGCCCTGTCCTGTCTTTGATATCACGTATTGTCGCCGGCATAATTTCCCCCGTATCATCAGGAAACTCCTGTAGATATTCTATATGATGAAAAGAAGCAAGCCGAAAGCCTGTTACAGGCTTCCGGCATCCTCTCAAGTATCGCTGACTTTTATTCTATTTTATTTAATCGTTTTATACATCGGTCCATATGCTCCGCATGCCCTGAAATCCTGTCCTTCTCTGTCAGCGCCAAATGCATTCCATGCAGACGGACGGAAAATCTTATCCTCCGGTACATTGTGCATACATACCGGAATTCTCAAAATTGAAGCAAGCGTAATAATGTCCGCTCCGATATGTCCATAGCTGATCGCCCCGTGGTTAGCGCCCCAGTTATTCATGACATCATAAGCTGTTTTGAAATATCCTTCTCCCGTGCATCTCGGTGCAAACCATGTACACGGCCATGTATAATCGGTACGTTTCCAAAGCGTATCTGACACTTTCTCCGGAAGATGTACAGTCCAGCCTTCTGCGATCTGCAGCACCGGTCCCAGATTTTTCACCAGATTTAAACGAATCATCGTAGCGGGCATCTCTGCCTTTGTTTCAAATCTGGAAGAAAATCCGCCGCCGCGGAAATATCCAACGTCCGCAGCACACCACTCCGTTGCATTCATGATAGCATCCTGATCAGCCTCTGTCACTTCATACCACGGTTTCATAACGCCGTTTCCATCTGCGTCTTTTGCTTCTCCGCAGGCATCCAGACATGCCGCGCCTGAGTTGATCAGATGAATAAATCCATTGGCATCCTTTGCATGGCCTTCAATGTCATAACCGGTTACTCTCTTGACAGCCTCACCGCTCCAGTATGTACGTACATCGGCAAAAATCTGCGCACGGTTTGTCAGCAGTTTCATAAACAGCATACCCAGACCGTTCAGTACATCATTCTCTGTTGCAAGAATATAAGGTTCTCTTGCACCATTCCAGTCGAAGGAAGTGTTCAACAGCGCTTCCGGAAAATCACAGTTCGGATAGAAGTCCGTCCACTGACGCTGCCCCTGGAATCCTGCCGCAATGGCATTATGTCCTACCATTTCCTCTTCACGGCCTTCCGGAAGGTTCTCATTGCCGTTCATCAGGTCTTTGATTATCACCATCATCTTAACGACAAACTCCCATGTCTTTTCTTTCTCTTCCGCGGAAGCCTTCACGAAATCAGGATTTTTATCCAGACCTTCTTTACATTTTTCTTTTGTCCACTTTAACGCCTTTTCATATTCTGCCTTGTCATAAATCTCTTCTGTCATACGGCGGATTACTTCTACTTCATCCACGGATTCCACACGCATGCCTAAATATTCTTCAATAAAGGCCGGATCGATAATAGAACCGCCGATCCCCATCGTCACGGAACCGATCTGCAGATAGGACTTCCCTCTCATGGTAGCTGCCGCAACGGCTGCACGGCCGAAACGCAGCAGCTTCTCTCTGACATCTTCCGGGATAGATGTATCGTCCGCATCCTGCACCTCATGTCCGTAAATGCCAAATGCCGGAAGACCTTTCTGCGCATGTGTTGCCAGAACAGAAGCCAGATATACGGCGCCGGGACGTTCTGTTCCATTAAAGCCCCAGACAGCCTTAATTGTCATCGGATCCATGTCCATCGTTTCCGCGCCATAACACCAGCAAGGCGTTACCGTCAATGTAATGTCCACACCTTCTTTTTTGAATTTTGCCGCACACGCTGCCGCCTCTGCCACACGGCCGATGGTTGTGTCTGCAATTACTACCTTAACCGGTTCACCGTTGGAATATTTTAAATTCTCTTCAAATAACTTTGCAGCCGATTTTGCCATATTCATCGTCTGCTCTTCCAGGGATTCCCTTACCTTCAGCACGCCCCTCCGGCCGTCAATCGTAGGTCTGATGCCAATTACCGGATAATCCCCAATTAATCTGCTTTTTGCCATTTCGTAGCCTCCTTAAATAATAAGATCAATCACTAACTTCCGCGCACTTCCGGATGCCCGTGTCCAATCACAACAGGATGTGAAAAGTCATAACCAAAACGTTTCACCCGGATACTATTTACATTATAAAGGCTGACAGTCAAAAACAAAAGTGTTATAATAAAAAAAAATAGAATAATATTCACTTATTTATAGGAGAACGGCGGATGAAATATCTTGATTACAAAGAAAGAAGGCAGCAGGGGACATTTAATTTCCCAATCGCCTTTTACCATGAAATACCCCACAGTCCCAGATACTACATGCCTTACCACTGGCACCGGCACTACGAGATTATCCGCATTATATCCGGCGCTTTTCACCTCACGCTCAACAGCGACACGCGGGTTTATCACGAAGGAGACGTGATCTTTATTACGGACGGCACTCTGCATGGCGGCAATCCGCACGATCACAGCTGCGTTTACGACTGTATTGTATTTGATCTGCAAATCGTTATGAAGGATAATCATGCCTGTACCAAAATGATCCAAGATATTATGAATCACAAAATCATCATCCATACCCTGCTCTCAGAATACAGTTCTTCTATCCTCCCCATTGTGGACAACCTGACGGACGCCCTCTCCCGCAGAAAAACAGGCTACGAATTTATGACACAGGGATGCCTGTATCAGCTTATCGGCGTTATTCTAGAAGAACACCTTTACGAAAAACAAGTCAATAATGCGGAAGACGCTGAGCGTCTTAACTCCATTAAAAATGTTCTTGCCTACATTGCGGAGAATTATTATAATAGCATTAGTCTCGACAGTCTGGCGCGGATCGCCGGAATGAATCCCAAGTATTTCTGCCGTTATTTCCGCAGCATGACAGAGCGCACCCCTATCGATTACCTGAATTATTACCGCATCGAATGTGCCTGCGAAATGCTTTCCACAAAAGATATTTCTATCAAAGAAGCGGCTATTTCCTGCGGCTTTAACGATGAAAGCTACTTTATTAAAACTTTTCATAAATATAAAGGGATTACTCCGAAACAGTTTGTGAAAACAGAATTCTGACTTGAAACAACGGAGGGTTTATGAACAAAAAACACGTCATCTCCATTTTGATCTGCGGTCTTATTCTATGTTTCCTCTCTGCCTGCGGCGCCGGGGAGGCGACCGCCACGCAGGAACCGCCGCTGCCCACACTCAACTGTCCTTTTACCGAGCTTAGCTGGAATGCAAGTCCCCAGGATGCCGTTGATACAGAGGGCAGTCATTACGCAACATATGATTCCGTATACGGCGGAATCTGTTACACCTGGCCAAAAGAATACAACGGTCATAACGGTACCGTCAAGTATATGTTTGACGACAACGAACGGCTCATGTGCGTTGCATGGGCTTATGGCTCTCAAAGCGCGGATGAATTATATGAATTGTACAATACTATCAACACTTCCGTGAACGACGTATACGGAGAAAGCGGCTACAATACAGACCGGCCCGATAATTATGGAAACGTGTGGTATTTGCAAAGCGGCGATATCGTGCTGAGCACTATGATTACTTCTGACAATAAGGCATTGCAGTACGCATACCTGCACCCTGAGGTTTCCAATGCACAGCCTGTACAGAATCAGGAATAAAGCAAAAAAGAATTTTGCAATGCAAAATTCTTTTTTTATATTATTCTTCATAGACAGGTACTACAATCTCTATCGCCTGAGGCTTATTTTCAATTGTTACCAATGTATGACTGCCGCCGTATTCACCGTCCAGTGTCCATGACACCGTTTCCTCTGAGCGGAAAACAATTCTGTCTGTTTTCGCATGGACAATGCTTTCTGCATCCATGCTCTCTGTCACAAGCGCAGTCATAATCTGATTTAATTCCAATGCATTCTTGGGCTTACGAATTAAAGTAATCTCAAAAAGCCCGTCATTCAATTCCACATATTTGCCGGTAATCTTTTTCAGTCCACCCACAGAAGTAGAGTTGGTAATCATACCAAACAGAAATTCATCTGCTATTGTCTCTCCGTTGCACTCCACCTCCAGACAATATGTGCGCAGGCTTGGCAGTCTTTTCATCCCCTCCAGAATATACGCCATGTGTCCCAGCACATTTTTAAAGCTCTGCGGGGTTTCATAGGAAACATCTGTAAATATGCCAAAAGCAGCGATATAAACAAATGTATCCTCATTAAATGCGCCCACATCACAGGAAAACTTTTTACCGCCTACAGCGATCCGGGCCGCCTCCACCATATTTTTAGGAAGTCCCAGACTTGATGCAAAATCGTTGGTACTTCCAGCCGGAATATAACCGACCGGTATTCGCTCCTCTCCCTGCATCATACCTGTTACTACTTCATCAAGCGTGCCGTCGCCGCCGCTGCATACAATGTATTGATAACTGCCTTTTGTTATTCTTGCAGCACATACGGCATCGCCCCGCTTTTTTGTGGGATATACCGTCACTTCCCAGCCGCCATCCACAAGCACCTCTATAATGTCGCTCAGCTTACTCCGTATTTTCCCTTTTCCTGCCTGAGGATTATAAATAAAAAGCAGTTTTTTTGCCATTTCCTATGAAGCCTTCCCAGTTAAAAACTTTTCAACATCTACAGTTGCCGCCTCTTCATCTGACCCTTCGCAAATTACCGTAACTTCCTCGCCATTATCAAGCCCCAGGCTCATCATTCCCATAATGCTCTTGGCATTCACCCTTTTGCTGCTCGTTTCCAGATAAATCGTACTTTCATACTGGCTTGCGACCTGCACAAGCAACGCCACGGGTCTGGCCTCTAATCCATTTGAGAGCTCAATTTTCACAGACTTTTTAATCATAACTTCTCCTCCTTATTATCCCGGATTTTCTCCGCAATCTCACTTAATTTCCGCAATCTATGGTTTACACCGGATTTTCCAACCGGCGGATTCAGATATTGTCCCAACTCTTTTAAGCTGGCATCCGGATATTCCAAGCGAATTTCCGCAACTTCACGTAAACCGGCCTGCAGCTCTTTCAGCCCTATGGCATTTTGAATTAACATAATATCTTCTACCTGTTTGGAAGAAGCATTGACTGTCTTTGTGATATTCGCTGCTTCACAATTGACCCTTCTATTAATGGAATTACGCATTTCTTTTACAATACGCAGATTTTCCAGATTCATTAATGAGACATGGGCTCCTGTGACATTCAGCAAATCTACGATACCGGAACCCTCTTTCATATATACTACATGATGTTTTTTTCTTATAATAATTCTGCACTCTATTTCAAAATCGTTGATAATTTCCTGCAGCTGCAGCGCCTGCGTTTCTGTGCCGCATACAAACTCCAAATGATAACTTTTCTCAGGATCGCTCATGGAACCAATCGCCAGATAAGCGCCGCGTAAAAATGCACGCCTGCAACAGGCATTTTTAACAAGAAGCGGATTCACAGTATCTGTCCGCCGGATGATCTCCCCGGATGTTTCCATAATCTTCAATGTCTGCAACAGCTTTTTTACCTGTTCTTTTTCCTCTATTTTTAAACAACAGTTCCCTATTTTTACAACATTCGTTCCTATATTAAATGATTTCTTTAACAATGTAAAGCATTTTCTGATTACCTGTTCATTTTCAGTCTGAACGGAAAACACGATATTTCCTTTTTCATCAAAGCCTATCCTGCCATTATAACAGCATATGGCCGCCATCTCCGCTATCTGACAATGTCTCGAAGAACTGATGTGCTCTGCCAGCTCCCTTTTCACTTCACTGGAAAAAGACATGTTAAGCTCCTATATTCCATTCTTAATATCTCTGTGCTGAATGGTCAATCCATAATTGCCCTGATTTTTCAGCCTTTCATACAGTTTATTTGCCAGCGTCACACTCCTGTGCTTGCCTCCCGTACAACCTATGCCAATAATAAGTTGGTATTTGCCTTCTTTTACATAGTTAGGAATTAAGAACAAAAGCATGTCCGTAAGCTTTGCAATGAACTGCTCTGCCTCCGGAAACCCCATCACATACTCCTGCACAGGAATATCATTGCCTGTCTGATGTTTCAGTTCTTCAATATAGAAAGGATTGGGAAGAAATCTGACATCAAATACCAAATCCGCATCAGATGGTATCCCATTTTTGAAACCAAAAGACATGACTGTTACCATGAGACTATTATATTCTTCATTTTGTACAAAAATACGGTCAAGCTCTTCTTTCAGCTCTCTTGTCAGCAGATTAGAGGTATCAATGACATAATCTGCTTTTCGTTTCATGCTCTCCAGTACTCTTCTTTCCCGCCTGATTCCATCTTCCACTCTTCCGCCTTTATAAGAAGCCAGCGGGTGCATCCTCCGGCTTTCTTTATAGCGCCTTACCAGCACGGCATCACTTGCCTCCATAAACAGAATCTCAAACTTATAACCATTCTTCTGCAGATTTTCAAATCTTTCTCCCACATCAGCAAAGGACTGGTCGGCCCGTACATCCAGTCCAAGCGCCACCTTTGAAATCTCCTTATTCGGCACCGCAATCAATTCCACAAATTTTTCCAACAACGGAATCGGCAGATTATCCACACAGAAAAATCCAATATCTTCCAGCATTTTGAGCGCTGTTCTTTTTCCGCCGCCGCTCATCCCCGTCACTATGACAAATCTCATCTACCGTCACTTCCTTCAATTCCGCTGCACGGTTGTCTTTGACTGTTCAGCCAGGTTTAAATGCCGCTAAAATTTCCAAGTCTGACAATCTCCGGTTCCAATAGGACACCGAATCTTTCTTTGACCCGTTCCTGTACCTCTGTCATCAACTCCGCGATATCTTCTGATGTTGCATTACCCGTGTTAATGATAAAACCGCAATGCTTCTCCGACACCTGGGCGCCTCCTACCCGGTATCCCCGCAATCCACTGTCCATAATCAGTTTTCCGGCAAAGTAGCCCTCCGGACGTTTAAAGGCGCTTCCGGCGCTTGGATATTCCAATGGCTGTTTCGCACGCCGCCTGACTGCAAACTCCTCCATTTTGATGCGGATCTCTTCCTTTTCTCCCTTTACAAGTTTCAATACTGCCTGTGTCACAATAAAAGGTCTGTTTCTTATCACACTGGTCCGATAGCCAAACTCCATCGTATCGCAGTCCAGCTCCATTTCTTCTCCATCCGCATTCAGTACGGTAACGCTTTCTACGATCTGTCTCATTTCTCCGCCGTAAGCGCCGGCATTCATCACAATTCCGCCGCCAATGCTTCCCGGGATTCCTGAAGCAAACTCCATACCTGCCAGCCCCTCTTCCATAGCTCTTCTGGCTGTTTGGGAAAGAAGCGCACCCGCCTGTACGCATATCCGCTCCTGCTCTACCTTGATATCGCTCATCCCGCTTCCGATCTGGATAATGACGCCGTCATAGCCGCGATCGCTGACAAGGAGATTTGTTCCGTTTCCCAAAATAAAAAACTGATTTTCAGTCTTGCGCAGATAAGACAGCAGCAGTCGGAGTTGTCTCACATCCTCTATCTGTACCAGACAGGCAGCTTTGCCGCCTGTACGAAAACTGGTATGTCTGCACATCGGTTCTTCAAACTTTATATTCTCTGCCGGCAAAATAGATGCCATATATTCTCTTAATGCCTGATTCACTGTTATCACCTATGTTTTTCTTCAGCATATGCCGCTTTCCTGTTTTTATGCCACAACGCCGCATTTTCCTGTATATCTTCACTGCTTTTATACAATCGCCACACACGCGGACCTATCATGCAAGTATCAGTTTCGCAGCGCCGTATATGCCTGCGTCATTCCCGAGTGTCGCAAGCTCAAACTTAACGTCACGACTGCCATGAAATACATATTTCCGATAATTTTTTTCAATATAAGAAAACAAAATATCTCCTGCTTTCGACACTCCTCCGCCGATAACAAACGCTTCCGGATTTACCACCCCGGCAATAGCTGCCAGCCCTTTTCCAAGATATTCTCCAAACTCTTCCGCAATCTGTACTGCCAGATTATCTCCTGCTTTTACTGCGTCGAATACGGATTTGGCAGATACTTCCCCCTGACGCAGAACCGAATCTTCCTCCGTTCTACGCAGTCTGCGGTTTGCCAGTCTTACGATTCCTGTAGCGGAAGCATACTGCTCCAGGCACCCATGATTTCCACATCCGCAGGCGTCCTCTTCCTCATCCTGTATATGAATATGCCCTATTTCCCCACCGGCTCCACTCGCTCCGCTCAGAATTTCCCCATTAATTATAATGCCGCCGCCAACGCCTGTGCCAAGCGTAACAAGCACCAGATTCCGATATCCCTGTCCGCCGCCTTTCCACATCTCTCCCAGCGCCGCTACATTGGCATCATTGCCTGCACGGACAGGAAGAGCGCACAATTCTTCCAGTGTGTCCTTGATGCTGAACACACCCCATCCCAGGTTCACTGCTTCATGTACAACGCCGTCTTTATCGATCGGGCCGGGCGCGCCGATGCCGACGCCTGCCATATCTTCTTTCGCAATGCCTTTTTCGTCCAGTTTTTGCTGAAGAGACTGCGCGATATCCGGCAGTATCCATTTGCCGCCGTCCTGTGTTCTTGTCGCAATCTCCCATTTATCCAAAACCAATCCCGTCTTGTCAAACAATCCGATTTTTACTGTCGTGCCGCCCACGTCTACTCCAAAACAATACTTTTTCATATGCCGTATCCCCCTGATGGTGAAATTTATTTTTCTCCTTATTCTTCTTCCTGCCTTCTCTTCGCCAGAGAATTCTGCACCCTCGTATAAAGTTCCTGCGCCGCATTATACCCCATCTTCTTCTGACGGTGGTTGATGGCCGCCGATTCACAGATGATCGCCAGATTACGTCCTGGCCGGATGGGAATACTATGGCATACAATTTTCTTGCCGAGATATTCCGTATATTCTTCCTCAAGACCCAGTCTGTCGTATTCTTTATCTTTATCCCACTCTTCAAGCTTGATTACCAAATCAATAGACTGTGTATCTTTGACGCTGGCTACACCGAACAAAACCTTTACGTCCACAATGCCGATACCGCGCAGCTCAATAAAATGTTTTGTAATATCCGGCGCGCTGCCAATCAGCGTATCGTCGCTCACCTTACGCAGCTCCACCACATCATCGGTTACAAGACGGTGCCCTCTCTTAATCAGTTCCAAAGCCGCCTCTGATTTCCCAATACCGCTTTCTCCTGTGATCAAAACGCCTTCTCCATATACATCAACCAATACGCCGTGTACCGAAATACATGGTGCCAGCTTTACGTTCAGCCAGCGGATAATCTCTGCCGTGAAAGCAGAAGTTGCCTTCTTTGTCATTAACAAAGGGACATTGTTTTCAATTGCCAGTTTTTTGAATAATTCGTCCGGCTGCAACTCACGACAAAAGACAATGCCCGGAATATCACAGGTCAAAAACTTCGTGTAAATTTCCATCTTTGTTTCTTCGCTCAGGCTTGCCATATACGTATATTCTACAAATCCGATAATTTGCAGTCGCGTCGCTTCAAAATGTTCAAAATACCCCGCCAACTGAAGCGCCGGCCTGTTAATATCAGGCTGGGTAATTTTGATTCCTTTGATATCGATTTCCGGAGTCAGATTTTCCAATTTCATTTTTTCAATAATCATCGATAATTTTACAACTGACATATCTTATACCCCTATCCTTCTGTTTATTCCTGCAGACAGCGCCGCAATGTCAGCTTGCCGCAGGGTTTTTTTCTCTCACGAACTCATTATTTTTAGTGTAACATAAACCCCAATTCTTATCAATTTTTCTCATGGAAAAATTTGTAGATTTCCCTACTGCAGCGCTCGTTTATTTCCGGTATCAGACAAAGTTCTTCCACGCTGGCGCTGCGTATCTCTTCCAATGAACGGAAATGCCGCATCAACGCCTTTCTTCTGGCCGGACCAACACCCGGTATATCATCCAGCACACTCTTCACCTGGCTTTTACTGCGCAGAGAACGATGATATTCGATGGCAAAGCGGTGGGCTTCATCCTGGATTCTGGTAATCAGCTTAAATCCCTCCGATCTGTGATCAATCGGTATTTCTTCATTATTATAATACAACCCCCTTGTACGATGATTATCATCCTTCACCATACCGCATACCGGTATCGAAAGTCCCATTTCCGCCAACACTTCCAAAGCAATATTAACCTGCCCCTTTCCGCCGTCCATCAACAGGAGATCAGGAAATTTTGTAAAGCTGCCCAGTTCCTGATCAAGATTTTTTTCCCTGCGCCTTGAAGACTCCTGCATTCCATGCAGAAATCTTCGTTCCAATACCTCACGCATACATGCATAATCATCAGGGCCGCTGACAGAGCGTATTTTAAACTTTCGGTAATCGCTCCGCTTGGCTTTTCCCTTTTCATATACCACCATCGAGCCTACATTCTCAAATCCACTGATATTGGAAATATCAAATGCTTCCATGCGGCTGATACCTGGCAGACCAAGCAGATATGCAATCTCCTTCACTGCGCCTATCGTCCTGCCTTCTTCCCGTTTGATCCGTTCTTTATCCTGACGCAACACCAGGGCCGCGTTTTGCGCCGCCAGTTCTACCAATTTTTCCTTCGTACCGATTTTGGGTACTCTGATATAGACACGGCTTCCCTTTCTTTCGCTCAGCCATGTTTCTATCATTCGCCCTTCTTCAATTTCTTCCTGCAGCATCAATTCACGCGGAATAAAAGGCGTACCTGAATAAAATTGTTTCACAAAACTTTCTATGATTTCCGCTCCTGTATTGTCTGATACATGCATCATATAAAAATGTTCCCGGCCAATCAGTCTGCCGCCTCTGACAAAAAAAACCTGTACCACCGCATCCGCATCTTCTTTCGCCAATGCAATGATGTCCTTGTCCTCTCCATCCGTATCCGTAATCTTCTGTTTCTGGGCAACCGATCTGACACTCTGCAAAAGCTCCCTATACGATATGGCTTCTTCAAAATTCAGACTTTCTGACGCTTCTGTCATTTTTGTTTCCAGTTCTTTCAGAATTGCATTATAATTTCCACTTAGAAAATCCAGCGCTTTACCCAGCTGCTCCCCATACATTTCTTCGGATACAGTCCCCTGGCAGGGCGCCATGCAACGGCCAATGTGATGATTCAGGCAGGGCCTCTCCGTCCCGAAATCTCTGGGAAATTTCTTATTACAGGTACGCAGCCGATACAATTTATTAATCAGTTCAATCGTGTCCTTTACCGATGCCGCACTTGTATAAGGGCCGAAATATCTGGATTTATCCTTTTTCATTTCTCTGGAAAACAAAATGCGCGGATAAGTCTCTCCCAAAGTGACTTTAATGTACGGATATGTTTTGTCGTCCTTAAGCAGCGTGTTATACTTGGGACTATGTTCTTTGATCAGATTATTTTCCAGCACCAGCGCTTCCAGCTCGGAATCCGTCACAATATATTCAAAATGGTCAATCAGGCTTACCATCTTGTCAATCTGCGGTCCTCTTCCGATATTGGGACGGAAATACGACCGGACACGGCTGCGCAGGTTCACAGCTTTTCCTACATACAGAATGGTATCGTGTATATCATGCATAATATAGACGCCCGGCTGCTTCGGCAGTTTTTTCAACTCTTCCTCAATCTGAAACATATAGAATCCTCTGCACACGAAAACTGCTGCCCGGCAATGCTGTGCAGCAGTTGGTTATTTTATTCTTCTGCAGAGCCGTTATCCGGTTTCTGCGGTTGTTCTGCTTCCGATGGCTGTTCTGCTTCCGACAGCTGCACGTTCTGCAGCGCCTGACCGAAAAAACCGCCGCTTTCCTGTGCACTGCCTGCGCCGTCCGTTTTTTCCGGCCCGTCTGCTTTTTTGACCACAACGCTCTCTTTCAGACCGGCTTCCTTCTCCGGCGGTTCGGGAATGCCTTTTTCCTCTCTGAATATCTTCATAAATTCTTTGCCGGTAATCGTCTCCTTTTGGATCAGAAATTCCGCCAGGCGGTCCATAATCTTGCGGTTTTCCTTTAAGATCCGTTTCGCCTCTTTATAGCTGTTTTTCAAAATCCGCATCACCTCGGCATCCACATCCGCCGCGGTCACATCCGCGCAATTCATTACCGTGCGTCCGTCAAGGTAACGGCTCTCTACAGATTCCAGACCGATCAGGCCAAATTTCTTACTCATTCCATACTGCGTAACCATACTTCTGGCAATATTCGTCGCCTTTTCAATATCATTGGAAGCTCCCGTTGTCACCGTATCAAATACGATCTCCTCCGCCGCCCGGCCGCCCAGCAGACTGACAAGCATATCCTGCAGTTCCGCCTGGGTATTCAGATATTTCTCTTCTTCGGGCACATGCATAACGTATCCCAGCGCGCCCAGCGTTCTGGGGACAATCGTAATCTTCTGCACAGGTTCGGAATTTTTCTGAAGGGCGCTGATCAACGCATGCCCCACTTCATGATAAGAGACAATCTTACGCTCCTCTTTACTCATAATGCGGTCTTTTTTCTCTTTTCCCACAAGTACCACTTCCACCGCATTAAACAAATCTTTCTGGCAAACATACCCTCTGCCCTCTTTCACCGCGTTGATAGCCGCCTCGTTAATCATATTGGCAAGATCGGAGCCTACTGCCCCACTGGTAGCAAGCGCTATTGCGTCCAAATCCACGCTTTCATCCATCAACACATCTTTGGCATGCACTTTCAATATCTCCACACGCCCTTTCAGATCCGGTTTGTCTACAATAATGCGCCTGTCAAAACGCCCCGGCCGGAGCAATGCCTTATCCAGAATTTCCGGGCGGTTTGTAGCGCCCAGAATCAAAATACCTTTGGAAGAATCAAATCCGTCCATCTCCGAAAGAAGCTGGTTCAGCGTCTGTTCTCTCTCCTCATTTCCACCGCCGTATTTAGAATCCCGGCTTCGGCCAATCGCATCAATTTCGTCTATAAATACGATACAGGGTGCATTTTTATTCGCTTCCTTAAACAAATCCCTGACACGGGACGCACCGACGCCCACATATAATTCAATAAAGTCTGAACCGGTAAGCGAGAAAAAAGGCACATGCGCTTCTCCTGCCACAGCCTTTGCCAACAGTGTTTTTCCTGTGCCGGGAGGCCCTACTAAGAGCGCGCCCTTTGGCAGTTTGGCGCCAATTTTCACATATCGTCCCGGATTGTGAAGAAAATCCACAACTTCCTGCAAAGATTCTTTGGCTTCATCTTCACCCGCCACATCCTTAAACGTTACGCCTGTTTCTTTCTGTACATATACCTTGGCATTGCTTTTGCCAACACCCATAGGGCCGCCTCCGCCCGACATCTTGCGGAACAAAAAGCTCAGCAGAATCCAGCACAGTGCAATCGGAAGTACATATGTCAGCAGAATTGACAGCAGAAAACTTGAATTATCCGGAATGTCCCCCACTACTTCTACATCATGCTGCAGCAGTCTCTGTGTCAGTGTATCGTCGTCCTCTACCTTTCCGGTATAGTAAGTGACGGTCGGCGCCTGATACAGTAATCCTTCCCTTTGCTCCGGCTGCTTTGGTTTGATGGTAATCTGATCCGTTCCGATTTCCACACTTTCCACCTGACCCTCTTCCACCATATCCACAAACTCATTATAGGGAATCTCTTTATTGGTTGCGCTGTTGAGTATTTTCATAAAATACGACATACATACAAGCGTCACAAGAGCCGCTACAATCAAAAGCAACAGACTCTGGCGCCCCGGTCCCGACTCTCCCTGTCCTCCGTGGCCGTTTCCATTATTGCCTCCGCCTCTGTTGCCGTTACCGCCGTTATTACCATTGCCATATTGATTAAAACTTCCGTTATCCATATACACCTCCTGTCTTTCAATTTTGTGAAAGACTATCATTTCTATTATAGAGACAGCATTGTTATAAATCAAGTTCCATAAGATGAAAAAACAATTAAATATAGGCGTAAGCATAAAACATTTCTTAACTTTTTAAACAGAAGCAGTGGTTTTTTCTCTCTGTCCATGATACAATCAATAAATATTGAGGAGGAAATTGCAATGCCAGTAAAATACGTATTTGTAACAGGCGGTGTCGTATCCGGTTTGGGAAAAGGCATTACCGCAGCATCTCTGGGTAGACTTCTAAAAGCCCGCGGCTATAAAGTGACCATGCAGAAATTTGATCCCTATATTAATATTGACCCTGGTACGATGAACCCTATTCAGCACGGTGAAGTATTTGTAACTGACGACGGTGCGGAAACTGATCTGGATTTGGGACATTATGAACGTTTTATTGACGAAAGCCTGGATAAAAATTCCAACGTAACTACCGGCAAGGTATACTGGTCTGTCCTGCACAAAGAGCGCCATGGTGATTACGGCGGCGGCACGGTACAGGTTATCCCCCACATTACAAATGAAATTAAGAGCCGTTTCTACCGCAATTTTACGGATGAAGAAACGCGCATTGCCATTATAGAAGTGGGCGGCACAGTAGGAGATATTGAAAGCCAGCCCTTTCTGGAATCCATACGTCAGTTCCAGCATGAGACAGGAAGAGAAAACGCTATTCTCATCCACGTAACGCTGATTCCTTATCTGCGCGCCTCTCAGGAAATGAAAACGAAGCCCACCCAGGCAAGCGTCAAAGAACTGCAGGGAATGGGTATCCAGCCGGATATCATCGTCTGCAGAAGCGAGTACCCGCTGGAACAGGAATTAAAAGATAAAATCGCCCTGTTCTGCAATGTTCCGAATAAATATGTGCTGCAGAATCTTGATGTGGAATATTTATATGAAGCGCCCCTCGCCATGGAAAAAGAGCGTCTGGCGCAGGTTGCCTGCGAATGTCTCGGTCTTGACTGTCCGCCGCCTGACCTGAAAGACTGGGAAAGCATGGTCCAGGCCCTCCGTTCTCCCACCCAGGAAGTTACCATCGCCCTTGTGGGAAAATATGTCCAGCTTCATGATGCCTATATCAGCGTTGTAGAAGCCCTGAAGCATGGCGGCATCGCCCAGAAAGCTACTGTCAACATCAAATGGATCGATTCTGAAACGGTTACAAACGAAAATGCCGCTTCCATTCTTTCTGATGTGGACGGCATTCTTGTGCCGGGCGGCTTCGGCCATCGGGGTATTGAAGGTAAAATCAGCGCCATTACGTATGCCAGGGAAAATAAAATTCCTTTTTTGGGATTATGTCTCGGCATGCAGCTTTCTATTGTGGAATTTGCAAGAAATGTGATCGGTTATACAGACGCCCACAGCGAAGAGCTGAACGCTTCCACAACCCATCCCGTTATCGCGCTCATGCCCGACCAAAACGGTGTGGAAAACATTGGCGGCACGCTGCGGCTGGGCTCTTATCCCTGTGTCCTCGACAAGTCTTCCAAGGCCTATGCATTATATCAGGAAGAAACCATTCATGAAAGACACCGCCATCGTTATGAAGTCAACAATGACTTCCGAAGCGCTCTCACCGAACACGGCATGAAATTATCCGGTCTCTCTCCGGATAAACGAATCGTAGAGATGTGCGAACTGCCGGAACACCCATTTTTCCTGGCTACACAGGCCCACCCGGAATTGAAATCGCGGCCTAACCGCCCACACCCCCTTTTTAAAGGTTTTGTGGAAGCGGCAATCCTGCATAAAAAATAATTTTATCAATCATCATTACGGCTGTTTCTGTATGCACTGGATCCGACATGCAAAACAGTACGCGATTGTCTGGCAAAATATAATAAAGCAAGGAAAATTTTCCTTGCTCGCGCGCAGCCTGTGCACCGCCTTGGCGGCATATTTCATCTGGTTGGTCTGCGCATTATAAAAAGCGGCATATGAAAACTGCCGCTTTTTATAATTTCTTCAAAAAATTACCGCTGATATTCACACCCTCATTTTCCACAATAAACGCATGCGGATCATGTTTTTTTACGATATATTTTAAATGTGCCAGTTCATACTTAGACAACAGGATATAAAGCACCTGCTTATCCTCTTCCGTATATGCTCCCTTAGCGCTCCATCTGGTAACTCCTCTCACCAGATGTGTCATAATATCCTTTTCCATCTCTTCATTTTTCTCATTGGTGACTACCTTTACTTCCACATTGATATTCTGGGAATGCAGCCTGTCCACAGCCATCGAATTTACCGATGCGTAAATAAGAGAATAGATCACTGTAGGAACATCAAACAAAAACATACAAATCCCATACAGCGCTGCATTGACGCACAAATTCAGCCTGCCTACACTAATATTTTTTCTTTGTTTAATCAATGCCAGTCCCAAGATATCCATTCCGCCGCCGGAACAGCCCATCCGCAGGGGAATCCCAATACCGGCGCCGCAGATAATGCCGCCGATCACGCAGGAGGCCAGCACATCATCCTCCATAATCGGACTGGGAGGAATCGGTATCACGGATAAGAATATAGTCATAGCCGTTACACAGACAATCGTCTTAACAAAAAAACGCTTGCTGATATTACGGTACGCAATAATGAGAAGCGGAATATTTAACATATAGTAGATAACGCCTGCAATATCCACTCCGCCAAAAGACATTCCCAGATACCGGACGAGCAGTGTACGGATCAACTGGCAAAATCCCATCAGTCCGCCGCTGTACAGTCCAAGCGGAACGATAAAAAGATTCATTCCAACCGCATAAAGGAAAACGCCTGCGATTCCCCCCGCCAGCAGCCTGCCCTGCTCCTGCAGGAAATGTCGGTCTGTTATTTTCTGTATATTTTTATTCATACTGCCGTAATCCTCCTAAGCATATTGTAACGCTGATTCCCTATAAATTCCACTTCTTTTTCTGTCGAACGCTATCCTGTTTTCTGAATATCATAGTTAGTAAAATGACGAAAATTGAAACGCAGGAGCGATTTTATGTATATCGTCTCTTCTTTGCTTTTTGCCTGTTCTGTAAACATTGATGCCTTCTTCGTAGGGATGTCCTATGGTATCCGAAAAATACGCATACTATTCATACACAATCTGATCATCAGTCTGATCTCCTTTGCAGGCACTTTCCTGTCCTTGTTTCTTGGCCGACAGCTTCTTTCCCTCCTGCCTGCATTTCTCGCAGAGTATCTTGGAAGCGGTATTCTTTTGGCCCTGGGCCTCTTTTATCTTACAAAATCCCTGTTCCGGCGGGACAACAGCCTCCACACCGAAGATCTGAAATTTACGCTCCCTTTAAAAGAAGTTTTTCTCGTAGGCGCCGCTCTCTCTCTGAATAATATCGGCATCGGTATTGGTATTGGTATATCCGGTATCCTGCTGCTGCCTACGGCAGTTATCACCTGCCTTACTTCCGCCCTCTTTTTGCTGGTGGGAAACCTCCTGGGCAGCGCCCCCGTTCTGCATATCTCCGACCGGTATGCCGACCTGCTCTCCGGCATCCTGCTGCTCCTGTTAGGAATTTTACGGTAACAGTTTAAGTCGCAGTGTTCCATAACAACTGTGTGTATTTTATTTGCATACATGCATTTCCCACAATTGAGTAGGAGGAGCCAACCCCGTCCTCTCACCACCGCTCATGCGGTTCCGCAAGCGGATATTTGGTTGTTAAAAGATATGCCCTATGCCTTGCACTATCTATTCCTAACTCTAAGCGTTCTTACCTTCTACTTTCAATTTCCTGCCTACTCTCAGATAAGTAACCTTGTTGTGGTCAATGTTGTACACCAATATCTGCACATCTTCAATAGTTTTCGTTAGAAAGTCTCTCGATCCTCTCTTGTTTCTTTCAAAGCTAACGTAACGATGCTACAGGACTCACTTTATGTTATGGGCTGCTATTCTGCACCTACTTCTCACTGGCAGGCTGATAACAGCTTGCAAAACATACGACTTTCCCTCGTTAGAGCGTGTGCCTGCCGGGCGCACGTAAAAGGGCTGGCGAAGCATAACACTACGTCAGCCCTTATTTCTCAGAACTCTCTATATCCATCTTGCCACCGCAGATAATATGTTCTACATAGTTCAGAAATTTTTGCTTCTACAATTCAAAAGAAACTCCATTATTGCAGGCAATATGTCAATATAGGTATGTTCTTTACCTTACATACTTTCGATGTTTGCAAAACATTTCATCATAATGCCAACTTCCTTACATGAAATATACTCTAATTATTCTTCTTAATCATAACCAAACATGATTAAAAACTTATTTAGAGCATATACCGATAAAGCAGGAACAAAACTTTATGACAAACAATCCTTGAAACAAATCTTCATCTCTGCAAAATGTTCATTCCTACTTCTATCATATCTGATACTCTATGGCAAACATAAAAATCAATGTTCCAGGCTACTTCTATATTTCAAATTCAAAAATGCTTCTCGGTCATTGCGCAACAAATGCTCATACTCTAGATTATTCCCTGTTACGATATGAGAAAAAGAATCATAATGCTTTAAGATCTCGCTACATTTCTTCTCAGAGGACACAGAAACCCTATTTTGACTTCCATCCAACATCTCCCACCAGACATAAAAATTTATGTTACGCCCCGACCGAACTGATCCAGTATGTACCCAGATAATCTGGCTGTTTTCCAAAATCAGCTTTTTCAATTTGGAACTAAAAGTCCAGCTTTTTCCCACCCAGATCCCATTTATTTTCACCGCCGTCGCAAAATCACTTTCCAACTGCGCCATACTCGTTTTAGGATGTTCCGCCAGATATGCTCGAACCCCCTTAACAGCCGAATTGCTAAAGGTTGTGTACACTATAAATAACAAAATCAACAACACAATAATATAAATTCCCGAGAGCCCGTAAATATTGGTTTTTGACTCCCCGCAAACCACTCCATCCCGGAGATGGTACACGATATCCTCTTCCGGAAGTCCAAGCCTTGCCAAAGTTCGGTTAAAATAGTATAAGTCTTCCCCTTGTAATCTTTCCAAAGAACCTGATACCGATACGCCTTCTTCTGTCGGCTCTACTCCCTTTTCCCATGCTTCAAAAAGCCGGTCGGCACACGCCTCCATCTCTTCATAGCGCTTTGCCGATACTTCCACCGACATGCAAGTTTCCTGAGCTCTGTTGATTACAATCCAATAAGAACGGTTTTTTTTCGATTTGCCGGATACTCCATAGATCTTTGTTGTCTTAGTAGTCTCCATATACTCTTGCAAAGGATACAATACCTCCCAGGATACGTAAGCGCCCTCCTTGCTTTCAAGTCTGTCCTGTTCCCTCAGTGGTGCTGCCCCCTTTACCACCTCCAAAAGCCCCGGACCAATTTTCCAGAATCCAAAAATACACAACGCTCCTAAAATCAGCACACCCAAAGCAATGTCCTTAAACTGTCCAATCCGCAACTCCCGAATCATTTCTTATCCCTCCTGTATTACTTCTTCAGCCCGCTCTCCCAAACGCCTGCGTGCCAGAGCCATAAACTCCTCCGCCGTATTTTCCGCATTGAAATTAACCAATACATCACAGTCCTTTTTCCTTGGCGAATCCCGGTAAAATGCCCGGATACTGTAATAGTGATAATGGGTGCGCACCTTTCCTACACGGATCTGCCCCGAAACCGTCACTGTCTCCATCCTTTCCAAGCGACGGGAATCCATCACAGTCAAAATGCCCCTGCCGGAAAAGACTGCCCAAAAACGTTCCCCCAAAATTCCATAATAGATTTCCTCTTTCCCTTTTTCAAAAACGCTCCACTGAGCATCCGTCTCCAAAAGTTCTTCCGCCAGCGCCTCCTGTTCCGCCTGCGGCAAAGCAAGTCTTTGCATATTTTTATTCAGTATGCGGATAATCTTATCCGGCACAAAAACGCCGCCCCCGGCCGCCAGCATAAGAGCGCAGAGCTCGCCGGCCGCCAGTCCAATCGGCAGATGGCACGTTAAAATGGATATCATATCGGCGCCGACCGCAATGCCCAGCGCCGCCATCACAGCAGGCGCTCCCGCCAAAAATAAAAATCCCTGCCAGACACGCCGTCTGCAGCCTTGCGCGCACCACGGTTCCAGCCACACGCGCTGCTTCTCCAAAAGCCGCTCCCATGCGCTGCCGTAACCGCCGGCCGCCACGTCCTTCTTTCTGCACAGAAACAACAGACAGAGCAGCGCCGCAAATAACGCCACCCCGGCTGCCACAGCACAAATCCAAAGATTTGTGACTTTTATTCCGCTGATACCATCCTCTTCCAGCACATACCAGTTCTTCTGTCCCATCGCAAGCGCGTTCATTTCCGGGATGCTAAAAGAATCGCCGCTGCCCATTGCCTCGAGAATCGTCTGTACCACACCTTCCTCTGCAATTGCCGTCAAAGAACCGCTTACCGGCACCGGGCGTTCCGCCTCGGCCTGCTCGTCTCCCCACTGAGCCTTCAACTCCTCCGAACGATTGACTGCACGTAAAAGATCGTCCAGTTTACCGCTCTTTCGCTCCGACGTCACAATCTTTAAAAACGCCTGCCGCGTCTCGTCATACGTCACATAAGCAACTTTACTGACCCGGCCCGGATCGCCGGAATAATATTCCTCCGCAAACGACACGACCGGGCGGGTTACCTCATATGTAATATACTTCCCCTCCATCTGCTCAAAGCTCTGATCCGCCGCCGCTGTCTGCGGCCCCGCTATCATCTGCAAAAACGGCCCGCCGGCCGTCACTCCAAAAAATATCACCGTCAAAAGTGCGAACACAGCTATGCCGGAATACAATTTTTTCATTTTCCGCCCCTCCATTTTATGCCTTTTTTAATATACTACTCTTTTTTACGGGTCCTTTCAATCTTTTTACACGGCAGGCCACGGAACAAACGCATGAAGGAACAAATCATAAACATTTGTGTGACAGCCGTAGTGGGCGCCCATTTGCCAAATTGACAGTTTCTGTATCAGCTCCTGCCTGCAGCTGTTTTGCAGCAGCCATATAAAAATGATTCCGTAAAATGAAACACTCACCACCCAAAAGAGCATTTTTTTCCCTTGTATTTTCGGCATTTCTGCAGAAGCTGTCAGGCATAAATTTCTGTGCGTGCGACTTTGCAGGAAAGACTGCATTTTCTTATTGTCCGCCCATAGACAGCAGTTTCCGGACAGGGAGGTCCGGAAAAGGCCGCCCGCGCCCGGACGGCGCGTAAAGGCCGTCTGCCTCGCAACCCTCGGAACAGTACGCGCGGACTATTAGAAAATGCAGTCTTTTCTGCCCGGCGTACGTACAGAAATCTATGCCGGGCAGTGCCCAGGATAACCGTTTCTGCATGTTCCTAAAATGTTAACACATGCGTTTGTCGTGACTGCAGGCACACAGCAAAGGCACCCCGAATCTCTTTCTCTGCAATTCGGAATGCCTTTTTATCACGCTTACTTTTTTATTTCAGGGAAACGCCTGCTTAACCGGCATTTTCCTCTCTTCCCGCCAACGCCTGCGCCATCTTCTCAAGCTGTGCGATTGTCTCCGGTTTCATGGCTGATTTTATTGTTATAAGCGGTTCAATGATATGCAGCTCTTTCATTCCCTCTAACAGCGCCTTCATTGTCTTACCGGCAGTTGGACCCCAGGAACCGTTCTCAATTAAACCAACAGTCCTTTTCTGGAAATTTTTTGCTTTCAACCGATACAAAAATGTTTCCATTGCCGGAAAAACACCCGCGTCATAGGAAACTGCGGCCAATACCAGCCTGTCATAGCAAAATGCTTTTGCTACCGCTTCGTGAAGATCTTCACGGCATAAATCGCATACTTCCACTTTCGGGACTCCCTTTTCCTCCAAAAGCTCTTTCAGCTTCAAAGCCGCTTTTTCCGTATGTCCGTAAATCGAAGCATAAGCGATAAAAATGCCCTCTTCCTCCGGTTCATAGCCGCTCCAGGTCAGATATTTTCCGATATAATACGCTAAATTCTCTGTCAGCACAGGGCCATGCAGGGGACAGATCACAGAAATAGAAAGCGCGGCCAGTTTCTGCAAAAGCGCCTGTACCTGCACGCCATATTTCCCGCAGATATTCAGATAATACCTTCTTGCTTCATCAATCCACTCCTCATCCGCATCTCTTGTACCAAATTTGCCAAATGCATCCGCACTGAACATGACTTTTTCAGACTGTTCATAAGTAACGATGACCTCCGGCCAATGCACCATGGCTCCTGTAAAAAACTGCAGCATGTGTTTTCCCAGACAAAGTGTGTCGCCCTCTTTTACCACGATGATCCGCCCCTGGAAATCCATGTCAAAAAACTGTTTCATCATATTAACCGCAATGGCGCTTCCTACGATTTTCATTTCCGGAAACCTGACCGCCAGTTCCTGTATACTTCCCGCATGATCCGGTTCCATATGCTGCACGATCAGATAATCCACAGTTCTGCCGCCCAACGCTTCTGTCAGATGATCTATCCACTCCATTGTCACATAAGCGTCCACCGTATCCATGACTGCCGTTTTCTCATCCAAAATTACATAAGAATTATATGCCATTCCTTTTTTTAATGCATACTGGCCCTCAAATAATGTGATTTTCCTGTCGTTTACTCCCACATTAATGATCGCCTTCGTTACATTTTCCATCGGATTGTTTCTCCTTCCCGCATGTTTTTCTTTTGCGGCTATTATATCATCTCTTTCACTCTTTTTAAATAATAAAATCCATAAGCGGGAATATTGACGCCGCTGGCGCGCATACGCCTGCCGGAAATCAAATCCTCATATTCTCCGTCTGTCTCATTAATCCAGGCCGTTTTATTATATTCGCTAAAATTAAACAAACCAATCAGCTTATCGCTGTCTTTGCATCTGCAGATGCAGAGCACACTTGGTTCCCATGTCTCGATTGTCCATGTATCGGCATCTGTAACAAAAACATTTTCCTTTTTCCTGATCTCTTCTAATTCTTTCAGTCTGCCGAACAGCCTGCCCTCCATCGTCTCCTGATCCGCAATATTTTTTACCAGCTCCCAGTGCATCGCTCCTCTGTGAATATATCTGGAATCCGCTGCCTTATTGGGATCTTCTTTATAGCTATAATCGTTGAGCTGGCCGATCTCGTCGCCACTGTATAGTACGGGTATTCCTGACTGCATAAACATATAGGCATGCAGCATGACATCCATCTGTATCGCACTTGCCAGCATAGCCTCATTCTTCTCATAAACCGCTCTCTCAACGCCGCACATGGAAGCCGTCGTGCCACAGAATCTTGCGTCGCCCGTTACCGGGTCTTCATTATAAAGCTCTCCCCTGCTGTTGCTGCTGCCGCAATAACCCCTGAAATAATCATTTAAATACTTTTTGTGAGATACCTCTCCGATTCCTTCAGTCATCAGCGTACCATAATCCAATCCCCAGCCAATATCATCGTGGCAGCGCAGATAATTCAAAAACACATATTCCTTTGGCAGAGAATTGACAATATCCAATTGCCTTTTCAGCAGTCGCACGTCTCTTGTGGCTACCGTATGCCATGTAGTCGCCATTGTCGTCACATTATACAACATATGACATTCCGGCTTTTCTATCGTGCCAAAATAAGGCGCTACCTTTTCCGGCTCCATCACTACTTCGCCAAGCAGCAAAATACCCGGACACACGATCTCGCCTATCATACGCATCATGCGCACAATCGTATGTACCTGCGGCAGATTTCGGGACTGCGTCCCCAATTCCTTCCATATATAAGGCACCGCGTCTATGCGGATAATGTCAATCCCTCTATTCGCCAGATAAAGGAAATTATACATCATTTCATTAAACACCCTGGGATTGCGGTAATTCAAATCCCATTGATAAGGGTAAAACGTAGTCATAACAAAATGTCCGACCTCTGGCAGCCAGGTGAAATTGCCCGGCGCTGTTGTTGGAAATACCTGCGGCACCGTCCGTTCATACTGCGCCGGTATGGCTTCATTATCATAGAAGAAATACCGGCTCATATATTCTCCTTCGCCCTGGCGCGCCCGCTTCGCCCACTCGTGGTCTTCTGAAGTATGGTTCATGACAAAATCCATGCATACATTAATGTTCTTTTGATGGCAGGCAGCCGTCAGATCTTCCAGATCTTCCATTGTCCCCAGCTTCTTCTGCACCTTTCTGAAATCAGCCACTGCATAGCCGCCGTCCGAACGCCCCTCCACGGTATCCAGAAACGGCATTAAATGGATGTAGTTTACATTGCACGCTTCTATATAATCCAGCTTTGCTTCCACACCCTTCATGGTTCCTGCAAAATTATCAATATAAAACATCATGCCCAGCATATCGTTGCTTTTATACCAGTCCGGATTTTTTTCTCTTTCTTTGTCAGATTTGCGCAGATCCCGGTTCCTCTCCTCATAAAAGCAGCGCATATTCTCACACAATTCCGCAAACATCCCGTCATTATCATATAATTCCATATAAAGCCACCGCAGCTCGTCATAATGACGGTTAAACCGTTCCAAATATATCTTTTCTTTGTTTTTCAACGTTTATTCTCCTGTCAGATATTTTTATTGCTTTTCCAATAAAACAGACCATGCATCATAATCGCATTTCGGAACAGGCAGTACCAGACCCGCCTGCATCAATGCCGCACCTGTGTATTCTTTCCCTTCCAAAACATAAACAGCCCCCGCATCCAGCCCTTTCAGTCTGATACGCAAAGTTTTGGGATTTCCGTTCAAATCAGTAAATACTACGCTCAATAACACCTTTGCCTGATCTTGGGAAACATAACTCCAGGCCGTAAAATCCCGGTTTTCAAAAGGAGAACTGAGCCTATAATATCTCCCCTTATGGAAGAGTTCTCCATGTTTTCTATAAAATTCGGTTTGTGCTTTTGCCTGTGCCAGCTCTTCCTCTGAAAGCTTTTCCAAATCAAGTTCATATCCAAAGGCCCCCTGCATCGCGCAGACTGCGCGCGTCTGAAAAGGTGTCGTTCTGCCGTTCTGGTGATTGGGGCAGACAGACACATGGGCTGCCACGGAAGACATGGGATAGCCAAAAGAAGTGCCATAATGAATACGGAGTCTTTCGATCGCATCCGTATTATCGCTGCACCAAATTTGCGGCGTATAATACAACATACCCGCATCAAAGCGCCCGCCCCCGCCTGCGCATCCTTCCAGAAGCACATCCGGATAATTTTCTGCCATATGTTCCATCAGCTCATACAGTCCCAGCACATATTTATGTCTCACTGCTCCCTGGCTTAAAGAGGGACTGTATCCGCTGAATACATTTTCCAGACTTCTGTTTACATCCCATTTGACATATTGAATATCAGCCAAATGCATAATTTTATCAATGGTTGCTTTTAAATGCGCAATGACATCCCTTCTGGACAGATCCAATACGAGCTGGTTTCTGCTGCGTACGGGATCTCTCCCCGGGATCACCATAGCCCAGTCCGGATTGCTGCGGTATAGTTCACTGTCTTCGGAAACCATCTCAAATTCCACCCAGATGCCAAATATAAGCCCGATCTTCTCTATCCGCTCTGCCAGCTCTCTCAGAGAACAGCCCAGTTTCTTTTCATTAACCTGCCAGTCTCCCATACCGGAATTGTCATCATTACGCTTGCCAAACCACCCGTCGTCCAATACCAGCATATCCAATCCAATCTGTGCGGCCTGCCTGGCAATATTGACCAGTTTTTCTCCGTTAAAGTCAAAATAAGTGGCCTCCCAGTTATTGACAAGTATCGGACGCTGCCGGTCTTTCCAGATACTTCTGATTAGATTGGACTGGAAAGCATCGCTGATATCGTGGGACAGATCCGTCAGTCCCCTGTCCGTAAAACACAAAACGACTTCAGGTGTCGCAAACTGCTCTCCTGACCCAACTATCCACTTGAATTCATCATCGTCAATGCCACATACAACACGAAGCTGCTCCAATTGGTCCGTTTCTACCTGTATCCGGAATCCTCCGCTGTACAACAGGGATATCCCATAACAATCCCCATAGTCTTCCGTCGTATTTCTGCCGCACAATATCACAAACGGATTATGCTGATGGCTGGACATCCCTCTTGTACTGGAAATCTCAGAAATTCCATGCAGTGGCGCCGTACGCTCATACTGTCTTTCCCACTGATGCTTTCCGTAAAAATGGATGAGTTCTTTGTCATTCTCCAAAAAATCCAAAGCCATACTCATCGCGCGTGTCACACACAAGGCTTCCTTTCCTCTGTTTTCAATGACTGCCGCCCTGGTGATCACGTTCTTTTTTTCAAACACTCCATAATATAGTGTCACATAGATCTCTTCATATAAATCCTTCAGGACTACCTGCAGTGTCTGCACATCCCCATTTTGCGCAGCAAACATAGCAGGCAGCCCCTGCAACCCGTATTTCCCCTCCGTTACCTGATAAGAATGGTAACGCAGATCCAGTGCCGGAACGCTTCCCACAATGCCGGCCTTAAGAGCCTTGATGCGGTAATCCCCATTTCCATGCACCGGATATTCCAGAGGGTAATGATCCATGGAATAAGTTCTGTCCCGCGCCGCTCCTGCCGGCTGACCGGAAAAACCACGGTCTGCCGGCGCTATCAAATACGAAAAATCAGTTCCATGGTTACAGGGACCATAGTAGGTATGCAACAGATTCCCGTGTGCGTCTACCTTCATTTGGTATGTGCTTTTTATGGTATGCAATGTAAATGTCTTACTTTCGATATCAATATTGATTGCCATATCATCACCCTCTTACCTGTCAAATTCCGTTTTATTTATTTGTTTTCTATTTTACTATTTCACCGCTCCGTTTACAACACCGTTTAGTATCTGTTTCTGGCAAATGATATAGAATAGCAGAATCGGTATCAATGCCAGTAAATAGGAAGCAAAGGCGAGATTATAGTTTGTACCAAACTGCGTCTGGAAATTCAACTGTGCCAGAGGCAGCGTATTTTTTCCTGTGCCGGACATAATGACAAGCGGCGTCATAACGTCATTCCATGTGCTCATTGCCGTTAAAACCGCTACAGTCGCATGCATCGGTTTCATGATTGGGAAAACGATCGACCAGTATGTCCGCCAAGTCGAAGCGCCGTCCACACGGGCAGCCTCTTCCAGGGCAATCGGGATGTTGGTCAGATAGCCTTTGTAAAGCATCATGTTCAACGGCATATAAAATACCACATACAACAGAATAACGCCAAGCCTGTTGGCCATACCCATCTGCGCCGTCTGTTTTACAAGCGGCATCATCAGAATCGCAAAGGGAACAAACATACCGCTCACAATATACAGATAAATCACATTATATGTTTTGCTTTTGATCATACTACGTCCGATCGCATAGCCTGCCAGTCCGTGAAGCACGATAGCAATTACAACTGTCGACACTGTCAGCAGAAGGCTGTTGCCCAGGGAATTCCAGAAATCAGTCACCCGCATTGCTTCGGAGAAATTGGCAAAACTCCACTGTGCCGGAAATGCCAGCGCACCGGCAATGTCGTTTGTCATTTCCATTGGCTGCTTAAAGGCAATGATAAGCGCCATATACAAAGGAAAGAAGATCGTAATGCATCCGAGAATCAGCAGAATCGTAATCGGCCAATTCACCGCTGCAGTCTGTTTATTATGCTTTTTCATCAGAGCTGTTCCTCCTTTTTACCTGTAGCTGTCATTTGAATCACAGAGATTGCCACTATCACTACAAAGAACAGAAATGCATTGGCGCTCTGGAATCCAAACTGTCCGCCGCTCATACCGTTGTTATAGATCAAATACGAAATGGATTCTGTACTCTGGGAAGGACCTCCCTTTGTCAAAGCCATTACCTGGTCAAATACCATCAGGAAATTCTTCATGCAAAGCACCATATTGATGCTGAAAAACGGAATAATTAACGGGAATGTAAGGCTTTTAAATTTTTTCCAGCCTGTTACGCCGTCAATGGCGCCAGCTTCATACACATCCTCCGGTACCGTCTGCAGACCGGAAATATAAATAATGGTGTTCATGGCAATTGCCTGCCAGCATCCAACAATTACGATGGCAATCCATGCCTTATCCGTACTGGAAAGCATACTGCTGCTCAGCCCTTCGATTCCCATACTCTGGCCAATCACCGGAAGTACATATGTAAAGAAGAAGCTGAAAATATAGCCGATGACAAGCCCTCCAAGCACGTTAGGAATGAAATAAATTCCTCTCAGCGCGCTCTTGCCTTTGATCTTGCTGTTCAGTCCCAGAGCAAGCATCAGACTGACAATATTCGTAATGATTGTCCCGACAACGGCATATTTAAAAGTAAACAGATAAGATTTACCTACTCTGGCATCGCCGAACAGATCTTTATAATTTCGTAAACCAACCCATTCATAGGAGCCGTATCCCTTGAAATTTGTAAAGCTATAGATAAAGCCTTTGATCAGCGGCAGTGTATTAAAGCAGAAAAACAATGCCACTGTCACTATCGTTATGATTAGAAATGTTCTTTTTCTGTCCTGTGCACCTTTTGATATCATTAATTTCCGCCTCCTTCTGTCAGCATTTCAGGATGCTCTTTATAAAACTTCTGCACTTTTGTAATCAAGTCGCGGTTGTACCTTGCCCATTCCGTATCAAATCTTGCCAGGAAAGTATCCACGCTGTCAGAGCCTTCATCCATCAGGAATGTCTGTATCATTGCATCCACTGCCATCTCGGAAGGATAATGATGATCCTGATAATCCGCCATACGGTCATTTTCAATATATTCCTTCATACCGTCCAGCATGGAAGGAAGCTGGAAATCTCCTTTTTTACATGGTACCGCATTTTGGTCGTCCAGATAAATCTGAATGTTTTCATCCTCATAAAGAAAATCCAATACCTCATATACGGCCTCTTTGTTCTCACAGCCCGCCATTACGGACCACTGCAGATCGTTACCGGAGTTCAGTACATTTTCTTCCGGATTATTGCTGCCGGGGAAAACAAAGGAATCGATATTGATATCCGGATTTACAGACTTAATCTGTGGTACGGCATAGCTGCCGATTACATACATAGCGGACTCTCCTCTGGCAAAAGCCGTGCACGCGTCATTATAGCTATACGCATAGGGATCGGGCTGTGCATAATCCAGCAGCGACTTTGTGATCTCTGCCACAGGACGGTAAGCGTCTGCAAACTTAGCCGTACCCGAATTTACCTGCGAACAAATATCCGACGGCGCAACGTCTACACAAATCGCATTCCACGGTGCCAGGCAGGTCCATGTATCCTTAAATCCAAAATACAGAGGCTGGATGCCTGCTGCCTCGATATCTGCACAAAGCTGGTAAAATTCATCCAGAGTCTTTGGTATCGTCCATCCATGCTCGTCAAAAATATCTTTATTGTAAAGTACGCCTGCCGCATTTGCCATATAAGGCACTGCATAAATACCATCATAGGGAATAAACTCCAGCTCCTTATCGGTACGCAGATAGGATTCCTTGATATCTTTTAATCCTTCGTAATCAGAAATATCCATTAGCATATCGGAATCCAGAAAATTGGAATAATTAATATCCCCGCCAATACCGATAATATCCGGGTAATCCTCCCTGATAAACCGCGTTTTTAAAATTGTCATCGCATCATTCGGAGAATCAATTACCAGCTCAATATCATCATGTGTGGCATTAAACCGTTCCTCCAACTCCTCAAACGCCTTAACGGCTTCCGGCTTATACTGGACAATCTCCACTCTCACCTTACCGTCGGCCTGCTGCGCGCCGCATCCTGACAGCGCTGCGGCTGCCGCCGTGATGGCGGCCATACACACCGCGGCCGAAGCCCTCCATCTTTTTTTCATTGTACGTCCTCCTTTCTCCTGATTACCATATATGCGTCATATGGCTCCAGGATTCCCTGAGAAAATTTTTGTTTTCCATTGCTCAGCAACACTTCGCCATCCTCCCAGTTCCCTGGAAGATCATATGACACTGCCGCCGATGCGAAATTACAGATCACAAGAAGCACACAGTCCTCATTTTCCCGTGTATAGGCAAACAGAGAATCATGTTCCGGCAGCAGAAGTTCAAATCTGCCGTCAATCAATACCCTTTCCTGTTTGCGAAGCCCGATCAGCTTCCTGTAAAAATGAAAGACAGAATTTTCATCTGCAATTTCCTGTTCCGCATTGATCTTTGTATAATTCGGATTGACTCTGATCCATGGCATCCCGCTGGTGAATCCTGCGTTTACGCCGTCATTCCATTGCATCGGCGTCCGGGCGTTATCCCGGCCTTTCGCATAGACAGACTCCATAATTTCTTTTTCCGGACAACCCGCCTCTTTTCTCTCCCGATACATGTTGAGCAGTTCAATGTCTCTGTACTCACTGATCTCATATCTGACGTTCGTCATACCCAGTTCTTCTCCCTGGTAAACGTAAGGGGTACCCTGCATACCATGTAGACACAATGCCAGCATTTTTGCCGATTTTTCCCGGTATTCGCCATCATTTCCAAACCGGGATACGGATCTTGGCAGATCATGATTACTGAAAAACAGACTGTTCCATCCTTTTCCGTATAACTGTGTCTGCCATTTTGCAAGCGTCTTTTTAAACGTAACAAAAGGCAGCGGCGCCAAGTCCCACTTCTCGCCTCCCGGCTGCTGGTCAAGGACAATATGCTCAAACTGGAATACCATTGAAAGCTCTGACTGATCCGGATTGCTATAGAGAAAAGCCCTTTCCGGCGTTGCACTCCATGCCTCGCCCACAGTAATCAAATCCCTGCCCTGAAAAACCTCCCGGCTCATTTCTTTCAAATATTCATGTAAGTGTCTGCCCTCTGCCATCACGCCTCTGTCGGGCTCCTTGGCAACCAGATCGATCACGTCCAGACGGAAACCGCCGATCCCTCTTTCCGTCCACCAGCGGATCATCTTATAAATCTCTTTTCTAACCTGTGGATTTTCCCAGTTCAGATCCGGCTGCTTCACGGAAAACTGATGCAGATAATATTGTCCGCACTGCGGAACCCATTCCCATGCACTCCCGCCGAAACTCGCTTTCAGGTCGTTTGGAGGGGTCCCTTCCGTCCCCTCTCTCCACACATAAAAATCGTGGTATGGATTGTTTCTGCTCTTTTTTGCTTCCAAAAACCATGGATGCTCATCTGATGTGTGGTTCAGCACCAAATCCATAATAATTCGGATACCCCGCATGGATGCCTGACGGATCAGCTCATCCATATCGTCCAGACTTCCAAACAATGGATCGATATCCTGATAATCGGAAATATCATATCCGTTATCATCCTGCGGCGAACAGCAGACAGGAGACAGCCAGAGCGCCTGAATCCCCAACTGCTGCAGGTAATCGAGTTTTTCCGTAATTCCTTTCAGATCTCCTATGCCGTCACCGTTGCTGTCATAAAAACTGCGGGGATAAATCTGATAAATTACCGCCTGTTTCCACCATGGCTCATTCACCATTTACGCATCACCTCTTTTTATTTTGTTTTTGAGCCCAATCATATCACCATTTGCTGATTTTTATTTTATCTACCATTATGCTTTGTGTAAATGGCAGTATAATGGTATTTTTATACCTTTTTGCTATTTTTTTAGCACTATATGAAAATGACCTAGCATTTTGATATACGAAGTGATATAATCAACGCACATATAGGAGAAAATGCTATGGAAAACCTCATTTTTTCGATCTTTCCAAGTGAAAATTTTGTCGATCTGGGATTATACCAGTTCGGCTGGGAACAGTGCAAACCGGCGCATTCTTTCGGCCCGGCCGCCCGCAACCATTATCTGTTTCATTATGTAATTTCCGGAACCGGAACGCTGATTGCAGACAACTCCAAAGGTATTTCCCAGACTTACCAAATTAAAAGCGCCCAGGGCTTTATGATATTTCCCGGGCAGATAACTACCTATATTGCCTCCAATGATCTGCCATGGGAATACATGTGGATTGAATTCGACGGACTGCGTGCAAGAGAGGCCGTAGAAAGAGCGAGCCTGACGCCGGACCATCCTGTCTATCATGCAAAATTCAATGATATCCGGGAAGAAATGGCCAATGAAATGCTGCATATTATTAATCATAAGGACAGCAGCCCTTTTCATTTGATCGGGCATATGTATCTGTTTCTGGACTTTCTCTCCAGATCTTCCGCCCAGCTTTTCGTCTCCCACAGCAAACTGAGAGATTTCTACGTAAAAGAGGCCCTGTCTTTTATTGAACAGAATTTTCAGAATAATATCTCTGTAGAAGACATTGCTGCCGCCTGCGGATTGAACCGCAGTTATTTCGGAAAAATTTTCCGGCAGCAGATCGGGAAATCCCCACAGGAATTTCTGATTTCCTACCGCATGACCAAAGCCGCGGAATTGCTCAAACTGACTTCTCTTTCGATTGCCGATATCGGAAATGCGGTCGGATACCCAAATCAGCTCCATTTTTCCCGCGCCTTTAAAAATATATATAACGTTCCTCCCAGACAATGGAGAACCGATAACAGCTATCGCGAAACACAGCCATAAGCCATACCGTCATTCACGAAATCCGTGTTTGTGCTGATAGGCTTTCGGCGGCATTCCCACATTCTTTTTAAAAACAGTTATAAAATAATTATAATCTTTAAATCCGCACTGATAGGCAATTTCAGAAAGCGTCAGATCAGGAGATTCCTCCAGCAGGCGTTTTGCCCTGCCGATGCGCAGACGCCGGATATGCTCTGCAATCCCCACGCCATAACTTTGCTTTGTAATTTCATATAGCTGTGTCTTACCAATGCCAAACACGTTGGCAACCTGCATGGCGTCAATGTCCTCTGCAAAATGTTCCTGTATATAGGCGTCAATGCGCACAGGAAGCTCCTGTCTGCGAAGCGAAGCCTTACGCTCCAGACACAGATATGCCGCAACCAGTTCCAGAATATGCGAGGCTGACATAATATAATCCTCCGTCTTTGGCGGCAGCAGAAAGCAGGCATTGTGCAGCGCTGTCCTGTCAATGTTGTAACGCCCGCATCTTTTCTGTATTTCCTCCCATCCGCTCTCATGCGAAGGATAGGCAAATACATGTCCGAAAAACAAATAGCCGATTATAATATTCCCCATATAAATGGGACGAATGCTTTCTGTCAATCCGGCATGGCAGCGGTAAGTATACAACGAATGCCGCTTCGCTGCCGTTCTGCACGCACTCTCATCACAGCGGCGGCACCCTGCCCTGCCTGCCTCGTCCGTACGGATCAACCTGCAAAAAGGAGCAATCTCCTGCGGATATGCCGCAAGCTCGCAAAATTTGTCGTCAAACACTGTAATACGGATCTCTGTCAGATTATAAAAATCTTTTAATAACGCATTCAGCTTTGTAATATCAAACGTAGATATCATAAACTACCTTCCCTATAATTTTGTAAATCTTATCATATATCCGAACAAATTCAAAGTAAAAAGAACAGACTTCTATATCAAATGTGGAAAAAGTGGATTAGTATTGTAACAAAACGGTAAATAATTTGGCGCTAAAAAAATCCGCCGGAAAATAAGCGCAATCTTGCGGGATAGATTCTGCATTTATATAACAAAAATAAGCGCGGAAAGTCTCATATGTAATTTATGCCATAACCTGTAAACTTAAAAAAATATAAGGAGGAAATGATTTATGCTGGCAACATTAAAGGAAATCATGAAAATTGCAGAAGAAAGAAATATAGCTGTCGGTTCTTTCAATACGCCAAATCTGGAAGGATTGCAGGCCGTACTGGAAGCTGCAGAGGATTTGAACCTGCCTGTCATTATCCAGTTTGCCCAGTGTCACCAACCCCTGGTCCCTCTTTCTCTCATTGGGCCGGTCATGGTCAAAGCTGCGAAAGAATCCAAAGTTCCTGTCTGCGTGCACCTGGATCATGGCGAAACGCTGGAATACCTGCAGGAGGCGCTTGCCATCGGATTTACATCCATAATGTATGACGGCTCTATCCTTTCCTATGAAGAAAATCTAAAAAATACAAAAACCGCCGTAGCAATAGCGGCAAAAACAGGAGCTTCCGTAGAGGCAGAACTGGGCTCTATGGGAAAGCGGGAATCCGGCTCCGTCGAAGGCACCGCGCAGGATGATTCCTCTAAAATTTATACCGACCCTCATCAGGCAAAGATATTTACCGCTCAAACAGGTATTGATGCGCTTGCCTGCTCCTTCGGCACCACACATGGTATTTATCTGAAACAGCCGAAACTGGATTTCGAAGTCGTAAGACAGGTCAGAACTCTGACTGGAAATCTCCCTATTGTCATGCATGGTGGATCCGGCGTCAGCAGAGAAGACTACCATAAAGCCATCCGGGCCGGCGTACGGAAAATAAATTATTTTACCTATATGGACAAGGCCGGCGGTGCGGCAGCCGCGGACTATATCAAAGACCAAAACCCGCAGGAGCCCGTTTTTTTCTCCTCCATCGCTGTGGCTGGGAGAGCCGCAATGAAGGAAAACGTAAAAGCCGCAATGAAAATATTTGCAATGGCTGATGAATAGGAGGATTTCATGATGAAAAAAAAGATGACATTCGCACTCGCTTTCTGTAACAGAGGTTTTATGCCGGGAGAGCTGATTTACGGTGCAAGAGAAGATATGATGCAGGCCGTAACCCATGCAGGATATGATTATATTGCAATGGATGCCTCCCTTACCCGCTACGGCGGTATTGAAACAAGAGACGAAGGACTCCTCTATGCAAAATGGTTGAAACAGCACGAAGGACAGTATGACGGCGTCATTTTCTGCATGCCTATTTTTGCGGATGAAAACGGCGCTGTTACGGCGCTGCAGGATGCAGGTGTTCCGATTTTTATGCAGGCTTATCCGGATGAAATCGGAAAGATGGATTTCGCCCACCGCAGAGACGCGTTTTGCGGAAAATTCTCAGTCACTGACGTGTTCACGCAGTACCAGGTTCCTTTCACTGTTATGAAACCGCATGTAGTGCATCCCTCATCGCCTGCTTTTGCACAAAATTTAAAAGACTTTGCCGCCGTCTGCCGTGTGGTCAACGGTATGAAACGCTTTACCGTAGGCTGTATCGGCGCAAGGACGACAGCGTTCAAAACGGTCCGGTTTGACGAAATTACTTTGCAGAAATACGGCATCACCGTAGAATCTTTTGATCTGTCGGAGCTGATGTACCGGGTAAACGGCAAAGCCGATGAAGACGAAGCGGTACTGGCGGAAAAAGAGGCATTGGAAGAGTATACTGATTTTACAAAAGTGCCGGATGCAAATAAATTAATGCTCGCTAAAATTGCAGTAGTCATTGACGAGTATATTGCAGAATACCATCTGGATGCCGTTACACTCCGCTGCTGGAATGAAATGGAAACTTCTCTGCGGGTATGTCCCTGCGTGCTTTTGAGCAAATTAAACGATAAAGGCATTGCAGCGTCCTGCGAAATCGATCTGTGTTCGGCAATTACGATGCGGGCCATGCAGCTGGCCAGCCAGCAGCCCACAGCAGTATTGGACTGGAACAATAATTATGGCAATGATGAAAACAAAGTTATCTTATTCCACTGCGGTCCGGTAGCCCAATCCCTTATGACGGCAAAGGGTACCGTAACCGAACATAAGATGTTTGCAAAAAACGATCCTGGATCGGGCTGGGGATGTAATGAAGGCCGGATCAGACCATTCAAGACCACGCTTTCAAACTGTCAGACAAAAGACGGCCGACTGCTTGTCTACGCAAGCGAAGCGGAATTTACCGCCGATCCCATTGAAGATACATTCTTCGGCTGCGGCGGCGTATGCCGGATACCGGATATGCAGAATAAAATGATCCGGCTTGCAAGAGGCGGATTCAAACACCATACATCAGTCGGCACAGGACATATGAAAGAAATTTTAAAGGAAGCCTTTACTACATATCTTGGTTATGAATGGGTTGAAATTGACTAATGCAATATATTGGGACCTTTAGCCCAAAGGGGGGAGCGCTATGAAAATTGCAGGATTAGATATCGGAACAACCGGCTGCAAATGTACGGTCTTTGACGAACAGGGCAGTTATCTGGACAAGGCCTACCGGGATTACCCCGTCAAACGTGTCGTTGACAGCCATGAAATCGACATATCCACCATGATGGACGGCGTATATGCATGCATCCGGCAAATGACGGAAAAATATTCCGATATTGCAGGAATCGGTGTAACCAGTTTCGGTGAAACTTTTGTCTGTGTAGACGCCGAAGGCGCTCCTCTTCACCCGGCAATGCTCTATACAGACCCGAGAGGACAGGAAGAATGCCGGATGCTCACGAGCAGGCTGGGCGAAAAACATATCGCATATATTACAGGCCTGCGGCCTCACGAAATGTACAGTATTTCAAAAATTATGTGGATAAAAAAACATCAGCCGCAGATCTATGCTTCCGCCGCGAAAATCTTCCTGATGGAAGATTATGTCGTCTACCATCTGACGGGAAAAGCACAAATCGATTATTCCCTTGCCGCCCGCACAATGGCCTTCGACATCAAAAATCTCTGCTGGAGCAGAGAAATCTTTGCAGCGGCCGATATTGATATTCGTTTGATGGCACAGCCGGTTCCTACAGGTACGACCGCCGGTACAGTCACGGATCAGGCCGCCCGCTGCACCGGACTGCAAAAGGATGCCCTTGTCGTTTCCATCAGTCATGACCAAGTGGCTGCGGCAGTTGGAGCCGGCGCATTTAACGGCGATGTGGCAGTCGACGGGGCCGGTACAGTTGAATGTCTCACGCCAATCTATGACGCAATCCCTGATATTGATATTATGTATGAAGGTTATTTTTCAGTTGTACCCTACGTCGTGCCCGGTAAATATGTGGCATATGCCTTTTCCTATACAGGCGGCGCCCTGATACAATGGTGCGTGGACGCCATCGCGCAGAAGCAAAAAGACCTTGCCGAAAAACAAGGCCTCTCGGTCAATGCATATCTGGAGAAATTATATACGGAAACAAAACACGCAGAAATTCCCAGCGGGCTCCTCGTCCTGCCCCACTTCGCAGGCGCCGCCACGCCCTACATGGATATCGGCTCAAAAGGCGCCATATTGGGGCTTACAACATCTGCCACTGTGGCAGATATTTACCGTGGCTGCATGGAGGGCGTGGCATATGAAATGTACCTGAACATGCAGGCGTTACAAGGGTCCGGCGTTCATTTCAAAAAGCTGCACGCTACTGGCGGCGGAGCGCAGTCCGCTGTGTGGATGCAGATGAAAGCGGATGTGCTCAATCTCCCTATGTCGGCTTTGAAAACCGCAGACGCAGGAACTGTGGGAAGCGCCATGCTGACAGGAATCGCCATCGGCCTCTTTTGTGATCTGGAAGACGCTGCCGGGCATATGGTAGAAGAAACCATAACCTACTATCCAAGAAAGGAAATGCATACAAAATACCAGGAGATCTTTGAACGTTATAAAAAAGTCTACCATGCCGTCAGACCTTTACTGTGAAATTCCGGCTTATCTGTAATTTACAACCAGAATCGCCATATCCAAAGCAGCGTAAAGACTGTTAAAAATAAAAAATATTGTCCCATATGGAGCATCATGCTATAATAAAACATATTTTTGATGATAAGAGGGAAGCGGATGAATCGGTCAATAACTGAACTTAGCAGAATATGTGTAAACGTAATCGGGATACTGGTTGTTTTTTGGTTTTTAACGAGAGACAGGGGCGCTGTGAACGACGCGGTTATGGTTGCTGGTTCTATGGTAATCGCATCCATTTGTACAACGTCTTATGCTATAAAAACCAAATATGAGATGGAATTGACAAAGACGGTTATCACAGTATCCGGTATTTTATCTGTTCTGCTTATCTTACAGCTCTCTCTGTCTGAGTTTCATAAGGCGCCCTGCTTTGAAAATAAACCGCTGCTATTTTTAGTTTGCTGCGCCGCAATTTGGGCAAATGTCTTTTCCTGTATCATAATACTGTTTCACAAAGCCGTATTTACCTCTCGTCAAAAAATGGGTACTTATGCATCAAAACTTGGAACATGTAAAATAGCAATCGCCGGTGAATCATTACTATTTATTTTAAGTACATATCCCGCTATCTGGATACAGGCAGACACTGCAGGTATATATGAAAGCGTTTTAGCAAACAGTTGGAGCGACTGGCACACCATTGGATATCTATGGTTTGTGAAATTATGCACCTGCATCTATGAATCACTGTACTCCGTTGTAGTGATACAGACCGTTTTCTGGATTCTTTTGAACTTTTATATTCTTGATATGCTCGAAAAATTATGTAAAAAAGCAGTCGTAATTTACACCTTATTAATGTGCATTGCCGTTACCCCATTTATTTATTTAGAAGGAGTGGTTAAAGATACCGTATTTTCCATGGGCGTATTGGCTCTTACAGCCGTAGCTTTCAAGGTCATACACACATTGGAAATCAACCGGAAAGATATCATATGTCTATCGGTCATGCCGCTTTTTACGCTGCTATGCAGGCACGGCGGCGTAGTTCCTGTATTTTGCCTTTCTATTTTTGTGATAATTTTTATGCTGAGAAAAGAGAGAAAAAAGATCGCATTCACTATTGCAAAGATTTTTACCGGACATTTATTAATATATTTATTGATTAATATTGTTTTAATGAACGCTTTTCATGTTCAGGAAAATCCGTCTTATGTAAAGTATGGAATACCGATGGCGATGATCGGCGCCGCTGCTTCAGAGGGAATCGACTTTGACAATGAGGATCAAGAATTATTGGAACAAGTCATGCCAATGGAAAAATGGGCGCAGTGTTACGATAAATATTGTGTAGATAATATTTCAAGACCATGGGGAACAATTGGAGAAGATATCTATACGGTTCAGGAATTAGTGGATCATCATGGATTTGGAAAAGATTTGTTACGGATGAATGCGAAATTGCTGCTTGGGCATCCCGTAAATTACCTGACTGCTTTTTTGGATATGAACAGTATGGTGTGGGAGATAGCAAAACCGAATGATGTACCGCTAATGACTATTTCTGAAGTGCCCGAAGACGAAAATATTTCCTATTCTATGGCGTATTCCGTGACAAACTATATCGCTTTAATTATGGATCGATTTCCCTTAACCAGAGCAGCTACTACAAGAGGAGGGCTCGCCCTGTTTGTTTTATTCTTTTGCGGAGCAGTTATGGCAGTGCTGAAAAAGGAAACTTTAATATGCATGATTCCAATTTTATTAATTAGTGGAATGCTTGTAATCAGTATTACTGGTCAGGATCCAAGGTATATTTTACCTACGGTTGAGTGTGCCATATTTATGCTTTCAATTGTTTTATCCGGCGTATTGCAGAAAAAACAGACGCAGATTTCACAGCAGTAACTACTGATCCATCCTCCCAAGCAGAACCGACATAGGCTTTTATTTTCCTCCGGCCTTTGACAGCATCGCTGCCGTCTCCACATGCACCGTATTCGGGAACTGGTCTACCGGCCTCACCCGCCGCAGTTCATACCCGCCATGGCGCAATATATTCAAATCTCTCGCCAATGTAGCGGAATCACAGCTGATATATACGATTTTCTCCGGCTGCATCTGCAGTATTGTCGCCAGACATTTCTCGTCGCAGCCCTTGCGGGGCGGGTCTACCACGATCACATCCGCCCATATTCCCTCGGCCGCATATTTTTGCGGCAAGACCTCTTCCGCCTTCCCTGTAAAAAACTGTACATTGCGGATACCGTTTCGTCTGGCATTGGCTTTCGCATCTTCTATTGCCTGCGCAGTCACTTCCACCCCAAAGACCTGCTTCGCCTGCCTTGCCATAAACAGAGAGATCGTGCCGATGCCACAGTACAGATCCCATACTGTCTCCTTTCCGCACAGTCCTGCATATTCCACTGCCAGATCGTATAGCTTCTTTGTCTGCACCGGGTTGACCTGGTAAAAAGAAAGCGGGGAAATCTGAAAAGTTACTTCCCCTATCCTGTCCCGTATCGACCTGCTGCCCCATAGCAATTCAATCTCTTCACCCATGATCACGTTCGTTCTTCTGCAGTTGATACTATATGACACACTTGTCATATTCGGAATACGGCGCAGTGCATCAACCAGCCTGTCTGCTTTCGGGAGCTCCTTCCCATTGATCACAAGACAAACCAGCAATTCTCCGCTTGCAAAGCCTTTACGGAGCAGAACATGGCGGATCAAACCCCGACCGCTTTTTTCGTCATATGCGCTGATATGATACCGACGCATATAATCAAGTACCGTTTCCAATATCACCTTATTTTCCGGCGCTCCTATCACACAATCCCTATTGGCAATGATGCTGTGACTCCTGCCGGCGTAAAAACCGGCTACCGGATTCCCTTCTTTGTCCGTGCCAATAGGGAATTGTGCCTTATTACGGTAACGCCGCCAGTCCGCCATACCAATGATCGATTCCATAACACGGTCGATGTCCGCCGCCGCAAATCCGCCGATTCTGACTAAATCATTCCTCACTTTACGCGCTTTCCATTCCAACTGCTTCTCATAAGACAGCGCCTGTATCTGACAGCCTCCGCACTGCCTGTGAACATCGCAGAGGGGATTGACGCGAAAAGAAGAAGGCGTAATCACCTTCTCCAATCTGGCATATCCATAACTTTTCTTTATTTTTATGATCTTTGCCTCTACCTCGTCCCCAATCACAGCATCCTTGACAAAAAAGGGGAAACCGTCTGCTTTGCCGATCCCTTCGCCGCCGCTGCCCATATCTTCTATTTTTAATAAAACGATGTCGTTTTTACAATACTCCATTTCTCTTTACTCCGTATGCGTCTTTCTCACATTCGACTCAAACAGCCGGTTAAAGCCCAGCCAGTCGTCGCTTTGCGCACCTTTCAGTATTTCCGTAAAAATCTGCAGTTTTGCGTCCGTATTATCGGCAAAATTTAGCGCAACTGCCTCTATAAGCGCCGGTTTTTTCGGCGAACCGAACTCATACTCGCCGTGGTGTGCCAGAATACAATGTTTTAACTGGTTCTCCATTTCTTTTGACAGCTCCTTGATCATGCAGGCTTTCTCAGCGATCATCTCCGCACCCATCACGATATGCCCCAGAAGCTGTCCTTCATCCGTATAATCGTTTTCAGGAAACAATGACAATTCTTTTGTTTTTCCGATATCATGGCACAAAGCCGCGGCCAAAAGCAAATCCCTGTTCAATACCGGATAAGCCTTGCAGTAATAGACGCAGAGATTGGCCACACCAAGCGTATGTTCCAGCAAACCGCCTACAAAGCCATGATGTACAGTCTTTGCGGCGGAAGACTGCCGGAATGCTTTGACAAACGCTTCATCTTCTCTGAAAAAAGCATTGAGCAGCTCTTTCAGACCGGCATTGCCGATGCTGTCGACCAGCGCAAGCAGTTCCGCATACATCCCGTCAATACTCTTCTCGCTTACCGGAAGATAGTCA
The DNA here is from genome assembly GCA_910585345.1 of uncultured Lachnospiraceae bacterium. Classification (GTDB taxonomy): domain Bacteria; phylum Bacillota; class Clostridia; order Lachnospirales; family Lachnospiraceae; genus VSOB01. Next base: position 25,936 of record CAJUDS010000005.1, on the reverse strand, counting down.
CCCGGATCATATTCTCCTTCTCTGCAGCGGCGCGCCCGTTTCATATTGATCTGCAGCGCATTCTGGAAACTGGTTACTTCCCCGTAGACCGCTATATAATCCAGACTACCGAATTCCTCTATACCCGCGCTGTTTGGATCCCAGATTTTAGCGTCAATCGTTCCGCTCCGGTCCTGCAGAATAACGTTGTCATATGCCTTGCCATTTTTTGTTACAGCAGACTGCTTATGTTTGCACAGGTAAATGTCCGATACTCTGTCTCCTTCTTTATAATCTTTGATAAATTTCATCTTTCCTCCTCCCGGCGCTTCTGCGCCGCTTATTCTAATTCTCCCAATGTCATCAGAAAACTCATAGATTTGTACTCTTCCTGATTTTTCCGCATAATCGTAACATTCACCGTACTGTCCGGCGTACTGCTGCGCAGCGCTTCCAAATATTCCTCATAATTGCCAACCGTTCTTCCGTTCAGACTTACAATCACATCTCCGCTCTGGATTCCTGCCTGCATAGCCGGGGAATCTATTTCGATTTCCGTCACATAAGCGCCGAAAGGCACCTGCAAATCCTCATTCGCTTCCGGCGTTACATCTGCGCCGTATATCCCTGCATATGCCTGATGGATACCGTTGGAAAGACGTTCTATCGTATCTTTCAGTTCAGAAATACCAAGCCCGGCAATCATATTTTTCATTTCCGCATCGTTGTAGCTCTGGTTAATGATGCCTATGACCTGCCCCTGCAGATTCACCAACACGCCTGTGCTGTGCTGGCTGCCATAGATATCGGTAGTGATCAGTTTATATCTTGAATCGACCGTATCCAGAATATTTCCATTAGAAGTGATAACGCCATATACCATTGATCCACTGACGCCGGCCGGACTGCCCATAGCTATGACAGGACTCCCTGTCAGAGAAGCATAATTAGAACCTCCCAACTCAGCCGCGTCTATTTTTTCCAATGTAGACTGTTCGATTTCCTTACTGTCAATACGCAGAACAGCCAGACCAGTCACCGGATCCGACATCTTGATTTCTGCCTGTACCTGAAAATTATCGCAAAATGTCACATTGATCGTCTCTACCGTTTCCAGCGGTTTCGCATTCGCCAATACCAGATATTCTTTACTGTTATTGGCAACGATAACGCCGGTTGTCTGCCCTTTGTTTTCATAGGTGTTGTCAAACCAGTCCTTATTGGAAGTCACCCCGGTCACCGTCACAAGGCATCGGGACACTTCTGCGCTGATCCCCTGGAGTCGTATGTAACTTTTCCGGTAAACATCCAGTTCGTCGATTTTCTGTATCACTGTTTCCGGTTCTTCAGAGTCTGTGTCCTCACTCTCCTGTTCCAGTTCCGTATCGTCCAGCGCCATGTCCTCCGGTAGTATTTCCTGAGTTTCAGGAGGAAACGTAATGTTTTCCGCCGCTTCTTCCGGATATAGCCAATTACTGAATACCGGTTCCAGAACAAGCACTGTCAGACAGGCCACGAAACCGAATAAAACCGCCATTGACGCCGTTAAGACCGTACGCCGTAGCAGTTTCCTTTTATTCAGGGGCCGTTCCTTAATCTGCTCCCGCATAAAATCATATTTGGGCGGCTCCTCCCGTTCCATACCGTTTTGCTTTTCTTCCATCTTTTTTCCTGCTTCCCGCTCTGCGTATGACTGTCTGCACACAGCATCCTCCTGCTATTTACTATAGTATAAATACTATACTTTTAATGCACAAGTTTTTTCTGTCATCAGCACGCAATTATTTCACTCCTGCTTTCCTCTCTTCTCTATTCGTGCTATAATGTCACCATGAATAAAAAAGTATTGCAAACATTAGAATTTCATAAAATAATCCACACACTCACAGAGCTTGCCTCCTCACAACCGGGGAAAAAGCTGTGTGAAAATCTGCTGCCCTCTGCTGATCTGTCAGAAATCAATCAGGCGCAGACAGAGACGGCCGACGCGCTAAGCAGGCTGTTTAAAAAAAGCACGCCTTCTTTTTCCGGCAACCAAGACCTGACGCACCTGGTAAAAAGCCTGGAAATTGGCGCTGCGCTTTCCTCCGGTGATCTCTTGCGGACAGCTTCCCTCCTGGAATGCACATCCAGAATCAAAGCATATGGACGCAGCGAACGGGAGGATGCGCCGGAGGATTCCCTGGCTGCACGCTTCGGACTTCTTGTGCCGTTGACGCAGCTTGCAAGTGAAATCCGCCGTTGTATTCTCGAAGAAGACAGCTTTGCGGATGATGCCAGTCCTGGTCTTCGCCGCATCCGCAAGAGCCAGGTTTCCATCAACAACAAAATCCACAGCCAGCTCACAGGCATGGTTAACGGCTCCTGCCGCACGTATCTGCAGGACGCAGTCATTACGATGCGCAACAATCGATACTGTATACCTGTCAAATCCGAATATAAGAGTCAGGTGCCCGGCATGGTACACGATCAGTCTTCTACAGGTTCCACACTTTTTATCGAGCCTGCTGCCGTTGTATCATTGAATAACCAGTTAAAAGAACTGGCTTTACAGGAACAGGAAGAGATCGAAGAAATTCTGCGCACTTTAAGCGCTATGGCGGCGCAGCATGCACAGGATATTCTGACCAATCAAAGCATTTTGACAGAATTGGATTTTATTTTTGCCAAAGCCTCCCTCGCTCTCTCTCAAAATGCCACAAAGCCGATTTTCAACGAAGAACACCGCATCCGCATCCGTAAAGGGCGTCATCCCCTTTTGGACAAAAAAGCGGTCGTTCCCATTGATATTCATTTGGGCGAGAATTTTGACTTGCTTGTCATAACCGGGCCCAATACCGGCGGTAAGACGGTTTCCCTGAAAACAGTGGGATTGTTTACCCTCATGGGACAGGCAGGCCTGCACATTCCCGCACTGGACCGTTCCGAACTTTCCATTTTTACGGAAGTTTACGCGGATATCGGCGACGAACAAAGTATAGAGCAAAATCTCAGCACCTTTTCTTCCCATATGACAAATACCGTGCGTATTTTGTCACAGGCGGATGAAAATGCACTCTGTCTCTTTGATGAGCTCGGTGCAGGCACCGACCCCACGGAAGGGGCGGCGCTTGCCATTGCCATCCTCAACCATCTGCACGAACGGGGTATTCGCACCATGGCCACCACGCATTACAGTGAATTGAAAGTATATGCACTTTCTACCCCTTATGTAGAAAACGCCTGCTGTGAATTTGATGTGGAGACGCTTCGTCCCACCTACAGACTATTGATCGGCATACCGGGCAAAAGCAATGCTTTCGCTATTTCTTCCAGATTAGGCCTTCCGGATACGGTAATCCAACAAGCCCGCAGCCAGATTGACGCAGAAAAAAAGAGCTTCGAAGATCTGTTGGCAGATCTCGAAAACAGCCGCGTCACCATTGAGGCTGAACGGGAAGAAATCGCCTCCTACAAACAGGAAATCAAAACATTAAAAGAAAAGCTGCAGAAAAAACAGGAAAAAATAGAAGCCGCAAAAAGTAAAATTCTACAGGAGGCCAACGAACAGGCCCGGGACATCCTGCAGGAAGCAAAAGATATCGCCGATGATACCATCCGTTCTTTCCAGAAGGCCGGACCCGGCGCTTCTATGAAAGATCTCGAGAAGGCAAGGCAGAAAGTACGCGGAAAAATTTCAGAAAAAAACGAGAAACTTTCCGTCCAAAAAAACGACACAAGCGTCAATACGCTTAAACCCGCTCAAATCAGGAAAGGAGATGCCGTAAAAATCATCTCCATGGGACTGCGCGGAACGATAAGCTCTCTGCCTGACAAAAAAGGCAACGTATTTGTACAATGCGGCATCATCCGTTCCCAAGTCAATATCAGCGATTTGCAGCTGGTCAAAGAAGAGACTGTTACCGTACCTTCTTTGCAGCACACAGGGACAGGAAAGATCAAAATGTCCAAATCTGCCGCCATTTCCACAGAGATCAACTTATTGGGCAAAACCGTGGACGAAGCGCTTTTTGCTCTTGACAAGTATCTGGACGACGCTTATCTGGCTCATCTGCCCAGCGTACGCATTGTTCATGGCAAAGGTACAGGAGCTTTGCGCGCTGCCGTTCACAGACAGTTAAAACGTATGAAAAATATTAAAGAATTTCGTCTGGGCGAGTTTGGCGAAGGCGACGCGGGCGTGACAATTGCAACATTCAAATAAAGGAGAAAATGCATGGTAAACAGACAGAAAATATTAATTGTAGACGATGACAACAATATTGCAGAATTGATCTCTCTTTATCTGACAAAAGAATGTTTCGAAACAATGATCGTCAATGACGGAGAATCGGTACTGCCGTCTCTTGACACATTCCGGCCCAACCTGATTCTGCTTGATTTGATGTTGCCCGGTATGGACGGTTATCAAGTCTGCCGGGAAGTGCGCGCCAAATCAGCCATACCGATTATTATGCTCTCCGCCAAAGGCGAGATATTTGATAAGGTACTGGGTCTGGAACTGGGCGCCGACGATTACGTGGAAAAACCATTTGATTCCAAAGAACTGGTGGCAAGAGTCAAGGCAGTGCTGCGCCGTTATAAAACAGCGCCGCTTCCTACGGCAAATACTGATATCAAATGCGTGGAATATCCTGACCTCACTGTTAACCAGACAAATTATTCGGTCGTGTATATGGGCAACTCCGTAGAGATGCCTCCCAAAGAACTGGAACTTCTCTATTTTCTGGCTTCCTCTCCCAACCATGTATTCACCCGCGAACAGCTTCTTGACCAGATATGGGGGTATGAATATGCCGGGGATACAAGAACCGTTGACGTGCACATCAAACGGCTCCGGGAAAAGATCAAAGATCATGCCTCCTGGAGGATCGCTACCATCTGGGGAATCGGTTACAAATTTGAGGTGAGGAGCTAAAATGCGTAAAACTCTCTATCTGAAATTTCTGTTGGCCTATGTTATATTTGGCTTCTTCGGTTTTGTAGCGGTAGCTACCTTTGTATACAGTATGACGCTTGAACACCTGAAACGGGAAAAGGCAGACTCTCTCTACCGGGAAGCGACTCTCGTTGCCAATACCTACGCTTCCGATCTTTACAACAACCAGGCTTCTCTGGACGCTGTCAAAACACAGCTTGACGTGCTGGATACCTACCTCTCCTCCACAGTCTGGATTATCAATCCTTCTGGTCGTATTATTCTGGACTCTTCTGCTCCTGTAGAGATTGACAATCCTATTATCATTGAAAACTTTGACCCTACGGTTACGGCAGGGTCTTATTATACGGTAGGGAATTTTTTCCAAACCTTTTCGGAAGAAACGCTGAGCGTATTCGCGCCGATTACCTCCCATTTTAAGGTAAACGGTTACGTTGTTATTCACACGCCTATGACGACAGTGGAAAATTCCGCAAACAGTCTGCTGAATATTTCCTATATTCTGCTCATTATTATGCTGCTGCTGTCTATGATCATTCTGTTCTTTTTCACGGAAATGGTTTATATCCCGCTGCGGAAAATCACTTATGCTACGGAACAGTATGCCGCAGGCAATATGCACTATGAGTTTCAGGTAGAAAGCGAAGACGAGATGGGCTATCTGGCCGCCTCTCTTTCTTATATGGCAAATGAGATTGCCAAAAGCGAAGATAACCAAAAAAAATTTATAGCAAATGTATCTCATGATTTCCGTTCCCCGCTCACTTCCATCAAAGGCTATCTGGAAGCAATGCTGGACGGGACCATCCCGCCGGAAATCCACGAAAAATATATACAAATCGTCCTCAATGAAACAGAACGTCTGACAAAACTGACCAATGGTCTGTTGCAGTTAAATAATCTCAATACAAAAGGAATGCTGCTGAACCGCAGCGATTTCGACATTAATCAAATGATACGCAATACTGCCGCTACCTTTGAAGGAATCTGTCAGAACAGGCTGATTGGCATTGAGCTTGTACTGACCGGCGAACAGCTCACCGTCAATGCCGATCCTGACAAAATCCAACAGGTTCTCTATAACCTGTTAGACAACGCCATTAAATTCAGTCACAACGATTCCATTATTAAAATAGAAACGACCGAAAAAAGCAGCAAGGTACTTGTTTCGGTCAAAGATAATGGTATCGGTATCCCAAAAGACAGTCTCAAACTCATCTGGGACCGTTTTTATAAAACCGATCTCTCCAGGGGCAAAGATAAAAAGGGCACCGGGCTCGGTCTTTCCATCGTTAAAGAAATCATCCGTACCCACGGTGAAAACGTTAATGTTGTCAGCACCGAGGGCGTAGGAACCGAATTTATCTTTACTCTTTCAAAAGTAGATGATGACGACGACTAATCCTAAAATTGATTTTCTGTTGTCGTATCAGTTATACCCTCCATTGCAGCCGATGCAGCTTTCCTGTCCGCTCCATCTGCATAAAGTCATTTTGACGCAATGCCTCATAGAGCACAACCGCTGCTGCATTCGATAAATTCAGGGAACGGGTACCATCCAGCATGGGAATACGGATACAATGCTCTTCATTTTCCACCAGTATTTCTTCCGGAATCCCTGCGCTTTCTTTGCCGAACATCAGATAATCATCCGGCCCAAACTGTACGTCACTATATACATGCCGTGCCTTTGTCGTCGCATACCATATTTTCCTGCCCGGATTCCGCTCTAAAAAATCCTTATAGTTCATATAACGTATGACATCCAACTGTGCCCAATAGTCCATTCCTGCACGTTTGACCTCTCTTTCATTCAGCCTGAATCCCAACGGCTCAATTAAATGCAGACGGGCGCCTGCCGCTACGCAGGTACGCCCGATATTTCCCGTATTTGCCGGTATCTCCGGCTGATGCAGTACGATGTCCATCGTTTTCTTTCTCCTGTAATACTGCTGTTCGCGGTCTGCCATTCTCCCGCTTACTGCTGCTTTTCCCCCTCCTGCCGCAGTCTGCTGATAAAATGTTCCAGTTTTTCGATTGCTTTTTTCAGATTTTCCAGTGAATAAGCGTACGAAATACGCAGGAATCCTTCTCCGCTTTCTCCAAATGCCGTACCTGGCACAACAGCCACCTTTTCTTCTTCCAAAAACCTTGTGGCAAATTCTTCACTCGTCATGCCAAATTCTTTGATACACGGAAAAACATAAAATGCGCCGTAAGGTTCAAAGCATTCCAATCCCATCTTTTGAAAAGCATGCATCAAATAACGCCGTCTTTGATTATATGCCTCCCGCATTTCCGCCACATCTTCATCACCGTTGCGCAGCGCCTCCACGGCCGCATACTGGCTCGTTGTCGGCGCACACATTATCGCATACTGATGAATTTTTACCATTTGCTGAATAACTGCCGCCGGGCCGCAGGCATAACCGAGCCGCCAGCCTGTCATCGCATGTGATTTGGAAAATCCGTTTATCAGCACCGTCCTCTCCTGCATACCTGGCATATTGACAATGGATACATGCTCTCCCTTATAGGTAAGCTCCGAATAAATTTCATCAGAAATCACAAAAATATCCTTTTCCGCAATTACTTCAGCGATAGCTTCCAGATCCTTTCGCTCCATAATGGCTCCGGTAGGATTGTTTGGGAATGGTAAAATCAAAACTTTTGTCTTTTCAGTAACCGCATCCCGCAGCTCCTGTGCCGTCAGACGAAATTCATTTTCCGCCTTTAAGTCAATAATTACCGGAACTCCATCCGCCAATATTGCACACGGCTCATAGGAAACATAACTCGGCTGGGGAATCAGTACCTCATCTCCGGGATTGACCATCGCCCGCAATGCAATGTCAATGGCCTCCGAACCCCCTACCGTTACAAGCACTTCTTTGTTATAATCATAGCTGACATCCAGTTTTCTTTTTAAATACCTGCTGATCTCTACCTTTAATTCCTTTAACCCCGCATTGGATGTATAGAAAGTACGTCCCTTTTCCAGAGAATAGATCCCTTCGTCCCGGATATGCCAGGGTGTATCAAAATCAGGTTCCCCTACGCCCAGCGATATTGCATCCGGCATTTCATTCACTACATCAAAAAATTTCCGGATACCGGAAGGCTTCAGCCTCACTGCCTTATCTGCTAATGGATTCCTCATGGCGTAATTTTCTCCCTTTCATCTTCATATTTTTTCGTTAAAATCGTACCGTGATCCTTATATTTCTTAAGAATGAAATGAGTCGCCGTACTCAATACATAATCCATTGTCGACAGCTTATCCGTCACAAAGCGGGAGATATCTCTGAGATTTTTTCCGTCCAGTATTACGAGAAGGTCATAGGCGCCGGAAATCAGGTAAACGGCGCGCACTTCCGGATATTTATAAATCCGCTCTGCGATACTGTCAAATCCCTGTCCGCGCTGTGGCGTCACACGCACTTCAATCAATGCCGTCACTTTATCTATAGATGTCTTTTCCCAGTCTATTAAGGTATGATAGCCGCAGATAACGCCTTCCGCTTCCATAGCTGCCAGCTCATTTACGATATCCAGTTCTTCCACACCGAGAAGCACTGCCAGCTCCTTTAAATCAATGCGGCTGTTTTTCTCTATAATAGCCAAAATCTGTTCTCTCATATTCCAAACCAAACCTCTCTTTTCTCATCTATTTAACCAATTTTCAGATCTGTACTAAGCTGCCCGGACCGCACGCCGTACTGATTGCAGTCAGACCCGCTACATAACTATTTTATACAACTCATCCGGCTTCGGAGGTCCCAGGAAGCGACGCTCTCCCTCATTGAGCACAACCCTGTCGTTACCCTCCCGTATTTTTCCGATCACAGCTGCAGGAATCTGCTCCTGTTCCAGTTTTCTTACCAGATCAAATCCATCGTCTGTCACCATCAACAGGCACCCGCTGGAAATCAGTTCATACGGATTCAATCCGAAAAACTCACAGATCTCAATACTCTCCTGTTTCACCGGAATCCGCTTCAAATCGACTTCAAGTCCAACGCCGCCGCTTTCCGCAAGCTCCCAAAGCGCGCCGAAAATACCGCCCTCTGTCGCATCATGCATCGCAGTGACGCCAGACTTTCCGGCGACGGCAGCCTCCGGTACAACGCTCAAATATCGGTCAAATCCTTTTGCTTCCCGCACAAAAGATGCCGGGAACTTCGTCAAAAGCGCATCTTCCTGTTCCTTGGCGAGAATGGAAGTCCCCTCCAGCGCAATCCATTTGGACACTACGATGTCCTGTCCCGGTTTTGCGCCCTTTGTTGTGACCACCTGGTCCTTTTTCGCCTTCCCAATGCCGGTAACGGTAAGTACCGGCTGATTGACAGCCTTTGTCACTTCCGTATGTCCCCCCGCAATCTGCACATGCAGCCTGCTGCACGTTTCTTCCATCTGCGTCATAATGGCTTTGACTTCTGCCTCTTCTATCGTTTCCGGCAAAAGCGCAGACACTAAAAGCGCCACCGGCTCCGCGCCCGAACTCGCCAGGTCATTTACCGTCACCTGCACGGCAAGCATCCCGGCATCCTTCACGGTAGCGGTCACTGGGTCCGTGGATACCACAAACACCTCATCCTCCGAAAACGCCAGGATGGCGCAGTCTTCCCCTACGCCTGCGCCAACCAATACTTCTTCTCTCTTTGTGTGAATCTGTTTTAACACCGAACGTTTTAACACGTTCTCTGGTATCTTTCCTGCTTTCATAACAATACCTTCAGATAATGTCTCACTATTTACTCCGCCGGAACCTCTGCCGGCGCGCCTTCCACCGGAACCCCGCCGCCTTCTGCAGGGGCCGGCGCTACGCCTGGCACTGTTGCGTCCGGCAGTGTGCCGTCTGGTAAAACTCCCGGTATGGGCGGTACGATCGTGCCGCCAAGCGTTGTATCTCCTGCCTTTAAAGAAGCGGCAACGCCTTTGATATGGTCTATATTATTTGTGGCGATTGCATCCTGAATTAACTGTGCCGCCACCGGATCTGATGTGGCCGTACCAACGGTGGCCGTCCTCGGAACCATCTTATAACTGCTGCTGTTGACTTCCTCACGACTTACTTCCGTCCCATTCTCGGTTACAACCTTCCACAGCTTTGCACTTCTTCCTACATGGACAGACTGTACTTTCACGTAACCGATCGGCTGACTGCCATCTGCTACTACCGCGTCTGCATCCGGCCTGGTTTCCGAAAGAATCTCACTTTCAAAAGTTACCTTACGCCCCGGATCTCTCGTTTCCACGCCATAAATGGTAAATGTAATATGCTTATCTGCGGTAGCTCCTTCTATATAAATCGGATACTCCGTATTATTTACAAACTTAAAATCCTTTCCGGCGCTTTCCGCAATCGCCGCATCTGCAGAAGGCGGTACATAACTTACTTCCATCGAATGGTTATGACGTTCCGTCACTTCCAGCTCCGACAACAGTACCGCATTGTAAAGCGTCGTCGACACTTGGCAGATACCGCCTCCCAGGCTCTCCACGACCATACCGTTCAGGTAAGAACCCGCCAGATGATAACCGTTCTCTTCCGTAAAGGGACTCACTTTGCCATAGGCGGAAAATTCTTCTCCCGGATACAGTGTCGTACCGTTAATCAGGCTGCAGCCGTTTGCCACGTTGGCGCTTCTGTCCGCTCCCGATGTACTGTAGCTCGTCGTATATGTACCCAGCACATCTTTGACCTTTTCCAGATCTTCCCTGCTGCCTTTCGGTTCATCTGTCGTTATGACAAGATCCACCACAGCCGCTTCTTTGTTCCACTCATTACAGAGAAACTCTTCCAACGCTCTGGCGGAGGCCTCCACATCCACCTTTTCTCCTGTCTGGCCTCCCTCTATCATAAACTGTCCGTTCTCTCTGCGCAGAGACGCGTCTTCCGCCTCTACATCATACTGCGCGCACTGCTCAGTCAACACCGTTTGGAAGGCCGCCGGATCAAAATCAAATTCGATCTCATACTTCCTGTTATCGTGCTCAAGATCCTTTAATGCTTTATACCGTTTGATAATATTGCCCTGTTTTCCCAGTGCAAAAGCTTCGTCCAGTACTTCCGGATTTTTCCACCGGATTCCCAGATCTCCTGCCGTAACCGTCACCTGATTGCCGCCCACGGCATTCAGGGTGACAGGCACCTCTTTCAGACTGTCTATATAACCCTGTACCGCCGTGCTTGCTTCTTCTCTTTTCATACCGGATACATCGATATCGCCGATAAAAATTCCGTTATGAATATAATCTTCTCCATCTTCACTCGCCTGTACCCTTACGCCTACTTGAAATACAAAAATACAGACAAATACCGCCGCAATCCCCGCTGCGGCACAAACCCATTTTTTCATGATCTCACCTCTGATTGACATTTCACCGCATTATGCAATAAAATAAGTTAACATTGGCAAAAGCATTGCCAATACCACAATAAGTATTATAATTGAAGAAATTATTTTCCTCGTTCTTTTATGAAACATTTTTATCACCTCGTTGAAAGGAATTATATATGAGATTATCGTTTTTGGCAAGTTTTATCGTGTTTATTATATGGCTGTCCTACAAACTCTCAAAGTCCAGAAAAAATATGGAAAACCAGGAAAAGCAATTCTGGGAGAAGGAACGGCAGGCAAACCGAACGAGAAAAAAACCGCTCGACAATCTGGACTATATCACCATTCCTGTTGATTCGCTGCCAATGGATCTCTGCGCACAGCAGGACCAGATCAAAGAATGTCAGGATGTGATTCGCACCCTTGCCGGTCAATGCGTCGTCAACCTGACAGGATATACCAATACGGATTTAAAGCTCATGTATGGCGCCGCCAATCTCACCGCTTTGACCGAATACGATCAAAGCTATACGCTTCTTGTCCGCACCTTGCAAAAATGGGCCTCTCTTCTTTACGAACAGGGATTTTCCGCCGAGGCTGAAAGAATTCTTGAATTTGCGGTATCTACCCGCACAGATGTAAGCGGCACTTATAAACTGCTTGCCACAATCTACCGTGAAAACGGCGAGGACGAGAAAATCTCCGCTTTGTTGGAAACTGCGCACACGCTGCGCTCTTCCATGAAAAACGTTATCGTCCGTATTTTGCAAGAATCTGGTCCGTCAGACGGCTGACCTCATTCTTGCTCATACTGTCCACCTCCATCGGTATAGATAATGTATGTTTCCGCAGAAGCGCTAATAACCGTTCCTTCTGCCTTTCTCCTGCGCGTGCTTCTCTTTTTACTTTATAGAGCAGAGGCTGCGGCCGGAAAACTTCTTCCTCATAATAATCGGCTTTCAGTTTCCGGTACAGAAAATGCGCCGCCTGCGCATCCTCCAGCGCACGGTGTGCCCGTTGGGGAATCCCATAATGCACACACAGATCCTGCAGACGTTTGCTTGGGAGTTCAGGCAGATACCTTCTCGACAGCTTTAATGTATCAATTCCCCTCTTCTCAAACTTCCTCCCTGCATTGACAAAAGCCCTCTTTAAAAAAGAATAGTCAAAAAGGATACTGTGCCCCAGCAGATGCCTGTCCCCGATAAAATCTGACAGATTTACCAATATTTCCTCCAGCGCCGGAGCGGACAGGATATCCGCTTCCGTAATACCTGTGATCTCTGTGACTTTTTCAGGCAGTGTACTGCGTGGATTCACAAAGGTGGAAAACGTATCCTTTATTGTACCCTCTTCTACAAGCGCCGCGCCGATCTCTATAATTCTGTCCCGCTTGGGATTCAGACCTGTTGTCTCCAAATCCAACGCCACATAACTATCTTCCGTTTTCATAACCTGTCCTATTCTTCTCTCTCATCATGTTAGACTTTCCGCCTCCACGATAATCTGGGCATTGTGATGCAGCGGTTCTCTCTTTTCATACGAAAACCGGACAAACGCTGGCGTATCTCTTCGCTTTTGCACGCATTTGGGATCTTCTTCCCATACGGGATAGAAAAAGACATCCAAATGTTCCCTTTTATCCTTCTCCCGACAGCGCAGCTGCGTCCGGTAAGGACTCAAATCCTCTGCAAAAGGCGGTCTGCTCTTACATTTTTCTCTTAAATACAGATCATAAGTAAGCAGTTGCCGGTAAAGCTCCTCCCCGGCCGGATCTACCAATACTGCAAACGCCAGCAGAATCGTATAGCGGTAAATTCTGGCCGGGCTTTCCGTAAAATACCCCTGTTCCTCATAATACGCCGCCAGTCGTTCATAAAACCGGAATGGAGACGGGAATAAACGCATCAGCATTTTTAATGTATTACCAAACTGTCCGCTGTTGTAATATAGCTCCACCATCTCTTCGACCCGCTTTAATCTCAGGATTTCTTCATAAGAAACCCATTTCGAGTATAACACTTCATACGGCGGACGGGAACGGTAACAAATACCATATTCCTCTGCTTTCTCATACAAAGCGGAACCTTTCAGCACTTTCAGAAAACCAAGCTGCAGTTGATCCGGCTCCATAGCGTATACTTCGTCAAAAGATCTGACAAAGCTGTCATAATTCTCAAAAGGAAGTCCCGCGATCAAATCCAGATGTAAATGTATATTTTTCCCTTCCCGAATGCGCGACACCACTTTCTTCAGTTTTCCCAAGTCCATTATTCTATGAACTTCCCTGATCGTATCTGTATTTACAGACTGCACGCCGATTTCAAGCTGCACAAAGCCTGGCCGCATTTTTGAAAGAACAGCCAGTTCCTCTTCCGTCATAATGTCGGCCGATATTTCAAAATGAAAATTTGTGACGCCATTGTCATTTTCCAGCAAAAAATTCCAAACTTCCAAAGCATGACTATGGACACAATTAAACGTTCTGTCTACAAATTTAACCTGCGGCACTTTATGCGCCAGAAAAAAAGCAAGTTCCTGTTTCACCTTTTCAAGACTGCGCAGGCGCACCCGTTTCTCTATGGAGGAAAGGCAATAGCTGCAGCTATATGGGCAGCCCCGGCTCGATTCATAATAAATAATCCTGTGCGCAAAGTCTGCCATATTGGTATATAAAAAAGGGAGTTGATCCAAATCTACCAAGCGCCGCTCTCCGGTCATTCCGATACCCGGCAGGCATAATCCGGCTATATCTGCTATTTCGCGGTCGCGTCTGCAATAATACGCCATCAATTCCGAAAATGTTTCTTCCCCCTCTCCTATCATAATACCGGTAAGCTCCGGATATTCCTGCAGGATCCGCTGTGCGTCATACGATACTTCCGGCCCGCCCAGCCAGATATCCGTATCCGGCAGAATCTTGGGAACTTCCATAAGCAGCTCCTGTACCAGCCGCCAGTTCCATATATAACAGGAAAAAGCAATCACCTGCGGATCCCGTCTGTAAAGATCCGCAAGAATTGCTTCTGCCTTATGGTTAATCGTATATTCCGCAATCTCTGTATAGTTCTCAAAGTCTGCCGCATATGCCCGCAGGCTGTATACGGCAGGATTTGAATGAATATATTTAGCGTTAATTGCTGCAAGCAATACCTTCATGTAAATTCTATCCCTGCTATAAACTCTTACCTTAAGTCATACTTTTGATAAACCGTCTGAATGCCGCTTTGCCGGCTTCATCCCGTTTAAATACACCCGCATCATCCAATACCTGACAGAATACCAGCCCGATTTCCCGCTGCAGTATTCCATCTATCGTATCCGCGTTTACATCCGTGTAGCCTGGTAAAAACGCTTCCACCCAGTCCGCATGCTTTTCCAGAGCCTCAATTGCACGGATATCCTTTTTCTCCAATATGGCTTCTTTCAAAAGTTCCATCTCTGTTTTCAGACGGGATGGCAGGATTGCCAGCCCTAACACTTCAATCAATCCAATGTTCTCTTTTTTAATATGGTGCAGTCTGGCATGGGGGTGGTATACCCCAAGAGGATGCTCCTGCGTGGTAATATTATTGCGAAGCACCAGATCCAATTGGAATTTCCCGTCTTTATAGTGCGCAATCGGTGTAATCGTATTGTGCGGCTCACCGTCTGTTTCCGCATAAATAAAGGCTTCCTCGTCCGTATAGCCTCTCCATTTCTGCAGGATAAAATATGACAATTCTGTCAGTTTTTCTCTGTCCGCACTGCGCAGACGAATAACAGACATCGGCCACTTAACAATTCCTGCCTCCACGTCCTCATATCCCTTTACCTGAAAATATTCTTCCACAGGCGCCCTGTCCATAGCAAACTCATAGCGTCCGCCCTGGAAATGGTCATGGCTTAAAATCGAACCTCCCACAATCGGCAAATCCGCATTGGAACCCACAAAATAGTGAGGAAACTGTTCCACAAAGTCAAGCAGTTTGCAAAAAGTGCCGTACTCTATCTTCATGGGGATATGCGCACTGTTAAACACAATGCAATGCTCATTATAATATACATAAGGAGAATACTGCATATTCCAGTCACTGTTCTGAATCGTCACAGGTATAATTCTGTGATTCTGCCGGGCCGGATGATTCAGCCGACCCCTGTAGCCTACATTTTCTTTGCAAAGCAGGCACTTCGGATACCCGCTCTGCTTTGCCAGCTTCGCCGCCGCAATAGCCTTTGGATCTTTTTCCGGTTTGGACAGATTGATCGTAATATCCAGCCTGCCGTACGCAGTATCTGTTGTCCATTTTACATCCTTTGCAATCCGATACCGCCTGATATAATCTGTGTCTTGGCTGAATTTATAATAATAGTTCGTCGCTTTTTCCGGAGACTCTTCATACAATGCATGGAACCGGTCAATGACCTCGCTCGGGCGGGGCGTCAGCAGTCCCATAATCTTTGTATCAAATAAATCTCTGTGCACGATATCATCTTCCGGCAGAATGCCTTTTTCATGCGCATACGACAACATCTCTGCGAGAATGGTTTCCAGCTCTTCCGTCCTGACACTGACATCTGTGTCAGTATTTTCCAATTCATCCAGATCAAACAATTCCAAAAGTCTGTTCTGTGTATAAACTCTGTCGTTCTCTGTAATCAGTCCTGTTACAATGCCATATTCCGTTAATTTTTGAATCGCTTCCTGTATCATCACTGTCCCCTCCTTATAACCTGGACGGGCCGTCCCCGATATCCACTACATAAAAATCTGCTTCTATGCCGGTTCTCTTTTTATACGCTGTGCCAACCCGCGCAATAAAAGTATCCACTGCCTCATCTTTTACAATGCTGACCGTACAACCGCCGAAACCGCCCCCTGTAATCCGGGAACCAATCACTCCGTCAATTTTCCATGCTTCCTCCGCCAGCACGTCAATCTCTTCACACGATACTTCATAATCGTCCCGCAGAGATACATGAGACGCATTCATCAGCTCTCCAAACAGCGCAATATCTTTCTTTTTCAGCGCCTCTACCGCACGAATTGTCCTCTGATTTTCGTATACCGCATGTTTTGCGCGTCTGCGTCGAATCTCATCCTGAATCGCCGACTGGTATGTTTCAAACTGCTCTTCCGTCAGATCGCCCAGCGTATTGATACCAACTACCTCCTGCAGCTCTTTCAATGCAGTTTCACATTCGCTTCGCCTTTCATTGTATTTGGAATCGACCAGCTTATGCTTTACATTGCTGTTGGTAATCAGTATTTTCGCGCCATCCAGCACAAGAGGCGCATATTCATAGGAAAGATCCGCCGTATTCAGGAAAATAGCATTGTCCTTTTTCCCCATGGCAGAAGCGAACTGGTCCATAATACCACAGTTCATACCGTTAAAGTTATTCTCCGAATATTGGCCGATTAGCGCGATATCAATATTGCTAACCGCGAAACCGTACAAGTCCTTCAGCATATACCCGGTGACTACTTCCAGGGATGCGGAGGAAGAAAGTCCCGAACCTGCGGGGATATTGCCATAAATTACAATATCGAGGCCACAGTCCATAAGAAATCCTCTGCCTGCAAAAGCCCACATTACACCTTTGGGATAATTGGTCCACTCCGCAGACTCTTCCGGCTTTATACCGTCAATGGAAGATTCCAGAATACCTGACTTTTCAAAATTCATGGAGTAAAAACAGAGCTTCCTGTCATCCCGTTTCCTGGCTGCCATATAGGTACCGATTGTCAGGGCGCACGGAAATACATGTCCGCCATTATAGTCGGTATGTTCCCCGATCATATTGACCCGGCCAGGTGCAAAATAGACATTTACACCATCCGCACTGCCAAATAATTCCTCAAATTTCTGCAATACCTTTTCCTTCATAACCCGTCTCCTTTCGTTTTCGTACACGCATATACCCCAATGCCTGTCGCCGCGCTTATCCGCCGCTTTCTGTCTTCGTGTACAGAATACCATATTTTTTACGGACAGTGAATGCTTTGTTTGTTGTATAAATCTGTGAAAATGTTATTTTCTTTTTGTCTGTCTTATGAAATCCTCAATTTGTGCAAGCTCCTTTTTATCATGCCTGCCATCCCCGTGCCGGAACTCTTTACGGTACACGGAAGGCGGCATTCCTTTTTCCTGTTTAAAGGCTTTTGTAAATACAAGCGCATCATGATACCCGCAGGACAAGGCAATACTCTCAATTGGAATAGCCGTCGTCTGCAATAACTCCACCGCTCTCGCAATGCGGTACGCAGACAAAAACTTCTGCGGCGGCATTCCCAGAGAATTTTCAAACAATGTATACAAATAGCTTCTGTTCACACAGACAAAATCAGCAATATCCGTCACCTTGATGGGATTGCAATAGTTACTCTGGATAAACCCCACCGCTTTCCGTACATAAGTATTCGCCCTGTCCGCATCATTGCTCTCTTTCATTTCCAATTCCGAAGCAATCAGAGAAAGAAACACTGCCAGTTCTCCGTTTCTGCGCAGATCATTTGCCACGCCCGACGTATTATGTTCCATCATGTTCCGCACACAAGTATATAACTCCTCCTGCCGATTGGAACAAAACACAGGATGATTCCGTGACAAACCCATTTTTTTCACATATTCTCCCGCCTGACTGCCGCTGAATCCTACCCACACATATGTCCACGGCTCCGCCTGGTCTGACTGGTAAAAAACCAGTTCCCCCGGCTCGATCAGAAACCCGTTTCCTGATTCCAAACGATACTCCTGACTCTGTACCGAGAATTTCCCCCGGCCGCTGAGTACATAATGAATGAGGTAATGGGGTTTTAATGCAGGGCCGAAACTATGTAGAGGCTCCGTTTTGGAACATCCGCAGCAGTTTACGAAAAGACCGCCGGTCTGTTCATTTGCAAATTCCAGTTTATACGCCTTTTCCAATCCTTATCCTCTCAAATTCACGCATTTCTTTTACGTTTTCCCAGCCTTTCCGAAACACGATATGAAAACATTTCGCACAAATAACACCTTTATACACCTGTGTCTCCCCTTTATCAAAAACTTCAGCCGCACAATAGCTCAGCCAGGTAAACGACAACACAGGAACAGATTGCCACACGAAACAGATTACCATCTACATAGGCAAGGCCCACGCCCACTATAAAACCTGCCCAGGCGGAATAAACGCTTCCGGTTGCTGATAAAATGGCCGGGAACGTCATAACTGCTAGCGTGACATAAGGCACATAGTGTAAAAAAGAGCGGATGAACGTATTTTTAATATCCCTTCGGATCAATGTCATCGGAAGAACCCGGATCATGTAAATCGTCGCCGCCGCCACGATAAGGTACATCGCAATGCTATGATTCATCCGTACTTCCACCTTTCGTCTCTTCTTTTACGGGAAAGAAATATGCTGCCCCACCCGCAATCACCACTGTCAGTATAATAATCTGCATGCCGGACGATATCTCCCGCAAAACCGGCGCCTTTGTAAAGAGAAAACTACACAGCATAGATACCGCCACGATACCTGCCACAATCTTATCCTTTTTGGCTGCCGGAATGATAATAGCCAGAAACATACCATACAACGCCACGCTTAACGCATTCTCTACCCTTTGGGGAAGGATTGCGCCTGCTGCCGCCCCCAGAAAGGCACCGGCAGTCCATCCTGGCGCGGCAATTGCCGCCGCCCCATAATTATAAAAAGGATTCAGCCTGCCTTCTACGGACATGGCAATCCCAAAGATCTCATCCGTAATGGGATAGGACAAGGCAAAACGGTGTCCCAGGCGCATCCCCTGGTCAACCTTCTGTGACAGAGCGCAGGACATCAGCAGATACCGCAGGTTTACGATCAGTGTCGTCACCGCCATCTGCACATATCCCCCGCCTGCCGCAATCACGGTAATGGCAGCATACTGCCCGGCAGAAGCCAGCATCAGCGCCGACATCGCGCCTGCCTGAAATGCATTCATACCCGCTTTTTTTGCCGCAATTCCCAGGGCAAAAGCTACCGCAAAATATCCCATGGCGATCGGCACGCCATCCTTCATACCCCGAAGGAACCATCGGCTGTTTTGTTCTCTTCCGTTCATTTTCTTTTTCCTTATTTAAAATATACTGCCAAACGCTTGAACAGTTAGCAGTCTACATTCTTCCTGCCTAAGGCACGAATAGAAGTTCATACCGTCAGCAATCCGGGGAAACCACCCCTGAATATTCATACAATGTTCCTTCTTGCACTTCTCCTGGCATATGCGCATGGAAATCAATCTTTCGTTTTTTGCACAAATATTTGATTCGTGTTCCAATGAACGAAAAATTGATTTCCATGACATACCTGTTTTGCCACTTGTCTAAACGGAGCAGTTATGCTAAAATATTGCAAGAGAAATCAGAACATAACGGTGTACCACTGCAGGGAGTTGCAGCTCCCTGCAGCAAGGTTTGGTAAAACAGCTACCGCACGATATGGACGTTGTCCACGATACACGCAAGAATTATTATAAAGCAATTTTATCTTGATTACAATGTTTTTGTGCTGTTGAAGGGAACAATGTCGCTGCCTTTAAGATACACGGGGTGGAGGTGTGGACGCATGCCTTACACCTCGTTTTTGATTTCTCGCCGGGATACTTCGACGACAGGTGGGTTTGTCGTCGTTGTCCTCCTCGGTGAGAGTCGGGGTCTAAAGGGCTGTGGCTTATTAAAGTGCACAGTCCTTTTTTATTGGCAAATAGGAATGAGGCAGCTAATATGGAAGAAGGCATTTTACGGGTAATTGCAGCAAAGATGACTGCAGAGCGGTTTGATAAAGTCGCATCAGAGGAGCGGGAATATCTGAAAAAGAACAAGCTATTGGAAGAATTATCGGAACAGTTAAAGGGATATGGATTGACAAAAGACCAAAGCCTTGCAGTAGACCGTCTGCTGACAGCCAATAACGAATGCAATTTCAGATACAGTGAACTGGCATATATACAGGGCATGAAAGATTCGGTTGCTATGCTCAAAGAACTGGATTTAATCAAAGCAGTCTGATGGATCGGGAAAACAAAGCTCCCTTTACAGAAAAACAGCGGGTGATGGGAATCGAACCCACGTATCCAGCTTGGAAGGCTGGTGTTCTACCATTGAACTACACCCGCATACAAAATTATATTTTATTAACACGCTATTTATGATAACAAACCCCATTATAAAAGTCAACTGTTTTTCTGAAATGCCCACGACAAACGGATGAATCAACAAATTGTAAACATTTTTGTGACAGCCGCCGCCATATAAAAATGATTCCGTAAAATGAAACAGTCACCACGAAAAAGAGCGTTTCTTTCCCTTAGTTTTACGTTGATAAGGAAATATTACAGCAACTTATCATCAACGCTGACAAACAGGGTGCAAACAAGAGCAGAGAACATATCACTTTCATTAGTGGTCGGTTCTCTGCTTTTTGTTACGCAGTAGAACGCCATTTTTGAGGGTAGGGATATAAAATATCGTCTAAGTGTTTTCCATGCTCTGAAAGCCGCATAAATCAAGGACTTTTTAACCTTTACTGCGTAACATACCTACCCAAAAAAGTAGTAGTTTTATAAAGCGATTGGATTAGACGGATTTTGAACAACGCAATTAAATAAAGATATAACTAACTAAAGAAAAACCAAATATGGATTTAATCAAATACCGATTCCTTTCCTATCCTTTCCCCTAACCCCTCTCCTTTGAAACACCATATAGCGGCAAAGCCGCAGGAATGGAAAAGAATGGAATGAGAACGGCAGTACAAAGAAATATTGTTGACTATGTTACGCAATAGAACACCGTTTTTAAGGGTAGGAGTATAAAACCTTTATCCTTGTCCTTATCGTCGCTGTAATGCGCTTAAATCAAGCGAGAAACACCCTCTATCGTGTAACAAACATTCCATACTAGATTGAGGGCGAAAGCAGTCTACTGATTTCGCCCTCTTGATTACCCATTAGCAAAGACGGGAAAAGCTGTCAAGGGCGCGCAGCGCGAAGTTTACCCTTGACAGCTTTTCCTGTCTTTGCTACTCCCTATCGGTCGAAGCGGAATTTCAATATGGCTTCAACCAATTTTGCCTTTAATCTGTCTTGTGTATCGTCATTGATATGCCCTTTATACATAGACAGATATTTGACGTGTGCAGTGTAATACCGCAATACTGTGTCTACCGCTTCCGGCTCTCCGGCAACAGCTTTTTCGATTACCTCATAAGGTATCAGCTTCTTGTTCATCATGTTTTAATCTCTCCCATTCTTTCCGTAGCTATTTCAGTGCAACATTTCTCCTGCGGTTTATCGTACTCCTGCAACGTCCGTACAGTCTGCCGATTGCTTCATCACGATAGCCAACGAAGTAATAAAGCAACAGAACTTCCCGTCTTAATTCCGGTAATCTTGATAATGCCGTTGCTAACCGTTCATCATCAACGATAACTTCCTTTCCCAACACGAGAAATACGGTTGGCTTGTCCTGCTTTTCAAAGTAACTGTCCATAGCAGACGGTTCAAAATATCTTTCCGACATCAGATAGTCGAGGGATATTTCCCGTTCTACTTTCCGCTTCAAATCCCGCCATGCGTTCATAGCTTCATGGCGCAGGACAACCTTGCAGAACACATGGAAAGCATATCCGATATGTTCCATGAACTGTTCTGAATATCTCATTTTCTCTCACCCCCCTTTCTTCCCAGTAGGGGGCTATTACAACAAACACCCATGCAGCATAAAGCGGCATAGGCATTTAAGTAATATGTATTATAAAACGTACTAAATGATTAGACAGTTCATATTCATGAGCGGAATTTTGCCCGACGGTGGACGGACTTTTTTTGATAAGTCAATAACCGTCAGATTTTGTCGATAGGGTATGTGCTTCATGGCGGCTGCCTCCTTTATCCACCGTTTTTAACAGTGATACCATGTTATTTCTTGAAAGGATAAAAAGAAACGACGGCTTTTTTTCTTTTGCCGTCGTGCGGCAGATAAAGTTTACTATCAAAGTAAGAGCCGATAACAGCAGTTCAAAATCCTGCTTGTTATCGGCTCTGCGTCTATGCGTCTGGCTCTTTGATAATATATTTTTCTCCCAATATACGGGAATAGGTCGCTTTGTTGTTCAGCTTTGTATCTTTGTGTCAAGACTTTTAATCACTGTTATCTGTAAATTTTTTGCATCAATCAAACTTTTCCGCTTGCATTTCGGACAGTAGAGTGGAAAGTTTTTTAACTCTGTATCTACTCGTAGCTGTAACCTCGTTTTATTTCCACATATAGGGCAATGCACCCAGTCTGTCATAATATCTTTCTTACTCATAACCGGAACCCGCCCACAATTCTTTCTCTAAAAACTGCTTTATGTACGGGATTGTTTTCCTCACTCGATGTAGGTTGAAATGCCATGTAACGGCATTTCTGGTATTGCTCATTATCCAATACAAAAGTATATCCCATTATACATTTCGGATTACAGTCGTCGGGATTGATAAGCCGTTTGCAGACAGACGCTTTCTTAATTTCCTTTTTTACCTTTTCGGGCAATGTATCAAGAAAGCTCTGGTATTCTTGTATATGCTCGGGATAAATGCGGAGCTTCATTCCCGTTTTTCGGGATATGAATGTTGCCAGAGTTTTTTTGCTGCTATTTAATACATAGGACACAACATAACCGCTTTTTTGCAATTTTACATCGCATTTACAGCCATTCTCTGTCAAATACTCGTTGATTTCGTTCACAAAGTTACGGAAACGCTCGTCAACTGTTTCCATGAACATATTAAATTTCTCGTCCATAAGTCCCTCGGTTATCCTTTTTTCTTTACTACGGGTACCCATACCTCATATTGCGCGTTCTGCGGGTCTGGATTTAAGTAAACCTCAATATCGGGAGCATTGGCATATTCATATCCGGAGGTCGGAAGCCACTCTGTTATAATCCGCTGCTCTAATTCCTGTATGGACTGGTTTGTACCTGTTCCGGAAAAGATTGCCCAGGTGGATGCGGGAACAGTATATTCTTCAAACTCACCGCTCGTTTTTGTACTGGAAACGGCAATAAAATATTTCCATTGTTTTTCACTATTACAGGCACTCACACCCAAAAGTCCCATTGGCGGCGTGTCCATCATTCCCGCTAATTTCTGTATTGTTCCGTTTACAGTGGCGTCCTGCCACATCGAAGGCACAATCATAAAGTTATTTTGGATTTCCTTATCAAGCGGTGCTGATACACCTATAATACGAAATGCTTCTTTTGTTTCAATTCTATAATTCATTTCTGTTGCTCCTTTCACAGCAATTCTAAACACAATGGGGGAAAAGGATTTCACCGGCGCGCCCTCATCTTTCACAGACGAGGGGGCTATCCCATGAAAAGATTGAAATGCTCTATTAAATGCGGTCGGGGAACGGTAGCCATACTTCTCTGCAATATCAATAATCCGTTTATCCCCGCCCTGCAAGTCAACCGCCGCTAACGACATTTTTCTTCTTCGGATATATTCTGCCAATGTGATACCCGCCATATAAGTAAACATTCTCTGATAATGATAGGCGGAGCAGCAAGCAATCCGTCCAAGCTGTTCATAGTCAATTTCGCCTGTCAAGTTTTCCTCAATATAATTCATGCTTTGGTTTAATCTTTCAACCCATTCCATAAGATACCTCCCGCCTTTATTCTGTTTTTTGGACATAAATTTGTCTTTATCATTATAAGGCTTATCCTTAAATTTTTCCTCTCTATCCCTGCACAAAAAAGAGAGGTGGCTATTCAAAAATTGATATTTGCCTTTCTCGCCTGACTGCATAGGTCACGAGTAGATAGCGTGTATCTTTTTCCGTCCTTGATAAAATATGTTCCACACTGTCGAAACTCAAAATGTACGTTATGGGAAACACATTGTTGCCGTATCTGCAATACCCAGTCATAGTTAAGCGGTCTTGCATTTTTGTCAGACTCCCCGCCAACAACAACTAATTCTATATCGCGTAAATATCCAGAGAGAATGATATTTTCAATTAACGGCTGACAAATGATATTTTTATGTTTGATAGGTAGTCTGGAAAAAATACCCAAGCGGTAATCTGCATTTTCTTGATTTTCAATCGTGCAGCCAACCGTAACGTTTTCGTACCCCTCTTGCCAATCATGCGGAATACAATCTAAAAATCTCTCAATTCGTTTTGTTAAAAAAAGAAACTGTAAGTCGGAGCGTTCCCGTATCATTTCCCAACATTCAGTACGCCACTTATCAGCGTCCTCTATTAAGAAATCTGATGAAAAGCACACATAAACCGTTTGACAGGATTTCATTTTATAAGTTCCGTTTTTGTTTTTTACAATCGGGGCGTAAAACTTTTCTGTTTTCGCAACAATATCTGTATCAATTCCTTTTTTACAATCCCCTTTATGAATATAGCAATATTTACAGCCTGTACTGTATCTATGACACCCGCGCCAAGGGTTCCACATTCCCATAAATATACCTCCCGTTTTAATTTTGTCTTTTCCGCTTATCAGTCGGTTTTTCCGCGTCCTTTGGTATCAGCCACATACGGCTGAATTTTGCCACGCCGGGTATGCGGTTTTCCTCACATAGCTTTTGTACCCGTCTTTCTGAAATGCCCCATTTCTTCGCCGCTTCCGGGGCAGAGATATACTCTAACATTTTCATTCACCCTTTCTTAAAATTTTGTCAGCTATCATTATATACGGCAAACCGAATAAATATAAGTATCAGCATAAGAACCATAAGAAACTAGGATTGATATTTGGCATTTCCAAAACTCCCCCGTATTAAGAAACAAAGAGAACTTTTTGAAAAATTTCTCTCAAAATTCCGTCAAAACCGCCCTGTGCGGTGTTGTAGGTAGTGAGAGGGTTTTCAAGAGGGTTTGGGATACGTCTCGCCTGTCGGCTCGGTCGGCGTTAAACGGTCGCCACTGGCGACCAACGCCCCAACAAGCAAAATCTGTCCGGCAAGCCATAGCGCGGACGGACAGATTTACGGAAAAGGGTACCCTTTTCCTATGCTTGCTCCGAAACTTATCATTTAGCAAATACGAAAGGAGGAGAAAAACAATCCACAGTATCTCCAACAGTATAGCATACAGTCCTTGGAGAGGGACTATAAACACTACTACTTTACAATACGAGGAAGGGAAAAGAATGGATTGGGAACCGGAAATCAAGGACAGCGGCTATCTGCCCGAAAAAGGGAAACCGACAGAGGAAACCGTCTGCTACAAAATCGGCGGCACATACTATGAAGTATCTACCTCCTGCGGCGGCTCGGAACGGCTCCGCGACAAGATGATACGGCTCATAAAATCGGAAACCGTCAAACCGCCCAATGACAAACAGGGATAAATGCGCTATAATGAATTTAGCACTACTGTTTGTCGGGCGTTCATTACAGGAGGAATGAACATATGACAGCAAATACATATAAGCCCGGACAGATAACAGCATTATACGCCCGTCTTTCGCAGGAAGATACGTTAGAGGGCGACAGCAACAGCATTGTGAACCAGAAAGCAGTCCTCTCCAAATATGCGGCGGACAACGGCTTTTCCAATCCCGTTTTTTTCATTGACGACGGTGTATCGGGCGTGACGTTCGACAGACCAAATTTTAATAGAATGATTGCGGAGATTGAAGCCGGAAACGTGG
>CAJUDS010000004.1 GCA_910585345.1 uncultured Lachnospiraceae bacterium | reverse complement strand
ATGCCGTAGGAGATAGAGAAAAAGCGCTTTACAAATAGTCTGCGTTGGGATATTATGGAAGCAGACCAATATCCGCGCAGATGCGTCTGCTGGGATAAAAAAACTGCGGTCCTGGCGTTTGGGCCAGTCCGCAGATGCTTTTCATTTCTTTACAATCTAAGAAACATTCTGTTTCTTCCGGAGCAGTTCTGTATATCCGGTATCTTTTCCGTATGAGTGCAGTCGTTTTGCTATTTTTTCATGGAAGCTCTTTTCCGCATCGTTGGATCGAGTATTTTTTTTCTGATACGCAGGTTTTTTGGTGTGATTTCCAGCAGTTCATCCGTATCAATAAATTCCAGCGCCTGTTCGAGACTGAGGACTTTGGGCGGCGTCAGGCGGAGCGCCTCGTCAGCGCTGGAAGAACGGGTATTGGTCAGGTGCTTTGTCTTGCACACATTGAGTTCGATGTCTTCCCCGCGTCCATTTTGCCCGATCACCATGCCTGCATATACCTTTTCTCCCGGTCCGATAAAGAGAGTGCCCCTTTCCTGCGCGTTAAAAAGACCGTAAGTAATGGCTTCTCCCGCTTCAAATGCAATCAGGGAACCCTGTTTTCTGTATTGGATATCACCCTTGTAGGGGCCATAGCCGTTAAAGACAGAGTTCATGATGCCATTGCCTTTCGTATCGGTCATAAATTCGCCGCGGTAGCCAATCAATCCTCTTGCCGGGATAGAAAATTCCAGACGTGTATAGCCGCCGTTGATTGGTTTCATATTGAGCAGTTCTCCTTTGCGCAGGCTGAGCTTTTCTATAACCGTACCGGAAAATTCTTCCGGCACGTCTACGTACACAAGCTCCATAGGTTCCAGTTTTTTGCCGTTTTCATCGGTATGATATAACACTTCCGCCTTGCTGACTGCAAATTCATAGCCCTCGCGGCGCATGTTTTCGATGAGTACGGAAAGGTGCAGTTCACCCCGTCCGGATACTTTGAAACTTTCCGTGGCGTCTGTCTCCTCTACCCGGAGGGATACATCCGTATTCAGTTCACGGAACAGTCTGTCACGCAGATGACGGCTGGTTACATATTTCCCTTCCTGTCCTGCCAGAGGGGAGTCGTTGACGATAAACTGCATTGCAATGGTGGGCTCGGAAATTTTCTGAAAGGGGATCGGTTTTGGCTTGTCCGGGGAGCAGAGCGTGTCGCCGATATGGAGATCCGCAATGCCGGAAATCGCCACAATGGAGCCGAAATCTGCTTTTTTCACTTCTGTTTTCTGCAGTCCGTTAAATTCATATAGTTTGCTTACTTTTACTCGCTGTTGTTGATCCGGATCATAATGGTTGACAATAATAACTTCCTGGTTAACGGAGATAGAGCCGTTGTCCACTTTCCCTACGCCGATACGTCCCACATATTCGTTGTAATCAATGGTGCTGATCAGCATCTGCGTTCCGGCGTCCGGATCACCTACCGGAGCCGGGATGTAGTTGATAATTGTTTCGAATAAGGGAATCATATTGTCATTTTCGTTGTGCAGATCGAGTGTGGCGATGCCTTCCTTGGCAGAGGCAAAGACGAACGGGCAGTCCAGTTGTTTTTCGTTGGCGTCCAGATCAATGAACAGTTCCAGCACTTCGTCGATGATTTCTTCGGGCCGTGCCTCCGGGCGGTCAATTTTATTGATGCAGACGATGACCGGGTGATTCAGTTCCAGCGCTTTTTTGAGGACGAATCTGGTCTGCGGCATTACGCCTTCGAAAGCATCGACTACAAGGATGACGCCGTTTACCATTTTCAGGACGCGTTCCACCTCACCGCCGAAATCAGCGTGGCCCGGTGTATCAATAATGTTAATTTTCGTTCCTTTATACGTAACGGCAGTATTTTTGGAAAGGATGGTGATGCCTCTTTCCCGTTCAATGTCGCCCGAGTCCATGACGCGTTCCGCCACTTCCTGGTTTTCGCGGAAAACGCCGCTTTGTTTTAGAAGCTCGTCCACCAGAGTTGTCTTGCCATGATCAACATGGGCAATGATTGCTACATTTCTTACATTATTTCTTGTCTGTTTCATAATCTCCTCCAATGCCGGCCTGCAGGTGTGTCTGGAATATGACTGGAAAAGGGCGGGCCGGGCAGTCATTCTCAAAACCAAGTTATTATAGCATTCCAGTTCAAAAGTTGCAAGCAGCAGTAACCTCTGCGCGGCAAACGCGGAAACGAATATTCGGATTGGTTTTCGGGCCAGTGCCCTGTTCCAAATGCGGGAGAGAAAGAAACGGGACACTACCGCGGAAAACGTCGAATTAAGCGATAAGTACAAGTTCTAATAAATCGTTACAGACATATATATAGTAATACATTACTGGAAAAAATTCTTAAATGTAAGAAGGGAGAACAAAAATGACAGATAAGGTAATTGAAAACAATCAGGTAACCATTATGGGCGAGGTAGTAGGAGATTTTGTATTCAGCCATGAAATTTTCGGGGAAGGTTTTTATATGGTGGACGTGGAGGTAGCACGTCTGAGTGAATCTTTCGATGTGATTCCGGTTATGGTGTCTGAAAGGCTTTTGGATGTAAACGCAGATTATAAAGGAAAATTCATGTGCGTTACAGGACAGTTCCGGTCCTATAACAGACATGAAGAAAAGAAAAACAAGCTGGTGCTTTCCGTATTTGCCAGAGAAATAGAATTTACGGAAACCATCGAAGAGAGCGCCAAGACCAATCAGATTTATCTGGACGGTTATATTTGCAAAGAACCCGTATACCGTAAAACCCCTCTGGGAAGGGAAATAGCGGATTTACTGCTTGCGGTTAACAGACCGTACGGAAAATCCGATTACATACCATGCATCTGCTGGGGTAGAAATGCCAGATATGTCAGCAGTTTTACCGTAGGATCAAGGTGTCTTGTCTGGGGCAGGATACAGAGCAGAGAATATATGAAAAAGCTGTCGGAAGAGACGACGGAAAAGCGCATTGCCTATGAAGTGTCGGTGAGTAAACTGGAACTTGCAGACGATATGGAAGAAGGATGCTGACAGTTCGGCTTGCGTTTCTGCGACGGATATGCTATGCTTCATAAAACAAGCGGATTCATGGAAAATCATGGAATCTGTCTGCAGGAGGAGATATGGAGCAGGGAAAGATATGTGTCTACAGCGGCAGGGGACACGGAAAATCATCGGCGGCTCTCGGCAGGGCGCTGCAGGCAGCCTGTCAGGGAAAGCGGTCAGTGATCATTCAGTTTATGAAAGGAAGAGGGGAAAAAGAGAGTTTGTTTATGAAGCGCCTGGAACCGGAAATCAAGTTTTTCTGTTTTGAAAAGTCCAGCGGGGATTTTAACAGTCTGTCTGCGCTCCATCAGGAGGAAGAGATACAAAATATCAGAAATGGTCTGAATTATGCCAAAAAGGTGCTGCACACAGGGGAATGTGATCTCCTTGTGCTGGATGAAGTGTTGGCGCTGCTGGATAACGGAATTATGACAATGGCGGAACTACAGGAGATTCTGGATGCCAAAGCAATGGATACCACCATTATTATGACCGGTATTGAAAGCGGGGAGGCTGTTTGCGCTGTGACGGATGAGGTGTATCAGATTGACGCATTGAAGTGTTGACAGCGGTTCTTATGTCTGCTATGATAAATGAAGTAACAAATATGGAGATAGAGGTTGCGTGTTTCAAAAGTATTTTTCCGGATGTGTCAGGCACAGAAGAAGGGGAGGGAAAGGGAAATGCGCCGAAAGAGAAGGTTTCCGTGAGAATCTTATCTTGGGCATACATTGAAGAAGTGTATGACTGTCATCTGCTTACAGATGGGGCGCTATCGTAATTTTGCTTTCTGGCTGGCCCATCTGTTGGGTCAGCATTTTTTTTTAAGGAGGAAAGAAAAATGGCAGTGTTTCAGGGGGCGGGTGTAGCGATCGTCACACCATTTCATGAGGATGGTTCTGTGAACTATGAGAAATTTGCAGAACTGATAGAATTTCAAATTACAGGCGGTACGGACGCTATCATTGTATGCGGTACAACGGGAGAAGCATCCACGCTTACGCATGAGGAACATCTGGATGTGATCCGTTATTGCGTACAAAAGGTGGCGGGGAGGATTCCGGTGATTGGCGGTACGGGATCCAACTGTACGGAAACAGCAGTTTATTTGTCCCAGGAGGCAGAAAAAGCCGGTGTAGACGGTATTCTTGTGGTAACGCCTTATTACAATAAGGCAACACAGAAAGGGCTTTACCAGCATTTCAAAAAGATTGCCGATTCCGTGTCTGTCCCAATGATTTTGTATAATGTACCCAGTCGTACAGGCACCAATATTGCACCTGAGACAATTGTCGGATTATGCAGAGAAGTGAAGAATATTGTAGGTGTGAAAGAAGCGTCCGGCAATATCTCACAGGTTGCCAAAATCATGTCGATGGCGGACGGATGTGTGGATCTGTACTCCGGCAATGACGATCAGGTCGTTGCACTGCTGGCTTTGGGCGGTCAGGGCGTTATCTCGGTGCTTTCCAATGTTGCGCCGCGACAGACACATGATATGTGTGCGAAATTTTTTGCGGGAGATGCAGCGGGCAGTCTGAAAATCCAGTTGGATGCGATTCCATTAATTGACGCCCTGTTCTGCGAGGTGAATCCGATACCGGTCAAAGCGGGACTGAACCTGCAGGGAAGAGCGGCGGGGCCGCTGCGGATGCCGCTTTCAGAGATGGAGCCGGAGCATGTGAAGGTGCTGGAGAAGGCAATGAAGGAATTTGGAGTATTGTAAACTTGTTTCGTCATGTTTCATGGATTTTCGCGTTGTTGCGCCACGACAAACGCATGTGTTAACATTTTATGAACATTCAGAATCGGTTATCCTAGGCACTGCCCGGCATAGATTTCTGTGCGTACGCCGGGCAGAAAAGACTGCATTTTCTAATAGTCCGCGCGCTATGCAGACATCTTCCCATGCAGACGGCCTTTACGCGCCGTCCGCGCCCGGATGGCGCGTCCGGTCCGTCTGCGTGGAAAGTACAACGGCATAAAGATAATATTTTTGTAGAACATCCCATTGGAATAGTCAGGGCAGTTAGAAAATACGATATCCGCAGGCAGGAGCTGATACCGAAACTGTCAGTTTGGCAAATGGGCATTCACTATGGCTGTCATACAAATATTTATCATTTGTTCATTCATGCGTTTGTCCTGATTGTTGCGCGATGCATACTTGACAAACGGCGGCACATTTTGTAATATGAAGTAAGCTCGATTTTTTTACAAAAATCGTGTTTATGTATATTTAATTTGAAGGGGAAAAGGAGAATTTGGTATGAATTGGAGTATTACGGACAGTAATGGGACACCGCACAGCATTTCGTGCGAGTTGAAGGCTTTTTCATCGAAAGTTCATATTATGGTGGACGGCAATCTTTACAAGGTGAAAAGCAGTAGCTGGTGGGTTAATTTAATCGATTATGCGATTGATTTTCCCGGCGCGAACTGCCATGTCGTGATGGTTGGAAGAAAGGCAAGGCTGGCAGTAAACGGTACATATCAGGATGACGGAAGCAAATATGAGCCGGTGGCCGGAATACCTGCATGGGTATGGGTGCTGGTGGGTATCAGTGTGGTAAGCGGAATTTTCTGCGGTTTATTAGGGATTTGCGCTGCGGTGCTGCTGACGACGTTTGTGTATATTCCACAGGCGATGAAGAGAAACTACAAGGCGGTTGTTATCGGATTTGTAGGATATCTTGTTGTGATAGCGCTTTTGTTTGTATTGGCGTTTAGCATGGGTGCGGCAATGGGCGCAGCAGGAATGGCATGATAGGGCGGTATGCGTATGAATGAGGATAAGAATGCTCCACAGAACATGGCGGGACAAAACGATGTCAATTGTACGACTTTTCCGGCAAACAATTATAACGGTCCGGTTGTAGTTTCCAATGCGATTCCGGAGAAAAGCGGAAAATACGCGGTAGGAAGTCTTGCCTGCGGTATCATTTCCATTTTGTTTTGCTGGTCGACGCTTTTGGGCATCGGATTGAGTATAGCAGGACTTGTGCTTGGCATTATCAGTCTTACAAAAAAATGTCCCCTAAAGGGAGTTGCGATTGCGGGTATTGTCGCATCGGCGCTTGGGATACTGCTCAGTTTCGCAATTCTGATTCTTTTTATTATGGCAATACCATATATGTAAATGGAATGATATTTAACTGATTGGCTAAAAGAGGTGCTCCGGATGTTGGTTCGGAGCACTTTTTGAACAGTGCGGCAGTGTGTCTGCGGTACAGAGTATGAAAAGAGGGATAAAGAATATGATTAGAATAATGATACATGGCTGTAACGGGCGTATGGGGCAGATGGTCAGTAAAATGGCGGCGGATGATGCGGACGTAGAAGTTGTGGCAGGAGTGGATATCTCCGGGCAAATGGAAAATCCGTATCCGGTTTTTGCGGAAATTGGCAAATGTGATGCAGCGGCAGATGTGGTTATCGACTTTGCATCGGTAGCGGCGGCGGACGGGCTGCTGGCATACTGTGTTCAGAAAAAGATACCCTGCGTGCTGTGCACGACAGGTCTGAGCGAAGAGCAGATACGGAGAGTGGAAGAGGCGTCTAAGCAGGTGGCAGTTTTGAAGTCGGCCAATATGTCGTTAGGTATTAATCTGCTGCTGAAGTTATTGAAGGAAGCGGCGGGCGTACTGGCAGATGCGGGTTTTGATATGGAGATTGTGGAGAAGCATCATAACCGGAAGCTTGATGCGCCAAGCGGCACTGCGCTGGCATTGGCAGATTCTATGAATGACGCGCTGGATCATGCCTATACTTATGTATATGACAGAAGCGGAAGAAGAGAGAGCAGACCGGCGAAGGAAATCGGCATTTCAGCGGTCAGGGGCGGAACGATTGTCGGTGATCATGATGTGATTTTTGCGGGAACGGACGAGGTGATTACATTTTCTCACAGGGCATATTCCAGAGAGGTATTTGCCAAAGGAGCGGTGCAGGCGGCAAAATATCTGGCGGGCAAACCGGCTGGCTTGTATACAATGCACGATGTTATAGAAGGAAGGCAGGCATAAAGGAGGGCTCTGGCGTCTGGGAGGCGGAACGGAATGGAGGGAAACATGGATAATGAGAAAATCGGTGAAAATTTGACGGAAATGGAGCTGATGTATTTAAAAACACTGGCGAAACAGTATCCGACGATTGCGTCGGCTTCGACGGAGATTATCAATTCACAGGCGATTCTGAACCTCCCCAAGGGGACCGAACATTTTTTGACGGACATCCACGGAGAGTACGAACAGTTTAACCATGTGCTGAAAAACGGATCCGGTTCAGTGAGAAGCAAGATCGACGAAGAATTTGGCAATACGCTGAGCAACCGGGACAAAAAAAGTCTGGCTACGCTGATTTATTATCCGCAGGAAAAGCTGGAACTGATAAAGCAGCAGGAAGACGATGCCAATATCAAGGACTGGTATAAGATCACCTTGTACCGGCTTGTGCAGATTACGAAGCGCGTATGCTCCAAATATACCCGCTCCAAGGTGAGAAAAGCGCTGCCAGAGGATTTTGCCTATATTATTGAGGAATTGATTACCGAAAAAGCGGAAGTGCAGGACAAAGAAGCCTATTACAACGAAATTATCCATACGATTATCCGTATCGGCAGCGCGCCGGACTTTATCATTGCGCTGAGCAGGCTGATCCAGCGTCTTGTCATTGATCATCTTCATATTGTAGGGGATATCTATGACAGAGGGCCGGGGCCGCATATTATTATGGATACGCTGCAGGAGTATCATTCTGTGGATATCCAGTGGGGGAACCATGATATTGTATGGATGGGGGCGGCCAGCGGTCATCTGGCATGTATTGCCAATGTTATCCGCTTATCCGCCAGATATGGCAATCTGGATACATTGGAGGACGGCTACGGTATCAACCTGATTCCGCTTGTAACGTTTGCCATGGAGACTTATGCGGATACAAACTGTGATATATTTGCGATCAATTATAATACGGATTACAATACAAAGGATCTGAGCATGGATATGAAGATGCACAAGGCGATCGCAATTCTGCAGTTTAAACTGGAAGGTCAGGTTATCAGGCGTCATCCGGAATTTCATATGGATGACCGTCTCCTTTTGGACAAGATTGATTACGAGAACAAAACGGTTATGATTGGCGGAAAGGCATATGAAATGAAAGATGTGGACTTTCCTACTGTCAATCCTGACAATCCCTATAAGCTGACGCAGGAGGAGTCCCAGCTTATGGAACGCCTGCGGCAGGCGTTTGTCCATTGTGAGAAGCTGCAGCGACATATCCGTTTTCTGTTTTCCAAAGGAGGAATGTATAAAGTATACAATTCCAACCTATTGTATCATGGCTGTGTGCCGATGGATGAGGAAGGGAATTTTAAACAAGTAGAGATCGACGGCAGGACATACAAAGGGAAAGCCTTGTATGATGTGCTGGAGCATTATGCGAGAAAAGGATTTTATAACCGCCATAATGTATCCGAAAAACGGAAAGGCCAGGATATGATCTGGTATATTTGGGCCGGGCCTAATTCGCCGGTATTTGGCAAGGATAAGATGGCTACCTTTGAACGGTACTTTGTAAAGGATAAGACGGTCCATACGGAGACAAAGAACAGCTATTACCGTTTGATGGACAATGAGGAGATACTAAATAAAATTCTCAGGGAGTTTGGGCTGGATGAGACAAAATCGCATATTGTTAACGGCCATGTTCCTGTAGAACTGAAAAAAGGAGAGACACCGATTAAATGCGGCGGGAAACTGCTGATTATTGACGGCGGATTTTCCAAAGCTTATCAGGGGAAAACAGGTATTGCAGGCTATACGCTCATTGCCAATTCGCATGGCATGCGTCTTGTAGCGCATGAGACATTCGAATCGAAAGAGGCGGCTATCCAGAATGAATCCGATATCTTTTCGGATTCCATTGTGATTGAAACTGCCGCCAGCCGACTGCGGGTAGCCGATACGGATATCGGCAAGGATTTACGGGAAAGTATCGGTCATCTGGAACTGCTTCTTCAGGCTTATCAGGATGGAACGATTGTGGAAAAAATGAAATAATAGAATAAAAGGGCTGTTGTATTTCCTGGAAGAGGAAATGACAACAGCCTTTTCGTGAAAGTTTCTTATGCTTATGAGAGCTTCGACGGAGATTAGTTATTTTCGCTGGAACCGACGATATCGTCCGTTACGTCCGATACACCATCGGCTGCGTCGGAAATACCGTCAGCGGCATCATCCACGACATCTCCTACGGCATCACCGGCTTCGTCCAGAGCCGTTTCATTTCCGCCATTGCTGGTCGTTGTATTTGTAGTGTTTCCATCTGTGGCGCCTGCTTCATCAGATGTACTGCCCATGCCGGCATCATTATTGGCAGAATTTTCCGTAGAGGAACCTGTGGTAGTGTCGGTGGCGTTATTGTCTGTAGTCGTGTCGTTTGTATTTCCTGCGGTGTTGCCGTTTGCGGAATCATTCGTTGATTCATTCGTTGTTCCCGTCTGATTGTTCTGATTATCCTTTTTGCCGCAGGCAGTGACTGCTGCGCAGATCATAATGAGAACAAGAGAAAGGGACAGTACTTTTACATACTTTTTCATAATCTCGCTCCTTTTCTTTTTGCTGTGAAAATAGGAATCTACAGGGATACCTGTCAGATTCTTTCATTGGTAGTATGTTCTTCTATAAAAATTTTATGCATAAAAGGAGCTGGTTTGTATGAAAACCGGAATTGATGTAGAATATAAAAAATAAGATCGGGAGAGAAAGATGCAGTTCAGACCATGTATTGATATTCATAACGGAAGAGTAAAGCAGATTGTAGGATCCAGTCTGCGTGATGAAGGAGATTTTGCGCAGGAGAACTTTACGGCAGAGCAGGATGCGGATTATTTTGCCCGCTTGTACCGGGAAAAAGGGATTGCAGGCGGACATGTCATTTTGTTAAACCGGGCGGAAAGCAGATATTTCGCGGAAACGAAGCGGCAGGCGCTTCTGGCGCTGCAGGCCTATCCGCAGGGGCTGCAGGCAGGCGGAGGTATTCATGCGGAAAATGCGGCGGAATACCTCGAGCGGGGCGCGTCCCATGTAATTGTGACTTCCTATGTTTTTCAGGATGGAAAGGTTCAATACGATCATCTGGAAAAAATAGTGAGCGAAGTTGGCAGGGAGCGTCTGGTCCTGGATTTAAGCTGCCGAAAAAAAGATGGACAGTATTATATTGTGACCGACAGATGGCAGAACTATACGGATGTGGCGCTGGATCAGAAGGCATTGGATTTTTTTGCGGCGTATTGCAGCGAATTCCTTGTTCATGCAGTAGACGTGGAGGGGAGGACGGAAGGAATAGAGACAGAGCTTGTGACGCTCCTTGGTTCCTGGGCGGGAATTCCGGTTACTTACGCAGGAGGCATTCATACCTATGAGGACATCCGCCTGCTGAAAAAAGCAGGACGCGGCCGTGTCAATGCGACTATCGGCAGCGCCCTAGATTTGTTTGGCGGTCCTATGGAACTGGACCGGGTATTGTATGAAATCGGTTTATAAATCGGTAACGGATTTTCTGGGCGCCTCTTCTTCCGGTTCCGGCGGCATAGACGCAGTGTAGGACAGCGTAAGGCTTCCGATCGGATTGTCGTCGGCGTCGTAAAAGGTGGCCGTAAAGGAATCCTCTCCGATCTGGTAAATTTTAATTTCCAGTTCCGCATCCTTTTCAAATACTTTGTCATTGAAACGGACTCTGTTTTCGTCATAGTTTTCTATTTTGGCCAGGACCGCAGGCTGTCTGACAAGGATTTTTGCAGAAAGTACATCGCCTACATAGACGGCGGAGCCGCTCGGAAGAGAGGGAAGGATACCATAGTCGGCGACGCCGTAACACCAGGTGGAATTGTCAGTCACGGCTTTGGAGAGAAGCGAACCGTCCTGGGAAGTAAAAGCGCCTTCCTCCAGATTGACATAATAGGATTCTCCGCTGGCAGGCATCTTTCCGAGTTGTATGATCAGATGTGTGCCGCCGTCCCAGTCCAGGAGGCTGAATGTGGAGTCCTGTTCTCCGACAACGCATTTGTCCGTATCCTGCAGGTCAATTTCTTCCACGACAGAGTTGTCCGCAGAATTTTTGATTATCATTTTGCCGCTGCCGGGAATGACATCTTTCCGTTTGAAGTAAGCATGCAGCGTATCGCCTCCATATACCATAGAATATCCCTTTTCGTTTGGGGTGAAACTCACCGGTCCGATGGAATCGGCGGGAAGAGCCGCATCCGCAGGATGATCCGTATCTGCGCTTTCCGGCGGCGTCTCTGGGCTGGCGGCGGCCTTCGGTGCGTCAGCGCTCTCCGGCGCTGTCTGCGGCGCGCTGCTGTCTGCAGCCGGCGCGGAAACGTCAGGAGGCGTAATATCCGGTGACGCCGCCTGTTGTCCGCATGCGGTCAGCAGAGTAGTGGCGAGAAACAAGAGTAAAATTGTTTTTTTCATAATAAGCTCCTTTCTATTTCCTGGTATTACTGGAAAAAAAGAACCAGTCCTTGAGACTGGTTCTTCTCATAATCCGTTAAAACAATATTGCGTATTTCTAAAATAAAATGAATCAACTAGTCAATTTATATAAGAAAAGGCACATCGAAAAACTGATTATAGAGCGTTATAAGGCTGGCTTATAACTTGGTTACATTGACTGCCTGGGGTCCTTTTTCTCCGTTTACCACCTCAAACTCAACAGAAGCGCCTTCTTCCAGAGACTTGAAGCCTTCCATATTTAAGCCTGAGTAATGTACGAATACATCGTTGCCCTGTTCGTCAGAAATGAATCCGTAACCTTTTTGGTTGTTGAACCACTTAACTGTACCTTTGTTCATTCAGATACCTCCAAAATAAAATAAATAAAATAAAATTGTTGCTTACAACACTCTTAGAATAGCACATGTACAATAAAAAGTAAAGGAAAGAACAAAAATCTTTTTGGAAAATAGAAACAGCTGCGCATACCTGTTTATGATGTCCTATGAGCTGTGCATGATCTGCCGGTTGCAAAAATTATTACAGAGATGTTAAGATAAATTTTACAAATGAAAGAAAATGTGTTAGAATCACCATACGGAGGTGAAAAATGTGAAATCCGGAAAGCATAAGAAAAGAATCAATTATACAGTTATGATAGTCTCTGATTCGCTGGAAGGCGGACATTCTTTTTATCTGAAGCAGGGACTGGTAACGGTAATTCTTTGTCTGGTTGCAGTTGTAGTGGCAGTGTCGGTAGGGGTCGCCTTGTATCATGGGACGGCTCTGAGAGGCATACAGACACGGGAAGCAGAGCTGCAGAAGCAGATAGAGCAGTTAACAGAAGAAAACCAGCGGCTTACAACGGATAATTCAGAACTGTCCGATAAAGTCACCATTTTGAGTGATACAGTAGCACAGAATGCGGAGACGCAGAAAAAGCAGGAGCAGGAAGAGGAAGAAAAGAAGATTCCAAAAGGATTTCCGCTTGCAGGACCGGCGGTGATACTGGCAAGCTCCGAGACGGATATGCTTCAGGGTGCGGAAGAAGCGGCAGACGGCGCAGAGGCGGCGATGCCGGAGACGGAACCAATTGTAGTCTTTTCTGCATCTGCAGGCACTAAAGTAATTGCTACGGCGACAGGGACGGTCGCTTCCGTAGAGGATGATGCCGCTTATGGGCACCGGATAACAGTGGATCATGGAAACGGCTATACGTCCGTTTACAGAGCTGCATCGGAACCGACAGTATCGGAAGGGGAGGAAGTGGAGACAGGAGGTACATTGTATGAGATGCAGTTCCAGGATGAAAGACTGGGATATCAGATTACACAGGATGGTACGCTGATAGATCCGTTGGATCTGTTGGAAGTATACGGTTAGGAGGGGAATATGTTATCAAGGAAAGAAAACAATGAACTTGCAAATGTAAAGATCAAAAGCATCATCGGCCAGGATGCCGTATTGGAAGGTACGCTGAACGCGAAGGAAACCACAAGGGTGGACGGGCTGATCAGAGGAGATGTGGAAATCGGCGAGGTACTGGTACTGGGAGTGACCGGGAAAATCGTAGGAAATGTCAAAGCGTCTACCATTATGGTGGGCGGACAGGTGGAAGGCGATCTGACTGCAAAAGAAAAGATCGTCATTTCCGCCACAGGAAAGGTCAACGGCAACATCCGTTCCAAGAAACTGATCGTCGACGAGAACGGTGTGTTCCGCGGACAGTGCTTTATGGGAGAGGATGCGGCGCCGCAGATCGCGGAGCTGCCTGATAAGAGCGAGAAGAGCGACAGGAGCGATAAAAGCGAAAAGAGACTGTAGGGAGCGTACATACTGCGCTGCATTGGAAAAGACCCAGGCGCCGGAGGCTTTGCGGAGCAATGCTTTCGGCGCCTGGATTTTGTAATCAGGTTAAATATACTACTATTCTTATCTATAGAGCAGCCGACTTATCTGCCCGCTGTTGGCTACTACTATCAACGCCTGTCAATGCGGGTTGATGATACTCACATTGATGGCATACTTTGTTTGTATCAACTCGGCAAAATGAATTTGAGGAGGGCTGAATATGTGGTTCTTTTTTGGTGTGATTGCCATTATAACAGCATTATTAAATGTCGCTTTGACAGTGCAGGGAAAAGATACCAAATGTTTCAGGTTTATTAGCTTGTCCTTTACGGCTTTGACGTTATGTGCTTTTTACAGTGTGGATGCCCAATGGGTAATCAAAGAGGATTGGGGTGCGTTGATGGATGTAGTTCCAGGTGCATCCAAATGTTTATGGATATGCACGATTGCTTCCATCATAATTAACAGCGTTTCTTTGTTCAAAGCGCCTAAGTGAATCCAGTTTATTGGTTTCAAGAGGAGGAAGCCCATCATTAATTTGGAAAACTGCTCAACAATAAGACGGGACTGTGGGAAAAGCATGGTCTGATGCCTGTCTGGACTACAATTTCGCAATTGCCAAAGGCATTAGGGAAGCTGATCGAAAGATAAACTATACAAAAATTTTGCCTGAACTTTACTGTTCAGGCATTTTTCCTGATTCGGAAAGACGGTTAAATATCATCTCGTACCCATCGTTACCGTAATTCAGGGAACGGTTGACGCGGCTGATGGTGGCGGTAGACGCTCCTGTTTTTTCCGCAATTTCCAGATATGTTTTGCGACGGCGGAGCATGTCGGCTACTTCAAACCGCTGGGAAAGCGACAGCAGTTCGTTGACAGTGCATAAATCCTCAAAAAAACGGTAGCATTCTTCCTTTGTATGTAAACATAAGATGGCGTCAAAGAGATGATCCGCCGCCTCGGTTTTGATTTTCTTGTTCATAAAAGCCTCCTTTTGCTACACGGCAGCCGGCTCTGTGCCTTTTGGCTGCGGGTACGTTCATTGTCTTATTTCATATTTTACCACACTAAAATTTTGAAGTAAAGGGACAGAGCGTCTTCTGCGCAGGACAAACGCAGGAAGGAACATTTTGAATATTCACAAAATGTTCCTTCCTGATTCGTCTTACGTCTGTGCGTTTTACCATGGAAATCAGATTTGATAAAAAGGAGAGTACGCATAGTGAGATCGCGGAAAATTGATTTCTGTGAAGTAAGATAGACTTGTCATGCGGTCTTAAAAACTATATACTATGATTAAAGAGGTGTAAATTATGACAATCAATACGGAAGATTTGCTGAATAGTATTATGGAGAGCTTTGACAGGATTGAATATATCAGGGCGGAGGACATTCCGAATATTGATCTGTATATGGATCAGGTGACGACGTTTATGGACAGAAAACTGAAACAAACGACGCGCGATCCGGAGAACGACAAGATTCTGACGAAAACGATGATTAATAATTACGCCAAGAATAATCTGCTTCCGCCTCCGGTGAAGAAGAAATATTCCAAGGAGCATGTACTGCTTTTGATTTTTATTTATTATTATAAAAATATACTGTCCATTACAGATATCCAGACGCTGCTTGGTCCGATAACGGAGCAGTATTTTGGCACTTCCGAGGCGCTGAATCTGGAAGCTGTCTATCGGGAAGTGTTCAGTCTGCAGGAAGAACAGGTAGAGCGTTTGAAAAAAGATGTACTGGAGAGATTTCAGGATGCGGAACATTCGTTTCGGGATGTACCGGAAGAAAAGCGTGATTTTCTGCAGAAGTTTGCATTTATCTGCTATCTGAGCTTTGACGTGTATGTCAAGAAGCTGTTAATCGAGAAGGTGATCGACAGTTTTCAGGGAGAACGGGATGAAAAGAAAAAATAAGGAAATGAGCATACATGGCCGGATGGGATAAAAGAAAAGCAATGGGAAAGAACAAAGATAAGATACAACAGAAATATACGGAAAGCGACAGGACGCTTGTAATCGGATGCATTTGTTCTGTTGCTTTTATATTGTGCATTGCGGCGGGCAGTATGCTTTTTTTCAGAGAGAGTATGCAGCGGAGTGAGAGACTGCTTGAGAATACGGATGCGGAAGCATATGACGCCTATTATGTGATGATATCTTCAGACCGCAGCTCCGCTTTTTGGAGATCTGTTTATGAAAGCGCGAGGGAAGAAGGGAGAAAAAAGGGAGTTTATGTGGAAATGCTTGGCGATAATCTGAGTACGGATTATTCGCGGGAGGATTTGCTTGGCATTGCGATCGCCTCCAATGTAGACGGCATTATCCTGGAAGGGGATGAGTCGGGGATAACTGCGGAATATCTGGAAACTGCGGATGAAAAAGGCATCCCCGTAGTGACGGTACTCAAAGATAACAGCCAGGGCATCCGCAAGAGTTTTGTAGGGGTCAGCAATTATAATCTGGGAAGAGAGTATGGCAGACAGGTGCTGTCCATTACAGACAAAGAAGTAAAAGACGTGCTGGTACTGATGAGCGCGGATGCCCAGGACAGCGGGCAGAATATTATTTTTTCCGGTATACAGGAAACTTTGGAACAGGACGGCGGCGGTATCCGGGTACGGACGGCGGCGGTGGAAAATAAGGGTGCCTTTGATGCGGAGGAGTCTATACGCCATATGTTTCTGGAAACGGAACTGCCGGATGTGGTCATCTGTCTGGAAGAGCTGTTCACCTCCTGCACCTATCAGGCTGTGGTAGACTATAATTTAGTGGGAGAGATGGATATTATCGGTTTTTACGATTCGGAAACGATACTGAAAGCGATCGAGCGGAATGTGGTGCGCTCCACAATTTCCATAGACACGCAGGAGATGGGCCAGTATTGCGTGCAGGCCCTGAATGAATACAGAAGCAACGGTTATGTCAGCGAGTACTTTGGCGTAGGCACCAATTTGATTACGACGCAGAATGTGCGGGAATATCTAGGAGGCGGCGCGTATGAACAGAATCCGTAAATTTTCCATACGTGTCAAGATGATGCTCGTATTCATCATGACAACGCTGATTATCCTTTTTATTAATCTGTTTATGTACGTCAATGTGAACCATATGATGAACAGGCTGGACGAGGTCTATCTAAGTAACGTGAGCCTGAATGAGCTGGCGGATAAGCTGTCCAGCGTACAAAGCAGCATGACGGCTTATCTGAATACCCGTACGAGCGATGCTATGGAAGATTATTACCGCAACGAGCAGGACTATGCGGGGCTGGTTGCCGGTCTGAATGACCGGGTATACGGCAATGATCTGAAAATGATGGAAAAGAATATCAAAAATATGTCAGGGGAATATCTGGAACTGACGGGACAGACCATTGACGCCAAGCGGGGCGGCAATGTGGAGAAAGTCAAACTCCACTATGGCAGGGCAACGCAGGTGTACGGTTACATCAGCACGTATCTGTATAGTCTGAACAATGAACAGTTCCGAGCCAATTCCGTCAGCTATCAGGCGTTATCCATGTCGATGCAGTATTTGGAGTGGATCAATATCATTACGCTCATTTTGGTGGGCGCCTGCAATCTGGCGCTGGTTATTATGATGACGAGAACCATTACCAGACCGCTGCAGAGACTGGCCGGTACGGCGGACCAGGTTGCCAGAGGGAATCTGGAAGTAGCGCTTCTGCCCGTCATTTCCGAAGACGAAGTAGGCGTGGTGAGTAAGGCGTTTAACCAGATGGTGATCAGTATCCGCGAATATATTGACAGGATCAGAGGCAGTATGGAGACGGAGCGGGAGATGAAGGAAAAAGAGTTGATGATGGAAACCCACCTGAAGGACGCCCAGATCCGATATCTGCAGGCTCAGATCAATCCGCATTTTCTGTTTAATACGCTCAATGCGGGCGCGCAGCTTGCGATGATGGAAGGCGCGGACAGAACCTACCGTTATGTGCAGAATGTGGCGGATTTTTTTCGGTACAATGTAAAGAAAAATAATGCAACCGTGACATTAAAGGAAGAGATTGCGCTTGTGGACACCTATGTGTATATCTTAAACGTGCGGTTTTCCGGGGATATCCATTTTCGGAAGGAAGTGGACGA
This sequence comes from uncultured Lachnospiraceae bacterium, assembly GCA_910585345.1. Taxonomy (GTDB): domain Bacteria; phylum Bacillota; class Clostridia; order Lachnospirales; family Lachnospiraceae; genus VSOB01. Next base: position 189,287 of record CAJUDS010000004.1, on the reverse strand, counting down.
ATCCCTTCTGCAGATTCAGGTGCCCAGCATGATTTTGCAGCCGATTGTAGAGAACAGTGTGAACTATGGCATCCGTAATATCGACTGGGAAGGGGAAATCCTGCTGTCTGTCTACCGGATGAACGATACGGTCTGTGTGAGTATCAAAGACAACGGCATCGGCATTTCCAGGGAAAAAATTGATAAAATCCTATCAAGCCAGCTGCGGGCTTCCGATTTGTCAGGAGATTCCAATGGAATCGGGCTGGATAATGTGATTGGCAGACTGCGTTTGTTTTTGGATGATGAAGATGTGATCTCTATTATCAGCGAAGGGGAAAACAAAGGGACGGAAGTGCGGATTTATATCCCTGTCAGGGAAGGAGAATATGAGGATGTATAAAATTATGCTGGCGGATGATGAGGGGATCGTGATCGATTCCCTGAAATTTATTATAGAAAAAGAATTTGCGGATTCCTGTGTCGTGGAGTATGCCAAGACAGGACGAAGTGTCATTGAGCTCGCGGAACGGTTCCGGCCGGACATTGCCGTTATGGATATCCAGATGCCGGGCATCAACGGTATCGACGCCATGAAAGAGATCCGCGAGGCCAATCACCATACAGTGTTTATCATCATGTCTGCTTATGATAAATTTGACTATGCCAAAGAGGCGATTAATCTGGGCGTGATGGAATATCTCAACAAACCGGTGGAACGTGGAAAAATCGTACAGGTTTTAAGGAAAGCCATGGACGCCATTGACAGGGAGCGGGAGAAGAGGAGCCAGGATCTGCTGATCCGTGAAAAAATGGAAACGGTAATCCCCATCATTGAAAACGGCCTGATTCAGAATCTGTTGTACCATGAATATTTTGAGGAAGATATTGAAAACTTTAAAAATCTGCTTGGTATTGAGGAAACCCATGCATATATGGCGGCGCTTGTATGCGGGGAGACACAGGACGGCAATCATATGACCAATGCAGTGGGCGCCAGCATCCGGCTGCAGAATGCCTATCGAGAAATTCGTGAAATTACAGTCGATTATCTGCCGGGGATCGTAGGTTCGGTGATGGCAAATAAGATTGCCGTATTGATACCGTGCAAAGAACCGAAACTGGAATATAATGAGCGGATTATGGTAATCGAGAAAGCAAGGGAACTGGCAAGGAAGCTTAAAGCCAGGACGGATGTAAGCTTCCGTGTGGGTATCGGTTCCGTAAAGCAGATGCATGAAGCGGCGGAGTCTTATAATGAAGCGCTGAATGCACTGGTGCAGACGACCAATAAAGTGGCGCATGTGGACGACGCTCCGATAGGTGTGTTGTATGAGGAAAATTATCCGGTCGGAAATGAGAAGATGCTGTTTGAGCTGACGGAAAAAGGGGATGTGAACGGTGTAATAGCAGAGGCAAACCGTTTCTTTGACTGGATGGAAGAAAATTATGGGGAATATATGATGGATGTGAAGCTGAAGGCGCTGGAATTTGTACTGTGGGCTGAGCATATATCTTACGAAAACGGCGGCAGAGTGTATCATTTCCGAAGCCGCCAGGATTATCTGCCCTCGCTGCTTGGGCTGTCAAGTCTGGAAGAGGTCAGAAAATGGTTCGTGGATAAGATGGGCGGCGCCTGCCGCTGTGTATCGGCAAAGCGGGAGCAACAGTCGGTCAGCGTAGTGGAGCGGGCGCGTAAATTTATCGACGGACATTATCATAAGGATATTTCACTGGACGATGTATCAAGGGAGGTGGAGATCAGTCCGTATTATTTCAGTAAAATATTCAAGGAAGAAACAGGAAAAAATTTTATTGAATATGTAACGGAAATCCGGATGAACAGGGCAAAGGAGCTGCTGCTTGGCACGGATCTGTCGATGAAGGAGATCTGCAGCCAGATCGGTTACGCCGACCCCAATTATTTCAGCCGTACCTTTAAGAAAAACACGGGGATAACGCCTACGGAATACAAGGAGAAAAGTAAATGAAAAAGAGGATGTTACTGGCGGCGCTTTTATCGCTTCTGCTGCTTGCGGGATGTGCGGGACAGGAAGAACATGTGGTGGAAGAGAGTGATGTGACGGAAAAGAAACTGCAGATTGGCATGAGCTTTGATTCCTTTGTGATTGAGCGCTGGCAGCGCGACCGGGACGTATTTGTCTCTACGGCCAAGGAAATGGGAGCCGAAGTCAATGTACAGAATGCCAACGGCAATATTGAGGAGCAGATTGCGCAGATCGAATATTTTATTGATAAGAAAATGGATGTGATCGTCATCATCTGCATTGATTCGAACGGACTGAGCAGTGTGGTGCAGAAGGCGAAAAATGCGGGAATTAAGGTGATCGCTTATGACCGGCTGATTAAGAATGCGGATGTGGATCTGTATATCTCATTTGACAATGAAATGGTAGGGGAGATGATGGCGGAAGGTATTGTCAGCGGCGGAGGAGATATTGAGAGTGTGCTGATGTTGTGCGGCCCGCTGGCGGATAACAATGTGTCTCTGGTGGAAAAGGGATTCCGGAGAGTAATGCGGCGCCATCACATAGAGATTATTGATACCATGCATGCGGACGGATGGAAGGCGGAACTGGGAGCGGCCTATATTTATGAGCATGCGGACATGGTGGACAAAGCTGACGCCATTATGTGCGGAAACGATGATATCGCCACCGCGGTAGTGCGGGCGCTGGCGGAGCGGCGGCTGGCAGGCAAAGTGGGTGTGGTGGGACAGGACGCGGATTTGGCGGCATGTCAGAGAATCGTACAGGGTACGCAGATCATGACGGTGTACAAGCCGGTGGAGAAGCTGGCCCAGAAAGCGGCGGAATGCGCCATTGCGCTGGGGGAAGGCCGGGAAGTGGATGCGGAGGATGTCATTGACGACGGCAGTTACAAGGTGCCTTATATGACGCTGGAACCGGTCAGCATTTATAAGGACAATATGGATGAGGTCATTATAGGCAGCGGCTTCCATCTGAAAGAGGATGTGTATCTGAATATGCCGGGAAGGGAACCGGAGCGGACGGATGCGGCCAGTGATGCGGACGATGCAAAAGAGCGTGGAGAGTAGGCATTGTCCTGTACAGGATAATTTTGCAGAGCGCGGCGCCTTAGAACAAAAAAATGCTAGCACTTCGTTTTTTTGCCTAAAATGCATTTAAAAATTTGCAGAATATAGCAAACTTTTACTAGTTTGTTTGTGGTATATTGAGGATGTAGCGAGAAGCTGCAAAATTTTATAGGGAGGAAAGACGAAAATGAAAAGAAAAGTATTAAGCACAATCTTGAGCGTTGCTATGGTAGCTGCGATGCTGGTTGGCTGCGGCGGCGGTTCCGAAACCGCAACGGCGCCTGCCGAATCAGAAGCGCCTGCGGCAGAGGAAGCTGCACCTGCTGAAACGGAAGCAGAAGGCGGCGAAGAAGCAGCAGCGCCAAGCGGAGAGGGCGGACTGATCGGCGTGGAAATGCCGACGCAGGATCTGCAGAGATGGAACCAGGACGGCGCTAACATGAAAGAGCAGTTGGAAGCGGCAGGATATCAGGTTGATTTGCAGTATGCAAGCAACGATATTCAGACACAGGTTTCCCAGATTGAGAATATGATTTCCAATGGCTGCCAGTTACTGGTAATCGCTTCTATCGACGGCGATTCCCTTGGAACCGTTCTGGCACAGGCGAAGGAAGCAGGCATTCCGGTAATCGCTTATGACCGTCTGATTATGAACTCTGACGCTGTTTCTTACTATGCTACATTCGATAACTACATGGTAGGTACGGTACAGGGCGAATACATCAGAGACCAGCTTGACCTTGAAAACGCAGACGGCCCGTTCAACATCGAGCTGATCACAGGCGACCCTGGCGACAACAATGCAAGATTCTTCTTCGGCGGCGCTATGGATGTGCTTCAGCCGTACATTGATTCCGGCAAACTGGTGGTAAAATCCGGTCAGACTTCATTTGAGGAAGTAGCTACGGCAAACTGGGCAACAGAAGCAGCACAGTCCAGATTTGACGCGATTATCGCATCCAACTACTCTGACGGTACAAACCTTGACGCTGTTCTGGCATCCAACGACTCTACGGCGCTTGGCGTGGCAAACTCACTGGCAGCAAACTATACGGGAGAATATCCGATCATCACAGGTCAGGACTGTGACATTGCAAGCGTAAAGAACATGATCGCAGGAAAACAGTCTATGTCCGTATTCAAGGATACCCGTACACTGGCTTCCCAGGTAGTGAAGATGGTAGACGCTATCATGAAGGGCGGCGAAGCGCCTGTTAACGATACGGAAAGCTATGACAATGGTACAGGCATCATTCCTTCTTACCTTTGCGAGCCGGTATTCGCAGATGTAAACAACTACAAAGAGCTGTTGATTGACTCCGGATATTACACGGAAGCAGATCTTCAGTAATCGTAATGCGGAAAAAAGAATAGAGGATATGCAGGCGGGACTTCAGTTCCCGCCTGTTTATTAAGACGGCTGCATGGCAGCGCAGAATCTATACTATGGTTGGAGGGATACAGTTGGCGAAAGTAATATTGGAAATGAAAAATATCACCAAGACATTCCCTGGGGTAAAAGCCCTTGACAATGTGAATTTGAAGGTTGAGGAAGGGGAAATTCACGCCCTGGTAGGTGAAAATGGTGCGGGTAAATCCACACTGATGAATGTATTAAGCGGTATCTATCCTTATGGCTCCTATGAGGGAGATATTATCTATAACGGAGAAGTATGTAAGTTCAGCAAAATCAGGGACAGTGAGGAAAAAGGGATTGTTATCATCCACCAGGAGCTGGCGTTGATCCCGTATATGACGATCGGTGAAAATATGTTTCTCGGCAATGAGCGGGGACACAAGTATGCGCTGGACTGGAATGAAACATATGGCAAGGCAGATGAGCTGTTAAAGACCGTAGGTCTGAAGGAATCTTCCAGGACATTGATCAAGGATATCGGGGTAGGCAAACAGCAGCTTGTGGAGATTGCCAAAGCCCTGGCGAAAAAGGCGCGTTTATTGATTTTGGATGAGCCGACAGCATCCCTGAATGAGTCGGATTCCCAGGCGCTCCTGGATCTGATGCTTCAATTTAAAAAAGAAGGCATGACTTCGATTATTATATCTCATAAATTAAATGAGGTTTCTTATGTAGCAGATAAAATTACCGTAATCCGCGACGGTTCCACAATTGAGACACTGGATAAAAAGACGGATGCGATTACGGAGGATCGTATTATCAAAGGCATGGTAGGACGTGACCTGACAGACCGTTTCCCGAAGCGCAAGGACGTAAAAATCGGGGATGTGCTCATGGAGGTAAGAGACTGGAATGTATACCATCCGATTTATACGGAACGAAAAGTTGTCGACAATGTGAGTATGAATGTAAGGCGGGGCGAAGTGGTAGGTATTTCCGGATTGATGGGCGCCGGAAGAACCGAGCTCGCTATGAGTATCTTCGGCAGAAGCTACGGCACGAATATCAGCGGTCAGCTATACATAAATGGAAAAGAAGTCCATCTGCACAGCGTACGGGAAGCCATCAATAATAAGCTGGCGTATGTGACGGAGGACAGGAAAGGAAACGGGCTGATTCTCAGTAATCCGATTAAGATCAATACCACATTGGCAAATCTGGACGCGGTCAGCAGCCATACGGTCATTGACAAGGACAAAGAATATGGAGTTGCGGTTGATTACAAAGAAAAGCTGAAAACGAAATGTCCGACGGTGGAACAGAATGTAGGGAATCTCAGCGGCGGAAACCAGCAGAAGGTGCTCCTGGCGAAATGGATGTTTGCGGATCCCGATGTCTTAATACTGGATGAACCGACCCGCGGTATCGATGTAGGCGCGAAATATGAAATTTACTGCATTATCAATCAGTTGGTGGCGGCGGGGAAATCGGTGGTCATGATTTCTTCCGAGCTTCCGGAAGTATTGGGCATGTGTGATCGTATTTATGTCATGAACGAGGGTCAGATTGTAGGAGAGCTTAGCAGAGAAGAAGCGTCCCAGGAAGTCATCATGTCTTATATTTTAAAATCAAGCAATAAAGGAGCGTAAACGATGGATAAAGCAAAAGTTATGGCAGGAGTCAAAAAATATACGATGATCATTGCGTTGGTTCTGGTTACGTTGTTCTTCACCTGGAGAACCGGAGGAAAAATCCTGCTTCCTCAGAATGTGAGTAACCTGATCGCACAAAACGCTTACGTGTTTGTGCTTGCCACCGGTATGCTGCTGTGTATTTTAACCGGCGGCAACATTGACCTTTCCGTTGGTTCGGTTGTTTGTTTCGTGGGCGCGGTGGGCGCTACCCTGATGGAAAACAAGGGTATGAATGTATGGGTATCCATCCTGGTGATGCTGCTTGTCGGTACGGCAATCGGCGCATGGCAGGCGTTCTGGATCGCTTATGTACATGTACCGCCCTTTATTACCACGCTTTCCGGTATGCTTGTATTCCGCGGGCTTTCCAATGTGGTGCTGCAGGGTCTTACCGTATCGATCACCAATGAGTTTTTTATAAAATTGTTCGGCGGCGGCGCTGACTGTTATATTCCCGATTTCTTTGGCGGCGGGGAAGGACTGAATATTACCTGCATGGCGGCAGGTGTGATTGCATGCGCCGTATACGTTATTATCGTACTGAGAGGCCGTATGGCGAGAGCTAAGAAGGGTTACGAGATGGAGGCGCTTGCACCGGCTATGGCCAAACTGGTTGTGATCTGCCTTGTCGTACTCGTATTTACCTTTAAACTGGCACAGCATAAGGGAATCCCGACGGCGCTGATCTGGGTGATGGTAGTGGTGCTCATCTATGGTTATATTACTTCCAAGACGACAATCGGCCGTTATTTCTATGCGGTAGGCGGCAATGAGAAGGCGACAAAGCTGTCCGGTATTAATACGGAGAGAGTTTATTTCATTGCCTATACGAATATGGGATTTTTAGCGGCGCTGGCGGGTATGCTGACGATTGCGCGTATGACTTCCGCACAGCCTACATATGGGCAGAACTATGAAATGGACGCCATCGGTTCCTGCTTTATCGGCGGCGCTTCCGCGTACGGCGGCGTCGGCACGGTACCGGGTGTTATTATCGGTGCGGTGCTGATGGGCGTGATCAACCTTGGCATGAGTATTATGGGCGTGGATGCCAACTACCAGAAGGTCGTAAAAGGTCTTGTGCTTTTGGCAGCCGTTATCTTTGACGTGGTATCCAAGAAAGGCGGAAAGAATTAATTGATTCCCGCGGGCAATGCGCCAAGTATCGTGCCAGCACGAGCATTTGGCGCATGCCGCGAGGGTCGGATACACCGCGGTATGTGATAGAAATAGAAGGGAAGAGCGCAGGTACAGGCGGTACCGGCGCTCTTTTATATATTTTGACACTATGGCATAATAATTGTTACAGGAAGGGAGCATATGCATATGAGAAAAGTTAGTTTATTTATTGCGATGAGCCTTGACGGATATATTGCCGATAGTAAGGGCGGCGTCGATTGGCTGAAAGGACAGGGCAATGATGATGAAAATATTGACACTTATTCTGAATTTATAAAAAATATTGATACGATTTTAATGGGTTGGAATACTTATTATCAAGTTGTTACTGAACTTTCTCCCAAAAAGTGGATATATAATGACTTTACGACTTATATTATTACGCATAAAGAGTATCCTTCGTCTGAAAAAATACGATTTGTAAGTGTAGATCCCATCGATTTGGTAAAAAGTTTAAAAGAAGAAAGGGAAAGGATATTTGGATATGCGGTGGGGCTAATCTCGTTCAGCAGTTCGTAAATGCGGACTTCATTGATGATTATTACATTACTGTAATTCCAACACTTTTAGGTTCAGGCATCCGTCTCTTTGAACATGCAAAATATGAGATCAGGTTAAAATTACTTAAGACGCAGTCTTATAATGGTATGACAGATTTAATCTATAAACGAAGATAATTTTTTGAATGAGATCAATATTTTACAACAGTCACTATAATAGACTGTGCTGTTAGGATTGTATTATTGAATACGATTTGCAGGAAATGAGTGACTTAGTAATACAACATTTATTTTTACTTAACTATACGACAAGCCGAAATTTACATTTTAATCAAATCGTTGTCAATTATATATTTCAAATTGTTTCTGTTTATCATCCATGCCTTATTCTTTACTCCGTTTTTATATGCGAGTGCCTGTCGGCGCATTTCCGCAGGAAGGCTGTCGTATATTTCCTGAGCCTTTTCCCGTATCACGGATATGCCGAGCGTATCCGCTATAAAATCCAGATGTACCATATATTCGTCAAAATGGTCTCTAAATAAAATTTCTGTCGCAACAGGATAATCGCTTTCAAATTGGGTGCATAAAGTGACTGCTGTTTTTTGGATTCTATCATTTAAGTCCTCAAAGGTGGAAAGAAGTTTTTTTTCGGTAGATATATCATACCAGTAACCGCCTTCACGATTCTTTGGATGATATGATATTGTTGCGATTACATTATTTACAGGCAGTTTCCCGTAATTTTTACACCGTAGATGAAATTCAGCAGCTACTTCGACTTTCTGATGGGAAAGATTCCATTTTGATGTGAAAAAGTTAATCTCAAAAACTAAATTTTTAACAGTTTTTTTCAGACAACGCTGACTTTTCAAATACTTCCAATCTATTGCTTCAGAAAGCTTTGTAAGTAATTTTTGTGTAGCTTCTTCCACAGAAAATACGGATTCCACTATGATCTTCTCTCCCCATTCCGATTTGTTTATTTGATTATAAAATTTTTATCTGCTATTTACAATGGATATTTATAAGCCGCTTTCCAGTGGATACGCAAATCTGAAAAGGGGGTTTTCCCGCTGTTTGCTTAGTGTTTTGCACGATTATATAGCGGAGAGCGTGACAGCATCTAATCAGTATCAGCCCCTTTGATTTATTCGCTTAGCTCTATAATTTTGAGAACCGTCCAATCCTGCGGCAGACACTTACCATGGCTGTCGTCTGCCGCGTGATTTGGTTTTATGACATTTGTCACATGCCGAAAGTAAAACATTACAAATGTCATATGAAAGTCGTTACAATATACAGGTGTCACAAACCACGCTTTCCCTTAAGATAAATATGTACACAAGAGGTACAAAAATCAAATTTTGGGAGGAAAAAAGATGAAGAAAAAAGTTTTGAGCGTATTTCTTTGTACTGCAATGGCAGTATCCATGTTAGTGGGCTGCGGCGGTTCACAGGGAGCGGAGACAGCAGCGCCTGCAGAGGATGCAGCGCCGGCAGAGGATGCCGCAGCAGATGTGGCAGAGACGGCGGTTGCGGAAGCGGAAGCTGCAGCAGGGGAAAGACCGGAGGGCGGATATAAATTCGGTTATACCTGCATGGACGGTTCCAATCCTTTCTTTGTTATTTTGGAGCAGACAATCCGTGAGGAAGTGGAAGCAAACGGCGATACACTGGTATCCTTTGACCCGGCAAACGATGTTACCCGCCAGATCAGCGGTATCGAAGATATGATCGCGCAGGATCTTGACGGAATATTCTTGAATCCTGCAGAGGCAGAAGGGATCCTTCCCGCACTGGACATGCTGAAAGAAGCAGGCGTTCCGATTATCAACTTTGATACGGAAGTTGCGGATATGAGTTATGTAACATCTTATGCAGGTTCCGATAACTACAACGCAGGTAAGGTGTGCGGTGAAGATCTTGTTGCAAAATGTCCGGACGGCGGCCCGATCATCGTACTGGATTCTCCGACGATGAACTCTGTAGTAGACAGAACCAACGGTTTCCTGGATGCAATTGACGGCAAAGGTTTTGAAATCGTGGCACAGCAGGATGCAAAGGGCAATCTGGAAGAGGCAATGGGCATTGCAGAAGACCTTCTGCAGGCACACGGCGATGTAGTGGCAATCTTTGGCGGCAACGACCCGACAGCTCTGGGCGCTTTGGCAGCAGCAAATGCGGCTGGACTTACGGACTGCAAGATTTATGGCGTTGACGGTTCTCCTGATATCAAGGCAGAGCTGGCTTCCGGCGAATCTTTAATCGAAGGTACAGGCGCACAGTCTCCGATCAGCATTGCAAAGAAGTCTGTAGAGATCATGTATGCGTTCAAGAACGGCGAAGCAGTAGACGAAAGATATCCTGTTGAGACATTCCTGATAACATCTGACAACGTAGCAGACTACGGCACAGACGGATGGCAGTAAACCCGCACGGAGCAAAGCAAAGAGCGGGATTCCCGTAAGGCGAAGCAATTTGCATTATTTGTAATTAAGTAAACACGGAAATAAAATAGGCCATATAAATGCAAGCATCTATGTGGCCTATCTTTTTTCGGGAAGAATACGGAGACAATCCGTTTTCCCGGCTTGTAACAGTTAACAGGGCGAGAGGTAAAGGAAGGTGATAGGGCTTGGCAGGAGAAAATTTGCTGGAAATGAAAGGGATACATAAGCGTTTTCCGGGTGTGCTTGCTTTGAACAATGTAAGCCTCACAGTAAAGGCAGGGGAAGTACATGCGCTTTTAGGAGAGAACGGGGCCGGGAAATCGACACTGATTAAGGTTCTGGGCGGAATCTATATAGCGGAAGAGGGAGAAATATTCATCGAGGGGCAGAAGGTAACAATTGACGGCGTAAAAGCGGCGCAGAAAAACGGTATTGCGATCATCCATCAGGAGTTGGTGCTGGTGCCGTATATGACAGTGGCTGAAAACATTTTTCTGGGAAGAGAACCGATGAAGGGGAAATTTGTGAATTCCAGAAAAATGACAGAAGATGCGCAGGCGCTGTTAGACGCCAATGGGATGAATATTGCGGCGGATACGCTTGTTGGGAGTCTGACAATCGCGCAGCAGCAGATGGTGGAAATCGTCAAGGCTATCTCGTTCAATTCCAAGATTCTTGTTATGGATGAGCCGACTTCTTCGATTTCCGACAAAGAAGTGGAATTCCTGTTTGAGACAATGCGGAATCTGACTGCAAGAGGCGTGGGCATCATCTATATTTCCCATAAGATGAGCGAACTGGAGCAGATCTGCGACAGGGTTACGGTTATGCGGGACGGAGAATATGTAGGGACCAAGGTAGTCAAAGAAACAAATAAGGATGAATTGATTGCCATGATGGTAGGCCGGGAACTGACAAACTACTATACAAGGGATTTTCGGGAGCCGGGTGAAGTGGTGCTGAAATGTGACCATATTTCTGACGGCAGGATGGCAAAGGATGCGAGCTTTGAGGTCAGGAAAGGGGAAATCGTCGGCTTTGCCGGTCTGGTAGGAGCGGGGCGCAGCGAGGTGATGAAGTGTATCTTTGGCCTGACTAAGAACTATAAGGGAGAAGTGGAGATAGAGGGCAGGCGGGTACAGATTCGCAATCCTATCGAGGCGATGAAATATGGCATTGCGCTTGTGCCGGAAGACCGGAAACTGGAAGGGCTGTATAAGGTACAGAGCGTAAGATATAATTCAACCATAGAAGTGTTGGGAGATTTCATTAAGGGTATTTTTGTAGATGCGGCGAAAGAAGAGGCGATTACGCAAAAATATATTGATATGCTGTCTACCAAAACACCGACGCAGGAGCAATTGATTGGCAATCTGTCAGGCGGAAACCAGCAGAAAGTAATTATCGGCAGATGGCTTGCCACCAATCCGAAGATTCTGATATTGGATGAACCTACAAGGGGCGTGGATGTCGGCGCAAAATCCGAGATTTATGCAATCATGAATGAGCTTGTGAAACAGGGCATGTCCATTATTATGATTTCATCGGAGCTTCCGGAAATCATCAATATGAGCGATCGTATTTATGTTATGAATGAAGGAAATATTACAGGTTGTCTGTCAAGGGATGAAGTATCCCAGGAAGCCATTATGAAGCTGGCGGCAAATTAGGAAACGGATAAGGAGGATAAGATCTATGGCTGAAGAAAAAACAGTTGCAGCGCAGAGCTCTGCAGGTTCAAGATTTTCAAAAGCGGCAAAAATATATTTCAAAGAAAATATGGGTATCATTGCGGCGCTGGTGGTAATGTGTATATTTCTGGCGGTAAACCCGCTGACAAGCAGTTCCTTTTTGACACAGAAAAATGTATTTAACGTACTGCGGCAGATCTCGACCAACTTGTATCTGGCCTGCGGTATGACAATGGTTATTATTTTAGGTGGTATTGATCTTTCGGTTGGTTCCGTTATCGCTATGTCCGGCTGTGTAGCAGCAGGCTGCGTGTCCAGATATAATCTGCCACTGGCGGTAGCGCTTTTGTGCGGCGTACTGGTCGGCCTGGTAGTCGGTATGTTTAACGGGTATGTGATTTCCAGTACGACAATTCCGCCATTCATCGTTACGCTGGCAACGATGAACATTGCAAAAGGTCTTGCCTATGTCTATACGGGCGGTTCCCCCGTGCGTGTCGTGACAAAAGAGTGGCAGTTTGTGGGAGCGGGCTATATCGGACCGGTGCCGACCCCGGTTGTGATTCTGGTAATCGTGCTGATCGTAACAGCGCTGATCATGAATAAAACGAAGCTGGGCCGTCATCTGTATGCAGTGGGCGGCAATGCCCAGGCGGCGGAATTTTCCGGTATCAGCGTAGCAAAAGTGAAGTTTCTTGTACATACCTATTCCGGTATCATGGCGGGCCTGGCAGGCATCGTGCTGGCTTCCCGTATGTATTCGGGACAGCCAACGGCAGGAGACGGCGCGGAGATGGATGCCATTGCGGCAGTTGTAGTCGGCGGTACGAGTATGGCAGGCGGTTCCGGTAAAATTGGCGGTACCATTATCGGCGGTCTGATCATCGGCGTACTGAATAATGGTCTGAATCTGATGAATGTCAATTCGTTCTGGCAGTATGTGGTAAAAGGCTGCGTTATATTACTGGCCGTATATGTTGACTATATCAGAAATAAGAAATCAAAGTTGTAAATTGCAAATATGGCAAATGTATTATAGTATTATGACAGAGGTAATTGTCACCTGGCATCCTGCGCTGCGGAATGCCGGGTGGTTTTCATATGGAATCAATTGTCGGTGAAAGAGATGAAAGTAGAGTCCGGTAGAAAAAAGGTCGTATATCTTGGGATTTTGATAGGTTTGTTTCTTGCGTTTTTTGCAGTATGGAGAAGCGGAAGAGGCCGGGAGGATACGGGGCAGGAAACCAGAAAGTTCGGTGCGACCTATATGACAATGAACAATCCCTATTTTCAGGATATGAATGCACAGATTGAGGAGATCGTGGAGGCAAACGGGGATATTCTGCTCTACAGAGATCCGGCACAGGATCAGGAGAAGCAAAATGAACAGATACTGGACATGCTGGCGGAGGACATAGACGGGCTTTTTCTCAATCCGGTGAACTGGGAGACGGTAAAGCCTGCTCTGCTTGCCTGCAAGGAGGCTGAAGTACCTGTTTTTGTAATTGATACCAATGTATATGATGATGAATATGCGGTGTTTTCAATTCTTTCGGATAATTATGACGCAGGCGTCCAGTGCGCCCGGGATATGATGAAAAAAAAGAGCAGCGCCAGAATTGTTGTCATTGACAGCCCGGGAACGAAATCAATTGACGACAGAGTGGCAGGGTTCATGGATACGATTGCGGGAAAAGAGGAATATGAGGTGACAGCCTGGCTGCATGGAAAAGGAGAATTGGAGATTTCTATGGATGTCGTGTCGGAGCTGTTGAAATCAGAATCGGAGGAAAGTGTGTTTGACGTGGTGCTGGGCGGCAACGATCCCACTGCCCTGGGCGCTTTGGCGGCGCTGCAGATGAACCAGATGCAGGACGGTATTCTGATCTATGGAATCGACGGTTCACCGGATGGCAAAGTTATGATCAAGGAAGGGTATATGGAGGGCAGCAGCGCACAGCAGCCGGTTGTGATCGCGGAACAGGCGGTAGCCATGGCGTATGACTATCTGGATGGAAAAGAAGTGGAACGGCTGGTCATTGTTCCGGTGACAATGATTACGGGGGATAACATTGATGCGTTTGATCTGGCCGGGTGGCAGTAATGTAGTGGATTGTAACGTAAGGAGCGGGATGTTATATGCTGAAAATCAAATTACGAGATGTGCGTGCCGTTATGATGGCGGTGAATTTTATTGCAGTGCTTTTCGTATCTGTTTTTATTGCAGTGACAACGGAATGGATCTGCTCCCGGTATGAGGCGAGGGATTTTCTGGATACGCTGCATGCGATTCCTGTGCAGCCGAGAATGAACGTTATCGTTGTAGCTGTATTGTATCTTTTGCTGGTGGTAGTTTTTACTGCCCAGGAGAAAGTTTATAAAAACCGCCCAGGGAGAATTTACCTGTGTCTTGTACTGGAATTTGTAATCAGCGCCGTTATCGTGGTAGTGATGAATTTTAATTACAACGGCATTTTCTTTCTGGTTTTTACGGGTGTGATCTATTATACGAAGGGAGAGAGGGGAAAGTATCTGGTGATCTGTCTGGCATTGATCAGTTTTCTGCTGACGGATGCAGAGTTGTTGTCTATCAATTATGATTTGTATTCCATCAACGACTATTTTAATTATTATGACGCTTCCGTGCAGCAGTATCTGGTAGGCGGCTATCATCTTTTGATTTCTCTTAATATTATACTTTTTATTATTTACTGCATTTTGATGATACAACAGCAGCGTGGTACGATTGACGAGGTAAATATGCTATATGAAGAGATTCGCAAGACGAACGAGGACTTGGAGAAAGCGAACAGTCAACTGCAGGAATATGCCAAAATCACCGAGCGGATGGGCAAGACGAAGGAACGGAACCGGCTCGCGAGGGAAATCCACGATACGCTGGGTCATACGCTGACCGGTATTTCCGTGGGAATTGACGCCTGTATCGCCACGGTGGAAGCGGCGCCGAAGGAGACGAAGACACATTTGGAACGGATATCCGAAGTAGCAAGGAACGGCCTTCTGGATATCCGGCGTTCGGTAAATGAATTAAAACCGGATTCGCTGGAGCGGCTTAGTCTGGAATCTGCCATAACGAAAATGATTACGGACATGAAGTCGATCACGGATATGCAGATATTTTTTGACTGCCAGATTAGACAGCTTAAATTTGACGAGGATGAGGAGAGCGCTATCTACCGGGTGATTCAGGAAAGTCTGACGAACGCCATGCGGCACGGCAAGGCAAGCCGGGTCAGAATCATTATGGAACGACAGGAGGATATGGTAGTTGTGACGATCACCGACAATGGCATCGGCTGCAGCCATATCACCAATGGATTTGGCACGAAGCATATTATGGAACGGATTGGTATGCTGAACGGCACAGTGGAATTTAAAAGCGAAAACGGGTTCAGTGTCATAGCCAGGATACCGATCAGATGGGGTGAAGAGTATGATTAAAGTATTGATTGCGGACGACCAGGATCTGATTCGTCAGAGTCTGCAGATCGTATTGAATACAAAGGATGGCATGCAGGTAACGGATACGGTGGCAAACGGACAGGAAGTGATTCAGAGCATCCGCAAAGAAAAGCCGGATGTGATACTGATGGATATACGGATGCCTAAGATGGACGGGGTACAGTGTACGAAGATTATCAAGGAGAACTATCCGGAGATTAAAATTATCATACTGACTACGTTTGACGACGATGAATTTGTATACAATGCTTTGAAATTCGGCGCCAGCGGTTATCTTTTAAAAGGAGTGTCCATGGATGAGCTGGTGGAGGCCATTCATACGGTGTATAGCGGACGCGCTATGATTAATCCGGACATTGCCACGAAGGTTGTTAAGCTTTTTTCCCAGATGGCAAAGGCAGATTATACCATTCAGGTGGAGGAGCAAAACGAGAAAGAATTGACTAAAACGGAGTGGAAAATTATTGAACAGGTTGAATTTGGCGCTTCCAACAAAGAGGTCGCTGGAAATCTCAACTTATCGGAGGGAACCGTGCGGAATTATCTGAGCGCTATTTTAAATAAGCTCGGACTGCGGGACCGGACCCAGCTTGCCATATGGGCGGTACAGACAGGAGTCAGCAAAAGAAAGCCGGATGATGTATGAACAGGGAAATGAAAAGAAAAAGAACAGCAGGTATTGCGTTGTTATGTGCGGTTTTGTTGTCTGCAGGGATCTACGGCTGCCGCAGCAGCCGGACGACGGTACTGGAGGTAGGTATTTTTGCGGGAAGCAATTGGGATGTGGCCAATGCCAACAGTTATGTAATTATTGACAAAGCCGTAGAAAAGTTTGAGTCGATGCATAAAAATGTAAAGGTACATTATTACAGCGGCATCCGCAAGGAGGATTATTCGGAATGGTTTTCCAGACAGCTCCTGCGGGGTCAGGAACCGGATGTATTCATGGTATTGGGAGAGGATTTCAATCAGTTTGCGGAGATTGGCGCGATGAAGGATTTAGAGTCGCTGATGGCTTCCGATCCGGATTTTGACAGCACATGTTATTATTCCACAGCGCTGCAGGCGGGGCAGTATGAAGGCAGACAGTATGCACTGCCTTATGAGACAGTTCCTACGCTGATGTTTGTCAATAAGTCGCTGTTAAACAGGGAAGGACTGTCCGTGCCGGATAATGACTGGACGTGGGATGATCTCTACCGGATCTGCAGCTATGTGACAAAAGATAAAGACGGCGACGGGCTGCTGGACCAGTTTGGCACATACAACTATGGCTGGACTGAGGCAGTTTATTCGAATGACGCCAAGCTGTTTGACGAGAGCGGGACGGAAAGTTATTTTAACGATGAGAGAGTGACGGAGGCAGTCCGGTTTACGAAGCAGATTATGGATTTGAACGGGATGCAGAAAGTGTCAAAGGATGACTTTGACAGCGGCAATGTGGCTTTTATGCCGCTGCCGTTTACGGAGTACAGGACGTATAAAACCTATCCGTATAAGATTAAAAAATATACGAAATTCCAATGGGACTGCATTACGCTGCCGGCAGGAACGGAAGGCGGGAATACATCTGTTATCAATACTTTGCTGATGGGAATCAGCAATCATACAAAAAAGGAGCAGTTGGCCTGGGAGTTTTTAAAACTGCTGACTTATGATGAGGAAATCCAGATGGATCTGTTTCGTTATTCCCAGGGCGTATCCGTACTCAGAGAGGTGACGACGTCACGGGAAACAGAAGAGATCCTGCAGGAAGATATGGAAAAAAACGAGAAGTTTATTGACAATGCACTGGTAAGTGATGTGATTGAAAACGGTGTGGTGACGCCTAAATTTCCCAAATATGCGGACGCTATTACGATGGCTGACAATGAAATTAACCGCATGATAGAGGATGACGATAATGTTGAAAATTCCCTGCGTATTCTGCAGCGGCAGATCAGTAAGTATCTGCGGCGTTAGAAGAGCGGGCGGAATGTGCAAATTGTTTTTGCAGAAGGGTGAAAAACTCGTCTTCCGGCATGGGCATGGCATAGTAATATCCCTGAACGTGGTCGCAACCGATTGTCTGCAGCAGATCAATCTGTTCTTTTGTTTCCACGCCCTCCGCCAGAAGTTCCAGATCCAGTTTGTTTGCCATGGAAACCATCTGTTCCAGAATTAATTCTCCTTTGTTGGAAACCATCATGCTCTCCATAAATTTTTTATCGAGCTTGATCACATCGAATGGCGTTTCCAAAAGGATATTCAGGGAGGAATAGCCGCTGCCGAAGTCGTCCATCATCAGTGTAAAACCTGCATCCTTAAGCTGCTGCGCTTTTTGGCTGATCTGTTCATCGCGGGCGGTTTCCGTGATTTCCAACTGCAGCAGAGATTTGGGGATGTTGTAGGCGTTTACCAAATGCGTCAGTACCTGCAGGCATTCATCGCCGCGCAGGTGGATTCGCGAGACGTTGACGGAAACAGGGCAGGATAAAATGCCTGCGTCGCTGCATTTTCTGATAAAGCGGCAGGCTTCTTCCCATATATAATAATCCACTTTTTTGATAAAACCGTTTTCCTCAATCACCGGAATAAATTCATCCGGGCAGATCATACCACGGTCGGGGTGAAGCCAACGCACCAGCGCTTCGGCGCCGGTAATCTCATTTTTGGCAATGCTGTACTTTGGCTGCAGATACATTTTGAACTGTCTTTCCGTAATGGCAGTCTGGATGTTTTCTTCGATAAATTTTCTGTTATACAGCATCTCCTTGAACTGCTCTTTGTAAAACAGGATATTGGTCAGAATACTGTCCTTGGCTGCTTTTCTGGCCATAGCGGCCCGGTCTTCCATCTGCCGCAGCTCCATCTTTTTGTCCTCTATTGTATAGATGCCATAAGACATTTGCAGCTTTACGTCTTTAAAAGAGCAGATTCTGTTATCCAGACGGTGTATCAGATCGACCAGCTCCTGCGTTTTGTCATATTCCGTCACAACCATGAATACGTCGCTGCGCAGATTGATAAAAAACTGCTGGCGGCCGCAGACTTCTTTTAACTCTTCGCCAATAAAGTCGAGAATTTCGTCCCCGAATTTTTCCCCATATAAATCGTTGATCAGTTTGAACTTGCAGATATCAAACTGGATGACACCGATTCTTCGTGAAGAGGAGAATACCAGGTGGTTCACATTCCGGCGGAACCGTTTCAGCTCGGTGATTTCGCGCAGCATACTCTGCATCTCATTGTCTTCGGGAAGATCTTCTAGGCTGATGCTGCCTTCCGCGTTGTCTTTTAACTGCTGCGCCAGCATTTCTTCCAAGATATCGATACTGATATTGATTGCTCTTGGGCATTTCTGCAGGATCAGTTTTTCCTGGCGGATCATGGCCATATCCTCCGGTTTCGAGATATCCTTTCCGAGAATATCCCGGCAGTATATGAGGCCGTCCATTTTTTCCTTAAAAAGCCGTAAAAATTCTTCTGTTTTTTGGTTACCGTACAATTCCTGTTCTTTGTCCTGAGAATCATAGAAGCCGAACGCCATGCCCAGTACGAGCAGCGAGGCCGTGATGCAGCCGCAGACGCCGCCCTGGCGCATACCGCCGCCGAAGCAGGTACTGATTTTGAAGGCGGTCTTTAAGTCCAGCCCGAAATCTTCTGCAAACGCGCCCAGCAGCGCCTGTGAACAATGGTATTGCTGGTGCAGGAGCTGCCATGCTTTTTCCTTATGTGTCATGAAATGGCCACCTCGTTTCTGAAATCGGGAATAGGTATAAGAAACCGGATTACAGTTGTATTTTATCATATATGGCATTGATTGTGAAGGCAAATTGCACGGCGTAAATTTGTGCTGGCGCTGCGGGCGCGAAAAATTGAATTTTCTAATAGTTTCTGCGCGCTGCAGCGGACTGCCGGAGTATGAAATCCGGGTAATTTTGCTGTTTTTACGTAATGTGGAAACTTAAGCGGCTATGGACAGCCAGACGGATATCCTCTTGTTTGCAGAGGATATTTCTGCTAAAATATAAAAGAAAATTGTAACGGAACGGAGCTATAGAACTGACGCAGATGTCAATAAAATGGGAGGAACGGGAAAATGGCAGAAAAAAAATATGATGTACTGGCACTGGGGGAGCTTTTGATTGATTTTACGGAGAATGCGGTGAGCAGTCAGGGCAATCCCATGTTTGAAGCGAATCCGGGCGGCGCGCCTTGTAACGTGCTTGCCATGCTGAACAAACTGGGAAAGAAAACCTCTTTTATGGGAAAGGTGGGAAGAGACCAGTTCGGCGTGATGCTGAAAAGCGTACTGGAAGAGCTGGGGATCGGCACAGAAGCATTGTATATGGATGAAGAGGTGAGAACGACGCTGGCTTTTGTACATACGGCGGAGGATGGCGACAGGGATTTCGCATTTTACCGTAATCCTGGAGCGGATATGATGCTGGATGTGTCTGAAGTGCGGGAAGATCTGATCCGGGATACGCGGATATTCCATTTTGGCACGCTTTCCATGACGCATGCAGGCGTTCGCGAGGCGACGAAAAAGGGATTGCGCATTGCCAGAGAAAACGGTATTATTGTTTCATTTGATCCCAATCTGCGGCCTCCGTTGTGGAAGAGTCTGGACGAGGCCAAAGAGCAGATTGTATTCGGGCTGGGGCAGTGTGACATATTGAAGATCTCGGATGACGAGGTGTTATTTGTGTCCGGCTGCGCTACAGTGGAAGAAGGCGTAAACTGGATCCGGGAGCATTACGGAAATATCCGGCTGCTGCTGGCTACTATGGGGAAAGCGGGAAGTTATGCTTTCTACGGCAGTCAAAAGGTTATGGCGGCGCCGTTTCTGAACCCGGCCACGATCGAGACGACAGGGGCAGGAGATACATTTTGTGCGTGCATTCTGAACTATGTACTGGAACATGGGCTTGACGGACTCACAAAGGAGGATTTGAAAGCGATGCTGACCTTTGCCAACGGCGCGTCCAGCCTGATTACGACAAGACGAGGCGCGTTGAAAGTAATGCCGGAGAGAGCGGAAGTGGAAGCGTATATCGCCGGAAGATAGGATGGGAAACGAGCGGCGATCTATGCGCCGCCGCGTTTTTGAAAAAAGGAAGTATTTGGCAGTCAATGTATCAAAAAATCTGCATAAACTAAAATGACAGAAAATATATTTGGAGGTTTTATGCGGACATTTAACCCATTTGACGAAAAGCCGATTCCGGTGGAAAAATGGTTTATGGACTGGAACATGATGTATCCGTGTCCTTACAACAAAGAAACGACAAATCCTTATACAAAATGCCGTATCGTACTGATGAACGGTACGGAATTTGAAGCACAATGGTTTTCCAGAAACTTTTCCAGGCATTGCAATGACAATGATCTCAGACGTGAGCTTGCGCTTGTGCGCAGGAGTGAACAGCAGCAGCAAAAGCGGATCAGCTGCCTGAAACCGAAAAACGAAACGATATTAGAGCATACGATCACCTATGAACAATTGGCCGTGGATCTGACGAGTGTGCTGGCTAAGCAGGAAAGCGACTGCAACGTGAAAAACGCATTAAATTTTGCGCTGTTGGAAGATTTCGATCATCTGTACCGCTATTCCAATCTGCTTGACTATGAATATGGGATCTGTCCGGAAAAACTGGTAGGTGGATATACGGAAATCACACCGGCCCGTCCCACCATATCGGAGCACAGATATCCGAAAGACAGCATTTTCCGTCATATAGATAACAATGAGGCCACAGTTTTGACGAAGCTGAATGTGGGAATCATAACCGCAGCAGAGCAGCAGACCATGAATTACTATATGAATGTAGCTTCTCTATATGACAGATCGGATCTGGGAAGGAGACTGTATCAGGAGATCGGCATGATCGAAGAGGAGCATGTGACGCAGTATGAAAGTCTGAAAGATACGAACGCAACCTGGCTGGAAGATCTGCTGATGCACGAATACACGGAATGCTATCTCTATTATTCGTGCATGGAGACGGAAGTGGATCCGGAGATACGCCGTATCTGGGAACAGTGTCTGACACAGGAAATTGCCCATCTGCACAAGGCAAAAGATCTGCTCTGGGAATACGAACACAAGGATTGGATGCAGGTGATTCCATGCGGAGATTTCCCGCAGATACTTGTACTGCGTCCCAATATCGAGTATGTCCGTGAGATTATCAAAACCACGACAGGAAATACACAGAAAAAGGAGTGTGTTGTACCGCTGCTGCAGCTTCCGCCGGACGACAAATTTTACTGGTACCAGAATATTGTCAACGGGGATGTAGACAGTGTGGCCAGCCATAACGTTATCTGCCAGCGGATTATGAGAAAAGGATGCGACTACCGTTATGAAGTTGCGCCGAATCCGCTTTGTGAGCTGCGCGACAGAAGGTGTGACAATACCCAGCTTGCGAGAGAGCCTCAGGCTACGCCGGCATCGGCGCAGGTATGCGGCACGAGCCAGGGAAATTGCAGCTGTGTCATCAATACGGAATGCGGACCTGTGACTTTTTAAAGGCGGCGATAAAAATTGATCGGCCCAAAAAAGGACTGTGCCTAAACGGCACAGTCCTTTTTGGTTGCATTGCGATAGACGGCGGGAGATTATTTTGTGGCTTTTTCCGCAAATTCGGTTGTGACAAGATCTTCATAAGGTACGCGTTTTTCAAGTTCATCCGCTTCCTCCAGGATGTTCTGTAACAGTTCAAAAGAATCTTTCTGGAATACCAGATTTTCTGCCCAAGTGTCCTGTTCCGCATAACGGGTGACGATGGTTGTTATCGTTTCCAAGTCGGTTTCCGCAAACTGTGGCTGGATAATTTTAGCGATCTCTTCCGGACTGTGGCTGTTTACATAGTCCATACCTTTTTGCAGTGCATTGGTAAATGCCTGGATTGTTTCAGGGTTTTCACTGATATAGCTTTTCTTTGCACTGAAGGCGGTGTAGGGGACATATCCGGAATCGGTGCCAAGGGAAGCTACGACATAACCATCGCCTTTTGCTTCCAGAGAAGTCGCGTGGGGTTCAAATTCTACGGTGAAATCTCCCTGCCCACCAGAAAAGGCGGCGGCAGTGGAACCAAAATCAATGCTTTGGTCGATTGTTGTATCGGTTTTGGGATCAATGTTATGTTTTTTCAGAATATATTCAAATACCATTTCCGGCATACCGCCTGCGCGGCCGCCGAGTACTTGGGCGCCCTTGAGCATATCCCATGAGAAATTGTCGATTGGTTCGCGGGATACCAGGAAATTGCCTGCCCGCTGTGTCAGCTGGGCGAAATTGACGACAGGATCGTCTGTTCCACCCAGGTATGTGTAGATAGAAGCCTCGGAACCCATAAATCCGATATCCGCTTCACCGGAGAGGACGGCGGTCATCGTCTTATCAGCGCCGAATCCCGTTACAAGCTCCACTTCCAGCCCTTCTTCCTGAAAATACCCTTCTTCGATGGCAACATACATCGGGGCATAGAAAATCGAATGTGCGACTTCGTTTAGGACTACTTTTTCTTTCGGGACATCCGGGCTGTCTTTGGCAGCGGTACTGCCGCAGCCTGTCACCGCGGTCAGCAGCAAAGTGAACAGGAGCAGGAAACTGATGCATTTTTGTTTCATAAATGAAATCCTCCAAAATAAAAATTGATAGTGTATTATATTGGAAAATTTGTAAAAGGTGCGGGGGATGTGTTATAATATCCAGCGATAACATACCGCGCCGGGGTAAGGCGTATCGTTGCCGGGGCGGTCTGAAAGGAGAATGGAAGGCAGTCTATGAGTATTTACGATACATTGAATGAGCGGCAGAAAGAAGCGGTGTTTCAGACGGAGGGCCCGGTACTGGTCCTTGCCGGGGCGGGTTCGGGAAAGACAAGAGTTCTGACTCACCGGATTGCTTATCTGATAGACAGATGCGGTGTGAATCCATGGAATATTATGGCGATCACTTTTACGAATAAAGCGGCGGGTGAAATGCGGGAGAGGGTGGACCAGATTGTTGGATATGGTTCGGAAAGTATATGGGTATCCACCTTTCATGCAAGCTGCGTCAGGATACTGCGGCGGTACATAGACAGAATCGGCTATGACAGTCACTTTACGATATATGATACCGATGACCAGAAAACAGTGATGAAGGATATCTGCAGGCGTCTGCAGGTTGATACGAAGATGCTGCGGGAACGAACGGCGCTGGCAGCTATTTCTTCCGCAAAAAACGAGTGTATTTCCCCGGCGCAGTTTGCAAGGGATGCCGAGGGGGACTTTATGGCGCAGAAAATTTCCGGTATCTATACGGAATACCAGAGGACGCTGCAAAAGAGCAATGCACTGGATTTTGACGATCTGCTGGTGAAGACGGTAGAACTGTTCAAGGCATGTCCGGACGTGCTGGAATCGTATCAGGACAGATTTCTATATAGTATGGTGGATGAATATCAGGATACCAATACGGTACAGTTTGAATTAATTCGTCTGCTTTCCGCAAAGCGCAGGAATCTGTGTGTGGTGGGAGACGACGACCAGTCTATTTATAAATTCAGGGGCGCCAACATCAGGAATATTCTTGATTTTGAAAAGGTTTATCCGGAGGCCAGGGTGATTAAGCTGGAACAGAATTACCGTTCCACACAGAATGTGCTGGATGCGGCCAATCAGGTAATCCGCCATAACATTGGCAGAAAGGAAAAAGCGCTCTGGACAGACCGGGGAGCCGGAAACGCTATTCATTTCCGGCAGTTTGATACGGCTTATGACGAGGCGCAGTATATTGCAGACGACATCCGCAGAAAGAAGGGGCAGGCGGAAACGGATTACGGACAGTGCGCGGTGCTTTTCAGGACGAACGCCCAGGCCCGCCTTTTGGAGGAGCGCTTTGTGGTTTCCGGGATACCGTATAATGTAGTGGGCGGTGTCAATTTTTATGCCAGGAGGGAAATCAAAGACTTGCTGGCCTATCTGAAAACGATTGACAATGGGCAGGATGATGTGGCAGTCAAAAGGATTATCAATATCCCCAAACGGGGAATCGGCGCGACGACGATTGCCAGAGTACAGGAGTATGCAGACGGCCGCCAGATCAGCTTTTATGACGCGCTGCGGGAGGCGGACCAGATTATGAGCATTGGCAAAAGCGCGGCCAGGCTGCAGCCTTTTGTCACGCTGATTCAGGGATTCCGCGGCAAGCTGGAATATTATGGGCTGCGGAAACTGCTGCAGGATATCATTGATGCCACCGGGTATGTGAAAGCATTGGAGGAGTCTGATGAGGAGGATGCGGAAAGCAGAATTGAGAACATCGGGGAGCTGATGAATAAGGTAATTGCCTATGAGGAAAGTCAGGACGAGCCGACGTTAAGCGGTTTTCTGGAGGAAGTGGCTCTGGTGGCGGATATCGACGGCGTGTCGGAGGACGATAACAGGGTACTGCTGATGACGATGCACAGCGCGAAGGGGCTGGAATTTTCCCATGTGTATATTGCGGGAATGGAGGACGGACTTTTTCCGGGTTATATGGCGATCACCGGTGATGATCCCGCCGAACTGGAAGAAGAGAGACGGCTCGCCTATGTAGGCATTACGAGAGCAAAGGACGATTTGACGCTGACGTGCGCCAGATCACGTATGATCCGGGGAGAGACCCAGTATAATATGGTCAGCCGTTTCCTGCAGGAGATACCGCAGGAGCTGCTGGATCACAGGCTTCCCGTTTTCAAAAGACGGGACTGGGAAGAACAGCCGGACAATGCTGTCGGCAGAAGCAGGTTTCGGGAAAAACCATTTGGCGGAAATTTTGGCGGTATTTCCCGGGAGTATGGCGCTGCCGGCAGCACAGGCGAAGATGCTGGCAGCGCATTTGGCAGGATGTATGCAGCCGACGGCCTGGGGGAGGGGATCGGGGTGACGAGACCGGCAAAAGATCCCCGTGTACGTCCCAAAGCGATTGTAGCGCCCCGCAGAACCGAAAAAGAAAACCGGCCGTTTTTTACCAGAGACGCGGGCGGGCTGGGAAGTCTGTCGAAAGGCGCGCCTGCGGGCAGCAGACCGGACTATGCGGTATCTGACCGGGTGAGACACATCAAATATGGGGAAGGCACCGTTTTGAAGATCGAAGAGGGCGCCAGGGATTACCAGGTGACGGTGGATTTTGATAAGGCCGGTACAAAGGTGATGTATGCAGCCTTCGCGAAACTGCGTAAAATAGAATAAATTGTAAAATGAAATGACAAATTTAAAAAAGTACTTGCTTTTTTATGAGATATATAATAGAATAAACAAGTGCTATCAATGGCGTGTTGGTCAAGAGGTTAAGACGCCGCCCTCTCACGGCGGAATCAGGGGTTCGATTCCCCTACACGCTGTCTATTCAAAAAGGAATAGCCCAACCCGAGTAAAATGCTGCAACCTGGTATAATATGGTTGACGGCATTTTTCTTTTTTAGATAGAAAACAGATATATTCTATGGTATAATATTTTATAATATGCCGTGCCGGAATGGAGAGGCCGGTCCGGGATCAGGAAGGAGAAAGTTTGAATGGACTTGTTTGAGGAATTGCGAGAGATTGGCGTCGATGTGGACGACGGAATTGACAGAGTGATGGGAAACGCCGGTTTGTACCGGAGAATGCTTGTCAAACTGTGCGAAATGTTGAAAAATCTGCCTGCGGAGTCGGCGTTTGACGAAGATGATATTTCTGTCCTTATAGAAAAGATACATGCGGTGAAAGGTTCTACCGGGAACCTGTCTGTAACGCCGCTTTACATAGCATATATGGAGATACTGACACTTTTGCGGGAAAATAAACCAAAGCGGGCCAAAGCAGTTTTTGAGGATATTCTACCGGTGCAGAATAAAATCATAGCGTGCATTGAGAAGTGTATGCAGTAGCGGGTTACGGTTTTGGAGGTTTTAATGCACAAAGATAAGACAGTGTTGATTATTGACGATTCTGATGCGGACCGAATGATGCTGAACGCTATGCTTTGCGGCGAGTTTGAGGTGATTGAAAAATGCGGCGGTTACACGGCGGTGGACTTTCTTCGGGAAAACAGTGATAAACCGGATTTGATTCTGCTGGATATATCAATGCCGGGAATGGACGGATTTGGCGTCATACAGTTTATGAAAGAAGCGCAGATCAATGATCTGCCGGTTTTTCTGATGACATCAGAAGCCACAAGGGACAATGTGGAAAAGGCGCTGCAGTACGGCGTTGCCGAATTTATTAAAAAACCGATAGAAAAAGAGGACATTATTAATAAGATCAGACAGCAGCTTGGGATTTTTTCGGAGCATAAGCTGACAAACGTTGATATCCGTGAAACATACCGGTATATATCGGAACTGGAAACCGTTTATAAAAGATATCTTATCAATTTTGGGCAGGACTATGGACACTATACGCGTGTTGCCGATTTGATGAAGATTATGCTGTCGAATTATGCGGCGGCTGCCGGAAACCAGGGGCTGGACAGGGAGCATATACAGATTATCAGCAAAGCGGGTTTTTTTTATGACATAGGCAATATGATCGTCCCGCCCAAAAATGTGATTGTGGTGAACGCACAGAACATGCAGAGCGCGATCCGGGACGGCTATAAGAATCATACGATTCTGGGAGCAGAGCTGGTCGGAATGAACCATGCGGAGTCCTGCAGATATTTTGTGGATATCTGCAGGGATATCTGCATGCATCATCACGAGAGGTATGACGGCACAGGATTTCCGCATAAAATCAAAGGTGAACGTAATTTGTTTTATACGCAGCTGTGCAGACTGGCGGGCCGGTTTGACAGTGCGTTTTCAGGATATAGAGAACATTCGCAGCAGGAAATGGAAAGCGTTTTGGCAAAGCTTGGCAGAGATGAAGGCGATGTAAGCCGGGAAGTCTTCGGGATTTTACCGGAATGCGGGCCGGAGATTTGCGGCTATTATCATACAATATATGAAACGACAGGATAGAATACGAATAGAAACAGCAGGCAGGAATGAAAATGATCAAAATGGATAAAAAGATAGTTAGATTTTTGTGGTTCAGCTTTATCAGTGTAACAATTGTATGTGTGATTGTTTTTATCTCACTGAGTATTTTTATGTCAAACAACACAGAGAAATCGGTGAAGCAGGTTAGTGAGATTTATATGTCCGAGGTGAGTGTGCAGATTCGCCAGAAATTTGATTCGATTATCAGTCTCCGTATGGAACAGGCGGAAGGCGTAGTCAGCCGCACGCCGCCGGACGAGGCCGTGTACGGAGAAGAGATGCTCGACGAGCTGCGGTTCAGTGCGGAAATCAGAAAATTTTCGTATCTCGGTCTCTATGGCGGAGACGGCTATATTGAAACGGTTTATGGGCAGCCGGTCAGTCTGCCGGATCCGGACTATTTTGAAACGTGTCTGCGGGAAGAGAATATGGTCATAGAGCGGGGAATTGACAGCGAAGATGCGGGTATTCTCCTGCTTGGTACGCCGGCTGCCTATCCGATGGAAAACGGTCAGCGCAGTATGGCGCTGGTGACGGGCATTCCGATGGAATATCTGGATCAGGCGTTGTTTTTGGATGTGGAAGAAGGAAATGTTTATTCCCATATTATTGACAAAGACGGAAATTTTGTGATCAGAAGTTCCGATGCTTTCCGCGATAATTATTTTGACAGGATCCGGGAGAGGTTTGACAGTCTGGAAGGCAAGAGCACGGAAAAATGTGCAAAAGAGCTGCAGGAAGCTATGAAGCGCAATGAAAATTACAGTACGCATGTTTTTGTGGACGGGGAGGAGAGACATTTGTATTGTTCCCCGCTGTCAGACAATTGTAAATGGTATCTGATTGCGGCTATGCCCAATGAAGTTTTGAATAATCCACTTGCGCAGCTGGATCATATGCGGATCAAGGCGACGATTGGCTGCGTGTGTGTCATTATGCTGACAGTTCTGGTTATTTTTATCCGTTATTCGAAAATGCTGCAGGAACAGATGCAGGCGCTGCATGTGGTCAGCCAGGAAGCGGTGCGGGCCAATAAGGCGAAAAGTGAATTTCTCTCCAGTATGAGCCATGACATCCGCACACCGATGAATGCGATTATTGGCATGACCGATATTGCGCTGCGCAATATCGGCGATGCGGACCGTGTGGAAGGGTGTCTGAAAAAAGTGATGCTCTCCAGCAAGCATCTGCTGGGGCTGATCAACGATGTCCTGGATATGTCTAAAATCGAAAGCGGGAAGATGACGCTGAATATAGGCCCGACATCGCTTCGGGAAATGGCCGATGATCTTGTAAATATCATGCAGCCGCAGATCAAAGAAAGAAATCTGTATTTTGATATTTTCATCAGGGATATTAAGACGGAAAATGTATGCTGTGACAGTGTAAGACTGAACCAGATACTGCTGAATCTTCTGTCGAATGCGGTGAAGTTCACGCCGGAAGGCGGCAGAGTGGATGTCCGTATTTATCAGGAGCTGTCGCCGTTAGGGGAAGCATATGTGCGGACGCATTTTATCGTGGAAGACACGGGAATCGGTATGTCGGAGGAATTCCAGAAAAAGATTTTCGATACCTTTACAAGGGAAGAGTCAGAGCAGGTGCAGCATATTATGGGGACCGGTCTGGGCATGGCGATTACCAAAAATATTGTAAATCTGATGCATGGCACCATTGTGCTGGAAAGCGAGTTAGGCAAAGGCAGCAGGTTTGACGTGGCATTGGATCTGCAGATCGGAGAGAGTAGTGAAGAGATGAAACTGCCGGCGTGGAATGTGCTGGTGGTGGACGACAATGAGGCGCTGTGTACGAGCGCCGCCGCAAATCTGGAAGAGATGGGCGTTCACGCCGAATGGGCTACTGAAGGCAGCGCTGCCATTCAGATGATCGAGGAACGCCATAAGAAAAATGAGGATTACAGGTTTGCGCTGATTGACTGGAAAATGCCGCATATGGGCGGGCTGCAGACTGTGCGGGAAATCAGAGAAAGAGTGGGGAACAGGGTCCCTGTTTTTCTGATCTCGTCTTATAACTGGGGGGATATCGAAGACAAGGTTTCTATGGAGGAAATCGAAGGGTTTATCGCGAAACCACTGTTTAAGTCAACGTTGTATGCCTGCCTCGAAAAATATATGGAAAAACCGAAAACCAAGACGGAGCAGACGCAGAGCCAGAACGTTGATTTTAGCGGAAAGCGTCTGTTAATTGCGGAAGACATTGAAATCAACTGGATTATTGTGGAAGAAAATCTCGGCGCATTCGGGATAGAGCTGGCGCATGCGGAAAACGGAAAAGAGTGTGTGGAAATGTTTGAACAGTCCGCCGTAGGTTTTTATGACGGAATTTTAATGGATATCCGGATGCCGGTTATGGATGGTTATGATGCCACGAGGGCGATCAGAGCGCTTACGCGCCAGGATAAGGATATTCCGATCATTGCCATGACTGCGGACGCTTTCTCGGATGATGTAAAGGTCTGCCTGGAGTGCGGTATGAACGCGCATGTAGCCAAACCGCTTGACATGAGGGAACTGATACGCACCTTGCAGAAGTTTCTGGGGAGCTGAGGGGCAAATGCAGCCGGCGGCAAAGAAAACAATCCTTTGCGCATTGCCGTCAGAATTACGGAGGAGAATATTATGAGAAACAAAGGATATATTTTACTTGTTATTGTATATATTTTAACATTTGGCTTTATTTTGGATATCAACGGTGTGTTTGCAGGCTCCGTGGTTATCACGGACAATCTGGTTATTAATGTGGCTTTTCTGGCTGTTATGGGTGTCTTGTTTGTATTTTCCATCGTCAGCTTTATCCGTCTGAACTGTGTGACAGGCGCATTGGCGCGGGCAGCGGGAAGGATGGAGAAGGAGTATGAAGAGGACGGGAAAAATCTGTGGCCGGAGTATCGCAAGAAGCAGGAGCCTTTTGGAAGCTCCGTGCTGAACCGTCAGTTTGTCAAATATCAAAAACATGTGAGCGCCCACACTGATAAAAAGGGGAATGTAACCGTTGCATGTCCGGTAGAGGATTATATTAATGAAGAGTTGTTAAACCAGACGGGCAAGACGCATTTTAACGCCAATATTTCCGGGGCCATGACAGGGCTTGGCATTTTAGGGACTTTTCTGGGACTTTCCATGGGGCTCAGTTCTTTTTCAGGCAATGATATTTTTACCATTTCCGAAAATGTGGCGCCGCTTTTGGACGGTATGAAGGTGGCATTTCATACTTCTGTTTACGGTATCTTTTTTTCGCTCGTTTTTTCCTTTGTGTACCGTAGTCAGATGGCGGATGCTTATGACAAGCTGGACCGTTTTTTGGCTGCATTCCGGGAATATACGCAGCCGAAAGTGCTTACGGCGGATGAAAAGCTGGATGCCATGCTGCTTTATCAGTCGGGGATGGCGGCCTCATTGCGTAAGATGCAGGAGACGATGCAGGGAACCGCAAACGTGCAGGTCAAAGGCGTGGAGCAGATCGTGGAACAGTTTCTGAAGCATATGTCGGAGAGCATGGGCGCGGATTTCGGAAAGCTTGGAACATCTCTGGAACGTTCCTGTGAGCTACAGCGCGACTGTTCGGAGGACTTCAGAAGATTGTCTGAAAATATGCAGAAAATGGCGGAGTCCTGCAGCACAATTCATGATGCAATGGATCTGACGATGAAAAGACAGAGGGAGATTGAAGAAAAGCTGTCCGATACATGCGAGCGGATTAACAATGAGTTGTACACCTTAAGCCAGGCGAGGGGACTGTATGAGAAATAGAAGACGTGAAATATTTGAGGAACCGGGCTACTGGCAGTCCTATTCGGACATGATGGCTGCGCTGTTGCTGATTTTTATACTTTTGATTGCGATTACCTTGTTTGTATACCGGCAAAAGCGCACGGATCTGGAAGAAGCACAGTTACAACTGAACAGTACCCGGCAGGAGCTGGAAAATTCCGAAGCGGAGCTGCGCAATTCCATAAAAGAGCTGGAGGAGGCTTATGCCAGGGCTACGATGACAGAGGACGAGCTGGCGGCGGCATACAGGCAGATTGACGAAGCCAGGGCGGAGCTTGCTTCTACAAGAAGTCAGCTGCAGGATATCGTGGGAATCAAGACAGATATAATCGGGGAACTGCAGACTCGTTTTGATAATTCGTCGATGAAAGTAGATGCGCAGACAGGAACGATCACATTCTCCTCTGACGTATTATTCCGCTACAACAGCGCTACGCTTACGCCGGAGAGCAAGGAAACGCTTCAGGAAATCATTCCTATGTATCTGGGCGTGCTTTTGCAGGACAGTTTCCGGCCCTACATATCGGAAATTATTATTGAAGGACATACGGATACGGACGGGGATTATCAGAGCAACATGACTTTATCTTATGGCCGTGCCAATTCGGTAGCCAAGTTCTGTCTGGATGGCGATAACGGACTGACGCAGGCGCAGATCGCGCAGCTGCAGGAAATGCTGACGGTTAACGGGCGGTCTTTCAGCGTGCCGATTTACAAGGCTTCCGGAGATGTGGATATGGCGGCGTCCCGCAGAGTGGAAATCAAGTTCCGGCTGCGGGAAGATGAAATGATTGAGAAGATTACGGAAGTGCTGGAACGGGAGGAGAAGGCGCCTCAGGACGAAAATGCGGGACTGGACTGGGAGGAATGAAGGGCATCGTTTTTTGTGCGGTAATCAATTTTCCGATATTTGGCGCAAATCTGCGGGAAATTGATTTTCATGGTTTTTCCTAAAATGCTTGCAATTACCAGTTATCAGTGCTACAATAAATAAGAATTTAATAGTGTTATGGTAGAAAGAGTGGAATGTGTTCCACTCTTTCTTGTATGATAGGAGACTGCCAGAATAGGAAGGTGATTGTGTGTCAAAGAAAAATTATGAGCAGCGGACGGAAGAACTGCTGATTCCGATAGCGGAGGAAGCGGGCGTTTCCATCTATGATGTGGAGTATGTCAAAGAGGGAGGCGAATGGTATCTCCGTGCATATATAGATAAACCGGAAGGCGTCAATATCGGCGACTGCGAGACTGTAAGCCGGGCGCTGTCTGACCAGTTGGACCGGGAGGACTTTATAGCGGATGCATACATTCTGGAAGTAAGCAGCCCAGGTCTTGGCAGGGCGCTGAAGAAAGATAAGCATTTAGAGATGAGCATTGGCCGGGAGGTGGAGCTGAAAACCTATAAACCAATAGGAGGACGGAAAGAATTTTCCGGTATCCTGCAGGCGTTTGATCAAGATACCGTTACAATAGAGACAGAAGGCGCGCCGGTAGTATTTACACGGAGCGACATTGCAGTCGTCAGGCTGGCACTGGATTTTTAGGGAGAAAGGAAAGGATTAGGAGGAATCGGAAAAAATGAACAAAGAGTTAATGGAGGCGCTTGATATTCTGGAGAAAGAAAAGGAAATCAGCAAGGATACTTTGTTTGAGGCGATCGAAAATTCTCTGATTACAGCATGCAAAAACCATTTCGGGAAATCGGATAACGTTAAAGTGGAAATTGACAGAGACACTTGTGATTTCCTCTGCTATGCTGAGAAAGAAGTGGTGGAAGAAGTGGAGGATGACTGTCTGCAGATCACACTGGAAGACGCCAGGGAAATTTCACAATATGCGCAATTGGGCGATGTGATTCATGTAGAGATCAAATCCAAAGAATTTGGACGTATCGCCACACAAAATGCAAAGAATGTAATTCTGCAGAAAATCCGCGAGGAAGAGAGAAGCGTCATTTATAACCAGTATTATGAAAAAGAAAAAGATGTGGTAACGGGCGTGGTCCAGAGATATCTGGGACGTAATATCAGTATCAACCTTGGAAAAGCAGATGCGGTTTTGAGCGAGGGGGAACAGATCAAAGGAGAGATTTTTAAACCGACGGAAAGGATCAAGGTATATATCCTGGAAGTGCGCAACACACCGAAGGGACCGCGGATTCTTGTGAGCAGGACGCATCCGGAGCTTGTGAAGCGTTTGTTTGAGGCCGAAGTGACAGAGATTAAGGACGGGACGGTAGAGATCAGAAGCATCGCCAGGGAAGCAGGCAGCAGATCCAAAATTGCCGTGTGGTCAAACAATCCGAATGTAGACGCGGTCGGCGCCTGCGTGGGTATGAATGGCGCCAGGGTGAATGCGATTGTAGAAGAGCTGCGTGGGGAAAAAATTGATATTATTAACTGGGATGAAAACCCGGGGAATTTGATCCAAAACGCGTTGTCTCCGGCTAAAATTGTCGCTGTGTTTGCCGATCCGGATGAAAAAACAGCAAAAGTGGTAGTGCCTGATTACCAGCTTTCTCTTGCCATCGGGAAAGAAGGACAGAATGCAAGACTGGCTGCAAGGCTGACCGGTTACAAGATTGATATTAAGAGCGAGACACAGGCCAAGGATACGCCGGGCTTCCGTTATGAGGATTATATGGATGAATATGAAGACGAGGACTCCTATGCCGATGAGACTTATGAAGCGGAAGAGGGCTATGCCGAGGATACGCCTTATGTGACGGAAGACGGTTATGAGGCGACTTATGAACCGGAAGATGTATGTGAGAGCGGTGAACCGCACAATACGGATACGGTTTATGAAGGCAGTGATACGGATGCCGACGGAGTATATGAGGAGGAGTCTTACATGCAGGAAGAAGAGCCTGCAGAGGAATAAGAGGGGAATGCAATGGGTAAAAGGGTTCCTATGAGACAGTGTATCGGCTGCGGAGAGATGAAGAGTAAGAGGGAAATGATGCGCGTATTAAAAGATACGGACGGGACGATCTCTCTCGATGTGACCGGAAAGAAAAACGGAAGAGGCGCATATCTTTGTATTTCCGATGAGTGTCTGCAAAAGGCAAGGAAGAATAAAGGGCTGGAACGTTCTTTTAAAATGAGCATTCCGGCAGAGGTTTATGAGAGCCTGGAAAAGGAGTTTCAAAATAGAGATGAACGATAAGGTGTTATCGCTGCTGGGGCTGGCAGCCAAATCCAAAAATCTGGTCAGCGGAGGATTTATGACGGAAAAGACCGTAAAAGCGGGAAAGGCTTTTCTTGTCATTATAAGCAGGGAAGCGTCTGACAACACAAAAAAGATGTTTACCAATATGTGCAGGTTTTATAAAGTTCCTCTGTATTTTTACGGAACAGCGGAGCAGCTCGGGCACAGTATCGGAAAAGAATACCGGGTATCGATTGCCCTGACGGATGAAGGACTGGCGAAGAATCTCATAGGAAAACTGGAATGTAAAGAATCATGAATACGGAGGTAGTGAGCATGGCGAAAATAAAAGTACATGAACTTGCAAAAGAACTGGATAAGCAAAGTAAGGAAGTCATTGCTTTTTTGCAGCATAAAGGAATTGAAGTCAAAGCGCCGCAAAGCTGGGTGGAGGAACCGGCAGCCGACATGGTGCGGAAAGAGTTTGGCAGTAAAGCCGCCGCAGCGAAGCCGGAGCAGGACGCAGAGGCAAAGAAGCAGGAGGCGCAAAAGACCGCGCCGAAGGAAGCGGTAAAACCTGCGGCCAAAGAAGCGGTAAAACCTGCGGTCAAAGAAGCGGTAAAACCTGTGGCAAAGGATATGGCAAAATCTGCGGGCAGACAGGCGCAAAAGCCGGAAGGAACAAGGGAAGCGGGAAAGCCGGGCGCAGGAAAAGGGGAGCCGGTGAAGAAAAAGAAAAATATTATTTTTGTCAGCAATCCCCATAACAGCAAAATGCCCGGGGGACGGCGTTCTTCCATGCCGGGGAATGGGACGAAAAAGAACAATGACAGCGGTCTGATGAATCGTCCGCTGATTCGTCCCCTGACGCCGCCTTCGCCGACGCCTTCCGTAGGGCAGATCAAACCGGTTAATCAGCCAAAGCAGAAACAGGCAAAACCGCCGCAGGAGGGAAACGGCGCAGCAAGAGATGTAGTGCAGCAGCAGAGAACTACAGGCGCTTCCTCTGCTTACAGACAGCAGGGGAGCGAGGGCAGGCAGGAAAGAAAGCCGCAGGAAAGAACAGGTGGGAGCAATGATTATAGAAGCCGTCAGACGGATAACCGCTCCGGCAATACTCGCTATAATAAGGATTCGGGCAGTAATCAGGGCGGCAATAACCGTGGCCGGAGTTATAACGATACGAACCGCTCTGAAAGAGGAAATGCGCGGGAGGACAATAAGTTCAGAAAGCCGTCAGGCGTTAAGCCGTTTGCTGCGGAAGCGCCGGTAAAGGATGCGGAGAAGCACCGTGACGATGAGAAACGCCGTATGAATCAGGAACGTGACAAACGTTCCAGAAAAGATGCGATTTATGAGGACGGCGAAGGAAAGAACAGAAACAAAGCCGGCAGGTTTATCAAGCCTGAAAAGAAAGTGGAGGAAAAGAAAGAAGAGCAGATCAAGACAATTACCGTGCCGGAGATGATCACAATCAAAGAACTGGCTGACAAAATGAAGATACAGCCTTCCGTGATCGTGAAGAAGCTGTTTCTGCAGGGACAGATCGTAACGGTAAATCAGGAAATCAGTTTTGAAACGGCGGAAGAAATTGCCATAGAATATGAGATTATCTGTGAGAAAGAAGTAAAAGTCGATGTGATCGAAGAGCTTCTGCGGGAAGACGAGGAAGATGAAAAGGATATGACAAAACGTCCTCCGGTCATCTGTGTCATGGGCCATGTAGACCATGGAAAAACTTCTCTTTTGGATGCAATACGGAAGACAAATGTGATAGACAGGGAAGCAGGAGGAATTACGCAGCATATCGGCGCCTATACCGTCAATATCAACAATGAACGGATTACCTTTCTGGATACGCCGGGACATGAAGCGTTTACCGCAATGCGTATGCGGGGCGCCAATTCCACGGATATTGCAATTCTGGTCGTTGCTGCGGACGACGGTGTGATGCCGCAGACGGTGGAGGCCATCAATCATGCAAAAGCAGCGGGAATAGAAATCATTGTTGCGGTCAATAAGATTGATAAGCCCAATGCCAATATTGACAGGGTAAAGCAGGAGCTGACGGAATACGAACTGATTCCTGTGGACTGGGGCGGAAGCACGGAATTTGTTCCGGTATCCGCAAAATCCGGCGAGGGTATTGAAACGCTGTTGGAGACAATTCTGCTGACTGCGGAAATTCTGGAACTAAAGGCCAATATAAAGAGGCGCGCAAGAGGGCTTGTAATCGAAGCCGAGCTGGACAGAGGACGGGGACCGGTGGCTACTGTACTTGTACAGAAAGGTATGCTGCATGTAGGCGATTTTATTTCCGCGGGAGCAAGTCATGGCAAGGTAAGGGCTATGATTGACGACAAGGGACGCAGGGTAAAGGAAGCGGGTCCTTCCACGCCGGTAGAGATATTGGGACTCTCGGATGTACCGGGCGCCGGTGAGATTTTCATTGCCCATGAAAACGATAAGACAGCCAAGTCCTATGCGGATACGTATCTGGCACAGAATAAAGAGAAAAAACTGGAAGAAACCAAGTCCAAAATGTCTCTGGATGATCTTTTCAGCCAGATTCAGGCAGGCAATCTGAAAGAACTGAATCTGATCATTAAGGCCGATGTACAGGGAAGCGTGGAGGCTGTAAAACAGAGCCTGCTGAAGCTCTCCAATGAGGAAGTGGTTGTAAAATGCATCCATGGCGGCGTAGGTGCGATCAATGAATCGGATGTAACGCTTGCTTCGGCTTCGAACGCGATCATTATCGGCTTTAATATCCGTCCTGACGCAACTGCCAAAGCTACTGCGGAGCGGGAAGGTGTGGATATCAGACTGTACAAAGTCATCTATCAGGCAATTGAGGATGTGGAAGCGGCCATGAAAGGTATGCTGGATCCGGTGTTCGAAGAAAAAGTGATCGGCCATGCAGAGGTGAGACAGATTTTCCGGGCTTCCGCGGTGGGAAACATTGCGGGTTCTTATGTGCTTGACGGTGTTTTCCAGAGGGGCTGTAAAGTGCGTATTACAAGAGAGGGAAACCAGATATTTGAAGGCGCTCTGGCGTCTTTGAAGCGGTTTAAAGATGATGTGAAGGAAGTCAGGGCCGGTTTTGAGTGCGGTCTTGTATTCGAGGGCTTCGACCAGATGCAGGAGCTTGATATTGTGGAGGCTTATATTATGGTGGAGGTTCCCAGATAGGAATAGGAAAAATAGATGAAGAAAAACAGTATTAAAAATACAAGAATCAACGGAGAGGTACAACGGGTACTGGCAGAGATTATCCGCAGTGAAATCAAAGATCCCCGTATCGCTCCGATGACATCGGTAGTGGCAGTGGAAGTGGCGCCGGATCTGAAGACCTGCAAGGCGTGGATCAGTGTCCTTGGGGATGAGCAGGCGGCAGCGGATACGCTGGCAGGTCTGCGGAGCGCGGAAGGCTTTATCAAGTCAAAGCTGGCAAGATCGGTGAATCTGCGCAATACGCCGGAAATCAGATTTGTGATGGACCAGTCCATTGCATATGGCGTATCTATGTCAAAGAAGATTGACGAAGTCAGCAGAACTCTGAAAAAAGAGGAAGAATCGTGATTCGGAAGGAAGGAGTATTATGTTTCAGTTATCGGAAGTGATTAAGGGTGCGGAAACAATCGCCATCAGCGGCCATATCAGGCCGGACGGGGACTGCGTCGGTTCCTGTATGGCACTGTACCTGTATCTGAAAAATTATGTGGAGCCTGACGTGAAGGTTGACATTTATCTGGAAAAACCGGCGGATATTTTTGACGGCATCCAGGATATATCGGAGATCCGCACACAGGCCTCTGCAGAGCGTTATGATGTGTTTTTTGCACTGGATTGTGAG
Organism: uncultured Lachnospiraceae bacterium; assembly: GCA_910585345.1. Lineage (GTDB taxonomy): Bacteria > Bacillota > Clostridia > Lachnospirales > Lachnospiraceae > VSOB01. The sequence goes on along the minus strand of CAJUDS010000004.1, from coordinate 151,091 downwards.
GACAGCAGACTGGGAATGGCCAGCGAGCTGTTTTCGACAGCGAAAACGACGGTCAACATTGACCACCATATCAGCAACCGTGGCTGCGGCGCGGTAAATTATATTGATGCGGCTGCCAGCTCCACGAGCGAACTTGTGTACGATCTGCTGGACAGAGAGCGGATGACTGCGGAGATTGCCAAAGCCATTTATATCGGCATCATTCATGATACGGGTGTGTTCCAATATTCCAATACGTCGCCAAAGACAATGCGGATTGCGGCGGATCTGATGAGCTATGGATTTGACTTTTCCGCTTTGATCGAACATACTTTTTATGAGAAGACCTATGTCCAGAATCAGATTATGGGCAGGGCGCTTTTAGAGAGTATACTGTTTCTGGACGGCAGGTGTATTGTCAGTTCGGTAGACCGCAAGATGATGCAGTTTTATCATGTGACGCCCAAAGATCTGGACGGGATTGTCAGTCAGTTGCGCAACATCAGGGGCGTAGAGTGCGCGGTCTTTATGTATGAGACGGACGTACTGGAATATAAGGTCAGTATGCGGTCTACGGACAAGGTGGATGTGGCGCGGATCGCAGCCTTTTTCGGCGGCGGCGGGCACAGAAAGGCGGCAGGGTGTACGATGTCAGGGACATTCCATGACGTAATCAATAATCTGGCCGTACATATTGAAAATCAGTTAAATGAGGAAGTAAAGTGATAAACGGGGTTATGAACGTGTACAAGGAGCGGGGCTATACCTCCCATGACGTGGTAGCCAGACTCCGGGGTATTTTCAAACAAAAAAAAATCGGGCATACGGGGACGCTGGATCCGGAAGCGGAAGGGGTTCTTCCCGTATGTCTTGGAAACGGAACAAAACTTTGCGGCATGCTGACCGATAAAAGAAAGGAGTATGCCGCACAATTTTTGTTGGGTGTTGTGACCGATACCCAGGATATGACGGGCGCTGTGCTTTCGAAAACGCAGGTCTGTGTGACGCCGCAGGAGGTGCGGCAGGCAGTGGGGGAATTTGTGGGCGAATATCAGCAGATTCCGCCGATGTACTCTGCATGCAAGGTGAACGGACGGCGTTTGTACGAGCTTGCCAGAGAGGGAAAAGAAGTAGAACGCAGCGCCCGCAGCGTGACAATTTATGAGCTGGAAATAGTCTCTATGCGTTTGCCGGAGATAGAAATACGGGTCTGCTGCTCCAAAGGGACGTATATCAGGACGCTTTGCCATGATATCGGGCAAAAACTGGGCTGTGGAGCCGCCATGAAAAGCCTGGTGCGGACAAGAGTAGACAGATTTAGTCTGGAGGAGGCCAGAAAACTGGACGAGATTGCGGCTATGGTAAAGGCCGGGAATGGCGGCGCGCTGATTTTGCCGGTGGAGGAGATGTTTGCAGAGCTTCCGGCTATTACGGTAAAGCCGGCATTTACGGAGGCAGTTCGAAACGGCAATTCGCTGTATCTGCGGCAGATTATAGGAAAATCGGGCTGGGTGGAAGGCGAACAGGCAAAGGTGTTTGACGCGGCGGGCAAATTTTACGGGGTGTATGCTTTTCAGGTTATGAAAGGGAATTTTAAGCCTGTAAAAATGTTTCTTGACAGACAGGGGAGCTGATTGCGATGCAGTTAATCGAAGGAACGATGGAATTTGTGCTGGCAGAGGCATGTGCCGTTGCCATAGGGAAATTTGACGGTATTCACAGGGGGCATCAGGCGCTTTTGCACAATATCCTGGCACAAAAAAAGAAGGGGTTGTCGGCGGCTGTCTTTACCTTTGACCCTCCTCCGGCAGTATTTTTCGGCAGAGCGGAGAGCAGGGGGCTGACGACGAGGGCAGAAAAACGCAGAATATTTGAAAAAATCGGCATAGATGTACTGGTTGAATTTCCCCTGTGCGCAGAAACGGCTTCCATGCCTCCGGAAATTTTTATCGAGGAAGTGCTTGTGAAGAAAATGAAAACAGCCTATGTGGCTGCCGGGACGGATGTTACCTTTGGCGGCGGGGGCCGGGGCGGAAGCAGGCTGTTGCTTGCCTATGGAAAGAAACTGGGCTTTGCCGCCGAGATTATTGATAAAATCTGTCTGGACGGCAGAGAGATCAGTTCCAGCCTGATCAGGGAAGAGATCGAACGGGGAAATATGGAGCGGGTGGCGGAGTTGATCGGCTTCCCGTACAGTGTAACGGGGACTGTAGTGCATGGGAGACGGTTTGGGCGTACGATTGGTATGCCGACTGTCAATCTTCTGCCGCCGCAGGATAAGCTGCTGCCGCCCAACGGCGTTTATTTTTCCAATGTGTCGTACGGAGGAAAGCATTATAAAAGCATCAGCAACATCGGATATAAGCCTACTGTCAGCGACGAAAACGTGCTGGGGGTGGAAACCTATCTCTATGATTTCGCAGAGGATATTTACGGAAAGGAAATAACAGTGAATCTGCTGAAATTCAAGCGGCCGGAGATGAAATTCGGATCCATAGAAGAGCTGAAAGCACAGATGCAGAGGGATATCAGAGAAGGAAAATGGTAAATTAGTACTTGTAACTTTATATCTGATCGCTTACAATAAATAATGGATGCAAAGTGTATGCGCAGAATTTTCAGGAAGCGCAAATCTGGTGCGGAAAATGTTTTCATGAATATCTTCCAAAGAATAAGAGGGTACATAAGATGAATATTTCAGTATTGTTGTCTATGGCGGGCGGTCTTGGTCTGTTTCTGTTTGGCATGAAGCTGATGAGCGAGGGGATTGAGAAGGCTGCAGGAGCCAAACTGCGTGCGATCCTTGAGTTTTTTACCACAAACCGGTTTACCGGTATGCTGGTGGGGATTGTATTCACAGCGATTATCCAGTCTTCCAGCGCATGTACGGTGATGGTTGTCAGTTTTGTAAATTCCGGGCTGATGACGTTGTATCAGGCTACAGGCGTGATTTTGGGCGCCAATATCGGCACTACGGTGACATCCCAGCTTGTGTCTTTTAACTTATCTGAAATTGCGCCCGTATTTCTTCTTGGCGGCGTACTTTCCGTTATGTTTATAAAAAATAATACGGTGAAAAAAATAGGGGAGATTGTACTGGGATTCGGTGTCCTCTTTATGGGCTTAGCGGGTATGTCCGGCGCTATGGCGGGATTGAAGGAAGACCCGGCTATCGTGAATCTCTTTGCTTCGCTGACCAGTCCGTTTTTGGCGGTGCTGATTGGTACGGTGGTGACGACGGTGATTCAGAGTTCTTCCGTAACGGTCAGCATCATTTTGCTGATGGCGAACCAGGGGCTGCTGGATCTGCCGATCTGTATGTTTATTATTCTCGGTTGTAATATTGGCTCGTGCGCGACGGCTGCGCTGGCTTCTCTGGCGGGCAAAAAAGACGCCAAGCGCGCTGCCATGATACATCTGCTGTTTAATATATTCGGTACGATTATCTTTTATTTTATTTTTCTTGCGGCAGTGGATCCGATCGTGGGTCTGCTCTCTGGCTTATCGGGAGGCAATCCGGGCAGATGTGTGGCCAATGCCCATACGGCGATCAAAATACTGCAGGTTATTATGCTGTTCCCGTTTTCCGGGCTGCTTGTGAAACTGACGTATTTGATTGTGCCGGGCGATGATAAAAAGATCGGCTACCGCGATAATTTCCAGCTCAAGTATATTGGCGACAAAGTCGTGTTTAATCCGGCTACCGCCGTGGTGGAGGTCATTAAAGAGATTGAGAGAATGGCTTCCCTGGCCAGTGAAAATTTAAACCGCGCCATGAACGCGCTCATTACGCTGGACGAGGAAGACATAGAAGAAGTTTATGCGGTGGAGAAGAATATCAATTTCCTGAATCATTCCATTACCAATTACCTTGTGAAAATCAATCAGACGACGCTGCCGATTGAAGATTTGAAAAGTATCGGCGCGCTGTTTCATGTAGTAAACGATATTGAGCGGATCGGAGATCATGCGGAAAACGTGGCGGACTGCGCGCGCAGGAGAAAGGAAAACGGCACTGCTTTCAGCAAAGATGCGCAGAAGGAAATGGGAGAAATGCTTGATATGGTGAATAAGATCGTGCAGTACTCCGTAGATATGTTTGCCAGAAGCAATGAGGAGCATGTAAAGGATATTATGGAGCTGGAAGACGCCATTGACGAAAAGGAACGGGAGCTGCAGCAGCTTCACGTGGATCGTCTGACACGAAACGAGTGCACACCGGCGGCCGGTATGCTGTTCTCTGACGTAGTATCCGGGCTGGAAAGGGTTTCCGATCATGCAACCAACATAGCGTTTTCCATCCTGCACAGCGACGGTGATGATAACGATGAGAAAAAAGAAAAGAAGGAAAGAAAAGAAAAGCGCGCGGTATAAGAAGGAGATTTATGGAAGATAGACAAAGCGGACAGGCGCAGGCAGACGATAGGGAAGCGATTGTAAAAATTCTGGATAGTTTTGCCAGCGGAGGAGAAAGCCGGATGAAAGTTGAGATGTCAGAGGTACAGGAGGCAGGTACGTTCAGAAAGGCGTATCATCACGGCAGGTGCGATATCGGCAGTCCATGGGCAAGCGGCGAATGTTTTGACGCGCCGGAGACTGCCTGTGATACGGAATAGAAAAGCAAATAAAGATTTGATAGGAAACGACAGAAATCGTTTCTTATCGATGCGCCATCGGCAGAGTCAGTCTGGTGGCGCATATTTTATTTCCGCGGGCAATGCGCCAAAGCGGATGCGGCGAATCCATTTGACGAATGCCATTATAACGTTATAAGGAGAGGTGTTATCTTTACGGCTGCAGTGATAACACATTTTGGAAATCGTTTTCCTCCATTGACAGTTTTTTTGTGTTTTGTTACAATTTGTGACAGATGTAATAATTTTGTAACAAATTATACCAGTCAAGCAGGTGTGAAATGAGGAAGTTTGGAGACAGAGGTTCCAGACCGGCCTGGATGGTGCAGTAAGTGCGCCAGGAGGAGAAAATGATGAGAATCAAGGAGACGGGTAAGATCGGGCTGTTTCTGGCTGTGCTGTTTTTTGCAAACGGCGTACGGGCAGAAGCGGCATCCACATATGATATTCTGCGGGTGGCGGGGTTTGACCGCGTGATGGCAGAGGCAGAGTACGAAGAGAACGCTCCGGCAGCGGATGAAAAGAATACAGGGTTGGAAGAAGATACGCAGCAGGAGGAAACCATACAGGACGCGGAGGTATTGGAGACGGCCCAGGCACAGAAGGAGGCGAAAAGCATTGCTAACCTCTGGGGCTATACGAATCTGGGAATCGCGCAGGTGGACAACCATCTGAACGTCCGGGACAAGGCGGGAGAGGATGGAGAACTGGTGGGCAAAATGACTAAAAATGCCGCCTGCGAAATACTTTCCATAGATGGAGAATGGGCGCATATCAAATCAGGTAAGGTCGAAGGATATGTGCATACGGACTATCTGCTGACAGGAGAGGATGCCAAACAGCGGGCGGCAGAGGTGGTCTACACAGTGGCGAAAGTCAATACGACGACGCTGAAGGTGCGGGAGCAGCCCAGCACCGAATGCCCGGTGATCACATTGGTGGCCCAGGACGAACGTCTGGAGGTAGTGGAGCAGAAGCCGGAAGGCTGGGCAAAAATTATGCTGGATGATGAGGAAGCCTATGTATCGACGGACTATTGCGTCATTGAACAGGAACTGGATACGGCTGTTACAATGAAAGAGCTGATGTATGGCAACGGAATTTCCAACACGAGGATTGATCTGTGTCAGTATGCAAAACAGTTTGTGGGCAATCCCTACGTGTGGGGCGGCACAAGTCTGACAAAAGGTGCGGATTGTTCCGGATTTGTACAAAGCGTATTTAGGCATTTCGGCGTATCGCTGCCCCGTTCTTCCAGAGAGCAGGTAAACGTGGGAACAAAGATCTCTCTGGCGGACGCACAGCCTGGCGATTTGATTTTTTATGCCAAAGGCGGGACGATCAATCACGTGGCGTTGTACATTGGCAATGGACAGGTGGTGCATGCCAGCAGTCCTAAGACAGGCATCCGCATTTCCAATGCCACCTACCGCAGCCCGGCGGCCGTAAAGCGGGTGCTCAAGTAGAGTCAGCGGATGGGAATGAAAGGTAATTGTCTGCACGGAAATGCCACGACAAACGTAAGTGTTAACATTTTAGGAACATTCAGAATCGGCTTTCCTGGCCACTGCCCGGCATAATTTCTGTGCGTACGCCGGGCAGGCTGCGCAGTTTTTCAGGACAATACTTTACTTTCGATTTCGCAAAATAAATCAATGACATGCACCGTAAAAAAGACAGTTTTCGCAAATTTGTATGACAGTGGCGGACATCCTTGTCCGAAAATGGCATACAAATTCGCGAAATTGTACTTTTGCTCGGTGTGTGAATGATTTATCTTGCGAAATCCTGACAAGTTCTTTTGGCTGAAAACTGCACAGACCCAGGCAGTAACGGAATGAAGCGATTATCATATCTGCGGCTTGCCTGAGAGTGTTCCCAAATGGTCCAAGCATGCGGTTGCCGTGCTGCGCGGCAAAAAACACTTTACTTTGCAATCGGAGTGTGCTATACTTGACAAGTATGAATTTACCGTTGCTCAGAACAGGGCGTCTCCAACCCGTTCCTGGCAGCAGGTGTATGATAGATGGATAACAGGAGGAAACAAAAGTGATTTCTAAGGAAAAGAAAACAGCAATTATCAAAGAGTATGCCAGAAGCGAGGGCGATACAGGATCGCCGGAAGTACAGGTAGCTGTGCTGACAGCCAGAATTGAAGAACTGACAGAGCATTTGAAGACAAACCAGAAGGATCATCATTCCAGAAGAGGGCTTTTGAAAATGGTCGGCCAGAGACGTGGTCTGCTCGCTTATTTAAAAGAGAAAGATATTGAAAGATACCGTTCTTTGATCGAAAGACTGGGACTCAGAAAATAATACTGTACGATGGGCGGATTGATTTTTCATCCGCCTTTTCGATATGTTATGAGACAGAAGAGCGCTTCCGAGACCACTGAGGTGTACACATGGAAATGATGCGTACAGGTCAGTAGTTTCGGCATCTTCTGTCTGTCACCCGATAACAGGCAGTGCGCTGAGGCGCATCCGCAGCGTCGGTTTGATAGACACCGGCGGGCGGTATCAAGAGGAGAAGAATATGTACAAGACTTACACAATGGAACTTGCCGGACGTACCTTGAAAGTGGAGATCGGCAAGGTTGGAAAACAGGCCAATGGCTGTGCGTTTATGCAGTATGGAGAGACGACGGTGCTCAGTACGGCGACGGCATCGGAAAAACCGCGCGAGGGGATTGATTTTTTCCCTTTGAGTGTGGAATTTGAGGAAAAATTATATGCGGTCGGTAAAATCCCGGGCGGGTTCAATAAGAGAGAAGGAAAGGCTTCCGAGAATGCGGTGCTGACAAGCCGTGTCATTGACAGGCCGATGCGTCCCCTGTTCCCGAAAGATTACAGAAATGATGTGACACTGAACAATATGGTTATGTCGGTGGACCCGCAGTGCCGTCCTGAGCTGGTTGCCATGCTTGGCGCGTCCATTGCCACCTGTATATCGGATATTCCTTTTAGCGGTCCCTGTGCGATGACGCAGGTAGGTATGCTTGACGGGGAATTTGTGATCAATCCTTCCCAGGAGGAATGGAAAAACGGTGATCTGAAGCTGACAGTGGCATCGACAAGCGAAAAGGTGATTATGATTGAGGCGGGCGCCAATGAGATTCCGGAGGCGAAAATGATTGAAGCCATTTATAAGGCGCATGAGATCAACCAGACGATCATTGCTTTTATCAACCAAATTGTGGCGGAGATTGGAAAACCGAAGCATGCATATACAAGTTGTGCGGTTCCGGAAGAGATGTTTGCGAAAATAAAAGAGATCGTAACGCCGCAGGAGATGGAAACAGCAGTCTTTACGGATGAGAAACAGGTCCGTGAAGAAAATATCAGAAAGATTACGGAACAGTTGGAGGAAGCGTTTGCCGGGAATGAAGAGTGGCTGGCAATGCTGGATGAGGCAGTTTACCAGTACCAGAAAAAGACGGTACGTAAAATGATCCTGCAGGATCATAAGCGTCCTGACGGCCGTGAGATGACGCAGATCCGTCCACTGGCTGCAGAAGTGGATACGATTCCGAGGGTACATGGCAGCGCCATGTTTACCAGAGGACAAACACAGATCTGCAATGTGACGACACTGGCACCGTTGTCCGAAGTACAACGGATTGACGGTCTGGACGAAAATGAAGTCAATAAGCGGTATATGCATCATTATAACTTCCCGTCTTATTCCGTAGGTGAGACAAAACCCTCAAGGGGACCGGGACGCCGTGAGATTGGCCATGGCGCGCTGGCGGAGAGAGCGCTGCTGCCGGTACTGCCCTCAACAGAAGAGTTTCCTTATGCCATCCGTTCCGTATCTGAGACGTTTGAATCAAACGGTTCCACATCCATGGCGTCCACATGCGCTTCGTGCATGTCGCTGATGGCGGCGGGCGTGCCGATTAAGAAGATGGTAGCAGGTATTTCCTGCGGTCTTGTAACCGGGGAAACGGATGAAGAATATGTGTTATTGACGGATATCCAGGGTCTGGAAGATTTCTTCGGCGATATGGACTTTAAGGTGACTGGTACGACAGAGGGCATTACGGCCATCCAGATGGATATCAAAATCCATGGTCTGACAAGGGCCATTGTAGAAGGAGCGATTGCGCGTTGCCGCGAGGCAAGGTTATTCATTATGGATACCTGTATGAAAACGGCAATCGGCGCGCCCCGTCCTGAGGTAAGCAAATATGCGCCTAAGATTATCCAGATTCAGATTGACCCGGAGAAGATCGGTGATGTGGTAGGACAGCGTGGTAAAACAATTAACGCCATTATAGAACGCACCGGTGTGAAAATTGATATCACGGATGACGGAGCGGTATCCGTGTGCGGCACAGATCAGGTTATGATGGACAGGGCCATCGATATGATTAAGATTATCGTGACGGATTTTGAAGCCGGACAGGTATTTACCGGTACGGTAGTCAGCATAAAGGAATTTGGCGCATTTATCGAATTTGCGCCTGGAAAAGAAGGAATGGTGCATATTTCCAAGATCGCAAAGGAAAGAATCAACCATGTGGAAGATGTGCTTACGCTGGGAGATAAAGTGACAGTTGTTTGTCTCGGCAAGGATAAGATGGGGCGCATCAGCTTTTCCATGAAAGATGTGGCACAGAAGTAAACGCAGGAAAAGAATAGGACGGTAAAAGGCTGAATACATGAAGATGGTTCAGCCTTTGTGCCCTGTTGCAGAATATTGTTGAATAATGAGAGGAATAGCCATGAAAATTACATTGAAAGACGGAAGCAGCAGAGAATATGCACAGGCAATGCGTATTTATGACATTGCGCTTGACATCAGTGAAGGACTGGCACGGTCGGCCTGTGCGGGCGAGGTGGACGGCGAAGTTGCGGATCTGCGGACAATTGTGGACCGGGACTGTACGTTAAACATTCTGACGGCCAGGGACGCGGCGGGACTGCGGACAATCCGCCACACCTGTTCCCATGTGCTGGCGGAGGCAGTCAAACGTCTGTACCCGGACGCTAAGGTGACAATTGGCCCCTCCATTGACGAAGGTTTTTATTATGACTTTGATCATGCGCCATTTTCCAGAGAGGATTTGGATCATCTGGAAACGGAAATGAAAAAAATTATCAAAGAAGGACATAAATTGGAGCGTTTTACCCTTCCGCGGGAAGAAGCAGTCCGGTATATGGAGGAGAGGGAGGAGCCGTATAAGGTGGAATTGATCCGTGATCTGCCGGAGGATGCGGAAATATCGTTTTATGATCAGGGCGGCTTTGTTGATTTGTGCGCAGGCCCCCATTTAATGAACACAAAAGGGATTAAGGCTTTTAAACTCATTTCTTCTTCCATGGCTTACTGGCGGGGGGATTCTGATAAAGCGCAGCTGCAGCGTATTTATGGAACAGCTTTTCCGACCAAGGAAGAGCTGGCGGCTTATCTGGAACATTTGGAAGATGTGAAAAAGCGTGATCATAACAGGCTTGGCCGGGAAATGGAACTGTTTACCACAGTGGATGTAATCGGACAGGGACTTCCGCTGCTGCTGCCGAACGGAACAAAGATGGTCATGAAGCTGCAGCGCTGGATTGAAGACCTGGAAGATAAGGAGTGGGGCTATGTCCGCACGAAAACACCGCTGATGGCCAAAAGCGATCTGTACAAGATTTCCGGGCACTGGGATCATTACCAGGACGGCATGTTTGTGCTGGGAGAGGAAGGGAGAGACAAAGAGGTGTTTGCGCTCCGGCCTATGACATGTCCGTTCCAGTATTACTGCTATAAGAACAGCCAGCATTCCTACCGTGATCTGCCCATCCGCTATGGCGAGACTTCAACGTTATTCAGAAATGAGGATTCCGGTGAAATGCATGGTTTGACCCGCGTACGCCAGTTTACCATTTCAGAGGGGCATCTTGTGATCCGTCCGGACCAGGCGGAGGAAGAGCTGAAGAACTGTCTGAATCTTGCCAATTATGTGCTGTCAACGCTTGGGCTGCAGGAGGAAGTAACCTATCGTCTGTCTAAATGGGATCCGGTAAACCGGGAAAAATATCTGGGCGACGAGGCCTATTGGGAAAAGACGCAGGATGCGCTGCGCCAGATTTTGACGGAGAATAAGCTACCGTTTACGGAGGCCGACGGCGAAGCCGCTTTTTACGGGCCGAAGATTGACATTCAGGCAAAAAATGTATATGGCAAAGAAGACACAATGATTACCATCCAGTTGGACTGCGCCATTGCTGAGAATTTCGATATGTATTATATTGACCAAAACGGAGATAAGATTCGTCCGTATATTATTCACAGAACATCGCTTGGCTGCTATGAAAGGACGCTGGCATGGCTGATTGAGAAATATGCCGGCAGGTTCCCGACCTGGCTTTGCCCGGAGCAGGTGCGTGTCCTGACGATCTCGGAGAAGTTTGAAGGATATGCGGAGCAGGTACGCAGGGAGCTGGCTGCGAACGGCATTGATGTGACAGTGGATAACCGCTCGGAAAAGATCGGCTATAAGATCAGAGAGGCCAGAATGGCCAAGATTCCGTATATGCTTGTAGTCGGTGCAAATGAGGAGCAGCAGGGACTGGTATCGGTCAGAAGCCGGTTTGCCGGAAACGAGGGCGCTAAGTCCGTACCGGAGTTTACAGAGCAGATCTGCCGGGAAATCCGTACGAAGGAGATCCGCCGGGAACTGCCTGAAGAAGAAAAGCAGAAATAAGGCCGTATATGCCGCCTGCTTTCTGTGCGCACAGCGTTTCCTGTACAAAAGAGGATACGATGAATACACTGATTGTAGATGACAGACAGCCGGTAGTGAATGAAGTGCGCAGAATCTTATATGCCATTGACCCGGAGGGGACGCATACCGGGGTGGTGTATGCGCATGAAGCGCTGCAGTATGCGGCGGGTCATCCGGTGGATGTGGCCTTTCTGGATATTGTGATGCCGGGAATGAACGGATTGGAACTTGCACAGGGCATTAAAAAACTGAAAGGGCGGACCAATATTGTTTTTGTGACAGGACATTCCGAATATGCGTTAGAAGCCCATATGCTCTATGCCAGCGGTTTTCTGATGAAGCCAGTCAGTAAGGAGGACGTACAGGAATGCCTTGATCATCTGCGTTATCCGCTCGAAGGCGGGCGTGGCAGAGTGCGGATCCAGTGTTTCGGCAAGTTTGAGGCGTTTTACGGCGGCGTGCCTCTGCCGTTTCAGCGGAAAAAGACGAAGGAGCTGCTGGCCTGTCTTGTGGACTGTAGAGGCGCGATGTGCAGCAATGCACAGATTATCAGCTGTCTGTGGGAGGATGACCGTACAAATCATCTGTCGTATTTAAAAAACCTGCGGGCGGATCTGCTTGCTACGCTGCGGGAGGCAGACTGTTGTGATATTATCGTGCGGCAAAGAGGTATGATCGGCATTGTCCCGGAACGGATAGACTGCGATTACTATGACTGGATTGCGGGCAAGCCCTCTGCGGTCAATGTCTATCACGGGGAATACATGGGGCAGTATAGCTGGGCCGAATTTACGAACGGATTTATAGAAAGCGCATTCAGGCGGACATAAAGAGAAATGAACTGATGAACAGGCAGACGCATCATCCGGAAACGGATTTAACCGTCTGCCTGTTCTTTTTCCGTTAATGTGAGGTAGCCGTTATAAACATAGCCTTCCAGACCGTCAAACCGCAGGTACGTCCATTCTGTGCCGGGCATGATGACATCGCCGGTTTCTCCCGGCTGCAGGCTGCCGATGATCTGCGCTTCCAGAGAAGGACCGCTGCGGATAAAGAGACGATGGCTCTTGTGGGAAGCGGTAAAAATATATTCCGGCTCCGGGGATTCCACAGGCGCGCAAGGCTGTGCAGAAACCGTGGCTGTGGCTGCCGCGGGCTGCAAAGCAGGCGCCGGGGGCGCAGACAGAGCGGTCCGCGCCGTGTCGGGAAACAAAAGGAGCGATGCCGGAGGCCGGGAAGAGAGATACCAAGCGGCCATTCCTGCCGTACTATAGAAAATCAGTAAAGTAATGAGAAACTTTTTTCTGTCCATGCATCCTCCTGGTAGTTTCGTTAGATGTTGTTTCCGCTCCGGATATACCGGATAAATCTGCAAAACAGGCAGTGCGGCGTTGTTATCAGCTGTCCGTTTCCGTACTTGCGCGGACAGAAGCCGGGAGCAGGATGTAGACTGCCATACCGGCGCCGCTATCGCTTTTGGCGTACACGTTTCCGCCATAATGTGTCACGATGGCCTTGACCTGTGTCAGTCCCAGTCCCGTCCCGTTTATGCGGTTGGCGCCCTGATAGTTCAGGTCGAAAATATGCGCAGTTTCCTGTGACGGCAGTCCGGCGCCGTCGTCTTTGAATACGATCAATATCGTATCTCCCAGAGCGGAAAGTGTGATGACTAAGCTGCCGCCGCCGTTTGTGTATTTAAGGGAATTGTCAATGACGCTGCAAAACAGGAGCTGCAAAAGAGAGCGGTCGCCATGGCAGAACAGTCTGTCGCCGGAACGGGAAAGCGAAAGGCGGATACCGGCCAAGCGGCAGCGGGGCGTCATGTCATCAATGACTTTTTCCGCAAGGTCATTCAGATCCACATCCAGGCATGTCTCCTGTGCGGGCAGAAGCCTGTACGCGTCCGGACGATCCCTTTCTTCCGGTCCGGCGCTGTTGCTTTTCCATGCTTCCAGCTGTGTAAGCAGAGACGATTTTTCTGCAAGCAGAGCGTCCCGTTCCTGTTTCAGGCTGCTGATTTCTTCTGTATGCTGCAGCAGACGGCGTTCCCATTCCTGCTGCGGGGGAGCGTTTTCCATGCTTTCCAGAAAGTTTTGCACAAAGTTTTCCTGTCCGGCAAGAAAAAAGAGCAGAGCAAGGCAGCCGTGCAGGATAAAGAAGATCAGCGGCAGATGCCTCTGCTGCGTCAGGAGAGACCAAAGGGCCGCCGCATAGAAAAACAACAGAGAAAATCCCGTTATCCATTCTGTTTTAGTCAATCTGATTCGTTTCAATCCATCCGCTCCTTTCCCCTATCGTGAAAAATTACTACTGAGTTTAAAATAATTGTCAGAAATTGTCAAGCAAATGATACGCTAAAATATAATTTTCTGTTTTTGTGTCCTTTTTGTGGCTTTTGGTGGTGTAAGCTCCCCTTTATCTGAAAAGTGAGCAAAAAGGACAACGATATGAAGAGAAAAACAAAAGCGAAGATTCTTCTTATAGCGGGCGCCGGCGAGCTGTCGTGTGCGGTAAGAGAGCGGCTTGCGGGGGCGGATTGGGAATTGTTAACCGCAGCAAATGGCGCGGAGGCTGCAAAAGCGCTGGGGAAGGAAAAGCCGGATCTGATTTTGGCGGATGTGATGCTGCCGGGTATGGAGCGTATGATTGAAAACCTAAAAAGGAACGGTATACGGTCCGGCGATCCATTGTGGTTTCGTCAGTTTATGATCGAGCCGGGACGTCATGCGGTATACCGGGTGCAGGAAGGGATACGGAAAGAGGAGATATCTCTTTCGCCCAAGGAATATGCAATTCTTACGGTAATGGTCAGATATCCGCGGGAAGTGATTGCGTACAGACAGTTATACCGTCTCATCTGGGCGCAGGAGGATCTGGGCGATGTGAGGCCGCTGATGGTCCATGTTTCCAATCTGCGGAAAAAAATTGATGGGGAACGTAAAAAAGTGATCCGGGCTGTCAGAGGAGTGGGATATATTTTTGAGGATTTATAGGTCTGCGCTGTTTTTGGAGCAAACAGGAATCTTTAACAAATCTTTAATTCACGCGGACAGGTTTTATGTTACGGTTGGAGCAGGGAAAGAAAAGGAGTTTTGGGAAAGGAAAATAGATACGGTGAAAAACGAAAAGTTGCTCCCATTCAGCAGAAACAGATATTACAGGGGAAAGATGCTGACATCCGCGGATTTTGACGCGGAACAGCTTTACGGACTTGGTAAAAGGCAGTTTATGAACAGAATGGTAAACGGAACGGGTATTATTTGCGGCCTGGGCGTCGTAAATCTGGATGATCTGTCGCTGCTGGTCGAAAGCGGGGCGGCTGTCGATGGGCTGGGGAGAGAGATTGTGGTGGAGAGCGCAGTCGTAAAAAAGCTCTCAGCGGTTACCGGATTTGAGCAGCTTCGGACGTGCGATGCGTATCTGTGCATCCGCTACCGGGAGACGGAGACACAGCCGGTTTACGCATTGACGGAACAAGAGGACGGACGGGAGTATGAGTACAACCGTATTGAGGAAGGGTACGAATTGTTTCTGCAGGATGTGGAGGCGGCGGGGCGGCGCTATGAGGCGGAGACGGAATTTTTTACCGGGGCTGTGCTGCTGGAAAACGCGGATTATGAAATCAGATTAAAACTGCCCGCTGCGATCTGTAAAGGGCATTATGTAAAAATCGTACTGGAAGTGGTAAAGGTAAGCGATGCAGGCAGCAGTCTTTTTTATGAGGGGATATTGCAGACATCGGCGCTGTCCATGCCGGACGGGGGACGGGAACTGCATATTCAGTTGGAGAATATTTTGCTGTCCCATGGACAGAAGCTGGTGAAAGAGTATTGGATGCTGGCGCAGCCGCAGGCGCTGGACGAAAGCGGCTTGGTACTGAAGCCTGGCAGCGTAAAAGCGCTGATAGGCGGAGAGGAGGCAGAGGTCCGGTCGGGACTGTGCTGTCGGGTGAACGTGGTGGAAGATACGCCTGCTTTGCTGGCCGGACGGGGGACGGGCAGTGTCAGCATGGAACTGCGGGGCATGGGGGAAGACGCCGGGTTCGTGGCGCTGGCAAAAATCACGCTTATGCGCACTGATTCCGCTTATCTGATTACACAGGTCGATGAAAAATCCGTAAAAACATATATCCCTACGCTGCGGGATGCGTGGAAGCGCATGGAATATAACGCTTATTTCTGTCCCAGATTTCCGTTTTATGAGCATGAAAAAGACGAAACCGTACACAGGGAGGACGGCGGGATGGAGGAAGCGGATCCATTACGGACAGCGCCGCGGATAGAGACGGGAATTGTGGAAATCCCTTTGGGGGAAAGGGCGCGGAAAGGAGATATCTGTTATTCGGCGCAGGTTATGCACGGCCTGGGAAAGGGAAATGTGTTTGTGCAGGTGGGCAGCCAATATCTGGAAGAGCAGGAAAGCGGCGGAAATGAGGAGACGACAGTATTCGGTAATCCGGCGTTGTTTGAATCAAAGCGGACGCAGGCATGCGCGGAAGCGGCGGTAAAGGTATTGAATGACAGAGGCGCGTTTGTAGTCGCGCTGCGGCTTTTGCGGGATGTAAAACAGCTTATCCTGACTTACCGCTGGATGGCGGTGCGCTGTGACAGCGAACGGCTGCAGGAAGAGATAGAGCATGATATAGACCGCAGCATCAGTGTTGTAACGCCGACGGTGGCGTTGGCGGAAAAGGAGAGCTATCTATTCCGGATAACTTATCACAATATGAAACCCTGTCCGGTTTCTTACGAACTGACAGAGCCGGGAAGCGGAGAAGTGACGCAGGACGGCGTCTATACCGCGCCGTCCAGAGAGGGCATTTATGAGATTCGTATTTACTGCACGGATCATCCTATGATTTGTACATACGCATATGCCATTGTGAAAAAGAAAAAAATGAACGGGAGGGGGGATTTATGATCTATCAGTCAGAACGTATGACACTTTGCAGTGTGATGGAGGTATTTCATGGAAAAGTAAACGATGCGGTGATCTGCAGAGAAGAAAAGGGCGGTGGAGAGGAATATTATACGGTTTTGGTGGTCAAAGAGCGGCGGACGGCCCAGAAAATCATCTGTGTGCTGGAAGGCTGCGGACGGGAAAAAGCCTGTTATGCCGATCTGTTTTACTGGCATGGATGTCTCTGCCTTGTGTTTGACTGTGTGAAGGAGAGAAGAATTACCGAGTTTTATATGACGGTGGACGCGCAGGCGTGTGAGGAAATCTGCACCAATCTTCTCGCGGCGTGTATGCTTTCTGCATTTCCTTTTCCGCTGTTGTATCTTGTTCTGCAGCAGGGACAGATCCATTTATACAAAGACAACAGCATTGTCCTTAGTTGTATGAACGATCTGGAAGGATTGGATACTGCATGCGGCGAAAGCAAATGCGCCATGCAGTGCGCACTGCTCATACGACGCCTTGCGCAGCAGAAGCTGCCTCAAAAAAACAGGCTCCGCAGGCTGTTGGAAAAGCGGATACCCAAACAGGGCTACCGGAGTTTTCAGGAGCTTTTGCGGGACATATATCTGGCGGCGCCGGATACGCCGGCGCCAGGGTTTTTGTACCGATTTACAACAGTAACGGAAAGACGCCAAAAGGGGCTGCTGCGGCTGGCGCTGTGGATTTCCTGTATTTTGGCAGGATTGACGCTGCTGGTGGCGGCATCGGATATCGTCTGGGGAGAACTGAAGGTTTTGCGGATATTTTGGAACGGTTTTCGACAGATCGGGACGCAGTCGCTGATGCAATAGAGGGAACAGAGGAATGAAGGATGGAATAGTTGTATGTCTGGCAATTTGTGTCATTGGTTTTGGGTCGGTATCTGTCAGCCGTTCCCGGTATCTGCAGCGTTTGGGTGTGACCGGGCTGCTGCTGACCGCAGCTGTGGCGGGAAGCGGGATTGTGGGCATGAGATTTGCGCAGAACCAGATGACGCAGCAGTACTTTTCTTTGTTTTGTGTCTATTTTGAAAATATGTATTCTTATGCCGGGCTGCTGGAGGAAGCTAAGGGGCGTTCGCAGGCGCAGGAGGAAGAGGAACGGCTGCGCCGGTGGCTGGATGAAAGCCTTCCTGTCGCAGAACGGGGAAAGGACAGCGTGCAATATCTGGCGGCGGAAATATGGGAATTGGAGGACGGCGTCTACCGGCGGTGGATTTCGGCGGGAAAAAAGCGGACTGGGGACAGCGGCGGCGCTGTAAAAGAGCTTGCGCGGGAGGCAGCCGGAGAGGGCCGGGTGGCGTGGAGAAGGCTGTCGGATGACGAGGGATGTCTCGTATTGTGCGACAGGAACCGGACTGCTCCCAGATATGCGGTGGCCGTATATATTCCGTTATGGCCGCTGCAGGAAAAGTGTGATGAACTGCGGCAGCAGTATTTTGTTTATGGAGTCATTTTTCTGGCGGCGGGCAGTCTGCTGGCGGGAGCGGCGCTTTTTCTGCAGGAGTGCGAGATCATAAGAGTTATTTCATTGCTGACGGCAGTAGCAGAGGGCAGAGAGGGATGGGAGCGGCTTAAGCAGGATAGATGGGGAAACGGTATCCGCAGCAGTGAGACGCGCCTTTTGTATCAGAGTCTGCGCCAGCTTGCGGAAAGGGCAATGAAAACGGATTACCGCAGATATCAGGCGTTACTGGCCTATTATCGTTTTGCGCCCAAAGAGGTGGAACGGATTTTGGAGAAACAATCGATTCTGGATGTCCGGCCATCGGACAGCGTGCATGTGGAGGGCATTCTTGCGTTTGTATCTTTTTTTGCCGACGCCATGCCGGAGGAAGAGGAGCAGCTGCAGCAGATCAATGACAAGTATGCGCTGCTGGACAGGGTGTGCCAAACGCACGGAGGCATTGTTCTTTCTGCGGAGAATGATCTGGGCGCACTGCAGATATTATTCCGGGAAACGGCAAAGCAGGCAGTGGCGTTTGGATTGGAACTGGCGGCGAAAGGCGGGGAAGCAAAAGAAGGGCGGCCGCCGTTGATCCTTTTGCACAAAACCTCTTTTTTTTATGGAGTGGCCGGTGATGAAAAACAAACCTATCCTTACATACATTCCGGTGAGATGAAAGTACTGCAGAGATATGCGGATGAACTGTGCGCTATGGGGGTCCGTATGGCAGTGACGGACCGTGTATACGAAATTATATCGCATGAAAGACAGAGCCGGTATATCGGGTTTGTGGAGGGGAACGGCTATACTTTTCGGCTTTATGAAATACTGGATGCTTATCCGGTGAAGGAACGGCTGGGCAGAACGGAAACAGGAGAAAGGTTTCGCGAGGCAATGCAGCTGTTTTATCAGGACGACTTTTATTTGTCGAGAAACCTCTTTACGGAAGTAGTGAAAAGCTGTCCGTCTGATGCGGCGGCGAAAAGATATGTGTTTCTTTGCGAGAGCTGTCTTCGCGGGGAGGTGGGAAAAGTAACATCCCATGCGCTTTTCTGTAGGGAAAGAGACAAATAAAAGAGAGAAGAGAAGCTATGTGGAATGATTTTTTGTCGCTTTTGCGCAATACAATCAAACAAAACCTTATGCCGATTGTGACCGGTCTGCAGTATTGGAGAGACCGCAGTTTTGTGAGGACGAAGTTTCTGTCTGTAATGAAAAAACTGTTGTCGGGAATGCTGGATGTCAGTCCGCGCAGCGCCGGAGATTATTATGGCATCATGCGGCTGCTTGTCAGCAGAAGGCTGGTACACAGGATCATCCTGCTGTCGGGGTGTCTGTGCCTTGGTTATCTGCTGTGGCGCAGCCCTGCAGATGATTTGGGGAAAGGGAGCGGCGCGGGCAGAACGTTTTCCTGTACCTCTATACCGCTGCGGTTTTATGAAGGAGAAGTACAGATCAGGGCCAAGGCAGGATATATTGCGTACCGGGGCGCAGTCAGCGGAGGTTATGCGTCGGGCGAGGGAACGCTTTTCGATGAGAATGAGACAGTCATTTACAGGGGCGGCTTTGAGAAAAGCAGATTTCAGGGAGAAGGGACCCTGTATTATGACACGGGAGGAGTCCAATATGAAGGCACGTTTCAGGAGAATCTGTTTCAGGGAACCGGAAAGCTGTATCGGGAGAGCGGAAGTAAGCTCTATGAAGGGGAATTCGTGAAAGGGATGCGGGAGGGAACCGGTCTTTTGTTTGACGAGAGTGAAAAAGAGATATTTGCGGGCACATTCCACCGCGATGAACCGGTATATGCACAGCTTCTGGGGAAAACGCCGACGGAAACGGCTGACCTGTATAAAGGGGAGCGGATCTTGTATCAGTACGACGGCCAGTTTCTGACAGTACTGCCGGATATCGGCGCGGCCTGTCTGGCGGCTTCCACAGAGGATAGTCTGCGCGGCGAAACGGTGACGGAGACAGTCTATGTGGAAAAAGATTCTATCGTCAGCGGCAGGGAAACCATTACGGATCTGGAAGGATTGAAAAAAGCATGGGGAGAGCCGGCATTTGCAGGAAACAGCCATCTGACATTTGCTGAAGCAGTAGAGGCGCAGCGGCTGCAGAAAAAGGGAAAAGAAATTGGTATTGTGCCGGGACTTGCGGCAGAGCTTCTTTACGAGGAACTATACCGTGTGGAAAGATATGACAGGAATGCGCTTGTGTATCTCACAGTATTTGACAGAGACGGGCTTATCTATACGTTTGTATCGGAAGACGCAAAAGGAGATTTCTTTCTGTATCTGATCGAGTAAAAACCGGGAAGGAGAAAAGAAAATGCAGGAAACGAGAAGAAAAATCCGTCGCCAATTTTTATTGTTCCTTATATGCTTTTCTGTTTTATGCGCTGCGCCGGGCCGGGTTTTGGCAGCAGGCAGGACGCTCACCCTGTCCGCTGTAAAATCAATGGCGCTTGCCAACAGCAGCGAATATACGCTGCTTTGCAATAAAATCACTTTGGCAAAGGCACAGTATGACCAGGCCGTCAAATCCCTGAAATTAAAAGAGCGCAATCAGCGTACCCTGCGCTGGTCCCCGCTTTTGTCGTTCAAACTGCCGGAAAAGCCGGATTTGTCAGACCAGTCGGAGTATGTATATAAGCCGCTGGAACTGCAGTCGCAGATCGACAAATTACAGCACGAGCTGGGCGACTGCGTATATGCGGTTTATGAAAAGGCGGGCCTGTCTTTTATCGGCCTTTATACGCTTCAGGAACGGATACGCTTCCTGCGGGAACAGATCGGAAACTGCCAAAACACCTTATCGAAAAGCCGGGCCAAAATGCTTCTGGGACAGGCAGACAAAGCAGATGTCGAAGCGATGGAAAAGAAACTGGAAACGCTTGCGGATGCGCTTGCGGCGGATCAGAGAAAAATGGAGGCGGAGCGGGAGAAACTTTCGGAGATGATAGGAATGGAGTTAACTGCCTTGTATTCTTTTGCCAATCCATTTCAGGATGCGGCGCTGGGGAGGGATGATCTGGAAGAACTGATTACTTATACGGTGGAACATGATGATTCCTTTTACAAGGCAAAGACAGATACTGCCAACGCCCTCCTTGCCTTGAATGTGAACTATGATTTGATGCGCAGCCATTATGGGGACGACATGGATCTGATCAGCAGTTTTATCAATCAGGCGAAAGGCGGCGGAAGGCTGGACGCAGCGGCGTTTAAGCTGCGTTATAATGAACTGCTGGATCGCGTGGACAGACCCTGGCAGGGGCATTTCCGTATTCTGTTTATAAAGATTCCGAAAGAATGGATCAAAGGGGCTGTGGACGGAATCCGCTATGTGGAGGATGAACCATACGCCCTGTATGAGGCCGCGCTGGAATACCAGAATCTGTACGAGGAGGAGCAGATGGCGAAAAGGCAGCTGACGGCGCAGGTAAAAGAGTATTATGAAAACTACATTTCCCTGAAAAATGCCTGCCAGTCACTGCAGAAGGAAATCGAACGCAAGCGGGAAGAGCTTGCTGTGGCCGCGGCGCTGAACCGTATCGGCGAGATGTCCTTTGCGGAATATCAGGATGTGGAGGAAGCGTATGAAGCGCTGCAGATGGACCGGTTAGAGACGACAGCCTCTTACAACGAACAGCTCTGCAGTTTTGACAGACTTACCTGCGGCGCAGTCAGCCGGTATTTAAGCGGCGCGGCCGTTTCCATGACGGCGGCTGCGGGCGGAGAGAGTTATGTGGTAAAGGATGAGGGCGAGGGGGTCTATTATTATATCCACCCGCTTGTCTCAGGGAATTTGTTTGAGTTTGGATTATCCGTTCCGGAGGATTTCGGCGTAACGATCAGCAGCTATGAGCTGTGGGTGGAGGGCGTTATGGTAGGAGGGCGTACGGCGTGTGAAAGTCCTGTTCTCCACCTGGCGCTGGATATCGAGCGGGCAGACAGCGCGTTTGTGAGACTTTATGACGGCGATACGTTTCTTGACGACTGCCCGTTCGATCCGGCGGTTTACTCCGGCAGACTTACCGTAGCAGCCGATTACCGGATAGAAACAAAAGAAGATACGCTGGTGGCTGCCTATACGGCGGAAACTTTAAATGCGGGAATGGTTGTAGTGACGATCCATCCGCAAGCGGCGGAAGAAATCGCTTTTTATAATATAAAAACAAAAACAGGGGAATATCTGGTCAGTGAGGAAAAAAGGGATATTCGCGAGGGTTTCCGCTATCTGGCAATCGCAGAAAACAGTTTGGAAGAGCTGATCGTCTGCTTCTATGACAAAGAGAACACATTTTTGTATGAAGGGATGTTTCATACAGACGAGCAGACAATCCACCGGGCGCTGCAGTGACGGAAGGGAACGGTAACCAGTGAAAAAAGGGATATATGGAAACAAAAGAAAAAGACTGGCCGTGGCGGTATGCATAACGCTGCTGTCGGTATGGACAGGGAGATCGGCTTTGGCCATAGAGAATACAAAGAGCGGGCAGGTGCGTTCGGTGCATGTCAGTGACGACAGCATTGAAAAGGCCACGCTGGTCATTGGTTCCCATCTGATTCAGATCAACGGGCTTACGGATGAACTGTATGAAACCGCACTGCAGTCGGCTGGGGAGTTCGGACAGTATCAGGTGTACTACAAATCGGAGCTGGCCGACGGAAGCTGGTTTGAGGTGACGGAAGCATCCTCAATTCTGGAGATTACTTCACAGGGCAATCCGGTTAACAAAACGGTGATTGAATCTTTGGAGTTTACGCATAAGACGAATGCGGACGGAATTACGACGGATTTGCGGACAGGGGATAAGGTCGGTGTTTTTGACATTAACGATCCCTATCAACTGGAAACGATGCAGGAGTTGGAGCCGCTGCGGATTCAGCGTCAATTGTTGGAAGAGAAAGCATCTCCGACGGAGGATGACGAGATTTACAAAAAACTGTTGACACAGTTTTTCCAAAAGCCCGTGCAAAATGATAAAACCGGGCAGTGCGACGGACAGCTGAAGAGTCTGCAGGCCTATATAGAAGGACTTGCGCAGAGAGATAAACCAGGCGCATGGGCAGAGGCTGCCAATACTGTGGCGCAGGGGATCGATGCCGAGCGGCGGGTGGAGTCGTTGACGATACTGGACGGCTGGCTTGACGTGCTTCTGGAAGATGCCAGCGGCCTTACGGCGCAGCCGCGGGAGAAGGAGGACAAGGAACAGGAGGATACGGCGGCTGCGTTTGCAGTCAACCCGGATGTGGTGGCGGCAGTCGGAGAAGCCAAACAAAATGTGGAGGACAGTATACTGACTTATACGGCAAAGCGGCTCAGCCAGGGCAGCAATGTGGCTGGACGAAGCAGATACCGTTATAGCAGAGCGCTGATCGAAAAAAGTCAAAATGGAGATACCGCAGGGTGCGACGCAGCAGTGGAAAATCTGTGCAGCCTGGAGCACATTATCAGCGGCCGTGTGGCGGATCAGGACAGAGAACTGGATCTTCTGCATTCCGATCTGATCGGCAGCAGCGGCGCAGTATACAAAGAGAAGCTTTCTCTGGGCGCAGGCGGCGCATACCGCCAGGCGGTATCAGATGGCGTGGCGGCGGCTGCGCTGACGAGACATCTGCAAACGCGGAAGACGGAGACAGACGCTGCCAGAACAGAATACCAGACGATGCTGGCGGCTGCGTTTGTACGTATGGAAAATAAGGAAGCGCAGGCATATACGCTGCAATTGATTGACGGTGTGGCAGACTTGGAAGCGTTTATCCCGGATGATGCGGCGGCGCCTTACATGAGAGAGACAACGGCAGCCCACCTTGCGTGGCTGCAGAGTGAGCTGGCGGAGCTTGTCAGAAACGATGCGGGCAGCTCGCAGATGGACACATTGAAAAAAGAAAAAGAAGAATTGTCCCGGAAAAGGAGAGAAGCTCTGGACCGTAATGACCTGGCGCAGGAAAAGCGCCTGGCTGCGGAGGAAGCCGCGAAACAGCGCGATATTGACCGTCTGACGGAAGAACTGACCATTGTGCTTGGTTCGCAAAACAGCAGTCAGGCGGAAAAAGCCAGAGCGATGGCCGCGCTTGGCGAAGGCAGCGCGGCATCCGTAATAAATGCGCTGGCTGATAAAATCGCCTTATCCGTGACGGAGGGCGGTTATGAAACAGGCGAAACCGACAATTCTATGAATGCGCTGGCTGCAGTGGGCGCGCTGGACCCGGATGCGGCGCAGGCAGCCTTGGGGCGGGTCAGGGAGTCGCTGCAAAGCGCCGTTTCCCTGGACGCTGCGGCGGCAAAGGAACTGTCTGACAGGATAGACGCCGCTAAGGCACAGATCAGCGCCGCCGGGCGGTCAGGGATTTTGACACGGGATGAGCTGACAGCGCTTCTGGAACAAATACTTGGCGAAAGCCCGGAGAAAAGCAGCGATACAGACCAGGCGGCCGTGGTGGCGGCGCTGCAGCGTCTTGGAGCGGAAACGGGGAATCCGGAATTTGGGAAACTGGCCGCATATTATGCGGCGAAACTGGCGGAAGAAGGGAATCCGTATGTATACAGAAAGTATACGGCTGCAGCAGAAGTTTATGTACCGCTGCCTGTCGTGGGCACGGCAGCCGGTTACCGCTATATCTTTGAGGCGGGAGAAGCACGGGCGACGCTGAAAAAAAACATTTCTTATTATACGTTCACAGTTGCCAAACGCAGTTATGAGATGACAGGAGAGGCATCCGGGGAGCTGTGCGGGCTTTTACAGCAGATGGGCGCGCCCTATCTGCAGGCGGCGGATACGAGAGAACTGTTTGGTGTGGACGGTTTGTATATCGAAGATTCGGCATATGGAATCGCGCTGAACGGGGAAATTGCAAAGCGGATGGAAGAGATTTGTGAATTGTTGGCGGAAGGAGGGGGATAGATATGGCGGATTATACGATTATAGCGGATGTCAGCGCTTATATTGTACGGCTGCTGCGGGAGAAGATGTGTCCCGAACCGATTCCCTCGCCGAATCATATTGAGATATCATCTCCTACTGCACAGGATGTCGATTATCTCGTGGGCCTGTATCTGTATGAAATTAAGCAGGAGACGCAGATCGCCAGACCGCTTATGGTACGGCAGGGCAGGACGCAGACCGCCAAAGCGCCAAACCCGTATAGCCTGTATTATATGGTGTTTATCAACGCGTCTTCCCAGATGGGGCTGAAAGCGCCGGATGTCCAGAAAATTGTAGGCAGAATCGCCCAGATTGCCGATGATAACAGTTCGGTATTTCCCAGGCAGCTGCAGCCCTGGCTGAATGAGGAGGAACCGGCCATCGTACTGTCACAGGCGCGGATGGCGCTGGAAGAAAAGGTAAGGGTATGGCAGGCGATCAATAAACCGTATGAAATCAGTTTGTTTTATAAAGCAGCGCCTGTCTTTCTCTCCAGCAGCGCCGTAGCAGAGCCGCCCCGCGTTACGCAGGCCTCTATAGCAGTTGACCTGATGGAAAGGGGGTCTTGATCCAAGTGGCGCAGATCGAACATAAGCTCGACCTTGTGGTCCGTCTGACGGATACCACGACAGGAGATCCGCCGGACATGGGAGCGGCCCGCTTCCTTGTAAATGGAAGCGCGATTTTGCTGATTTGGAAAGAGGCCGGGATTTATATACTTTTGAACCGGGGCAGGACAAATATGTTGCTGGATGTGCAGATACAGGGATTCCTGCCTGTCAGTGCATGGATTGATTACAATGTTTTGGACCCTGCGTATCCGCAGGTAGAGATTGCTTTGATTCCGGAGAGAAAGCCGTATGGTTATACGGATCTGATCACGCTGGAGGGATGTATGCCTGGTATAGAGCATCTTGACGCCGCGCCGCTGCATGAATCGTGCGCAGTGGTGCTGAGATACCAGGAGGAAAGGCGGACGCTGCATTTTTTCTCATCGAAGAGACTGGAAGAGTGTTCTTATGCGCTGCTTCATGAGGAAAAGGCGGAATTTGAGGAGATCCGGATTGACAGGAGGATCGATGCGCTGGCGGTGAGATTAAAACGGCCGTTGTCGGCGCCGTGCGGGCCGCAGGAAAAGGTGACACGGATAATAAGAGGGACGACGGATGCAGGCGGACAGTATCTTCTGCGCGTGCGCCAGAGTGAGGAGCAGGCGCAATATCTGGTTCGTTATACGGTAAATGGGGAAACCAGATTTCGGAAAGTGGATCTGCGGCATCCGGAAGACGGGAGGTTAGAATGAGATGGCTGTTTTTGCAGTGGCAGGAGCAACATGCAGATGTTCCTTTGGCACCGCACCGTGTGTGCTGCAGGTGACGTCGCAGACTGTCTGTCTTGCGTCAGGGAAACCGGTGGCGACGGTAAAGGACATGCAGCCGGGCGTGAACCTGGCTGCTTTCGGGATGTGTACATCGCTTACCAATCCTGCGGTTGCGGCGGCTACGGCGGCGGCGCTTGGTGTGCTGACGCCGCAGCCGTGTACGATGGTTCCGGCGGGCGTGTGGAGCGGCGCCAAACTCACGGTTATGGCCGCAGGAGCGCCGTGCCTGACAGGCGAATCCACGCTTTTATGCAGTCTGGGACTTGGGACGATACAGATTGTTGAGACAGGACAGAGCAATATGATTATCTGAAAGGATACAACGGGAAACACTGGTGTAAGTGTTTCTCTGGAAGAAACAGCGGCAAAGGAAAGAAAGGAGCTACGCTATGGCACAATATTTTTCACCCGGGGTATATGTGGAGGAATACGATCATTCTCCCCGGTCGATAGAAGGTGTGGGAACTTCCACCGCCGGATTTATCGGTTTGGCGGAAAAGGGACAGACGGCAGGACAGCCGGTCCATATTACCAGCTACCGCAATTTTGTAAAAGAGTTTGGAGAGCCTCTCAGCGCATTTTCCTATGGGGAATACCGCTATCTGGCACCTTGTGTAGAACAGTTTTTTGCCAACGGTGGATCGAGTTGTTATGTCGCCAGAGTACTGCCGCCAGGCGCAGAGACAGCGTCAGTGAAAGCAGGCATCCTGTCGATAGAAGCAGCAAGCGAAGGAAAATGGGGAAACAGGATACAGGTTACGGTAAATATGGTTACCAGGCGTAAAATGCAGCTGGTGGGAAAGAATGGCGACAGTTATATCGCCAAATCGGTGGAAGGATTCCGCGAAGGCGATACTGTAGCGGCGGGGGAGGAATACAACCGGATCAAGAGCATCATCGACAACAGCGTTGTGTTTGAACAATCATTTGTAAAAGAAGTAGTGGATACGGCGCTGATCCCGTCGACATGTATCGCTTTGGCGGAGATGGATGTGAGTGTGCGTTATGGGGATGAGGCGGAAAGTTACAGAGATGTGAGCCTGAACAGCGCCAGTCCTAATTATATCGGTTACCGTCTGGCTGACAGCGGGTTCGTCAGGGTGGCTGCAGAGCCGTTGGAAAACATAGGCAGCCCGGCGGCCGCCATTCTTGGAGAAGGAAGTACGGGCGGTATGTTTCTGCTGGAAGGCGGAAAGGACGGTGTGTTGGAGAAAGTAACGGCAGGCACTTTTCTCGGAGAAGATAATGGACCGGGCAAAAGGACGGGGCTGTTGTCGTTTGAGGAGATCAGCAATGTAAGCCTGATGGCAGTTCCGGGTATTACCATACCGGAGGTGGTCGTTTCCCTTGTCGGACAGTGTGAAAACCTGAAAGACCGTTTTGCGGTCATTGATATGCCGCAGAGGATGCGCAGGGCAAAGGACCTGCTTGCATACAGAGAAATGGTGGACAGCAGTTATGCCGCTATGTATCATCCGTGGATTCAGGTGTTTGACCGCTCCTCCAATCAGCCGGAGTTTATCCCGCCGTCGGGTGCGGTCATGGGCGTTTATTCCAGAACGGATGCCAACCGGGGTGTGCACAAGGCGCCTGCCAACGAGACGGTGTTTTGCACGGGACTGCAGGTAAATTATACGCGGGCGGAGCAGGATGTATTAAATCCCGCAGGCATTAATCTGATTCGGGCGATTCCGGGACAGGGTATCCGTATCTGGGGCGCGAGAACGGCAGGGAGTGCGGGCAATTTTAAGTATGTCAATGTGAGACGGCTCTTTATCTTCGTGGAAGAGAGCATCAGAGCGAATACGAGCTGGGTGGTGTTTGAACCCAATGACGCGGCTTTATGGCAGCGGGTAAGAATTACGGTCAGTGGGTTTCTGGATAACCTGTGGCGGACCGGTATGCTTGCCGGTGCGTCCGCTTCCGAGGCATATTTTATTGAGATCGGTTCCTCTACAATGAGCAGAGATGACATTATGAACGGCCGCCTGATCTGCAATATCGGCATTGCGCCTTCCCGTCCTGCGGAATTTGTCGTTTTCCGTGTGACACAGCATACGTCGGAGGCATCCGCAGCGGTATAAGGCGGTCAGGGAAAAGAAAAGGAGATTTTATACAATGGCAGAGACAGCATACAATAACGGCAGCGACCTTAGTTATCCGCTTACCAAAATGAATTTTCTTGTGTATGTGGACAAGATAAACGGGACGGCGGCGTTTAGCGAGGTGACAGGCATAGAGGCTACGGTGGATGTGATTGAGTTCCGGCAGGGCAATGCCTGTAGTCTGGCGCCGGTCAAAATACCGGGGCTGGTAAAACATGGGAATGTAACGCTGAAGCTGGGCTATACGCTGAACAATGGATTTAAGAAGTGGATACAGGAGTGCGTCAGTGAAGTCAGGGAGAAGCTGCCGCGCTATACGGTGCAGATTGAGATGATTGATATCAATGAAAAAGCCCCGAAAAAGAATGTGGAGAAAGTAGAGGGCAAGATTATCTGGCAGTTGAAAAACGCATGGGTCGTAAAATACAATGCCCCCGATCTGAACGCACTGCAGAGCGAAGTAGCAATCGAGAGTGTGGAGCTGGCATATGAGGAGCTGATTATTCCAAATTAGATTACATTATAATAGGAAGATTTACATTGTTGCAAAGGATACAAAGCGCAGTAGCAGAGGAGAGGAAAGAAGATGGAAACGATTTATGATTTTACCCTTCCAAAAGGGTATATGGATACAAACGGAGAGATACATAAGAGAGGAAAGATGCGGCTGGCCACTGCAGGGGATGAAATCAGCGCCGCACGGGATCCGAGAGTGGTCAGCAATCCTTCCTATTTGAGCATTGCCGTTTTAGGAAAGGTGATTACGGAGCTGGAAGGCGTTTCTATGATAACGCCGGGAATCATAGAAGGGTTTTTTACCGCCGATCTGGCATTTCTGCAGGATATGTACCAAAAAATCAATGATGTGGAGCCGCCGGAGATAGCGGTCGTGTGCAGCAGCTGTGGGGAAAGGATGATGGTTCCCGTAAATTTTACGGCAGAGGACTGACACTCTATCCGGAAGAAGTCTTGTACCGGGAAATGGCGTTTCTCGCATATTACTTTCACTGGGCGAGCGGCGATGTGCTGCGCCTGGATCACAGAAGCCGCCGGAGATGGTGCATGGAAATATCAGAAATTCACAAACATCTGAACGATACGCAAAGTGAGAGAGAAAAAAGCATCCTGGATATGAGACCGGACAGAGATTACAGGAGATAGGAGGAGTCGGGAAATGAGCGCTGCAGGAAATGAGATCGGTTTGCTTACAAACGGAGGGCTGCATCCGCTTGGCGGGTTTGCGTTTATGCTGCGTATAGAGGGCGTAATTGACCTGCCCTGCCGGGCGGTAAAAGGTCTGCGGCGGGAAAATGAATTTGAGTACGTGCAGGAAGGCGGCGTCAACGATTATGTACATATGATGCGCAAACCGGTATCCAAACCGTTTACCTTTCAGGTGGAGCGGTATGTGGGAGTTGATTATGTGGATCCGCTGGCATTGGGAACGGAATTTGTGCTGCCGGTCATTCTGTTTGTCAATTGGGGACATTATGGCGCTTTTAAGCCGGGCAGGACTTATACATTTACCGGTTGTGTCGTCACGGCGAAAGAGTATGGGGAATTGCATGCGGAGACAAGCGCTCTGTTAGTGGAGACTACCACACTGGCCTTCCGGGAAATGGTATGCATGGATATACCGGGGGCTGTGCTGGATTCTTCACGCAATATATGAGAGACGGCGTGAAGCGGGGAGGAGGCGGGCCATGCGGACGGCAATGTTTTGCACGCAAAAGAGATTTGCGGCGGGAGGAAGAGATCATTTTGCACAATCCATCAGGAGAAAATACCGGCGCAGGAGCAAAAGAGCGTCGCCGGTGGAAATGCTGCATTTGCGGCAGGCTTTCGCTCTAGTCTGCCTGCAGGAGCGCATAGAAAACAAGGGGATTGTTCTGCAAAGCAGGATGCAAAAGTATGCGGTTAATGTGCGGACCGGATGCGCCATACAAAGCCGGGCCGCGCTGTCAGTTAGCGGTGGTATCTTTGCAGCGGAGAAAGGGACACGGCAGCCGGCACAACGCCGGTTTGCCGGTGTATATGGTACAACGCCGCATTTTTCTCTTTGCAGCCCGCGGCAGGAAATTCAAAATGCAGCCTTCCTGCAGGAAGCGTATCCATCAGAACGGATGCTGCAGGCCTGTTCGGAAAGCGGGCGGAAAACAGCCGTCGGAGCGGGCAAAACGAAAAATAGTGTACCAGGAAGGCAATCGCTGTGGCTCTATAAAACATTGCAGGCACGCCGGGAATGGCTGTGGAAAAGAGAGATCTATGCGCCGGTATTTTTGCTGCAGGCCGCACAGGTGAAGCGGTATTGCAGACGCGCCGCCGCAGTGTGCGCTTTCGTAAGGCAGAGTTTTGTGTCATATGGTTTATCCCGGCCGGATAAGCGCAATTCGGTTTTGCATAGAGGCATCGGATGGATTGGGACCAGGCGGCTGATGGATGTGCGCGGTATCAGGATGTTGCATGATTGCCGGGACAATTTTTACCAACAGCCGTCGGGCGGCGGCAATGCGGCGGCTGTGCAGCGGCTGCGGGATATGGCAGCAGTGTTGTGTATAAACTGTCCGCCGGG
Organism: uncultured Lachnospiraceae bacterium; assembly: GCA_910585345.1. Taxonomy (GTDB): domain Bacteria; phylum Bacillota; class Clostridia; order Lachnospirales; family Lachnospiraceae; genus VSOB01. The sequence continues at coordinate 120,386 of CAJUDS010000004.1, read as the reverse complement.
TATCCTGCCGAAGCGGCGTGATGAGCCGCGTCGTATTCTGCTGCGCAGCAGACTGGAAAATGCGGACCGACGCAGGCGGCCGTATCGTCTGGCAGACAGCGGATTTTACAGGAAGGAGCCGGATATCCGTGACTCTCTGCGCCTGGAGATGCAGATTTTGTACCGCTGCAGCCAGATACAGTCCGAAGAGAAGCGCGGGCGGATCACGGACAAACACTGTAGGCGGCTTTTGTCGGACAGGGCATTCCATTGGCAGACGATGCAGAAGAACGTGCGGTTTTCGGGAGTGCTGCGGACGAAAGGCGTACTGCGGACGCTGCGGCAGCTTTGGCACAATGACAGGGTTATGACGAAGTGGCTGGTTGCGCAGCGGAGAGGATATGGCGGGACGGTGCGCCGCGCATCTTTTGCAGAACCGGAAGGCGGGCGTTCGGACAGTGTGTATGCAGGATACGATGCCTGGCGTATGACAGAGACAGTGATGCGGTGGCAGAAGGGGATACAGGATGTACAGATATGGCAGGAGACGGATTTAAAGCGGCAGCTTGATGCAATCAATCAGAAGAATATGAGAGCGATGCAGACACTGCGGCAGATCAGGCTCCGGCAGGAGAAAACCGTAGGAAAGCGGATGGAAGGCGGCAGCTTGCAAAAGGATGTGGCTGCAGTGATGCTGCAGCGGGAAGAAGCGGCGCATGGATACATCGCGCCGGAAAAGGAGAGACAGCGGTGGACTGCTCAGGAGAAGGAATGGCCGGAAAAGCTATTGTGCCGGGAAACAATAGCGATTTTGGAGGCTGCCGGGGGATACGGGAAGGCGCCGGGGAGCCGGGATACGCATGTTCTGACAGGGGAAGCGGCGAGGCGGGAGCTTCTTCATGATATCAGGCAAAACGAGAGCGAGAGGCACAAGGCATATTTGCAAAAAAGCAGATCATCCAGCCAGAGCGTTCCGTATGACAGAGAGATGCCAGGCAGGAGGGTGGGAGGAGGAGAACGCGAAGATGTGGAACGCGTACAGAGAAGGAAGGAAACGGATACGCGCAGTCTGCAGCTTGTGCACAGGCGCTTCGGAAGCGATATCAGCCAGGAGCTGTTGGAACGGCTGCAGCATGACAGCAGGCGCATTGACGGAGAAACAAACCATCTGCGGGAGACGGTGAAAACGCTGCAGACCCGTCAGGAAGCGGTGGCAGGTCCTGTGAAGGAATGGAAACCGCAGCAGATGCGGGAGCTGGAAACGCTGGTCTCCCGGCGCGTGCGGCAGCAGATCGGCAGTCTTTCCGAACAGATCTATGCAAAGATTGAGAAACGGCTGGAAGCCGAGAGAAGGCGCAGAGGCATCTGAGCAGAGGTTACCTTTATCAATCAGGTAAAAAGGAGGAAGACATATGCCGTCCATACAAGGTTTGATGAATACCGCGAGGAACATTGGTTCCGATTTGAGCGGCACAGTAAACGATACCCTGTCAGGGGTCACAGGGAGAGTAACGAAAGCAGCGCTGCTGTTTCCGGATATGAAACCGTCCGGTGTGACAAAGAGTGTGGGGAAAGAGGCGAGTGTCAGAAAAGAGTTTACGAATGCTATGGTGAAGAAGCTGGCAAATGCGCTTTCTTACGGAAGCGCCGTCTGTGAGGACATCGCAAAACCGGTCTACGAAAAATGTGTGACACTGCAGTTTAATCCCTCTTCCATACAGATCAGCGCGGTAGGAGGCGGCCGGTATGCGGTGGCTGATTACGGGGTGCAGGAAGAAGGGAAAGGGGGCGGGCGCGAGAGCGGTAATATGAGTTTTACGGAGATATCGCCCTTTGTGCAGGTATCCTTCCGGGTGCTGTTTGACCAGACACACAATGCCGATGCATTTATGGCGGATAAACTGACGGTGAATTATGAGCAGACGGCACAGAATGTGCTTACGCTGGCGGCGGGACAAGAATATTCGGTCAGGCCGCAGATGGAAGGATTCTTAGGAGCGGTGCAGAGCGGGCATCACCGGATGGCCGTCTTCCAGTGGGGGTCGATGCGCTACTGTGGAATGATGAATCAGGTGCAGGGGAACTATACGATGTTCAATGTGTCCGGTAATCCGGTCCGCGGCGAGGTCAATATCAATCTGATCGTGTTGTACGAAGAAGAAGGGGCAAAGCTGGATTACTGGGAACGTCGTTATACGGCAATTCTGGACAGGCTGCGTACGGACAAAGACGGTTTGTCCGCAGTTGATACGGGTCATACAAGAGAGAGGCTTGGGAATATCATCCAGCTATAGCAGATGTCTGACAAACTGTGGGAGGATGGAACCTTTCAGTATGGTTTCATCAGGAGAGGAGAAGGTATGGCATTTGGAGACAGCAGTATTGCCAATAATCTGGCGTCTTCCGTTACAGGCAGTGTGGGGAAGGCCTATGTTTTATTGTGTGATCCGAACAGTAGTCAGTATAACCGTATTTCAGGGATCAGAAAGAGAAGCCAGGGTGGGCGCAGCAGAGAAAGTCTGGTACAACTTGCTAAAAAGTTAAACAGAGGCGTTTTAGAGAGCGGGGACCGCAAAATGGGCTATTCCGCTATATTGGGCGCAGACCGGAAACTGCAGGAAACTGCCTCGGACAGCGGCTACATCCCGGTCAGGGTGCAGTATAACCCGAACAGTCTTTCCCTTACGGGACAGGGCGGCGCGATCCGCCAAAAAGGAGTCGGGGGAGGCGCTTTTGCTGACTTCCAGCAGTATGAGGCTCCGTCAGAGGTATCTCTTGGGGTGGAGTTGCTGTTTGACGATACGGACCCGGTCAATGCCTTTCCGGCAACAAGCGTTTGTGCGGAAAATCTGGTGAGGAGAGGGATTGGCAAAGCAGCGTCTTTGGCCGCGCGGCGGGAAAGGGAATATTCCGTGCAGGATATCTCGGAATTGTTTGTAGCGGCGATTATGGACTGCAGGACAAGGCAGACGGGTTTTGTATGGAATAAGATGCTTTTCTGGGGAGAGCTGACCGAGGCCGCCGTGCAGTTTACGCTGTTTAACCGGCTGGGAAATCCGATCCGCTCCAAGGTGTCGCTGCGCATCAGACAGGAGACAAAAAAGGACACCTATTGGGCGCATTACTGGGAGGAAGCATTTCAGGCGCTCCTTTCATCGGATCTGAACCATCCGCCGGACAGCGGCAGGTGACAGAGGCTGGCGGCAGAGGTAAGCGTATGGAAACATATGATTTTGAGGATTTAAAAACAAAATATGGGTCGTTTCGCCATCCTTGCGCGGCGGTGGAGATCAATGGGAAGGATTTGGGCGATTCCAAAAAGGGTTTTCCCGTCTCTGATCTGCTTGTCGATCTTACAAGCGGATATGAGGCGTCGACGGCGGAGTTTGGCATCTATCAGGTGTACGATACGGCCAAGGCCGCGTTTTTGTTTGACGATGTAAAAAAATATATTCTTCTCGGTTCCAAGGCTGAAATTTATCTTGGCTATGACGGGAAGCTGCAGAGTGTGTTTGTAGGGACGGTTACGAGAGTCAATTTTGTGTTCGAACAGGAGACGGCGCCCTGTATCCGTGTAACGGCAATGGATGTGAAGGCGATCATGATGGCGGGCGGTTATTCCCGGCAGCTTACCGGACGGTATTATGCGGATGCGGTAAAAGAAATATTGGAAAAAACGGCTTACAGGAAGCTGCAGAGCATGGATGTCATCCGCGGCATCCATATCACGGATACGCCGGACAAGCTGCGCAGCTGCGCAAATGCCGCCGCTGCAGCGGACCGGTCGATGGAGATGGTAGCGGAGAGCGATTATGAATTTATCGTCAGGGCGGCGAAAAAGAATCACTTTGAGTTTTTTGTACTGTGCGGACACGTGTATTTCCGCAGAGCCAAATCAGATCCTTCTAGGCTGATGCGGATCGGGCCGGATACGGGAATGCGTTCCTTCGATGTGGCCTGCGATCTGAGCGGACTGGTGGAAAAGGTGACGGTCCGTGCAGTGAATGTATCGAAGGCGCAGGTGATATCTGCGGACAGGAAATATACCAATAAACTTTCCCAGGGCAACAAGGCCAGGCCGCTGCTGAAAGGTAGCCGGAAAGTGTGTATAGACGCGTCTGTTTCTTCCGTGGAAGAAGCGCAGGAGCGGGCGGATTTTCTGATGGACGCCGTTGCCTGCAGATACGGGAGTCTGCAGTGTGAGCTTGTCGGTATGCCGGAGCTGGCGCCGGGGCGTTTTGTGGAGCTGGCGGGACTGGGCACAGGGGCGGACAATACTTTTTATCTGCAGCGGGTAAGGCATGTGCTCTCTGTGGAGGGCAGTTATGTGGTAAAGCTGGACGGCGTGTCGGACGGCGCGCAGGATGATCGCGGAAAGGGGATGCAGGATGGGGTTCTATGACATTATGGATGAAATCGCCGCGCGGCAGGCGGTAAAGTCGGATACCGGGGACAACAAGATACTGGGCGTTATGCCGGGGATTGTGGCGAAAAATTATGACGCGCAGATGCCGGGACGCGTATGCGTGCAGATTCCTGTGCGGGATGAGGATGCCAATGAATTGAAATGGGCGCGGCTGGCGATGCCTTCCAGCGGGAAAAAATGGGGACACTATTTTCTGCCGGAGGTGGGAGATCAGGTGCTTTTGGCATTTGAACAGGGAAATATTGAAAAACCGTATGTGATCGGCGCCATACCGCGGGACAACAACCCTTTCCTGACAGGCGCGGCGGATGAAAACAACCGGTTTAAAAAAATTGTCACCGCAAACGGCAGTACGATTCAGTTTGAAGACGCAAAGCAAGGAGAGGGAAAGCAGGACCGGATCTCCATTTATACGCCGGACAAAGCGCATCAGATCATACTGGACAATGAAAAAAACGAAATTCTGATTGGCGACTGCGAGGAGAAAAACAAACTTTCCATACAGTCGCAGCAGGGGGCTATCACCATCGACGCGGAAAATAAATTAGCGATCAGCGTCGGGGAAGGTATTCAGGTCACGATGAACGGCAGCAGCGGCACGGTCAGTGTGAAATGCGGAAAACTGAAGGTAGAGGCCAGCGACGGAGTGAAGGTCAGGACGGACGGCAGGATGGGAGTCTCAGGAAGTAACGTGACGCTGGAAGCGTCGTCTGTACTGAAGATATCCAGCGGCGGTATGGCCAGCGTAAGCGGCTCGCCGGTGAAACTGGGGTAGGAGTGTGGGGAAATGGCAGACAGAGTGTTTCTGGGAACAGGGATGAAATTCCCACCACAGGTAAACCCTGCGACAGGCAGGTTTGCCTGTGTATCGGGAAAGGAAAGCGTTCAGGAGAGCGTCTATCTGATTATCATGACGCAGAAAACGGAACGGTATATGCGGCCGGAATTTGGCAGCAATGCCGCCGGTTATGTGTTTTCCCGTATGGATGCCACGATGCGCAGTCTCATCGCCCATGAATTGGAGCGGGATATCCTGTCCGCTGAACCGCGGGTCGGACAGGTGCAGATCCGGCTGGATGGCGAGAGCAGCCCCGGCTGTCTGTTTGTCAGTATCGATTATGTGGTGCGGGGAGAAAATGTCCGTGAAAATATGGTATTCCCGTTCTATCTGGGAGAAGGGAACACGGGAGGAGAATGAGCGTATGAGACAGAAGAGATTACTGCCGCCCGATACCTATAGGATAGACGACAGGGAACAGGAAGAGATACAGGAGCGCATCGGGATGCTGGCGCGCGCCTATGTGCCGGAATGGCATTTTGATAAACAGAATCCGGATATCGGCTCGGTGATTGCGCTTTTTTATGCGGAGAGAATGGCGGAAAATATAAAACGCTACAACGCTCTTTTTGGGCAGTATTATACGGAACTGATCAATATGACCGGTATTTCTCTGTGTCCGGCGCGTCCGGCCCACAGTATTGTGGAGATCGGGACGGCATTCGGGGCGGCGGCGGGACATATGCTGCGCCGTGGCACAAAACTGCTCGGCGGCCCGCAGGAGTCAAAAGATATTGTGTTTCAGACCGCGCATGATGTGTACATAACGGAGTCTGCGGTAGTAAGCGGTTTTATGACCTGCGCCGAGACAGGGAAGGTGGTTGTGGTTATCGGTAATTTCAGTCCGGTGGAATATGTAAGCGATAGTGCGTCAAAAGGGAATCCGGTGAGGTGCGACGGGAGAGATTTCCGACTGTTTGATTTCACCGGGGAGGGATATGGTAAGAACGGACTGCTTTTGTACCACCCGCATCTGTTTGACGCCGGGGACAGTGAAATCCGCATGGAAATAAAAGGGGCGGGGAATCTCATCAGGGAGATCAGTGAGGGCAGATATCGTCTGCTGTGTTATACGGAAGAGGGCTTTGCGCCGGCGGCGGATATCCGCTGCGAGGACGGGAAACGGATTGCATTCCGTTGTCCGGGTAAGTGCCGGAAGGTAACGCAGCAGGGTGCGTCCTATACGGCACTGCTGCTGGAAGCGTCAGGAGATGTGGAGAATGATGTGACTGCGGAAGATATCAGATTTTCCGCGGCAGGGGAACCGGATTGTGCGGAATTGGTATGGGATGGCAGTGCGGAACTGGATCCGGAAAAATTCGCGCCCTTTGGCGATGCGTTGTCTCTGTATGCGGAATGCTATCTGCTGCATCCTTATTTCGCAAAAGCAGGCGCACAGGTGTGCATCAGCTTTGGTCTGGAATTCGTCTCTCATCAGCTGCCGGATACCGGGACACAGAAAGAAGAGGAACTGAAAATAATCAGAAGAAAGCCGGCCGCTGCCGTGGGGCGCGCGCCTGCGCATGTCTATGCCAATGAGATTTCTCTTGCGTATTATAACGGTATCGGATGGAAAAGCCTGCCTGTACAGTCGCCGGTACGTCGGCTGTTTGAGAGCCCAAAAGCCGGGCAGCGCCGGATCTGTTTTCAATGTCCGGGTGACTGGCGGCGGCAGGAAGCTGGCGGTGTGTTGGGATACGCCCTGCGTCTGCGCATTCTCAGAGCGGATAACTGCTACGCGCAGCCGGCGGTGCACCATTGCCCACGGATATGTGGTCTGCGCGTGTCGTATTCTTACGGCGGCATCTGTGAGAGGCCGCACAGGCTGATCGGCTTTGCAGGCAGCCGGGAGCGGGATTTGACGGCCGCGTTGTACGGCGGCGGTGCGATCCCTCTGTTTTCACGGAGTATCTACCGGGATACGTCATTGTATCTCGGTTTTGATAAAGCGCCAAAGGACGGCCCGGTCAGCATATTGTTTTGTATGGACGATACCGGGAAGCGTGCGGGGAGGCCGCTGGCGTTTTTCTATTCTTCCCGTGGCGGTTTTTGCAGATTGAAGGTGACGGACAAGACAGGCGGTCTGTGCCACAGCGGGCTGCTTTTGTTTATGCCGCCGCCGGATCTGACGGAAATGATATTGGAAGGACAGACGGCATACTGGATCAAAATTACAGATCTGACAGAACAGCAGACGCTTTTGCAGGATGGAGGGAGGGGCCCTCTGATCAGGCGGATTGCGTTGAACGGCGTGGAAGTGGACAATATAGAAACACTGGAAGAGGAAGAATATTATATGGATGCCAGTGCGCCGGATCTGTCGTTTGCGGTCCATGCGGAAAATATTCTCTCCGTAGAAGTGTGGGTGAACGAGACAGAGATTTTTTCGGACGGTGAGATGAGGCGGATGCTTCTTTCCGATCCGGAGACGGTAAAAGCAGAATATGATTTTCACGGTAATATTTCGGCGTTTTATGTAAAATGGCAGGAAGTGGAAAATTTTGACGGTTCGGTCCCGACAGACCGTCATTTTATGGTGGATCGTATGAACAATCGGATTCACTTTGGGGACGGTGTGCATGTACGGATTCCACGCAATACGGCTGGACCTGCATTCAGGGCGCTCGTGCGCTGCTGCAGTGGAACCAGGGGAAATGTGGGAATCGGTGAAATCGATACGACGTATGGAAACGTACCGTTGATAGACCGTGTGTACAATCCTGTGCGGGCATATGGCGGTGAGGATATGGAGAGTGTGGAAGAGGCGCTTCGGCGCGGCACTACGCTGATCAATACGGGAAACCGTCTCGTATCTGCTGCGGATTTTGAACGTGCGGCGCTTGATTTTTGTCATCGGATCAGTCAGGCAAAGATTGTAACAGGCAGAAAAAAGGATGGCACGTTCTCGCCGGATATCGTCACACTTGTGATAGTTATGGAAGATTACCGGGAAGGCCGCGGCTCTTTTCTGCAGATTAGAAGGCCGCTGCGGGAACATCTGCTTTCCCGCTGCAGCCTGTCTGTGGAGCGGGAGAAACTGGAAATCGTAGAACCGGTCTATGCGCGGATTACGGTGGAGATATGGCTTCAGGCATCGGATAGAGAGGATATATTTACACTGCGCAGGTCGATAGCCCGGACATTGGAAGAATATCTGGATCCAGCCGGAAGCGGTTGCTGGGAGATCGGGCGCAGCGTGACACAGAGTCAGATTGCGCTGGCCATGGGGATGGAGAAACATGACGCGCGGATCCGCCGGATGGCAGTCACAGCGTTGTGCGCAGATGAGACGGGCGCTTATGAGACGGATCCCGCGCTGCTTTCGGGAAATCCTTATATTCTGGTAACGGGCGGTACACACAAAATACATATGGAATAGACAGGAGAGCGTATGCTGAATGTAAAAAAGATTCCGGCCAGGAATTATGAACAACTGATGGAGGAACAGCGCGGCAGAATACCTGTATACTGCAGGGAATGGACCAATTATAATCCGTCCGACCCCGGCATTACGATATTGGAAAATCTGACAGGCGTGCATCTGCTGCTGCAGACGCAGATAGACGAGATGCCGGATGCAGTAAAGGAGAAATTGCTGGAACTACTTGGATATGCGCCGCAAAAGGAATGCTGCGCAAGGCTTCTGCTGGAACCGGAGACTGACGGAGAGGCGCTTTTGATACCGGCAGGCCAGCCTTTTGCGCTGCAGGATATCGTCTATGAGACCGAAACGCAGCAAAAGATACCGGCGGGCCGTATTACGGGAATATTCGCTGAGGACGAAGAAGGGATGCACGATTACAGTTTTTTGCTGCAGCGGGAACTTATCTTTCAGGCATATGCCTTTGGCAGACAACCGAAGGCGGGCGCCTGTCTGTATTTTGTTATGGATGTGCCCCTGATGCCGGGAGAGGAAGCCGTTTTGCATATATCTGTGGCGGGGCAGGAGAAGAGAAATCCTTTTCCGGAAGCGGATTGGCCGATATTTGGCCAGGTGCGCTGGGAATGCTATACCAAAGCAGGATTTGTATCCGTTGCAATGCAGGATGCGACAAGAGGATTTGTGCAGGATGGGACGTTGCGCTGGACACAGCCCTGTCGGCCCGCACGCTATGAAAAAGGAAAGCTGTCCGGATATGTGTGGCGGGCGGTCCTGCAGGAGAGCTGGTATGATATGCCGCCGTTATTACGGCATGTGACGGGTTTTCTGTTTTCCGCCGTACAGAGAGAGACAATGGCGGCCGTATATTCTTTCCGCGGCGCATCCTGTGTGACGCCGGGCTGTCTGCTGTCAGAGGACGGCGGCGTATGTGTGTTCTGCCGTGAGCCGGGGGAGCGCGGATACAGGAGATATACGGAATGGGCGGGGCAGCCGGAGCCGGGACGTTATTACCACAGGGAGAGGGAAACGGACGGCCGGGATGCGTTTCGATTTGACGGACAGCTTTTCGGGTATGGTCCGGACATGGAAGCGGATGCAGTGAAAATCGTTGTTTATACAAAGGAAATGGTCAAACGATATGATCTGGGCCGGATTTATGGATATGACGGTCAGGAGATCAGACTTCCCATGGGGCATGTGTCGGCAGAGCGGTTTTGTGTGATCGCGGAACGGGAAGCCTGCGGCGGCAGGATCTACGATTTCCTGGAGCCTGGTAGATCGGGCTGCGGCGTGTTTTCCTATGTACTGCATGGGGAGGAAGGCAGACTCACTGTGTCGGATCCGGGAGATTATATCGGAGCCAGACTTTATGCAGGCTCTTTTGCAGTGACGATGGGAGAGGCGGGTAATGTACGGGCAGGCAATGTATTTACGGCAGTCGGCATGGAAGGGATTCTTTTCCGCAATCCGGTTCCCGGTACGGGCGGGCGGCTGCGGGAGAGTACAAAGCAACTGCGAAAGCGTTTTGCCAGTGATCTGGACAAACCGTGGGCGGCGGCGCTGCCTGCGGATTATGAGACGCTGGCTGCTATGACGCCGGGGCTGTGTATTGGGAAAGTACACGCGTGGACGGCAGATGAGCGCAGCGAGGTATGGGTGGCGGTAATGCCGGCGTTGCCGGAGAAATTTCCGCAGCTCAGTGCAGTGTACAGAAACGTGCTGGAACAGCGGCTGGAAAACCGCCGCCTTTTGTCTGTACGGGTTCGGGTCTGCGCGCCGCTTTACATACCGGTATCCGTCAGCGGAGTGGTCTATGTGAAACCGCATTATGAGAAATGCAGAGAGAAAATAGAAGAGACGGCGGCAGGAGAGCTGGACTACAGGAACGGACCGCAGCGTTTCGGCGCGCCGCTTTTGTTTCACCGCCTGTTCCGCAGTCTGGAAGTTTTGGAATGTGTGGATTCTATCGCAGATCTCGCCATAATTCCTGAAAGCGGGGAAGGCGCTGTACTGGACGGCAGAGACATCAGGCCGGTTCCCAATGGACTGCTTTTCCCCGGCAGCATAAAGTTTGAGATCTTACAGTCGCCGGGAGAGCCGTCGTAGAAAGCGGGGGAAATTATGTCAGGAATGCGGTTTTCGATAACAGAAAACAGGTGGAAGAAGGCGCTGCTGCGCGGAATGGAAATAGACGCTGGCGGAAGGATAGTCTGCTGCAGCAGCGGGAGAGAGCGTTTTTTTATACTGCCGCTGCTCGACAGCGGCATGGAGGGCTGTCAGTGGGGAAGGCTGCGCTTTGTTCTGCAGACGGGAAAGAACGGTGTGTGCCGTCTCCATGCCGCCGCAGGCAATGACAGGGAGACATTGCAGTTTCTGTCAGAAAAACGGAGCGGGACAGTAGGGGAAAAAGGGTATCCGGAGAATATGCCGTGTATGTGCTTTGTCAATCAGCCGGACGTGCTTTTGTATGGGCTGGAAGGGAGATATTTGTGGATTGCGGGGGAAATTGACGGAGACAGCGTTTGCCTTTGGGATATGTCCGTGGAGATGCCGGGGGATAATTTCCTGCGGATATTTCCGGAGATCTACAGAGAACGGGGCAGTTTTTTCCACCGTTATCTCTCCGTCTACTCCTCTGTGTACAATGATTTTCAGGAACAGATCACGCACAGAGAGAGGATGCTGGATGGAAATCATGCGCCGCCGGCGCTGCTGGAACTGTATCTGCAGTGGCTGGGAATCGACGTAAAGGGCGGTTTTCTGGAAGAAAATGTACTGCGCCGTCTTTTATCTGAAGCGGGGAGGCTGCTGCGCCGCAAGGGCACCCGCGACAGCATCGCCCGCATATGCAGGATCGTGGCTGGGGAAACGCCTGTGATTGTGGAAAAGAGCAGGATGCGGCCATATGGAAGCGCCGGCGGGCAGGCCGTGTATGATATGCTTTTCGGCAGCAGTCCTTATGATGTGACGCTTCTGTTTTCCGTACGCATGGAAGAGCGGAAAAAGCGGCAGCTTCTGTACCTTCTGGCACAGTTTCAGCCGGTACGGTGCAGACTGCGCATTGTCTTTCTGGAAAGGAGAGGCAGACTGGACAGTCACAGCTATCTGGACCGGAATGCGGTCATTCCCGCGCAAACCGGGGGTTGTCTTGACAGGGAGCAGGCGCTGGATCAGACTGTCATACTGCAATAGGCGGGAAAGGAGGAAAAGAAGATGAATGTGATAGTGACGGATTGCGGAACGTACATAAGACTGATCGTGGACGGGAAGGTGGATACCAATACAAGTCCCGGGCTTTTACAGGAAATACTGCTTGCTTTTCAGCGGAAAAATAAGATTGTAGTAGATTTTCTCAATGTTTCCTATTTATCGAGCGCAGGTCTGCGGGCGCTTCTGATCGGGCAGAAAACAGCATTGTCGAAAAAAGGGAGCATGCGTCTGGCCAATGTATCGCAGGCGGTCAAAAATGTGCTGGATCTGTCAGGATTTAGTTCCATTTTGGAAATGGAATAAGGATATGGTGGATTTTGAAAATGTTACAAGTACGTATCCTGAAGATAAGGTCCCGGTATTGCGGCGGATCAGTTTTCGTATCGAACCGGGACGGTTCTGTCTCCTTACCGGGCAAAGCGGCTGTGGGAAGACGACGCTGGTACGGCTGCTGCTGCGTGATCTGCGGCCGGATGAGGGAATTATACGGGTCAATGGCAGAGATATTGGCGGCATCAGCCAGCGGGAGATTCCGTTTTACCGTCGGGGTCTGGGCCTTGTATTACAGAACGGCAGTCTGTTGCACAATAAAACCGTTTATGAAAATGTGGCGCTGGTGAAGCGGATCATTGGCTGCGGAGAGCGGGATATCCGCAGACAGGTGACAGCGGCGCTGCGGATGGTGGGAATGGAGGAGAAATACGGGCGTTATCCGCAGCAGCTCTCCGCAGGCGAGCGGCAGAAGGCGGAAATAGCCAGAGCAATTGCGGGAAATCCGTATCTGTTGGTGGCAGACGAACCGACCAGCGGTCTGGATCCGCAAAGCACTATGGAGATGACGGCGCTTTTGAGAAGAATCAATGCGGTGCTGGGAACGACGGTGCTGATTGCTACAAATGATTTGCGGGTCATCCAGTCTATAGAGTGCCAGCGGCTTTATATGGAAAAAGGCAGACTGCGGGAGTGGGAGGGAGACAGCGGGAGGAACTATGGAGCGGAGAATGGAGATAAGCGCACAAAGGGGTAACCTGGACAGTCTGCTGGAGATAATACGGCAGGATTTGGAGCAGGCGCAGTGTCCGGCGGATGTGATAGGGAGAATCAGTGTCTGTGCGGAAGAGATTTTCGTAAATATATGCAGTTATGCCTATCCCGCAGATGAAGGACTGGTTTGGGTGGAAGAAAGAATCGGGAAAAATGACGCCGTTTATGTATTTTCGGATACCGGCGCCGCTTATGACCCGCTGTCGGCAAAAGAGCCGGATATCACGCTTCCCGCCGGGGAACGGGAAATCGGCGGTCTGGGAATTTTTCTCGTTAAGAATCTGGCGGAGCATACCGCATATGACCGGCGTGGCGGGAGCAATCATCTCCGGCTGTCGTTTTCGTGGTACGGTACAGGGGAACCGGCGCAAAAATAGTGAGACGGACAGGGGGAAGAGACGGATGGATATCGGAAGCAGGTTCGGCGAAGAGCTGGGCGGGCGGCCTTTTGCGGATTATACGGAATATATGGATTATATCTTTGCCTGCGTGGATTACAGACTATCGGATTATATAGAAGGCTTGATGCAAAAATATGATGCGGGGCAGGGAAAATATAAAAATGTCATGTATCCGGATATTGAGATCGCCTATGATCTGTGCACCCGCAGGGCGGCGGAATTTGACAGGAGGGATAAAAAAAGCCGGGAAACAGGAAATGGCGCGGCGGATCAGAATGTCAAAGAGGCGTTTCCGGGGATGGATGATGAACTGAGAAGCCTGCTTTGCTGTTTCAGCCAGGGAGGGGAAAGAGACCAGAGCGCCGCGGCGGCGCCGGAGGCGGAAGAAATGCTCGCCTTTGTGGACCGCAGGCTGTCCGTTACAGATACGCAGGCGGTAAAACTGCCGTTTTATGAACTGTGCCGGACGCGTGGTCTGGGGCGTTTTACGGTGTTTGCCCTGGCCTGTGCGGCGCTTTCTTCCACACAGACCCGCTATGGGGCCGTGTTTCAGATTGTAAATGAAAACGGCAGCCTGACCGCGCCTACGGTAGAGTCGGCGGCACGGCTTTATTTTGGAGAACGGTTTTGTATCACTGCCGCGTACGGGCAGATGTCGGTCTGCCTGGAACAGCTTTTGCCGTTGATGGATCTGCAGGTCAATACCGGCATGCCCTTTTCGACCGTACTGTCTTTGGACAAGCGGCTCATCGATTTCCTGTTTGGAGAGCGCCCTATGCGTATTGATCAAAAGTATGCCCGCTTTTTTTACCGGCTGACAGAAGACGCGGCGCCGGAGCCTGTGATGGCAAATCAGACCCAGCTTACGGCGATGGAAATCTCTTATGCGGAAGGGGTGCGTGTATTTAGCTGGTATGGAGACGAAGGCAGCGGGAGGAAGTTTTTCATCCGCCATTTCTGCAGAAAAACGGGAATGCAGGCCATAGCGATGAACTGCAGAAAATTGTTTTCTTATGATGCCGCTTTTGTGGAAAAGGCGTTTTGGGCGGTCAGAAGAGAGTGTATTCTGACACGTTCCTGCTGCTGTCTGCGGGAACTGGACTTTGCGGAACATGAAAGAGAAAAATATACCGGATACATGGATCTTGCGCTGTCAAAACTGCAGGAAGAGGATATCACAGTCTTTCTGATGAGTCGTGAACGTCTGCCGCTGAAACGTGTGACGGACCGGGATTTTACGGAATTGGAACTGCCTGCGCCGGGCAGCCGGGAGCGGGAAGACTGCTGGCGGTATTTTTCGCAGGCCTATACGCTTGCGGGTGATGTGGAGCTGTCGGAGATGGCGGTAAAATTTCTGTTTACGCCGGGAAAGATCAAGGCTGCGCTTCGTCAGGCGAGAAGTTATGCGGCGATGCGTCATGAGACGCAGATATCCAGAGCGCTGCTTTTCGAGGGATGTTATAACCAGATGAGCAGTGAGCTGACGCAGAAAGCGACAAAAATCAGGGCGGATTTCGGGTTTGAAGACATTGTCATGAATAAGAGCCAGCGGGAAACACTGCAGCATGCCATTGACCAGATGAACTTCCGCAGGCAGGTCTATGACGAATGGAACTATACAAAAAAGTATCCGTATGGGAGGGGATTGTCGATCCTTTTATTCGGTGCGCCGGGCACCGGAAAATCGATGTGCGCGCAGGTGATTGCGCACGAACTGCATCTGGAACTATACCGGGTGGATTTATCGAAAGTGATCGACAAATATGTCGGCGAGACGGAAAAATCCATTTCCATGATTTTCCGCGAGGCAAAAAAGTGTAATGTCGTGCTGTTTTTTGACGAGTGCGATACGCTGTTTGCCAAGCGTTCGGACGACGGCGGCAGCAATCAGTCGTCCAATAACAATAAGACCGCGCTCCTGCTGCAGGAGGTGGAAGCCTATGACGGCGTATCGGTGCTGGCGACCAATTACAAGCATAACATTGACCCGGCATTTTTCAGGAGGATGAAATATATTGTGGAATTTCAGTTTCCGGACCCGGATACGCGGGAAATGCTTTGGCGGACGACGATCCCGAAGGGTACGCCGCTTGGCAGTGATGTGGATATCCGTTTTCTGGCGGAGCGCTTTGCATTTGTCGGCGGCAATATTAAAAACTGTATCCTGAACGCAGCGTTTCTGGCCGCCGCCGACGGGGATGGAAAAACAGTGGACATGAGGCATTATCTGACGGCAGTGAAGTATGAATTTGTAAAGACCGGAAAGGTGTTTACGAGAGCGGATTTTGAGCCCTATGCCTATATGGTGGGACTGGGAGAGGAGGAAGCGGATGGACATGGATTTGCAGTATGAGCCAATTGCAAAAGAAAACGCACAGGAAATTGTCGGATTGTATGAGTCCTATTTAAATGGCGGACAGTCTGTCAGGGAACATGTGCTGGAAGGAATGCGCGACAAAAATTATGCGGGGTTTCGGGCGGTCTGTAAAGGAGAAACGGCAGGATTCATCTCGGGGCGCGGCGGTGTGGATTTTACCTGTCCGAATCCGCGTCTGGAAGGAGAGATCACGGGGATGTTTCCGCAGAGAATTTATACATTGGACGCGCTGGTTGTCCGTCCCGGTTTCCGCCGCCGGGGAATTGCGGCGGAGCTGCTTGAGAGGATGCGGCGGGAAATGCTGCGTATGGGATACCGGCTGGCGCTGACAGAACTCTGGATGTATCCGGACGGTTCCATTCCGGCTGAAAAAGCGTTATTCCGGTATGGGCTGACGCTCTATGAAAAGTGCATACCCCATTTTTATAAAGATCTGAAACGGTACGCCATCCGCTGCCCGGTCTGCGGAGAAGACTGCCGCTGCGGCGCCAAAATCAAAGTCATCGATCTGCGCGGCGCGGATGGAGAGAGGATGTCTGGCTGGTGAAGAAAAGAGAAAAAAGAAGAGGCAGGCTGAGAAGCAGGCTGGCGGCGCAGTTTCTGGCGGGAACGCTGGGGCTGTCTGCGCTTCTGGCTGGTCTTGGTTATTATTTTATACGCAGCTCGTATATCCGCTTTTATGCGGACGGCGCTCAGGATGTGTGCAGCGCGCTGGCGGCTCTGATCGACGGGGACCGGATCGGCGTGTATCTAAAAACAGGGGAAAAAGATGATTATTACAGGGAACTGCAGTCTGCGCTGGAAGCGGTGAGAGAGGAGATCGGCGCGGCGTATCTCTATGTCTTTGCGCCGCAGGAGGACTGCTTTTACTACATATTAGATGCAGGCGCGCAGGACGGGGAGAAGGGCGGGGTTTGCCAATTGGGCGATGTATATCAATATGGGGAGACAGAATACCGGTATCTGGTGCCGGATGTGAAAGCGAAGCGGGTGTCAGGGCAGGTTGTGCTGGGAGCGGATGTAGGCTATGGCAGATCCGTATCGGCCTGGGCGCCGATCCTGGACAGCCAGGGAGAACTGCAGGCTATGATAGAGGCGGACTATCATCTGGAAGAGGTAGATCAGGCGGCCGCCCGCTTTTTTATTCTGTTTCTTGCAGGGATGCTGTCCGGCATGGCGCTGATTTTGACCGGTCTGATGGAACTTGTCAAACGGCGTATCATATGTCCGGTGGAACAGATCACAGACATTTTTACGTCCTATCGGGAAGGCTGCATATGCGCGCCGGAGAAAACGCTGCGCAGCAGAGATGAAATTGAGCTTCTCTATGAAAAGTTTGTGGAAATGATCGAGAGAATCAACCGTTATGTGCGGGATATCAGGTCCGTTACGGCGGAGAAAGAGAGAATTGGCGCGGAGCTTTCGATTGCCAGACAAATCCAGGCGGATATGCTGCCTTCTCTATTTCCTGCTTTTCCAGACTGCGCAGAGATCGATATTTATGCCCTGATGCATCCAGCCAGGGAAGTGGGCGGCGATTTTTATGATTTTTTTCTGACAGACCGCACACATCTGGCGTTTTTGATTGCAGACGTATCCGGCAAAGGCGTGCCGGCCGCGCTTTTTATGGTGATCGCCAAAACGCTTCTGAAAAACAGGGCGGCAATGGGCGGCAAACCGAATGAAATCTTTGAGAGTGTCAACAGGCAGTTGTGCGAGGGGAATCAGGAAGGATTTTTCGTGACGGCCTGGATGGGGGCGCTCGATCTGGAAACAGGAATACTGGAATATGCCAATGCAGGGCACAATCCGCCGCTGCTGCTGCGAAAAGATGGCGGGGCGGAATGGATTTTGTCTGTTCCCGACTTTGTGCTGGCCGGGTTTGCGGATATGCGTTATAAGGGCGGCAGACTGCGGTTGGAAGCGGGAGACAGGCTGTTTTTATATACGGACGGTGTGACGGAGGCGATGGATGCCGATGAGCTGCTTTATGGGGAAGCGAGGCTGCTGCGCACACTTGCAGGCTGCGGTGGCATGTCTGTACAGGAAAGCATTGCGTCTGTGCTGGAATCAATCAGAGGATTCAGCCAGGAGCAGGAGCAGTCCGACGATATCACGATGCTGGAGGTGGAATATCTGCCGCGGCAGAGGGAACTGTAAAAGGGCGTGACAGTGCGTTTTTGACTTTTGTGGAAAAACGGTGTCTGCCTTTATGAAAAAGGAGAAGTGTATGATTCTAACAATTACAAAAGAAAACAGCGCGGCATTTGAGAATCTCGTGCCGCCGGAGCTGCTGTATCCGCCGGATACGCCGGGCCGTTACTGCCTGGGGGCGCTGCGGCAGGACGGTGAAGGCAGTACTGCGGCGGGCGTTCTTGTTTTTGAAGTAGTAGAGGACGCGGGTACGGGCGTGCCCGTGACCGCGGCGGTAATCCGCTGGCTCTATGTGGCGCAGGAGTCGCGCAGGCTGGGCATGGCAGATGCGCTGATGGAGGAACTGTACCGGGTACTGAATGCAGCCGGCGTGGGATATGTACGGTGTGATGTGCCGTTTCCGGAGGAATACAATCTGCTCTGTGCGTTTCTGGAAAGCTGGGGATTGACATTTGGTCTGACGGACAGCTATGAGATCACTGCGGCGCTTTGCAGATTTGCGTCGCATCCCTCCTTTGGACAAAAGCCGCAGACGGCTTTTGTGCGCCGGGTGGGCGATCTGGAAGACGCGCTT
This sequence comes from uncultured Lachnospiraceae bacterium, assembly GCA_910585345.1. Classification (GTDB taxonomy): domain Bacteria; phylum Bacillota; class Clostridia; order Lachnospirales; family Lachnospiraceae; genus VSOB01. Next base: position 102,001 of record CAJUDS010000004.1, on the reverse strand, counting down.
TGGCGCACGGTGGTGGGAAAGGCAGAAAAGTGCGGGGGAAGGCCGCCTGAGCTTGCAACGGACAAAGAGGCATACGACAATGACGTAAGCTGTGCCTGGGTGGACGGCCGGATGGTGACGGCGCTGTTTCTCGTACGGCGCGACGGGGGCGGGCGGCTGATCCCTGTGCTGCTGCGAAATTTTGGAGACGGAGGCGCACAGAGCATTTACGCTCTACTGTGCTTTGCCATGCATACGGCCATGGAGAAATACGGACCGGATGTGCCTGTGCATGTAGAATGCCTGACAAAGGAAGCCGCCGATTTGATCGCTTATTTTTTCCCCGGGGCGCAGCCGCCGCTTGTGCGAAGAGGGGTGTATACGGGAGAGGCAGTGGAGGAAGCGCAGTGAGAGAGAAGGATAGATAGGACAAAATACAGGAGAGGGAGGATCGATCAGGCGTGGAAAATTGGGGAACGGTACAGGAGCAGATAGAGAGGGAGAGGCTGCAGACGCAGGAAGCGCCGCTGGCGCTGCGGGAGCAGAACGGCTACAGATATGTAAACCTGCCGGCAGTTGAAGAGAACCGGCAGGAAAGAGAAGAGGGAATACGGCTGCATCATGTGCGTGCGGAGATAGAAGCTCAGCTTACGGAAGAAGAGAGGGCGGCTGCTTATCGTGGAATAGACGAAGTCCAGAGCGCGGCGCGCCAGGCGGCAGTAGAAGTCGGGCTCCATCATGCGCGGGGGACGAAATTTTTGGGGGAAAGGGAAGACGTGCTGGAATTTGATATGGCCGGATCAGGCTACAGCGAGTTTCCGTGTGTGCATAAAGGGTTTGGCGGGAAAGTGGGGCTGACTGCGGAAGGTTCGTCCTGCTGCGGGAGCAATTTGCTGGATGATGCGCAGGAGAGGCGGCACTTTGAGGCGCAGTATGGTACGCAGCTGGGAGGAACTCTGGCGCGTAAAACGCATATCCGCTCGAAGGAACGAAGGGATGAGGAGGCGGGCCCGGTGAAACGTCGTGTGACGATGGCGGGGCCGCTGGCGGTAAGCGGGGCAAGCAACAGCGGGGATTACAGCATTGAAAATCTGCGGCAGTATATGCTGACTGCCGCGCAGGAATATCTGACGTCTGTTTTCAGACGCTTCGATGAGAGAGAGAGCAATGTCCATCCGGTTCATATTATTATCAAAGGACACAGCCGCGGAGCGGTGGCGGCGGGCGAAGGGGCCAAGATGATCAAACACTGGATACACGGCAGCGATTACCGGCAGTATGAGAATCTTGTCAGATTTGAACTGATTCAGTACGATCCCGTCCCGGGGTTCGGTTCCCGTTCCGGTGTGCATGATGTAATTGATCTGGCGGAGGATGATGCGGAAAATAAGATGGCCGCTCTGGGAGAGAATGCGGAAACGACGGTAGTATATTCTCTCCACACACAGCATACATTTTGGTTTACGCCGCAGACGGTAAGCGGCGTCAAACGGATCATACTGACGCCGTTTGACCACAATGTAGGACTGAAGCAGGTAGACGCGACGCAGAGAGATGGGGAAGGGCAAATCGTACCCCGCAGAGGGGCTTTTATGGATGCGGGCGGCGGCGAGGTATACCGCGGCTCCGGTCTGAACGAACTGGGCGAGGGCGTTTACATCGCGGACGAGAACAATGTGCTGGTGAGAATGCCGGATGCTGCAAGTGCAGTCGGAATTATCACCAGGCTGTGGAGACAGGTTTCCGGACAGGGAGACCGCCATGATAAACTGCGGGAAGTAGTAGAGGCGTGGTTTGCAACGCATGAGGAGGAGCATGAGGAGGAGCATGGGGGAACGCAGTAGTGAAATATGCCGCAAAAATATCTTGTGAGATAAGGTGAAATGAAGGTGCGGTGACGCAGGCTGGAAACCGGGCGGGAAGGATACGGACGTAAAGAGATGAAATCTCTTGCGTCCGTATTTTTATGGAAGATCACGCTGCCCCGCCAGCTTTTCGAGATAAAATTCCGCCAGAGAGAGGGCGGCGGCGATTTCCTGTGTGCCGTACTTATGACAGAGGTCATGGAACAGGCGCTCGTTCTGCTTCTGCAAAGACTCCTGATCGCCGAAGAGAAGATAATCCATGCTGACATGACAGACACGGGCGATTTGGACGAGGATGTCAATGCTTGCGGTTCGTTTTCCTGTCTCGAGAAGCGCGAGATAGGACGTAGATATGTAAATCAGGGAGGAAAACTGTTCCTGGGTATAGTGCAGTGAGAGGCGCAGTTCTTTAATTCTTTTTCCAAGCTCTTTTAAGTCAATCAAGTTTTCATTCATGCAGATCAATTCCCCTTAAAAGTATTATGTATAGCTGTCCCCCATGTATTATGTATATCATAACAAGTCTTCCCGTTTATTTTATTTCTAAAAGAAATATATAATTTGACTAATAGAAATAAATGTGCTAAACTAGAAAACGTAGCAAAAAGGATGCACTGGCTAAAGAGGGAGGGGAAAGGATGGATATACAGACCGGCATGGAAGCCGGAGAGTTGTTTTTGACAGGTTCTGTTTTAGAAGAAACGCATCTGGAACGACACCAAGAAAAAGAGGTTTTTCATCTGTTAAAAAGAGGGTTTGATATCGCAGCGTCTGTTCTTGGGCTGATTGTACTTTCGCCGGTATTTGCGTTGACGGCGGCGGCAATTAAACTTGAGGACGGGGGTCCGGTCATATTCATACAGGAGAGGAGCGGTGTGGGCGGCAGGGCTTTCCGTATGTATAAGTTCCGCAGTATGTGCGTAGGGGCGGAACAGATGCATGAAAAGCTGCTGGCATGCAACGAACTGGACGGGCCGGCGTTCAAGATGAAAAACGATCCGCGTCTGACCCGGGTCGGCAGATTCATCAGACGGACAAGTGTGGACGAACTGCCGCAGCTCATCAATATTATAAAAGGAGAGATGAGTATCGTCGGACCGAGGCCTCTGCCTACCTATGAGACGGAAAAATGCAATGCTTACCAGAAACAGCGTCTTTTCGTGAAACCGGGACTAACCTGTTACTGGCAGGTGTGCGGACGGAGCGATGTTTCTTTTGATGAATGGATTGAGATGGATTTGAAATATATACGGGAAGCCTGTATAAAGACGGATTTCAAAATATTGTGCAGGACGGTTGTCACAGTGCTGATGGGCATCGGTGCGTATTAAACAGACTGCTGCACGCAGTAAAGACTTTGGCGGAAAGAATTGTCGCTCAGGGCGCATTTGGGAGGCCGGATGATATAGGGGAGTGAAACGAGGGATGGATAGCCGGCCGAAAAGACCGGATGGCGGAGCATACCCCAAAAGAAGGAGGCTGCAGGAGATATGTGGTACGTAGTCTGGACGGTGACAGGAAAAGAGGAATCGGCTAGGACGGAAATTGGAAAAATGCTCCCCCAAGAGAGTTACAGCAGATGCTTTATTCCCAAAAGGAAAGAAAGCAGAAAGAGAGGGACAGAGCGGATCAAAGTGGACAGGATACTGTTCCCGGGTTATCTGTTTATTGAGACGGACGATGCGGAAACAGTGTTTTTTTATTTAAAGAAACTGCCGCAGTACGCAAAACTGCTGCGGGCGGGAGAAGATTTTATACCGGTCGCGCCGGAGGAGGAAGCATGGCTTAGAAAGCTGATGAAAAACGGAGAGACGGTGGAAATTTCTGTCGGTATGATAGCGAATCAGACCATACGGGTAACAGAGGGACCTTTGCAGGGGATGGAAGGATTCATCCGCCGGGTTGACCGTCATAAAAGAAAAGCCTGGCTGCGGCTGGAAATGTTTGGCAGGACATTAGACGTATGCATGGGGCTTGAGATAGTGGAGAAGAAATGAAGCGGAAAATATTGTTTATCGGTACCCGTCCGGTGCTGCCGATGAAAGACGGAAGAACAGTGTTAATTAATCAATACTGTTCTGTTTTTGCATCTAGGCTTGGCTGCGATGTGTTTTATGCCTGTTTTGGCCTGAAAGAGCAACAGCCTTCTTATTTTTCAAAAGTATATTCTTTGACAGAGCCAGGATTTACCGAACAGGTTTGGCACGCATTCTGGCAGGCCGTAATACGCAGGAAATGGCCGCTGCAGGCATGCGCGGTCTATTCCCGGAAAGCGCAGAAGGAGCTGGACGCGGCCGTGGCCGAAATAAAGCCGGATATTATTATCTGCGATATGATACGGACGGCGCCTTATCTGCACGGAAGATATGAAGGGCAATGCAGGAAAATACTGGATATGGATGATCTGCTGTCAAAGAGATATGAGCGGCAGGCAGGACAAAAAAATGCGGACGACAATGCGTTGGGGCAGCTGCAAGAAAGACTTCCCCGGCTGGTCACAGAGATGGTGGCAAGACTGCATATGATGAAAAGACTGCTGCGTATGGAAGCAGGATTGATGAAAAAATACGAGCGGACGGAGGCAAAGGAGTTTGACAGGGTATTTTTCTGTTCGCCGACCGATGCCGTGCAGTACAATGCATATGCGGAAAAAAAGGCTCTCTGCGTCCACACGGCGGTTGACGCCGACTATTTCGGAGAAAGGGCGGCGGAAAACTATCGGGAAAATGTGATCGGTTATCTCGGCAATATCGATATCTCCGCGAATAAGGACAGCCTGCTTTATCTGGCGGAGCGCATTATGCCCGCTCTGCTGGCAAAAAATCCCGCGTTACGGCTGCTCGTGATCGGGAACTGCTCTCCGCGTACTTACGGGCAGTTTCAGAAATATGATTTTATGGACTTTACATTCCGGGTAGAGGATATCCGCAGCTATGTCAAGAGCTGCATGGCGGTCGTTGTGCCGCTTTTGTACGGGTCGGGCATCAAAATTAAGATCATAGAGTCTATGGCGATGGGGGTTCCCGTCATTACGAACCGTTACGGCACAGAAGGACTGGACGTATCTAATTTTGAACAGTTGATTGAATGCGCGGAGGACTGTGAGTATGTGGATGCGGTTATGCAGTTGTATGGAAACGCCGCGTTGAGAAAGAGAATTGCGCAAAACGCCGAGCGGTATGTGCGTGACTATCATTCCATGCGGACGTGCGAAAAGGAGTTGAAGAAACTGATTGAATGAGATAAGAAAGAAAGTGACCGTGTGCTGTCAAAATATCATCGGCAGACCGCTTTGTCTGTGGAAAAAAAGGAAGCCTGTTTCCAGACTGACAGCGATTCCGGTTCTTGACGTGGAGCTGGTCGGGCGCTGCAATCTGAACTGTAAATGCTGCACACACTTCTCGCCTCTTGCAGAGAAAGACGAGGTTTTGCCACAGCAGTTGGAACAGGACTTTATGCTGCTTAACAATGTGCTGGGAGACAGGCTGCGGCGGATTAATCTTTTGGGCGGGGAGCCTTTGCTGCACAGCGACATTTGTGCATGTATGGAAATTGCAAGAAGGATTTTTCCCGCGCAGAAAATTGTAATCGTTACCAATGGGATCCTGCTGCCGGGAAAAGGGGAAGATTTCTGGCGGACGGCCAGAGAACGGCGGGTTGAAATGGAGGTTACCAAATATCCGCTATCGCTTGATTACCGGCGGATGAAGGAAACGGCGGACCGCAGCGGGGTGCGTTTCCGGTTTTACGGGCGTTCCGGCTTTGTCCAGAAGACGCAGTATTATCTGCCGCTTGACTGTGAGGGAGGGCAGGACGGGGAAAAAAGCTATCGCAATTGCTTTATGGCGGGCAACTGTTTTACGCTGCGGGCGGGGAAGGTGTTTCCCTGTTCCTATGCGGCGTTTATCGGGCGGTTCAATGCAGCGTTTGGAAAAAACATTCCGCAGAGCGCGGATGATTATGCCGATCTGCGGCGCGAAACGAAGGAACAGATTCTACAAAAGCTGGCAGGGCCGATTCCGATGTGCCGTTATTGTGATGTGGAGAACAGAACCTATGGTAACCGCTGGGGCGTATCGAAGAGAAGCGCGGATGAATGGAGCTGACGAAGGTATGACGGACATTTTGATTTTACTGGATGAGAAAGAGCTGGATATTTTCAAAAAAAACATTGGCTGGATAAAAGACCGGATACCGCACGGCAATGTGGTGGTGATTGGCGGGAAACGGCTGGAAAAGTCTGTCAGCGATATTGACGCAGACGTTCATTTTATCGATGAAAATACGATGCTGCCGGGACTGTGTATCGGCGCTGTCCGAAAAAAGATCAAAGAGATCTGCGGAACGGGCAGAAGGGCGGGCTGGTATTTCCAGCAGTTTTTAAAAATGGGATATGCGCTGCGGTGCAGGGACAGATACTATCTCATCTGGGACAGCGATACGATACCGGTCAGACAGACGGCGTTTTTCGACGGCGGCGGACTTCCCTACATGGATTACAGGCAGGCGGCGCCTTATGATGGGCAGTACTTTGAGACGATTTCCCGATTGTTCCCGGAGCGCGCCGCCAAGAGAGCAAACGTATCTTTTGTAACGGAACATATGGTAATTGAAGGAGCCGTCATGCGGGAGCTGATACGGGAGATAGAAGAGAATCAAACGGTAAAGGGAAGATTTTTCTGGGAAAAAATTATCAACGCGGTCGGGAAAGAGCATCTGAATCTGAGCGGCTTCAGTGAATTTGAAACCTATGCTTTTTTCGTGCGCAGCCGCTATCCGCATACCTATACGATGCGCAGATGGAAAAATCTCCGCAACGGCAAATTTTATTTGGGAGAATATGTGACAGAGAAGCAGTTACAGTGGCTGACGGGCTTTGACGCGGTATCCGTGGAGGATTTTGACGTCTGCGGCAGGCTTTTTACCGCGGTGGTGGAAAGGCTGCGGAAAAAAGGGATCCGTTTCGGTGATATATATAAAGTAGTAAATCCTTTTTACGATCTGGCCTACCGGATGATGATGAACTGCAGGAGAGTGAGGCGCAGGTATCTGACCGGAAAGCGGGGAGAGGCATGAATATCGTCTATAGCAGCGATTCCCGTTATTTTCCGCTGTTTTTTGTATCTGCCGTCTCGCTTTTGGAAAATAACAAAGATGCAGATCATATCAGCATCTTCCTGCTGGGGAAAGATCTCTCTTCGGCCTGTCTTGGGCAGGTGAAGGCGTTGATTCATAAATACCACAGAAAGATCGACATCGTCGATCTGGAAACATACTGCAGCCGTCTGCGGTTTTGGAAAAAAGAGGAAGACTGCAGATACGCCAGACTGCTTCTGGGGGAAATCATAAATGAGGATAAGGCAGTTTATCTTGACTGCGATACGATGATCTGCGGGAGCCTGCAAGGATTATGGGAAACGGATCTATCCGGCTGCTATGCGGGAGCGGCGCTGGACACAGTCAGAAAAGACGCGAGAGCGGAAGCGGGACTGCGGGAAGAGGACAATTACTTTAATTCGGGGGTCTTGCTGGTCAACCTGACAAAATGGAGAAAGGACAATGTATGCGCTCTATTTGCGCAGTACCAGTCGCGTATCACACAGGGGATTTACAGAGATCAGAGAGTCATCAACGCCTGTATTGCAGAAGGAATACGGACGATTCATCCCCGGTATAACGTACTGCCTGAAATGATGGACTGCAGCCGCCGCCGGATTCAATGGATGACAGGGATGAAGCGGTTTTATTCTGACGCGGAACTGGCGGATGCCGTCAGGCAGCCGGTGATTGTTCATTTTGCAGGGAAAAGCGTAGACAGGCCGTGGTTTGCAAACTGTGAACATCCGTGCAGAGAGGAATACCGGATATATGCGGGGAAAAATGAAGAAATACTGCGTCTGGAATATGAGACAGACAGCAAAGTCAATTGTCTGAAAGGGAGACTGATCAAAAGGCACAGGAATTTGTATGCGCTTATCAGCCGTATGCGGCACGGCTGAGAAAAAAGCGCGCCGGACTTGAAATGGTGGATTGTTATGAGGGAAAAAATACAATATCTGCGGAAAAACCCATTATTTGAGGTGTTTTTGCTGGCAGTATTAAACGAGCCCGCCTTTGTTTCAGACTGTCTGCCTGCAGTGGAACAAATGTGGGATATTTTAAAAATAATCTGCGCAGTTTACATTATAATCTGCGTGGCGGAAAAGAGGACGGATCCTCTCTTTTTTCTGCTTCAATTTGTGTTTGCAGGCGTTTTGTTTCTGTCTACGGTCATAAACGGCGGTTCCCTGCATGAATGGTTTGTGCAGAATGCGTATATGCTGCTTTTGGGGCTGTATCTGACGGTGCGGCTGGAAGAGGACGCGGCCGCGGTTATCAAATCGCTGTCCGTATTTCTGTGCGGTTATGCCGCCCTTAATTTTATTTCTTTCTGCCTGTTTCCCAGCGGGATGTATGCGGATCGGTTTCATTCCTGGGACTGCTGGTTTTTAGGAAGGGACAATTCGGCTGCGCTGATATTGCTCAGCGCTATGTATGTTTCTTATTTATACGCGGTATATTGGGAAAAGAAAAGGTCTGTGGCGCTGCTGCTCAGTATCTGCAGTTCGTATGGGTTTATGTTGTTTGTGCGGTCGGCGACCGCCGTGATTGCCATGACGCTTTGGCTGTTTTGCCTTTTTCCCGTCAGGATGGAAAAATGGCGCACCGCCTTTACTATGAAAAGATGTCTGGCGGCGGGTGCGGCGCTCCATGTTTTTCTCGTATGTCTGCGCGGTTACCGTATATTTTATCTTCCGGCGGATCTGCTGAAAAAGGCAAACAGCCTGCAGGTCAGGGCCGTGTTGTGGGAACGTGTGGCCGTTCTGATCGGTGAGAAGCCTTTTTGGGGACACGGAATCGAGGAAACCGGTGTAAAAACGGCAAAACTTGGGTTTGACTGGGCGGGAACAGCCCACAATTATTTTTTGAATATCGGTTATCAGGGAGGATTTCTGGCGCTGGCGGTTTTGTCTGTCATTTTACTTGTGACAGTGTTTCAGTTTGACCGTCTGGCAAAAGACGGCAGGAGCAGAGTGATTCCGCTGACACTGCTGGTAGTTCTGCTGATGTTTACGGTGGAGACTTATCAGGGAAGCGTCTGGTTCTGGGTTCTGCTGCTTCTGACTTTCCGGGTGGATAAAATTGAAGCGGCGGGGGAAAGTCAATGAAAAGACCAGATCAAAAGAAAGACAGGAAAATCACGATTTTACAACCTAATTTTTCAGAGGGAAACGAGTATATTCCCATGATTCGTTCCATTTTGGAGGACATGGGGTACGAAACGATACGGCTCAAAGAGATATGGGGATGCGGTTATCAAAAGGGACAGATCAGGACGGCCAATCTGAACTGGTATGAAAATATTAGTGACCGGGGGATGAAAGGATATTTGAAATTTTTTGCCAAGGCGGTTTTTCTGGTCTATCTGAAACAGTGCAGGAAATGCAGGATTGCCGTGACTGTGCATAACAAGTGCAGTCATGACAGAGAGAATCAAAAGATTTCTCTGTTTTTGCTGCGCTGGGAATGCATCTGGGCGGATCGGATCATTATCCTCTGTGCGGAGACGAGACGTTATCTGCGGCAATTGTTTTCGGGAAGACTTTCGCAGCGGATTGTGCGGAAATGTTTTCTGATCCCGCACCCGAATTATATCGGAGCGTACCGGGAAGGCGGGCCGCTTCCGGCGGACTGCGGATGGCGGATCCCTGCGGATCAGCATTTGAACCTCTTGTTTTTCGGTTTTCTCAAACCGTATAAGAATATTGAACTGCTGATCGATCTGGCGGATCTGCTTAAAGACCGTGCGGTGCGGATTGTCATAGCGGGGGACGGAGAGAAAAGCTATGTGGAAACGCTGAAAAAACAGGTCCAGGCGCGGGACAATATTCTTTTCTTTCCAGGCTATATACCGGATGGACAGGTATGGAGCGCAATCAGTGCATGCGACTGTGTGATACTGCCTTACAACATCGGCACCGTGCTGAACTCAGGCGCCTGCATCCTCAGTTTTTGCGTAGGGAAGAACGTGATCGCTCCGATGATCGGGACGATGAGGGAGTTCCCGCGGGAGCTGGCGTACGGCTATCATTATGAGAAGGAAGAGAACCATCTGGCGGCAGTTTACAGGAAAGTATGTCAGGTATATGACGAATATCAGAACCGCAGATCTGTTTTTAATGAAAAGCAGCGGCGGCTGAAGGAAATCGTGGCAGAGAAAAATTCCCGGGAGGCGGTCGGTAAACGCTATCGGATTCTTTATGAAATGATGGAACGGGGCATATGAATTTAAAAAAAGCAGTGCTTGTCAACGGAAGTCTCAAATATGCCGCCGCTTTGCTGCAGATTCTATTTTCTGTCATACTGGCAAGAATTGTAGCGCCGGAGGTATATGGGGTCGTCGCGGTGACAACCGTGTTTCTGAACTTTTTCAAAGTGATTGCGGATGCGGGAATCGGCCCGGCAGTGATCCAGTACCGGACGCTGGATAACCGGGATTTGAATCATATTTTTACGGCTTCGCTTTATGTGGCGGCCGGACTGAGCATTTTGATGATAGCGGCGGGGATACCCGTGTCGGTAGTGTATGCGGATCAGATCTATATCCGCTTATTTTTATGGCTGTCGGCGGCCGTATTTTTTCATGTGGCCAATACCGTACCGGGCGCGCTTCTGATGAAAAAGAAACAGTTTTTCCAAGCCGGGCTGCGGACGGCTGTTTCCATGCTCGTCAGTTGTCTGTGCGCGCTGACGCTTGCCGCTTGGGGATTCGGATATGAGTCTCTGATCGTGCAGAGCATTGTCTACGCGGCGGTCGGTTTTTTCTGGAATCTTTTCGGCAGCGGGCTGCGGACGGTATGGCGGCTGGATACCGCGCCGCTGCGGCTGATTAGGCGGTACAGTTTTTACCAGTTTTCGTTTAATTTTGTCAACTATTTTTCCCGTAATCTGGATAATCTTCTGATCGGCAAACGGCTGGGCAGCATGGCGCTGGCATATTACGAAAAAAGCTATACGCTCATGATGTATCCTGTACAGGGGTTGTCGCAGGTGGTTACGCCTATTCTGCATCCTTTTATGGCCGAATACCAAAATGACAGGGAAAAAATCTACCGACAGTATGTAAGGCTGGTACGGTTTCTCTCCGCGGCGGGCGCGTTTTTTTCCGTGTTTGTCCTGTGGAATGCGGGGGAAATTGTGCTGTTTTTGTATGGCAGGCGCTGGCTGGGCGCCGTCTGCTGTCTGCGTATTCTCGGTTTCAGTATATGGGCGCAGATGATGGTCTCATCAACAGGCGCCGTCTATCAGAGCATCGGCAATACGCGCCTGCTGCTGGTCAATGGCTGCGTGGGAGCGGCGCTGACGGTAACAGGCATTGCCACGGGCATGGCGGACGGCAGGATGGAGGCCGTCTCATTTTTTGTCATGTTCTCTTACACGCTGAATGTGTTTCTGACGCATTGGATGATGATAAAAAAAGGGTTGGGAAAGAGCCTGCGGCTGTTTTTATGGGAGATCGCGCCTGATTTTATATGGATGGCCTGCATGGCCGCTTTATACGAAAGATTTTTTGCAGGAGTTCCTTACGGATGGGGTTTGCTGGCGGTAAAGTCAGGGGTTATTGCGTTCTCTTACGCAGCTTATTTGTGTCTGGCAAAAAGGTGCCGTTACCGGGCGGGGCGGAAACAGACTGCCGGAAAAGGGGGAAACATAAATGCTTCATAGTGCCGCAGTCCGTAAGAACAAGGAGGACATCATAATATGGAAGGTTTGTTTTACAAAGGAAACGTTGATTTTAAAATGTCGTTTACAACGAGGTGCTCCGCGCGCTGCGTAACCTGTCTCAATCATACGATTACGGAACACTGCGAGCTGGAATGGGACGTGTTTGAAAAATATATCCGTGCGGTCGCGGAACTTGCGATACCGAATAAAAAAACAGTCTGGTTTTATAACATCGGCGAAGCGTATCTGCATCCCCATTTTGTGCCATGGTGTGAGAAAGCAATCCGCCTGCTGAAAAAACGGGGGATAAAAACGGGAGTGGTTACGAACGGGGCTGATATGGACCGGGGCGGTGTGCCGGAAGGAATCGATTATTTTGAGATCAGTTTTAACGCGGGAGAACGGAAAACATACGAAATGATAACAGGACTTGCGTTTGACAGGGTCTATGCAAATATTAACCGTCTGTATCACGCCGGGGAGTTTGGAAAGGCCGGGCAGACAAGCATCCGGCTTTTGTGCTTTGACGCAAACGCGGGACAGGAAGAGGCGTTTCGAAACTTATTCCGGAAAATGCACGGCGTAAAATACAGAATGAATTATATGTATGACAATCAGTTTGAGAAAACGGAGTATACGGGCGTCATAGAGAGGAAGCAAAGAAATCCCTGCGAGTACCTGACGAACAAGGTGCTTCTGTACCCCAATGGGGATATCAATCTTTGCGCGCATGATTTTTGCGATAGTGTTGTATTCGGCAATCTGAAGGAAGACAGTCTGCAGGAAATCCTTCGCGGAGAAAAGCGGATGCGGCTCATCAGAGAGCACGAAGCGGGAAAATTTGCGGGTCTCTGTGAAAAATGCAATTTTAATGCGGACAGAAGAAGGGAATATGTGGTGACCGGTTACTTTGATCCACTGGAAGACGCTGTTTTTCAAGCGGCGAAAAAAGTTTACAGAAATATAAAAAGGATTGCCGACAGCGATGCCGGAAGGCCGGAACAGGGAAAGGGAACGGGATGTATGAAGCGTTCAAAAAAATAAAATGGGAAATGGAAAAAGCGGCGGCGCTGTTTCCGTTTTTTCCGAAACCATATGTCTGCAGCGCCTGTAAAAACAGGGTGTCCTATATGAAAAATTTCGGGGTAAAAGCGGAATTGTTTCATTCTATGGACATTGCGGGCGGCGGTTTGCGCAGGAGGGTTTTGTGTCCGGTGTGCCGTGCGAACGACAGGATGCGGTGGATTGATTTTGTAATCGGGCAGATGACAGATATATACACCGGCCGCCGCCGCATTCTGCATATTGCGCCTGAGTACTGTGTGGAAAGGAAAATCAGACAAAACCGGAGCGCGGAATATATTACCGGGGATATCATGCCGGGAAAGGCCGACAGAGTCGTCGATCTTACGGCGATGAAGTTTCCCGACAGCCGTTTTGACTATATTATTGCCAATCATGTGCTCGAACATGTGGAAGACGAGGCGCGGGCGATGGGAGAAATCCGCCGCTGTCTGAAAGATGGCGGCAGATTCTTTTTTTCAGTTCCCGTGTGTTTGGATCGAAAAACATTTGCGGTCGGCAGAAATTTGAGCGCGTCAGAACGCCTTGCGTATTATGGGCAGAAAGACCACTGCAGACTATATGGGATGGATGTTGCGGCGCACATAGAACAATACGGTTTTGGGGTGAGAGAGTACGCCGTGAATCGTTATCTGCAGGAAGAGGAGATCAGAGAAAAGAGACTTCTTTGGAATGACAGAGTATACATAGCGGAGAAACAAAAGAAGGCGTGCGGGACAAAAAACAATGGGAAAGGATAGGCGGATCAGGAAAAAGCGACGCAAAGGCGCTTTGTATTGTTTGTTGCTGTTTTCCGCGGCGGCTTTTGTGGCGGCGGCCGGTGTATACCTGCTGCGTCACAGCGGCAGAAAACAGCTTCGCGAAGGTACGGTGGGGGATGCGTCCGCAATGCATGCGCAGATGGAAAGACGCCGTCATACGTCGGAGCTGGACGTGGGCCTGGACTATGTGGAAAAGGCTTTTGCAGAAGCGGAGGACGGTATCGTGCAGACAGAAGATGCACCAGAGGAAAAGGAAGGCAGGATTATCTACGGCGGAAAGACTTACGATTTCAATGAGGATATCATGACTTTTCTCGTCATGGGAATCGATCAGAGATCGGAGACGGTACGGGAATGGGCGGGAGAAAAAGATTTTGACGGCGGTTCGGCCGACGCTGTTTTTCTTATTGTGCTGAATCCCCACAACAGCCGGATGCAGATTATCGCCATAGACAGAAACACGATTACGGATGTGGATTTTTATGACGAGGAGGGAAAATACACGGAGACACTGCGGACACAGTTGGCGGTGCAGCATGGATTTGGAGACGGGGCGCAAAAGAGCGCGGAATATATGGAGAAAGCCGTTTCCAATTTGTTTTACGGTCTGCCGATTCATGGATACTGCGCCGTCAATATGAGCGCAATCGAAAAGGTCAACGATGCTGTCGGCGGCGTCGATGTTACTGTGCTGGAAGATTTGACGCAGTGGGATGGGACACTTGTCAAAGGGCAGACCGTTCATCTGGAAGGAAAAAGCGCATTTTACTATTTGCGGTGCCGGGATACAAAAGCGTTTGGCAGTGCAGAGAGGAGACTGGAACGCCAGAAACAGTATATTGGAGCGTTTATCATGAAGGCTAAGCAACAGTTTAAGGAGAATCCTGCGCTGCCGATTACCCTGTTTCAGCAGCTAAAGCCATATATGACAACCGATCTGACGATGGGGAAGGCCGCATATCTGGCCGGTTTGGCAGCAGGGTTTGATTTTGGCGCAACAGATATCAGGAAAGTGGAGGGAGAGACGGTAATGGGAGAAAAATTTGAAGAATTCTATGTGGATGAGGAGGCTTTGTACAGGATGATTTTGGACACGTTTTATGAAGAGGCGGATTGAAAAATGATGCTGTGTCAGCCGCAGAAATTTTTATGCGGACCAAACGCGGCATCCAGGAATGCGTTATTAACCCCTAAGGGGTTGATATAGAGAAACCACATTAACCATACAGAATAAGGACAGGAGGAATAAATGATGAAAAAATATTTGGTGACTGCTTTGGCAGTTGTGATGGCCGCGTCGATGTCGATGACGGCGCTTGCAGCGGAAAGCCCGAGCAAAAACAACAACACGGCGACGAGCAGTTCCAGCAGCACGAGCAGTTCCAGCAGCACGAGCAGTTCAAAGAGCAAAAGTAAATCAAAGAGTCACAGTTCCGGCGGCTCTTCCAGCACTACGGCTTCTGCTGCAACTGCTTCCAAATCGGCCGGCAGTTCTGCAGCTTCCGCGCAGACAGCAGTCGGCGCGGCAGTGACGGCGAAGTATCAGCCCGCACAGACGGTTGTCAATGCGGCGGGGCAGAGTGTTGCGGCAACGGTTACGGTTGGGGAGCAGCCGTCTGAGATAACGGCTGCGTTTGCATCCGTAGCGCCTGCATTCGGCGTGGCAGTGACAGACGCTTTTTCTTATGGCGTAGCAGGCGCCGACCCGTCTGCAGTGGTGACGACGGCATTTTCCGCAGGCTCGATTCCGGCAGGCAGCGCGCTGCTTGTATTGGATGCATTTGGGAACCTGACGATTGTGGTGCCTGCGGTATTTCCTGACGGCACAGTAGCGGTGACGCTGCCGGCGGTGTGCCAGGTAGCCGTTGTAGCCGTACCTGCAGTACCGGCGGCATAGGCGTTTGCGCAACAGGGAATCAGAAGTAATTGATCAATTTTTTTACATGTAAAAAACTGGATGTGGTTTCAGAGAAGGCCCCGGCGAAAGCCGGGGCTTTTTATTCCCACGGGCTATGGGTCAGGCAGATGCGGAGCATCCATTTGACTTCATAGGAAAGATTTTGTTGAAAGGGAAATTTAACCGCCAGGCATCCTTTTTTCAGGCTGCCTGGCAGTGGCCGGCAAAGCCGGATTTTGAATATTCATAAAATGTTCCTGTATGCGTTTGTCGAGAAGAAAACATAAGTTCCTCTTGTCATCCATAAAAAACTAGGCTAAAATGTACATACAGTGGTGGGAAGTGGAGTAAAGTGGCTTAAAGTGGTATCAAAATCCCATTTCAGGATCATGAGTCAGACAAACCGCTTTCTGTGGCAGACCGCTTTTGGCAGGTGAACAGTATGTTTATGGGAGAATACAACCACACGATCGATGCAAAAGGCAGAGTGATTGTACCTTCCAAATTCCGTGAGACGCTGGGCGACGAGTTCGTGGTGACGAAGGGTTTGGACGGGTGCTTATTTGTGTACGATAACAATGAGTGGGCTGCATTTGAAGAAAAACTGAAATCACTGCCGATTACCAATAAAGATGCAAGAGCGTTTGTCCGCTTCTTTCTGGCGGGAGCCGCCAGCGTGGAGGTGGACAAGCAGGGAAGAATATTACTGCCGGGTTCTCTACGGGATTTTGCTGCACTGGCAAAGGACGTAATGTTGATCGGTGTGGGAAGCAGGATTGAGATCTGGAGCAGAGAAAGATGGGAAAGTACAAATTCTTTTGAAGATATGGACAGCATTGCGGAGCATATGGCAGACCTGGGACTTGGTATTTAAGTTGTTAAGACAGTATTGCAGTATGGAGATGCAGAGGAAGGCAGATGGAATTCAGACACCAGCCTGTTATGCTACAGGAGACAATTGAACATCTGAACATAAAGCCGGATGGAATTTATGTAGACGGGACGGTTGGCGGCGGCGGACATAGTTTCCATATCGCGGACAGGCTGTCAGACAGAGGCAGGCTGATTGGCATCGATCAGGATGATGCGGCGATCCGGGCGGCGGGGGAGAGACTCGCACCGTTTGGCGGCCGGGTAGTACTGGTCAGGAGCAATTACAGGGATATGGCACAGGCGCTGCAGGAGCTGGGGATCTGTCATGTTAACGGCATTTTACTGGATCTGGGCGTTTCTTCTTATCAGTTGGATACGCTGGAAAGAGGATTTTCTTATCAGTATGATACGGCGCTTGATATGCGCATGGACAGAAGACAGTCGCTGACAGCTGAAGAAATTGTCAATACATGGCCGCTGCAGGAGCTGTCCCGTGTGATCAGAGAGTATGGAGAGGAAAAATTTGCACGGAACATTGCCAGACATATCGTTTTGGCGAGAGAGAAAGAACCCGTCAGGACGACCGGACAGTTAAATGAGATCATCAAAGCCGCGATTCCTGCCAGGGCGCGCGCCGTGGGCGGGCATCCGTCCAAAAGGACGTTTCAGGCTATCAGGATTGCCTGCAACAGGGAATTGGAAGTATTGCAGGATTCTCTTGATGAGATAATCAACCTGCTGGAGCCGGGCGGAAGACTGTGCGTGATTACGTTCCATTCGCTGGAAGACCGGATTGTGAAATCCGCGTTCCGCAGAAATGAAAATCCATGTACCTGTCCGCCGGAGTTTCCGGTCTGTGTATGCGGAAACAAATCGAAAGGAAAAGTCATTACAAGAAAACCGATACTGCCTGCCGGGGAGGAAACAGAAGAAAATAAAAGGGCGAAGAGCGCCAAATTAAGGGTATTTGAAAAGAGGAGTTAGAATGGCCGTAAGAAAACATGGCAGAACCGGTGTGAACCGCGCAAACGCTGCGGGCGCGGTTCGGACGGGAAATCAATTGTATGTATACGGAAATACGGCAAGACAGCTTGATGTAAGAGAAGAGATACGCAAGAAACCGAAAAAGGTCCGCTCTCATGCGGCCAGGAAAAACAGAGAAAAAGCGATGTTTATGAACCCCGCCTATGTACTGTTCCTGGCATTTGCAATGGTCGTTTCCAGCATGATACTGATCAGTTATATCCGGCTGCAGTCGGATATTACAAACAGCATCAGCCATATAGCGGCGCTGGAGAGTGAGCTGAATGCGCTGAAGCTGTCCAATGATGAAGAGTACAGCCGTATTGAAAGCAGTGTGAATCTGGAGGAAATCAAGAAGATCGCCATTGAGGAACTGGGCATGACCTATGCGGGAGAAGGACAGGTTGTGGAATATTCCTCGGAAGGAAGCGATTATGTAAGGCAGATAGCAGATATTCCGGATTGAGATAGCAGGTGTTTTCGTGGAAAGAACAATACAGAATCATAAATTTACAATGAAAATGCAGAAGAAGCTGGTAGTACTGTTTTTACTTGTACTGTCAGCTTTCATCGGGTTAAGTGTGAGACTGATCCTGATCAACAGGGACAATGGGGAGCGTTATAAGCGGCAGGTGCTGTCGCAGCAGAGATATGACAGCACTGTCATTCCGTATAAAAGGGGCGATATTGTAGACTGCAAAGGAACGAAGCTGGCAGTCAGTGAAAAAGTATACAATGTCATACTGGATGCCGATCTGGTGGATGATAAGGAGGAATATATAGACGCCACTGTGCAGGCGCTGAGCCAGTGCTTCCAACTTGATATGGATGCCAGTCAGATCCGCGCATATATTACGGACAATCCCAATTCTCATTATTATGTGCTGGCAAGAAGGCTGACGTATGATGAGATTAGTCCTTTTGTGGAGCTGCAGACGGATGCGGAAAATAATCCCAATATTAAAGGGATCTGGTTTGAAGAGGAGTACGAAAGAAAATATCCGGGCGGCAGCCTTGGCTGTGACATGATCGGCTTTACGGGGAAAGATAACACCGGCACATATGGTCTCGAAGAATATTATAATGACACCCTCAATGGAATTAACGGCAGAGAATATGGGTATCTTAATGATGATTCTACGCTGGAACGTACGACCAAAGCGGCGATCGACGGCAATACCATTGTGACGACGATAGATTCCAACATACAGAGTATTGTGGAAAAATATTTGAAACAGTTCAATGAGGAAAACAAAGACGCCTACAGGGAGGGAAACGGCGCTTATAACATCGGCTGCATTGTGATGAAGGCAAACAGTGGTGAAATTCTTGCTATGGCCAGTTATCCCAATTATGATCTCAATGACATTTATAATCCCCAGCCGCTGATCGGTACGGTAAAAGTGGACAAGGACGGCAAAGAGACGGAAGAAGTCATCACGCAGGCAATGTTGAATACAATGGATGATGAGACGTTGTATGCCAACCTGAACGCGCTTTGGAAAAATTACTGTATTACCAGCACGTATGAGCCCGGTTCCGTGGCCAAGCCCTTTACGGTGGCAACAGGGCTGGAATGTGGAAAATTGACGGGAAATGAAGAGTATTTCTGCGGGGGTTCTCTCTGGAAGGGCGGGCATGAGATCCATTGCCATAACCGGCTGGGAGACGATGTGGTGTCAGTAAAACGGGCAATTGAGATTTCCTGTAATGTGGCGCTGATGCAGATGGGAGACGCCATCGGGAAAGACGATTTTCTGACCTTTCAGGAATTATACAACTGGGGGTTAAAAACCAATATTGATCTGGCCGGGGAGGCCAGAACGGCAGGCCTTGTATACAATACCTCCAACATGGGGGAGGCCGAACTTGCCACATCCACCTTTGGCCAGGGATTTAACGTGACAATGATCCAGATGATCGCAGGATTCTGCTCTCTGGTGAACGGCGGTTATTATTATGAACCGCATATGGTAAGCAGGATTGTCAGTTCGGACGGGACGACCATCCGGAATATTGAACCGCGTCTTTTAAAGCAGACCGTTTCTGCGAGCACATCCGAAAAGATAGTCGACTACTGCAATGGCGTGGTGACGGACGGAACAGGAAAGACGGCAAGGCCCGCCGGATATGCGATTGGCGGTAAGACGGGTACGGCGGAGATGTCGCCCCGTACGAAGAAAAACTATGTCGTCTCCTTTATGGGGTATGCGCCGGCGGATCATCCGGAGATCGCTATTTATGTCGTTGTGGACAGACCCAATGCATTTAAACAGGACGATGCCAAGTTTGCGACGGGTATCGTAAAAAATGTGCTGACGGAAGTGCTTCCTTATTTAAATTATTTTATGACAGAAGAATTAACGGAAGACGAGACAACAGACCTGCGTGAAAGCGGGCTGGCTGTACGCATCCCGGGCCTGGAAGAGGAAGAAGGCGAGGAGGGCGAGGGAGAGCCGACAGAGGGCGAGGCCGGACAGAACCCGGGAGGCGCGGGTGCAGAGGCGCAGGATCCGGAAGAACTGGATATACAGGGCGGAGAAGAAGAGCCGCCGGAAGAGCTGACAGAGGAACAGAAGGAATGGAGAGAGAAAATCTCGCAGTATGAAACAGATCCCGAGACAGGATTTCTGATCGAGCCGGAAACGGGCGTTTTAATCGACCCGGCCACAGGGCAGTCAATAGACGGCAGTTCTTTTATGGACTGACACAGGTACAATTTATGCAGTCATAACATCAAAACATGAATAATAAATTGTATAAAATCCTGCGATAGGGGTCCATGTGGAGAAAAATAAGACATTTCACCGCAAAAAAATATTTGTGGCATTTATCATTTTCGTTCTCTGTTTTCTGGGGCTTGGCGTGCGTCTTTCTCATCTGATGATAAACTGTTCGGCGTATTACGGGGAGCAGGCAAAAAAACTGCATGAACGGGAGAGAAGCATTAAGGCGGCGAGAGGACGGATTGTGGACAGGAACGGCGTGGTGCTCGCGGATAATAAAACGGTATGTACGATTTCCGTGATACACAGCCAGATGGAAGACAAGGAAGCAGTCATTGCGATGCTTTGCAGGGAACTTTCCCTGGAGGAAGCGTACGTGCGCAAACGGGTGGAGAAGGTATCCGCCATTGAGAGGATCAAAAGCAATGTGGAAAAAGAGACGGGCGACCGCATCAGAGAGTATAATCTGGCAGGCGTCAAGGTGGATGAAGATTTTAAGCGATATTATCCCTATGGTGAGCTGGCATCCAAGGTACTGGGTTTTACAGGAGGAGATAATCAGGGCATTATCGGGCTGGAAGTTGCCTATGACGCCGTGCTGCAAGGACAGCCCGGTACCATACTGACGGTGACGGATGCCAGAGGCATCGAAGTGGACGCAGCGGGAGAAGACCGTGTAGAACCGCAGGACGGCAATGATCTGACGATATCCATGGATATGAATATACAGAAATATGCGACGCAGCTTGCTTATCAGGCCATGGAAACAAAACAGGCGGACAGTGTTTCTATCATTGTGATGAATCCCCAGAACGGAGAGATACTGGCGATGGTCAATGTACCGGAATTTGATCTGAATGAACCGTTTACGCTGCCCGCGGACATTGCATCCGGCATAACGGAGGCGCAGAAGCAGGATGCGCTGAACCGCATGTGGCGCAACGGCTGCATCAACGATACGTATGAACCGGGTTCGACTTTTAAGACGGTGACGGCCGCTGCGGGACTGGAAGCAGGCGTGGTGCGTCCGTCGGATACGTTCAGTTGTCCGGGGTATATCATTGTAGAGGACAGAAAGATACGTTGCCATAAAGTAGGCGGACACGGCAGCCAGGATTTTATCCATGCCACCATGAATTCGTGTAATCCGGTGTTTGTGACGGTGGGGATGCGCCTGGGCAGTGAACAATACTATGCGTATTTTAAAAAATTCGGACTGCTGGATAAGACAGGCATTGATCTGCCTGGCGAGGCGGGGACGATTATGCATAAAAAAGAAAATATCGGTATGGTGGAGCTGGCCACCATCTCATTTGGACAGTCTTTTCAAATTACGCCGATCCAGCTTATGACCACGGCAGCGTCTTTTGTCAATGGAGGCAGGCGCGTGACGCCGCATTTCGGCATCCGTGCATCGGATGGAAACGGCGTGAGCGTGAAGGAATTTTCCTATCCGGTCAGGGAAGGCATTGTCAGCAGCGAGACGTCAGAGACGATGAAAATGCTGCTGGAACAGGTGGTAGAGAACGGCGGCGGAAGAAACGGGAAAGTAGAGGGCTACCGGGTAGGCGGGAAAACCGCAACCAGCCAGACGCTGCCGAGAGGGAGCGGAAGATACATCTCTTCTTTTCTTGGGTTTGCGCCGGCGGACGATCCACAGGTGATGGCGATCGCCATTATCAACAATCCGCAGGGTACTTATTATGGCGGCCAGATTGCGGCTCCGGTCGTCAGACAGCTTTTTGAAAATATCCTTCCTTATCTGGAAGGGATGAATTATAACAGACAATAGTGTTTTTGAATACAAGTGATGCGTTAGGAAAGGAATAGGGGCATGGTAATTTATAGTTCAGTTGCAATACCGGTTATTATCGCATTTGTGATCAGTGTACTTGCCGGGCCGGTCGTAATCCCATTTTTGAAAAAGCTGCATGTAGGCCAGACGGAAAGGGAGGAAGGGCCCAAGTCGCATCTGAAAAAATCCGGCACCCCTACTATGGGCGGTATTCTGATTGTAGGCAGTATCGTACTGACCTCTCTGCCTTATATCAGGAGTTATCCGAAAATCATTCCCATACTTTTCCTTACTTTGGGATTCGGTCTGATCGGTTTTCTGGACGATTATATCAAGGTGGTGCTGAAGCGTTCCCTCGGACTGACGCCTGCGCAGAAAATGACGGGGCAG
Source organism: uncultured Lachnospiraceae bacterium (assembly GCA_910585345.1). Taxonomy (GTDB): domain Bacteria; phylum Bacillota; class Clostridia; order Lachnospirales; family Lachnospiraceae; genus VSOB01. Next base: position 79,844 of record CAJUDS010000004.1, on the reverse strand, counting down.
ATTGTTGTGACGGCGGTTTTTGCCTACTATCTGACACATTATACGGATGTGAGTCTGGCTATGAAAATTCCCTTTTTGCCGGGCAGGACGATAGATTTTGGGATACTGAATATTCCGGTCCTGTTTTTTGTGGTCATCGGCACAGTGAACGGAACGAATTTTACGGATGGCCTGGACGGTCTGGCAAGCAGTGTGACCATTATGGTTGCCACCTTCTTTACGGTTGTTGCCATTGGCACAGGCAGCGGGATTGACCCGGTTACGTGCGCGGCGGTAGGTTCCCTGCTGGGATTTCTGCTGTTCAATGTGTATCCGGCGAGGGTGTTTATGGGCGACACCGGCTCTCTGGCGCTGGGCGGTTTTGTAGCCTCCTGCGCTTATATGATGCAGATGCCGCTGTTTATTGTAATTGTGGGCTTTATTTATCTGGTGGAAGTCCTGTCGGTGATCATTCAGGTCACATATTTCAGAGCCACCGGCGGAAAGCGTATTTTTAAGATGGCGCCGATCCATCATCATTTTGAGTTGTGCGGATGGTCGGAGACGCGTGTGGTGGCTGTGTTTGCAATTGTGACGGCAGTCCTTTGCCTGATCGGACTGCTGGCTTTATAGTAGGGCACAAAGGAGATGTAGGTATGGATTTGAAACAGAAAAATGTGCTTGTCATTGGCTCGGGCATCAGTGGCGTAGGTGCGGCGCGGCTTCTTTCCAAAGCTGGATCGCATGTCGTTCTCTTTGACGGTAATGACAGGCTGACCGTGGAGGACATCAGAGAAAAACTGCCAAAAGAGATGGAAGTGGAGATTTATACGGGACTGCTTCCGGAAGAGGCGGAAAATAAAGCGCAGCTTGTCATTGTCAGTCCGGGCGTGCCGACAGATACGGCGTTTATACAGGCCTTCCGCAGCAGAAATATTCCGGTATGGGGAGAAATAGAGCTGGCTTACCGTCAGGCAAAAGGAAAACTGATTGCCATTACCGGTACAAACGGCAAAACGACGACTACCGCGTTGACCGGGCAGATCATGCGGGATTATACGGACAGCGTGTTTGTCGTAGGGAATATCGGGAATCCCTATACGCTGGAAGCGGATCAAACGACAGAAAAATCGGTGACAGTGGCGGAGATCAGCAGTTTTCAACTGGAGACGGTCCATACGTTCCGGCCGGACGTCTCGGCGATCCTGAATATTACGCCGGATCATCTGAACAGGCATCATACAATGGAAAATTATGCAGCCATCAAAGAGTCCATTGCCAGAAATCAGGACGAAAACAGCCGCTGCGTTTTAAATTATGAGGATGCTTATACGAGAGCAATCGGAGAGCGGGTACGTGCGCAGCCGTTCTATTTTTCCTCGCAAAGGAAGTTGGAAAAAGGGATTTATCTGGACGGTGATGCGATCTGCCTTGCCGATGGCGGGGAACCTGTCAGAGTGCTTACTGTCCATGAGATGAAGCTGCTGGGCATCCACAATGTGGAGAATGTAATGGCGGCGATTGCACTCACTTACAGCATGGGAGTGCCGCTGGAACAGATCAGAAAGTCAGTAAAGGACTTCAGGGCCGTAGAGCACAGAATTGAATATGTGGCGACAAAAAAGGGCGTGGAATATTATAACGACTCTAAGGGAACCAACCCGGATGCGGCTATCCGGGGGATCCGGGCTATGAACCGGCCTACCGTGCTGATTGGCGGCGGATATGATAAGGGAAGCGAGTATGACGAGTGGATTGAAGCCTTTGGCAGTAAAGTAAAGTGGCTTGTGCTTCTGGGACAGACGAAAGAGAAGATTGCGGAATGTGCCGTAAAGCATGGGTTTACCAATATTACCATGGCCGACAGCCTGGAAGAGGCAGTCGCCGTATGCGCAGGAAAGGCGCAGGAAGGCGATGCGGTGCTTCTTTCTCCGGCCTGTGCAAGCTGGGGCATGTTTCCCAATTATGAAATCAGAGGAAATATATTTAAAGAATTAGTGTATGATCTGGAGGATTGAGTTTGGATAGATTCACTGGGAGGAGAAGAAATAAGGCAGAGCATTATTTTGACTACAGTCTGCTTTTTATCGTATTGTTCCTGCTGGGATTCGGGATGATCATGATTTATTCCACAAGCTCCTATGAGGCAAGCAAAGATTACGGCGATGCCGCTTATTATCTGAAAAAACAGGCGGTGTCTGCAGCCCTTGGAATCGCGGCGATGATTGTAACGGCGAATATCCCGTATCATTTCTGGGAGAAATTTGCCGTTCCCGGTTATCTTGTATCGGCGGTATTGATCTGCCTTGTGTTGACTCCGCTTGGCGTAAAAGTAAAGGGGGCGAGGAGATGGCTGGATATTGGTATCGGTCTGCGTCTGCAGCCGGCTGAGGTGGCGAAACTGTGTATGATATTGTTTCTTGCCAGCATGGTATGCAGGATGGGAAAGAGTATACGGAGCATGAAAGGGTTCGCCACTGTGCTGATGGTACCCTTGCCGATCAGTCTGATGATCTGGAAAATTACGGATAACCTGAGTTCGGCTATTATCATTTTTGGGATTGCAGCGCTGATGCTCTTTGTTTCCAGTCCGGATTATAAAAAATTCATTCTGACCGGTGCGGCAGGAGCGGGCGTGGCGGCGGCGATCGTATATACCATTGTACATATGGCGTCTGCGGAGAATCTGGATTTCCGCGGGGAGCGTATTCTTGCATGGCTGGATCCGGAGGCATATGCCAGCGGGAAGGGTTTTCAGACGCTGCAGGCGCTTTATGCCATCGGTTCCGGCGGTATTTTTGGCAAGGGGCTGGGGCAGAGTATGCAGAAGCTGGGGTTTATTCCGGAAGCGCAGAATGATATGATATTTTCGATCATTTGCGAAGAATTGGGACTGTTTGGGGCGATTGCCATTATTCTTCTGTTTTTGCTCTTGATCTGGCGTTTTATGATTGTCGCCAACAATGCGCCCGACCTGTTCGGCGCTCTTCTTGTCGTAGGCGTAATGGGTCACATTGCCATACAGGTTATTTTAAATATTGCCGTAGTGACCAACACGATTCCCAACACGGGAATTTCACTGCCGTTTATCAGTTACGGCGGTTCTTCGGTTTTGTTTTTGCTGGTGGAAATCGGTTTGGTACTGAGCGTGTCGCATTCCATCCGTCTGAAGGAGGTGTAAAGGACAGACGGTTTCCGGATATGACAAGATACATAAACTGCGGTCCGTCATAAGATAGAATAGGTCATTTTTCATCAGGGTAGGGAAGGTGAATCAGTGGATTCTATTCATATCTGCGGCGGCTGTCCGTTACATGGGGAAACACGGATACAGGGTTCTAAAAATGCGGTGCTGCCGATTCTGGCAGCCGCGGTGCTGGTAGATGGGACGGTTACACTGTATAATTGTCCAAAGATCGCGGATGTACTGTGTATGGTCAGGTTGCTGCAAAGCGTTGGATGTCTTGTAGAGTGGAGAGCGGGGAAGCTGACAGTGGATGCGTCGCATTTGTGCGGCGGCAGCCTGCCGGAAGAATATGTGACGAGGATGCGCTCTTCCGTTATTATGATGGGGGCTCTTCTGGGCAGGACGGGACGGGTCAGCATCAGCTATCCGGGCGGATGCGTGATCGGGAAACGCCCGATTAATATGCATCTGGAGGCGTTTACACGAATGGGCGTCGTGCTGGAAGAGGAAGGCAGTACGTTGACGGCGAAAACAGAGGGAATTTCCGGCAGTGAGATAACGCTTGCCTTTCCCAGTGTGGGCGCTACGGAAAATATTATTCTTGCCGCAGCGCTGGCGGAAGGGGAAACTGTGATCCGGGGTGCGGCGAGAGAACCGGAGATTACAGCATTATGTAAATTCCTGACCGGTGCAGGCGCAGAGATCTGCACCGAAGAAGGCGGCGCTGTCATCCGCATCCGCGGTGTGAAAAAGCTCCATACCTGTACGTACCGTGTGCCGTCCGACCGGATTGTGGCGGGCACTTATCTGCTTGGCTGCATGGCCGCCGGAGGAACGATCAGACTGACGGAGGCGGACGCGGGGCAGCTTACGGCAGTGTTGTCAGTGATTCAGCAGATGGGCGGAGAATATACATGCGACGGAACAGGGATTACGCTGACGGCGCCAAAGAGACCTGCGGCAGTGCCCTATTTAAAAACGAAGGTATATCCCGGATATCCTACGGATCTGCAGTCGCAGCTATTGGCGGTGCTTGCCCTTGCGCAGGGAGAGAGCGTTGTGGAAGAGGCTATTTTCGAAAATCGTTTCCGGGTGGTGCCGCAGCTTATCAGAATGGGCGCACACATCAGCATAGAAGGAACACAGGCAGTCATAGAGGGCGTACAGACTATCCACGGTGCAGCGGTGACTGCGGAAGAACTGCGCGGGGGTGCGGCGCTCTGCATCGCAGCATTGGCGGCAGATGGGGAAACGCATATCGCGAACCGGCATTTTATTGACAGAGGGTACGAGGCGTTGGAGCGTGATATCCGGCGGCTTGGAGGCAGGATATGAAAAGAAGGACTGTGATACTTCTGAGTACGGGCGCAGCGCTTGCGGTACTGGGCGTACTGCTTGCATTGGCGCTGCGGTACTATGAGGTGACAACCGTATATGTGGAAGGCAATGTACATTACAGCAATGAAGAAGTGATGGATATGGTAATGACCGGGAGGCTGGGACACAATTCGCTGTTCCTTGCCCTGAAGTATAAGGACAAAGGGGTGGATAACATCCCCTTTGTGCAGACCATGGATGTGGACATCCTCTCGCCGGATACGATCCGCATTACCGTATATGAGAAGGCTCTGGCAGGTTATATCGAGTATCTTGGCAGATATATGTATTTTGACAAGGACGGTATTATTGTAGAGACATCTGATCAGCGTACGGCCGGCATTCCGCAGGTGACAGGGCTGCATTTTGGGTATGTGGTGATGTATGAAAAACTTCCGGTGGATAATCCGGAGATTTTTGAAAACATTCTTGATATTACGCAGCTTCTTAATAAATATCAGATTCAGGCGGATAAAATTTATTTTGACAAATCCATGCATAAGACACTGTATTTTGGAAAGGCCAGGATCAGTCTTGGTTCTAACGACAATATTGGAGAGAAAATCATGAGGCTGAAAGCGATTTTGCCGGAACTGGACGGCAAAAAAGGCCTGCTCCGTATGGACAATTATTCGGAAGAAATGCAGAATATTACGTTCGAGGTGGATGCGGAGTAGACAGACCATGAAAAAGTAGGAAGAAAGTAAAAAAACAGTTGATTAATTGGACGAAAAATAATATTATAAACTATATGGAGTTTAAAAGGGGCCATAAAGGAGGAAATACCTTTGTTAGAAATCAAGACGAACGATGCTGAATCTGCAGCCAAAATTATAGTAGTCGGGGTTGGCGGCGCAGGTAATAATGCTGTAAATAGAATGATAGAAGAAAACATAGACGGTGTTGAGTTTATAGGAATAAACACGGACAAGCAGGCATTGCAGCTCTGTAAGGCTCCCAAGCTGTTGCAGATCGGTGAAAAGCTGACAAAGGGACTGGGCGCCGGAGCAAAACCTGAAATCGGCGAAAAAGCGGCCGAAGAGAACATAGAAGAGATTACAGGCGCAATCAAAGGCGCTGATATGGTATTTGTTACATGCGGTATGGGAGGAGGAACAGGGACAGGCGCTGCGCCTGTCGTTGCGAAAATAGCGAAGGAGATGGGTATCCTGACAGTCGGAGTGGTTACCAAGCCTTTTCGTTTTGAAGCAAAAGCGAGGATGATCAATGCGGTAAACGGTATTGAGCGTCTGAAAGAAAATGTAGATACACTGATAGTCATTCCCAATGACAAACTTTTGGAGATCGTTGACAGACGGACTACGATGCCGGACGCTCTGAAAAAAGCGGATGAAGTATTGCAGCAGGCAGTCCAGGGAATTACCGATCTGATCAATCTTCCTGCGATTATCAATCTGGACTTTGCCGATGTGCAGACTGTTATGAAGGATAAAGGCATCGCGCATATCGGTATCGGTAACGGCAAAGGCGACGACAAAGCGGCGGACGCTGTCAAAATGGCGGTGGAGAGCCCGCTGCTGGAAACGACAATTTCCGGCGCAACCCATGTAATTATCAATGTTTCAGGAGATATTACGCTGGCCGATGCGGCCGATGCGGCCGATTATGTACAGGGGTTGGCGGGAGATGAAGTAAATATCATTTTTGGCGCCATGTATGATGAGTCCGCAGCGGATACCTGTACCATTACCGTGATTGCCACCGGGTTGGAGTCCAATGCCACGCCGCGTATTACGCCGGGCGGTTTTCAGACCTATAAACCGCAGCCTGTGAAGCCTGTTGTGAACAGGACAGCCACTGCGCCTGCACCGTCTCCTGCGCCTGTACCCATACAGAAGCCTGTTGTGAACGTACAGCCGCTGGCCGGCATTAAGAGACCGGCGGATATTAAGAGCAGTGTGGAGGAAAAGACATTGAGCATTCCCAGCTTCCTGCAGAAGAAATAACAGCATTAATTTTGAATTTTATAAATGGCATGAAGAGCCTGAAAGGAAATTAGATTCCTTTCAGGCTTTTTTGCATACAGGAAATTTTTTGGATACCTGCTATTTTTGGTAATTTTTGTCAGTAAATATTCCCTGTTGCAGGTATGATTTTGACAAAAAATGCACAGGAGAATTCTTATAATGGATTCATTGGGAAGCGGAGGAGGTGAAAAGTGAAATATGAATTGTATATTGATGCGTTCTTTCTGCTGAATTTTTTTATGGATACCTTGCTGCTGTTTCTTATAAGAAAGATTCTTAAGTGTACTGCCACACCGTTAAGACTGTTTCTGGGGGGAGCTTTTGGGGCGGGAATGGCCTGTGTCGTTACCGTAATGCCGTTTCTGCCTGTATGGATAAAATTGTTGGCAGGCTATGGGTTCATCAATATATGTATGATTCGAATCAGCTTTCCCGGTATGCATCGTGCGGTGGTTTTTCGGGCTGCTGTGTACCTGTATGGTTTCGCATTTCTTTTCGGAGGCGTTTTGGAATTTCTGACTGTGCAGATTCCGTTTTTCCGTATTTATGGAATCGGCATAATGGGAATCTGTATGACAGGGATGTCTGCAGCCGCGGTGATTCATTTCCTGTACGGCAGATGGCAGGAGGGCAGGAACAGGAATCTGGTGCCTGTTAAGATCGTATGGCAGGACAGGGAACTGCTGCTGCAGGCATTGATTGATACGGGCAACAGTCTGTATGAACCAGTCAGCGGCAAACCGGTATCCATTGTGGAACGGGAAGCGGTACGCTCTGTTTTTGCAGGCGGCAAACCGGAAATTTTCCGGGCAATTCCATTCCACAGCATTGGCAGAGCACATGGCATTCTGGAAGGATATCAGATCACGGAGCTGATCATTTTGGGAGAGAATGAAAAAATAAAGATAGAGAAGCCGTTTGTGGGTTTGTTTGACGGGAAATTGTCAGCCAGGGCGGCATACAGGATGATATTGCATCCCGCACTGATGAAGCACGTATGAAGCGTTATTTTATCGTAAATGGAGGAGGAAAATATATGGTTTTTAAGGTGGCGATACCGGGTAAAATACAGTTTCGGATGATTAGCAGAGACATAAATTTCCTGACACGCAGACAGGGGGACATCCATTATATCGGCGGTACAGAAGTGCTTCCGCCGCCGCTGGAAGCAACGCAGGAAGAGGAAGTGATCGGTGATTTGGGGACGGAGGACGCGCAGGAGGCCAAAGCGACGCTGATCGAACATAACTTACGCCTTGTTGTGTACATAGCCAAGAAGTTTGATAATACGGGCGTGGGTGTGGAAGATTTGATTTCCATTGGCACGATCGGACTGATCAAGTCTATTAATACTTTCAACCCCGGTAAGAATATCAAGCTGGCAACCTATGCGTCCAGATGTATCGAAAACGAGATATTGATGTACCTGCGCAAAAACAATAAGGCGAAAGTGGAAGTCTCCATCGACGAGCCTTTAAATGTAGACTGGGACGGAAATGAACTGTTGCTCTCGGATATCCTTGGCACGGACGAGGACGTCATTTACCGCGATATTGAAAACGAAGTGGAGCGTAAGCTTTTGTTTAAGGCGGTAAATAAATTGTCGGAACGGGAACGTAAAATTATCAGTCTGCGGTTTGGGCTGAACACGCCGGACGGCGAGGAAATGACGCAGAAAGAGGTGGCTTCGCTTCTTGGTATTTCACAATCTTATATTTCCAGGCTGGAAAAGAAAATTATCAAAAGGCTGAAACGGGAAATGGTAAAGGAAGTGTAACAGGAAGAGACAGAGGAAAAAATATGTCTGATTGACACAATATGGGACGAAAAGTTATTCCCGCAAATTTCAAAAAAGACGCATAGTCAGCCGCCATAGTGAGAATCATTTTATATAGAAAGTTAATCCAGGAGGAATCTCGCTATGGCGCTTAATAAAGTAGAAATCTGCGGAGTCAACACGGCAAAGCTGCCCTCTCTGTCCAATGAGCAGAAGGCAAAACTGTTTCAACGGATCAAAGAAGGGGATATGGAAGCCAGAAATGAATATACGGAGGGCAACCTGCGTCTTGTATTAAGCGTAATCAAGCGGTTTTCCGGCAGCAATGAAAATCCTGACGATTTGTTTCAGATCGGCTGTATCGGACTGATGAAAGCCATTGATAATTTTAATACGGAACTGGATGTAAAATTTTCCACTTATGCAGTTCCGATGATTATTGGAGAGATCCGCCGTTTCCTGCGGGACAACAACAGTATCCGGGTAAGTCGTTCGCTGAAAGATACGGCTTATAAAGCAATTTACGCCAAGGAAAATCTGACGAAAAGAAACCTGAAAGAACCGACGATTACGGAGATCGCGGAGGAGATCGGGGTATCCAAGGAGGACATTGTATATGCGCTGGATGCCATTCAGAATCCTATGAGCCTGTATGAACCGGTTTATACGGACGGCGGCGATACCCTGTATGTGATGGATCAGGTCAGCGATAAAAAAAATAAAGAAGAGACATGGGTGGAGCATTTGTCTCTGCGGGAAGCTATGAAGCGTCTCAATGAGAGAGAAAATGAAATCATCACCCTCCGCTTTTTTGAGGGTAAGACCCAGATGGAAGTGGCGCAGATCATCGGCATCTCCCAGGCACAGGTGTCGCGCCTGGAAAAAAATGCCCTCAAAATTATGCGGAATTATTTGGCCGGATAGACGGTTATCAGATTCCCGCAGAAAGAAAACGTAAAAAAGAAGAATTGACTTCTTTTTCCGGACAACTTATACTTTAATTAGAGAAAGAGACAGACGCGGGACGTCTGCCGAGGAGAATACTTATGAACCCGCCAAAACGTATTACGTATCTGGATATGGCAAAAGGGGTCGGCATTGTTTTGATGGTAGCGGGGCATTTGATCGGTTCTGTGCAGACAATTGATTACAAGCCTTATTTTTCGCCTGCTTATCAATTTATCGCCTCGTTCCATATGCCTTTGTTTTTTATCATTTCCGGTATCCTGCTATGGATTACGAGGGAAGAAGAGAAGGAGATGGCGTTCATTTTTCGCCGTAAGGCAAAGACGCTGCTGCTCCCCTATACTACATTCAGTCTGACTTACATTGTCATAAATATATGGACTTGTATTTTTTCGCCGGATTTGCTGCAGTTTTCGGATTTATGGAAGTTTTTGATTTACAGTGTGACATTCCGGGGCGTATCGGTGCTTTGGTTTCTGCCGACTCTGTTTTTCGGAGAGCTTCTCTTTTTGTGGTGCAGGAAGCGGATGAGCGGCGGACGACTTACCGCGTTGTTTACCGTTACCGCATTTTTAGTCTTTTTCTTTTCGCCCTTGTTCCAATGGGAAGGGTGGGAGGACGGGCTTTTGCTGATGACGGCGGGCGCTCTGCTGCAGACGGCAGCCCGGAGCCTGCTTTCCTGTACATTTTTGTTAATTGGTTACGATCTGGCAGGACTGCTGCAAAAGAGAGAAAAAAAATCGGCCGCCGGATTTTTGCTGGGAGCGGGTCTGCTTGCCGCCGACGGTATACTTTGTTTCCAAAACGGTTCCGTGGATTTAAACTATATGGTGTTTGACAACTTTCTGCTCTATATGATCTGCGCCTGTGCAGGTTCCTTTGGCGTTATACTGGTCTGTAAGAATATGTACCGGTCGAGACTGCTTTTATTTTACGGAACGAATTCTCTTGTGATTATGGCGACGCATATGGAATTTAAGGTGATGATGCATGCAATCCAGTATGCCTATCTGCTGAACCAGTTTGTGACAAGAGCGAAGGAATGGATTTTATTTGCCACGATGGCAGTTTACATTACGGCTGCCGAGGCGTTACTGGTATACATTTATAACCATTATCTGTATTTTTTGATTGGAAAAAGGAAATTTGCGAAAGTGCAGAAGGACAGGATACGAAAGGAGGAATCTGTATCATGAAAAGAAAGAGGACTCAGATCATAAAACGCGGAGCGGCCGTATTATGTGCGGGTCTGCTCCTGCTGCAGCCTTTGTGGGCCGAGGCAAAAAGCGGGTCCGGTTCCAGCTCCACGCCGGTGCCGGCCGATGCGGCTTCCGGGGGTGTGATTCATTCGAATGTTTATGGAGAAGTGCTTGTGACAAGGCAGGCGGACGGTACATATAATTATACGTTTTTTGACGATGACTGGCCAGCCGTACAGGAGCTTCTGGCAGCGCTCAATTCCGGACAGAAAATTAATCTTGACAAACTGCTGACGGAGTCTTCGACCTCTATTCAGAAGATTACCACGGAAGACGGCAACGCAATCCCCAATGATATTGTCAATTCGGGTGCGGCTGCAAACGGCAACAGGGGCAGTTTTGCGGTTGGCAGCGTGTATGGTCCGGATCTGAGTGCAACGGAGATCCAGCAGGTACAGACTGCCGTTTCCAGCTTTATGCTGCAGAATAATGTAGCGTCTCTCAGCGATATTGATAAAGTACGGAAAGCGCATGATTTTTTGGTGCAGACATGCATACCGGCGCAGAAAGGCAGTAAAAATCATGCGGACAATGCCTGGGGCGCGCTGATTTACCATGAGGCGAATGCCAAAGGGTATGCCCGCGCCATGAAGGCGCTCTGTGATTCGATGGGGGTTGGGTCTTATGCGATTTCCGCGAATGGGAACTCTTCGCTGAAAGACTACATGTGGAATACAGTCATGATTGACGGGAACTGGTATATTGTGGATGTGTTCTGTGACGACAGTACCGGAAGTTATATCACCTATCTGCTTTCTGACAAAGATTATATGGCGCTGGGGATGCGCTGGAATATGGGCAGTACGGTGCCCGTATGTAAAAAAAGCTACGGCGGCTGACGTATGCAGACGCCGCCTGTGTGTTGCGCGGCAGAAATTTCCACGGATGGCAGAGCCGCCCGTCGGGAGGATATGGGGAAAGGAATGATCGGAAATGGCCAAATTATATTTTCGGCATGGCGCCATGGGCAGCTCAAAGACGGCAAATGCGCTTATGGTAGAGTATAATTACTATGAGCGGGGGAAAAAAGCGCTTTTGCTGAAGCCGCGGCTGGATACGCGGGACGGGGAAGCCGTGATCAGGAGCCGTATGGGCCTGTGGAAGGAATGCTGTTTTGTGGAAGATTTTGTGAACTATCCACGTGAAAAGATCATGGAGTATGACTGTGTCATAGTGGACGAGGCACAGTTCTGCAAAAAAAGCGAGATTGCGTTTTTTGTGCATGTGGTTGACGACTGTAATATTCCGGTGATCTGTTATGGGCTGCGCACGGACTTTCGGAGGGAACCTTTTGAAGGCTCCGTCTGGCTTTTGGCCTGGGCGGATGTGATTGAGGAGCTCCGTACGGTATGCTGGTGCGGTGCGGGCGCAAACTGTACGACCCGGTTTACGCCTGACGGAAATATCATCCGGGAAGGCGAACAGATCTGTCTGGGCGGAAACGATAAATATACTGCGCTCTGCAGGAAACACTACAAAGAAGGAAATCTGGGTCCGGACTGGAATAAAAGGATTTCCCGCATGCCGGAGCCATAGACGGACGCAGTGGGCGGGGTACTGCCCGCTTTTTGGCGCTGTCAGCTACAGCACAGGTCAACGAGGATAATATCGGGGCCGATTTGTTTGATGTCTTTGTAGCAGATAATGATATCGGAGCTGCCTTCAAACAGGCGGCAGAAATGGAAGCCCTGGGATATGATGATTTTATGGATTTGTCCGGTACATTCATCGAATTCCATATCTACCACATTTCCGATCTTCTGACAGTTTCTGATATTGATGACTTCTTTTTTCTGAAAACAGGAAAATAACATGGCGCTGCTTCTCTCCTTTTTTACAGGATATGAAAAAAGAGGAAAAAGGTGCATGGACGGAAGTGGTACTGCCTGCAGTCAGGTTATGAGAATCCGGCACAAAATTTCTGTTCCTGCGACTTGCAAAACATATTAGAATTTTCTTATTGTCCCCTCAAAATCAGCAATTTTCGGACAAGGATGTCCGAAAAAGGCCGCTCGCGCCCGGACGGCGCGTGAAGGCCGATTGCGTCAGCAAATACCAAAAACTTAAGCAACTGGACAATTAGAAAATTCAATATGTGACGCCCGGAGCAGAAACAGAAATTTTGTGCTGGATAATTTCTTATAAGTACTAACGGGCTTCATTTACAGTTTATGTATTGGTCTGTCTGCTAAGTATATTTGCGTTCTCCCATTTTTCCAGAAACACAATATTGACGGGATTTTGTACAAATAGAGCATTCACACACCGGTCAAAAGGACATTTCCGCAAATTTGTATGCCATTATCGGACAAAAATGTCCGCTATTGTCATACAAATTTACAGGCAATGTCTTTTTTACGGTGCATTACATTGCTCTATTTGTGCGAAATCTCAGCAGTAGTAAACTGACTGCCGAAATGGGGAAACTCAAATAAGTATACTGTTGTATTTGCTTCATAGAAAGAATATAATGAGGATGCGTTTATAAAGAAATTTTGTAATCTTTACGTTTCAATAGAATATGATAAAGAGGATACGAATTGATTTTTTGTGGATAGAAAACGAATGAATTTTTAGGATCATTAAGGGCTGTCGTCTGCCGCGAAAATGTTTCCAACTTGGTTACAATTCACACCCACGCCAGATTTCGCATTACTTTACGATGATGCAGTGTGAATTGCAACGATGATGCATACAAAATGCCCAAAAGCAGGCATTTTGGCGCTGGCTCCGACACCATGCAGCAAGCGCATGGTGCGGGTGTGAAAAGTAACCCAATTTGTTCATTCATACGTTTGTTGTGGCAAAACAGTTGACGCGGCGCATTTTTGTTCTGTATAATAAGTACCAGGGAAAATGACAGTACAGATGGGAGGGACAGGCATGAAGTGTCCGTTTTGCGGCCGTGACAATACGAGAGTGATTGATTCCAGACCGGCGGATGACAACAATTCGATCCGCAGGAGACGGGTATGTGATGAATGCGGTAAACGGTTCACCACGTATGAAAAAGTAGAGACAATACCCGTTATTATCATCAAAAAAGATAATAACAGAGAGACATATGACCGTATGAAAATCGAGGCGGGCGTGCTTCGTGCGTGTCATAAAAGACCGATCAGCGCCAGTCAGATCACGCAGTTGGTAGACGAGGTAGAGACGGAGATTTTTAATATGGAAGAAAAGGAAGTGCCCAGCCAGGTAGTGGGGGAGCTTGTGATGAATAAGCTGAAAAACCTAGAGGCGGTTGCTTATGTGAGATTTGCCTCCGTATACAGAGAGTTTAAGGATATCAATACTTTTATGGACGAACTGAAAAAGGTGTTGGAATAAAAGACTTCCGTCAGGGAGTCTTTTTTGGAAAGGATGCGGCATGCTTGACAGATTTTATCCGGACAATTATGTGGACAGCGCATATGGAATCGATTTTGAAGCCTTATATGAAAAGGGTTTCCGGGCAGTGATTTTTGATATTGACAATACACTGGTGCCGCACGGCGCGCCTGCGGACAAGCGGAGCATTGCTCTGGTTAAACGGCTTTTGACAATCGGTTATCAGGTGATGATGCTTTCCAACAATAAAGAACCGAGAGTGAAACTGTTCTGTGAGGCGGTTGGTACGGACTATATTTATAAAGCGAACAAGCCGTTTGCCGCCGGGTATCATAAGGCTATGGAACGGATGGGCGTGGATGCGGCGCATACGCTTTTTGTGGGAGATCAGCTTTTTACGGATGTGTGGGGCGCTAAAAAAGCGGGAATCCGGACATATCTCGTGAAGCCGATCCATCCCAAGGAAGAGATACAGATCGTTGTCAAACGATTTTTTGAAAAAATCGTCTTATATTTTTATGAAAGACAAGTGCGAAACAGATAATTTTATGCGATTGCGTCAGTTCAGGAGCTGTTTTACAGGTACCGGATGCTTTAACGGAAAAGAAAGGAAGAGGCAATGCACACGATAGACGGCAGGACGAGAGTCTGCGGACTGATGGGAGACCCGGTGGAACATACGCTTTCGCCCCTGATCCATAATACACTGGCAAGGGATCTGGGGCATAATTTTGTTTATGTGCCGCTGCAGGTGGAAAGAGGACAGGTGGAAGAGGCGGTAAGAGGCGCATGGGCGCTGCATTTACAGGGCATGAATGTAACGGTGCCGCACAAAAGCGCGGTGATTCCCTGGCTGAAAGAAATGGATGAGCTGGCGGAAAAGATAGGGGCCGTGAATACGCTTGTTCCCTGCAGGGACGGCTACAAGGGCTATAATACGGACATGACGGGCTTAAAACGCGCCATGGAATCAGAAGGCATCCGCCTTTGTGGAGAGACGGTCATATTATTGGGGGCGGGAGGCGCCGCCCGGGCAGTCGCTTTTCTCTGTGCGTTTTCCGGGGCGGAAAGGGTTTATCTGCTGAACAGGACGCTGGAAAGGGCCCAGGAGACGGCGTCGGAGGTAAACCGGGCGTTTGGACGCGACTGCATTATGCCGCTGCCCTTGTCCGGGTATGAAAAAATACCGGATGGGAAATATCTGGCAGTCCAGGGGACAAGCGTGGGGCTGCATCCGCATACGGAGGAGACGGTGATTGCGGATGATGCGTTTTATGAGAAAATACATACCGGATACGATTTGATTTATAAACCGTACGATACAAAATTTATGAGGCTTGTCAGAGCACATGGCGGAAGAGCCTGTAACGGTATGAAGATGCTTGTGTATCAGGCAATTCATGCCTATGAACTGTGGAACGGCGTGGAAATTGAGACTGCGGAAGCAGAAAAAATAATACGGATACTGAAGGAAGAAATGGGAATCAATGGATAATATTGTTTTAATCGGGTTTATGGGATGCGGAAAGACAACGGTTGGCATTCGCCTGTCTTACGCGCTGCAGCGGTCTTTTCTGGACACGGACAGACAGATTGAACGGGAACAGGGAAAAGAAATTGCACAGATATTTGCGGAAGAAGGAGAGGCGGCGTTCCGCGGACTGGAGACGGAAATGATTGCCAAAATGGCGGAGAAAGAGAGGGGCAGAATTATTTCCACCGGGGGCGGACTTCCGGTAAAACAGGAAAACAGGGTGCTTTTGAAAAAGCTGGGCACGGTTGTCTATCTGAAAACCACGCCGGAAACCGTCTACGAAAGAGTAAAGGACGATACCAAAAGACCGCTACTGCAGTGCGGTGAACCGCTGCGGAGAATCCGGGAACTGATGGCTGAGCGGGAGTCCGCTTACATGGCCGCGGCCGATGTCGTTGTCAGTACGGACGGAAAAGAGCCTGCTGAGATTGTAGAGGAGATAGAGGAGAGGATAAAATGAATATTCTGGTAATTAACGGCCCAAATCTTAATTTTCTGGGAATCCGTGAAAAGGATATCTATGGCGTACAGGACTATGATACGCTGCTGGGGATGATCGCAGAGAAGGGAAAGGAAAAGGGATGCCAGATCGAAGTATTCCAGAGCAATCATGAAGGCGCGATTATAGACAGGATACAGGACGCTTACAGTGACGGTACGGAAGGCATTGTCATCAATCCCGGCGCGTACACGCATTATAGCTATGCCATCCACGATGCATTGGCTTCTGTCTCTATGCCGAAGATAGAAATACATATTTCTGATATTACCAAGCGGGAAGCGTTTCGCAGTATTTCGGTGACAAAAGCAGCCTGCGACGGGCAGATTTATGGGCATGGACTGGAAGGCTACCTGATGGCGATTGATGAGATTTGTGAATTAATTGGGAAAAAGTAGTTGAAAAAGGGCAGAATATAGTTTACACTATATGGGAATTATAACGCGAGGATATGGAGGAGTAAAATATGATTTCTGCAGGTGATTTCAGAAATGGTATTACGATTGAATTAGATAATAACATTTACCAGATTATTGAGTTTCAGCATGTAAAGCCTGGAAAAGGCGCTGCTTTTGTCAGAACGAAGCTGAAAAATATCAAGAGCGGCGGCGTGGTGGAAAAGACGTTCAGGCCTACAGAAAAATGTCCACAGGCGCGTATCGATAGAAAAGATATGCAGTATTTGTATTCAGACGGCGATCTGTATAATTTTATGGACGTTGAGACATATGACCAGATAGCGCTCAATCAGGAAACGATTGGCGATACGTTGAAGTTCGTGAAAGAGAACGAAATGGTTAAGGTTTGCTCGCACAATGGCAATGTATTTGCAATTGAGCCGCCTTTGTTCGTAGAACTTGCGATTACGGAGACGGAGCCCGGTTTCAAGGGAGATACGGCAACCGGAGCTACAAAGCCGGCTACTGTAGAAACGGGTGCAACGGTACTGGTTCCCCTGTTCGTGGAGATCGGAGATGTGATCAAAATTGATACGCGAACGGGAGAATATCTGTCCAGAGTATAAAGGCAGCATATGATATCGGTAAGGTTTATGAGACAATAGATTTATCTATTGTCTTTTTTTTGTATGTTTATCAGAAACAAATTACCAATTTATAATGCAAACCGGAAAGGAAGATTATATGATATCATTTCAGACATTTTTAGATAAGCTGTGCAGAGCCGTCTCACAATACTATGGGGACGCCTGCAGGGTGGAAGTCAATAAAGTACAGAAAAATAACGGGGTTATCTATTATGGTATGACAATTATGGACAGAGGTTCGAATCTGTCTCCCACCATTTATATGGAAGAACTGTACCGACAGTATAGGGCGGGGGAGCCGCTGAGTGTGATTGCAGAGAAGGTGTGCGCTCTCTATGAAAATAACAGGGTAAACGGGAATATTGACATGCAGTTTTTCCTGGATTTTTCGCAGGCCAGAGACAGGATTGTATACAAACTGATTAATTATGAGCGCAACAGAAGTTTGCTTTCGGATGTGCCGCATATACGTTTTCTGGACATGGCGCTTGTATGTTATTGCGGTACGATGCATGATGTGCTTGGCAGCATTACGATTCTGATCAGAAGAGGAATGTGCCGTCTGTGGGGAACGGAGGAGATGGAATTGTTTGCGCTGGCAAAGAAAAATACGCCCCGTATTCTGGAGGCGGAGATTACCAATATAGCCGTGGTTATGGATGAAATGGAAGGAGAAACGCACCGGGAGAGAGAGGAATCCTGTATGTATGTGCTGACTAACAAAAGGAAGCTGTTTGGCGCGGCCTGCATGCTGTATCCACATATTCTGCGGCAGTTTGCCGGGGAGATGGAGGCCAATCTCTATCTGCTGCCGAGTTCTGTGCATGAAGTGATTCTGATCCCTGATAAATCGGAACCGTGCAGGAGGGAATTTGAAAGGATTGTGCGGGACATGAACGGGAGTTATGTGGAACCGGAAGAGGTTCTTTCCGATTGCGTTTACTATTATGACAGGGAGAAAGATGAGATAACATGCTGAGCATTAAAATATAAACAGATTGAGGCTGGACAATTGGGATAAGTTGTGATATGATAGTCAAAGTGATGTAATAATTTTGTAATAAGTTGTATTTGCACCCGTAGTCTAACGGATAGAACGAAGGCCTCCGACGCCTTTAATGCAGGTTCGATTCCTGTCGGGTGCATTTTACATCACTTTGATTATGTGGTAATGCAGCGGAGCCGCTGGATAGATCAGTTCCGCGGTTCAGAGTCGGACGGGCTGGATTTCAGTCCGTTATTTGCGTATATGAAGGATGAAGGGAATATGAGTCATAATTCAGGAAGCTGGAATCAAGGAAAAGAAAAAATTCTGCTGCTTCTGAGAGAGGGAAAGGAATGGGCGGTCAGGAATAAAAAGATATCCATTCCCGCGGCGGCGGTTGTACTGGTTGCCCTGTTGGCGTGTGTTTCAATGTTTTCCGGAAAAGAGAAAACGGATGCGGCAGAAGAGGAGAGCACAGGAAAAGAAGTGGAGCTTTCGAATATTACGGTACCGGAAGTGCCTCTGGAAGAGAATGCGGTAGCGGTTGTCAATGAGCTAATGAACGATTACTATGCGGCGCTGGCAGACGGTGATGTAGAGAAGCTGGAAAAACTGAAAAATTATGTCAGCGATCCGGAAAGACTTCGTGTTGAAAAGAAAAGTGAGTACATTGAGAAGTACGAGAATATTGTATGTTATACGAAAGCGGGTTTGGTAGAAGACTCTTATCTGGTATATGCCTATAATGAAGCAAAATTTTATGAGATTGATACGCCCGCGCCCGCTCTGAATACATTTGTGGTATTTAAGAACGAAGCGGGAGACTTTTATATCTACGAAGGCGATCTGGACGACAATACGTTTGAATATTTTCAGGGGCTGTCCGCACAGGA
Organism: uncultured Lachnospiraceae bacterium; assembly: GCA_910585345.1. Classification (GTDB taxonomy): domain Bacteria; phylum Bacillota; class Clostridia; order Lachnospirales; family Lachnospiraceae; genus VSOB01. The sequence continues at coordinate 61,022 of CAJUDS010000004.1, read as the reverse complement.
CGATGTGACGAATCTGTGCAATATCGTGCAGGCCAAATACAATGAAGCCATTGGAGAAGACAGCCAGCTTGCCGAGTTTATGGACGAATTTCCGCAGATGATTAAGTCTGAGGTGGCAAAGGCCCTCGCCGAGATGGAACAGGAAGGTACGGAAAACGCAGAAAATGCGGAAGCATCCGTGCCGGAAGAGACGGAGCAGCCGGAAGAGACCACTCAGGAACCGAAAGCAAAGGTGACGGAAGTAGAGACTACGGATACGGTTAATGTGAGAAGCTCGGACAGTGAAACGGCCGATAAAATAGGCAAGGCAGAAAAAGGGATGCGGCTTCCCCTGCTTGAAAAAAAAGGGAACGGGTGGAGTAAGGTAGAATTTGAAGGAAAAGAGGCCTTTATCAAGTCAGAATATTTGGTGGATATTGTGAATGTAGTGGAGAACGGTTCCGAAGAACCACAGACACCCGCTGCCGCACAAGAGCAGCCAGAGGAGCAGACTGCCCAGGAACAAAGCAACGCCGGCAGCACAGGGCTGGTTGGAAAGGACGGTAAGGTGACGGCCAAAACGACAGTCAACGTGCGTGCTTCCGCCAATGAGAACGGAGAGCGGCTTGGCGTGATCTATCAGGGTGATAAGCTGGAACTGGTTATGCAGCAGGCGGATGGATGGTGTAAAGTCAAGTATAACGGGCAGACAGGTTATGTCAAAACGGAATTTGTAGAGTGACGGAGACTGACGGGGCAATTGTGTCAGGGCATAAAATAGAATACAGAATTACAGAAAGGGGATCGCCGCATTTTGCGGCGGTCCCTTTTGCCTATGTATCATCCGAAAAAACAGAAGTTGCGGTGAAAACAGATTTTTTGTGCATAAAAAAGGATTGTCTGGCAATCCTGTTAGAAAAAAGCACAGGTGACATTATGAGGCGGGAAGATATACAAATATTGCGTGACATACAGAAAAATGCGGAATTGGCAATGAAAGCGGTGGATACGGTTTCCGACAAAATTTATGATGATACACTGGCTTTGCAGTTATCCAGACAGTCGCTGAAATACTCACAGCTCAGGAATCAGGCGGTGGATAAACTACTCTCGGCCCATCTGGAACCGGCACGGGCCAACGTGATGGAACAGATGGTTGTAGCGGGAGGGATTCATAAAGATACCTTATTGAATACGAGTACAAGCCATATAGCGGAAATTATCATTCAGGAGAGCAGCAGAAAAATCAGCAGACTGTGCCAGTCGCTGCATAAATACGAGAATGCCGGGGATGAAGCGGTGGAAATAGCCAGGGAATTTATGGATTTTGAAGAAGCGAATATCAGGCAGCTGAGGAAATTTCTATAACACAGCTTTTTTAATTTAATGAAATAAAGTGCTTGCCAACGGCAAGAGGGCGTTATATAATACGAAAGGGATTTATAATTATACGTGTATACAATTTGAAGGAGGATATGTTATGTCATACGTTGATGAAGTAATTGATCTGGTGGTGGAAAAAAATCCTGCACAGCCGGAATTTCATCAGGCAGTCAAAGAGGTTTTGGAGTCTCTTCGTGTTGTGATTGAGGCAAATGAAGCGGCGTACAGAAAAGATGCTTTATTAGAGAGACTGGTAACACCGGAGAGACAGCTTCTGTTTCGTGTTCCGTGGGTGGATGATAAAGGGCAGGTGCACGTAAACAACGCGTTCCGCGTACAGTTTAACAGTGCAATCGGTCCTTATAAAGGGGGGCTGCGTCTGCATCCGTCCGTAAATCTGGGCATCATTAAATTCCTGGGTTTTGAACAGATTTTTAAAAATTCTCTTACAGGACTTCCGATCGGCGGCGGCAAGGGCGGTTCTGATTTTGATCCCAAAGGAAAATCCGACAGGGAAGTGATGGCGTTCTGCCAGAGTTTTATGACGGAGCTTTGCAAATACATAGGCGCGGATACAGATGTGCCTGCAGGCGATATCGGAACAGGGGCGAGAGAGATCGGCTATATGTTCGGGCAGTATAAGAGAATCCGCGGTTTGTATGAAGGGGTATTGACCGGCAAGGGCTTGTCCTATGGCGGCTCTCTTGCGAGAACGGAGGCTACGGGATACGGTCTTTTGTATCTGACGGAAGAAATGCTCAAATGCAACGGACATGATATTAAGGGAAAGACAGTTGCAGTTTCCGGATCCGGCAATGTGGCGATTTATGCCACGCAGAAGGCACAGCAGCTTGGCGCCAAGGTAGTGACGGTATCTGATTCCACGGGCTGGGTATATGATAAAGACGGGATTGATGTAGCGTTGCTAAAAGAAGTAAAAGAGGTAAAACGCGCAAGACTGACAGAATATGCGAAGGCAAGACCGGGCGCCGAGTATCATGAAGGCAGGGGCGTATGGACGATCAAGTGTGATGTGGCGCTTCCGTGCGCTACGCAGAATGAGCTGCATCTGGAAGATGCGAAAGCGCTCGTTGCCGGCGGGTGTATCGCGGTGGCAGAGGGCGCGAATATGCCTACGACAATGGAAGCGACGGAATATCTGCAGGAAAACGGCGTTCTCTTTGCGCCCGGCAAGGCGGCAAATGCAGGCGGCGTAGCAACATCCGCACTGGAAATGAGTCAGAACAGCGAGCGTTTGAGCTGGACGTTCGAAGAGGTGGACGGAAAATTAAAGAATATTATGGTGAATATATTCCACAATCTGGATGAAGCCGCAAAGAAATACGGTATGGAAGGCAATTATGTAGCCGGAGCCAATATCGCAGGTTTTCTGAAAGTAGCGGATGCCATGACTGCACAGGGAATTGTGTAACGATCATAGGAAACGTTTTATATTTTTTATGGACAGCTTATTGGGCGAAGAATCCTGCTTGGCAGGATTCTTTTTATTCATGAAAACAGAAAAGCCGCGCATGGAAAACGCACATATGTGCTTTTATTCTCCTGTAAATATCGTGTTTTCGCAAAAATTTGGGAAAGTTATTGAAAAGAGCTCTTTATTTGTCGCTTCCAATCCGGTATAATGATATAGTATAAAACGGTTTTTAAAATTTGAATGGCATAGACGTTTGATCTGGTTCGTTATGAGGGAGGTATTAGGCATATGGGGGAAAACGTACAAAAGAAGGCATCGGGTGAAAAGCAGGTTTTCATGCTGCAGTCGATTAAGATGAAAGTTCTTTTTCTGGTAGTCGGCGCAATTCTGGTTTCATCCGCGATTAACCTGCTGCTAAGCATTCCGATGGTCAGGAAGAGCACATCGCAATTGGTAAAAAATTATATGAATGATCTGGCGGGAATTTCCGGCAGAAATCTGGACAGAGAGATCGATCTGGCCGGTGCGGGACTGGCTTTATCGCCGCAGGAGCTGGAAATTCTGCTCAGTGATGTGGACGTGGAAGGCATGGACAGCAGTTACTGCTATGTCGTTAATGCATCGGGCACGATGTTGTATCATCCTACGGCTGAAAAGATCGGGCAGCCGGTGGAAAATGCGGCGGTGAAGCAGCTGTTAGAGGAAATGAAAGCGGGTAACAGGCCGGAAACGGATGTGCTTACCTATGATTTTAACGGAGTGAATAAATATGCGTCTTTCTATATCGGCAAGAGGATGAACTTTATTCTGGTTGTGACTGCCGATGAGAAGGAAGCCTTTGAAACGGCAAACCATATGGCTTCCAGGAGTTTGGCGGGCGCATTGGCGTCTCTGGCGGTCTGCGGCCTGATTGGCGTGTTGGTTGCAGTGCGCATGACGAAACCGCTTGTAAAAATAACGGCGGAATTTATAAGGCTGGCGGAGCTTGATTTTACGGATAACAAACAATTGTCTGCTTACACGCGCAAAATGGATGAGACGGGCGCTATGGCGCGGGCGGCCATGGCGCTGCAGGAGAAGCTGAGCCGGGTGATCAGCAATATGCAGAACCAGAGCCGCGAGTTGTATGGAGCGTCCGAAACGATGAGCAGAGGTACGGACGAGATCGACCGTTCTGTTAAGCAGGTGGAAAAAGCAGTTAGCGAAATTGCCGAAGGAGCGGCTTCCCAGGCACAGGAAACACAGACAGCGACGGAAAATATTATGGTGATGGGCAGCATGATTACGGAAGCAAGCGGCCAGGTGGAAAATCTGAGCGGTATTGCGCAGGAAATGAATTTGTCCGGTGAACGTGCGATGAATATCCTGACGGAGCTAAACGAGATTAACAGGCAGACCAAAGAGGCGATCGGACTTATTTATGACCAGACAGCCCGCACCAATCGATCTGTAGTGGAAATCAAAAAGGCGACGGATATTATCACGAATATTGCGGAGGAGACAAATCTGCTCTCTTTGAACGCGTCCATTGAAGCGGCAAGGGCCGGGGAGGCCGGAAGAGGCTTCGCTGTGGTTGCTTCCCAGATTCAGCAGTTGGCGGACCAGTCCAACACGTCCGCAGGCCAGATCAACGAGACAATCAGTCTCCTGATTACGGAGTTTGCGGAAACGATGAAGATTATGGAAGACGTAAAGCAGGTGATTGAGAAGCAGGATGAGGATGTGGCCAATACGGAGCAGGCGTTTGGCGGTGTGAAAGACGGGATTTCCCAATCGATGGAAGGCATTGGCAGGATAGCCGAAATGACGGAAAAGTTGAATGCGGCTAGGGCTACGGTCGTGGATGTAGTGCAGAATCTGACGGCGATTGCGCAGGAGAATGCAGCGGCTACGGAAGAGACATCGGCTGCTGTCACGCAGGTGGGCTCCGTTATGGATGAGATAGCCCAAAATGCGGCGCAACTGAATCAGATTGCCAACAAGCTGGACAGCACGGTAAAACAGTTTAAATTTCGTGCGCTCTGAAGGGAGCGCTGATCCGACAGCCGCTATTTTGTGATTTCAGAAAGTTGTACATGGATTTACAAAGAAGTGTGTCGGTTCGCGATATAGATCCGATATGAAAAACGTTTGTATGCGTATTTTCCTGTAAGCCGGATGAATAATATACAAGCAGAGGGAAAAAGATAAAATGGATTTGGTCGGACAAATCAGGCAGTATGTCCCATGGAATGCACAGGAAGAACAGGACAGAGCCGAACTGCTTCACCAGCTTCAGAAAGATACGGTCTTTTTGCGGGAGAACCGGGCCGCCCACATGACGGCATCGGCCTGGGTCGTGAATGCTGACAGAGACAGGGTGCTGATGGCATATCATAATATTTATCGTTCATGGTCATGGCTGGGAGGCCATGCGGACGGAGAGCGCGATCTGCTCTCGGTGGCGGTCCGGGAAGTGAAGGAAGAGAGCGGCGTCAAAAATGTGCGGCCGCTTTCGGAGGACATTTTTTCGCTGGAGATCTTAACGGTGGACGGGCATGAGAAAAAAGGGGTTTATGTGCCGTCCCATCTGCATTTGAATGTGACCTATCTGCTGGAAGCCGATGAGCGGGAACAGACGATCGTAAAACCGGACGAAAACGCCGGGGTAGCCTGGTTTACGCCGGACGGGGCAGTGGAAGCGTCAACGGAGCCGTGGTTCCGGGAGCGTATTTATAAGAAGTTGAACAGCAAACTGGCACAGTGGAAGGCGGCAAAAGGACGCTGCCAGAGGTGAAAAATTTGGCAGTGTAACCCTTTTCTTCGAAATCGCAAATCGCTATTTTGAAAATTGATTTGCGTGAAATATAACAGTTTGATATGGACAAACTGCCGGAAAAAGTTTACAATATTGAATGAAGAACGGAGTCGTATAAATAATAATAATAATGGAAAGGAAGGTACGAAAAAATGGCATTGGTAACAACGAAAGAAATGTTTAAAAAAGCGTATGACGGTCATTATGCGATCGGCGCTTTTAATGTAAACAACATGGAAATCGTACAGGGGATTACAGAGGCGGCAGGAGAATTGAATTCCCCGATTATTCTTCAGGTTTCTGCAGGGGCAAGAAAGTATGCACAGCACGAATATCTGGTACACCTTGTAAAGGCAGCATTGGAGCTGAATGATATTCCGATTGCTCTCCACCTGGATCACGGTGCAGATTTCGATATCTGCAAATCCTGTATTGACGGTGGATTTACCTCCGTTATGATCGATGCTTCCCACTATTCTTTTGATGAGAATATTGCCATCACAAAAAAGGTAGTTGAATATGCGCATGATAAAGGCGTAGTAGTAGAAGCTGAGCTGGGCAAACTGGCCGGAATCGAAGACGATGTAAAAGTGGCAAGCGATGATGCACAGTATACGCAGCCCGGCGAAGTAGAAGAGTTTGTTGACCGCACAGGCGTTGACTCTCTGGCAATCGCGATCGGTACAAGCCATGGTGCGTTCAAATTCAAACCGGGTCAGAAACCGCAGCTGCGTTTTGATATTCTGGAAGAAATTTCAAAGAAGCTTCCTAATTTCCCGATCGTTCTCCACGGTGCATCTTCCGTATCCCAGGATTATGTAAAGATTATCCAGGCAAACGGCGGCAATCTTGCGGATGCAATCGGTATTCCGGAAGATATGCTTCGTGAGGCAGCGCGCTCCGCAGTGTGCAAAATCAATATTGACTCTGATCTGCGTCTCGCTATGACAGCAGGTATCAGAGAAGTTTTGTGGAATGATCCCGCGAAATTTGACCCCAGAGAATATCTCAAAGTGGGCCGTCAGTATGTAAAGGATGTAGTTGCCCACAAGATTACGGAAGTTTTGGGAAGCAACGGAAAAGCCTGAATAGATCATATGCAGGGTTTATAAAGAGATAAAAAGGAATCATACGGCGTATGATTCCTTTTTTGTAGTGGAGAAATGCGGACATTCCTCAATCTTCAGATTCATATGCTATGCCTTTGCGGTCCAGAAACCGCAGGAAGGCTTTGTCCCATAGACGGTCCGGCGTTTTATCCGGCAGGAAAGAGGACAATGCCACACCTGTCGTACAGTACATACCAGTCTCATCATAGCGTATTGTCAGTACAAAGGCTTTTACGAAATTGCCAGGGACAGTGACATCGCTGTCCGCGAGCAGTTTTTCTGTCAGTTCGGGCTTAAGCTGCAAAACGAATTTCATGTTAACGGGCGTTTTTTTGCCCCGGATCAGCGAAAAGCAGATAGGACGGATCTCTGACCAGCGTGAAAAAGAATAGGGACAAAGGGCGGTATCCGACCATTCTTCGCTTGTGTAAAAATCTTTCTGCAGGCGGCCGCTAATCGTAAAGGTATTGTAGGTGGTGATTAGCGCCTGTTCCAGAAGAAAAGAGTCGAAGCAGTCTGTCGTCAGCAGTTTTCCCATGAAATTTTTCAGTTCTTTGATTCGGCATAAAATCATAATAGCTCCTTTGGGGGGATATCGTAACCCTGAAATAAAAGACGTTTTCTGTCTGTATCATATTATATATGAAAAATGCGTAGAAGGGAATAGAAGTAAGAAACGTAGCGCGGCAAATGCAGGGAAGAATGTTGTGCGGACATTCCCTTATAACCGATCGTGATAAATGAAAGGCCGGAGCAGATACAAAAAACGGTCAAGTCTGCGGTCCATTGTTTATCATGGGTAGCGTTAAGGGAAGAATGTTCACATAACATTCCTCTCTGTGTTTGTGCGGGAAACGTGGGAAAATCTCTTTACAGATATAGCAGTGCATGATAAGATAATGTAGTAATAAAAACTACATGATGCGACATAAAATGAATAAATATTAGAAATACTAAAATCATGCGGTTCTCATACGGAGGAAACTATGCGTTATAAGATTATATTGGACAGTTGCGGTGAACTTCCCCAGGCGCTTCAAACGGATGAAAGATTTGAAAGAGTTCCCCTGAGTCTTACGGTGGGCGATTATCATATAACAGATGATGAAAATTTTGATCAAAAAGAATTTTTGAAAAAAGTAGCGGAGTGCCCTGCATGTCCGGGCTCTTCCTGTCCTTCTCCTGCGCGTTATATGGAAGCCTGCAGGACGGAGGCGGAGCATGTGTATATTGTAACGCTTTCCTCACATTTAAGCGGCAGTTACAACAGTGCGGAGCTGGGCAGGCAGTTATATTTGGAAAAGTACGGAGAAAAGAAAATTTGTGTCGTGGATTCTCATTCTGCAAGCTGCGGGCAGACGCAGATCGCTCTGCTGGCAATGGATCTGGAGGAAAAGGGAATCGCGTTTGCGGAAATCACAGAGCGTCTGCTTGCTTTCAGAGATGCCATGAAAACACTTTTTGTGCTGGACAATCTGGAGACACTCAGAAAAAACGGCCGTCTTTCTGCAGTGAAGGCTATCGTGGCCCAAACGCTCAGTATCAAGCCTGTGATGGCAGGCGAAGAGGGGATCATTGTACAGAAAGGACAGGCTATCGGTATCAAAAAGGCGCTGGTAAAAATGACGGAGTATCTGCAGAAAGAGGCATGCGGACTGCAGGATCGGCGGGTGATTATTACCCACTGCAATTGTCCCGACCGGGCGGTATTTGTAGAAGAACTTCTCAAATCCCGGGCGGGCGTGAAAGAAATTTTGATTTTGGAAGCAGGCGGGGTCAGCAGCATGTATGCCAATGATGGAGGCGTGATTGTGACGGCCTGAATTTTGGGATGATTTCACCAGACAGGAATCCGGGGACAGCTATTTGTCCCCGGATTCCCGTTTGATTCCTGATAATAGAAAGTTTGTACAATGTGTTTCCTATTTTTTACATAATCTGAAATGTAATGGAGGAATGGGTCAGGAAAAATATGGCTGCTAACTGCAGGATAAGGATTGCAGGCATGCCATAGACGAAATACCAGTGCCTTGTCTTATGCCGGAATGTATACATGCCTAAAAGGGAACCGATGCTGCCGCCGATGATGGCAATGATAAAAAGCGTGGATTCAGGGATGCGGAACGCGCCCTTGCGCGCTTTCCATTTATCGATTCCCATAAGAGCAAATCCCAGTATGTTCAACGCGATAAAATAACCGGCAATAGTCAGGATGACATCCATTGTTACCTCTTTTCTGTTTGCTGCATTTTCATAGCGCGTACTTTGCAGGAAAGGCCAAACAGGTTGATAAAGCCTTCCGCATCGTGGTGGTCGTACAGATCTCCTGTGGTAAAGGAAGCGATGCTTTCATTGTACAGTGAGTAGGGCGAAGTAGTACCTGCTTTGATGATATTGCCCTTATAGAGTTTGAATTTTACTTCTCCGGTTACATATTTCTGTGTGGACTGAATAAAGGCCTGCGCTGCTTCGCGAAGCGGTGTAAACCATTTTCCTTCGTATACGATCTGTGCCAGTTTATTGCCCATTTCCTCTTTTTCCCGGTAAGTGTCTCGGTCCAGTATCAGTTCTTCCAACTGCTGGTGCGCTTCATAGAGGATCGTGCCGCCGGGAGTTTCATAGACGCCGCGTGATTTCATGCCGACGACACGGTTTTCTACGATATCCACGATGCCGACGCCGTGTTTTCCGCCAAGTCTGTTCAGGGTGCGGATGATGTCGGATACTTTCATTTTGTCGCCGTTTACGGAAGTGGGAACGCCCTGTTCAAATGTCATCGTGACATATTCGCCTTCATCGGGCGCTTTTTCCGGCGTGGTACCGAGAACGAGGAGATGTTCGAAATTGGGCTCGCTGGCGGGATCTTCCAGTTCCAGCCCTTCATGGCTGATGTGCCATAAATTTCTGTCGCGGCTATAGCTTGTATCTGCGGAGAAAGGCAGATCAATGCCGTGTGCTTTGCAGTACGCAATTTCACTTTCACGGGAATCAAGCGTCCATTTTTCATTTCTCCAGGCGGCGATAATTTTCAAATCCGGGGCCAGAGCCTTGATGGCCAGTTCGAAACGGATTTGGTCGTTGCCTTTTCCGGTTGCGCCGTGACAGATGGCGGCGGCGCCTTCTTTTCTTGCGATTTCCACCAGTTTCTTTGCGATAACCGGTCTGGCCATAGAGGTGCCCAGCAGATATTTGTTTTCGTATACGGCATGCCCCTGTACACAGGGAATAATATATTCGTCGCAAAATTCATCGACGACATCTTCAATATATAATTTTTCGGCGCCGCAGAATTTTGCTCTTTCTTCGAGGCCGTCCAGCTCTTCACCTTGTCCGCAGTCAACACAGACACAGATTACTTCGTAGTCAAAATTTTCCTTCAGCCAGGGAATGATTGCGGTCGTATCCAGACCGCCGGAATATGCCAAAACTACCTTTTCTTTCATAAAAATGCCTCCTAAAATCATATGTTTTCTTATTGTATGGCCGGTTTGGAGCCATGCACCTAATATACAACATCCGCAATTAGATTGCAAGTGAAAAAATATGCAATCTTTTACAAAATATTATATAAATATTCGTATAATATTTAAAAATGCTTGAATAATATTCATAATATTTGTATAATTATGCAGATTGACATGGAAGGATTATTAGTTTATATTATTAAAAGGTACAAAAGACTGGAAAAATATTACCGGAAAGGGATGCGATATGATAAAGGCGGGTATTATTGGCGCCACAGGATATGCCGGCGCGGAGTTGGTGCGTATTCTGACGGCGCACAGGGAAGTAAAAATTGTCTGGTATGGTTCCAGAAGCTATATAGACCAAAAGTATGCGGACATTTACAGAAATCTGTTTGAGATTGTGGAAGATGTCTGTCTGGATGACTCGCTGGAGGAGCTGGCCTCCCGGGTGGATGTGATTTTTACGGCTACGCCCCAGGGCTATCTGGCATCCATATTAAATGATGCGGTTCTGGCAAAAGCAAAGATTGTGGATCTGAGTGCGGATTATCGTCTGCAGGATGTGCATGTTTACGAGAAATGGTATGGCATTTCCCATCGTTCCCCACAGTATCTTGCGGAGGCTGTATACGGATTGTGTGAAGTGAACCGGGAAGCGGTGGCCAAGGCAAGGCTGGTAGCCAATCCGGGCTGCTATACGACGTGTTCGATTCTGACGGCGTATCCGCTCGTCAAAGAGGGCCTGATTGACCCGGATACGTTAATCATTGATGCCAAGAGCGGGGTTTCCGGCGCCGGAAGAGGGGCTAAAACGTCCAATCTCTTTTGTGAAGTCAATGAGAGCATCAAAGCGTACGGGGTGACGACACACAGACATACGCCGGAGATTGAGGAACAGCTTGGGTATGCGGCGGGCAGGAGCATTGTCGTAAATTTTACGCCGCATCTTGTGCCGATGAACAGGGGTATTCTGGTGACAGAATATGCAGCCTGCCAGAGAAAGGGGGACGGAAGCCTTCCAACTTATGCAGAGATCAAGGCGGTCTATGATTCTTATTATGAAAAAGAACCTTTCGTCAGAGTGCTAAAGAAGGATGTGTGTCCGGAGACAAGATGGGTGGAAGGCAGCAATTACGTGGATATCAATTTCAGAATTGACGAAAGAACCGGGCGAATCATTCTCATGGGGGCGCTTGACAATCTTGTAAAAGGAGCCGCCGGACAGGCAGTGCAGAATATGAATCTGATGTTTGGACTTCCCGAGACGGAAGGACTGATGATGGTGCCGGTTTTTCCTTAATGAAAGAAAAGTGACAGATATAGGAAACGATTTTTGCCGTTTCCTATAAATCCAGATAGGAATGGGATATGGCGGAGAAAAATAAAAAAGGCGGCTTTATTCTGCAGGCGGGGATATTGGCGACGGCAGGTATTCTGTGCAGGATTATTGGTATTTTATACAGAAGTCCGCTGACCAGTATCATAGGAGATGAAGGGAACGGATATTATAGTTCTGCTTATAATATTTATGTGATCATCCTGCTTGTTTCATCGTACAGCATTCCTTCCGCAATCTCGAAAGTGATTGCCGGGAAGCTGGCTTTAAAAGAACATAAAAATGCATATAAGGTCTTTCAGTGTGCACTGTTTTATGTGATTGTAGTGGGTGGTATCGCCAGTTTATTCACATTTTTCTGTGCGGATTTTCTTGTACAGGAAAATTCGGCGGCAGTGCTCAGGGTCTTTGCGCCAACCATATTTTTATCAGGTCTTCTGGGGGTGCTGAGAGGGTTCTGCCAGGCGTACGGGACGATGATGCCTACCTCGGTTTCCCAGATACTGGAACAGATCTTAAACGCGGCGGCAAGTGTCGGCGCGGCGTTCTGGTTTGTCTCTATGGTAGAGAAACAGTCCGATACGACCCGGGCTGTCTATGGCGCGGCCGGCAGCGCGGTAGGTACGGGAATTGGCGTTTTGACGGCGCTGGTATTTATGGGCGGCGTGTATCTTCTCAACCGCAGAGTGATACGCCGCAGTGTCAAAAGGGATACCGGACATAAGGAGGATACTTACGGACAGGTTTTCAGAACCATTATCAGTATGGTGACGCCGATCATACTCAGTACATTTATTTATAATTTCAGTACTTCGTTGAACCAAACGGTATATTCGCGGATTTTGTCGGATGTGAAAGGAATGGCGGAGTCGGAAATCGCTACGATGTACGGCATTTTTGCCGGAAAGGCAGTGGTGATCTCCAACATTCCCATTGCCATGGCCTCAGCGATGTCTGCGGCGATCATACCGGCGATTTCCGCTTCTTATGCGGTGAAGGATAAAAGGCAGGTGAAAGCGAAAATCAGTCAGGCAATTCGTACGACGATGCTGATTTCCATTCCTTCCGCCGTAGGTCTGGCAGTGCTGGCGAGGCCCGTGACGGCGCTTTTGTTTCCGCAGAAGGCTTCGCTGGATCAGGCGGCCATGCTGCTTGCCTCGATCAGTATCACCGTAGTTTTTTATGGGTTGTCCACCATTACCAACGGAGTGCTGCAGGCAGTGGGAAGAGTGAATCTGCCGGTACTGAATGCGGCGGCGGCTCTGGCAGTCCAGACGGCGCTGCTCGTAGCGCTGCTTCTGCGTACGGATGCCAATCTCTATGCGCTGTCTATTGCGATGATCGTATATTCTTTTCTGATGTGTGTATTGAACCAGATTGCGGTCAGAAGGACTTTGAAGTATAAGCAGGAAATGATGAAAACATTTATCAAGCCGTTTCTGGCGTCCGTTCTGATGGGACTTGCGGGATATGGCGTATATACGGGGGTTTATTATCTGCTGCCTGTCAATGCGGCCGCGCTGGCGGCGGCCATTTTGGCGGCGGGCGTTGTATATTTTGTGACCGTGATGGCGCTCGGCGGAGTGGAAGAAGAGGATTTGCGCCGTCTGCCGAAGGGTTATCTGCTGGTGGCTTTTGGAAGAAAACTTTATCTGCTCAGAGATCCGGCGTATGTGAAACCGGATCGGGGGCAGCAAAAGATACGCCAGGAGAGGAAGGAGGGCGCAAAAGGCAGATCCGGGAAAGCGGAAGCTGAGAAAGCCCGTGGCGGGATGGCAGAAGCTGAGAAAATCCGTGGCGGACAGGCGGCGTCTGAGAAAATCCGCGGCGGGAAGGGAGAAGCTGAGAAAGCCCGTGGCGGGATGGCAGAAGCTGAGAAAATTCGCGGCGGACAGGCGGCGCCTGAGAAAATCCGTCCGCAAAAGAAGCGGGTTGGGAACGATAAAACGGAGCAGACAAGGAATGCGCCCAGGAAGCGGACTGCGGGAAAACCTTCCGCACAAAAGGGGAAGACGAGGAAAAAGCCATGATACGGGAAATGAAAGAGGAAGATTATGACCAGGTATACGCACTGTGGATGACAGTAAAGGGGTTTGCTATGCGGAGCGTGGATGATTCGAGAGAAGGCGTTGCGCGCTTCCTTGCCAGAAATCCGGGGACAAGCGTGGTAGCGCAGGAGGATGGGAAAGTCGTGGGAGCGATTCTCTGCGGGCATGATGGCAGGCGGGGCTGTCTCTATCATGTATGTGTGTCGGCGGATTACCGGAGGCGGGGGATTGGCACTGCTATGGTCGTATTTGCCATGGAAGCGCTCAAGCGGGAAAAAATCAGCAAGGTCTCCCTGATCGCATTTACGGCCAACGACATTGGCAACGCTTTTTGGAAAAGAATCGGCTGGACAAAGCGCGAGGACTTAAACTATTATGATTTTGTATTAAACAGAGAAAATATTGTGGCGTTTAACCGCTAGAATGATAATTGACAGGATGGGAGAATGAGAGAATGGAGCTGATCACAGGCGGTGTGACCGCAGCGAAAGGATTTATGGCAGCCGGTGTGGAAGCCGGTGTAAAATACGAGAACAGGAAGGATATGGCGCTCATTTACAGTACGGCGCCATGCGTGTCTGCCGGGGTGTTTACCAGCAATGTGGTAAAGGCGGCGCCGGTCATATGGGACAGAGAGATTGTACACGGAGGTCAGGATGTGCATGCTGTGATCGTAAATTCCGGTATTGCCAACGCCTGTACGGGAAGACGGGGATATGCGTACTGCGCACAGACAGCGGACGCGGCTGCGTCTGTGCTGGGGATTTCCAGGGACAGTGTGCTGGTGGCGTCAACAGGTGTGATCGGAATGCAGCTTCCGATGGACAAAGTGACGGCCGGCGTGTCAAAACTGGCTGCGGTAAAAGCAGATACCACAGCGGCGGGAGACGATGCGGCGCAGGCGATTATGACTACAGATACCGTACCGAAACAGGCGGCAGTGACAATCGAAATCGGCGGAAAGAAAGTGACAATTGGCGGCATGTGTAAAGGTTCCGGCATGATTCATCCGAATATGTGTACGATGTTGGCGTTTCTGACGACGGATGCGTGTATTACGAAGGAACTACTGCAGGAAGCACTGCGTCATGACGTACAGGACACTTTCAATATGATTTCGGTGGATGGGGATACATCGACGAACGATACGCTGATCGTGCTGTCCAACGGACAGGCAGGGAATCCGCTGATTGCAGCGCGTGGAAAGGATTACGAGATTTTCTGTGAAGCGCTTCATGCCATCAACGAAACGCTGGCTAAGAAAATGGCGGGAGATGGAGAAGGCGCTACGGCATTGTTTGAGACAAAAGTGATCCATGCGGCCAGTAAAGAAGAGGCGAGGACGCTTGCCAAGTCGGTAATTTGTTCCAGTCTGACTAAGGCTGCGATTTTTGGACATGACGCAAACTGGGGAAGGATATTATGCGCGCTTGGATATTCGGGCGCAGTGTTCGATCCGGAGCAGATCGAGTTATATTTTGCCGGGAAATCCAAGAGCATTCTGATTTATAAAGACGGACAGGCTGCGGATTATAGCGAACAGGAGGCGGCAGAGATATTGTCCGAACCGGAAGTGACGGTTGTAGTGGATATGAAAGCAGGACAGGCATCCGCCACCGCCTGGGGATGCGATCTGACCTATGATTATGTAAGAATCAATGCGGATTACAGATCGTGAGTAAAGCAGCCCGGCGCGGGAGACGTCTGCGGCAGCGCTTCCGAGGGAGGAAAAGAGATGGGAGAGAATAGAAATATGCGGGAAAATGAGATGAAACAGGTGCTTCAAAAAGCGGAGGTGTTGATTGAGGCGCTCCCTTACATACAGAAATATAATCGCAAGATTATCGTAATCAAGTACGGCGGGAGCGCCATGAGCAATGCGCAGCTGCAGGAGAATGTGATCAAAGATGTAACGCTGCTGAAACTGGTAGGCTTTAAGCCCATCATTGTGCACGGCGGCGGTAAAGAGATCAGCCGCTGGGTAGGCAAAGTGGGGAAAGAGGCCCGTTTTGTGGGTGGTCTGCGTGTGACGGACGACGAGACGATGGAAATCGCAGAAATGGTATTATCAAAGGTCAATAAAAGTCTCGTAACGATGGTGCAGGAGCTGGGCGTCAAAGCAGTGGGAATCAGCGGCAAGGACGGCGGTCTGCTGACTGTGGAGAAAAAGTATGTAGGCGGAGAGGATATTGGATATGTCGGGGAGGTGACAGCGGTCAACCCGAAGATTTTGTTTGACCTGTTGGAAAAGGATTTCCTTCCGATTGTAGCGCCGGTGGGACTGGACGAAAACTTCCGCACATATAATATCAACGCGGATGACGCGGCCTGTGCGATTGCCAAAGCGGCGAATGCGGAAAAACTGGCGTTTTTGACAGACATTGAAGGATTGTACAGAGATATCAACGATAAGTCGTCTTTTATTTCCAGACTGACGGCGCAGCAGGCGCAGAATCTCCTCGACGAGGGATTTATTGGCGGCGGGATGCTTCCGAAGCTGAATAATTGTATTTCAGCAATTAGAAGCGGCGTTAACCGGGTGCATATTCTGGACGGGCGCATTGCCCACTGCCTGCTTCTGGAAATTTTTACCGATCACGGGATTGGGACCGCTATTATATCGGATGAAGAGAGGGAACCATTATGATGAAAGAATATATCGAAGAGGCGGAACAGGCGCTGCTTCATACGTATAACAGATACCAGATCGTGCTTGAGAGGGGAGAGGGCGTTTACCTTTATGATACGGAAGGAAAACGGTATTTGGATTTTGCTTCGGGGATCGGGGTGTTCGCCCTCGGCTATCATTACAGGGATTATGATGATGCGCTGAAAGCACAGATTGA
Organism: uncultured Lachnospiraceae bacterium; assembly: GCA_910585345.1. Lineage (GTDB taxonomy): Bacteria > Bacillota > Clostridia > Lachnospirales > Lachnospiraceae > VSOB01. The sequence goes on along the minus strand of CAJUDS010000004.1, from coordinate 44,622 downwards.
CAGGCTGCTGCATACTTCAAATTATTATTACAATGTGCCTGCTGTGGAAGCGGCCAAAAAGCTGAAAAAGATTTCCGGCATGGACAGAGTGTTTTTTACGAACAGCGGCGCGGAGGCTGTGGAAGGGGCGGTTAAGGCGGCGAGAAAATATGCTTTTCTGAAGGACGGCAGGACGGATCATGAGATCATCGCCATGGAGCATTCTTTCCATGGACGGACGATGGGCGCGCTTTCCGTGACGGGAACGCCGAAATACAGGGAACCTTTTGCACCCATGATTGGCCATATCCGTTTTGCGAAACTGAACGATATAGAGAGCGTAAAAGCGCAGCTTAGCGACAGGACATGCGCCATTGTGCTGGAAACCGTACAGGGCGAGGGCGGCGTCTGCCCGGCGGAGAAAGCTTTTCTGCAGGAAATACGCCGTATATGCGATGAAAGAGATTTACTGCTGATACTGGATGAAGTGCAGTGTGGGATGGGCCGGACGGGACGGTATTTTGCATGGCAGAAGTTTGGCGTAAAGCCGGACATTATGACGACGGCCAAAGCGCTGGGCGGCGGCGTGCCGGTAGGGGCTTTCTTAATGACGGAGAAGGTTGGCTCCCATTCTCTTACAGCCGGGGACCATGGCACTACTTACGGGGGCAACCCTTTTGCGGCGGCAGCCGTATCAAAGATGATTGATCTGTTTGAGGAAAACGCCGTCACAACGCATGTGACGGAGATAACGCCTTATCTGGAAGAAAAATTGGACGGGCTGGTAGAAAAATATGACCTGATTGCTATGCGCCGCGGCAGCGGTCTGATGCAGGGGCTTGTATGCCGGAACGCGGTGGGAGACATCATTTTAAAAGCGTTGGAAGAGGGGCTGATCTTGATCAATGCAGGCGCGAATGTGATCCGTTTCCTTCCGCCGCTGGTCATCACGCGGCAACATGTGGATGAGATGACAGAAATACTGGATCGTTGTCTGGCCGGGACGGTATAGAGGATAAATACATGCATGGAAAGAAGAAACTGATATCGGTGTTTTTCACAATCGCGCTGCTGGCCGCAGTGATTTTTACGGCAGGCGCCATACCTGTCGTATCCGAGGAAATACAGGAGACGGCCTTTCTGGCGGGAGACAGTTTGTACTTTTGGTATACGGATGATTCTTTGACGGACTACCTGACAAATGTGTCCGCTTCTTACTATGAAGAAAAAGGAGTTCATGTGATTCCGGTGCTGCAGACAGGGCTGGAATATCTGGAAGAAATCAACGATGCCTCCGTGCACCGGACGGAAGATTCTCCCCAGATGCCGGATTTGTATATTATCGGGAATGACAGTCTGGAAAAGGCATATTTGGCGGGACTGGCAGCGGAAATAAAAGACGAAGACGGTATCTGCACCGCAAAAACCTTTCCGCAGACAGCGCTCGATGCGGTCACCTATGGGGGAAAGTTTGTAGCGTATCCGTTTTACTATGAAACAAGTGTTTTTTTGTATAATAAGACATATATGGAGCAGTCGGAAAAAGAGGTGCCTGCCACAGTGGACGGTATTCTTGCTTTTGCGGACGAATATGATGCGCCGGAGCAGGTGGAAGCGGTTTTTAAATGGGATGTTTCCGATATCTTTTACAATTATTATTTTACAGGGAATTATATGATCGTAGGCGGCGAGGCCGGGGACGATCCGGCGCGGATTGATATTGACAACGCCAAAACAAGAGAATGTCTGCAGATTTACCAGAATCTGAATCAGTTTTTTTCCATTGATACGGAAGAAGTTACCTATGATACGGTACTGCAGGAGTTTATAGACGGCAAAATTGTGATGACGGTGGCCACGTCGGATGCCGTGGCGCGATTGGAGGAAGCGAAGGCGGACGGAACGTTTGTTTATGAGTATGGCATTACCAAAATGCCGGATCTGACAGAAAATCTGGAGGGCAGAAGTCTGTCCGTCACCAATGGGATAGTGGTCAACGGGTATTCGGAAAAGGCGCAAAAGGCCAATGATTTTGCGGCGTATCTGACAAAAGACCATGCAGATGAATTGTATGCGGGTACGGGCAAGATCGCTTCCCGCTATGGCGTCTCTTATGACAACAGAAATGTAAATGCGTTTATGGATGAATATGAAGATTCCATATCAATGCCTAAAATGCTGGGAACAAGCAATTTCTGGGTACAACTGGAAATATCTTTTTCCAGAATCTGGGCGGGAGAGGATGTGGAACAGACCTTGTCCGGACTGGCGGCGCAGATTGGGAGACAGATGGGATAACAGATCAATGTATGAAAGCCATTCATTCGGTCCATACTAATGAAAAAAAGGATTGGATACTATGTTTGGATGGATCATTGCACTGCTGTCGGGCGCGCTCATGAGTGTACAGGGAGTGTTTAATACACAGGTGACAAAGTCATCAACGATCTGGATTGCCAGCGCGTTCGTACAGTTTACCGCTCTGCTCGTTTGTCTGGCGGCATGGGCGGCCACAGACAGGAGTTCGCTGCTTAGCGTTTTTCAGGTTAAGCCCAAATATATGCTGCTGGGAGGAGCCATCGGCGCTTTTATTACCTATACGGTAATTAAGAGTATGGATATGCTGGGTCCGGCCAAAGCGGCGATGCTCATTGTGATTTCACAGCTGACAGTGGCATATGTGATTGAACTGCTGGGCGCTTTCGGTGTGGAAAAGCAGCCGCTTTCCATACGGAAAGCAGTGGGCATGGCTGTCGCTATGATTGGCGTGGTAATGTTTAAGTGGGAATAGATGAAGGCGGGCGGCCACGGGATTGACAGATTTCCGTATCCGCAGGCCGGAGCAGATATGGAAACTGTACAATCCCGCGGCGGCCTACGTTTATGACCGGCAGTGAGCGATAAAGCCAACTCTGAATGTAAACAAACAGTTGATTCATGCCGTTGTCCCGTAAATAAATTAAGAAACTAAGCCTTGCATTTGCAGGGCTTTTTTTATACAATAAAAACAGTCGGCGGAAAGGCTCCTCCAGAGCGGAAAGGAGCCATAGGATATGAAAAAGAAAAAAATAACGGTCCGGTACATTGCGCTGTTGTGTTGTACAGGGATGGTTTTGTGCGGCTGCACGAGAAAAACCGAAAGCGCGGACGGGCTGCAGGATCTGTTGCTGACGCAAGAGGAGGCATATGAACAGACGCCGCTGCAGGAAACGGCTGCGGCGCAGGGTACACCGGAGGATTCCTTTTCCGGCGCAAAAGGGGACGGGGCATTGTCGGCTGCAGCAAAAGAGGCGGCGGGCGCGGCGGAAGTTTCCGGCTGTTATGTGTATATCTGCGGCGCCGTGCAGAATCCGGGCGTTTATTACATGGAAGCGGACGAACGGGTGTATGCGGTGATAGAAAGAGCGGGAGGCTTTTCGGAAACAGCCTGTGAGGACTATGTCAATCAGGCGAAAAGGATTGCCGACGGCTTGAAAATATGGATTCCCACGAAGGAAGAGGCCAAAGAGATCGCGGGGCAGGAGTTACCCGGCGGATCAGGCAGCGGCGGAGGGGAAAACGCCGGTCTGGAATATCCGGCGGACGGCGCAGGCCGGGCGGCTGCGGGAGCAGGCGCCGGACTGGTGAATATCAATACGGCAGGAAAAGAGGAATTGTGTACGCTTGCGGGAATTGGAGAAGCCAAAGCAGAGGCAATTCTGACCTACCGCAGCGGACATGGGAATTTTCTGAAAAAAGAAGATATTATGAATGTGGCTGGTATCAAACAGAGCGGCTACGAAAAGATCAAGGACCAAATTACGGTAAAGCAGGAGTAGAAATATGGCAAAAAGGGTGTTGGTGGTAGACGACGAAAAACTGATCGTAAAGGGGATACGGTTCAGTTTGGAACAGGATGGAATGGAAGTGGACTGCGCCTATGACGGCGAAGAGGCGCTGGAAAAAGCAAAGCAGAATGCTTATGATATTATCCTGCTGGACATCATGCTTCCGAAACTGACCGGGTTTGAGGTGTGCCAGCAGATACGGGATTTTTCCAATGTACCGATTGTGATGCTGACGGCAAAAGGAGAGGACATGGACAAAATACTGGGTCTGGAATACGGCGCGGATGATTACATTACCAAGCCCTTTAACATTCTTGAGGTGAAGGCGCGTATCAAGGCTATCATGCGCAGAACCACGCCCAAAAAAGCGGAAGAGGCGCAGATCAAGATTATAGAGTCAGGGGATATGCGGATTGACCGCGATAACCGCAGAGTGACGATTGCGGGGAAGGAAATCAATCTGACAGCCAGAGAATTTGAGGTGCTGGAACTGCTTGCCCTGAATCCGAATAAAGTGTACAGTCGGGAAAGCCTGCTGAAGCTTGTGTGGGGCGCAGATTATCCGGGTGATGTGCGAACCGTGGATGTTCATATCCGGCGTCTGCGGGAGAAGATAGAAACAAACCCAAGCGAACCGCGGTATGTATATACCAAATGGGGGGTAGGTTATTATTTTAAGCATTAGCGGAGTGTCGGATGTTTTCAAAATGTAAAAATTATCTTGCGAAAGTGAAGATTCTGAGAAGTCTGAAAGCACGTCTTTTTCTGATTATACTGTTGGCAGGCATCATTCCGAGCGTGGGAATGCGCCATGCCATTTTGCAGAATTATGAGGACCGGGCGGTAAGCGTAAGGATTGCGGATGTGCAGAACCAGTTTAAGATACTGGCCAATCATCTGCTTACTTACAGCTACCTGCACGATACCTCGTCAGATATTGTCAACACTGAGCTGGAACAGCTTTCGAATCTGTATGACGGCCGTGTGCTTGTCATCGATAAAAATTTCAAAGTCATTAAGGATACCTATGGGATCAGCGAAGGGAAAACCGTAATATCCGAAGAAGTGATCAGGTGCCTGAAAGGAAGCGGCAGTACCAATTATGACAGGAAAAACGGTTATATTGAAATCACTACGCCGATCGTGGACGGTACGCTCAGCGTCCCCGCAGGTACGGAGGAGAAAGAGGGAGGCAGTCTGGCGGAAGGCGTGCTGCTGACAAGCGTATCTACGGATACGATTACCACGACACTGGAAATTCTCAATAGAAAGGCTTTGATTGTGGAGATCATTGCCCTCATTTTTATTATTGCCATTGCGTTTGTGCTGTCCAGTCTGCTGACGGCGCCTTTTGAGAGGGTGACGCAGGCCATCAATGCGGTGAAAGCGGGGTTTACGGATGAACAGATTTCCGTCAACGACTATGTGGAAACAGAGCATATTGTAGATGCGTTTAACCAATTGCTTGGCAGGATGAAGACACTGGACGATTCCAGACAGGAATTTGTATCAAACGTCTCTCATGAGCTGAAAACGCCTCTCACATCAATGAAAGTACTGGCAGATTCCCTGATGATGCAGGAAGAAGTACCCGTGGAACTGTATAAGGAGTTTATGACAGATATTGCCAATGAGATTGAGAGAGAGAATAAAATTATCAATGACCTTCTTTCACTTGTAAAGATGGATAAAAAAGCGGCGGATCTGAATATCGATTCGATAGACATCAATGATCTGGTGGAGTTGATTTTAAAAAGACTGCGGCCGATTGCCAGAAAACAGGGCATTGAAATTATCTATGAGAGTATCCGTCCGGTGACGGCGGAAGTGGATGAGGTAAAACTGACGCAGGCGCTTTCCAATCTGGTGGAAAATGCCGTGAAGTATAATAAGCCCCAGGGCTGGGTGCGGGTTACGCTGGATGCGGATCATCAGTTCTTTTCCGTAGAGGTGTCGGATTCCGGCATCGGTATTCCGGCAGAGGCGCTGGAACATATATATGAGAGATTTTACCGCGTGGATAAATCCCATTCCAGAGAGATCGGCGGCACGGGGCTGGGTCTTGCGATTACACGCAGCGCTGTGCTGATGCATAGAGGCTCTATCAAAGTAAGCAGTGAGGAGGAAAAGGGAACGACCTTTACCGTGAAAATACCGTTGATCCATCCGGTATAACAAAGAAGGAAAGAAAGCAGTGTTTTCCAGGAGGCAATACGATGAAAAAAGTAAAATATATACTGTTTCCTCTTTTGGTGTTTTTTCTGGCGGGCTGCTCAAAAGGCGGCGCGGAGGATGGAGAACGGGTGATTGACGTCTATTATATGAATAAAGAGGAAACAAAGATCAGCAGCCAGCCCTACACGCTGCAGAAGGACGATACAAACGGGCAGATTGAAGAAGTGCTGCAGGTCATGTCCCAGGCGCCGGATGATGTGGAATATAAAGCGGTTATCAGCAGCCCGGTTACGGTTCTGGAGGCGGTCAGGGAGGAAGAGCAGGTGATCCTTACGGTGGAAGAAGGGTACCGCAGTCTGGAACCGCCTGCGGAGGTATTGACCCGGGCGGCGCTTGTCCGTACGCTGACACAGTTGGAAGAGGTTGAATATATTTCCATGAAGGTAAGGAATGATCCTCTCACGGATTTGTCGGGCAATCCCATCGGTATTATGGAGGCTTCTATGTTTATTGATAATGCCGGGGATGAGATCAACACGTACGAAAAGGCACGGCTGACATTGTATTTTGCGGACGAGAGCGGTACGAAACTGGTGGAGGCCACAAGATCAGTCGTGTACAACACCAATATTTCCATGGAAAAACTGGTTGTTGAAGAGCTGATCAAGGGACCGAACAATGATAAAATTTATCCTACCGTCAATCCGGAGACGAAAGTGAACAATGTGACGGTAAAGGATGGCGTATGTTATGTTAATTTGAATGAAAACTTTCTGACCCAGATGACAAATGTGACATCGGAAGTAACGATTTATTCCATTACCAATTCGCTTGTGGAATTGCCGAACATTTATAAAGTGCAGATTTCCATCAATGGAGATACGGAAGGGACTTACAGAGAGACCATTCCATTTTCGACGATATTTGAACGGAATCTGGAACTGATCGAGTAAAAGGAGAAGCGGTTGAGACGTTATACACTGTGCAGGCTCTGCTTTGCCGTGACCGGACTGCTTTTTTTAACGGTGCTGTGGACAGGGGGCTGGCAGGATGGTTCCATGCCGGAAGTATGGAGCTGCCCTGTCACCGCCGCCGGAACGGTAGGCCGGGTCGAAGAAAAGCAAAACGGGTATGGGCAAAAGCAGAGTATCCTATCTTTACATGCCGTTGCATTCTGCAGCGGGAGTTTTCCCAATCAAAACGAACAGACAATAGAAACAAACAAATCCGGCGCCTGTGCGGAAGAAATTGTATGCTATCTGGCGGAGGGAGAAGAAATCCCTTTGACGGGAGAGCGTATTATCGTATCGGGGCAGGCGGAGGGATTTCGCAGGCGTCGTAATCCGGGCGGGTTTGATGCAGCCCTTTATTACCGCAGCCAGGGCGTTTTGTTTTCCATGCAGCAGACGAAAGTCGTAAAAAGAGAAGGGCGATGCGATGTCTTCGGCCAGACATTGTATGTGTGCAGACGCTATATGCAGAGTATCCTGGAAGCAGTCTGCCAGGAAGATGCAGGTATCATGCGGTCCATTCTGCTGGGAGATAAAAACGCGCTGCCGCCCGAGATCAGGGCGCTATACCAAAAGGGCGGTATTTCTCATATTCTGGCGATATCGGGTCTGCATATTTCCTTTCTCGGGATAGGATTTTACCGACTATGCAAACGGTCTGTCATGCCGGTTCCGGCAGCGGTTATCCTGACATGTCTGTTTTTATTTTCTTATGTGGTTATGACGGGAGGCAGTGTATCTGCCTGGCGTGCGTTTCTCATGTGCGCCGTCAGCCTGGCGGCGGATGTGGCGGGGCGGAGCTATGAGAGAATGACGGCATTGTCTGTTTCGGCGCTGCTTTTGACGCTCAGGTGGCCAATGCTCTTCTGGCAGAGCGGTTTTTGGCTCTCGTATGGAGCCATACTTGGCCTTGAACTGGTATGTCCTATTCTGACCCGGCTTTGGGATAACAGGCTGGCAAAACTGTTTCTTCCGGGATTGGCCGTATCGCTTGTGACGCTGCCGGTACTGCTGCGGGCATTTTTTGAATTTCCGGTCTGCTCTCTGGCATGGAATGTGCTCGTGATTCCTCTAATGGGGGTGGTAATGGCGCTGGGGACGCTGGCGCTTTTGGCAGGGATGGTTTTTGTTCCGCTTGGCAGAATTGTATTTCTCCCGGTGCATATCCTTCTTTGCCTATTTGAACTTGTCTGCGGGCTGTCGGAGCGGATATCCTGGAATATGTGGGGACGGGGAGCGCCGGGATGGGTACAGGTTTTCCTGTATTACGTATTGCTGCTTTGTTTTTGTCTGATGAAAAAATATATGACAAAGCCATGCGCGCTGCTGATGCTGCTGGGGGCGGTCTGGATTGTGCGGTGTCCTCTCCTGCCGCAGGATACGCTGACTGTGCTGGATGTGGGACAGGGGGACGGTATTGTGGTACAAAGCGGTGACGGAACAGCGGTGTTGATTGACGGCGGCAGCACATCTGAGAAACAGCTGGCCCGTTACACACTGGTTCCTTATCTGAAATCGGAGGGGGTTCGGGAATTGTCCTATGTCTTTCTGACCCATATGGATGCGGATCACGTAAACGGCGTGGAGACGCTGATTCAGGAGGGCAGGATGGAACAGATACGCATAGATACACTTGTACTGCCGGCGATAGCAGAGCAGGATGAGGACTATCGGCGGATAGTATCGGCGGCCAGGGAGGCAGGCATCCGTCTTTGCGTAATGGGTGCGGGAGATGCCGTGGAGACGGGCGGTTTTCGCTTTTCCTGTCTGCATCCGCAGCGGGGTGCGGCCTATGCGGACCGCAATGACGGTTCTCTCGTCATATATCTGACAAAAGGAAGGTTTTCCGCTCTTTTTATGGGAGATCTGGATGGGGAGGCAGAGACGGCGTTTGCGCAGCGCTATTCGCAAAAGCTGCGAAACGTGACAGTGTTGAAAGTCGGTCACCATGGTTCCGGCGCATCCTGCACAGAAGCGTTTCTTTCAGCCTGCAGTCCGCAGATTGCCGTTATCTCCTGCGGGGAAAAGAACCGCTATGGGCATCCCGCCAAGGAAACACTGGAGCGTTTGTCCTGCGCAGGCAGCCGGATCTATGTGACGAAAGACACGGGTGCGGTAGAGATTGTGATCGGAGAGGAGCGGGCGAGGGTGTCTGTACAGGCACAGGGATGGGGAAAACCGGTTGCGGCGTCAAAAGATGCGTGATAAGATAAACACATGAAACAGTTGAATGAGGACATCAAAACGGGACAATTGAAAAAGGCGTATCTTCTCTATGGCGAAGAGGCGTATCTGCGGAAGCAGTACCGGGATAAACTGCGCGGCGCACTGGCCGGAGAGGATAAGATGAACTGCCATTATTTTGAAGGGAAGGGGATCAGTCCGGGGGAAATCATAGATTTGGCGGAGACGCTTCCGTTTCTGGCACAGAGACGGGTCATTATCATAGAAAACAGCGGTCTGTTTAAAAAGGGAGGAGAAGCGCTGGCCGGGTATATGACGGAGATGTCGGATACGGCTTATTTTGTCTTTGTGGATACGGAAATTGATAAACGGAGCAGACTTTTCAAGGTGGTGAAGGAACGGGGAAGAGTAACCGAATTTCCCGTGCAGGATGAAAAAACGTTGGTCCGTTGGATCAGCGGACTGGCAGCAAAGGAAAAAAAGGGGATTTCAGACAGAGATATTAGGTACTTTCTGGAAAAAACAGGAACTGACATGGCCAATATCCGGGCGGAACTAGAAAAGCTGTTCTGCTATACGATGGATAAAGAGATGATTACTGCACAGGATATAGACAGGATCTGTACGCGGCGGATTTCGAATCAGATCTTTGATATGGTCAATGCCATTGCGGAGGGAAATCAGAAAAAAGCGCTTGCTTTGTATTATGATCTGTTGGCATTGAAGGAACCGCCGATGCGTATTCTGTTTTTGATTGCCAGACAGTTCAATCTGCTGCTGCAGGTGAAAGAATGCAGGAAAAAAGGATATGACAACCGTATGACGGCAGGAAAAACAGGGCTGCGGGATTTTATCGTGGGGAAGTATTCCTCCCAGGCGTCCCGGTTTACAACAGATGTGTTGAGAAAGGCTGTGGAGGCCTGTGTGGCTGCGGAGGAAAGTGTAAAAACCGGGAAGCTGGACGATGTTCTGAGCGTGGAACTTTTGATTATCGAATACAGCCGTTAGGCGCTCTGCGGAGCGCGTTTTTGCGGGCTGCCGACAGAGGGAATGAAGACAAATCAGGGAGTCTGCAGTCAAATAGTGAAGTTAGAGTAAGGAGGATATATTTACACGGAAAATGAATGAGAGCAGAGCAGAGGGGAAGCTGGGGGATCAGGCAGTTCCGGTAATTGCAGTGCGAGATCTGTACAAAATATACCGGATTGGCGAGACAAAGGTGCGGGCGCTGAACGGTGTGGATTTCATGATTCACCGGGGGCAGTTTTGTTCGATTGTGGGCGCGTCCGGTTCAGGAAAGTCCACGCTGCTGAATATGCTGGCCGGATTGGAGAAGCCGACAAAAGGAGAAATTGTGATTGCCGGGGAGCATATGGAGCGGAAAAATGAAAACGAGCTGGTGCGGTTCCGCCAGGCACATATCGGATTTATCTTTCAGTCTTTTAATTTAATGGCTACGATGAATGCGGTAGAGAACGTCGCGCTGCCCCTGACATTTCAGGGAATGGACAAAAAGACACGGACAAAGAAAGCGGAAGCGATGCTGGATATGGTGGGACTGCACAAATATAAAAGGCATAAACCGACGCAGATGTCCGGCGGGCAGCAGCAGAGGGTAGGCGTGGCAAGGGCGCTTGTAGTGGAGCCGGAAATTATATTTGCCGATGAGCCGACAGGCAATCTGGATTCCGTCACTTCCAGGGAGGTGATGGAGCTGATGCAGCGGGTCGTCCGGGAGAAAGGTCAGACACTGGTTATGGTAACGCATGACAATGAGCTGGCCGGATTTGCGGACCGGATTTTCCATATCAGGGACGGAAAGATTTTACAGATAGAAGAAAAAAGGGGAAACGAGGGGAACTGAAATGAAAAAATGGAGAAATAAGCTGGGAATTGCGCTGCTGTGCGTGTTTTTGATGGCGCCGCAGATCACAGCGTATGCGGATCAGGACGATGAGGAGGACGATGTATATTCCGACGAGGCGGATGAAGACGAAATTGCGGATGCGGTCAACCGTCTTTCCATGTATTACAAGAACCTGAAGCTGGTCAATGGGGAGGACCTGACGGAAGAACAGCTAAAAACATTGGAGAAAATATGCAATGACGCCAGAAATTATATCGCGGGAACAGATGATATCACTTCCTCGCAGGTGAGTATTCATGTGACGGAGACAAAAGCGTTGATGGATTCTTATTTGGAAAAGTGTCTCTCGGAGCGTCCGCAGTCTACGATAGACTATCTGGCGGTAGGCAATCTCTATGATTCGCCTGTGGCAAAATACGGGGAAGGCGTAGTGCTGATCCTGCCGATTCTCAATCTCGGCGAGGAAGATCTGACAAATGTGATCGTGACGCCGGTGATCTCAAATTCCGTAAAGGAATGGCCTTTCGAAATCAGCCGGACAGGCTATGCGGAGGAGATCGACGTTCTGCCGGGGAGCCGCACAATGGAAGAGGCATATGCCAACCACAGAGAGGTGCGTTATGCGCTTGCCACCAGACAGGATGTGCTGACCGGCTATTACAAGCTGGATTTCAATGTGGTGTATGAGCGGGAAGGTAAGCCGGAGAAGGCGGTTTTGTCCACCTATATCAAAGCAATCGGCACATCTGACAGCGGAAAGATAGATGAGGACGCCGAGGATAAAAAGACTTCCACACCCCGTATTATTGTGACGGGATTTGAGACAGAACCGGCGCAGGTGTATGCAGGCAGCACATTTATGCTGACCATTCATGTGAAGAACACATCCCAGAGGACAGCTGTCTCCAATGTGGAGTTTGATTTAAAAGCGGCGGAAGAAGGAAAGGATGAGAATACGTTATATGCCTCTTTTCTGCCGACTTCGGGTTCCAACACGATCTATGTGCCGTCGATTCCCTGCGGCGGGGAGAAGGAGCTGCAGATCGAAATGACGGCGAAGGCGGATCTGGTGCAGAAACCCTATGCCATAGATATGACGATGAAGTACGAAGACGATAAGTACAATCCCTACGAAAATGTGACGAGCTTGTCAGTTCCGGTCAGACAGCTTTCGCGGATCGAATACAGTACGGCGGAGGTGCTGCCGGAAAGTATTACGGTCGGCGGACAGGCTAATGTGGTGTTCAGTGTATATAATACCGGGAAGACGACGCTTTATAATGTAAAAGTCAGATTTGAGGATGAAACCGTATCCGGGGGAGACAGTTTTGTAGGGAAGCTGGAATCGGGCGCGACGGGCAATGTAGACGCAATGCTGACGGGAGAAGCGGCTACTATGGATGACGGCATGATCAAAACGGTGATTTCCTATGAAAACGATGCGGGTGAAGTGACAGAAGTGGAAACGGAGATTCCGCTTTATGTGGAGGAAGAGACAGTGGACGAGCTGGATTATATACCAGAGGAACTTCCGCAGGAAGAAGGAAGCAGGCTGCCTGTAATACTGGGCGCCAGTGCGGCCGTTATTGTGACAATTGTGTCAGTTATTGTATTTGTCATGAAGCGGAAAAAGAAAAAGAAAGCGGAACGAGAACTGGCGGAGGATCTGGCAGACCTTTTGCAGGATACAGACAAAGGCAAGGGAGAGTGATATGCGATTTCGTGATCTTTTGGCGATGAGCGGATCCAGTCTGTGGAAACGCAAGGTGCGGACGGTATTGACTGTACTGGGGGTTGTCATCGGTACGGCCTCCATTGTTGTGATGGTATCCCTCGGGCTTGGTCTGAACCGTTCCACCATGCAGGACATTGAAGAAAACGGCGGGCTGACATCCATTGAAGTGCGGGAAGCGGACCAGTATATGATGGCAGAGAGCACTGATACGGCGGAGCAGGACGGAAAACATCTGGATGACGAGCTGGTAAAAACCATACAAAATCATCCGCATGTGTCGCTGGCATCTCCTGTGCTGCGGATTACCGTTATTGCAAAATGCGGGGTATATGAAGACAGCTATATGGAAGTGCGGGGAATGAACACGGAAGCGCTGCAGGATATGGATTTTCCGCTGGCATCGGGCGAACTGCCTCTGTCAGAGGAAAATCTGGCGTTTCTTTACGGGAATCAGATACTTGCAGAGTTTCAGAATCCGAAGACGGGAGCCGGGTACTGGACGGACGGTACGCTGCCGGATATTGATCTGGAAAAAGACGGCGTGTTTATCATTTATGATATGGACGCGTATTATGCCTCGCAGGATGCGGGCGGCGGTTATGGGGGTGAAAACGGTACGGCGACGGCAAAGCCGCCCAAAAAATATATGGCGCAGTGCGCAGGTATCATTGACGGCGGTATGGATACCTACAAATCCTACAGTTGGAGCGTTTACTGTAATATCAAACCGCTGGAGGCGCAGCTAAAACGGATTTTCCGAAACAAAACCATACCCGGACAGCCGACGACCTCTTCCGGCAAACCTTACAAAGAATTGTATTACAATGAAATCTATGTAAAAGTGGACGATATGGAGTATGTAGGCGAAGTACAGAAATGGATTACCGATATGGGCTACCAGACCTATAGCAATTCGGACTGGGTGGAATCGACAAAGAAACAATATGGCTATATTCAGGCGGTATTGGGAGGCATTGGCGCAGTATCCCTGCTTGTGGCCGCGATCGGCATCACCAATACCATGATGATGTCCATTTATGAACGGACAAAGGAAATCGGCGTCATGAAGGTGATCGGCTGTGATATGCGGGATATTCGTTCGCTGTTTCTGATGGAAGCGGGGTTTATCGGGCTGATCGGCGGTACGGTGGGGCTTTTATTCAGTCTGCTGATCTCATTTATAATTAACCGGATTGTAAACGGTATGGGAATGGAAATGACGCTTTCCTATATCCCGCCGTGGCTTGGCGCTTCTTCCATTGTCTTTGCGGTTCTGATCGGTATGCTGGCAGGATTGTTTCCGGCGCTGCGCGCCATGCGCTTAAGCCCGCTGGCGGCGATCCGCAATGAATGAGCGGTTAGCGTGTGATTTGACTTTTTTGCGGCAGAGTGTTACGGTAGAAACAGTTTCGATGCAGAAAACGGGCGATTGCCTTCAAACAGAGGAAACGATAAAGGAGAAATGATAAAGGAGAAACGGAATATGGGAAACAATTTTAATGCACCGGAAGAAGTGATCCGGGGAAATATTAATGCGGGCGTGGCAAAGGCGGAAAGGCCTTTGGGACAGATGATTTTAATGGGTATTATGGCAGGCGCGTTCATTGCGCTGGGCGGCGCCTGCAGCAATGTGGCGGTACATGGAATTACGGATGTAGGATTGTCGCGGACACTGGCAGGCGCTATTTTCCCGGTGGGGCTGATGCTGATCGTCCTTGTGGGAGGGGAGCTTTTTACAGGAAATTGTCTGATCGCCATGGCAGTACTGGATGGAAAGACCACACTCGCAAAAATGCTCAAAAATCTGGCTGTTGTATACTGCAGCAATCTGGCGGGCGCGCTGCTGATTGACGTCTTAATTTTGCTGAGCGGGCAGCTCAATTATTCCGGCGGCGGGCTGGGAGCTTATACCATTAAAGTGGCTTTGGCCAAGGTGACGATTCAGCCGGGCGCGGCGGTGGCATCCGGTATTTTGTGTAATATGCTTGTCTGTCTGGCTATTTTGATGGCGGGTGCGGCAAAAGATGTGGCGGGCAAGGTATGGGCAATTTTCTTTCCGATTTGTGCATTTGTGATCGGCGGGTTCGAACACTGTGTTGCCAATATGTTTTATATCCCGGCGGGAATCCTTGCCGCTTCCAGACCCCAGTACGTGGCAAAGGCGGAGGAATTATACGGGATTACGGCACAGCAGTGTGCAGAGCTGACCGCCGCGGGCAGTCTGCGGAATCTGGTTCCGGTTACGTTCGGTAATGTGCTGGGCGGCGCTGTCTTCATTGGCGTGGTGTATTTTCTGATTTACATACGTGGCGGCAAAAAAGAAGCCTGAAAAAAATATCTGAAAAGCTCAGCTTTTCAGATATTCTTTTTGTTGTTCGATCTGCAGCGGTATATCGGCTCCTGTTTTTTGTATCTTGGTACAGAGCATATCCAGATGATGCAGCTTCTGGCTTAATAGAAGATGATACCGTTCGATCATATCTTTATACAACGGATGCTGTTTCAAAACGCCTCTGGTAGCGGCGGAGAACGGACAGTACGTAAACAGAATGGTCCGTGCGATTTTATTCAGACGCGGAGAGCCTTTTCCCTCATAGGCAATCCAGACCATATAATCCATAATGAACATTTCTTTGATGCTGTTTTTTGCCTTCTGCAGGCTTAGTCTGATCTTTTCTTTTGATTCCGGGGACAGATCGTGGTTCTTTTTATAAAATTGGGCGTAATCGGTATATTCGCTTGTCAGAGAACGTTCGGATATATTATTCCAGTATGCGCCCTGGATTCGTTTGCACATTTCCCAGCGGAATTCCCCGGTCATACGTGTCATAAGCTGGGACATATTTCCCAGTTCGATGGCAGAGAGCATCATACGTGAGGGGGTTGTCCGCCGTTTTCCCTCTATTTCCTGCCACATAGCGCCGCGGATGCCTGCATTGGGCATCAGTATGACGTCGGGAAGCACTTCCACATCCACATATTCTCTTACGATGCCACGGCTTTCATCCATAAAAACTGTTTCCCGGTAGAAAGCGGAGAAGTCGATCTCACGGATTGCATGCAGTGTTTTCACCACTCTGCGGGGGGTCACGATCGTATCGGGCAGAGGTTTGAGCAGGTTATGGGCTGACAGAACAGGACAAAAGGTGGAGATCCTGCCGAATGTAATTTTGTTGACGACCGGAAATACGCTTTCCAGTTCAAAGCGTACTTTGCCGATATCTGAGACGAGCAGCTCTTTTTCTTCCTGTGCTGTGATTTTGCCGGATGTTTTTTGTTCTCTGAGCCAGGCCGCATAATCCAGATCGAATTCATTGCGGGAAGGTTCTTTGCGTCTTTCATAAATGGCGGTAAGCCATTCGGGAAACGTATAGACGCCCTGCTCCGGTGAACCGTGGTATGTATCGGCGACAGACTGCAGCCAGGCACAGTTGCCTGCGCCGGCAAGTTCGGCGTCTACAAAACCGAACGTCAAAAAGAGTTTGACGGCAGGCGGCATATCCTTAGTGTGAAGGCTTGCTTCGAATACTTTCGTATAAACTTTATAAAAATCATTGGTGAGCGTCAGACGGAACGATCTGTCTGCATCCTGTGTGCTGTCCTTATCCGGCATTGCCTTGTAGGCTGCCACCTCTTTCTGAAACCGTTTGGAGAGTTCTTCTTCGCAGCCGCCATAGGCTAGAATGATGGGCAGGGCGTTTGCCAGTTCGGGAGATATTTCTACGTTATCAATAATGGAAGGAAGATTGAGATCAGGAGGAAGCTGCTCCGTCTCTTTTTGGGGCGCCTTCTGCCTTATCTCTTCCTGCAGCTCTTCCTGTTCCAGTTCGTCGGTTTCGGAAAAAATTTTCTCGTCGGCGGCATCGGTTTCCTCCATGGCTGCAGCGTCGGGATATTTCTCCTGGCCAAGTTTTGCGCAATGTTTCAGCAGAGAGCTGGAAAAGCGTGCGCTGGAAGTAAAAAACAGATGCATGACGTTTGGTTTGTTCTGAAACAGCGTTAAAAGCTGCTGCAGTCCGTTGTACGGATAAGGGATGAGAGCCGCTTCGTCAGCGGCAGTGTAGGTACAGGAATGGATACCGGATTTGATATCCTGAATGCCGATAATATCTCCTTTCCGCAGCAACAGTCTGCCGCCGGGAAAAGCGGCATATACGGTCCCTTCCCCGATTACATAAAGTTCTTTTAGGGCGTCTCCTGTCTGACAGATCAGTTGTCCTCTTTCAATTGTCTTAATTGCCATAAATCCTCCTGTGACACATGTGTCATAATGACGCGTGCGTCTTTGCATGATATCCATGCTCTATTATATATTCTATAACTATACTATAATTTGCCGTATTTCACAATGGGAAAATAGTATACAGATGTTGGCGGTTGTAAAGAATCCGTCAGTTCAGGCAGGTTTCTTTTTCAAAAATTTTCATCAGGCATCTGTACATAATATTTAAAAGTATGATACAATAAAAGACAAGTATGTCATAAATATGAGAGAAGGATTGGCAATGGGAAGCGATAAGTTAAGTGTTGAGGAAATGGTTGCGTATTATAAATCCGATGTGGGCCGTCTGACCTCTTTTATTCCGTGGCTGGAGTCACATAAAGGGGACCAGACTGCGGAGATTTATAAGGGGGAAGGGCTGGAAGAGACGTCCATTACATTTCCGGTCTATGACAGTACGCTGATGAGCTTTGTAAAAACGGCGCAGGCCAGTACGCTGATGAACAGGAATTATATGTATGTATATTCGAGAAACAGGATTCGCAGCGTAAAAGACGAGAGGCGTTTTATTCAGCGGGCCACAATTAAGGAAATGGGCGATCTGTGGGCAATTCTTTCCCGGTATATTCTGAAAGGCATGACGAAAGCAACGCTTTGGTCAGAGGGGGTAAAAAACGGTATTTTTTTGGAGCTGGTATTGAAGATGAAGGAAATTCTTAGTTTCTGGGATAAACAGGGTGACGGCAGATTTTAGACAGACCGGATAACCGGCCTGCAGGTGTCCGGACTGTAAAAAGAAACAAAGATAAGGAGTTTGTACATATGGGAGAAAAGTCAGTCCAAAAGAGACAGTTTATCCTGGAAACTGCCAGAAAGATATTTATGGAAAAGGGATACAAGAATGTCACGATGAAGGACATTGTGGAGGCGTGCGGGATCAGCCGCGGCGGACTGTATCTCTACTTCAGCAGTACAAAGGATATTTTTATGGAAGTGCTGCAGTTGGAGAGCCAGGAAAAGGACGATCTGTTTTCCGAAAATATCCGGGAGGATGCGGCTGCGTCCGATATACTGGCAATTTTGCTGAAAGAACAGAAAAAAGAGCTGCTGCGCAGGAAAAACAGCCTGACAGTAGCGGCATATGAATTTTTCTTTGAAAACAAGGTGGCAAAAAAGGATAATATACTGCGTTCCCGGTTTGAACAGGCGGTGGCGGTGATGGAAAAGCTGATTGCGGACGGTGTGGAGAACGGTGAGTTTTATTGTGAAGACCCGAAGGGATGCGCGCGTAATGTGATGTATGTACTGGAAGGACTGAAGGTGGCTGCCCAGACCATCGGCATTTCGGAAAAAACGGTGGACGATGAACTGCTGTACATTATGCAGGGGCTTTTAATAGAAGAATAAAATGGAGGATGCATGGATGGAAAGTGTGCGACGAATTTATGTGGAGAAAAAAGCGCCTTTTGCGGTAAAGGCAAAGGAGCTGCAGGAAGAGATTGGGAGTTATCTTGGCATCGGCAGCGTAAAGAATGTGCGGGTGCTGATCCGGTATGATGTGGAAAATATCAGTGAGGGAACATTTGCGGCTGCCTGCAGAAGTGTTTTTTCCGAACCGCCGGTTGATCTGTTATATGAAGAGACGTTCCCGTTACCGGAGGATGCGAGAGTATTTGGCGTGGAATTTCTTCCGGGCCAGTTTGACCAGAGAGCCGATTCCGCAGTGCAGTGTATCAGATTTTTAAAGGAAAGCGAAGAGCCGATCATACGGACTGCCGTAGTGTATCTGCTTGAAGGCGCTATTTCGGATGATGAGCTGGCGCAGATCAAGGCATACTGCATCAATCCGGTGGATTCGCGGGAGACGGATATGGACAAGCCGGATACGCTGGAGACCGTCTACGAGGAACCGGAGGATATCAGGATTTTTGACGGCTTCCGTGAGATGAACGGTACGCTTCTGCGGGAGTTGTATGATTCTCTGGGGCTGGCGATGACGTTTAAAGATTTTCTGCACATACAGAATTATTTCAGCAAAGAGGAGCGCAGAGACCCTTCCATGACAGAGATCAGAGTGCTGGATACCTACTGGTCCGATCATTGCCGGCACACGACATTTTCCACGGAACTGAAAAATATTACGTTTGAGGACGGCTATTATAAAACGCCGCTGGAAACGACGTACCAGTCTTATCTGGATACCCGGGAAGAGATGCTAAAGGGAAGAAAGGATCAGTTTATCTGCCTGATGGATTTGGCGCTGATGGCGATGAAAAAATTAAAAAAAGACGGTAAACTGCAGGATTTGGAAGAGTCCGATGAGATCAATGCCTGCTCCATCGTAGTACCGGTGGAGATTGACGGCGTTACGCAGGAATGGCTGGTCAGCTTTAAAAATGAGACGCACAATCATCCGACGGAGATCGAACCGTTCGGCGGTGCGGCTACCTGTCTGGGCGGCGCGATCCGTGATCCGCTTTCAGGCCGTTCATATGTATACCAGGCCATGCGTGTGACAGGCGCGGCAGACCCGACGGCCGGTGCATCGCAGACATTGAAGGGGAAACTGCCGCAGAAAAAGCTGGTGCGGGGCGCCGCAGGCGGGTATTCCTCCTATGGAAACCAAATCGGCCTTGCCACTGGTTACGTGAAAGAAATCTACCATCCTGCGTATGTGGCGAAACGGATGGAAATCGGCGCCGTAATGGGCGCGTCCCCGCGGGCAAATGTGATCCGTGAAAATTCTAAGCCGGGGGATGTCAT
Organism: uncultured Lachnospiraceae bacterium; assembly: GCA_910585345.1. GTDB lineage: Bacteria > Bacillota > Clostridia > Lachnospirales > Lachnospiraceae > VSOB01. The sequence continues at coordinate 24,860 of CAJUDS010000004.1, read as the reverse complement.
TATTCTGTTGGGCGGCCGGACCGGACGCGACGGCTGCGGCGGCGCCACAGGATCGTCGAAAATACATACGGAGAGCTCCATCGCAACATGCGGCGCGGAAGTACAGAAGGGAAATGCGCCGACAGAACGTAAAATTCAGAGACTGTTCCGTCGGGAAGAGGTCAGCCGTCTGATCAAAAAGTGCAATGATTTCGGCGCGGGCGGCGTATCCGTGGCCATCGGTGAACTGGCGGACGGGCTGCGGGTGGATTTGGACAAGGTGCCGAAAAAGTATGCCGGGCTGGACGGGACAGAGCTTGCGATTTCCGAGTCTCAGGAGAGAATGGCCGTAGTGGTCGATGCCGGGGATGTGGCGCAGTTTCTTTCCTATGCGGCGCAGGAGAATCTGGAAGCGGTAGAAGTGGCGGTAGTGACAAAGGAACCGAGACTGGTGCTCTGCTGGCGGGGAAAAGAGATCGTGAACCTGTCGAGGGCATTTCTGGATACGAACGGCGCGCATCAGGAGACGAATGTGGTAGTCAGCGTCCCTTCGAAGGAGGATAATTATTTCAACCGCTTTGCCATACCGGCGGTGGGAGAGGCATTGCAGGAAAAGGATCATAAAAAGGCGTTTCTCTCGACCTTATCCGATCTGAATGTGTGCTCGCAGAAGGGGCTTGTGGAGATGTTTGACGCTTCGATCGGGGCAGGCAGTGTGTGGATGCCTTATGGCGGGAAATACCAGTTGACGGAGACGCAGGTGATGGCGGCCAAGCTGCCTGTGCTCCGGGGCAGGACCGATACTATCACGATGATGAGCTATGGGTTTGACCCGTATCTGTCTTCCTGGAGTCCGTATCACGGCGCTGTCTATGCGGTAACGGAGTCTATGGCTAAGATTGTGGCGGCCGGCGGCGATTACAGAAAGATTCGCTTTACATTTCAGGAATATTTCCGCAGGATGACGGACGATCCGTCCAGGTGGAGCCAGCCGTTTGCGGCGCTGCTTGGCGCATTTGACGCGCAGATCGGGTTTGAACTGCCTTCCATTGGCGGCAAGGACAGCATGTCGGGTACGTTCAATGAGATTGACGTGCCGCCGACGCTTGTATCATTTGCGGTTGACACGGCGGATTATCATGATGTAATTTCTCCGGAGTTAAAGCAGGCGGGCAATCGCCTGTTCCTGTTCCCGATCGAGAAGGACGAATATGATCTTCCGGTTTATGAAAGTGTGATGGAGCTGTACGGGAGGCTGACGGCGCTGATCCGTGCGGGGAAGATTGTGTCCGCCTACGCGCTCGATGCCCATGGCGCTGCAGCCGCAGCGGCGAAGATGGCGTTTGGCAATAAGCTGGGAGTCGCTTTTTCGGGAGAACTGGATGAGAAGGAACTGTTTGGAAACGGTCTGGGCAGTATCCTTGCGGAAGTATGCGGCGATATCCGGGAGGAACTGGAAGAAGCGGATATCGACTATACGGTGGCTGGCGTTGTGACGCAGGAGCCTGTACTGTCGTATGGTAAGATGCGTCTGGCGCTGGAAGAAGCGCTGCAGGCATGGACGGGAAAGCTGGAAAAGGTATTTCCCAGCAAAGCGGGCAAAGAAACGGAAAAGGTGGAAAAGGGCTGTTATCATGCGGACAGCATTTATATTTGTAAGCATAAAGTGGCAAAGCCGACGGTATTTATTCCGGTATTTCCGGGAACAAACTGCGAGTATGACAGCGCCAGGGCTTTCGAGCGGGCGGGCGCCAATGTAGTGACAAAGGTATTTTGCAATCTTTCGGCGGAGGATATCCGCGGTTCGGTGGACGCTTTTGCGGCGGCCATCGACCAGGCGCAGATGATTATGTTCCCCGGCGGATTTTCCGCAGGGGATGAACCGGACGGGAGCGCGAAGTTTTTTGCCACCGCATTCCGCAATGCGAAGCTGCAGGAGGCGGTGACGAGGCTGCTTAAGGAGCGGGACGGCCTGGCGCTTGGCATCTGCAATGGTTTCCAGGCAATGATCAAGCTGGGGCTTGTGCCTTATGGGGAGATCACCGGGCAGAGAGAAGATTCGCCTACGCTGACGTTTAATACGATCGGCCGTCATATTTCCAGAATGGTCTATACAAAGGTCGTTTCCAACCAGTCTCCATGGCTTGCGGAGGCGGAGGTGGGACAAACATATGTTGTGCCTGCGTCGCATGGGGAAGGAAGATTCGTCGCATCCGCAGAATGGATTGAGAGATTGTTTGCAAACGGCCAGGCGGCGACCCAGTATGCCGATCCGGAAGGGAATGTCTCTATGGACGGGGAATGGAATGTGAACGGTTCCTATGCCGCCATCGAAGGTATCACGTCTCCGGACGGGCGGTGCCTGGGAAAGATGGCGCACTGCGAGAGAAGAGGGACGGCAGTGGCGATGAATATATACGGAGAGCAGGACATGCGCATTTTTGAGTCCGGCGTGAAATATTTCCGTTAGTGTACCGCCCTGTTTATCATTTTCCAGATGACCTGCCTGAAAAGGAACAGGTCAGTACACGAAAACAACGGCAAAAGAACAGCGTTTGGAAGAAAAGACAGCAATATAACAATCCCCCTGCAAACGGGGGATTTTGCTATTGGCTGCGGGGCAGGATTTTTTCTGCCGGGTGCATTGTGTCAGGAAACCATTGTGAAAAGCATAGGAGGAAATACGGAAATGAGAGAGGTGATACGGGGGATCGAAATTCTTTTGGATCGATATTATTATGTTTACCGTGAGCGTATTCTTTATGGATTTCTCTTCTTGTTTTGCATAGCGGCGGTCTGTTCTTTCTGGTATCTGCAGAGAAAGGGAAACGGAAAAGAGGACCGTCAGTATTTACTGAATCAATTGCTGCACAAAGTTTTTTATACGCTGCTGGCCGCATTTACCGGGGAACTGCTCTGCCTGCTGGGGCTGCAGCCGCAGATCCAGTATGTTTACTGGGATGCGTTGATTTTTCTGTTCCTTGCGGGGATGCTGACTCTGTATACGGTTCTGCAGTGCATTGTTTTTAGAAGGATCGTCACGCCCGTCTTTTTGTTTTGTAAATATATGCGTTATGTTCTGTTTTTCGAGGTGTTTCTGCTGGCCGTCACCGGCCGTCTGGAAAGGATCGAGTGGGCTGTCGGCGCGGCTGGGATCGCCTGTCTGGAAACGGCCGCCGCATTGTGTGAAAGGCTGGCCGGGCGACAGGAGACGGCGGCCGGGAAGGCGTATGACCGCCCCACTGCGGATTTGTATGAGACGAGAAGGAAACAGCTGGATAAATTTATCGGTGTGCTGAAGGAACAGCAGTCCGAACCGTACGCGGTGATGATCTCCGGGGAGTGGGGAAGCGGAAAGACCAGTTTTGTGACGGCGCTGGAAAAGAAACTAAGCAGAGACGCTTTTATCTGGATCCGTGCGGGAAGTGAAAAATCGGCCGCGGAGATCATGGCGGAAATTTCCGGACAGATCTTGGACATATTGCGGCGGAGCGGCGTCCTGGTGGAAAAGGGTAGTTTGATCGAGACATATTTCATGGCGTTTGCGGGTCTGCTGGAGGAAACGGGCTTTCCGTTTTTTAACAGACTGGCAAATACGGCGCAGACCGCCGCGGGAGACGAGGGGAAAGCGTATCTGAACGGCAGGCTGCAGGAGCTGGAAAAAACCGGTAAAACAATCTATCTGGTCGTTGATGATCTGGATCGGTGCGAGCGGGAATACCAGTTGAAAATGTTTAAGGTAATCCGGGAGAGCGCCGATCTCAAACGATGCAAGACGATATTTTTGGCGGACCGGAGCGTTTTTGCGCACGGAGCGTACGACGACGGGTATATCGAGAAATATATCAGCTACACCCTCGAGCTGTGCAGCGTCGGCTATGCGGAGATCACGGACGCTGTGCTGGAAGAGATTATAAGCGACGACTGGCTGCGGGAGCTGCATCCTGCTCTTTTAAAAGGAAGAAGCGCAGAGGCGGTCAGAGAAATGATCCGGCAGTTTCCCGGCCGGGTGCTGGAGCTGTGCGAGAGTGAACGGACGAAGACTGCGGATGGCATAAAAGGCAGGAAAGAGGAGGAAGTGCGGCCGCAACGGGAAAGTATACGGGGAATGGACGATACGCTGCGCCAGATCAGAAAAAACACAGCCAATTCCAGAAAGGTCAAGAACTTTTTAAAGGGCGTCAGACGGGATTGCCAGAATCTAAGCAGCGGCATTGCGGACTGCAGCCCGGAGTTTCAAAAGGAGGACTGGCTGGCAGCGGTCATAGAAGTGCAGTTCGTGAAATCGATGCTGCCGCAGATGTATACGGAACTGAAAATGAGCGCGGATCTTGACGCGTATCTGCAAAAGGACGCCAGCCATTGTATCGGACTGCTCCTGGGGCTGCGGCCAAAGGGGTGGCGTACCGATCGGAAGGAGCATCTGTTAAACCGCATCTGCTATGAAATCGACATCATTGATTTTGAACAAATCAAAACGAAAAAGGAAAGGCTTCTTGCCGAGCTTCGCGGTAGTAAAGCCTCGATGCGATATTTGTGCGAGTATGTGGATTGCGCGCAGTGCTATGACGATCTGGAGAAAATACTGGATCTTTATGAGACGCAGCGCTTTGCCAGCGCAGCCGAAAAGGAAAATTTTCTGCGGAAAATATTTGATGTTTTGTCACAATATTACGAGCCGTTTGCGGCCGACGGGAATTTCCTTGCATTTTCCAGGGAGCTGCTTTCCTGTATAGACAGCTGTGGGGTGACGGAAAGAGAGCTAAAAATATGCACGGAAGGCGGGGAGAAGATCATACGAAAGGCACTGACGGAAAAGCAGCGGCAGTTGCTGGATATTTTATATCTCGTGTTTGGCGTGAGCGCGGTGGAGAGAAGCCTTCATAATACTCCTGTCGGCGAACTGCGGCAGTTTTATTTCCGGCTGAGAGAACTGGATAAAAATGATACTTATCATAATCAGGCGGATCAGACTGACGCGCTGTGCGGCGTGATCGCTTATTACGAAAAGCTGGAAGAAGAACTGAGCAGAGAAAAATATAAAAGCGCGGGCATTGATTTTGCAAGATGGTTTATGGAACTGCGGGTGGTTTTTGATATCTGCCTGTTCTGGGATAAGGCGGAGCAGGCGCTGGGCAGCGGCCAGGAGGACTGCATGCCGTTATTTAACCGCTATTTTCTGCTGCGGCAGATGAATCCTGTCTATGGAGAGATATTTCGCGATGTGGAACAGCTGCGGACTGCTTTAGCGTCGCTGCGCTTGTTTTACCAGTCGCAGGAGGCGCAGCGCGATGCGAGGGCATATCTGCTCCTGCTGCAGACAGCGAACCGGATGGCAGTGCTGTATGAAGACAGGAAATCCTGGTATGGCGGCAGGGAGAAAGAGATTGCGGATTTGCTGGCAGAGACGGCGAAGGATGTTTATACGTTGTACGAGGCGGCGGAAGCGGAGGATGCGGAGGTCCAAAAGGCGCTGGATGAGATCCGGGTTTATGTGTACCGGCTTCGTTCTTATTGCGGCAGTGACGTGGATTCGCGGCAGGACATAGAGTGATCGGAAAAGGCGATAAAATGTCCGCAAAAAGTTCCGGTTTGCGTTTGCGGTGATTTTTTCACAGGATAAAAGCAGGAAGGAGCCGTTTGGAAACATTCAAAATTGACTTTGTCGGTCACTGCCAAGCATCACGTTTCTGTACGTGCTCCGGGCGGGAACGTGATGCCTGGCAGTCTGCGCAATTTTTCAGGACAATTCTTTACTTTCGATTTCGCAAAATAAATCAATGACATGCACCGTAAAAAAGACAGTTTTCGCAAATTTGTATGACAGTGGCGGACATCCTTGTCCGAAAATGGCATACAAATTCGCGAAATTGTACTTTTGCCCGGTGTGTGAATGATTTATCCTGCGAAATCCTGACAAGTTCTTTTATCTGAAAATTGCGCAGACCCAGGCAGCAACGGAATGAAGCGATTACCATATCTGTGATTTGCCTGAGAAGGTTCCCAAACGGTTCTTTCCTGCGTTTGCCCTGCTTTTTTCACCGTTGCGGTTGAATCAAAAAAATGCATATGCTATAATAAAACGATTATTGGAAAGGTGCGGGTGAAAAATATGAAAGCGTTTTTGATTTTGGAAGACGGCACTGTATTTGAGGGAATACAGATCGGCGCTGACCGGGAAGTGATCAGTGAGATTGTGTTTAATACGTCTATGGCGGGTTATCTGGAAGTGCTGACAGATCCTTCTTACGCGGGACAGGCAGTGTGTATGACCTATCCGTTGATCGGGAACTATGGCATTTGCAGCGAGGATATGGAATCCGGGCGGCCGTGGCCGGATGGTTTCATCGTCAGAGAGCTTTCGAGGATCCCCAGCAATTTCCGCTGTGACAAGACCATCCAGCAGTTTCTGGAAGAAAACGGCGTGCCGGGAATTGCCGGTATTGATACCCGCGCGCTGACAAAGCTGCTGCGGGAAAAGGGTACGATGAACGGTATGATTACGACCAACGAGGCGTATGATCGTGATGCAATCCTTCCGAAATTAAAAGCCTATACGACCGGCAGGGTGGTGGAGCGGGTAACCTGCGCAGAGAAATATGAGGTGAAGGGTTCCGCTGCGCTGGGAGACAACGGACCGATTTCCGGCAGCGCGGTTTACACCGGGGAGCAGGAAAAAAAGCCGACTCTCGTACGGAAGCTAAATGGCAGAGGGAAGAGGGTGGCGCTGCTTGATCTGGGCATGAAACGTAATATTGCCGTTTCTCTGGCACAGAGAGGGATCGATGTGACGGTTTATCCGGCTATGACACAGGCGGCGGAAATACTGGCGGACCGGCCCGACGGCATTATGCTGTCCAACGGGCCCGGAGATCCGAAGGAGTGCACGGAGATTATCAAAGAGATCCGAAAACTGTATGACGCGCAGGTGCCGGTCTTTGCGATCTGTCTGGGACACCAGCTCATGGCGCTGGCTACCGGCGCGGACACTTATAAATTAAAATATGGCCACCGGGGAGGCAACCATCCGGTGAAAGACCTGGAGACGGGGAGGGTGTATATCTCCTCGCAGAATCACGGGTATGTGGTGGATATGGATACGCTGGATGCGGCGGTTGCCGTGCCTGCATTTGTCAATGCCAACGACGGTACGTGCGAGGGGCTTTCCTATGTGGGTAAAAATATTTTTACGGTGCAGTATCATCCCGAGGCATGTCCGGGACCGCAGGATTCCGGCTATTTGTTTGACCGTTTTATCAGAATGATGGAGGTGGGAAAGAATGCCTAAAAATCCCAATGTAAAAAAGGTTCTGGTCATTGGCTCCGGCCCTATCGTGATCGGGCAGGCGGCCGAGTTTGACTACGCGGGCACGCAGGCGTGCCGTTCCCTGAAAGAGGAAGGGATAGAAGTGGTGCTTGTCAATTCCAATCCGGCGACAATTATGACAGACCGGGATATTGCGGACCGGGTTTATATAGAACCGCTGACAGCGCGGGTGTTGGAGCAGTTGATTGAAAAGGAAAAGCCGGATAGTATTCTGCCTACGCTGGGCGGACAGGCGGGGCTGAATCTGGGTATGGAGCTGGAAGAATCCGGCTTTCTGAAAGCGCATCATGTGACGCTGCTTGGTACGACGGCGGCTACGATCAGGAAAGCGGAGGACCGGCAGGCATTTAAGGATACGATGGAGAAGATCGGCGAACCCTGTGCGGCCTCCAAAGTGGTAGAAGATATAGAGGACGGGATCGCGTTTGTCGGTCAGATCGGGTATCCGGTCGTGCTGCGGCCTGCTTATACGCTCGGCGGCAGCGGCGGCGGCATCGCGCATAACCAGGCGCAGCTGGAAGAAATACTGGCCAACGGTCTGCGGCTTTCACGGGTGGGGCAGGTGCTTGTGGAGCGTTGTATTGCCGGCTGGAAAGAAATCGAGTACGAAGTGATGCGGGATAGTGCGGGCAACTGCATTACTGTATGTAATATGGAAAATATCGACCCGGTGGGCGTGCATACGGGAGACAGCATTGTAGTGGCGCCGTCCCAGACGCTGGGCGACAAAGAGTACCAGATGCTGCGCAGCTCCGCGCTGAATATTATCAGCGAGCTGCAGATTACGGGCGGCTGCAATGTACAGTTTGCGCTGCACCCGACAAGTTTCGAGTACTGCGTGATCGAGGTCAATCCGCGTGTCAGCCGTTCTTCCGCGCTGGCCAGCAAAGCGACGGGCTATCCCATCGCCAAGGTGGCGGCTAAAATAGCGCTCGGTTATACGCTGGATGAGATTCAAAATTCCATTACGGGCAAAACGTGCGCCGGCTTTGAACCTGCGCTGGATTACTGCGTGGTGAAGCTGCCCAGGCTTCCATTTGATAAGTTTATTACGGCCAAACGTACGTTGACGACCCAGATGAAGGCTACCGGGGAGGTTATGAGCATCTGCCAGAATTTCGAAGGGGCGCTGATGAAGGCGATCCGTTCGCTGGAACAGCATGTAGACTGCCTTCTGAGTTATGATTTCAGTGCGCTTTCTGCGGAGGAATTGAAAGAAAGACTGAAAATTGTAGACGACCAGAGAATCTATGTCATTGCGGAGGCTTTGCGCAAGGGGATAGGGTATGAGACAATCCATGCCATCACGATGATCGACATCTGGTTTATTGATAAGCTGGCGTCGCTGGTGGAGATGGAGGATGCCTTACGCAGGGGTCCTCTTACGGCGGAGCTGCTCAGGGAGGCAAAGCGGATGGAGTTTCCCGACAGTGTGATTTCCCGCCTGACGGGGATGCCGGAGTGCGACGTCAAACAGATGCGCTATGACAACGGGATTGTAGCGGCCTTTAAGATGGTGGATACATGCGCGGCGGAGTTTGAGGCCGCCACGCCCTATTATTATTCCTGCTTTGGCAGTGAAAATGAGGCGGAAGGCGCGTCAGAGAACAAAAAGGTGCTTGTGCTTGGTTCCGGCCCGATCCGCATCGGTCAGGGCATTGAATTTGACTATTGCTCCGTGCATGCGACATGGGCGTTTTCCAGGGCTGGTTATGAGACGATTATTATCAATAACAACCCGGAGACGGTCAGCACGGATTTTGATATCGCGGATAAATTGTATTTTGAGCCGTTGACGCCGGAGGATGTGGAGAACATCGTCAATCTCGAAAAGCCGGACGGAGCGGTCGTGCAGTTTGGCGGCCAGACGGCGATCAAGCTCACGGAAAGTCTGATGAAAATGGGAGTTCCCATTTTCGGCACGAAGGCGGAAGATGTGGATGCGGCGGAAGACAGAGAGCTGTTTGACCGTATTCTGGAAGAGACCGGCATTCCCCGTGCCGCGGGCGGCACGGTCTATACGGCGCAGGAGGCGAAGGAAGTGGCAAACAGGCTCGGCTATCCGGTGCTTGTGCGTCCGTCCTATGTGCTTGGCGGCCAGGGGATGCAGATTGCGATTAATGATGCGGAAATCGAAGAGTTTATGGAGATTATCAACAGGATTGCCCAGGACCATCCGATTCTGGTTGATAAATATCTGCAGGGGAAAGAGATCGAAGTGGATGCGGTATGCGACGGCACGGATATTCTGATTCCGGGTATCATGGAGCATATCGAGCGGACGGGCGTCCATTCGGGCGACAGTATTTCCGTCTATCCCGCCCATACGATCGATCAGAAAGTAAAGGAAACGATAGCCGAATATACGAAGCGGCTGGCAAAAGCGCTGCACGTAAAGGGGCTGATCAATATCCAGTTTATCGCCATCGGCGAGGAAGTCTATGTGATCGAGGTCAATCCCCGTTCGTCGCGTACGGTGCCTTATATCAGCAAGGTAACGGGGATTCCCATCGTGGATCTGGCGGCGCAGGTTATGATCGGAAAAAAGATCAGAGAGCTGGGGTACGAGCCGGGTCTGCAGAAGGAAGCAGACTATTACGCCATCAAAATGCCGGTATTTTCTTTTGAGAAAATACGCGGGGCTGAGATCAGCCTTGGGCCGGAGATGAAATCTACGGGTGAATGCCTGGGCATCGCCAGGACGTTTCAGGAGGCGTTGTACAAGGCGTTTCTTGGTTCGGGCGTGGATCTGCCGAAATTCCGGCAGATGATCATTACGGTGAAGGATGCGGACAAAGGAGAGGCGATTGAGATCGGCCGCCGGTTTGAAAAGCTGGGATATACAATATATGCCACGAGAAGTACGGCGCAGGCGCTGCGGGAAGCGGGCGTTAAGGCGCGGAAAGTAAACAAGATCCGTCAGGAATCCCCGACGGTGATGGACTTGATACTGGGCCATAAGATCGATCTGGTGATCGATACCCCTACCCAGGGACGGGATAAATCCCGCGACGGCTTCCTGATCAGGCGTACGGCGATTGAGACAGGCGTAAACTGTCTCACCAGTCTGGATACGGCCAAGGCGCTTGTTACCAGCCTCGAAAATGCGCAGAGAGGAGAACTGACACTGATTGATGTGGCGGCGTTGTAAGGCCGGAGGAGATGTGATTTGTGTATGCAGCAGCGAAATTATCAAAAAGAACTGGAACAGATTCTGCTAAAAGAAGAGACAAAAGGGAAACGTCTCTTCCTCCATAGCTGCTGCGCGCCGTGCAGCAGTTATGTGCTTTTTTATCTGCGTATGTTTTTTGAAATTACCGTATTTTATTACAATCCCAATATTACGCAGCAGGAAGAATATGAAAAGCGGGCGGCGGAGCAGAGGAGACTGATCGCTGTACTGAATGAAGAGAGGGCCGGTTTTCCCATTCATGTGCAGGAAGGCCCTTATGAACCGGAAATTTTTCTTAAAGCGTCCAGGGGATTGGAGCGGTGCCCGGAAGGCGGGAAACGGTGTGAGCGCTGCTTTGCCCTGCGTCTGCAGGAGACGGCCCGTCAGGCGGGAGCGCAGGGATTTGATTATTTTACGACTACACTGACAATCAGCCCGCTGAAAAATGCCCGGCTGTTAAATGAAATTGGTCGGCAGGCTGCACAGAAATATAACGCGGCGTTTCTGCCTTCTGATTTCAAGAAAAGGGACGGGTTCAGACAGTCGGCCGTACTGTCCCGCAAGTATGGGCTGTACCGGCAGGATTACTGCGGCTGTGTATTTTCGAAGGCAGAGAGGGATGAAAGGAAACGGGAGGCGCTGCTTTTGGCGTCGGAAGGAATATAGTGATATGGAAAAGATTTTAGATTTGATTTCGAGAGAAGTAAAAGAAGCGTTTTCCGCTGCGGGTTACGACGCGCAGCTTGGAAGGGTAACGGTTTCCAACCGTCCCGACCTGTGCGAATACCAGTGCAACGGTGCCATGGCGGGGGCAAAGCGGTATCGGAAAGCGCCGCTTGCGATTGCCGCAGAAGTGGCGGAAAAGTTAAAAGAAAGCAGGGTGTTTGCCCGGGCCGAGGCTGTGGCGCCCGGATTCCTCAATTTGGATATCAGGGAAAGTTTTCTGAAAAAGTATCTGCAGGAAATGTCTGCGGAACCGAAATTTGGTCTGCCGGAGCCTGCCGCCAAAAAGAAGATCGTAATTGACTACGGCGGACCCAATGTGGCCAAGCCGCTGCATGTAGGGCATCTGCGCTCTGCGATTATCGGTGAGAGTGTGAAACGGATTGCCAGATATATGGGGCATGAGGTGATCGGGGATATCCATCTGGGCGACTGGGGACTGCAGATGGGGCTGATTATCACGGAGCTGCGGGAGCGTCAGCCTGATCTGGTTTATTTTGACGAGACGTATACGGGGGATTATCCGGACAGGGCGCCCTTTACGATCTCCGAGCTGGAAGAGATCTATCCTGCGGCCAGCAGCAGATCGAAAGAAGACGCCGTTTATAAAGAAAAGGCGATGGAAGCGACTTATAAGCTGCAAAGCGGCGTCAGGGGCTACCGTGCGCTGTGGGAGCAGATCATAGCCGTGTCCGTATCAGATCTGAAAAGAAATTATGCCCGTCTGCAGGTTTCTTTTGATTTGTGGAAAGGAGAATCCGACGTGCATGACATCATTCCCGGTATGGTTGCGTCTATGAAGGAGAACGGTTATGCCCATGTAAGCGATGGCGCGCTTGTGGTGGATGTGAAAGAAGAGACGGATACAAAAGAGATTCCGCCCTGTATGATACTGAAATCAGACGGGGCCTCTCTCTATAATACGACGGATCTTGCCACGATTATGGAGCGCATGGAAAAGATTGCGCCCGATGAGATTATCTATGTAGTCGACAAGCGTCAGGAACTATACTTCGAACAGGTGTTTCGCTGTGCCAGAAAGACGGGGCTGGTGAGGCCGGAGACAAGACTGGAATTTCTTGGTTTCGGCACGATGAACGGCAAAGACGGAAAGCCGTTTAAGACAAGAGAGGGCGGCGTGATGCGCCTGGAATACCTGATCGGCGATATCAATGAAAAGATGTATGAAAAGATCAGCGAAAATCCGGATAACGCCGCTATGCCGGAAGACGAAGCGCGCGCAACTGCGGAGCAGGTAGCGCTTGCCGCTGTAAAATACGGCGATCTGTCCAATCAGGCATCCAAAGATTATATATTTGACATAGAAAAATTCAGCTCTTCCGAGGGCGATACGGGGCCGTATATCCTGTATACGGTTACACGGATCAAATCTATTCTGAGAAAGTACAAAGAACAGGGAAAAACGCCGGAAGCCGCGCTGCTTAGAGAAGCGTGCGGCGGGTCGGAAAAGGCGCTGATGATGGAGCTGACAGGGTTTAATACCGCCGTGGAAACTGCGTTTGCGGAGACTGCGCCGCATAAAATATGCGCTTATATTTACGGTTTATCAAATGCGTTTAACCGTTTTTACCATGAGAATAAAATTCTCACGGAAACAGATGCTGAAAAACAGGCGGGGTGGATTGCGCTGCTTGTGCTGACGCGGGATGTGCTGGAAACGTGTATTGACTTGCTGGGATTTTCGGCGCCGGAGCGTATGTAACAGGCAGGGCGCTGCAACGTGTTTCCGGAACAGAAAGGAAGACAGGGTTCCGGATCGGGAAGGGGGTTAAAAGGTATGGCAATCGGATTGAATATCGCAAAAATTATTAAATTTGAGGGACCTGCAGATGTGCTGGCCTGGAAGCATCCTGCGGAGGATTTTAATACATCCAGCCAATTGATCGTGCATGAGTCACAGGAAGCTGTCTTGTTTAAAAACGGACAGGCGATGGATGTGTTCGGCCCGGGGAGGCATACGCTGGATACCGACAATATACCTTTGCTGCGGCGGATGATCAGTATTCCGACCGGTGGGAAAACCCCGTTTCACTGTGAAGTGTATTTTATCAATAAAACGGATATTCTCAATGTATTATGGGGCACTTCACAGCCGCTGCCAATCCGGGATCCGGTGTACAATATCATCCTTCCGGTGCGCGCAAACGGTCAGTTCGGGCTGCATGTTGCGGACAGCCGTCTGCTGCTGAAGAAGCTGACGGGCACGACCAGGGATATGACCAAGGGAAGCGTTGCGGAGTTGTTCAAAGGGCTGCTCATGACAGAAGTTAAAACGCTGATTGCGAATCTGATGACGGCCAGGCAGGTGAGCTTTCTCGAAATACATAGCCATCTGCATGAGATATCGCAGCAGATCAGAGAGCAGGTGACGCCGATGTATAGGCAGTACGGCATGGAGATTGTCAATTTCTTTGTCAACTCCATTTCCGTGCCCGGCGACGATCCCGGTTACATCAGAATCCGCAGCGCACTTGCAGCGGCGAAAGAAAAGGAACTGCTGGCCAGAGGGATGAAGGCGGAGATGGATATTCTGGGGTATAATTATCAGCAGAAGAGAACATTTGATGTGCTCGACAAGGCGGCGCAAAATGAAGGCGCGGGTTCAGGCGTGATAGGAGCCGGCATTGGTCTGGGGCTTGGCGTAAATGTAGGCGGTATGGTAGGAAACGCGATGAGCGGTGCGATGGAAACGATAGCGAAAAACGGCGCGGCTGTGCCTGCCGCCGCGCTGCAGGACGGGGAAACGGGGCGCATTGCCTGTCCGTCCTGTGGGACGTCTCTTCCGGGAAATGCAAAGTTTTGCTTTGAATGCGGCATAAAGATATTGAAAAGCTGTCCGAAATGCGGCACAAAGCTGAAACAAGGCGCAAAATTCTGTTTTGAATGCGGCAAAAAATTATATTAGGAGGATAAAGGCGAATGAAATTGAAAGTAAAAAGTCATGTTGCGGCTATTTATGGGATCATTTTTACTGCCTTTACCGCTGTTGCGGCTTTGGTTTGGCAGCAGAAGGATTTTGTATTCTGGTGTTTTTATATCAGTACGACTTTGATTTTGGCCAATTTATTTTTTCTGCACTGTTGTGCGGCGGGAGACGGTAATAAAAAATCTGAAATTGTAAACCAGGCGCTGTTTCTTCCGCCTGCGATTTCTTATCTTGCCGTCTGTGCGGCGGCATGGGGCGGATCCGTCCGCAGACAGGAGACATATCACGGGCTTCTGGCGGTGCATATTGTCATATTTGCCCTGTCGGCGGTGCTGCAGATCTGTCTGTTCCATGTGAAAAGGAAAATGCAGGAACCCAGAGAGACGGCCGTCAGTGAAGATGCGGGACGTAACGGGGATTCTATTTCGTAAGCGGAAGCAGGGCGGTGAACGGCGCAGGAAATCGTATGTTCGTTACAACGGCGTATTTCGGAAAAAAATGGGATAAATGAAGACAAAAAACTTGACAAGTTATGCAAATAATAGTATAGTGAATAAGCGGGTTGTGAGAACAGCCCGTATGAATGGGATCTTAGCTCAGCTGGGAGAGCATCTGCCTTACAAGCAGAGGGTCATAGGTTCGAGCCCTATAGGTCCCACTCATTCATATGGCGAGATAGCTCAGCTGGCTAGAGCATGCGGTTCATACCCGCAGTGTCGAGGGTTCAAGTCCCCCTCTCGCTACTTTAGAGAAGTCCAGAAGCCTTGAAAATGCAAGCGTTCTGGGCTTTTTGTGTTTCCGAAGTATGGAAAAAGGAAACAAACCTCTTCGATTCTGGATTGTGGAGAAAACAGCCAAGGTGTAAAGTCTATTCAATGATTAAGGCGCTTTATTTTGGATAGAATTTGAATGGGGTATTAGGAGGAAAGAACATGTGGATCGAATTGTTTTTGATCGCTGTCGGATTGTCCATGGACGCCTTTGCCGTAGCTGTCTGCAAAGGGCTGGCGATGAAGGGAAGCTGTCGAAAGGCAGGTGTGATAACGGGGCTTTGGTTTGGCGGCTTTCAGGCGTTAATGCCCTTTGGGGGATATTTATGCGGTGTGGGAATCAGCCGTTATGTGACTGCGATATCGAAGTATGTGGCGTTGGTTGTGTTATCGCTGATTGGGATAAATATGATCCGCGAGGCGGCAGTGGGAAAGGAAGAAAATGCGGACGCTTCTCTGCGCCCAAAGGTGATGTTTCCGGCGGCTGTTGCCACGAGTATTGACGCTTTTGCGGTGGGCGTTACGCTGGCAGCGTTGCAGATGCCGGTTTTGCGGGCTGTTTCGGTGATAGGGGGTACGACTTTTTTATTTTCTTATGCTGGTGTGCGGATTGGCAATATGTTCGGCAGCCGGTTCGGAAAACAGGCGGCCGTGTGCGGCGGCATAATACTGATCGGTATTGGAGTACGCCTTTTTATTTTGGCCTGAGCAAGCGGGGCGTGCAGCGCCTGACAGGCACACTGAAGGCTGTTGGGGCAGTGGCGGCGGGTACAGTTTATATTGCTTCATATACGCCGAAGGAAGGGTCAAAGAAGATAATATAGCGGCCGCGTTTTACATGTGTGCCGTATTTGCTCCTGTACTGCTGCAGCGCCTGCGCCGCAAAGTCTTCCGGCACTTCAAGATAATCCGCGATCTCATATAAACTGCGGCAGCCATGGCGGTAGGCGTTAACGATACCGGTGAGGCCGATCATCTTATCATAGGCCCACAGTCTTGCACGGTGTTCCTGTTTTCTGTCGGACGCATCGGTCTGATCGAGGATGTCCCCTGCCGTTGTGTGATAATGTCCCAGTTCTTCCGCGAGCACACATTTTTTCTCTCTCTCGGTAAGCCCGTTTCTGATGGCAATCCGTTTTCCCTGTATCCTCCCGTCATAGGCGCGGAGGGGTTTTTCTTTTGTAATCAGATGACAGGCATCCGCTTCTTTCAGCAAATCTTCATACGTCATTTCGCCAGTTCTCCTTATGTCAGAAATTTTCATCATTCATGATCGTATTGTCATGTTCGCACATTTCTTCCGTGACAGGGATATCGGTCCGCTGGTGGGCGGCATTCAGCAAAAGATCGTTTTCCTCCTGCATGGATTGTATGTCGTAAAGGTTTTTAATATATCGGTCGGCATTGTTTCTATTGGCGGATGTCAGTCTGCCGTAGTAATAACGGATCTCGTCTGTCATGTCGGACGGGAAGGTGGAGATTTTGGCGGAATCGGCAACAAAGTCTATTATTTCCATCGGGGCGTCATGTCCGGCCAGCCATGATGGGTTTACACGCAGCGCGTCTGCGAGCAGGTCTATGTTATTCTGTTTGGGAACATATCTGCCTGACAAATAGGAGCTCACAGCTCCCTTGCTGATACCTGTGAGATCCACCAAGTCATTTTGTCGTAGGCCGCGCAGTTCCATTCCGATTCTGAGCCGTTCGGCAATGATATTCAAATCGATTATCCTCCTGTGTAAACCGATTGTAACACATCAGTTTAGAAAACTCAACAGATATTGTATTTTCCAGCATGAAAACCGCATGTCAGCGCCTGTGTAATTAACAATGTATACAGAGTGGTTTTATCTGTGCAGTACCGCAAGACTGAACTGCTGCAGCGCAGCAGCAAAAAGTCAATGACTGCCCGCGAAAATAAAAAACTGCCGCGGGAACAGATGGGCGATTCCGCGAAACAAGCCGTTTCTTCTTCCTAAATGTTTAGAAAACTAAAAAAATAATTGACAGGTACGTTCCAGAATGCTATAGTTTAGAAAACTAAACAACGAAAGGAGAATTTTTATGGAACAACTAAACTTGCAGGTAACGTTAAACAATGACGGTTCGATCACTGCCAGATGGTCCGCGGTCAGCAATGTGGTGCGGTATGACGCCTACATCCAACGGGTGGGGCAGAGTGTGCTGGTCTGCCGGGATTCGAATCTGCATACCACCTCTTATACAAGTCCGGCGGGGCTTGCTGCGAACGCACAGTATAATGTGTCTGTGATCGCTTATCTGAGTCCGTCAGGAAATGTATCGGACGGAAAACGGATTTTGATCCCGCTGGATTTTTATGACAACCAGCCGCTGGGCGTACCAAAGAATGTAAAAGCCGTTGCGGGTACGAACTATGTGACGGTCAGCTATGACGCGGTTGGCGGCGCCAGAAGCTATGACATCCTCTTTGATAATCAGGTCACGAATGTCACATCCACCAGTAGACAGTTCAGCGGGCTGAAACCGAAAACAAGTCATACTTATGCGGTGCGCGCCAAAAATACAAAACAGACAGGGTCATACAGTCCTACCTATTCTGTCCAGACACTGCAGGTAACGCCTGCCGTGCCCTCCGGTATCCGCAAGACGGCCACGGAAACTTCGGCGGTAATCAGCTGGAATGAGGTATATGGCGCTACGAGCTATGATATACAGTTTGACGGCAGGACGTACAATACAACCGCGTTGACGAAGACGTTTACCGGGCTGCGTGCGGGTACGGCTTACTCGTTCCAAATACGCGCCAAAAACCCGGATATTGCCAGCGCATATACATCTTCCTACACAGTGACAACACCGCCGGGTGCGCCCGCGGGACTGACTGCGGAGAGTACTTATAACACGGTAACGGTCAAATGGAATAAAACAGCGGGAGCGGCGGAATATATGATACGGTTTAACGGAAGGGATGTCAGGGTTTCCTCGTCTTCCTCGTCGTATTTATTCAGCGGACTGACGCCGAAAACATCCTATACCTATCAGATGTGCTGCAAAAGCGTAGACGGCGCAGGCTCTTTCAGCGCGGCCAGAACCATTCGCACGCAGCCAAAGCTGCCGGCCGCTCCGTCCGGGATTGTGAAATCCTCTACGGAAAATTCCGTGAAACTGAAGTGGGACAAGATCAGTGACGCCACCGGATATGAAGTTCTGTTTGGAGGAAAGCGGTATATTGTGAGCGGAAACGAAAAGGATTTTACCAGTCTTTCGGCCAATACGGAGTACAGTTATCAGATCCGCGGCAAAAATGCGGACGGCACGGGGCCGTACAGTGCGCTGCAGACTGTGCGGACTACGCCTGTCGCGCCTTCTGTTTCCGCGCTGACAGTGACGGTCAATGAGTATTCCGCCACGGTGGGTTGGACGGCCGTCAGCGGCGCCACGAGCTATGACCTGTTGTTCAATGGGCAGGTATACGGGGGATCAGCCGTATCGAGGACGGTAAACAGACTGACGGCGGACACGAACTACAGCCTACAGCTGCGGGTGAGAAATGCAGACGGCGCCAGCTCGTACAGCGGCGCCAGGACGATACGGACGGCGCCCATGCCGCCCTCGCAGATACAGGCCAGCGCACGGGCAGATTCCGTCACGGTAGGCTGGAACGCGGTATCCGGCGCTTACAGTTACGATCTTCTGTTGAATGATATCATCTACCATACCGTCGATCTATATAAGACAGTGAGCGGCCTGACGGCAAGTACCAGTTATCAATACCGGATACGTTCCAACGGCCGGGGCGGTTCCAGTACTTACAGTGGTACGAGGACAGTAAGTACACTGCCGAATCCGCCGGCGGTACCCGCTAATGTACAGGCAGGCTCCACAGTAAATTCTGTCACGGTGAGCTGGAATGCGGCGGCCGGGGCATCCGGGTATGAACTGATGCTGAATAACAAGACTTATGAGACAACCCGTACCTCCTATACGGTCGGCGGGCTTACCCCCAACACTGGCTACAGTTACCGGGTACGGGCCAAAAACGCGGGAGGAACAAGCGCGTATTCGGAGTATCGCACGGTGAAAACGCTCATGGCGCCGCCCGAGGTGCCTGTGGGTGTGACGGCCCAGGCCACGAGCAGTTCCGTGACGGTTTCCTGGAGCGCGGCCTGGGACGCGGCGTCGTATGAGGTGCTGTTCAACGGGACAGTGTATTCCACGACGGCCACGAGCCGGACGTTTACCGGGCTGTCCGCCAATACGAGCTACCGTTACCAGGTGCGGGCGAAAAATGCCGGCGGCGTAAGCGCCTACTGTAGCGCGGGCACGGTGAGGACGCTCGTAGCGCCGCCCGCGAGCCCGGACAATGTGAAGATCACTGCCACGGGCACATCGGTGACAGTCTCCTGGGATGCCGTGCCCGGTGCGACCGGATATGACATACTCTTCGACGGAACGGTTTACCGTGCGACAACGACTTCCCAAATGTTTACGGGTCTTTTGGAAGGGACAGGGTATACCTGTCAGGTATGTGCCAGAAATGCCGGAGGAAGCAGCCCGTTTACGGCGGAATATATGGTTCCTACGATACCGCCGATTCCGGTGCAGGTAAGGGCGGATGTCACGGCCGATACGGTGACGCTGGAATGGGATGCCTGCAGGGGCGCGGACGGATACCGTGTACGCTTTGACGGCAGTGACTTTGATGTCGAGGAGACGAGGAAACAGTTTACCGGGCTGGCTGCCAATACGAGACACAGCTATAGCGTCAGTGCAAAGAATCGTTCCGGTATGAGCGCCTTCGGCGGTGCGGCGGATATCCGGACACTTCTGCAGACACCGCTTGGCATTCTGGCGGTTCCGGAACCGGAATCGGTGGAGATCTGTTGGCATAAGGTGGACGACGCGACAGGCTATGACGTGGAATTTGACGGGAAGGTGTACAGTGTGACGGAAACTTCGCGGGTATTTACGGGACTGAAGCCGCTGACGGAGCATACGTATGCCGTGCGGGCGAAAAATGCTTCGGTTGTCAGTGAATACAGCCGGACCAAAAAAGTCATTACACTCAGCGGCCTGCCGGATGTGCCCGCGGGAATCCGGGCGGAGGCGACGATGAACAGCATTACCGTGAGCTGGTATCAGTCGGAGGATGCGACAGGCTATGAGGTTGCTTTTGACGAGCCTGTCGCGGAAACGGACGTTGTCAGCGTGCAGTCGGATGAGACAGAGACAGAAGGAATGCGGCGGCTGTCCGCGCGCCGGACGCGCAGGAAACGCCTTTCCAGAACTTATTCGGATCTGTGCCCGGGAACACTGCATACCTTCTGCGTCCGGGCCTATAACAAATATGGGTATGGGGACTATAGCAGGCTGCGGAAAGTGTGGACGCTTGGCAGTATCCACAGCGGAATGCCCGGGATGGGACGCCGCCGGACTTATGCGGACGGCAGGAGGGCGCATACGGCTCTGGAGCCTGTGAACGCGATGACCGGGGCATTTCTGTGGAGTTATCCGTTCGTGCCGGGCAGCGGCAGAGACGGGTTGGAGCTGACGCTCATGTATGATTCCGGGCGGGATGTATCGTGCGCGGCGCTTGGCAGAGGTTGGACGTATAATTACTGTTATCAGCTTACACATGCCGGGGAATATTTCTTTTTCAGCACGCCTTATGGGGACGGCGCGGCGTTCCGGGAAGAGGGGGAAACCGGCGTATGTCTGCCGGTGGACGAGAGCCAGCCGCTGCGTCTGGAAAAGGCGGCGGACGGCGGATGGACCGTAAAAGACACGGACGGTACGGCCTATGAATTTGACGGCAGCCTGCATCTGCGCGCCATCGTGGAAAACGGGCTTACCGTATGCCGCTTTTACACGGATGAGAACGGACAGACAGCCCGTATCGAGGGCAGACATGGCGGGAGCCTGGAACTGTCTTATGCGGACGGGAGGCTGTGCGCGGCGGCGGACGAAGCGGGAAATACGGCGGCGTTTACTTTCACGGAGGGAATGCTTGCCGGTGCGGCCAATCCGCTTGGAGACGGCATGTCGTTTGCCTATGACGCGGAAGGACTGCTGTCCAAGATCACGGATTTTGGCGGAAACGTGTATCTGACCAATGAATATGACGAAAACGGCAGAGTAGCCGTCCAGAGCCTGGCGGGCAGAGGGGCGAGCGCGGCGGTCTATGATGAGACGGAGCGCACGGCCGCCTTTACGGACGAAGCGGGCAACGAGACAAAGTATTATTATGACGAGGCGGGACATGTGACAAAAGTGGAGCTGTCAGGCGCCAGTATGCAGTGCAGCTACAATGTAAACGGCCAGATAACACAGCAGATAGATGCGCTGGGAAATCAGACCCGTATGGAATATGACGCGGCAGGCCGTATGAACCGCGTCACCCATCCCGACGGCACGTCGGAGCAGGCCATTTACAATGACCGTAATCTGCCGGTAAAAGTGGTAAACCGCGACGGCACGGAAAGCCTGTTTGCCTACGACGAAAGAAATAATCTGCTTTCGGTGCAGGATGAGCGCGGCAATACGTGTACCTACGCCTACGACGCCGACGACAATCTGACAGCTTATACGGACAAAGAAGGAGGCGTATGGCGCTACACCTATGATGCGAACGGCTGTCTGAGCGGGGCCTGCGACCCGGAGGGAAATACCTACGGCTATACCCATGACAGCGCGGGAAGACTGCTCTCCTATACAACGCCCGGCGGAAGCGTTACTTCCTATACATATTCCGCGGCGGGAGATCTGCTGCAGATCACGGACGCGGACGGCAGCCGTACCTTTACCTATGATGCGAACGGTAGCCGCACCGGATTGACAGACCGGATGGGAAACAGCCGCCGCATGGAATACAATGCCATGGGGCAGGTGACGCTTGCCACGGATTTCCTGGGGAAGGCATATACGTTTGAGTACGATGTGCGGGGCAATCGGATCAGAGAGACAGATCCCCTCGGCCACAGCGTCAGCTATACCTATGACGCCCATGGCAGCCAGACAGGAAAGACAGACGCCAACGGCGGGGAGACAAACTATGCCTATGACGCGGCGGGCCGTCTGGTGCAGATCAAAGACGCGGCGGGCGGTATTGTCAGCTATACCTATGATACGATGGGGCAGGTGAGCGCCGTCACCGATCCGCTGGCGCATCAGATCTCCTATACCTATGACCGGGCCGGGCATGTGGTAAGGGAAACGGATGCCCTTGGCCACAGTGTACAGTATACCTATGACGCGGCAGGCAATATGCTGACAAGGACAGATGAAGACGGCAACGTGGTATCCTACACGTATGACCGGGAAAACAGACTGCAGTCTATCTGCACGGACGCCGGAACGACCACGTTTTCCTATGACGGCCTTGGCAGGATCGTCTGCGTGACCGACACGGACGGCTGTACGGAGACGGCGCAGTATGACGCGGACGGCAATGTAACGGTTTCCGCCGACCAGGAAAACCATCAGACGCTTTATGACTATGACCGGATGGGAAGGATGGTGCAGGAAACGGCGCCGGACGGCGGCATTACGTCCTATGCCTACGATAAAAACGGCAACTGCATTTGCATCACCGATGCGGAAGGCTATACCCGTACCTATGCTTATGACGCCGAAGGCCGTCTGCTTAAGGAAGCAGATCCGGCGGGGCATGAGACAGCGTATACTTACGACGACAAAGGGCAACTGCTCTGCGTGACCGACGCGGGAGGCGGCGTCACGGCCTATGCCTATGACGGCAACGGGAACCTCGTCCGTGAGACGAATCCGCTGGGCGGGGAAAGCGTCTATACCTATGACAGCCTGAACCGCCTCATTACGAGCAAAGACGCGGCGGGCAATACCTGCAGCTATACCTATGACGCGGCAGGCAATAAAATTTCCTTTACGGACGCCAACGGCAACAGCCATACCTATACCTACGATGCATGCAACCGCCTGACCGGCGTGGCGGACGGCGGGGAAAACCGTCTGACGCTCGCCTATACGGCTGCCGGAAAAGTGTGCAGCGCCACGGACGGGGAAGGAGCGGAAACAGACTATCAGTATGATGCCCTGGGCCGCCTGACCCGGATTGCCGACGCTCTGGGACACAGCGTTTCCTTCACGTACGATAGCAGTGACAGAATGCGCAGTCGGACCGACGCGCTTGGCAATACGACAACTTATACCTACTCGCCGTCAGGCAGACTGCTGCGTGTGGAAGATGCGGAGGGCGGCGTCACGGCCTATACCTATGATGCCGCAGGGCACATTTTGACGAGAGAAGATCCCGCTGGCGGCGTGACCTCCTATGCCTACGACCTCCTGGGCCGTGTGACCTCCCTGACCGACGCGCTCGGCAATACGACAGAGTTTACCTATACCGCGGACGGCAGGATTGCCTCTGTAAAAGATGCGCAGGGCAATGTGACACAGTATACCTATGACGCCTGCGGCAATCTGTCCGGCATACAGGATCCCCTTGGCAATACGGTGCGGTATGAATACGACGCCATGAACAACCGGATCAAAGAATGCCTGACCGCTTCCGGAGAGCAGCGCTGCGCCACCCTCTACCAGTATGACAAAAAAGGACGGATGATACGGGAAATCAATCCCCTTCTGGAAGAAAAGGTGTATACTTATGATGGGAATGACAATCCGGTATCCTGCCTGGACGAGGAACAAAGAGAGACAGTTGTATGCTACGATCTCAATAACCAGCCCCTGTCCATGACCTACAGTGACGGCAGAACCGCTTCTTTCCGCTACAATAAGCGGGGTGAACTTGTGGAAATGCAGGACTGGAACGGCACCCTTTCACTGCAGCGCGATCAGATCGGCAGACTGACCAAAGTGACCGACCATAACGGACGCACGACCGCCTATACCTATGATGCGGCGGACAGACGCACCGCCATCACCTACCCCGGCGGCAGTACGGCAGCCTATGCCTATGATAAAAACGGCCGCCTCGTGGAAGTGACGGAAGGCGCAGCCACAGCCGCGCAGTATGCCTACGACCCGGCAGGCAGAGTCCTGTCCATGACCCGGCCCGGCGGAAACGTATCCTATACCTACAATCCGGCCGGACAGCCCGTGAAGGCGGCGTACCGATTCGGGACCGCCACCGCGGAGGAAACCTTTGCCTATGACAAAACCGGCCGCCTGACCGCCCTGGTGCGCACGCCAGGGGCTCAAGAAGCGCCTGACCCGGCCGCCGGCGCGGATCCGGATGCCGCGGCTGCTGCGCAGCGCAGCGCCGTCCTGCAGTCCTTTACCGGAAATACGCAGTATGCCTACGACGCCGCGGGCCGCCTGACCGCTTACAATGAAAACGGGATGACGGAAACCTATACCTACGACGCATGCGGCAACCGCACCGCCAGAAGCCTGGACGGCGTTCTCAAAACGTCCTACCAGTACAACGCCCTCAACCAACTGACCGCTATGACCGAGGACGGCGTGCCATACCGCTTTGCCTACGACAAATGCGGCAGCCTGACACAACAGTGGCAGGCAGACAACCTCATCCGCCGCTATACCTACGATACCGCGGGCAGAATGATACGCGGAGAAAACCTCCAGACCGGCGCGCAGACAGACTATGCCTACAACGCGCTCCACATGCGCATCCAAAACGTGCAGAAATACACCGGAGCCGACGGCCAGCGCACAAGACAACGCTGCTACGTGCCCGATCTTCTCAGCGCGGCCGATAACGACCTCATGGTTTACGAAACGGGCGCCAATACGACACGCAGCCTGTACGGCCATGCCTATGAACTCCTGTGCGCCAGCACTATCCCGCCTCAAACCGCGGCGGACATACACGGCGATACACTGCCTGCTGCGGACGCGACACCGCAGACAGAGCGCGCTACATACTTCCAGCCCGACCGGTACGGCAGCCCCCTCTTTGCCGCCGACGCACAGGGAGACAACCTCCGCGCCATCCCCCGC
>CAJUDS010000003.1 GCA_910585345.1 uncultured Lachnospiraceae bacterium | reverse complement strand
ATGCCGGCGTGGCGGAACTGGCAGACGCACAGGACTTAAAATCCTGCGGGACTAACCTCCCGTACCGGTTCGATTCCGGTCGCCGGCATTGTATACCCTCTGTATGGTAAATAGCAGAGGGTTTTTTAATGTGAAGACCCATGCAGATGATATATACCGCTAAGATGGAGCATGGGGCGCGAGTAGGGAAAGTCTTCGCTATTTTATTTTTAATAGTTTTCTTGCGGATTCAGGAGTTGTATGATTTTATAAATTAGTATAGTAATCCCGATGGAAAGGAGTCAAGGTGTATGAATATTGGCAGCTATAAGGAATATATTTCGGCAGAAACTATGATGGGGCCCAATAGCGTAAGAATATTGGCAGAGCTGTTAGACAAATATCCTTTACAATTTGTTTCGGATGACAGGATCCTCGATTTAGGATGCGGCACGGGACTGACCAGTCTTATCATTGCCAAAGAGACCGGAGCAAGGGTTTTTGCCAATGATCTATGGATAAGCGCAGAAGAAAATGGGAAACGGTTTGCCCAATGGGGTGTTGGAGAGCAGATAACGCCTGTTTGTGAAGATGCGGGCAATCTTCATTTTGAAAAAAAGCAGTTTCGTGCGGTGATCAGTATCGACGCTTATCATTATTTTGCGGGAAGCGAGGGCTTTTTTCAGGAAAGGATTTTGCCATTTATAAAAGATAATGGAGTGGTTTTGATTGGAATCCCTGGTCTGAAGGAGGAATATGCAGGCCGTGCCGAGGAGCTTCTTTCCGATTGGCTTGGAGATGATGCTTATATGCTCAAAAGTCCTAAACGCTGGAAAGAGCTGATCGGCTATAGCGACAGGATTGCGTCGGTGAAAACATGGGAAATGGATTGCTTTGGCAAAGCATGGGACGATTGGCTCGCGACAAATAATAAATTTGCTCTTGGAGATAAGCAATACTTTGAAACGATCATTCAACCGTATACCTGTTTTGTAGGTATTTGCATTAAGCTGAAAAAGGCATTGTGATGCGAAATCAGATTTCTGTATTCAGACTGCGGGGAGAATGCCAATTCATTCGTTGTAGGTAAGACATACATTCTGTTCATGGCTTTATGGAGTGGAAATACTTTTCTCAAAAAAAGTATAGTTTCTATATTTTCTGTGGTAAAAGAAAACAGATAATGCCATAGCGAGAGTCCATCCAATTGGCCATGCGCACCATATACCTACCGCACTGTTTGTCAAGCCTGACAATAAGTAAGCTAAAATGACGCGCAGAATTAAATCCGTGAACGTAGCTGCCATGAACTGGCGCATTGCACTGATTCCCCTGAGAATACCGTCCGCAATTAATTTGGCGGATATGATAAAATAAAACGGCGACAGGACCCATAAAAATTGTTTTCCCGTCAGCAAAGCGGCGCCGGAGTCCTTTTTCAGGAAGAAAAGGAGCAGGTAGTTTCCGAAGAAAAAATAAAGGACACAGAAAGGAATACACAGACACCATACCATTTTCATGCCGGCAAGAAAACCACTGTGTAACCTTTCATATTTTTTGGCGCCAAGATTCTGTGCCGAATAATTTGAAATCCCGTTGCCGATTGTCGTGAACGAGGTAATCACCAGATTGTTTAATTTTACTGCGGCGGAATATCCGGCCATTACAGAAGCGCCAAATCCGTTGATAACGCTCTGAATCAGAATATTTCCTATTGAGATGAAACTTTGCTGGAGGATACTTGGTATGGCAATTATTAAAATCTTTTTTAGCAGTGCTGTGTCAAATAAGACAGGATGTTTTTGGCATGGAATTTTTCTAAATTTTATCCAAACCGTAAACAGCGCCAGGATGCAACTGGCACCCTGACATAAAAAGGTTGCCCATGCCACACCTGCAACGCCCATGCAAAACGTTTTGACAAATAAAATATCTACTGCTATGTTCGATACGGAGGAGATTGCAAGGAAATAAAAGGGTGTCTTTGAGTCGCCTAAGGCAGAAAAAATTCCGGTTGCAATATTGTAGAAGAATACAAACGGAAGTCCCCACAGGTAGATAGCAAGGTACAGTTTGGAGTCGGAGAACACTTCTTTTGGCGTCCGCATCAGATGAAGCAGCGAATTACAACCTAAAATCCCGACAGACATCAATACAATACAGACAACACCACTGAAAATACAGGCTGTCGTTACCGCGGTTTTGAGCCTGTCAAATTCCTTTGCGCCAAATAGCTGCGAGGCGACAACAGAGCAGCCCATATTGCAGCCAAATGCAAATGCTATAAAGATTAACGTAATTTCATAGCTGTTTCCCACAGCAGCCAAAGCATTTTCACTGATGAATTTTCCAGCAACAAGGCTGTCTGCTATGTTGTAGAGTTGTTGAAAGATGATACTTCCAAAAAGAGGCAGACAAAATTTCCATAGTACTGTTTCGGGATTGCCTACGGTTAAATCTTTGCTCATAGAATCATGTCCTTTCCCAATTTTATTTACATTTATCCGTCAACGTATTATAATCCATCTGATAAGATAAGAAAAATATATATGTTGTATGAAAGACATATAAAAAATATATGGATATAAATTTTGAATACTATAAGATTTTTTACTATGTAGCTAAATATGAAAACATAACGAAAGCGGCAGCTGCACTGGGCAGTAATCAGCCCAATGTGACGCGCATTTTGAAGCTGCTGGAATCACAGTTGAACTGTCGTCTGTTTATCCGTGGAGCAAGAGGGGTCAGTCTGACAGAAAAAGGGGAGCAGCTTTATTCCCGTGTGGAAATTGCGTACAAACAATTATTGACTGCGCAGGAGGAAATAGGGGGACAAAGTTCGTTATACGGCGGTACAGTTGAAATAGGAGTAACGGAAACATCCCTTCATCTTTTTTTATTAGACGCGCTGCATAATTTCAGACTTGAGTTTCCTGAAATAAAGATAAAAATCCATAACCATACAACGCCGGAAACGATAAGATATCTGCTCAGTGGGAAATCAGATTTTGCTGTTATTACCACTCCTTTTGCACTTCCCGAAACCGTTATCTGCAGCAAAATAATGGATTATGACGAAATCCTTGCAGGTGGAACAGCGTATAGACATTTAGGCGGAAGCATTTTAGAATTAAAGAATATTAAGGATTACTCTCTGATCGCACTGGGACGGGAAAGTGCGACCTATTATCTCTATAAAAATTTTTTTATAGAGCATGGCGTAGATTTTGAGCCTGACATGGAAGTTGCGACATTGGCTCTTTTGCTGCCGTTGATTGAAAACAATTTCGGAATCGGTTTTATTCCCGAAGCTCTCGCGCTGCCTCTGATGGAGAGTAGGAAACTGGTACAAATACAAATGGACTGCCGTATTCCCAAGCGGTCGATACAGATTATTTCCGACAGGGGGCGCGCAAAGAGTACGGCAGCGGATGCGCTATATCAATATCTGTTACGATATAAGAAACGACTTTAGCCTGTGATTACGGATTATTGCAATGATGCAGAGCTGCTTGTAAGCAGCTCTTTTTGTTATATTAAGTTTTATACGGACTTCCTGATATTTTGTTAAATAATTGTCACCTTTCACAGTGTTCAAACGTGTATATCATAAAAGCGAAATGCTTCGTATCGGCCGACGGTGCATTCGGTTTGAAATGGAGGAAACGAACTGTGTTATGAAAAGAGAAAACGAAATAATTCGGGTAGTGGACATGTACGGTGACAGTCTTTACCGGATAGCGTATCTTATGTTAGGTAAGCCGCAGGACGCGCAGGATGCGGTGCAGGAAGCGTTACTCAGATATATGGAAAAGTCACCGGATTTTAAAGAACATGAACATGAAAAAGCATGGCTTTTACGGGTCACTGCGAATTTATGCAGAGATTTTCTACGCTTTCGGCGTCGTCATATATTTTTAAATCCGGATGAAATACCCAATTTATGTTCCGCTCCTGAAAGCCGGGAAATCGTGAAAGAAATGGTTATGCTTCCGGCGAAATATAAAGCCGTACTGCTGCTTTTCTATGTGGAAGGTTATCAGATCAAAGAGGTTGCCGGTATATTGGGAGTGACGGAGAATACGGTAAAAAAGCGGCTCCAAAGAGGACGGGAAGCATTGAAACAGAGAATCGGAATGTAAAATTGTGCGGCCGTGAATACTTCTGTAAACGACGGCCGGAAAGACGAAAAGGGAGATCATATGGAAAATCAAAAATGGATTCGGGCGCTGGGAGAAATTAAACTTTCAGAAAAGGCGAGAGAGGAACTGATCGATTACTGTACGAGGAGACAGCATTCCGCTAATATACTTCTTCGGTATGCCAGGCTGGCGGCGGTCTGTATGTGCGCAGCGCTGTCTCTGGCAGTCTGCTGTCCGGCATACGCAGCTTATCATTTGTATCAGGAAAAAAATATATATGTGTATTTTGAAAAGGATATTACGGAGGAGCGGATTGCGGAGATTGGAGAAGTATTGGAGCGGATGGAAGGCGTATACAGTGTGCGGTTTGTAAGTGCCGACGAGGCATGGGATGTATTCCAAAACCAGTATTTGACAGGGGAATATGCGTATCTGCGGGATCTGTTTGCGGAAAATCCGTTAAGCAATTCATACAATTATCACGTAACGGTGGAGCTTGATGCGGATGGAAAGGAAATTCGTGAACAAATACAAAAGCTGGAAGGGGTAAGAGCGGCGGGAGAGCGGGAGTAAACGCAAAATACAAAGATGTTGCGAAATCATCTTATAACCGTTACAATGGGTAGGAACAATCGTATCATTGGATAATTTGGTTTTTGATTGACCGGCAGAGGAAAAAGCAGGAGGATGGGTATGGCGATTATCTACCATGAGAGCAGTAAAATATTTCATCTTTATAACGATACTGTCAGCTATATTATGATGGTAATGAAAAACGGGCATTTGGGACAGTTGTATTGTGGAAAGAAGATTCATGATAAAGAGGACTTCACTTATCTTCTGGAAAAGGCGGGACGTTCCATGACTTCTTATCTATATGAAGGGGACAGGACTTTTTCTCTGGAGCATACCCGTCAGGAATTTCCCGTCTATGGAACAACAGATTACAGGCAGCCGGCGGTTGAAGTTCTGCAGGAGAACGGCAGCCGGATTTCGGATTTCCAGTATGTAAGTCATTGTATCAGAGCAGGCAAACCAAAGCTGGAAGGTCTTCCAGCCACGTATACGGAAACGGACAGCGAAGCGCAGACTGTGGTCATCACGTTGCAGGATGTGGTTACGGGTATGAGGGCAGAGTTGTCCTATAGTATTTTTGAAGAGGGCGGTGTGATTGCGAGGAATGTCCGTCTGGTGAATAACGGAACGGCGAGCGTGCATTTGACACAGGCGATGAGTCTTTGCCTCGATTTGCCGGATTGCGACTATGAATGGCTGCAGTTTTCCGGGTGCTGGGCGCGGGAACGGCATATTCGGCATCGGCGTCTTGTACAGGGGACGCAGGCTGTTGGCAGTATGCGGGGGAACTCTTCTCATGAGCATAATCCATTTATGGTTTTGAAACGTCCGACAGCGGATGAGCGGCAGGGTGAAGTACTTGGCTTTTCTTTTGTGTATAGCGGCAATTTTTTGATACAGGCAGAGGTAGACGCTCACGATGTGACAAGAGTGCTGGTAGGGATACATCCGTCCTGTTTTGACTGGAAACTGGAAAGCGGCGCGTCTTTTCAGACACCGGAAGCAGTGCTTGTTTACTCTGACCAGGGATTGAACGGTATGAGCCAGACTTTTCACAGGCTATACCAAAAGCGGCTGGCGAGAGGCTGTTGGAGAGACAGAGAACGGCCGATTCTGCTTAATAACTGGGAAGCAACTTATTTTGATTTTGATGAAGAACAGTTGATCGGCATTGCCGCCAGGGCGAAAGAATGCGGTGTGGAGCTGTTTGTACTGGACGATGGCTGGTTTGGGGAAAGAAGGAGCGATCGTGCGGGGCTTGGTGACTGGACGGCGAATCCACGGCTGTTGCCAGGAGGTATCACCGGGCTGGCAGAGCGGATGGAAGAGATGGGACTGCAGTTCGGGCTTTGGTTTGAACCGGAGATGGTAAATAAAGATTCAGATTTTTACCGTCGGCATTCGGATTGGATTCTGGCGACGCCGGGACGCAGCCAGTCTCATGGGAGATACCAGCATGTGCTGGATTTTTCCAGAAAAGAAGTAGTCGATGAGATTTACAGGATGATGTCTGGGATTCTCAGGGAGGCAAAAGTATCTTATGTGAAGTGGGATATGAACCGAAGCATTACGGAGTGTTATAGCGCCGCGCTGCCCGCAGACAGACAGGGCGAGGTGTTTCATAGGTATATTCTGGGGGTCTATGATTTATATGAGCGTTTGACGGCAGAATTTCCGCGGGTGCTTTTTGAGTCCTGTGCGAGCGGCGGCGGGCGCTTTGATCCGGGGATGTTATATTATGCGCCCCAGGGGTGGACGAGTGACGATTCCGATGCGGTGGAACGCCTGAAAATCCAATACGGTACCTCTTTCTGCTATCCGCTCAGCAGTATTGGAAGTCATGTGTCGGCATCGCCCAATCATCAGCTTCTGCGGCGGACGCCTTTGCACACGAGAGCGAATGTGGCCTATTTTGGCACTTTTGGGTATGAGCTGGATTTAAATGCGCTGACCGGAGCGGAGATTACACAGGTAAAAGAGCAGATCTGTTTTATGAAAAAATACCGTAGACTGTTGCAGTTCGGGACATTTTATCGTCTGCAGAGTCCCTTTGAAGGGAATGAGACGGCATGGATGACAGTGAGCGAAGACCGGAAAACGGCGATTGTAGGATGGTACCGCGTGTTAAATCATGTGAACGGTAATTTTGCAAGAGTGCGTCTGGCAGGACTGCGGCCGGATTACCGATACCGCAGTGTGTCCGACGGCAGGATATGCTATGGAGATGAGCTGATGTATCTCGGTTTGATTACATCGGACGACACTGCGAGTGAAACCGGAATGGATGTGAAATCGTGCGGTGACTTTGAGTCACGGATTTATGTATTGGAGTCGGTGGAATAAGGCGCTGTTGCGTGCTTCACTTTCACATAATCGTCCGGCACCGGGATATGCATCATGCGGCAGATTTTGTGATTGAATTTTTTGGTGAAGCTTGAGGCATACTGGATGGGCAGGTCGGAAACGGGCCTGCCCTCTTTTAAAATTTCCGCAGCCATTTTTCCGGTTGTATAGCCCAGATCATAATAATCGACAGATACTGTGGCGACTCCGCAGAGGCGGCAGGTGCTTTCATCGCCCGTGATAACCGGGACGTTTTCCGGCATGCAGATGTTGGCAATCAGGCCCGCGTTAGCGGCAACCGTGTTATCTGTCGGAATAAAGAGCACATCACATTGAGACGCGGCAGTCATTGTGACGGAAGAGAGGTCATTGGAATTTGTAAACAAAAATGACTGGCAATCGTATCCCATAGCGGTTAACTCTTCCTGCAGCGCATCGGCCTGGTACTGGGAATTTGCTTCTGACGAGCAGTAGAGCATGCCGATGTTGGATGCTTCCGGAAACAGTTCCTGTATCATGTCGGCCTGCAGCCGGGCAGGAACCTGATCGGATGTGCCGGAAATATTTGCTGGAATTTCCGCAGCGGAACCGTCCGCCGCCAGCGCGCCATACTCCGTCACGGCGGTTCCGAGGATGGGAATGTCCGTCTCTACGCCTGCCGCAACCTGCAAAGAAGCGGTGGAATTTGCAAGAATCAGGTTTACGTCTTGAAAGATAAAATTCTGAATGATTTCTGTACACAGCGCCAGATCACCGTTAGCGTTCTGTTCGTCAAAGACAATGCGGCTGTCGAGCTCTTCGGTAAGCGCGTCGCAAAATCCGCGCGTGGCGGCGTCAAGGGACTCATGCTGGGCAAACTGGCAGATACCTACTGTAATAACATCGTCGTTTCTGTCAGAGACGGCAAGTCCGATGACGCATAGAAGTAATACGATCAGTATCGTGGAAAAGACGAAGATACGTTTTTTCATCATGCGGGGTCTCCTCCTAATCTTCAGAGAAACCGGCAATGCTGCCGCTTAGTTCTTCCCTTATTTTGACATAAGATTTTACTTTGAAATCGTCGGTATAGCCTTTTTGGGCAATAAATTCCGTAAATTCGGCTATTTCTTCCTGCGTCCAGAGGGCATAATTCATATTCGCATCCTGGATGATCTGCTCTAATTCCATGTCCTGATAGGTTTCCATACATTCGGTGTAATTGGAAACCGTTTTTCTGATTTCTTCCAGCTTTGCGATCTCCTGATCGTCTGCGGGCGTGAAATCCAGCGCCGCTACCTGGGGCGGGATGGACATGGTCATCATGGGCTGCACGGTAAATAGGTAAGTTTTGCCGATTTGTATTTCCTGTGCGGCTTTTTCGGCCAGAGCTTCATCCAGATGGATTTCGATCATGCCGCAGTAATTATCCTTTGTAGCCGTATTGCCGATTACCAGTCCCATCCCTGCTGCATGATTGTCAGTAATGTCTACTGTAAACGACATGTTTTCCACAGCGGGGATCGTTTCTTCTTCCGCAGCCGTTTCGGCAGATGTACTTTCTGTTTCTGCGGCCGTTTCCTGCGCGGGAATGCTTTCCGCGGTTTCCGCCGCCGTTGGATCCGCTGCGGTTTCTGCGCTGTCCGGCGTCTGACAGGCCGTAAGCAGGGCAGATACGGACAAGACCATAAGAGTTGACAGGATTTGCATTTTCATCATATTTCCTCCCGGTATTTTGTGATTGTTCAGACGGTATCACGCATTGCCTGACATGTTACCATTTGCTCCTGTAATACATTCATTATACGCATTTGCCGGGCAAAGCGCAAGGATTGCCTGACAGGGGTACGGATATCGATTTTGCGCTCACTGGTACAAATATAGAAGATGTCCGCATAGCGCGCGGACTATTAGAAAATGCAATCTTTTCTGCCCGGCGTACGTACAGAAATTATGCCGGGCAGCGCCCAGGATAAACGCCCTGTCCTGTTATTTGAAAAAGAGACGGTATTCTGGTATAAATATAATGAGAGGGGAGCGGAAAAGGAGAGGAAAAATGCGGATTGTAAATCTTGTGGAAGATACGCCGGGCAGCCCGGGCTGTGGTTATGAACATGGGCTGAGTTTCTATGTGGAGACGCGTAAGCATAAACTGCTCGTGGACAGCGGCGCGACTGATTTGTTCCGGTATAATGCGCAGACGCTGGGGATTGATCTGAAGCAGGTGGATATTCTGGTTCTCAGTCATGGGCATTATGATCATGGAGGAGGGATTGCGGCTTTTACACAGTGGAACCCAGAGGCATCTGTCTACATGAAATCCGGCGCCGGGGCGGCGTATTATCATGTAAAAGACAGCGGGGCAAAATATATCGGGATAGACAAGAATATTTTACAGTTAAAACAGTGTGTGACAGTGGAAGGGGATCTGCGGATCGACGAGGAATTGTTTTTATTTTCCGGTCTGTCGGGAGAAAAATATCCCGCCAGAGGGAACCGGGAACTGAAACGGAAGGAAGGGGACAATTTTGTGCAGGATACCTTTGATCATGAACAGTGTGTGGCAGTTGCACAGGACGGACTGCATGTTTTGCTGTCAGGCTGTGCGCATAATGGGATATTAAATATTCTCGACAGATACGCGTCTATTTTCCATGCAATGCCGGATATCGTTATCAGTGGTTTTCACCTGCAGCAGAAAGAGGCGTATACGGAAGCGGATATCAGCAATATAGAGCGGATGGCATATGAGCTGCTGGAAACGGGGGCTTTATTCTATACCGGACACTGCACCGGAGGGGAAGCCTGCGGCGTGATGAAAAAAATAATGGGCGCTAAGCTGCAGGTGATTCACAGCGGCATGCGCATTTTATGACGCCGGGGCAGAAGCATTTGCCATTTGCCGCAGGAACACGTATAATGGGAGCAGGGATTTTGTGGAAAAAGGAGGAAACCGGATCGTATATGGAAACGCGGGAAGTGTTGGAACAAGTCAGATCGGGCGTGCTGTCGGTGGAAGAAGCTGAGAAATACTTCAGGAAACAGCCTTTTGTGGAGCTTGGGTATGCAAAGCTTGATTCGCACAGGGAGATTCGTTCCGGATTTCCGGAAGTGATTTACTGCAGCGGGAAGCCGGATGCGTATCTGGTTTCCATTTATCAGAAAATGTACGCGGCAAACGGGGAAGCATTCGGTACAAGAGCGGACAGACACCAGTATGAAGCGGTAAAAGCGGTTATCCCGGAAATTGTCTATGATGAAATTTCCCGGATATTAAAAATAGAAAAGAACAGCAGGAAGAGGATGGGCAGGATAGCGGTCTGCACGGCCGGTACGGCGGATATTCCGGTGGCGGAAGAGGCGGCGCAGACCGCGGAGTACTTCGGCTCCTGTGTAGAACGTGTCTATGATGTGGGGGTCAGCGGTCTGCACAGACTGCTTTCCAGGCTGGATGTGATACAGTCCGCCAATTGTGTGGTTGCGGTGGCGGGCATGGAAGGCGCGCTTGCCAGTGTGATTGGCGGACTTGTGAATCATCCGGTGATCGCGGTGCCGAC
This sequence comes from uncultured Lachnospiraceae bacterium, assembly GCA_910585345.1. Lineage (GTDB taxonomy): Bacteria > Bacillota > Clostridia > Lachnospirales > Lachnospiraceae > VSOB01. Next base: position 203,106 of record CAJUDS010000003.1, on the reverse strand, counting down.
TTCCATCGGGTATGGCGCCAGCATGCATGGTTTGTCGGCTCTGCTGACGATGATTAATTCCTGTGCCAACGGTGTGGCGGTGGTTAATATTGACAATGGATATGGAGCCGGATATCTGGCAACACAGATTAACCGGATGGCAGTGGAAAATTGACAGAGATCCGAAAGGCGGTGTGTAACATAAAAACGGCGGAAAATAAACGGCAGCTGCTTTATGAATCTTTAGAAAATCTGCAGAGTGTGGCGGTAGCGTTTTCCGGCGGTGTGGATTCTGCCTTTCTTTTGGAAGCAGCCCATACCGTATTGGGAGAACGGGCGGTTGCCGTGACATCGCGGTCGTATCTATTTCCGGAAAGAGAATTTTTGGAAGCAGAGCGGTTTTGCCAGGAGAGGGGCATCAGGCAGATTGTGATCTTATCGGAAGAACTGAAAATAGAAGGATTTTCGGCGAATCCTGCCAACAGATGCTATTTGTGTAAACGGGAGCTGTTTCGGAAAATGTTGGAAACTGCAGAAAATCTTGGCCTGTCGGCGGTGGTGGAAGGCTCCAATGTAGATGATATGGGAGACTACAGGCCGGGGATGCAGGCGGTAGCCGAGCTTGGCGTCATAAGTCCTCTGCGGGACGCGGGGCTGACAAAGGCGGAGATTCGCTGCCTTTCCAGACAGGCAGGGCTGCCCGTATGGAACAAACCGTCTTTTGCCTGTCTGGCTTCCCGGTTTGTATATGGAGAGACGATTACACAGGAAAAACTGTCAATGGTGGAACGTGCGGAAGAGCTGCTGCGGGATCTGGGATTTTATCAGTATCGTGTGCGGGTCCACGGGACGCTGGCACGGATTGAAATTCTGCCCGGAGAATTTGAGCGGCTGCTGCAGGAAGGAATACGAAAGAAGGTTGCGACAAAGCTGCGGGAATATGGGTTTTCCTATGTGTCACTGGATGTAGAGGGATACCGTACGGGCAGTATGAATGAGAAAAAAATACTATCAAGTGACGGTTATGCGTCAGAACGATATGCGGAGAGGGAATGAAGATGGCAAATACATTATATCTGGAATGCAGCGCCGGTATCAGCGGAGATATGACGGTGGCTGCGCTGCTTGATCTGGGGGCCAGCCGGAAGGCATTAGACGCGGCTTTGGACAGTATTCCTGTGCGGGGGTTTTCGATAGAGGTTGGAAGCGTGAAAAAAGCGGGGATCGACTGCTGTGACTTCCGTGTGCTTCTGGATGCGGCGCATGAAAACCATGATCACGATATGGAATATCTGCATGGAAGGCATAGCGCCGTTTCGGGAACAAATGACGGTCATGCGCATCACCATGACCACAGGGGAATGGCGGAGATCAGGGATATCATAGCAGCCTGCCATATGACAACACGTGCCAGAGAGATAGCGGAGCGTATTTTTATGATTCTGGCGGAGGCGGAGGCGAAAGCGCACGATCTGCCGGTCAGTGAGGTGCATTTCCATGAGGTTGGGGCGATAGATTCTATTGTGGATATCATAGCGGCCGCAGTGTGCATCGATGATCTTGGTATCACAGAAGTGATTGTGCCAAAATTGTGCGAAGGGACGGGAACGGTCAGGTGTCAGCACGGCATCCTGCCGGTGCCGGTTCCGGCGGTTGTCAATATTGTATCGGCGTATGGCCTGCCGATTGCGGTGACGGATGTGGAAGGGGAATTTGTCACCCCTACGGGTGCGGCGATTGCCGCTGCCGTCTGTACGTCCCACAGACTTCCGGCGGTATGGAAAATCAAAAAGACAGGGATCGGTGCGGGAAAGCGCAGGTATGAGCGTCCCAGTATTCTGCGGGCCATGCTGATCGAGTGCGCGGGGGAATCGGAATACGGAGAGTCGCAGGAGGAAGACCACATCTGCAAGCTGGAAACCAATATCGACGACTGCAGCGGAGAAGCGCTTGGATATGTGATGGAACTGCTGTTGGAGGCGGGAGCAAGAGATGTGCACTACACGCCGGTTTATATGAAAAAGAACAGACCGGGCTGGCAGCTGAATGTGATCTGCCGGGAGGCAGACCGGCGTAAACTGGAGCGGATCATTTTTACGCAGACGACGACAATCGGAATCCGCCGGATGGAGATGGAGCGCACCGTTCTGCCGAGAGAGCGGATGCTGCTGGAAACAAGGTACGGGAATGCGGCCGTGAAAGTGTGCGGCATGGCGGATGGAAAACGCTATTATCCGGAGTATGACAGTGTTGCGGCAATTTCTCGTGCGCAAGGACTGCCTTTTGGAGAGGTCTATCGGATCATTGCCACGCTGGCCGCAGAGGAGAACAGATAACTGGGCAGAGCGGATTGCCCGGCGCGCAAGACGGCAGACAGGCGCCTGCCGTCTTGCGCTGAAAAATTCAGGAGGAAGCAAGTATGCATATGGCGGATGCTTTGATGACACCGGCAGTGGCCGGGACAATGTACGCATGTTCCGGCGCTGCTATGGCGTATTCCATCAAAAAGGTGCGGGAGATGGAGCAGCCTGATAAAATTCCGGTGATGGGTGTAATGGGCGCTTTTGTCTTTGCCGCGCAGATGATTAATTTTTCCATACCGGGGACAGGTTCTTCCGGGCATTTATGCGGCGGTCTGCTGGTATCCGCCGTGCTGGGACCGGAGGCGGGATTTCTAACGATGGCGGGCGTACTGCTGATCCAGTGCCTGCTTTTTGCGGACGGCGGATTACTGGCGCTGGGGGCAAACCTATGGAATATGGCTTTTTACGGATGCTTTATTGGCGGTCTGCTCATATGGAAAACGGTCGTGAGAAAAGGCGTTACAAAGAAAAGAATAGTCGCCGCGTCCATAGCGGGCGCTGTTTTTTCGCTGCAGCTCGGCGCATTGTCGGTAACGCTGGAAACTTTGGCATCAGGCATAACGGCGCTGCCGTTCGGCATATTCTTGTCTGTGATGCAGCCGATTCATCTGGCGATCGGTTTCGTAGAGGGCGTGATCACGGCGGCAGTACTTGTTTTTGTCTATGAGATGCGCCCCTCGCTTTTGTGGGGATATGAAGATGCAAAACAAGAGACGGGATTAACGGCAGGTAACCGCAGGGTGGGAAAAAGCGGCAGACTGACCCTCAAACAGACGGCGGGGACTCTGGCGGCGGCCGCTTTTGTCATTGGCGGCCTGTTTTCTCTGGCGGCATCTGCAGAGCCGGACGGATTAGAGTGGTCTTTGGAAAAGGTGGCGGGTAGTGCGGAGCTGACGGCGTCAGGGGATATTTATGAAGCGGCATCCGGCCTGCAGGAGACAGCGGCGGTGCTGCCTGACTATGGATTCCGTGGGAACGGGTCTGCAGCAGGCACTTCCTTTTCGGGTATTGTAGGAGGGATAGCCGTTATTGCAGTCTGTACCGGCGGCTGTTATGTGCTGCGTTTTTTCAGAAGGAAGGGAAAAGATGGACAGTCTGCAGAAAGCCATAGCCGCTCTGCATGAGGCGGATGCGGAGGCGGCCAGAAGAAGCACGGGAGACCGCATGCATCCTGCGGCCAGACTTGTCGTATGCGGCGGTTTCCTGGCGGCTACAATGTCTTTTGGAAAATATGATTTGTCAGGGGTACTGGGCATGTCATTGTATTTGATTGTGACAGCGGTATGGGAGGATATTTCGCTGCGGAAGGGGTTTTGGCGTCTGAAATATCTGTTGCTGCCATTGCTTCTGCTGTGTGCTGCCAATCTGCTATATGACAGATATGTCGTATTCTGTATAGGAAGTCTGCCGGTGACCGGCGGTATGCTGTCGGCGGCCGTTCTGCTGGCAAAAGGGACTTTCACAATGTACGCGGCTTATTTTCTTATCTTGTCCATGGGCATTGACAGGCTTTGCATGACATTTCGGAGAATGGGGGCTCCCGAAGGCATGGTAACGGTATTGCTGCTGACATACCGGTATCTGATTGTGCTTCTGAAAGAAACACAGAGAATGGTGCAGGCATATGCCTTACGTTCAGCGGGCAAAAAAGGCGTTCATATGAGCGCATGGGGCTCCTTTGCCGGTATGCTGCTGCTGCGGAGCATGGACCGCGCCGGAGATGTGTATGACAGCATGCTGCTGCGGGGCTATAACGGTGCGTTTCCCTGTGAAGAAGGACAGAAGAGGGCGGGGAAGGGGCGGAACATTTTGTATGCTGCCGTGTGGCTGGGCGTATTTCTCATTTTGCGCAGTGTTCCGGTATTTCATCTGGTTGGCGGACTGCTCTGCGGTCAGATTTAGTGAATGGGGAAAGGTAGGGCGGAAAATGAATGCAGTGGAGATAAAGCATCTGACATTTTCCTATGACGGCGGAAAAGAAGTATTGTCGGATTTGCAGTTCTCTGTGGGCAGAGCGGAATCAGTGGGTCTGATCGGCGCCAATGGCGCAGGAAAATCCACATTGCTGAAAATACTGGTTGGATTGCTGACCGGTTACAAAGGCCTTGTGGAAGTGGGCGGACTGTCGGTGGAAAAAAAGCATCTGCGGCAGGTCAGGGCAAAAACAGGGTACGTATTTCAGGATTCGGAAAGCCAGCTGTTTCTTTCGACCGTATATGAGGATGTAGCCTTCGGCCCGCGCAATTATGGATATCGTGCGGAGGAAGTGGAAAGACGGGTCATAGGGGCGCTGCGACAGGTACATATTGAATCTTTACAGGACAGACTGATCTACAGGATGAGCGGAGGAGAGAAGAAACTGGCGTCCATTGCCACGATTCTGTCGCTTACGCCAAAGATCGTTCTTTTGGATGAGCCGTCCGTCGCGCTGGATCCGCGCAACCGCAAAAATCTGATTCAGGTGATACGCGAGATAGAGAGCACAAAGATAATTGCCTCCCACGATCTGGACATGATCTGGGATACATGCGAGAGAACCATTTTTCTGTCGGAGGGAAGGATTGTGAAGGACGGAAGAACGGAGGAGATACTTACTGACGAGAAGCTGCTCGCAGGAAACGGACTGGAACTGCCGCTGTCGCTTTCGCGCAGAGGCGGTGTTTTACGACATTAACCGGAAAGATCTTTTGCCATGTTCGATTGTCAGATGGAAAATGGGAACAGGAGGTAGAAAATGAAATATCGGAAGCTGGGAAAAACAGAATATATGGTCAGTGAGATCGGTATGGGTTGTGAGGGTTTTGTAGACAAACCATACGAGGAGGTGAAAGCGTTTGTAGACCGGATGGAGGAAGCGGGTGTGAACTGTATGGATCTGTACGCGCCCAACCCTCAGATGCGCTCTCATCTTGGAAGAGCGCTGCGTGGCAGGCGGGATAAATTTATCCTGCAGGCACATTTATGTACCATCTGGAAAGACGGACAATACAAACGGACGAGAGAGCCGCAGGAGGTGAGAGAGGGTTTTACGGACCAGCTTCACCGTCTGGAGACAGATCATGTGGAAATCGGCATGATCCATTATGTGGATTCTCTGGAAGACTGGGGCCGGGTGCAGGACGGTCCGGTGATGCAGTATGCTCTGGAATTGAAAAAGGCCAAAACCATTGGCTGCATTGGCCTTTCGAGTCACAATCCGCAGGCCGCGCTGGCGGCAGTGGAAAGCGGTTTGATCGACGTATTGATGTTCAGTGTTAACCCCTGCTATGATCTGCTCCCTGCCAGCGAGGACGTGGAGGAACTCTGGAATGCAGAAAATTATGCGAAGCCGCTGCTGAATATGGATCCCGGGCGTCAGAAGCTATATGAGACATGTCAGAGAAAGGGCGTTGGCATCACAGTGATGAAAGCGTTTGGAGGCGGTGATCTGCTGAATAGAGAAGTGTCCCCCGCAGGAAAGGAACTGACAGCGTTTCAGTGTCTGAATTATGCGCTGACCCGCCCGGCAGTGGCCTCGGTGATGGCGGGGGCAAGGACAATGGACGATCTGGCGCAGAGCATTGCCTATGAAAGCGCGCCGGAAGCGGAAAAAGACTATGCAGCGGCATTGGCGGCATTTCCGAGAATCAGTTGGCAGGGACACTGTATGTACTGCGGACACTGCGCGCCCTGTCCGAAAGGTATCAATGTAGCGGATGTGACCAAATTCCTGCATCTTGCGGCGGCACAGGGAGAGGTCCCGGAGACGGTAAGGGAACACTATGCGCTGTTGGAACATAAGGCGGAGGAGTGCATTGCCTGCGGCGCGTGTGAAAAACGGTGCCCGTTTCAGGTCAAAGTGATTGAAAATATGAAGAAGGCAGTGGAAATGTTTCGAAAGGACGGGGCTGGAAAGCAGGACTGAACAATCTGCTCATATGACGCAGTGAGTGTGTCAGAAGGAGGAAAGATGAAGAACAAGTATTATGAAGAGATACGGAAAAATTTCGGTTTCGGTTGTATGCGCCTGCCTATGAACGGTACGGAAGTGGATTATGACGAATTTTCTAAAATGATTGCGGTATTTTTGGAAAACGGATTTAATTATTTCGACACGGCGCATGGTTATGTGGATGAAAAGAGCGAAACAGCGATCAGGGAATGTCTGACGAAAAAATATCCGCGGGAAAGTTACGTGCTGACAGATAAACTGTCGGAAAATTATTTCCACAAAGAAGAGGATATCAGGCCTTTTTTTGAAAGCCAGCTGGAAGCCTGCGGCGTAGACTATTTTGACTTTTATCTGCTGCATGCCATGACGGCCCAGTATTATCCGAAATACGTGTCATGCCGTGCTTTTGAGATCGGACAGGAACTGAAAAAAGAGGGTAAAATCAAACATCTTGGGATGTCGTTCCACGATAAGGCGGATGTGCTGGAAAAAATACTGCAGGAACATCCGGAGATTGAAGTAGTGCAGCTGCAGTTCAATTATGCGGATTATGATGCGCCGGGAATTGAAAGCTATCGCTGTTACCAGGTATGTGAGAAATACGGTAAGCCGGTAATCGTCATGGAGCCTGTCAAGGGCGGGGCCCTGATCGATTTACCGCCAGAGGCAGGGCAGGTACTGGACGATCTGCAGGGAGGCAGTTATGCAAGTTATGCCATCCGTTTCTGCGCGTCTTTTCCGCAGGTGTGTATGGTGCTCTCCGGCATGGGCAATATGGAAATGATGGAAGACAATGTCGGCTATATGAAAGAATTTATTCCCTTTTCCGCGGAAGAGCACAGGGCGGTGGAGAAGGTGAGAGAACTGCTGAAAATGCAGGATACGATTGCCTGCACCGCCTGCCGTTACTGCGTCAGCGGCTGCCCGCAGCAGATTGCGATCCCCGATTTGTTCTCCTGCTACAATGCCAAGAAACAGTTCCGGGACTGGAACAGCGATTTTTACTATGGCGTGCATACGGCAAAGGGAGGAAAGGCTTCCGCCTGCATTAAGTGCGGGAGGTGTGAAAACGTATGTCCGCAGCATTTGAAAATACGGGATCATCTGATGCGGGTTGCAGAGATGTTTGAATGAATGGGAAAGAGAGGGCAGCGCGGCGCGGAAAGTAGTTTTCCATGTCAGGCAGAGAAGTTGTTCTTTAAAAGTACGGACGCATCTGCTATAATAAAACGAAAATAGTACAATTGGTGAGGAGGAGTGAGTTACAATGTCAACGTACTATAAGCACAAAAGAACGGAACGCGTGGACGTACCGTATTCTTTTCAGTGTGAACAATGCGGAAAAGAGAGCGGTCTGCAGACTGCTACCGTTGTAGGAGAGGAAGCGATACATAACAGCTATTCAAGTACGCTCTCGGAAATCGACAAGAAGAAGCTGATGGACAAAGCGCATGCGAATCTTGTGAAGCGTATTTGCGAGTATCACAAGGATGCATCGGAAAAACAGATCATTTCCACGGATTTCCATGACAAATGTCCGCATTGCGGACAGCCGCAGTCCTGGGGTGTGAGCGGCATGAAAAAGAAGGTTTTCAATACGCCGATTGCGTTTCTGGTAATTGGTGCGCTTGGTTGTATCGTATGCTATCTCGGCTACTATCTCGATGAGGTGGGAATCGCCCTTTTTTACGGGGTGGCGGGACTGACTGTGGCGGCTGCGCTGGCCTCGCTTTTATGGAATCTGATCAAGATCAGCATCAAGGTGAAGAAGACATCCGCGTCCGGAAAACAAAATATGCCTGTGATCCACTGGGAGGCTGTGCAGCAGCTTCTGGATGAGAAGCGGTGAGGAAAGCAGGCGGCCTGATTCACCGGATCGTATAAAATGAGTAATATGTATGCAATTTGTAATTGATTTTAGGAAACAGAGAGAGGAAAACCAGACGGTGTCCTTTCTCTGTTTTCTTTATGGTACGACGAAGGCGGGAAGCGCAGACTATACGGAAACCAATTTCCGGGCGCGAAACAGGAAAGGGATTGACAAATACCCCCATGGGGTATATGATAATCTGGAAAGGGGCATGGGATATGCAGGAAGAGAGAGCAGAAGAGGTATGCCGGAAGACGAAAGAACGGCCGGAAACGGAATATAAGAGTCTGTTAAACCGCCTGAGCCGGATTGAGGGACAGGTGAGGGGCATTAGGGGAATGGTGGAAAAGGACGCTTACTGTACGGATATCCTCATACAGGTGGCGGCGGTGAACGCGGCGCTAAATGCATTCAACAGAGAACTGCTGGGCAGTCATATCCGTACATGCGTGGCGAGAGATATCCGTGAGGGCAGAGAAGAGACGCTGGAAGAGCTTGTGACGACGCTGCAGAAACTGATGAAGTGATTCGGGAGCCAGAGGGCTTTGGCGCTCAGGCAGAAACGAGATACGATAGAGGACGGAAAAAGTGGGAATACTGGGTATGATGCCGGTTTCTCCTGCGGCCGTATTTTTGCGGTAATGCAGGAGGGGAACCGGAAAAGAAGGAAATGCTGCAGTTTGAGGAGGCGGAGATGGAACAGTATACGGTAACGGGAATGAGCTGCGCGGCCTGCAGCGCCCGTGTGGAAAAGGCAGTGTCAAAGGTGGAAGGGGTTACATCCTGCTCCGTCAGCCTGTTGACCAATTCCATGGGGGTGGAGGGCAGCGCGGCTGCGGAGGATGTCATTGCCGCAGTAGAAGAGGCGGGCTATGGAGCGGCCAAAAAAGGCGGCGGAGCGCGGCAGCGGAAAGGAACGGAAGAAGACGGTCTGTTGCAGGACCGGGAGACGCCGGAATTGAAAAAAAGGCTTGTCTGCTCCATCGGGTTTCTGCTTGTTCTTATGTATTTCTCTATGGGATGCATGATGTGGAACTGGCCGGCGCCCTCATTTCTGGCTGATAATCATGTGGCAATGGGGCTTTTACAACTATTGCTGACAGTTGTTGTGATGGTAATCAACCAGAAGTTTTTTATCAGCGGTTTCAGGAGCCTGCTGCACAGGGCGCCGAATATGGATACGCTGGTGGCACTGGGAGCGGGCGCTTCTTTTCTTTACAGCACGTATGCGCTGTTTGTCATGACGGATGCCCAGATGAGAGGCGATGCGGGCGCGGTGATGGCATATATGCATGAGTTCTATTTTGAATCGGCGGCTATGATTCTGACGCTGATCACCGTAGGGAAAATGCTGGAGGCGCGTTCCAAGGGAAGAACGACGGACGCTTTAAAAAGCCTGATGAAGCTGGCGCCGAAGACGGCTGTAATTATAGACAATGGAACGGAAAAAGAAGTTCCTATCGAAGCGGTAAAAAAAGGGGACATTTTTGTCGTTCGTCCGGGTGAAAGCATACCTGTGGACGGCGTTATTGTGGAGGGCAGCAGTGCGCTCAATGAGTCTGCATTGACAGGAGAAAGTATCCCTGTGGATAAACAGACCGGAGATATGGTATCGGCAGCTACGGTAAATCAGTCCGGTTTTCTGCGGTGTGAGGCGACCCGTGTGGGCGAAGATACCACGCTTTCGCAGATCATACAGATGGTGAGTGATGCGGCGGCTACCAAAGCGCCGATTGCCAAGGTGGCGGATCAGGTATCGGGTGTGTTTGTGCCGGTTGTCATTGCCCTGGCGCTGACGGCTGTTGCCGCATGGCTTTTGGCGGGAGAAAGTCTTGGTTTTGCCCTGGCAAGAGGAATATCGGTGCTGGTGATCAGTTGTCCGTGCGCCCTGGGCCTGGCTACGCCGGTGGCGATTATGGTAGGGAACGGTATGGGCGCGAAAAGCGGTATCCTGTTCAAGACGGCAGTTTCCCTGGAGGAAGCAGGCAAGGTGGAGATCGTGGCGCTGGATAAAACAGGGACGATTACCAATGGAGAGCCAAAGGTGACAGATATCTTACCTTCTCCGGGGATCAGTGAAGCGGCGCTGCTGCAGTCTGCCTATGCGCTGGAAAGAAAAAGCGAGCATCCGCTGGCAAAGGCTGTTTTGCAGAAGGCACAGGAGGAGAACGTTGCAGAAGAAGAGGTGTCTGACTTCCGGGCGGTTCCGGGCAACGGGCTGTCTGCATCTTTGCACGGCGCGGTATTGTCAGGCGGCAATGGAACGTTTATCCAAAAGGTGACAACTGTGTCGGAAGAAATGCGGGCAAAGGCGGATCTGTTGGCAGCAGAGGGTAAGACGCCGTTATATTTTGCGAGAGATGATAAACTGCTGGGCCTGATTGCGGTAGCGGATGTGATCAAAGAGGATAGTCCACAGGCGGTCAGAGAACTGCAGGATATGGGAATCCATGTGGTGATGCTGACAGGGGATAACGAGAGGACGGCCAGAGCCATCGGGATACAGGCCGGCGTGGATGAAGTGATTGCCGGTGTGCTTCCCGAAGGAAAGGAGGCAGTGATCCGCAGCCTGCAGGAACAGGGAAAAACTGCGATGGTAGGGGACGGTATCAATGATGCGCCCGCTCTCACAAGGGCAGATATCGGTATCGCGATTGGCGCGGGAACCGATATTGCCATTGATGCGGCGGACGTGGTGCTGATGAAAAGCAGGCTCCGCGATGTGCCTGCGGCAATCCGTCTGAGCCGGGCTACGTTAAAGAATATCCATGAAAATCTGTTTTGGGCATTTTTTTATAATGTAGTTGGGATTCCATTGGCGGCAGGCGTATGGATTCCGCTTTTTGGCTGGAAATTAAATCCGATGTTCGGGGCGGCGGCCATGAGTCTATCCAGCTTCTGCGTAGTGACCAATGCGCTGCGGTTAAATCTGCTGCGGGTGTATGACGCGTCAAAAGATAAGAAAAGCAAGGGAAAGAAAAAGGCGGCGGCCAAAAGCCGGGGCGGGAGCCAGGAAACCGTACGCGGGTCAGGAGAAGAGAAAACAGGAAAACCCGGGAGAAAAGAAAAAAAGGAGGAACTTTTCATGCAGAAAACGTTAAAAATCGAGGGAATGATGTGTCCCCATTGTGAGGGCAGGGTAAAACAGGCGCTGGAATCGCTGGAAGGCGTGACGGAGGCGTCAGCCAGTCATGAGTCGGGTACGGCGGTGGTGTCCATGAGCCGGGAAATACCAGATGATGTTTTGAGAAAGACGGTGGAAGACCAGGGCTATAAGGTACTGGCATGAGAAAAACCGGGCGGAAGATATCCGTCCGGTTTTTTGAGTCTGTAGCGGCAGGATCCGGAGAGCAAAATTTCCGGCTCTACGATTCCTTTTGGAGTTCTTATTATTTGGAAAATTAAGCCGATAATGATAGTGAACGACAAAAATATTTGCAGTTTACGATAACGGATGCATACGTCTGCATAGAGAATTTCGCTGCGTTGGCGGCATGCGGACGGCGCAAAGGGAAACGACGAAAGTCGTTTCCTGTATAACAGGATGGATATCGTTTGCAGGTGAGTACACTGGGGGAAGAGGAGGTTTTTATGAATATAACGTTAATCGGCAGGAGCGCAGCGTCCTGTAACCGTGCAGATACAAAATCTGTTTTTGCCGGAAATCTGACGCCATTACAGAACAGGGGACTGAAAAGCGCGCAGGAAAAGGAACAGCGGCGGCAGAAAGCAGACAGCCAGATCAGTTTCTGGGAGAACCGGAAGCAGAGCCTGAAAGATATGGAATGCGGCAGCGTAGAGGAGATTGCCAGAAAATTGGAACTGTATCATAGCTATGAGGATGAAATAGCGGCGGCGAAAGCGGCATACAACAATGAGCAGATGTTCCATGCGCTGGAAGAGGCAAAGGAGCTGGGAGAGAAAATCGCGGCGTATACGGAAAAACTGGAACCGAAGACGGAGGAAGAACGAAAGGAAGAGATCGTAGAAGAAGCGTCGGGTACGGAAGAAAAGGACGGCATGCTGGAAGAAGCGCTGGACGAAATGTCGGAGATCATAGAAGAGGTACAGGAAGAGCTGTTAGAGGAGGAAGCGCAGCAGGCGGCGGATATGGCGCAGGAAATGGAAAAGAGCGAAGACCGGGAGGCGGCCATGGCAAAAATGGACGCAGCGGGAGCGGAAGCAGCGCAGGAGCCGCAGAGAGAAACACAGCCGGTAAGCGTGCCGGAGGCGCGGGCGGATCAGGTAACGGTACGGCGGACGGCCCCAGAGGACGATCCGCTGCTGCGTGAGTGGCTGAGGCGTTACAGACCGATGGACATCCGGGTGTAATATCCAGTATTTACATCTCCCATCCTGCGGGACGCATAGTATAATAGAAATTGACGGATACAATGCCGCCGGAGCGGACTGCACTGCGTATCCGGCGGGTGCGGCGTGCCGGAGCGGCAAGGCGGTTTTTATTGACCAAACACAAGCAGGAGGGAGTAATCATGATTCAAAAAGCGGAGAAAAATGCGGAGATCGAGAAGGTCTGCCAGGTATTTGCGGACTATATCAAAACGAGTCCTTATATTGAGTGGCTCTGGTCTGAAAAAATGGGGTATGTACTGCTGCAGATAGGAGCGGACAGGTCTGAGATTGTGGAGAGCCAGGTGATTTCGGATGCAGGCAGGCTCTGCAGGATTCTTTTCGGAGAGGTCGCGGGGGATGTGCTGAAAGCAGCGGCGAAGGAGCATGATATCTATGAGGCGGATCCGTCGGAGCAGGCTGAGATTGAAAAGCGGCTGCAGCCCTATGCGGATCAGCTGCCACAGTATCGTCATTACTGTAAAACATTATTTGACAAATGATAGTACAGAAAGTAAAATACAGAGTACATAGCAGCCCCGCCGGGAACGCGGGGCTGATTTTGCGATTGCAGGCGGGCAGTCCTGCGAAGTGGGATTGTCCGGGAAAAGGACCGGGAGGTAAAAGACAATGAAAAAAAGGAACTGTTTCTGTCTGCTGCTTTTGGCGGTGTTTTTAGCGCTGGCGCCTGTTTCTTCTGTGCATGCGGAAGAAAATGGGAAAAGTGCGGGTTCTCCCGGCGCTTTTCTTCCGGTATCTGTGTATGGCCATGTGATGGCGGCGGAAGGAAATGACATCGTATATTATATGATTGAGGCGGAAGAGCAGATGTGTCCTCTCACGGCGGTGGAGGTGACATTTACGGCGGACATGGGGCATAGTATATGGGCGGTCTGCGCGAACGGAGAGCAGATGACGCTGGGTGTGCTCGGAATCGGAACACATGTCATTGCTTTGCCAGAGGGAGTGAGGGAAGTGGGTATGCTGGTTGGCGCCGGGGAGGTAGACGCGCTGCATAGTAATATTCCCGATGCTGTTCCTGCAGTATCCGCTTATACAGGATGGTATCTGTCCGTTCTGGGCGACAGTCTCTCTTCCGTGGAACTGGCGGGAAGTCTGCAGAGTGATACGGAGGGGTTGAACGTGGCCTCGAAATGGTGGTATCTTGCCGCGAAAGAGTTTGGCATGAATCTATTGGCGGACCGGGCGGTTGGGAGTACGGGCGTATCTGTGGAGGCGCCGGAAGGCGCCGGTAACAGCGGGCTGCAGCAGTGCACCAGACTGCATACCGCTGTGCAGGAGCCGGACTGTATTTTCGTGCTGCTTGGCGTCAATGATCTGTTTGCAGGCAGGCGGATCCAACAGGTGGAACAGGATTACCGGAGCATGATTGCGCGGATCAGGAGCCGTTACCCGCAGGCGGAAATTTTCCTGTTTACGTACCCGTATATCGGCGACGGCATTGGCGGGGAGAGCAGGCCTGTGCTGGAGCTTTGTGTAACACAGATGAATGACGCCATCCGCGGGATTGCCGAAGAATACGGGCTGGCGGTGATCGACCTGTATCACTGCGGCATGACGGCTGACAATATAGCGGCGTATGTCAGAAAACCGGGGGATATCCATCCGGGCCGGGCGGGACAGGCGCTGATGGGACAGGCGGCGATCGAAGGGCTGCGGAAAGCCGCCGCTTTAAGGGGATAAGTCAGATACCGGATATGGATGCCGGAATCGAAAATTTCAGAATAATTTACAAAATTTTTACGGATAAAGGAAATTATTTGTTGCTAACAACAATTGACACCCGGACCGGGAAATGATAAACTGGCATTCATAAAAGCAAAGGCGCTGTGGATCGTTATCCATGGCGCTTTTGCTTTTATACACGGGATGAGAGCTTTGCGGCGCCAATCCGCGCGGCAGGCAGGGAAAAAAGTTTCCCATCCCGATGACAAACAGAGCGTTGCATTCCGGAGTGCAGATGTTGATGAGGTAAATCATGATGAGGAGGATATGTCTGGGAAGAGGGTTTCCCGGACGATCTGGATGACGCGGCAGGTGCGTCAGGAGGAGGAAATTATGACAGAAGAGATGATGAGCGCCGTAAGCGGTGAAGTGTTCGGCGTCTGGTTTCTGATCGGGGCGGCATTGGTATTCTGGATGCAGGCGGGATTTGCCATGGTGGAGGCAGGTTTTACAAGAGCGAAGAATACAGGCAATATCCTGATGAAAAACCTGATGGATTTTTGTATTGGCACAGTCGTATTTATTGTGGTTGGTTTTGGTTTACTGCTTGGCGAGGATATTATGGGGCTGATCGGCAGGCCTGGATTTGATATTTTCACCAATTATGCGGAATTTGACTGGTCTAATTTTGTGTTTAATCTGGTATTTTGCGCCACGACGGCGACGATTGTTTCCGGCGCTATGGCTGAGAGAACAAAATTTTTATCGTATTGTATTTACTCCGCGGTCATTTCAGCGGTGATTTATCCGGTGGAGGCGCATTGGATCTGGGGCGGAGGCTGGTTATCCCAGGCAGGATTCCATGATTTTGCAGGCTCCTGTGCCATACATATGGTCGGCGGTATCTCCGCACTGATCGGTGCAGCCATTCTTGGGCCCCGTATCGGCAAGTTTGTGAAAGACAAAGAGGGAAAGATTACGAAGGTAAACGCTTTTCCGGGTCATAACCTTCCGCTTGGCTGTCTGGGTGTGTTTATCCTGTGGCTTGGCTGGTATGGATTTAATGGCGCGGCAGCCACAAGCGTGGCGCAGCTTGCTTCGATCACATTGACGACTACGGTTGCGCCTGCCATTGCCACGGTGGTGTGCATGATATTTACGTGGATAAAGTATGGGAAGCCGGATGTTTCGATGTGCCTGAATGCGTCTCTTGCGGGCTTGGTGGCCATTACCGCTCCCTGTGATGTGACGGACTGCTTTGGGGCTGTTGTGATCGGCGCCGTGTCCGGATTGCTGGTGGTATTTGGCGTTTGGGTGCTTGATTATAAATGCAGGGTGGATGACCCGGTGGGCGCTGTTGCGGTACATTGTCTGAACGGTATCTGGGGCACGATTGCAGTGGGATTATTTGCGACGACGAGTGCGCCGGGAAACGACACAATTGTAGGCCTTTTCTATGGCGGCGGTTTCAGGCAGCTCGGCCTGCAGATGCTCGGGTTTGTCACGGTAGCGGCGTGGACGGCAGTGACGGTTACCATTGCATTCCTGGTGATTAGGGCATGTGTGGGTCTGCGTGTCAGCGAGGAAGAAGAGATCGTAGGGCTGGATTCCAAGGAGCATGGCCTTGTGTCCGCTTACTCAGGATTCAGCATCATGGATATTTCGAATACGATGACTATGGAAGTCAATGAAAATACGGATCTGGGAACGGACGTGTATGACAGGGCTTCGGACGTACAGAAGGCCGCAGCAGTCCCTGTCGTGACGGCAGTGGAGGCTTCCACGGGAATTTATAAGGTAGTTGTGATCGCCAAACTGGAACGTTATGATTCTTTAAAGAAAGCGATGAACGAACTGGGCGTGACAGGTATGACGGTGACGCAGGTCATGGGCTGCGGCGTGCAAAAGGGCGCGGGTGAGATGTACCGCGGCGTGGAGATGGACGCAACGCTGCTGCCTAAAGTAAAGATCGAAGTGGTAGTCAGCAAGATTCCGGTGCAGGATGTAGTGGAGGCCGCCAAGAAGGCGTTGTATACGGGCCATATCGGCGACGGCAAGATATTTGTCTATCGTGTAGCAAGAGTAGTGAAGATTCGTACAGGCGAAGAGGACTATGCGGCGCTGCAGGATGTGGAGTAAGCAAACAGAATCATTGGAAGAAATGGAATGCCAGACAACATGCCGGCGGAGATATCCGCCGGCATGTTTTTTGGCAGAGCATGTACCGGGCAGGCGTATACGCGGCATGAAGGGTCTGAAAAAATTATGAAGGTATATTTTTTATATTAAATGCATATTATTACGGAAAAATCGTAAAAATATTGACATAAGATGCAAATAGAAGGTATAGTATATGATACAGGAGGGCTTGTGGTATGTTGGTGCAATTTATGCTGAAAAATGTTTTGTCTTTCAAAGAGGAAACAATATTAGATATGACAGCGATCAATGCGTACAAAGAACATGCATGTAACCTGATCGATCGCGGTGGTAAGGAGAAATATTTAAAAGTGGCGGCGATTTATGGCGCCAATGCCAGCGGGAAATCCAATTTGTATCTGGCGATGTCCTATTTTCAGGGAATGATTGTAGAATCATTGAATAATGTGGATGACGAGACAGAAACGGCTCTGGAAAAATATTATATGCCGTTTTCATTTGATGAAGGATGTGAAAATTCTGAATTTCAGATAGTTGAAATTCTGGATGAGTATGAGTATCGGTATGGATTTGCATACAATAATGAATATATAGCGGAAGAATGGCTGTATCGGAAGGATATCAGGACAAACAGGACGTCCACTATTTTTGAACGGGCAGCAGATACGGTGGATTTCGGCGCGTCAGTCAGGAAAGAATGCGATTTGTATAAAGAACAGATTCCGGCGGAGACATTAGTGTTGTCTTTTTTTAACAGGCTGAAACTGAAAACCGAAGTATTCAGAAGGATTTACACGGGTATTGGAGAAACGTTGGTAGTTCCTGCGGATTTCTGCGAGGATACCGGATTGCTGGAAAAATATTTACCGAAATTGATTGACCATGAAAAGGATAAACTGGTGCAGTTTCTGACAGCAATTGATTCGGGTATTAAAGATTTGTATTATGAGGAAAAGGAAAAAGAAATCATTTTTGCCACAATCCATAAAGGGAAGAAAGGAGAAGAATATGCGCTGCCTTTGTATTATGAGTCGGAAGGAACGATAAAGAGTATTATGCTTTTTATTTATGCCCGTGCGGCAATTTTGGGCAGTAAGTCGCTTTTTGTAGATGAGCTGAATGTAAAGCTGCATCCTTTACTGTTGAAATTTATCATAGATTTATTTTATGTGGATAATTCGCAGGCGCAGTTGATTTATACAACACATGACACTACATTGATGGATAAGAAATTTTTCAGGCGGGATCAGATTTGGTTCGTGCAGAAAGATGAATTTGGTTATTCGGAACTGGTATCGTTATCAGACTATAAAGTGCGTTCAGACGCTTCATTTGAAAAAGATTATCTCGCAGGCGTGTATGGCGGTATCCCGTTTTTGAATGAGTTTCATATGAAAGAAGGCGAGTGATGGGCTTTGATGATTTGTTTAAAAAGAGGAGAGAAGACAGAAAGAAAAGAAAACATGCGTATAAAATACCGAGAGCGAACTCGTTTTTAATCGTGACAGAAGGAGAACGAACAGAACCGTTGTATTTTCGGGGTATGCAGAAGGAAATATGTGAAAAGGCGGGAGGAAGGATTGATGTGATAGGGATCCCATATATTGATATATGTGGGGAAGGCTGTTCTACAGGCAAACTGCTTGAGGTTACAGAGCGTATTGTAAAAGATGCAAAAATAATGTATCAGAATATATGGGTTGTTTTTGATAAAGACGATTTTTTAGATTTTGATAAGGCCATACAGGATGGAATTGATAAAGGATATAAAGTTGCATGGAGTAACCAGTCGTTTGAATATTGGATATTTCTGCATTTTTATTATTCCGATTCGGCGCTCCACCGGGATGATTGGAATGAGAAGCTGGATGAAATTTTTAAACGGTATGAACTGGGAAACGGTAAATACGAAAAAAACTACGAGGACATTTATCATATGCTGAAATACAATGACGGTATCAATACCGCTATAAAAAACGCCAGACGCAGAATGGCGGATTTTAACGGACGCAGAGATAAACCGTCAGAGTATGATCCGGGAACTATGGTTTACAGACTAGTCGAAGAGCTGAAAGTTTATCTGGATGAAGACTAACCCTTAAACTGCGCCTCCCATTCTTTTTGCCAGTGGTCGTATTTTTCCCGGTCGAGGGGTTTCCCAAAAGCAGTGTAAATATTTTTGTAATCTATTGGCAGAAAGGGTACGGTGATCTGCTCTGCGCCATTTATATAGGAATCGTGCCATTGTCTGTATTCTGCGAGGTCAACGGGATTCTGCAATCCGTCCTCATACGCAACGCCCTCCTGGATGATAAAAAAGAGGATACCGTCGCCATCGGTGTCGGCTTTTTCCCAAGAGGAGATTTTGTCACGGCGGCGGGACATATCCTGGGCGTGAACGGACGCAATATGGGTATAGCTGTCTGTCTGGGGGTTATATTGATACAGGGTATAGGGCCAGAAATCATCGGCTGAAGCCGGGTCCTGGTTATGTGACCAGTCTGCTTCTACGATGCCGTTATCGTAGAAGCGAATAGAAGGAAATTCAAAAAATTCTTCAAAAACGCGGCCGGTATTTTCGTCGTATCCGTAGACGACGGTTACCATACCTGCCATGACTGTGTCGCTGTGCTCTATGATCAGTTCGTCCTGTCCGTCAAAATCAATGTCATATACGGCGAAGTCGGCCGATGCGCCGCCACCGGCCGGAGGGGTTAGGCTGAACATTGTGCCGTCCGGCCAGAGCGCATCATAGTAGATACCTTCCAGGGCGGAAATATAAACGGCCGCCATGGAGCTTTGTGCAGCCTCCGGCCCGGCTTCTTTCGGTCTGTTGTCCGCAGTTTCTGCGCAAACAATTTCTTTCCGCACAGATTCGGTCTCACTGCGCTGTTGGGGTAACGCTGTCTGCGACTGCGCGCCGCTCGTCTGTCCACAGGAGACGGTCAGCGCCGCCAGCAGAAATATTGTTAGGATCATATCACATTTTTTTATCATATCCATTATCATTCCCTTTGCGATTTGGCTGCCAGACGACAGTCAACTATGTAGTATAGTAATAGTATTCATTCCCGCACGCAATAAGTCAAGCAGATGCCGCAGGATTTTTGGCAAACAGCATATCCTGCGGTTGAAGGGTCTGCGGTTTCTGCTATAATAAGAACCAGGGGGAATGAATGATGGATGATTATTTGATACAGAAAAAGCCGCTCCATGCGCTGATACGCTTATCGCTGCCCATGATTGTTGGCAATTTATTCCAGCAGTTTTATACAATGGTGGACTCCGCAGTGGTGGGACGGTATGTGGGGGAAGCGGCGTTAGCGGCAGTGGGGGCTTCCTATGCGCTGACCAATATATTTATCTGCGTTGCTATTGGGGGCGGCATTGGTGCGTCTGTAATCGTAGGCAGATATTTTGGGGCGAAAGACTATGATAAAATGAATCTGGCGGCCTTTACGGCAATTCTCACCTTTCTTTTCATCAGTATTTGTCTGGGCGGAATCGGCCTGTTATATAGCCGCAATATTATGATCTGGCTGAATACGCCTGTGGATGTGCTGGATATTGCGGTGCGGTATTTGAATATTTATTTTCTGGGTCTGCCGTTTCTTTTTATGTATAATGTATTTTCCTCCATGTTTAACGCACTGGGGAAATCAGTGATTCCATTGGCGTTTCTGATTTTTTCCTCGGTATTTAATATGGTTTTGGATTTTTATATGGTGGCAGGCCTGGGTCTTGGCGTTGCAGGCGTGGCCTGGGCAACGTTGATAGCGCAGGGGATTTCCGCTATTTTGTCTCTTATTGTTTTTGTGTGTGAAATAAAGCGTTTGGGCGGAAAAGTGTCTTGGCATTGCTATAACGGACAGGAACTGGCTTCTATGACGAGAATCGCATTGCCTTCCATTTTTCAGCAGTCTACGGTGTCCATCGGTATGATGCTTGTCCAGTCTGTCGTAAACAGTTTCGGTTCGCAGGCGTTGGCCGGGTTTTCCGCAGGTATGCGGATTGAATCGATATGCGTCGTACCGATGAGCGGAATCGGTAACGCGCTTTCTGCATATACGGCGCAAAATATCGGCGCGCAAAGAAAAATGCGGGTGACGGAAGGGTATCATGCGGCAAACCGGATGGTAATCTTTTTTGCGGCGATACTGTGCGTATGGCTGGAATGTTGTCACCAGCCTCTGATCCGTCTGTTTTTGGGAGAGAGCGGGACGGCCGCTGCGGTTTCCACAGGAGAAGGTTATCTTACGTTTATCGGGTGGTTTTTCTGTCTGATTGGATTTAAAATGGCTGTGGATGGCCTTCTGCGGGGAGCGGGCGATATGAAGATGTTTACGGTGGCCAATCTGGCCAATCTGACGCTGCGAGTGGTGATAGCCGTCACAATGGCGCCGAAATTTGGCATCGCCATGGTCTGGTATGCGGTACCCGTGGGCTGGTTTGTCAACTGGGCCATTTCCTTTGCGGAATACCGCACAGGGAAGTGGAGAGAAAAATAGCAAAGCCGTCACCTCCGTGTCCAGGGCATTTGGTGAAGCCAAAGGGGTTTTGTGACAGAAAAATGACCATTCATAGCATTTCTGTTAAAAAATGACCGGGTAGATCCGATCTATTCATTGTAGTGTTGTAGTGGTACTACCCTGATATACGCCATGCTGTGGCATCGCAGTCCTTTGCATACAGGTTCTTATATAGTGCGGGATACCTGTTTGATAGGAAGCGATAAAAGGTGCTTTCTATCATTCATGATCTTGCCTGTATAGTCTGCGGTCTGCAGAGACGAAGTACAGGAATGGCACAGCATGGCAGCTTTTGGGACAGAGGGTAATAAATTTCGGCAGAAATGACGATATCTATTTATATGACAGCGGAACGGATATTTTTGCAGACAGGAAAGGAGCTTCTATGAAAATAGCGGAAAAAAACGGAATTTTTTCAGTTTCCTTTGGCACCATGGACGGAACCGAAAAACAAAACAGGGCAAAAGGAAAAAATCTGTCAATCTTTGCAGGCGATCTGCGGCAGGAGAGACAAGAAACTGCCATTGAAAAGAAGAAGAGAGAAATCAGGGAAAAGGCTACAAAGGTTTTGCAGGATAAGTTTGAAGGCGATCTGAAACAGGATGAAAGCATGGATGAGAGCCGGGCCAATATTGAGAACGCCAAATCCCAGATGAAAGAAGCCCAGGAGAGAATTGCAGAATTGAAAGAGCAGATCGAAAACGCGCCGGAGGAAATGCTGCAGGATACGGAAACAATGCGGACCTATACGGATGCGCTGCAGGCGGCTCAGATTGATGCGGCAAGGGCGGAGAATACGGTAGTAGAGGAAAATGCCAATATCCGTGGCATCAAAAAAGCCAAGCTGGTTGTGAAATATGAGCAGAGTATGGCGTTTGCGGTCGAGCAGGAGAAGAAAATACTTGCGGCAGGTTCCGATGAGATTATGGGAATGGCGGTGCAGGAGTCGATGAACCATATCGATGAAATGTATCAGGAGAATATCGAAAAGGCGGAAGAAGAGAAAGAGAAGAAAGAAGAGCAGGCAGAAAAGCTGGAAGAACTCAAAGAGAACAGGCAGGAGCTGGAGCAGCAGGTGGATGTTGCAAAGGAAAATGCACAGGAGAAACAGGTGGATGCTGCAAAGCAGGCGAATGAAACCGTGACGGAGAGCAGTAAAGTGGATAAGGAGCTGCGCAAACTGCAGAAAGAGGCCGAGCTTATGGACGAGGATCTGAAGGGTCTTATGGTGGATTCGCAGTTGTAGGCAGAATTTTACAATAACTACTTGACAAAATAAGATTGACCGTATAAAATATCACTGTTGCAGTTAATAAGCGCAGCAGTGTTAAGTGCGTTTAGCTCAGCTGGATAGAGCGTTTGGCTACGGACCAAAAGGTCGGGGGTTCGAATCCTCTAACGCACGGAAGTTATAGAACGGAAACATTGGAATAACAATGTTTCCGTTATTTTTTTGCGGGAAATCACGGCAGATTTCATTGATTGTACGAATCGCAGTGATCGTATAGCAGATTGGGAAAAGATGGGGGATGCAAAAGGCACGGAAATCAATTTTGCGTCTTTCGGCACAAATAAATTGATGAGTGTTCCAAGTTACGGATATAAGAATCTCTAAGTGTCCTGAAAATGCAACGGAATTTTTAACGCAGGCGGCCTTCACGTGCCGTCCGGGCACGAGCGGCCTTTCCCGGACCTCCGTGTCCGGGAACTGCTGGCAGGGGGCAGAACACTAAGAGCTTCTAATATCCTTCACAATGGAACGCTCTTCAATTTATTTGTGCCAGTGAGCGCAAAATTGATTTCCGTGCTCAACAGGTTCAACCTCTTGACATTGGTATGATTTCATACTATACTGCAATAAGTACGATTTCGTACAAAACTGACTTTTTAGTATAACCGGTTAGGAGGGGCAGAATGGAAGGCTATAGTTCCAAAGAAATAAAGCGTTTTAATCATCTGGTTGGCGAGATCGATGCGGTATACCATGAGATCGCAATGAAAATGGGGTTGTCTGACAGTGCGTCTAAAATACTTTATACAATCTGCGAAAATGGAGAATACTGTCCTCTGCTGGATATCTGCCGTCGTTCCGGCGTCAGGAAACAAACGGTAAATTCCGCAGTTCGCAAATTGGAAGCGGAAGGAATCGTATATCTGCAACCGGCGGGCGCCAAACAGAAAACCGTCTGTTTGACAAAAGAAGGAAAGAAGCTGGCAAAGCGGACTGCAGTCCGGCTGATAGAAGCTGAGAACGACATATTTTCTTCCTGGGATGATGGAGAGGTGGAACAGTACCTTGCACTGACAGAGAGATTTTTGTCAGACATTCAAAAAAGAGCAGACCGTATTGTGGGAGGAAGAGATGAGGATTCAATTATCTGACCATTTTGGCTATAAAAAATTGTTACGCTATACATTTCCATCTGTTATTATGCTGATTTTCACCTCTGTCTATGGCGTGGTTGACGGATTTTTTGTTTCAAATTTTGTGGGGAAGACAGCGTTTACCGCTGTCAATTTTATTATGCCGTTTCTAATGATGCTTGGCTGCCTGGGCTTCATGTTTGGAACGGGTGGCGGCGCGCTCATTGCCAAGACCATGGGGGAGGGCAGGTTAGAGCAGGCAAAGCGTTTGTTTTCCCTGATTGTCTACACGTCCATTGTCTGCGGTATAGCGCTGGCGGCTATGGGAATGATCTTTCTTCGTCCGTTGGCAGCAGCGCTGGGTGCCAGAGGATGGCTTTTAGAAGACAGTGTGCTATACGGATATGTTATATTGCTGGCGCTTCCCGTATATATTTTGCAGTATGAGTTTCAATGTTTGTTTGCCGTTGCGGAAAAGCCGGGGTTAGGGCTTTGCGTGACGGTGGCGGCCGGGGTTGTCAATATGATTTTGGATGCGGTGTTTGTAGCGGGACTGCGCTGGGGAATTACCGGCGCCGCGGCGGCCACTGCGCTTAGCCAGTGTGTGGGTGGTATCACACCGCTTCTGTATTTTGCCGGACCAAACGGCAGTCTGCTGCGGCTTGGCGGGACGCATTTCGAGAGAAAGGCGCTTGTGCAGACTTGTTTGAATGGGTCCTCAGAGCTGATGAGCAATATTTCCATGTCGCTTGTGAGCATGCTTTATAATGTACGGCTGCTGAAATATGCGGGGGAGGACGGTATTGCGGCATATGGGGTGCTTATGTATATCAGTCTGGTATTTCAGGCGGTATTTATCGGTTATTCCGTTGGTGTGGCGCCGGTGATCAGCTACCACTATGGCGCGCAGAACAATCATGAATTGAAAGGTTTACTGAAAAAGAGCCTTGTTCTGACCAGTATATTTGCAGTAGTGATGTTTACCGCTTCTTTTGCCCTGTCCAATCCGCTTTCTGTTATATTTGTCGGCTATGATGAGGGACTTTTGGAATTGACGGCCCATGCGTTTTCCATTTTTTCTTTTTCTTTTCTTTTCTGCGGATATGCTGTTTTCTGCTCTTCTTTCTTTACGGCGTTAAACGACGGGCTGGTTTCAGCGGCAATTTCTTTTCTGCGGACACTGGTGTTTGAAATTGCCGCCGTCTGGCTCCTTCCACTACTGTGGGGAGTAGACGGCATCTGGGTTTCCACAGTTGCGGCGGAAGCGATGGCTGTTGCAGTGGCAGCGTTCTTTTTGAAAACAAAAGAGAAAAAGTATCGGTACGGATAAGCGGAAAAGGGTTTATAGAGCAATCCATGCGCTGTTCCACAGGTTGGCCCCTTTCAGATAATGGGGTATGACGACGCAGGAAAGGGTGAGCAGCAGCGCGCCCAGGAGAAATGTCATCACTGCGCCCATGGCAACGGGACGGCAGAATTTCCGCAGGAAGACAGGGCATAGACAGTTTTCCGTCAGGGCTGTGAGTTTGTGGAAACCGAGGGCGGTAAAGTACATGAAAGGAATCAGCATGGGCATGATATAGCGTCCCTGGGGCTGGTAATCGCTTGTATAAGAATAGTAGATGCACAGTCCTGCCGGAATGAGGACGGCAAGCAGCAGCGGGAGATGGAAAAGGACGCGGGAAAACGCCGGTCTGTTTCGGCTTCCGCTTTTCTGCGGGTCCGCGCAGGCGCACCACTTGGCCGGAAGCAGGCTGCACAGCCAGCCCACTCCAAAGATACGGTAATACCATATATAGAGAAAAGGCAGGGTGGGAATTGTCATGGGGCCGAATCTTGCCACAAAGCTGTTCCAGAGATAATAGAGAAAATCCGAGTGCAGCAGCATGTCGGTAAGGGATACGCCCGAACCTGCCACAGTTACCCTTGTAGCCGGACTGTATTCTGGCAGAGCAGTGCGCATGGCGTTTTCCGCCCGGGCGCGAAGACCCAGGAGATCGCCGTCATGTATTCTATAATTACGCACAAACCACCATCCGATTCCCAGCAGGACGATGAGGGAGATGAACAGCCCCTTTTGCAGCAGCGGGCGCCAGTCTATAGAAAGGCGTCCATTTCTCGCTCTTTTGAAATGAGAGAAAACAAAGAAAAATATAGCGGCTGCAATCAGTCCGTATGCGTTATAGTAAGAAAGGGCGCAGCAGACGATGCCTGCGCACAGGGTAATACAGTCCCGCCATTTCCAGCCGGACTTCCAGCCGGATACACAGGCATATAAAATCACCGCACCCGCCATGGACGCCATAGAGTCTGTGTTGACATAGGAGTGCAGAAACAGATTCTGCGGCAGAAACATCACGAGAAAACTAAACAGCCAGCCCGTGAGTTTGTCCGGAAAAAGAAGAAGGGAAAGTCTGCGGACAAAGACTGCCATAATGACGCCGAAGACGGCGTTTACCATACGGGCGCATAGCAGGAGCGCTGTGTTATCTGTGGTAAACAGAGAAAGAAAACGCATCAGAATACCCTGTATCATGTAAGGCAGGATTGGCTGGAAGGCGTAGGAACCGCCATAGCCGCCGATGGCCACTTCAAATTCTTCTCCGGTGGGCAGCTTGCCGTAACGGCAGATAAACTGCGCCACCTTAAAACGGTTCACTTCATCTGGCGGATCGCCGAAGGGCTGCAGGAGGACAAAGATAAGGATGGCGAGAAAAACTGTAAAATAAAACAGCGTATTGAGATGGAATCGGGTTTTCAGGTTTCGCATGCGAATGTTCCTTTCCACATCCAGGCGGCAGACGCGGGAAATGCACGGATCCGCCGCACTTGTTTTTTTGTGTACATTGTACCATATCTGAAGCGCAGAGCAAGTATCGAAATAAAAGAAACCTGCAGTTCCTGTCTTGTATGTCACCGAAAGGCCTTAAGTGCTTAAGTGTACTTGCAATGCCGCTCAAACTCGTGTAAAATGATGCAAGAGCATTGAAATGAGTATGAGGAGAGCGGTTAGATGGCAGAGACAGAAAAAGCGCAGTTAAATGAAACAGAACCTGTTTGCAGAAATTTTATCGAGCAGATCATAGAAAAAGATCTGGCGGAAGGAATATATGATACGGTACACACCCGATTTCCACCGGAACCGAATGGATATCTGCATATCGGCCATGCCAAGAGTATTCTTCTGAATTATGGACTGGCACAGAAATATCATGGCAAATTCAATATGAGATTTGATGATACCAATCCGACCAAGGAAAAGTCAGAATTTGTGGAGTCGATTCAGAATGATATCCGGTGGCTGGGAGCGGACTGGGAAGACCGCCTGTTTTTTGCTTCCAATTATTTTGGAGAGATGTATGAGTGTGCGGTAAAGCTGATTAAAAAAGGGAAAGCCTATGTATCGGATTTATCGGCAGACGAGATCAGGGAATACAGAGGCACGCTGACAGAGGCGGGCAGAGAAGACCCGGGCAGCAGACGCAGCGTGGAAGAGAATCTGATGCTGTTTGAAAACATGAAAAAAGGTTTGTATGCGGATGGCTCCAAGGTGCTTCGCGCGAGGATTGATATGGCGTCTCCCAATATGAATATGCGGGATCCGGTTATCTACCGCGTGGCGCATATGACACATCACAATACGGGAGATGCGTGGTGCATCTATCCGATGTATGATTTTGCCCATCCCATTGAGGATGCCATAGAGGGCATAACCCACTCCATTTGTACGCTTGAATTTGAAGATCACAGACCCCTGTACGACTGGGTTGTGCGTGAACTGGAATATCCGCATCCGCCGAAGCAGATTGAATTTGCTAAATTATATTTAAAAAACGTGGTGACAGGAAAGCGTTATATTAAAAAGCTGGTGGAGGACGGTATCGTGGACGGCTGGGACGACCCCAGACTGGTATCGATTGCAGCGCTGCGAAGGAGAGGGTTTACGCCGGAGTCCATTCAGCGGTTCGTAGAGCTGTGCGGTGTGTCAAAAGCCAATTCGATTGCCGAATATCCCGCTTTGGAATACTGCATCCGGGAAGACTTGAAAATGAAGCGTCCACGGATGATGGCGGTTCTTGATCCGGTAAAATTGATTATAGACAATTATCCGGAAGGGAAAACAGAGCTTCTGGAGGTTGCCAACAATTTGGAAAACGAGGCGTTGGGAACGCGTACGGTACCTTTTGGAAAAGAACTGTATATAGAACGGGACGATTTCATGGAGGAGCCGCCCAGAAAATATTTCCGTATGTTTCCGGGTAATGAGGTCCGCCTGATGCATGCGTATTTTGTAACATGTACAGGCTGTGTGAAGGATGAAAACGGCGCGATTGTTGAAGTGCACTGCACGTACGACCCGGAGACGAAATGCGGCAGCGGCTTTACCGGAAGAAAGGTGAAAGGCACCATACACTGGGTTCCAGCCAGGGAATCGGTGAAAGCGCAGGTAAGATTATATGAAAATATTATTGATGAGGAAAAAGGTGTCTACAACGAGGATGGCAGCCTGAATCTGAACCCGGATTCGCTCAAGGTGTTGTATGACTGCAGGCTGGAACCGGCGCTGCAGGAGGCAAAGCCGGAAGAGCGTTTCCAGTTTGTGCGGCAGGGCTTTTTCTGTGTAGATTATAAAGATTCCCGGGAAGGAGCACCGGTGTTTAACAGGATCGTGTCACTGAAGAGCTCCTATGTGTTACCAAAGCAGGAGGAAAAGAAATGACAGAAGGAATGACAGGAAATGGCGGCTGTCCGTCTGATGCGGAACTGGTGTATGGCAAGGGTTATCAATGTCCTATATGCGAATTGGAATTTAAGAACCCTACGGTAAAATCGTCGAGAGCGAGGATGATCGGCTCTGATGCGGATCTGCGTCCGGTTTATGAAAACATCAATACGCTGAAATATGATGTAATTATGTGCCCGCAATGCGGTTATGCGGCGTTGGAACGGTATTTTAAGACGTTAAGCGCTGTGCAGAAAAAGCTGATCGGAGAAAAGATCTGCGTAGCCTACAAGCCAAGGGAGGTACATGACACCTTTTCTTATGAGGAAGCGTTTCGCAGATATAAGATGGCGCTGCTTGCCGCTATTACCAAACAGGCTTATGACAGTGAAAAGGCCTATATCTGCCTGAAATGCGGCTGGCTGCTGCGGGGCTGGCGGGAGAGTTTGGAAGGGACGGGACAGGAGGCGCTGCAGGAGAGCCTGGCGGCGCAGGAAAAAGAATATTTAAAAAATGCCAAGGAAGGTTTTCAGCAGGCCAATATCAAGGAGGATTATCCGCTCTGCGGAATGGATGAAAGCACGGTGGATTATCTGGTTGCGGCGCTGTGCACCCAGTTCGGAGAATATGACACGGCCATGAAACTGGTTTCAGGGATTATCGCTTCCAGAGAAGTGGGGCCAAGGATAAAAGACCGTGCCAGAGATTTGAAAGACGATATCGTAAGACAGTCAAAAGGGTAGAGCCGGACGATGAATGAACTGGTGATGGAGCTGGACAGCCGCAGCGGCAGGCATTTATATGAGCAGATATACGACCATATCCGTCAGGAAATCAGGGGACGGAAGCTTCTATGCGGAGAGAGGCTTCCTTCCACCCGGTCTCTGGCGGAATATCTGCAGGTTTCCAGAAGTACGGTAGATCTTGCATACGAACAGCTTTTATCGGAGGGCTATATTGAGTCCCGGCCGTATAAAGGCTTTTTTGTATGTAAAATAGATGGATTATATGACCTGCAGAATCCGGTGGGAAAGAGCGGACAAACGAAGGAAGCGCAGCCGCGGCGCTTTTTATATGATTTTTCGCCGAATGTGGTGGAACTGGGAAGTTTTCCGTTTTCTACATGGAAAAAAATCACAAAGAATACGTTAATTGACGATAAAAAAGAAATGTTTGCATTGGGACATCCCCAGGGCGACTTGGAACTGCGTGCAACGATCTGCCATTATCTGCATGTTTCGCGAGGGGTAAACTGCCTGCCGCAGCAAGTGATTATCGGTGCGGGAAATGATTATCTGCTGCTGCTTCTTGAAAAAATACTGGGCAGGCACAGGAAGGTCGCACTGGAAAATCCCACCTATAAAAGGGCCTGCCAGATTTTCCGCTCTTTTGCGTATCAGGTAGAAACAATTCCTATGGACGGGGGCGGAATGCGGGCGGACATACTGGCCCAAAGCAGTGCGGATCTGGCTTATATTATGCCTTCCCACCAGTTTCCTACAGGGATTGTCATGCCGATTGGCAGGCGGATGGAGCTTCTTAGATGGGCGGCGCAGGAAGAACACAGGTATTTGATAGAGGATGATTATGACAGTGAGTTTCGTTACCGGGGCAAGCCGATCCCTTCTCTGCAGGCATCGGATGAAGCCGGCAAGGTGATTTATATCGGTACGTTTTCCAAAGCGATAGCGCCGGCGATTCGCATCAGTTATATGGTGCTGCCGGAAAAGCTGCTGGAATGTTACAGGCAGCAGTGTATGTTTTTCTCTTCTACCGTGTCGAGAATAGATCAGTCGGTCTTAAACGTATTTATCAGGGACGGTGCCTTTGAGCGCCATTTAAACAAAATGCGCAAAATATACAGAAGCCGGCATGACAGGATGCTGCAATGCTGCCGGAAATATCTGAAAAATGTGACGATATCCGGGGAAAACGCAGGTCTGCATTTGCTGCTGCATTATCAGGGAGAGAAAACGGAAAGGGAACTGCTGCATCTGGCAGCGGAAAAGGGAATCAGAGTATATGGCATGTCGGACGCCTATATCGGAAGACTGCCAGATAACTGGCAGCCTACATTGATATTAGGATATGCCGGACTTCAGGAAGAGGAAATAGAAACAGGAATCCGTATTTTGTCAGATTGCATCTAAGGAACCGTCTGTATCATCATCGTCGTCGTCAAAGAATTCTTCGACTGCCGTGCTGTCAGCCTTCTGCGCATCGGCATTGTCAGAGCCGGAGGATTCTGTTTCAGAATTCAGTGATACATAGGAACGCTCTTCTGTCGGATCGTCGGAAGTATCAGAGGAATCATCGTCCAGATCTTCGTAATCATCGTCCTCTTCTACAGATGATTTTTTGCTTTTCATAAAGTAGTACGCGCCTGCGAATGCAGCTCCGATCGTAGAAATAAGAAGAAGGATTTTCCCAAATTTTTTGGCCATAACGTTACTCCTTTCACTTTTGTATGACTTATCCTTATTATAATATTATTTTATGAAAATGAAAAGAGAATATACAAGAAATTCGCGGAAATCGGTTTTTAAAAGCAGTTGCGTTTCTTCAGTCTCATTTAGGAAACGTCACAATAACCATCGTGCCTTTTCCAACATGGCTTTTCACCTCAACTCTGGCGTTATGGATTTTCGCGGCGTGTTTTACAATAGAAAGCCCAAGCCCTGTTCCGCCTACTGCCTTAGAATGGCTCTTATCCACACGGTAGAAACGCTCAAAAATCCGTTCCTGATGTTCGTATGCAATTCCGATCCCTGTGTCCTCCACGGATAAAACCACCGTGCCGTTTTTATGTTGTATATTTACCATTACGTTTCCGTTTTCGTGATTATACTTAATTGCATTGTCACAAAGATTATAAACGATGCTGTATAAAAGCTGGGGGATCCCATTCAGGACAGCCGGAATGCCGGAAAGTTCCAACGCGACGCATGCGCTGTCTGCCTGTGGCTTCAGGCTCTGTAGCGCCCTTTCCGCCAATGTATACAGGTCGATCGTTTCTCTCTGCATATCGCCGGCGCCTTCATCAAGGTGCGAGAGGGTGATAATGTCCTCCACAAGCCGTATCATTCGCCCGGTTTCATCATAAATCTTTCCGGCAAACGGTATTTTGTCATGTTCCTTTACCATATCGTTTTTCAAAAGCTCCGCATACCCGGAAATGGAATGAAGCGGCGTTTTTAATTCATGGGACACATTGGCGGTAAATTCGCGGCGTATCTGTTCCGCTTTTTCTTTTTCCGTCACATTGAAAAAGAAAATCACTGCTCCTTTCACAATATTTTCAGAAGTGACCGGATCAGCGTCAATCTGGTAACTCTCTCCATGCAGCCGAATCATATTTTCCCCCGGTTCCCCGTGTAAGGCTCTGGCAAGGATTTCCTGTAATTCAAGATTGCGGCATATAGATAACAGGTCAGAACCGATACAGTCTGTATCAGCGTCCAGCAGCTTACCTGCCGCAGAGTTGATACTGATAATTTTTCCTTTTTGATTTAGGAGAATCATGCCCTCGTTCATGCTGCCGATAATTGTGCAGAGTTCATTTTCCTTTTGGAGAAGTTCGGCTTTCTGTCTCCGCAGCTGCTTTTGCTGGCTGTCAATGCGTCGTAAAAAGGGAGCAAGCTCATCATAGCCCTCATTTGACAGTGGATGGTCAAGATCAATTTCATTAAAGGGCTTTACTATTTTTCTGGAAACCTGAGTCGCTAAAACAACGGAGAGAATCAGAGAGATCACAAAGATAATACAAATGGGCTGCGCCATACTGAAAAGCAGCGTTAAAATAGAGTTTTGAGAGATGGAGAGCCGTAAAATAGTGCCGTCTTCAAGTTTCTGTGCAGAATAAAACGAACGCTCCATCAAGGTGGCGGAATACCGGCTGCTCTCTCCATAGCCCGCTGAAAGGGCTTCCCGCACTTCTTCCCGCTCTAAATGATTTTCCATTTCCGCAGTATCAGACGCACTGTCAAAAATAACATTTCCCTCCGTATCAATCCATGATATACGGTAATTTTTCACCTGCAAATCTTGGAAATATGCAATGCCCTCATTTGTAACGCCCTGTGCCGCGAGAAGTGTCTGCATTTTTAACTGTGCCTGCAGGGCATTTGAAAAGTATTCATACAGAACACCCATGATCAAAATAACAGACGCAAGGAAAACGGTCAGCGCAACAAGGCAGATGGAACGAAAAATGCGTTTCGTCATAGTGCCTCCATTCGATACCCGACTCCCCGTACCGTTTCAATATAGCTCCCGCATTCGCCTAATTTTGTCCGGAGCGTTCCAATGTGAACATCCACGGTTCGTGTTTCCCCTATGTAGGAGGCGCCCCATATCATTTCAAGAAGCTGATCGCGCGTAAATACCCGTCCGGGGTTTTCCATAAAAGTATGGAGCAGTTTATGTTCTTTCAGTGTCAGCGAAATCCGTTCGCCGTTTACAAGCACAACATATGTTTCCAAATGCAGTTCTAAACTTCCGATTTTAAGCATTTTTGTTTCTCTTTTTGGGCGCGTGCGGCGCAATACCGCTTTTACACGGGAAATCATCTCCATCATGCCGAACGGCTTCGCAAGGTAATCATCGGCTCCCAGATCAAGCCCGGTTACTTTGTCGTATTCGGTTCCTTTCGCTGTCGCCATAATCACAGGCATATCTTTTGTCGTCGGCTGCATCCGCAGTTTTTTTAATATGGAAATGCCGTCTTCTCCGGGAAGCATGATATCAAGCATAATAAGCCGGGGCTTTTCTGTCTGCAGAGCGTCAAAAAGACTGTCCGCGCAGTCGAAGCCTTTTGCCTCAAATCCGGCAGAGTTTAATGTATATATCATCAGATCACGGATAGAGCTGTCGTCTTCGACACAATAAATCATAGTTACCACTCCTTTCTGAAGTTAAGACCAAACCGAAATGACCAGCGTTCCAAGCGCCATAAGCAAAAGTCCGGCAAACGCCTTTTTACGCAGCTTTTCGTGAAATACAAGATAAGAAAAGGCAACCGTTATCACAATGCTTAATTTATCAATCGGCACCACCACACTGACAATGCCATTTTGAATTGCGTAATAATAACATAACCATGACGCGCCTGTTGTGATTCCCGAAAGTGATAGGAAGACCAATTCTTTCTGATCAATCTGTTTTAGCTGTGTCTGTTTGCCTTTCATAAATATAACGAGCCAGGCCATGACAAAAACAACGCCCGTACGGATTGCCGTACCAAGATTGGATTCTACCCCGGTGATTCCGATCTTTGCGAGAATGGAAGTTAAGGCTGCAAATAAAGCCGACAAAACGGCATAAAATTTCCATTTGCCGCCGCCTTTTTCTCCAGAATCCTGTTTTTTCTCGACCATCAAATAAATTCCTGTTGTAAGAATTGCCGTACCAATCAGTTTTATAGCAAGATGTTCTGTTTCTCCAAACAAAATGACAGCAAAGAGTATGGAAAGGATTGTACTTGATTTATCAATCGGGACCACTTTGTTTATATCACCCATAGAGAGCGCTTTAAAATAGCATATCCAGGAACCGCCGGTCGCCATGCCGGACAAAACTAAGAATAACAGTGATTTTGCCGTCAATGCTGAAATCGTGTGATAAGAACCGACTATCCATACCATACTCCATGCAGACACCAGTACAACGAATGTTCTGAATGCCGTAGCCACGTCGGAATCCGTTTTCCTGATGCCGCATTTCGCAAGGATGGATGTTATTCCGGCGAAAAAAGCTGACAGAACAGCCATAATGAGCCACATAAATGTTCCCTCTTTTCTGTGTCAATAACCGAATCAACTATACCACACTGCCTATATTTCATCAATGGCGGCATGCCCCCACGGAAATCAGTGTTTCGTTTATTGGAACAAATAGATTGAGGCGTGTTCCATTGTGAAGGATATTAGAAATTCTCCGTGTCCAGCCCGTCTGCATTAAAATTCCATAACCTTTTCGGGACACTTAGCGTTTCTTATATCCGTAACCTGGAACACGAATCAAATATTTGTGCACAAAAACGAAACATTGATTTCCATGGATCACCCCTCTTTATTCCCTGTGATAGAAAACAACACCCATTTTGCAATACCTGCCGCGTGATCTCCGATCCGTTCAAAATATTTTGCAATCATTAACAGGTCTATGGCATATTCACCGTCTGTTTCGGGTCTGCTGAAAAGCCGGATCAGCATTTTCTTGACCTGATCAAAAAAGGAATCCACGACGTCATCATAATCTATGACGGCTTTTGCCATCTGCCCATCCTTTTTCACAAAAGCGTCAATGCTGTCTGTTACCATCTGAATGACAGCAACCGACATATCATGGATAACCTGGATATCATCGGTGGCGTGAATATTGGCTAATGTGATAATTTCCGCTATGTCTGCGGATTGGTCTCCAATTCTTGCCATGTCTGTCACCATTTTCAGCGCAGAAGACACAACCCTTAAATCTTTTGCCACGGGCTGCTGTTGTAAGAGCAGCTTTAGACACAGGGTTTCAATTTCGCGTTCCTTATGGTCAATCTGCGCGGAAAGATCGGGAACAGCCTTTGCATGCGCAGGATTCCCCTCTGTCAGCGCTT
The DNA here is from genome assembly GCA_910585345.1 of uncultured Lachnospiraceae bacterium. Classification (GTDB taxonomy): domain Bacteria; phylum Bacillota; class Clostridia; order Lachnospirales; family Lachnospiraceae; genus VSOB01. The sequence goes on along the minus strand of CAJUDS010000003.1, from coordinate 168,544 downwards.
TTGCAGACATGGCAATCGCATTCTCACAAAAAGCCCCCATTGTAATCAACTCTTTATTTAATAAATCTAACTGTTCATCAAATTTTAGTCGCATTATCCAAATCTCCCCGTAATATAGTCCTCTGTCCGCCTGTCCTGCGGCATGGCGAATAATTTTTCTGTTTCTCCAAATTCCACCATCTCCCCAAGCAGGAAAAACGCTGTCCTGTCGGAAATGCGGAGCGCCTGCTGCATATTATGTGTCACAATGACAATCGTATAGTCCTTTTTCAATTCTAAGGCCAGTTCCTCTATCTTAGCGGTGGAAATAGGGTCAAGCGCGCTGGTTGGCTCGTCCATCAGCAAAACTTCCGGCTCCACCGCCAAAGCGCGGGCAATGCAGAGACGCTGTTGCTGGCCGCCCGACATACCAAGCGCGGATTTTTTCAGCCTGTCTTTTACCTCGTCCCAAATTGCCGCCCCTTTTAAGGAACGTTCCACGATTTCGTCCAGTGCAGCTTTAGAACGGATACCATGCGTCCTTGCGCCAAAGGCAACATTGTCGTAAATGCTCATAGGGAAGGGATTCGGTTTTTGAAATACCATTCCCACACGTTTACGCAGCAGGTTAATATCCATAGTGCCATAAATATCTTCACCGTCTAAACGGATATTTCCCTTGACGCGGCAGCCTTCCACCAAGTCGTTCATTCGGTTCAGTGTTTTTAATAATGTCGATTTTCCGCAGCCCGACGGGCCGATCAGCGCGGTAATTTCATGCGCCTGAAACGCTATGTTTATTTTTTGCAGGGCCTGAAAGTCTCCATAAAATAAATCCAGATTCTGCGCCACGATTTTATCCATCTGTAGAATTACCTCCTGCCTGCGCGGTTTTCTGCGCATAGTGGGATACTCTGAGAGTGTTACCTCCTGCCTGCGCGGTTTTTTGCGCATAGTGGGATACTCTGAGAGTGTTACCTCCTGCCTGCGCGGTTTTTTGCGCATAGTGGGATGCCCGGAGGGTGTTACCTCCTGCCTTTTTTGCCACAAATCCGGAAAGTCCATTGATCAGAATGACAACAACCAATAATACAACCGCCGCCCCGTAAGTCTGTCCGATATACAACCCCTCGCCCGAAATAGAATACATATGGACGGATAAAGTTCTTGCCGACGAAAAAATACTTGTTGCTATTTCTGCAACGGTTCCGGCAGTAAAGATCAGTGCCGCCGATTCCCCGACGATACGCCCGATTCCAAGAATAACGCCGGACAAAATACCCGGAACGGCGCAGGGCAGGACAATAGAGAATACGGTTCGTAACTTTCCGGCTCCAAGCCCGAAGCTGCCCTCGCGGTAGCTGTCGGGAACGCTTCGCAAGGCTTCTTCTGTTGTCCGCATAATAAGCGGCAAAATCATAATACTTAAAGTCAAAGCCCCGGACAGCAAAGACAACCCCAGCCCAAGATATTTCACAAAGAACAGGGAACCGAACAGCCCATAAACGATTGACGGAATCCCGGACAATGTTTCAGCGGTAATACCTACGATATGAACCAGCTTATTTCCCCGTCTTGCGTATTCTGTCAGATAAATTGCAGCACCAATTCCTACGGGAACCGCAAACAGCAGAGAAAGCAGCATAATGAACAGCGTATTGATAAGTGCCGGAAGCAGGGACACATTTTCTGTTGTATATTTGCTGTCAAATAAATCCGGCGTTAAATTTGGAATCCCTTTTATCAATATGTATGCAATAATAAAAATAAGCGCAAGCATTGTAATCAATGCTGCAAGGCATACAGAAAGAAAGAGAACAAAAGATTTAGGGTCGCGTCTGTATGCGCACCATTTCCGTTTCAATTTTCCAACCATTTATTTCACCCTCCTTTTGAACAGGGAGAGGGACAGATTGATAATGAGAATGAAAACAAACAGGACAACAGCCGTACCAATTAACGCTTCACGGTGTAAATCCGTAGAATATCCCATTTCCAATACAATGTTTGTGGTCAGTGTCCGAACGCCGGAAAGCATACTGTCCGGGATAACCGCTTGATTTCCGGCAACCATCATAACCGCCATTGTTTCACCGACTGCCCGCCCAATCCCTAATACAACCCCTGCAAAAATACCGCTCTTTGCTGCGGGAAGAACCGTAAAAAATACGCTTCTTTCATGGGAAGCTCCAAGAGCAAGCCCGCCCTCATAGTAACTTTCCGGGACAGCCCGGATTGAAGTTTCCGAAACGCTGATAATGGTAGGTAAAATCATCAGCCCCAGCAGGACAGAAGCAGTAAGTACACTCATACCGCGCCCGCCAAAGGCTTCCCGAATAAAAGGCGCTAAGACTGCCAATCCGAAAAAACCGTACACAACCGACGGAATTCCCGCCATCAGATGAACAACAGCTTTCAAAGGCGCATAGATACTTACCGGAGCAAACTCTGCCATGAACACCGCTGTCAATATCCCGACCGGTACGCCAATTATCAATGCTCCGGCGGTTACATAGAGGGAGCCGACGATCATAGGGAGAATCCCATAAAGATTATTTGTGGGTTTCCAGCTTGTACCCAGCAGGAAGTTGAAAACGCCTATTTCTTTTATTGCAGGGATACCGCCTGCAAACAGGAACATGCAGATTAGAATTACCGCTGCTGTGGAAACAAGGGCTGTCAGGAAAAAAAGCAGTTCCATCACTTTTTCTTTTCGATTCTTCATAGTCATGCCCCCTGAAATTTTACTGTGATAGTTCACTCCAGCGAACCGCATGCCCCATAAAAATATCTTTTACCTGTTGGCTTGTCAGGTTATTTATGGGACAGTCGTGATTGACAATCACTGCAATACCGTCCATTGCAATTACGGTGGCGGTCAGCCCTTTTTGGGTTTCGGAATCTTTCAGCTCACGGGAGGCCATGCCGATATCGCAGATTCCGTCTATTGTGTCAGACATACCGGTGGAAGAATCACTCTGTTGTATCGCAATCGTAACGCCTGGATTTTTCTCAAGATAGGCTTCCTTCAGTTTTTCCATAACCGGAGTGACAGAACTGGAACCCGCAATAACGATTTTTCCCGAATCCATTTTCCCGTTATAACTTTCCGCGTCTGCTACAGAAATGTATCCATTCTCTTCGATTACCGCCTGCCCGTCCGCGCTCATAATAAAATCAATAAAATCCTGCGCCGTGCCGCTCAAACCGTCTTTCGTTGCAATGAGAAAGGGACGTGCGATCTTATAAGAGCCGTTTTTGATATTGGGGATCGTTGCTTCGCAGCCGTCGATCTGCACCGCTTTTACAGTATTGTTCATGGAGCCAAGAGAAGTATATCCGATCGCGTATGAATCCCCTGCAACAGTCGTCGTCATAACGGACGTAGAATTTGTAACGGCGGCGGTGTCTGTTGTATAGTCAATTTTTTCTCCCGCTTCATTTTTCTGCTCAATTCCAAACAGCGCTATAAACGCGCCGCGTGTCCCCGAACCGTCTTCGCGGGTAAGTACATGGATCTCTCCTGCGGTGTCAAATTTGGCAGAACCGCCCTCGTTCTGGATACTGCGCCACATGAATACGGACAGAATTAGAAGACTTATAAGGGCAAATGCTAGGCGTTTTGATGATCGTTTCATTTTTAATTCTCCTTTGTTTTTGCTGTTTCCTGAAATTTACAATTATATTGTACCGTGCAAAAATCAAATCCAATATCACGGCATTGTAAAATGGATGTAAAGTTTTTAACGAACTGAAAAGTCCGGCTCATAAAGGCAGGGAATGATTCAGACCGGACTTGAAACGAAGTGCGGACTGTGATAAGATAGAAAACGACCCGTATGGTCAATTATGGAAAGTCTGTGAAATGATACCTAAGAGGAGCGTTGTTCTTTCGTGAACGAGAAATTTTTTGATCTGAAAAAAGAAAAACAGGACAGAATGATCAATGCGGCGTTGAAAATATTTGCGGAAAACGGCTTCCGCAGAGCCAGCACAGACGAGATGGTAAAGGAAGCGGGCATCAGCAAGGGGCTGCTGTTTCATTATTTTGTGAGCAAAACGGGATTGTATGGATTCGTATATGATTATAGTGTGAAATATATAATGATGGAGTTGTCTTCTGCGGTTGACGCTGCGGAGACGGATTATTTTGCGTTATGCACGCAGATTGAAAAAGCGAGGACGGCTGCCATGAAGAATTTTCCCTACATGCAGATGTTTCTGCAGCAGGCGGAGAGGGAAAGCGAACCGGAGGCGGTGGAAGCGGCGCGGAGGTCAGCGGAGACGCTGCTTGCGGCTTATGATGAAATCTTTGCCAGAGTGGAATTGAAACACCGGGCGGGGATTTCGCCGGAAAGGCTGGTAAAGGTTGTGGAATATACGCTGCGAGGCTTATTGACGGAAATGATACGGGAGCCGTCTTTTAGACCGGATACGTATTACAAGGAAGCAGTGCGGTATTTAAAAGAGCTGCAGATTCTCTATGCAGGAGAATGAATACGGCTGCAGAAGGCCCGGTGAAGAACGGCCGTGCATAGGAGAAAGGGAGGCGGATGAATCAGTTATGGAGAAACGAGATTTCTACAGGAAAGTTTTCTCTCTTGTAGTTCCCATGGCGCTGCAGAATTTAATCAATGTAGGTGTGACAGCCACGGACGTGATCATGCTCGGCAGGGTCAGCGAGCAGGTGCTTTCGGGTTGTTCTCTGGGCGGGCAGGTCTTTTTTATTTTTAATTTGTTTCTCTTTGGAATTTCTTCCGGGGTGTCGGTGTTGACGGCGCAGTATTGGGGGAAACGGGATACGGCATCCATAGAGAAATTATTGGGGATTGTGGTGAGGCTTGCAGTGATTGCAGGGCTTATTTTTATGTTGGGAAGTTTTTTTCTGCCGCGGCAGATTATGAGCGTTTTTACCGGAGAGGAAGAGATTATTGCCGAAGGGATCAAGTATCTGCGGATTGTGGCCTTTACGTATCCGATGGTTGCGCTGAGCATGACCTATCTGAATCTGATTCGCAGTATTGAAAAAGTGCTGATTTCCACAGTGGTATATGGCTGTTCCCTTGTACTGAATTTTTTAGTCAATGCGGTCTTGATTTTTGGTCTGTTTGGCGCGCCTAGGCTGGGGATTGTAGGCGCTGCTGTCGGTACGCTGTGCGCCAGAACACTGGAGCTTGGCATGATGCTCTTTTATGCATTTGTCAGGAATCATACGGTACGGCTGCGGCTTTCCTGTTTTCTGCATCCGGACAGGATGCTGCTGGGAGATTTTATCCGTTATTCAAGTCCGGTGGTGGTCAACGAATTTATGTGGGGCGCCGGGTATTCCGCTACGGCGGCGATTGTAGGCCATCTGGGCAGCAGTGCGGTTGCCGCCAATTCGGTGGCGCATGTGATGCGTCAGCTTGCCACGGTCATCGTATTCGGTATTGGCAATGCCACGGCCATCATGCTTGGCAAGGCGATTGGAGAAAATAAAAAAAAGGAGGCGGAAATCTATGCGGTGCGCTTTATCCGGCTGGCAATTTATTTCGGCATGGGCGGCGGTCTGCTGATTTTCGCTCTTCGTCCGTTGATTGTAAGAGGATTGGGATTTACAGGGCTTACGGAAGATTATATGCACAGCTTTCTGTTTATAATGTCCTATTATGTGATTGCCCAGTCTGCTACCTGTACCTGTATCGTAGGTATTTTCCGCAGTGGCGGCGATACCAGATTCGGTATGTTTATCGATGCGGGCATATTGTGGGGCTGGTCGATTCTGTTCGGGTTTCTGGCGGCTTTTGTGTGGAAACTGCCGGTCAAAACAGTGTATTTTATCTTGCTCAGTGATGAGCTGGTAAAAATTCCGTTCTGTTATATCCGGTATCGACAGAAAAAATGGCTGCGGAATGTGACGAGATAGCAGATAGAGCGAAAGGGGGAAGTATGGCATTACAGTTTTGTATCGGCAGTTCGGGCGCAGGGAAAAGCGAACGATTGTATACGGATGTGATACGGCAGTCCTTAGAGGAGGAGAATACCCGGTTTTTTATTATTGTGCCGGATCAGTTCACAATGCAGACACAGAAAGAGCTTGTCATGCGTCATCCACGCGGCGGCATTATGAACATTGACGTGCTCAGTTTTGGCAGGCTGACCCACAGGATCTTTGAGGAAACAGGAGCGGGAGGTCGGCCGGTACTGGATGATACGGGGAAAAGTCTGATTCTGCGCAAAATTGCCTCGGACTGTGCGGACAGATTGAAAGTGATCGGTTCCCATATCAGGAGAATTGGTTATATCCATGAAGTGAAATCCGCCATTTCGGAGTTTATGCAGTACGGAATCGGCAGTGAAGAATTGGAACAGTTGACAGACTACGCCCGTTCACGGGGCAGTCTGTATTATAAGCTGCAGGATCTTGCTGTTTTGTACAATGCCTTTCTGGACGCCACCGCGGGTAAATTTGTGACAACGGAAGGACAAATGGGGCTTTTGGCGCAGGCGTTGGAGCATTCCGCCATGATTCGCGACAGCATTGTGGTGTTTGACGGCTTTACAGGATTTACGCCTGTACAGAATCAGGTGATTCAGAAAATTTTGCTGCTTGCCAGAGAGGTAAAGGTGGCTGTGATCATGGACGGCAGCGAGGATGCGGCGCAGGAGGATGGGGAGCAGAAACTGTTTGCATTCAGCAAGAAGATGATGCGTTCTCTGGAACGGCTGGCGCGGGAAGCGGGCGTAGCGCGCAGGCCGGATATCATACTGGCGGAAAAACCGGTGCCCCGTTTCCGTAATAATCCGAGTATGGCGCATCTGGAACAGGAAATTTTTCGTTACCGGAGCCGTACGTTTGCGGGAGAGCAGGACGCCATTCATTTGGTGGAAGCCTCATCTCCGCGTGAAGAAGTGCGGCAGGTGTGTCTGCAGATCAGAAAGCTGGTGCGCACAGAAGGTTACCAGTACCGCGACATTGCGGTCGTAGCCGGAAATTTGTCCGTATATGCCGATTATGTGGAGGAAATCTTTGCCCGCTTTTCGATTCCCTGTTATGTGGATGTTACAAAGGGAATTGTACTGAATCCTTTTATTGAATACATAAGAAGCGCGCTGCAGATTTTGCTGCAGAACTTTTCGTACGAAGCAGTGTTTCATTTTCTGCGCAGCGGCCTTACGGATATTTCGATGGAAGAGACTGACAGGCTGGAGAATTATGTGCTGCGGCAGGGGATTCGGGGAAAGAAAAGATGGCAGGCGCTTTTTGTCAGAAGGGGTCATGCCGGTCAGGAAACACAGGAACTGGAAGAGATCAATGCTACGCGGCAGAAACTAGTCGACATGCTTTTGCCGCTGCTCGCGGAAGGCGGCAGGGTAAAGGATTATGTGGAACATTTATACTTATTTTTAACGGAAAATCAACTCTATGAAAGGCTTGTTTTTTGGGAAACACAGTTTCAGGAAGAAGGAGATCTGGTAAAGGCAAAAGAGTATGGGCAGATTTACCGTCTTGTCATGGAGCTGCTGGAAGAGATTTATGATCTGATCGGCGGGGAGGAAATGTCTTTGCAGGAGTTTGCGGATATTCTGGACGCCGGATTTGGGGAGATACAGGTGGGCACGATTCCCCAGAATGTGGACCGGATTCTGGTGGGAGATATCGAGCGGACCCGGCTGAAGGAAATCAAAGTGTTGTTTTTTCTTGGCGTCAATGACGGTAATATTCCCAAGAGCGGAGGGAACGGCGGTATTATATCAGATATTGACAGAGAATTTCTGGCGCAGGGACAGTGGGAAATGGCGCCGTCGCCCAGGCAGCAGATGTATATCCAGAGATTGTATCTGTATATGAATATGACAAAACCAAGTCAGAGATTGTATCTGTCTTACGCTAAGGTAAGCGGAGAAGGGAAGGCCGTACGTCCGGCATACCTGATCGGCATGGTGCGGAAGCTGTTTCCGGCTCTGCAGGTGGAGCGGCCGCAGGCGGCGCAGCTACAGGAGCAGATACAGGTGCGGGAGGATGGATTTGACGTATTATCCGGGCTGCTGCGCGAATATGCCAGGGGCAATCCGGTTCCACAGCCGTTCTTTTTTACTCTGTACGGGACTTATGCCGAGGACAATGAATGGAGCGGCAAACTGCAGAAGCTTGTGGAAACCGCGTTTTTCCGTTACAGGCATAGTCCGCTCGGAGAGGAGGTCGCGCATGCGTTGTATGGCAGTATTCTGCACAGCAGCGTCAGTCGACTGGAACAGTATGCGGCCTGCGCTTACAGCTATTTTCTGCAGTATGGTCTTACGCTACGGGAACGGGAAGCGTTTTCTTTTGAAGCAGTGGATATGGGAAATTTATTTCACGGTATTTTGGAGCAGTTTTCCAGGCTTTTGGAAGAAAATGGAAGCGACTGGTTTGCGTTTTCCGCGGAACTGGGTGAAAAACTGCTGGACGAGGCAGTGGATGCCCAGACGGCTGTCTATGGGGATACGATTCTTTTTTCCAGCGCCCGTTATCAGTATGTGGTCACACGGATGAAACGGATCCTGCGCCGGACGATTTTTACGCTGCAGAGCCAGCTTCAAAAAGGGAAATTCCGACCGGAACATTTTGAAGTGGCTTTTTCGGCATTGTCAGATATCGAATCGGTCAATATCAGCCTTTCTCCGCATGAGAAAATGCACCTGCAGGGCAGAATTGACAGGATTGACACCTGCAGGGAGGGGGATACGGTATATGTAAAAGTGATTGACTACAAATCAGGCAGCAGGAGTCTGGATATTGCAGCAGTCTATTATGGCCTGCAGCTTCAATTGGTCGTCTATATGAATGCGGCGATGGAGATGATCGGCAAAAAGGACAGGGATAAAGAGGTGGTTCCTGCCGCCATGCTTTACTATCATGTAGCGGATCCGATGATCCGTGAGGAGGATGCCGCGCTGAGTGAAGAGATGCTGAATGCAAAGATCAGAGAAAGCCTGAGAATGACCGGAATAGTCAATGAAAGCGAGGATGTCATTAAGCGCCTGGATGGTACGTTTGGAAGCAGGTCGGAGGTGATTCCTGTGGAGCGGAAAAAGGACGGCAGTCTGGGAAGCCGTTCGGGAACGCTGAACCGAGAGGAACTGCAGACAATTTCAAGGTATGTAACACACAAGATTACGCATTTGGGAAAGCGGATTCTGCAGGGCGATATTGGGAAGAAGCCTTATACATACGGAGGAAACATGGGCTGCGATTACTGTGTTTACCGCAGTGTCTGTGGTTTCAGCGAACGGATTCCGGGATATGAGACAGAAAAACTGGACTGCCTGACGAAGGAGGAAGCGATTGCGCGGATGCAGCGGGAAGGAGGGGCGTGAGATGGGTTTTTCGTATACACAGGAGCAGCGGCAGGTGATTGAGACAGAAAACTGCAGTCTCCTTGTTTCGGCGGCCGCAGGCAGCGGCAAGACAGCGGTATTGGTAGAGAGAATTGTCCGTATGGTCAGCGATCCGGCCCGCCCGGTAGACATTGACAGGCTGCTGATTGTTACTTTTACCAATGCGGCGGCGGCGGAAATGCGGGAACGGATCAGCATAGCGCTGGGAAAGCGGTTGGAGGAAGAGCCCGACAATGCCCATCTGCAGAGACAGACAACGCTGCTGCACAATGCGCAGATCACGACCATTGACAGTTTTTGTCTGTTTGTCATTCGCAATCATTTTAATGACATTGGCCTGGACCCGGGATTTCGGGTGGCAGATGAAGGGGAATTAAAGCTGCTGCGCGCCGATGTGATGTCCGCCATGATGGAGGCGCACTTTGCGTGCAAGGATGAGGCGTTTTTGCGTTGTCTGGAAAGTTTTAATCAGAATGGGGATGAAAAAACGCTGGCGGAATATATCCAGAGACTTTATGATTATGCCCGCAGTTATCCGTTTCCCGACAGATGGCTGCGGCAGGCGGCAAAGCAGTATGCCCCGCCGGATACCGCGGCGGCGGAAGAGACGCAGTGGATTGCTTATGCCAGAGAGGACATCCGCAAAATTCTTTCGGCCTGTGTATCGCATCTGGATACGGCTCTTTGTGTCTGTGGGCGGCCGGACGGGCCTTATATGTATGCGCCGCTGCTGGAGGCGGAGCGGGAAATGCTGGCTTCTGCCAGAGAAAGAGAGTCGTTTGCGGCGTATGGACAGGCATTTGCACAGTTTTCCTTCGGGCGGCTTCCGTCCAAACGGGATGCGCAGGTATCGCCGGAATTGCGGGAACTGGTCAAGGGCATGCGCACAGCGGTGAAGGAAGCGCTGGATGGAGCGGGCAGACGCTATTTTTTCCGGCCTTTTCCCGAGGCGGCTGCCGATCTGCAGGCCGGGAGCGGCATCGTCGCTACCCTTGTTTCGCTTACGCTGGAATTTGGCCAGCGGCTTACTGCGAAAAAGCAGGAAAAAAATGTGCTGGATTTCAGCGATATGGAGCATTATGCGCTGCGGATTCTGTTGACGGAAAAGGAGGACGGCACGTATACGGCTTCCGGCGCCGCCAGGGATTACCGCAGCTATTTTCATGAGATCATGGTTGATGAGTATCAGGACAGCAATCTGGTGCAGGAGTATATTCTGCAGAGTATTTCCGGTGAGGAAGAGGGCAGATATAACCGATTTATGGTAGGGGATGTGAAACAGAGCATTTATAAATTCCGTCTGGCCAGACCGGAAATTTTTATGGAAAAATACAGGCGTTATGGTACGGAAGGGACGCAGCGCGCAATCAGCCTCCATAAAAATTTCCGCAGCCGCCAGGAGGTAACGGAGAGTGTCAATCATCTGTTTGCACAGATTATGGGACAGGAGCTGGGCGGCGTTTGCTATGATACGGAGGCGGCGCTTTATCCGGGCGCGTCCTATCCGGTATATGAGAAGGCGGAGACAGAATTGCTGGTTCTGGAAAAGGATACGGAGAGCCGGCTTTCCGGTGCGGAGCAGGAAGCGCATCTCGTGGCGCAGCGTATCCGCAGGCTGCTGCGGGAGCATCAGGTAACGGATTCGGAAAGCGGCCTTCTGCGTCCCGTGCGGTGCGGGGATATCGCTATCCTGCTGCGCACTGCTGCGGGCCTGGATGAAACGCTGCAAAGTACATTAAAGCAATATGGCATCCCGGCTTATCGGACCTCTTCGACAGGTTATTTTTCTTCGGAGGAGATCAGAATTATGCTGCACTTTCTGCGGATTCTGGACAATCCGCTGCAGGACATCCCATTTTTTGGTGTGATGCGTTCCTGTATCGGGGGCTTTACAGAGAACGAGATCGCGCAGATCCGCGCCTGTGCGCCCAGTGGGAAGCTATATGAGGCTTTACAGGCAGTGTGCGGCTGTGCGGATGGAACTGACAAAGAAAGGGAAGCGGGAGAAGACAATGACACAATGGCATCGGCGGACAGCCGGTGTGCGGAGCGGTGTGGGCAGGATAGAGCCGCGCAGGAACGGGCGGATGAGCCGGATGATATACTGCGTGAGAAGGGGCTGCGGTTTCTGCGGCTGCTTTGGAAATACAGGCAGCGGACGGCTTATGAGCCGGTAGGGCGCCTTTTGCGGCAAATTATGGCGGAGACAGACTATCTGCAGTATATGACGGCATTTCCGGGAGGAGATGCGCGCAGGGCAAATCTCGAAATGCTGTTGTTAAAAGCGGCGGATTTTGAAAAAACAGGAAGCCATGGATTGTTTGCGTTCATCCGCTATATGGAACAGTTGGAAAAATATGATGTTGATTATGGTGAAGCGGGTATCGTGGATGAGCAGGCGGATGTCGTGCGCATTATGAGTATCCATAAAAGCAAGGGCCTGGAATTTCCGGTATGCATTGTGGCAGGTCTGGCCAGGCGGTTTAACAGGCAGGATGAGGCAAAGAGTCTGCTGATGGATGTGGATATGGGGCTTGGCTGTGAGTATGTGGATGTAGAAAGACGTCTGCGGCGCACGACGCTGCGCAGAAATATACTGGCAAGAAAACAGCATTTGGACAATCTGGGGGAAGAGCTGCGCATATTGTATGTGGCCATGACCCGCGCCAGAGAAAAGCTGATTCTGAGCGGCTGCATACCGGAACCGGAAAAGAAGCTGGCGTCTCTGGGAGTGGCACAGACGGAAACAGGATGGACGCAAAAGGATGGGAAACTTTCTTTTCTGACACTTTCTGCGGCGGGCAGTCTGCTGGATTTTCTGCTTCCTGCAACAGAGCGGGTCAGAGTCGTCGCATCGTCGGAGCTGAGGGCGGATGAGATACAGGATAGTGCAGAGGATCGCTGGAGGCGCAGGAGATTGGCAGAGTATGAGCGGGAAGCATATGATCCCCAGTGGCGGCGTATGTTTTTGCAGCGTTTTTCGTATACGTATCCATGGAATCTGCAAAATCTTTATACGAAGACGACAGTGTCGGAGCTGAAGATGGAAAAAATGGCGGAAGCCGCAGAGGGAGCGTCCCATCTGTTCGACACGGAGAAAAAGGAAGCGTATCTGCCGCGTTTTTGTGGAAATGAGGAAAAGATGACAGGCTCCGTGCGGGGAAGCGCTTTTCACAGAGTTATGGAGCTGCTTGATTTTACCACGCTTGTGCCTGGCGCGTCCGTCAGGGAAACGGCAGCTGTCGTACAGGAGGCGGTGCAGGAATTTGTGCAAAACGGGAAACTGTCTGAGGAAGAAAAAAGCTGTGTCGATTTGTCGAAAGTCGTCGGTTTTCTGCAGACAGAGACTGCAGAGCGCATGAAGAGAGCAGCCAGGCCGGGACTGCTCAAAAAGGAACAGCCTTTTATGCTGGGGCTTGCGGCGAACCGGGTGAAGCCGGAATTTCCGCCGGAGGAGACGGTACTGATCCAGGGAATTATTGATGTATATTGGGAAGAGGATGGGGAACTGGTAGTACTGGATTACAAGACAGACCGCGTAGCGCGGGAGGAAGAACTGCTCTCCCGCTATCAAACCCAGCTGGCCTACTATGGGGAAGCCCTGGCAAAGATTACGGGAAAGAAAGTGAAAGAGCTGCTGATCTATTCGTTCTGCCTTGCGCGAATCTGCACGGTTCCCTTTCCGGGTCGGGAAGTTACGGAATCATGTAATCTGCCGGGCGGCGGGGAGATCAAATAGTTACCTCCGCCGGACGGCAGGAGCAGCCAATACCCAGGCCGCCGTAACCGATATGACTGGATACGCCCAGGGAAAGATCGTCGCACATCACTTCCAGATCCGGAAAGAAAGCGTTGATTTCACTGATCCACTGTTCGGTGGCCTCTCTGGTGGCGCTGGAAGCCGCCAGGAGGTAGATCTCTCCTTTCTCATACCAGCTTCGGAACCGGGTCGTCAGGTCATGCTGCATAGCTTCCAGCATGGCCTTTTTTGCTTTTACAAAGCCGCGGCATTTTTTATAAGGCTCCAATGTGCCGACATCGAAACGCAGTACGGGCTTGATGTTGAGTACGCTGCCGATGGCAGCGGCAGCGGGGGTAATGCGTCCGCCTTTTTTTAGATGTTCCAGTGTATCGACGCCGATATAAATGGTCATTTTATCGCGGTATTGTTCCAGGATGCGTTTGATTTCCGCGGCGGAAAACCCTTTTTGGATCAGTTCCAGCGCGTCCAGCACAGTGCAGTGCAGCAGCGCGGAGACGCGTCCGTTGTCCACGACGAATACTCTGTTTTGATAGGGTTCCTGCGCGGCCAGAGCGGCGGCGGTGGAGCAGGAGCCGGAAAGACCGCTGCTGATAGGAATGTAGAGGATTTGTTTGTATTGCGCCAACGCCCGGTTCCAATACTCCATGACCTGTCCCGGTGAGGGCTGGGAAGTGGTAATGTCGGCGCCTGTATTCAGATAGTGGAAAAAATCATCTCTGGACAGGGTCACATCCTCGTAGTAGCATGTGCCGTTGATGTAAAACGGCATGGGCAGGACGGTAATGCCCAGTTCCTGCGCCTGTTTTTGCGTAATGCTGCTGTGACTGTCTGTAATAATACCGATTTGCTCCATGTATGTTATCTCCCGCAGTAATGATTGCTATAGGGTACGGACTGCAGTTTGGTCTGTATGCCGTGTTCCAATATATCAACTGTATCATTTGCGGAAAGGCGTGTCAAACGCTTCCTGATTTTGTGCGGAAACGATGGCGCTGCAGGAAGATCTTCAGGAGGGAGCAGAGAAGGGGCAGTGCAAGGACCGCCAGACAGCCGCAGGCGGTCAGCAGCATATAGCCGGTAAACTGCTCCCTGCCCTTCTGATAGGCTCTGTTCATAAGCGGAAGCCCGAGTACGATAAAGAGATACCAGAACAGAGGCTGCAGGAGTCCGGCAGGCCGCGGCCTGCCGTTCTGCCTTTGGATGATAATGGATGATGTCAGGGAGAAGAGCGCCAGCAGTGCGGCAAAATATACGGCCGTTCCAATCAGGGTATGAAGTTTTTCCGGGGTCAGAGGACTGCCGTAGGCAGTGAGACCGGGAAAATAGAGGGGGATATAAACGGCAAGCGTAATCCGCAGGCCATTGACCAACACGGTATAGGGGAAGGAAAAGCAGACGGACAGGAAAGTCCAGAGCTTTTTTCGTCTGACGTGCCGGATAAAGGAAAAGATCAGCAGGGCAATTACAATGCTCATAAATTGGAGGCCGCTGCAGGAGGGGGCAATGATGCATTTCAGGCTGTGATTTACATAGCCCGTTCCCGGTTCACAGACAAAGGCGATGCCGGTGAGAATTGTAACCCAGTGTGCGGTAGGCGCCAGAATCCACAGAAAGTCTGCGCCGTCCGCCCGCCTGTAGAACAGTTTTAATAGGAATATAAGAAGGAAGCCTGCAAGATAGTATATGGAGTTTTCCGTGATCATGATTTTTTTTATTTTCATACAGGCTTCCTTTCTTACGTATTTAAGGAGGGTGATGGTGTAATGAGAGAGTATAGCCGGGGGCTGCTGAAACAGTGCGCAGATCCGGTTCAGACAGTTGGGTTTACACTTCCTGTGCCGCTCTTCCTGCGCCGCAGAACATAAAGCAGGATCAGGCCTGTCATTGCGAAGAGGATGTAGTCTTGCGGTTCCGAATATGCGCTATAGCCGCCGCCTACTGCCAGATCGGATACGCCAAGCGGCAGCGGATTCGCCTGCTGTACGTCGTCGGCATTTCCATCCGGATTTACAACCGTGTCAATGACTGCGACAAAGGAAGTATACGGGGTCATCATATTGTAAGTAAGCCCCAGCCGGGTTACTTCTTCTTTTATATCAGGGTTATCGCTGCTGCATCCGTAATCCGTGATCCGCTGCAGTCTCGAACGGGCCCAGAGGAGGCTCAGGGGGCTGTTGTCCGTACAGATTTGGGCGTCTGTCACAGGGATTTCCTGAACATAATCCTGTGATCCTGTCTTTCCTGTGATTTTGATAGCGCCTTCCGCGTTTCCTTTCCATTTGCCAAACAGAACGATTGGTTTTTGGGCAAAGAGTGTGGAAGGGGCGGCAGGTTCCACATCATAAACGTCAAATCCGTCGTATTCTATGCGGATATCCGTCAGAAGGGGCGTGCTGATATAGGTGCGAAAACGCTCGGAGGAAACTTGTGCGTCTTCCTCATCCGTGACGATGAAAGATTCTCCCAGTCCTGCCGTGGCAATGCCGTTGATCAGATAGCTGTTGACAGAAGTCCCGATGCCGAAAGAGAAGAAGTTTGTATTTTCCATGTTTTCGTTTATGAGCTGGAAAATTTCTTTTTCATCACAGATATACCCGTCCGTAATGATAACTACACTGCGGGCCGTATCCTGGTTCATAGGAATGGAAAGGGCCTGGGTCAGAGCGGGAAGCATCTCCGTTCCGCCGGTTCCGTCCAGACTGTCGATTAGACTGACAGCGCTCTGTATGTTTTCCGCAGTAGCCGGAAGGGAGGTGGGAGACAACTGGTAAAATTCATCTGAAAACAGGATCAGATTGAAGGTATCCGTCTTGTCCTGCCTGTAAACCAGATTACCGACCAGATTGCGGATCAGGCTTTTGGCCGTGTCAAGCGGATAGCCATACATGGATCCGGATATATCCAGCACAAAGATATACTCACGGGAAGGGATGTCTTCCGGTTCATAGCGCTGCGGAGGCTGTACTGTCAGCATAAAGAAATTTTCGTCCTCCCCTTCTGTCAGCATCAGACCGCTTTGCAGTTCTTCTCCTGTCAGCTTATATTTTAAAATGAAATCGCGGTTCCCGGCGTAATCTTCGGAGTCGGCCAGCGTCACACAGGCTGCGCTTTCCCCGCCGCTGATTACGTTTACTTTATGTGATTTGCAGGAAAGATCCGTGATCGGGACGCCGGTGGACAGATTAACGGTGATGTTATAAGTACCTTCCGGCAGTTCTCCTTCCGGCAGATATGGACTTGCAGCCCATTCGTCCGTATTTTCCCCATTCTCGGCTATGTAAGTTTTTACGCGGTATTCAAGCTGGCTGGCCGTCAGTTCGGTTTTTTGGGTGTTAATATAGCGGGGACCGACTACCGTAGGAAAGACAAATTCATAAATGCCGTCCACGGGTTGTATCAGTTCCGTATAGTGCAGCTCGATGACTGCAGTGGCGCCTGGCATAATGTTTGCCACATCCATAGTAAACACGTTTGGACGCTGCTGTTCCATGAGGGAGGCGCTTTTGCCTTCGCTTTTGGCTTCTTCAAATTCTTCCCTGGCTTCTTCTTTTTCCTTAATCTGCGCGGTTACGGTTTGGCTGCCTACCGTTATCGTCAGGCCGTGCACTGTGACATTGGAGGAAGCGGGAAATACGTAGCTGGCATTGATGGGGTTCTGCCCTTCGTTTGTATAGGTCTGGGTGACATAAGTTTCGGCAATAATGCCGTTGATATTTGTTTTTACAGTCGTGTCTTTTAAGGGAAAACGGTCGACCGCTTCATCCGCGTCTTTGATGACAAAATAGGGGGCAAGCGTCCGGTCCTCGGACTGCTCATCGTATTGCGCGCCGTGGGCGACAAGAGAAGATGAGGCGAAGGTAAACAATGTGAATAGGATACACATCCAGTTTCTTAATTTTTTCATAGGTTCCTCCATTCTGAAGTGCTTTCCGTACCGCGGACATTCTGTTCAGCGGTGTGCTGCTGTGTGATTCCGGTAACAGTCCAGGCAGCGCAGTCCGTCTGAATCGCTGCATATCCGGTAAATTCAGAGTACTATAGCAAACCATCAGAATGGCATCAAAGTTGTATCATTTTTGCATCATTTTCTGCTTGGAAACGGAAAGAGGAAAGGAAAACAGAGTTTGGTTTTTGTGCACAAACAGTTGATTCGTGATAATAAACTTGGGGAAGTGTTGGATAATTCTGATAAAATTTTGCTTGTAGATGGACTGGGTTTTTCGGTTAGGAATCTGAATATGTATTTGAGATGGATAAAGGGGAATATAGGCAGATTGTGGTGTGAGTGTGGATTGAAATAGTAGCAATCTTGAGTGTTCCATTGATTCCACTCGAAAATGAGAGTCCGACTTTTTCTAGGTGTTTTCAGACAGTCATTGTTAAAAATAAAAGAATAGTCACATATTAACAAATATAATATAGACTACTCATATTGGATCGTATTATTTTAGGACTTGAAAATGTGATTTCATTTATAAAATCCCAATACAGGAGTATATTTTTCAAAATGGAATACCATTTACTGGATACTGGTAAGCATTTGAAAGGATCTCAATTCAAAAGATCATATTTTCTTGATAATATATACGAATTAAGATATAATATGATTATATCAAATGAGCGGAGGAATATATATGGAAGCAATCAGACCATCTTCAGATTTACGGAACCATTATAATGAAATATCCAGACAATGCCATGAAGAAAGGAATCCAGTGATCATCACTGTCAATGGACGTGGAGATACTGCCATACTGGGGTTACAGGACTATTATCAAATGAAATCGGAACTGGAACTGTTACGTACATTGGCAGAAGCAGAAGAAGATGCTGTTAATGGCAGGACAGCCCCAATTCAGGATACATTCCATGATATACGGAAGTCACTTTTAGAGAGGAAATCCCATGAAGTATAAAATTGTCAGAACAGATAAAGCTGATGAGCAGTTAAGAGAGATTATCTTTTATATTGCAGACGATTCCGGGAATGTGGACATTGCACTGAATTATTTGGACACAATTGAGATGGCAATTAATCGGTTAGTAGAATTTCCACTATCCGGCAGCAATCCCAAATATTCTATTTTACGGAAACAGGGTTATAAAGTGCTCATTGTAGAAAGGCATTTGGTATTTTATAAAGTAAATGAGAGTGAAAAAATTGTTACCATATATGCAGTTGTAGATGGCAGGCAGGAATATAAGAACCTGATTTAAAAACAATATGTAATGTCACCATTATTATAGAAAGCTACCAACAAGCAGTTAAATGTTTATTGGTAGTTTTCTGTTTTCATAGAGTCCTGTTTATCGGACAAATATGTCATTATACTAATCCTGTACATAAATTCTCTAAGATAATATAAATTCCAAAAGCAACAAACATACGTGCCTAATACTATTGACAAATACAAACACACGTTCTACACTTGGCATTATCCGATGTAAAAATACACAAGAAAACCTGTCAATCATTTTTTTCAATTTCATAGAAAAAATCGAAACCCTTATTATTTACAAATCGTAAGTAGTAGATTGGAGAAATGAATCTATGGCAAATTTTGAAGTACAGTCAACAGAGTAGACACATTTTTAAGACATATTTTACTGGGGACAGAATTAAGCCCGTCCCCAATAAGCAGATTCCATTTCATCTGGTGTCAGACAGACAAGAGAGCCGTGAGGCCTCCGGGAATTGTGGAATCCTTCAATGTATTCAAAAACAGAGAGACGCAGTTCATGAAAAGTGTGGTATGTCCTGCGGTTGGTTTCCTCCCGCTTTAAATACTTGAAAAAGCATTTGCAGACAGCATTATCCAATCTCAAAGGCCCCCACATGATGAAATTGGGAATATTGCTTATGTTTGTGATCGGCGCAAGGATCGGAGAGATAATTACACTAAAGCATAGTGATTTTGAGGGCAATACATTTAAAGTTCGCAGAACAGAGACAAGATTTACTGATACAGAGGGAAAATATGTCTGTGAAGGAAACGAGTTCCCAAAATCTCAAGCTGGTGTCAGGACAGTGATCATACCAGAGGATTATGCATGGATTACCAAAGCAATTCGATGCCAGAATCCATTTGAGGAATTCATTTTTGTGAAAGATGGTGACAGAATATCCACGCAGTCTATGAGAATGAGATTGAAGCGGATATGCAAAAAGCGGAATATTTATCATAAATCTTCGCATAAGATTTGGAAGACCTATGGAACGATACTTTTGGACAACCATATTGATAATAAGTTAATCATGAGTCAGATGGGGCACACGGGCATAGCTTGTACAGAAAATCGTTATCATAGAAATCGAAAGAGCCTTGATAAGAAGAGCGAGATAATCAGCAACATTCCCGATTTTATGGCAAAATAAAACCAACCAAAAGTATATTTGATTGGTTCGCTGATAGGTTTTAGAATGCAGGTATTCTAAAAAAGCCCGTAAATCAGGGCTTTCAAAAAGCAGATAACGGGAATCGAACCCGCCTCCTCAGCTTGGGAAGCTGATGTTCTACCAATGAACTATATCTGCATGTATTTCATTATATCACATTTACTGAAAATAGCAAGAATTTTTTATTGCCTGGCGTGACGATAGAAAATGCGCCGTGAAAAAAGAACTCCTTTCTAAACATATTTGTGCCGAGGAACAAAAACGCATTTCCGTGGCTTTTTTGCTGCTGCCGTTCCCATTTTTCCGTTAGTATGCTATACTTTTCCGGGAGAGAAGGGTAACAAAAGCGCGGAGGGAACGATATGAAAGAAGTAAAAATCAGGTCGGTATCTATGGAGGATGCGCAGAGACTTTTGGATATCTATGCGTATTATGTAGAAAATACCGCCATTACATTTGAATATGAGGTGCCTTCTCTGGATGCGTTTCAGGCCAGGATTGCCGCTACGTTAAAAAAATATCCCTTTCTGGCTGCGGAGATAGAAGGGAAAACCGCGGGGTATACGTATGCGGGACCGTTTGTCGGCAGGGCTGCCTATGACTGGTCTGCGGAAACAACGATATATGTCGCCGCAGAGCAGAGAAAACGGGGACTTGGCAAAGCATTGTATAAGGCATTGGCGGAATGTCTGGCTGCAATGGGGGTGTTGAATCTGTACGCCTGTATTGGTTATCCCGAAACCGAGGACGCATATTTGACAGGCAACAGCGCCGCATTTCATGCACATATGGGATTTTCACAGGTGGGCAGGTTTCACAAATGCGGGTATAAATTTGGCAGATGGTATGATATGATCTGGATGGAAAAAATAATAGGAGAACATGGAGAGATACCGTCAGCCGTCCGGAAAGGTATGTGGATGCCGGGGACAATCCTTTGAGACAGACACGGCAGCGGCGCTGATGCCGCTGCGGGCGCTCCGGCGCTGCCTGGCAGCTGCCTGAGCGGAATGTCGCGGCAGAAAACGATAGAAATCAAGATTTAACAGAGGTACGTGATATGAAAAAAGCGGTATTCATAATGGCAGTCATAATGGCAGTCATGGCGGCTGCGCTGGCGCTGTTTGCCTTGTCCATTCCGATTGTCAATGACAGGGTTGCCGTCAAAACAGCGGAAAGTGTGAAAAATATAGAGCTGCCGTACAATACGGAATATATTGAAACATTTTCAGAAGCGGCAAAGCTGGTAGGCAATGGAAATGGCATGCAGTATCTTGGCGGGATATTAATAAAGAGCGGGTTATCACTGGACGAGCTGCAAAGATATTACGCCCAGTTCGCAGAAAATGAGTGGGAATATATCGTAGAACGGCAGACGGGGCAGGAGATCGGCTTTGTTGAGCATGGATCCGTAAGATTGAGCGCTGAGATAGAGGATGATACCTATTTTATCGTGTATTCCTGGGGAAGCAATAACTCTGTTTTCAGTATATTGGATATAAGAGGACATTGATATTTTCAAGCCCGCCTCGGAAGCCGCAGTTTTAACGGCATGAGTCCATGGTTTACCCATTGGGCTTTCAGGCCGGATTTTCAGCGCCATATCTCTGAAATGCCTTGGAATTTGAAATGGTATGCGGATTTGCTTAGAAAACACAAAGAAGAGGAAGGAAAAAGCGTATGGATATTATGGAAGTCTGTGAAAGACCTGCTGACTTCATACAGTCACTCTTAAAAGTGTGGGAAAAGTCTGTAAGGGCAACCCACTTGTTTTTGTCTGAAAGTGAAATAAGAGACATCAAAGAATATGTTCCACAGGCGTTAAGCAATATCGAAAATCTTGTGATCGCAAAAGATGAAAATAACACGCCTGTTGCCTTTATGGGGATTGAGAAGGAAAGTCTTGAAATGTTGTTCATAACACCAAAAGAAAGAGGGAAAGGATTGGGGAAACGGCTAATTCAATACGGAATAGAGCGTTACGCAGTAAAAAGGCTGGCTGTGAACGAGCAGAATCCCAAAGCAAAAGGATTTTATGAACATATGGGCTTTCAAGTTTATAAAAGAACAGAGCATGATGAACAGGGAAATCCTTATCCGCTTTTATACATGAGCCTTCCCCGGAAGTCTTCAGAGAATATGAGCGAATAGATCAGGGAGAAAATAGATGAATACGCCTACATTAGAAACAGAGCGCTTGCTTTTAAGAAAATTTACAGAAAGCGATATGGAAGCGCATCATGACTTTGGCTATGGACTTCGCAGGGAATTTTGGCATAAGGGGATTGTCACAGAAGCGGCGGTGTAATGTGGAATGTGGGAATGAAAAATAAGAAAGGCGTTGCCATCCTAAAGGATGGCGACGCCTTTTTGACTGAGTTCGTCCAGCGCAGCTTTGGGCCAGAGGGAAGACTGTACTTCACCAATATGGGCTTTGCGCAGAAAGAACATACAGATTCGCGACTGGCCGATACCGCCGCCGATGGTGTAGGGAAGTTCGTTTTGCAGAACAGCCTTCTGGAAAGGCAGTTTTGCCCGCTGCGGACAGCCGGCTTTTTCCAACTGGCTTTCCAGAGCGGCCGCATCGACGCGGATACCCATGGAGGATAATTCTAGGGCAATGTCCAGAACCGGGTAGTAAACGAGAATATCGGCATTCAGCGTCCAGTCGTCATAGTCTGGCGCGCGTCCGTCATGCGGCTGGCCGGATTCCAGTTTGTCGCCGATCTGCATCAGGCAGACGGCGCCTTTGGCCTTTGTAATATAGTATTCCCGTTCTTTCGGCGTATTGTCGGGGAACATATTTTCCAGTTCCTGCGTGGTAAGGAAGAAAATCTCTTCCGGCAGGATTTCTTTTATGTAATCGTATTGGATGGACATATACTTTTCGGTCTTGCGCAGCACTTTATATACCGTTCGGACCGTTTCTTTCAGTGTTTCCAAATTACGCTGTTCTCTGGAAATTATTTTTTCCCAGTCCCACTGGTCCACATAGATGGAATGGATATTATCTGTTTCCTCATCCCGGCGGATAGCGCTCATATCAGTGTACAGGCCTTCCCCCATTTGAAAACCGTATTTTTTTAACGCATAGCGTTTCCATTTTGCAAGAGAATGAACGATTTCCGCAGGCGCGTCATTTTGTTCTTTGATACCGAAAGAAACGGGGCGTTCCACGCCGTTGAGATTGTCATTGAGACCGGAATCAGGCTCTACAAACAGCGGGGCGGACACGCGCAGCAGATGCAGGCGGTTTGCCAGCAGTGTCTGGAAAAAATCTTTTACGGTCTTGATGCCGATCTGGGTTTCATGAAGATTCAGAGCGGACTGGTAGTCTGCAGGAATAATGCATTGTTTCATTGTTTTCCTATCCTTTCTGTCGTCGATGAAAGTGTACATTCTTTTCTATTTAACTCCTTTTCCAATATAAATGCAAGAAGAATGGAAAAAATTCCACGTATTTATACAATCCGCCAAAGATAGAAAATATGTTCGAAAACACTTGTTCGAAAATGAAAAATGTGATAGTATATATAAAGAAATCAAAAGAAGGATGCACGAGAGCATCCGCGCAGTATTGTGAAGGGGAAGTGGCTTATATGGATTATCTCAGCCGGGAAACCATGAGTATAAAAGAAAAGCTGGGGATACTCAGTGACGCCGCAAAGTATGACGTAGCCTGTACGAGCAGCG
This sequence comes from uncultured Lachnospiraceae bacterium, assembly GCA_910585345.1. Classification (GTDB taxonomy): domain Bacteria; phylum Bacillota; class Clostridia; order Lachnospirales; family Lachnospiraceae; genus VSOB01. The sequence continues at coordinate 145,352 of CAJUDS010000003.1, read as the reverse complement.
GTGTGGACCGCGGAGGAAATGGAAAAGATATGGGAAATGCACTGGCGTCAGGTATTTGCCACAGTTTCAGCGCAGACGGGCGGTGCATTTCTCTGTTGAAGATATTGCTTACCAATGAGTGCATTTATGACTGCAAATATTGCCTCAACCGTCGTTCCAACGATGTGCCGAGAGCGGCGTTTACCCCGGAGGAGATATGTGATCTGACGATCAGCTTTTACAGACGCAATTATATAGAAGGGTTATTTTTGAGTTCCGGTATTATCGGCAGTCCCGATCTGACAATGGAGCTGCTTTACCGTACGCTTGCGCTGTTACGGCACAGGCATCATTTTCAGGGTTACATTCATGTAAAGGCAATTCCCGGCGCCGATTGGGAGCTGATCCGCAAGACCGGACTTCTGGCTGACCGTATGAGCGTCAATCTGGAGCTGCCGACTGCGGAAGGACTGCGGACGCTGGCGCCCAACAAGCACCGGAAAAGCATACTGACGCCTATGCGCCAGATACAGACAGGCATTTCGAACAGTCAAAACGAACTGGCAGTGTACCGTCACGCCCCCAGATTTGTGCCGGCGGGACAGTCTACCCAAATGATTATCGGCGCCACACCGGAGAATGATTATCAGATTTTATCGGTGGCTGAGAGCTTATACAGGAAGTTTTCCCTAAAACGGGTGTTTTACTCTGCTTTTGTCCGTGTGAATGAAGACAAGGCACTGCCGGCTTTGGCGGGGGGACCGCCGCTTCTGCGGGAGCACAGGTTATATCAGGCGGACTGGCTTCTGCGGTACTATGGGTTTGCGGCGGATGAGCTGCTCAGCGAGAAAAGGCCCAATTTTAATATTCTGCTGGATCCGAAATGCGACTGGGCGCTGCGTCATCTGGAACAGTTTCCGGTCGATGTGCAGACTGCGGAATATCAGATGATTCTGCGGGTGCCGGGTATCGGCGTTAAGAGCGCGCTGAAGATCGTACAGGCGAGAAGGAGTGCGCGTCTTACGTTTGAGGACTTGAAGAAGATCGGAGTTGTTTTGAAACGGGCTTTATATTTTATTACATGCGGCGGGAAACAGATGTATCCGGTTAAGCTGGAAGAAGACTATATCACAAGGAACCTTTTATATGAGAAAGAACGCCTGCCTTTTGACAAACGACAGGTCACATACAAACAGCTCTCTCTGTTTGATGATTTTCGCTTTATGCAGACAGGGGAAGGGGAGGGAAGACGATGGAAGAACATATCCTGATTTGTGAGGACAGTCTGGAAGGAATTTTTACGGCGGTATACTGTGCCTATGAAAAACATTATAAACCGGAAAATACAGCGATACAGATTACGGAAGAAGGGAATCTGCGTCTGTTCGCCGTTTATGAAAAGATAGAAAACGACAGGGAAAAAAGCAAAAAAGTGATCAGGACGCTGCAAAGGCGGTTTGGAGAGGAAGGCTTTTACATGATTTGTCTTGCGCTGGCGTCTACAGACGAGGGAAAAGGAACGGCAGTTTACCGTACGATTGCCAAAGGACTGCGCCTTTCCAGGCCGGATACTGTTTTTAACAGGCATGCCGATGCGGACGTACAAAGAGTACAGAAATTGAAATATAATGCATGGCATGAGATGCACCAGTTGATCGGCTTTGTCCGCTTCCGGGTGTTAAAGAGCGGGATTTTATTTTCGGAAATTCAACCGAAAAATCATGTGATTTCTTTTCTCGCCGATCATTTTGCCGACAGATTCCCGGCGGAACACTTTCTGATCTATGACGTCGGCAGAGCGCTTTTTGCGGTTCACGAAGCCGGAAAGCCATGGTTTTTAGCGCAAAATGCGTGTTTTAAGCGGGAAGATATGGAAGAGTGCGAAGAGGAGGAAATCTATCAGGAACTGTTTCGGCATTTCTGCCATAAGATAGCGGTAGAGGCAAGAGAAAACAGCAGGCTGCAAAGAGGGATGCTTCCGCTTCGTTTCCGTCCATATATGACAGAGTTTGGAAAAGCAGATTCGTCTGTGGGGCATTCATTCCGGGAACAATAGAAAGCACGCTGCGCGAACTATCTATTGTCATGCATAAAACGTCCTGCCGCGGCATTCGGGCGGCAGACGGGTAACGGTGCGGTGTGATTGTGCGTATTGCTGTCATAAAAATAAAGTGTGGAAATTATTGCGGAAAAATCTGCGGTCAAAACGCAGATTGTATATTTTATTCACATTTGCCGACACGGTATTTGCTTCATTTTGCCCAGAGAAAAAGACAAAATTTTGTATTTTATGTATATAACGGCTAATAAAGGAAAAGAAATGCAGATGAGGGATGAAAACTTCTTCGAATAAGATACTTTACATTTGGGAATATTAGGTTATAATACAACAATAAATCATACATTTTGCTTTTGGTAACAGGGCTGCGGCAGGCGGCCCGGGAAAACGTATTTAAAATTGAAAGGAATGAGAACAATGAAGATGCAACGCAACATTAGACTGAAACTTGAAGAAGTAAAGGATTTTGTGGAGATGGCGTCCAGGTTTAGTTTTGACATTGATATTTCTTACAATCATTACGTAGTGGATGCAAAATCGATTTTGGGCGTGTACGGACTGGACTTGACCAAACCGCTGACAGTGAGCTGCAATGGGTATGATCCTGTGTTTGATGCATATCTGCGGGATCTGGCGGCAGCATAATGGAAACAGGAAAAGAAAGAAAAATTGACACCCTCCGGCGGATGGCATAGACTGTCCGTGGAGGGTGTTTTTTATGTTGCAGAGTGAGGGCGTCAATATGCAGTTAAAAATTTCAGTACGGAATCTGGTAGAATTTCTTTTGCGCAGCGGCAGCATTGACAACCGCCATCTGGCATCTCCGGATACGGCCATGGCGGAAGGGAGCCGCATCCACCGTATGATACAGAAGCGGATGGGGGCAGCGTATCAGGCGGAAGTACCTTTGCGTTATACGGAACAGGCGGAAAATTATCATATCGTAGTAGAAGGCAGGGCGGACGGCATTGTTGTGGATGGAAACGGGTTTCTGATAGATGAGATCAAAGGCACTTACCGCGATCTGGCAAGGATGCGGGAGCCGGAGCCGGTTCATCTCGCGCAGGCTAAGTGTTATGCCTGTATGTATGCGTTGCGCGGCAGGGAAGAAAATGCACAGTGCGGGATACAGGTGCGAATGACTTACTGCAATTTGGACACAGAGGAAATCAAGTATTTTCACTATGCCTATACATTTCAGGAGCTGCAGAAATGGTTTTTTGATCTGCTGGGTCAATACCGGAGATGGGCGGACATGGAATATGAATGGAAGGAAAAGCGAAGGACATCGATTGAGGCGCTGGCTTTTCCGTTTCCGTACAGAAAAGGGCAAAAGGAGTTGGCGTCCTATGTCTACCAGACGATTGTCCATAAAAGAAAATTATTTCTGGAAGCCCCTACCGGAGTCGGTAAGACGATTTCCGCCATATTCCCGGCGGTGAAGGCAATCGGACGCAGAAAGGCGGACAAGCTGTTTTACCTGACTGCCAAGACGATTACCCGTACGGTTGCAGAGGAGACTTTTTGTCTGCTGCGGCAGAGGGGACTGGCGTTTAAGACAGTATTGCTGACTGCCAGAGATAAAATATGTTTTTTAGAGGAGACAGAATGTAACCCGGAGGCCTGTCCGTACGCGGAAGGGCATTATAACAGGATAAATGAGGCATTGTATGATATATTGACTAATGAAGTCAGTTATTCAAGGGACAGGATTGAGCAATACGCGGAGAAGTACAGAGTCTGTCCTTTTGAAATGGGACTGGATATCAGTCTGTTTTGCGATGGTGTGATTTGTGATTATAACTATGCGTTTGACCCGCATGTTTATCTGCGGCGTTTTTTTGGCGAGCATGGGAGGGGCGATTATTTGTTTTTGATCGACGAGGCGCATAATCTGGTAGAACGTGGCAGAGAGATGTACAGCGCCTCCCTGTGGAAAGAAGATTTTCTGGATTTGAAGCGGTCAATGAAAGGAGTGGACGGGAAAATCTGCAGGCAGTTGGACCGGTGCAACCGGGAGCTGCTGACGATGAAGCGCGAGTGTGAGACGTACAGAGTGGTGGAAGACTGCGGCTCGTTTGTGCTGGCGCTTATGCGGCTGCACGCCTCTGTGCACGATTATCTGGAAGTGCATGAAGAAAGGGAGCGGGCGGGACTGCGGGAAGAAATACTGGGATTTTATTTTGCGATCTCCCATTTCCTGGAAATTTATGAATTATTGGATGAAAAATACGTCCCTTACACACGGATAGAGGAGGACGGCAGATTTCTGCTGCGTCTTTTCTGTGTAAATCCTGCCGGAAATCTGCAGGAGCGTATGGACAGGGCTGTGAGCAGTATTCTGTTTTCCGCTACATTGCTGCCGATCCAGTATTATAAGAAGCTGCTGGGAGGGGAGGCGTCAGACTATGAAGTCTATGCGGAATCGGCATTTGACAGGCGCAGGTGCGCGGTGCTGGCGGGCGCGGATGTGACGACCCGGTATCTGCGGAGAAATGAGGAAGAATACCGGCGGATTGCCCGTTACATCTATGAGACGGTGAAAAACCGCTATGGGAATTATATGGTATTTTTTCCTTCCTATCGTTTTTTACAAACGGTGTATGAAATTTACATGAAAGAGTTTTGCGAACCCAAGACACAGGAGTGTATTGTACAGGAAGGCCATATGAACGAGAGGGCGCGGGAGGCGTTTTTGAGGCGGTTTTCCGTGAATGAGACTTGTGATCTGACAGAGGTCATTTGCATGGAAGTGGAAATAGAGGAGGAAAAGAGCCTGATTGGTTTCTGCGTAATGGGCGGTATTTTCAGCGAGGGTATTGACCTGAAAAATGACAGCCTGATCGGGGCGATCATTGTGGGAACCGGAATCCCTCAGGTGTGTGCGGAACGGGAAATTCTCAAACAATATTTTGACAGCGATGCCGGGAATGGATTTGATTATGCCTACCGCTATCCGGGCATGAATAAGGTATTGCAGTCTGCGGGCAGAGTCATACGGACAGCGGAAGACATCGGCATTATCGTACTGTTGGATGAAAGGTTCCAAAGCTCTCCTTACAGGCGTTTATTTCCGCGAGAATGGGAAAATTGCGAAAAAGTGACCGTTGACCGAATCGGTAAACGGGTGGAGCGCTTTTGGGATGAGTGGTTGTGAGCTCTGTTTCAGCTCTGTACGGATACCGGGAAGGCGCTCCGCAGCAGAGCGATTTCTTCCCGGTACGGCGCCACCTGTTTTTCCGGGTTTTCGGGAGAGACGATATACGGTGTCTCGAGGATTTTGGGCACGTCTGTGAAGTCGGGATGATGGACGATGGCATGCAGTGCGTTCAGGCCGATTGTTCCATGACCGATGTTGGCGTGTCTGTCTTTACGGGCGCCTCTTGCGTTTTTACTGTCGTTGATGTGGAAAACGCTGATCTGGTCTTTGCCGATCAGATGTTGAAAATTGTCGATAACGCCGTCAAAATCGTTTACAATGTCATATCCGGCATCGTTAACGTGGCATGTGTCGAAACAGACACGCAGTTTTTCCGAGTGTGTGACGCCGTCATAGATGGCGGCCAGCTCTTCAAAAGAATGTCCGATTTCAGAGCCTTTTCCTGCCATAGTTTCAAGAGCAAGCAGACAAGGCGTGTCAGCCGTCAGGATTTCATTGAGTCCTTCTATGATTTTGGAGGTTCCTTTCTGCGCGCCTTCGCCTACATGGGAACCGGGGTGGAGGATCAGGATCCTGCTGCCCATAGCGGCCGTCCGTTCGATTTCCAGCGACAAGAATTCTACGGCAAGACGAAAAATTTCCGGTTTTACCGTATTGGCCAGATTGATGATATAAGGGGCGTGGACAACAAAACTGTGGATATCTTTTTCTTTCATCAGTGCATGCGCTTCCGGTATATGGAGCTGGGACAGCTCTTTTCTTTTTGTATTCTGGGGTGCGCCTGTGTAAAGCATAAAGGTGTTGGCATCGTAAGAAAGGGCTTCTTTGACAGAACCAAGAAACATTTCTTTGCCTTTCATTCCCACATGGGAACCGATTTTCAATGGATTCATAACGCTTTTCCTTTCATGAGACATCTGGAACGGACTGGTCTGTAAGTATACATAAGACCTGATTCCGTCAGATTATGTTGTAACAGTTTTGACCCGTCTGGTACACCAATACTGTTAAATTGTCGAAAAATGGAAGAGTGACATGCATTTTTTATTAAAACTGACTGTTGTGTCATTGTGGATAACTTTGTGGAAAGTGTGGATTTCTCAATATTGTGACATTTAAAATGCATTGCATGTCATTTTTAGCCGCGACACATTCTGCAAGTTGTACTGCAAGGCTGGCAGGGTATTTGCTAAAATAAAGAGAGATATTTCAATTTTATGTAAACATTATAATCTGCTGCGTATCGCATTGCATAACTGTGCAGTATGTTCCGGCAGCGTAGCCCATGAGGTACACAGACGTATGACGGTCTTTTCATCCGCGGTATGCATCCAATGGCTGAAGGCAAAATCATGTGCGAGCGTATCGGCTTGTGCGCGGGTCAGAATGGGAAACTGTTGATTGGTGTAGGAATCGTAGAAAAGAGGAATTCCTTTTTCTGTCAGCGCCGTTTTGATTTGCAGCGCCATGTCAACAGCATGGCGTGCAATCCGCATGTATAAATCGTCGGTAAAGAGGGTTTCAAACTGGATGCCCAATAGTCTGCCTTTGGCCAGCAGAGCGCCGTGCTGCTTGATCAGATAGCGGAAGTCTTTTTGCAGAGCGGGGTTTGTAATGACGACTGCTTCGCCAAACAAGGCGCCTGTTTTGGTGCCTCCGATATAAAATATATCACAAAGCGCGGCAATTTCCGGAAGCGACAGATCGTTTTTGGGAGAGGCCAGTCCATAGCTGAGTCTGGCGCCGTCAAGATAGAGGGGGAGGGAGTATTCCCGGCAGATGGCGGCAAGCTGGTGCAACTCTTCCTTGGAATAAAGGGTTCCGTTTTCCGTAGGCTGGGAAATGTAAACCATGGCTGGCTGCACCATATGTTCCTGGCTGTCGTCCTGGTAATGGTTATCGCAGCACACCTTGACAGCGGCGGCATGCAGTTTTCCATCTTTGGACGGGATGGGCAGAACTTTATGTCCGCCCGCTTCAATAGCGCCGCTTTCATGGATATTGATATGCCCGGTATCGGCGCAGATCACGCCCTGATGAGGACGCAGAACGGATGAAATTACAACGGCGTTGGCCTGTGTTCCGCCTACCAGCAGGTGCACTTTGGCTTTTGGGGCTTTGCATGCCGCACAAATCAGCCTGCGGGCATTTTCACTGTGGATATCTGTGCCGTATCCCGGGGTCTGTTCCATATTCGTTTCGGCCAGCCGCTGCAGTATCAGAGGATGGGCCCCTTCCAGATAGTCGCATTCAAATCGTATCATGGTATGTTTCTCCTTTTCTTTTCAGCATGTTTTTGCCGGTTGCTCAATGCTGACCGGCATGAAGTATCGGCGGTGTGTATCTGTTATTCCGGTGCGCTGGCTTCCCATAGTATAGGAAGATAATTTTCGAAGAGAACGCCTTCTCTGACCGGTATATGCGCCTGAGAGGAGGCATTGACGCAGAGGCGGATAAAATCTGCCGCCTTTTTCACAGAGCTTTCAAAGGGAACATGGTTCAGGGCATCTGCAGTGAGTATGGCGGCAAAAATGTCTCCGGTCCCGGGGCGCGATTCACCGTTGGAAGATACCTGATAGGAGAAGGTATGGACGCCGGACTGCGTTTTTTCCATACAATAGTTCATCACATAGTTATCGTAGGTAATTCCGGTGACAGCGACCTTTTGTATGCCGAGATCCAGCAGTTTTCCGGTAAGTTCCTGCAGAAAGGACTGTGCGGGCGGGCCGTCGGGAAATGGGGTGTCAGTCAGCATGCAGCTTTCCGTCAGGTTCGGTGTCAGAATGGTTGCATAAGAGATCAGACATTTCATTTCCCGGCGGATTTGCTCTGTTACCAGCCGGTATGGTTTTCCATGGTCTCCCATGACCGGATCAATGAGGATAAGGGGATTGCTGTTTTGCCGCTGTTTTTCTAGAAACTGTCTTATGTCATGAAACTGTTTGGGAGAATTCAGAAAACCGCAGCAGATACCGTCAAAATTAAGCTGCAGTTCGTCGTATTGATGGAAACAGGGAGCAAGGCTGTCCGTCAGATCCTTATAATAATAGGAAGGAAACCCCATATGATTTGAGAAGATGGAGGTAGCTACAGGACAGGCCTGTACATGCATGGCATTGATAACAGGAAGGACCACCGACAAAGAGCAGCGGCCGAAACCTGTCAGATCGTTTATTACCACAGCCTTTTTGGGGATCGGCATTGCGGAAGAAATAGGATATTTCATAGTCGTCACACTTTCTATCAATTCAGATAAGCGTCAGATTCCTTTCGGAACTGACGCTTTTTATTGTAACCAAACAATATGCTTTTTTCAAGTTTTCAAGAAAATTCGGGTTTCCCCATTTTTTCACAAACAAAATGCTGCCGGGAATTTGTACAAACAGAACATTCACACACCGGTCAAAAGAGCATTTCAGGGAAGCGCAGGAGATTAAATATTTGTTGACAAATAATATTATATGATATATAGTATTAGAAAATACAATATTATACTCTATATAATATAACCGGAAAGGAGTATGGAAATGGTATTTAATACAGGGGCGGCGCTGTTAGATGCGATCGTGCTGGCTGTGGTATCCAGAGAGATGGAGGGGACATACGGGTATAAGATCACCCAGGAGGTCAGGGGCGCCATTGAAGTGTCGGAGTCAACCCTATATCCGGTGCTGCGCAGGCTGCAGAAGGACCAGTGTCTGGAAGTATATGACAAAGAGTACGGAGGCAGAAACAGACGGTATTATAAGATAACGGAAAGGGGGCGGCTGCAGTTGAATCTGTATGAGGGAGAGTGGTCCCGGTATGCGGCAAAAATTACCGGAATTTTTCAGGGAGGAATTGGCAAATGAATCGTAAGGAATTCATGAATGAGCTCCGCGGTGCGCTCTTTGCGGTTTCCGAGGAGGAGAGAGAAGCGGCGCTGCAGTATTATAATGACTATCTGGATGATGCAGGAGTGGAAAACGAGCAGAAAGTGCTGGCAGAATGGGAGAGTCCCGAAAAACTGGCGGAAAGCATCAGAAACGGTATGGAAGGAAAACTGGAGAACGGCGAGTTTACGGAACAGGGGTTTTCAGCCGGAGAGGATAAGCAGTGTCCTGCTAAAAAACAGGATGTGGAATGGGAAGAGAACAGGGATACGGGCAAAGCAAAGGAGCGTCGTGTGAACGGGTGGAAGCTGCTTGCGCTTGCGCTTCTCTGCATTTTTCTGGCTCCGGTTTGTGTGCCGCTTGCCATAGCGCTTGCAGCAGCGGTGATCGGACTGCTTATTGCGGCGGCGGCGGTGATCGCGGCGTTGTTCGCTGTGGGCGCCGTATTGTTTGCCGGCGGCATTTGCGTGGCGGTGATAGGTATCGGCAAGGTGTTTGCAGTGCCTGCGGGAGCGGCGGTATTGTTTGGGGCCGGACTGCTGCTGGCAGCGGTTGGTGCGCTGCTCATGCTGCTGTTTGGCTGGGCATTGCTGAAATGCAGTATTGCTCTGTTTAAAGCATTTGTCAATCTGTGCCGGGGGCCGTTTCATGGCAGGAGAAAGGCGGGTGTATCGAAATGAACCGGTTTTGGAAAATCTCTTTGACAGTGATTGGCGGATTGGCTGGAATGGGGCTGGCAAGCGTCGTCATGGGAAGTGTGTTCGGAGGATACGTGTCGGCGGGACAGATTTTGCGGCAGAAAGCCTATGGATTGACAGAGCGTACCGCAGATATCCGGCCCTTTTATGAAGATATGGAAATTGCCCGCTTTGACGAGGTGGCAGAAGTCTGCATAGAAGCGGCACAGTGCGAAGTGACAGTCGTCAGGACACAGGAGGATTTCTATGGGATAGCGGCAAAAAACATGGAAACTCTGCGGTGTGACAGGGAAGGGGCAGTCCTGCGCGTGGAGGCGGACGGAGCTGTGTTCGGCGGGAAAAGCAGCATGACACTCTATATTCCTGCGTATGCACAGCCGGATGAGATGGAAATCACAATTGGCGGCGGCGCTTTGTATGGAGAAGAGTTATCTGCGGATGCGTTTTTTCTGGAAGCAGGCGCGGGCGTGTTTTCGATCCGTGATCTGCGGGCGAACAGTGCCGTACTGACGGTAGGTTCGGGTGCAATGGAGATTGCGGACGGGGATGTGACCGATCTGGTCATTGAAACCGGGATGGGGGAATTTTCCTGGCAGGGCCGGGTACGGGGAGACGTGCAGGCGGAATGCGGCATGGGAGCCGTTACGATGGCGATCGAGGGCGCGGAGAAGGATTTCAATTACAAGACAGAAGGCGCCATGGGCGATATTATAATAGAAGGAATGGATGCCCCGGATATACTTTTTGACCATTGGCTGGATAACAGTGCGGACCAGACGATGAATCTGGCCTGCGGTATGGGAACGGTAACGATTACATTTTATGAGAATGGAGGAAATGAAAATGGGAAATGATTATAAGAAACTGGTGCGGAGCAGGACGAAGAAGATGCTGTGCGGTGTGTGCGGCGGTATCGGGGAATATCTGAACATTGATCCTACGGTGATCAGGCTTCTTTGGATTTTGTTTATTTTTTTCAGTTTTGGCATGGCGGTTTTGATTTATTTTATCGCGGCTGTCGTTATGCCTGATGAACCGTGAAAGACTCTGCGGCCGGCTTTGGCGGGGGCCCGCAGCCGCTTGTCAGGGCGCACGGAAATCAAGTTTTCGTTATTGCGCACAAATATTTGATTCGTGTTCCAGGTTACGGATATAAGAAACTCTAAGTGTCCCGAAAAGGTTATGGAATTTTAACGCAGACGACCCTAACGCGCCGTCCGGGCGCGGGCGGCCTTTTCCGGACATCCGTGTCCGGAAACTGCTGGCAGAGGGCGGGACACGAAGAGTTTCTAATATCCTTCACAATGGAACGCTCCTCAATCTATTTGTTCCAATAAACGAAAACTTGATTTCCGTGGTCAGAGACAAACAGGCGATGGCTGCCTGCCGCGCCAGCGCACAGCTATAGCTTGATGAATAATCCTGATTTCTTCAGGGCGGGGAGCAGAGCCATGTAAATGATCGTAGCGGTTATGAGAGAGGCGGCGGCGTTAAAGGCCGAGGAGGCCACATTGTATACGAGCGCCAGTTCCGCCGCGGGTTTTCCCAGAATGAGCAGCTTATAATAATAGCCGAACAGCGGGTCGAACACGGCGTTAAACAGAAGGCCGGCAGCGCCTGCCAGTATTGTCCAGCGGAAAATATGCCTGCGGTCATCGGAATGGGTAATATGGCCAAACCGGTGGGCGACCAGTCCCGTGATCATACCAATGCACAGTTTCAGAACCAGTGTCTTCGGCACATAGATTACATAGACAGGATCAAGCAGATCGCCGATGGCCATGCCGACGGCTCCTCCAAGCCCTCCGTAAAATCCGCCGAGAATCAGGGCGCCAAGGACGCATACTGCGTTTCCCAGATGAATGGAAGTGGCGTCTCCGCCGGGCAGCGTGATTTTGATCTGTAAAAAAGTAAATACCACATACGATAATGCGGCCATCAGTCCTGTAGAGGCGATCTGAAAGGCTTTTTTGTTTTTCATAAGAGTTTCCTTCTTTCTTTTTTTGATTGGAACTATCGTATAGCGAAAGTGGCATACTATAAATAGCCAATTAAGATATTTTTAACCATACCAGATTGACGAACGGAAAAAATACACGTAAAATAGGAATTCAGACGCACAATGGAAAAAGATAGAAATGTGGAGGTATCTATGAAACGGTATGTAAAGTATGTAAAACCATATTGGAAGTCGTTTGTGCTATGTCCCGTCCTAATGTTGACAGAGGTGCTTGGCGAAGTGCTGCTGCCTGCCTTCATGGCGGATATTATCAATATCGGCGCTGTGAGACATGATATCCCTTACATAATGGGAATGGGTATCGTTATGCTGGTGACCGCACTGGTCATGATGGCGGGCGGTATTGGCGGCGCGTATTTTGCGGCCAGGGCGGCGATCGGGTTTGCAGGAGATTTGCGCAGCGATGTGTTCCAAAAAGTACAGAGCTTTTCCTTTCGGAATATAGACGCATTCAGCACAGGCTCTCTGGTAACCAGGCTGACAAATGATATTACCCAGGTGCAGAATGTGATATTGATCGGCCTGAAACTGCTGCTGCGGGCGCCGGGTATGCTGATGGGGGCGGTCATCATGGCATTTATTATGAATCCCAGTCTGGCGTTGATCTTATTGATTGTCATTCCCGCGCTGGCGCTGGCGATAGGCATGGTGATTAAAGTGGCGTTTCCGCGGTTTGAAATAATGCAGAAGAAAATAGACGCGCTCAACTCCCGTATTCAGGAGGCGTTGACCAATGTTCGTATTATCAAGTCTTTTGTGAGAGGCAGCTTTGAGGAGGAGAAGTTTGCCGCTTCCAACGAAGACCTGAAACAGTCGGGACTTCGTGCGTTTCGGGTGGTTATTTTAAATATGCCGATTATGATGCTGGCCATGAACGTGACGACACTGGCTGTCGTATGGACGGGAGGCCGCCAGGTGCTTGCGGGAACGATGCCGATCGGGGATCTGACAGCGTTTACCACATACATTGTACAGGTATTGATGTCGCTGATGATACTAGCTATGGTGCTGCTGCAGAGCAGCCGTGCGGTTGCCAGCCTAAGGCGTATTACGGAGGTGCTGGACACGGAAGTGGATCTGACGGATGCATATTCCGCCAGGAAGGATGCGGTTATTACAAAGGGAACGGTAGAATTTAGGAATGTGTCTTTTTCTTATTATAAAGACAATGCGGAAAAGGTTTTGTCAGATATCTCATTTAAGATTGAGGCGGGGGAGACAGTCGGCATCATCGGTTCGACCGGGTGCGGAAAAACGAGTCTGGTACAGTTGATTCCGCGCTTGTATGATACGGACAGCGGCGGAGTTTATATAGACGGTATCAATGTAAAGGACTATTCGCTGCGGCATCTGCGTGACAGCGTGGGTATGGTATTGCAGAAAAATGTGCTCTTTTCGGGAAGCATCGCGGAAAACCTGCGCTGGGGTGATGAGAGCGCGGATCAGGATACAATGGAAGCAGCGGCATCCGCCGCGCAGGCCGCCGGTTTTATCTCTTCTTTTCCGGAAGGCTATGAGACAAATCTCAGCCAGGGCGGCGTAAATGTGTCGGGCGGACAAAAACAGAGGCTGTGTATCGCCAGAGCGTTGTTGAAACGACCTAAAATACTGATACTGGACGACAGCACCAGTGCGGTCGATACGGCTACGGAAGCTGAAATCAGAAAGAGCTTTTCGGGATCGCTGCGGGAGACGACAAAGATTATCATTGCCCAGCGCATTACTTCCGTGATGGAAGCGGATCACATTATCGTGATGGAGGAAGGCAGAATTTCAGGGATGGGAAGCCATGAAGAAATGCTGGCCCAGTGTGCGACATACAGGGAGATCTATGAATCCCAAATGGAAAAGGAGGCGATTGCGTAATGCCGGGACCGGGAAGAAACAAGGGGATGCGGGCGTTTGGGAAACCACAGCATACAAGGCGGACCATAAAAAGACTGGCTTCTTATCTGGAGCATGATAAAGGCAGACTGGCGATTGTATTTTTCTGCGTGGTAGTTACGGCAGTTTCCTCACTGGCAGGTTCTTATATGCTGCGGCCTGTTATCAATGGCCTGACTTCGGGCGCGGGCAGCATTGCCTTTCTTGCCAAAGCCGTATTTGTGATGCTGCTGATTTTTGCGGCCGGTATCGTGTCCCAGTATCTGCAGGCGCGGATTATGATTACAGTGGCGCAGGATGCGCTGCAGAGACTGCGTGGTGACCTTTTTGCCAAGACGCAGAAACTGCCGGTCAGATATTTTGACAGCCATAACCATGGCGATATTATGAGCCGATTTACCAATGACGTCGATGCGGTGGGAGAGATGCTCAATCAGACGCTGGTGCAGATCCTATTGGGTGTAATCAGCATTGTCGGTACGTTTTTGCTGATGTTGTACACCAATATCTGGCTGACTTTAGTCACAGTCGTGATGCTGCCGCTGATGCTGAAAGCGGGACAGAGTGTCGCCAGGCGTAGCCGCAAATATTACCAGGCGCAGCAGGAAGCTCTGGGCGCGCTTAACGGCTATGTGGAGGAAACGGTTACCGGACAGAAAGTGGTCAAGGTTTTCTGTCATGAGGACAAGGCGGTGGAAGCATTCGAGCGTTATAATAAGGAACTGCAGGCAAAACAGTTGGGCGCTCAGTTTTTTGGCGGTATGATGGGGCCTGTTATGGGAAACATGAGCCAGATTAATTATACATTGACTGCAGTGGTCGGCGGCATTCTCTGTGTGCTCAGAGGATTTGATATCGGGGGCCTGACCGTATTTGTCAACTATTCCCGACAGTTCAGCCGCCCCATCAATGAGCTCTCGATGCAGATGAATACGATCTTTTCCGCACTGGCGGGCGCGGAGCGTGTTTTTGCAGTTATGGATGAGACGCAGGAGGCGGAGGACTCTGCTTTGGCGCTTACTATTGGAGAAAAAGATGGAAAATGGTTATGGAATGTGCCTTCCGGCAATGAAAAATATGCTTTTAAACGGGAAAATCCTGATTTTCATGCGGAAATCGTTCTGCAGGATGTGACGTTTGGTTACGATCCTGACAAGACGATTTTAAAGCACATTACGTTATACGCAAAGCCGGGACAGAAAATAGCCTTTGTAGGTTCAACAGGCGCCGGTAAAACGACCATTACCAATCTGATTAACCGTTTTTACGATATTGAGAGCGGCAGCATTACCATTGACGGCGTGGACGTCATGGATATCAGCCGGGATTCTCTGCGCAGCCATGTGGCGATGGTGCTGCAGGACACCCATCTGTTTGCAGGCACAGTGATGGAAAATATTCGTTACGGCCGTCTGGACGCTACCGATGAGGAGGTTATCCAGGCGGCGAAAACAGCCAGCGCGCATTCCTTTATTATGCGCCTGGAACATGGGTATGATACGGTGCTGGAAGGCGATGGTGCAAATCTGAGCCAGGGGCAGAGACAGCTTTTAAATATTGCCCGTGCTGCAGTTTCCCGGGCGCCGATTCTGATTTTAGATGAGGCGACCAGTTCTGTGGATACGAGGACGGAGAAGCATATCGAACATGGTATGGACCGGCTGATGGCGGAACGCACTACGCTGGTCATTGCCCACAGGCTTTCCACCGTGCGCAATGCCAATGCGATTATGGTGTTGGAAAACGGTGAGATTATCGAGCGGGGCGATCATGACGTGCTGCTGGAACAGAAAGGAAGATATTATCAGTTATACACGGGATTGAGCGAACTGGAATAGCTGGGCTATTCCAGCAGCGCATCCACCGTAATTTCCAACACTGCCGCCATAACCTTTAGTTCGATATCTGTCACAAATCTTTTGCCGGACTCGATTCGTTGTATGGCGTTTTTATCAATATCAAGTCCGGCAATCTGAAATTTATCAGCCAGCGCCCGCTGCGAAATTCCCGACTGGATTCTGAGTCTGGCAATTTTATCTCCGCAGATGTTGTTTTTTCCGTCAGATGATTTGTTGATAAACATAAGATGAGAATCCTCCTGCATAAATTGACATTCACTGCTTGTCATTTATCTTATGGTATGCTATTATGACAAGGAATATTGACATTCACTGAATGTCAATCTGCAAATGACAGAAGAAGTAAGAAGTGCAGAAGTACGGCTTGGACAGGGTTGTCAGCCGGAACGGTCGGAGAGCGCACAAAAGAGGGGAAGCATTATGAAACGGAACATATTGCAGACGGTACTGCTGCTTTGGGTATGTCTGACGATGACTGGCTGCGGTATTGTAGAAATACAGGAGAGTATGATAGGAAAGATTGACGGGTATTTCAGAGCCAGGGTGGCCTGCTGCAGGGAAAAGGAGGCCTGGGAGGAAGGAGAGGAGAAATGCCGGACTGTCATACCGGAACATTCGGACCTTTATGCGCCGTTTGTGCGGCAGCGCGTGCACAGCGCGGATAAATGGGAGATGGGGCGCGTTGTGAGGGCAGCGTTGTATTACTGCGGCAGCGGGACGGACAGATTCGGCAGATTACCGGACTTTCTGCTGCGGGAGAGGATTGTGCGTATGGAAATAAGAAGCATAAAGCGAAATGGCGCTGGCAGCGTGGTTTGGGCGGCGGTCTGGGACGGGACGGACGCAAGAGAATGGAGGTGCCGGATTTATATGCGGCGCTTTGGAGAGTGTCTGTACCTGATTGGCGCTTATCGGCCAAAGGGCGGCGCCGGGACGGTGTTTTGTATGACGCTGCCGCTTTTGTCAGTGTGCTGTTACTGAAATTTTAACCATACCGGGCTTCGCAAAAATGCAAAAACTCGAACAGATTGTCTATTGACAAACCTGTTAAAAATAGATATCATTTTAGGCAAGTAATTTTGCATAAATGAAAAGGTAATGACAAAGAGGAGTACATGGATTTCCATTGACAGAGAGAGCGGTCCGTTGGCTGTAAGGCAGCTTAAAGCGGAAATCATGGAAGGTAGCTTTGGAACCGGGAGCCTGAACGAGTTGGCGACAGTAGGGTTTCACGCCCTATCCCCGTTAACGGATCAAAGTAATAAAAAAGGTGGTACCGCGGACTTCGCCCTTTATCAATGTACAGTTGGTAGAGGGTGTTTTTATAGTCCGCCTTTCCGGGGCAGAGGGTACCGGATGTGACGGCGCGTATCAATTTTATACGGATAAAACAGGAGGTTTGCTATGAGCAGGGAGCTTGCGAAGACATATGACCCGCAGGGCATCGAGGACAGATTGTATCAGAAATGGCTGGATAAAAAATATTTTCACGCGGAAGCGGACAGGACGAAAAAACCGTTTACAATTGTGATTCCGCCGCCCAATATAACCGGGCAGCTCCATATGGGACATGCTCTTGACGAGACGATGCAGGACATTCTGATCCGGTTTAAGCGGATGCAGGGATATAATGCATTGTGGCAGCCGGGAACAGATCATGCCAGCATTGCGACGGAAGTGAAGATCACCGAAAAATTAAAAGAAGAAGGGATAGACAAACAGGCGCTGGGCCGGGAAGGCTTTTTGGAAAGAGCATGGGCCTGGAAACGGGAATATGGCGACAGAATTATCGGACAATTGAAAAAGCTGGGTTCTTCCTGCGACTGGGACAGAGAACGCTTTACCATGGACGAGGGCTGCAATCAGGCCGTGACGGAAGTATTCTGCAGGATGCATGAAAAAGGCTGGATTTACAAAGGCAGCCGTATTATCAACTGGTGTCCGGTATGTAATACCTCCATTTCCGACGCCGAGGTAGAGTATGAAGAGCAGGCCGGACATTTTTGGCACATTAAATACCCGCTGGTAGAAGAGGACGGCAGTGTGAGCGCCACGCAGTTTCTGGAATTTGCTACGACACGCCCGGAGACGATGTTAGGCGATACGGCGGTTGCGGTCAATCCGGCGGATGAAAGATACCGTTCTCTGATCGGCAGAAAGGTCATGCTGCCGATTGTTAACCGGGAGATTCCGATCGTTGCCGACGCTTATGTGGATATGGAGTTTGGCACGGGAGTTGTAAAGATTACACCGGCCCATGACCCCAATGATTTTGAAGTGGGGAAGAGACATGGTCTGCCGGAAGTGAATATATTCAATGACGATGCCACCGTAAATGAAAACGGCGGCAGGTTCCAGGGTCTGGACCGTTATGAGGCGAGAAGGCAGATCGTGGAGGAACTTGACCGGATGGGTCTTTTGGTGCGCATAGAGGCATATTCCCACAATGTAGGCACCCATGATAGATGCGGCGCTACGATTGAGCCGATGATCAAGAAGCAGTGGTTTGTAAAGATGGACGAGCTGATTAGGCCGGCGGTAGAGGCAGTGAAAAAGGGTGAGATCAGGCTTGTGCCGGAGCGCATGGAGAAGATTTATTTCAATTGGACAGACAATATCCGTGACTGGTGTATTTCCCGGCAGCTTTGGTGGGGGCACCGGATTCCGGCTTACTATTGTGACCATTGCGGAGAAGTCGTGGTGGCGCGGCAGCTTCCTGACGCCTGCCCGCAGTGCGGCTGCGGCCATTTCACACAGGACCCGGATACGCTGGATACTTGGTTTTCTTCAGCGCTATGGCCGTTTTCTACGTTGGGATGGCCAAAGCAGACGGAGGATCTGGCATATTTTTATCCGACGGATGTTCTTGTGACGGGCTATGATATTATATTTTTCTGGGTAATCCGCATGATCTTCTCCGGTTATGAGCAGATGGGAGAGAAACCCTTTAAAACCGTACTGTTCCACGGACTTGTCCGGGATTCCCAGGGACGTAAGATGTCCAAATCGCTTGGGAACGGCATTGATCCTTTGGAGATCATAGAGAAGTATGGGGCGGACGCGCTGCGTCTGACACTGGTGACGGGCAATGCGCCGGGAAATGATATGCGTTTCTATTATGAGAAAGTAGAAGCCAGCCGCAATTTTGCCAATAAGATATGGAATGCGTCGCGGTTCATTATGATGAATATGAAAGACAGCCGGGTCGGAAGCAAGCAGCCGGCGCAGCTGCAGCCGGTGGACCAGTGGATTTTGTCAAGGTTCAATACGCTTGTAAAAGAAGTAACGGAGCATATGGAGCATTTTGAACTGGGCATTGCAGTGCAGAAGGTGTATGATTTTATCTGGGATGAATTCTGCGACTGGTATATTGAAATGGTAAAACCAAGACTGTACGGCAGTGACGATGAGCAGAGCCGGAACGCGGGATTGTGGACGCTGCGGACAGTGCTTTTGCAGGCATTGAAACTGCTGCATCCCTATATGCCGTTTATTACGGAGGAGATTTACTGTAATCTGCAGGATGAAGAGGAATCCATTATGATTTCTCCATGGCCTGTATACAAGGAAGCATGGGAGTTTACAAAAGAAGAAAGAGAAATTGAAGCGATCAAAGAGGCGGTCAGAGGAATCCGTAATGTGCGTACGGAAATGAATGTGTCGCCCGGCAGAAAAGCAAAAGTCTATGTTGTCAGTCCCAGGGAAGAGAGTAGAAAAATTTTTACCCAGGGGCGACTGTTCTTTGCTTCTCTGGCATATGCTTCTGAAGTAGCCGTGCAGGAGGATAAGAGCGGCATAGCGGACGACGCTGTGTCTGTCGTTACGGCGGACGCTGTGATTTATATTCCTTTTGCGGAGCTGGTTGATATCCGTCAGGAGATCGAACGTCTGGAAAAAGAAAAGAAAAGACTTGCCGGCGAGCTTGCGCGCTGCGCCGGTATGCTTACCAACGAGAAGTTTATTTCCCGGGCTCCTGCTGCTAAAATAGAAGAAGAGCGGGAAAAACAAAAAAAATACACCCAAATGATGGAACAGGTGGAAAATCGCTTGCAACAATTGCAAAAATAAGCGATACTTAATATAGAGGGATGATTCCATGGCTGAAGAGATTTTAACACTAACCCGGGAACAACTGGGGGAACTGAAAAAAAGATTCTTACATGGAAGCAAAATTCAGGAGAAGTCGTATGTCCGTGTATCTGATGACCGGATGGAAGCGTGGATGTATTTGGCGGAACCTTCTGGAGGCGGAAAGCACAAGGTAGATGCACTTCTGGATATGCTTCGTGCGGAGGGCGTGACAACAGGATATCTGATGCCGCGTCTGGTTGCCATGTCTAAAAAAGGTGTGTATGACCGGGAGATACTGGTAGCGAAAGGAAAAGAGGTAATTGAAGGCCAGGATGGCTATTACGAATATCTGTTTTCTCTGGACAATTCGGCTACAGGTCCGGTAATCCGGGAGGATGGCTCCGTGGATTACGGCAGTATGAATATGCTGCAGAGTGTAAAAGCGGGTGATCTGCTTGCGGAGTACCATGCGGCGGTTGCCGGAGAAGACGGCTACATGGTGGACGGACAGATTCTGCAGAGCAAGCCTGTGAAAGAACTGCAGCCGTTGCGCGGTATGAGCGTGGAACGGCGGGAAAGCCTGTATTTTGCCAAAGTAGCGGGGAAGATAGAACTGAAAAACGGCAATATTGATATCCGGACGGTGCATGAGGTGCCGGGTGATGTGGATTTGAGCACCGGGAGGATTGAATTTTTCGGAGATGTTGTCATAAGCGGAAACGTCAGCGCGGGCGTTTTGATTCGTGCAGGACGGAATCTGACGATTGAGGGCACAGTAGAGAGCGCTGAACTTTTTGCCGGCGGCGATATCGTGCTGAAACGAGGCGTACAAGGCAACATGAAAGGCAGAGTCCGTGCCAGAGGCAATGTGTTTGCCAATTTTATTGAGCAGTGCGAAGTGACTGCGGAGGCAAACATCGAAGCAAATTATATTTTGAACGCCAATGTTACTGCAGGCAACAGAGTTGTAGTAAAAGGGAAACGGGGCAGTATCATAGGCGGCAAAGTTTTTGCGCTGCACGGCGTGGACGCATTTAATCTGGGGAATGCCGCGGAAGTAAAGACAATTGTATATGCGGGCTATGAGCAGGAAACGATGGATAAATACGCCAAGTGTGCGGAACAGGAGAAAGAGATTCAGAAGAAACTGGAAGATATTCTGGAAAAAATGAATTTCATGATCAAGCAGAAGCAGTTCCAGGGTGAAACAGCCAGCGGCAGTCTGCTGATATTAAACGGCAAGAAGGATGAATATTTCAGGCAGCTGGATGACATAAAAGATGAGATGGCACAGTGCCAGAATCGGATTGAGATGGGAAGGGGAGCCAAGATCAATGCGGAAGGTATGACCAACAAAGGGGTTATTCTGGGCATTAACGGCTATAGTAAGCAGTCGGCGGGCGGCACGCAGTATGCTACCTATAAGTGCCTGAATGGAGAGATTGTGTCGGAACCTTTTCAGGGACTGGTCAAAGCAGAGTAGCGGATATGAAATATGAGGAAGCGGAAGCGTATCTTCTTGAGATTCCGAAGTTTACAAAAAAGAACAAGATAGAGGATACCCGAGCCTTTGTGCAAAGGCTCGGAGATCCATGCAAAGAGAAAACTGTGATTCATATTGCAGGCACAAACGGAAAAGGTTCCGTTTGTGCCTATTTGTCGTCTGTTTTACAAAAAGCCGGATACAGAACGGGGATGTTTACATCGCCGCACTTAGTGACAATGCGGGAGCGTTTCCGCATCAATGGGGAATTGATTGGAAAACGGGACTTTGTTCGGTACCTGGAAAAGGTAAAAAGTGTTGCCGCCGACGATGTGCACGGAGAAGGATATAAGCCTTCTTTTTTTGAACTGCTTTTTTTTATGGCGCTTTTATATTTTGAGGCGGAACAGGCGGAAGTCATATTGCTGGAAACAGGGCTCGGCGGGCGGCTGGATGCGACAAATTCCGTCAGATGTAAAAATCTGTGTGTGATAACAGAAGTGGGGCTGGACCATATGGAATATCTTGGCGGCACCATTGCAGAGATTGCGGGAGAAAAAGCCGGAATTATACAAAAAAATGTGCCGGTGGTTTTTGCAGACAGAAAGGCAGAGGCCTCCCGTGTCATAAGAGAGAGGGCGGAAAGCCTCTCCTGTCCGGTATTTCCTGTGTCGAAATTCGACGTACGAAATTTGGAGTTTCACAAAAATTTCATTGCTTTTTCTTTTAATACTCGTTATTATGGATATATTAGGTGTCTGCTTTCCACCTGTGCCCCTTATCAGGCAGAGAATGCGGCTTTGGCGTTGCGCGCGCTGGATGTATTGTCAGGTCAGCTGCCTGTCAGTAAAGAAGCGCTGCTGGACGGTATGCGGGAGGCTCGCTGGGAATGCAGAATGGAGGAAATACTGCCGGGGGTGTATGTAGACGGCGCGCACAACAGGGACGGTGTCACTGCGTTTCTGGATGCGGTCAGGCCGGACGGATGTACGGGCAGGCGCTTTCTTCTCTTTTCTGCCGTGCAGGATAAGCAGTATCGGGAAATGATCGGGCTATTGATGCGGTCGGAATTGTTTGACACCGTTTTTTTGACGGAAATTTTGAATACGAGAGGTCTTTCCGGTCAGGTATTGGAAGAGGCATTCCGCGGTGCAGGTGCGGAGCATACTGCCGTGTTTTCGGATGCTGCGGGCGCGCTGGAAGAAGCGCTGCGGATCAGACGGCCGGAGGACAGGATATATATTGCAGGTTCCCTGTATCTCGCAGGAGAGATCAGGGGATATATAAAGAGGGATCAGTATGATTAATTTTGAAGAGGAATTAAAAAAATTCCATCCCAGTCTGGAAGTAGAGGATGCCGAGGACGCAATCTACAATCAGGATCTTACGGATGTGGCTGATGTACTGGTAGGTATGATGAAGGAAGCTAAAGTAGAAAATGGAGCATTAGATTAGAATAGAGGTACTGCATGATTTGTTATAACTGCGGGTGCCAGTTATCGGAGAAAGATTTCTGTACGGGCTGCGGAGCGGATGTGGCTCTTTATAAAAAGATTATGTTTACCTCCAATTTCTTCTATAATGAAGGACTGGAGAAAGCAGGTGTGCGGGACTTGTCCGGTGCGGTTACCAGTTTGCGGCAAAGCTTAAAATTTAATAAGAATAATGTAGAGGCAAGAAATCTGCTGGGTCTTGTGTATTTTGAGATGGGCGAAGTGGTAAAGGGACTGAGCGAGTGGGTCATCAGTAAGAATCTGCGCTCCAAAAAGAACATCGCGGACGATTATATCAATATGATTCAGGACAATCCCAGCCGGTTGGAAACCATTAACCAGACGATTAAAAAATATAATCTGGCGCTTGGATACTGTCAGCAGGACAGCCTGGATCTGGCGGTGATCCAGTTAAAAAAAGTATTGTCTTTGAACCCCAGATATATCAGGGCGCACCAGCTTCTGGCGCTTCTGTATATGAAGGCGGAAGAATGGGAAAAAGCAAAAAAGGAGTTAGATAAGTGCAGCCGGATTGACACCGGCAATACGACTACGCGCAGATACCGCAAAGAAGTGGAGGCGATGCTGGAAACGGCGGAAAATCCAAAAGCGGGTGCAAAAAGGAAAAATAGTCTTGCGGATGACGTGATTATGTACCAGAGCGGTAACGAGACGATTATCCAGCCTATAAACAACAAGGAAAATAAAAGCGTTTCCACGGTACTGAATATTGGAATCGGCATTGCGATCGGCGTAGCGGCGGCATGTTTTCTGATTCTTCCGGCAAGGGTAAGCTCTTCCAACAGTGAGGCACAGGATGAACTGCGCAGCGTCAGCGAACAGTTGGATAAAAAGACAAGCGCCATTGAGGAGATGGAGCAGGAGACGAAACGGCTCACGGAAGAAAATGAAAAGCTGAAACAGGATTTGGATAATTATGCGGGAACGGACGGAACGCTGGAAGTGGTGGACGATCTGCTGCAGGCAGTCAGCGTGTATATGGAGAATCCGCAGGATGCGGACCGGGTGGGTCAGTCGTTGGAAAGGATCGATCCGGCAAGGGCTTCTGAAGTGGAGTCGGAGCATTTTCAGTCATTGTATAAGATATTGCTTGACCAGGCGGGTCCATCGATTGCCGAGTCCTATTATAAATCGGGAATGGATTCCTACCAGAAAGAAATGTATGAGGAGGCGATCGCAGATTTTCTGAAGGCGGCATCGTATGATGCGGAGAACGGAGATATTCTCTATAACCTGGGCAACGCTTACCGACAGAACGGCGATCGGGAAGAAGCGATCGAAGTATACAGTCTTGTGGTGGAAAAATTTCCGGGAACGGAAAAAGCAAGAAGATCGCGCAGCTATTTGAATAATCTGAACGCAGGATAAAGCCGGAAACGGTTAAGATACGAAAGAGGACATAACCCTGATGGGCGGTGTCCTTTTTTTATGCGCACGGGCGCCCAAAAGGAAATAAGGAGGAAGTTATGGAAGAAAGATTTCATATGATTGAAAATTATCTGATGATACGGATGCCGAAAGAGCTGGATCATCATCAGGCGGAAATTTTGAGTGAAAAGGCGGATTTGCTGATTCTCAGAGAACCGGTTAAGAATATCGTTTTTGATTTTGAAGAGACGCGTTTTATGGACAGTTCGGGCGTAGGCGTTGTCGTGGGACGTTATAAAAAGATTTCCTGTTTCGGCGGGAAAGTCTATGCCGTCAATGCGGACAGGCAGATCAAAAGAATCATACAGATATCAGGACTGAAAAAAGTTCTGAACGTTATAGAGTAGACAGGAGGATACGGATGAATAACGAAATTTATATGGAATTTGACGCTATTTCCACCAATGAAGCATTTGCCAGAGTCGCGGTGGCGGCCTTTATCACGCCGCTGAACCCTACGCTGGAAGAAATTGCGGATGTAAAGACCGCTGTCTCCGAGGCGGTAACGAATGCCATTATTCACGGCTATGAGGAGGCGGAAGGGAAAATCGTCCTGCATTGTATTCTGCGGGATGATTTGTTACATATTGAAATACAGGATATGGGTAAGGGGATTGAGAATGTAGAGAAAGCGATGGAGCCCCTTTATACGACGAAGCCGGAGCTCGACCGTTCCGGCATGGGATTCTCCTTTATGGAAGCCTTCATGGATGATCTGCAGGTACAGTCCAAACCGGGCGAAGGTACGATCGTCACGATGAAAAAAAAGATGTCGGGTGTGCCGATTGCGCTGTATGAGGAATAGCCTATGGAAGAGACCGCAGTACTGCTGAGACAGGCACAGGCCGGAGATAAGGAGGCAAGAGAAGTACTGGTAGAGAAAAATCTGGGTTTGGTGCATCATATCGTAAAACGTTTTCTGGGAAGGGGATATGATGCGGAGGATTTATTCCAGATCGGCAGCATCGGTCTGATGAAGGCCATCGATAAATTTGATTTATCATATGAGGTAAAATTTTCCACTTATGCAGTTCCGATGATTGCGGGTGAAATCAAAAGATTTCTGCGGGACGACGGTATGGTGAAGGTATCAAGGACACTGAAAGAAAACGGTTTTAAAATCAGGCAGGCGGCGGAACAGGTTTCAAAACAGCTTGGCAGAGAGGCTGCCATTTCGGAAATCAGCGAGATGACCGGAATATCGGTAGAAGATATCGTGGCGGCTATGGAGGCTAATGTGGAGGTGGAGTCTATTTATAAATCCGTGTACCAGAGCGATGGAAATGAGATTTATATGGTTGACAGGCTGCCTTCCGGCAAAGATGAAAATGAGAAAGTGCTGAATCATATGCTGCTGGAACAGTTGCTTTCCGGCTTAACGGAGGATGAGAAAAAACTGATTGCGCTCAGGTACTTTGATGATAAGACACAGATGGAGGTGGCAAAGCAGATGGGAATCAGTCAGGTCCAGGTCAGCCGGCTGGAA
This sequence comes from uncultured Lachnospiraceae bacterium, assembly GCA_910585345.1. Taxonomy (GTDB): domain Bacteria; phylum Bacillota; class Clostridia; order Lachnospirales; family Lachnospiraceae; genus VSOB01. Next base: position 119,839 of record CAJUDS010000003.1, on the reverse strand, counting down.
AAAAGGATATTGCTTAGGATGCGCGGACTTGCCAAATGAAATAAAAATCAGTACAATGAGAAAAGAATATCGGTTCGCTACAAAAGAGGAAGGCATATGAAAATATATCTGATCAGACACGGAGAAACGGATTGGAATAAGGAAGGCAGAATGCAGGGAGGCGTGGACATCCCTCTCAATGCCTATGGCATCGAGCTGGCGGAAATCACAGCGGAGGCGATGCGGGATATACCTTTTGATTTAATTTATACAAGTCCTTTGCAGCGTGCGCGAAAAACAGCGGAAATCATGAAGCGGCACAGGGATATTCCGGTGATTGTGGATGAACGGCTGCGGGAGATGAGCTTTGGCAGATATGAGGGTACGCTGATCCGGGAGGCCGCCTGTTGTGAGGAAAATCCGATGCACAATTTTATCAGCAGTCCGGGAGATTACCGGGCAAAGGACGGAGAAGACTTTTCCCAGGTGATCAGGCGTGCGGGAGATTTTGCGGAGTCAGTTTTGTTTCCGCTGCAGAATACATGTGAAAATGTACTGCTGGCGGTTCATGGCGCTTTTATCCGCTGCTTTATCCGCTATATTGAGGAACGTCCGTTGTCAGCATTCTGGGACGGCATTCCCCAGCAAAACTGTGCGGTGACGATTGTAGAGCTGCGCGGCGGCCGGATGGAGATTGTGGAAGAGGGCAGACTTTATTACCGGGTGTAAGGAAGATACTGGCGCATAGGAAGGAGACGTTTTCCCCAATACCTTGAAAAAAGTATAAATAAAATGGAAAGATACCGGCGGCAGGCTGCAATGGAAAGCATTGGGCAGGCCGCCGTCTTTTTTTCATACGAATATTTTTTGAAAATACCAGCATACTAAATGGCAAAAAGGAAGCAAAAGAAGCGGAACGTATGGATAATAAAGTGGTGTATATCAAACCGAAACGGAATGCGGAAGTGCAGAAGGAGGAAGTATTTTTCAAAGATATTGCTTCCGCTGCCTGCAGCGATACGCATCTGCTGGCAAAGACAAAAGCCCTGAAGGTATACCAGTTTCGGGAAGGGGAAAAAAAGCGGGCGGTGATCAGTAATCTCAGGCTGATCGAGCTGATTCAGGGACTGGAAAAGGGAATTACGGTAGAAAATGTGGGCGAGATGGACACATTGATCAAGTTTGTAAAAATACCGGAAAAAAAGGGAATGATCGTATGGCTGAAGGTGTTGTTTGTGGCTATGATCAGCTTTTTCGGGACTGCTTTTACGATTATGGCGTTTCATAACGACATTGGCATCCATGATGTATTCAGCAGAATCTATGAGTTGGTGACAGGGCAGAAGTCGGGCGGTTTTACCGCATTGGAGATCGCATATTCCCTTGGGCTTGTCATTGGCATTACTTTGTTCTTCAATCATATTGGAGGCAGGCGTATTACGACGGATCCGACGCCCATTGAAGTGGAAATGAGGATTTATGAGAAGGATGTGGACGATACGCTGATTGAGACGGCAGACAGGGAAGGAAAAACGATTGATGCTTCTTAGAAGGATATTTTTGGCAGTGTTCGGCTTCAGTGCGGGAATGATTACGGCAGGCGGCGTTTTCACAGTCCTTCTGGCAGTGGGGCTGATTCCCCGCTTTGCGGGCAGAACACACACCGGACGAAAGGTAATGCTCTATGAAACGATGGTAATTCTGGGAACGGCTGTGGGAGATATTGTAAGTGTATTTGAGCCGCAGATGCATTGGGGAATGGCAGCAGGACAGGTATTGCTTGTGCTTTATGGCGGATTTGCGGGAATTTTTGTTGGCTGTCTTGCCATGGCAATTGCGGAAATGCTGGACAGTATACCTATTTTTGCCAGACGGATTGGTTTCCGCCATGGTCTGGGTGTGGCGGTGCTTGCCATGGCGCTTGGCAGGATGGCAGGTTCTCTGCTCTACTTTTATGAAAAGATGTATTTATTCGGAGGATGATAAAATGGAAGAGGAAAAGAAAAAACAGTATCAGCAATATGTAAAGGAAGTAACGCCTACCCATAATTTATGGATTTTAATGGTAAAAGCCTTTGTGACGGGAGGCATTATCTGCACGGTCGGACAAGGCATTCTCAATTACTGTATGAACGGCCTTGGCATGGACAAACAGACGGCGGGAAGCTGGTGCTCATTGCTCCTTGTACTGTGCAGTGTTATTCTGACAGGTTTCAATATTTATCCGCAGATCACCAAATGGGGCGGCGCCGGGGCGCTGGTTCCGATTACAGGTTTTGCCAATTCTGTGGCGGCGCCGGCGATTGAGTTTAAAAAAGAGGGACAGGTGTTCGGTATCGGCTGCAAGATCTTTACGATCGCCGGGCCCGTCATCCTGTATGGGATCTTTACAAGCTGGCTTTTGGGCGCGGCCTATTGGCTGGGAGGTATGTGGGGACTGGTGTGAATGCGCTGTTTGTGCAAAAGACTCACGACAAACGAATGAATGAACATTGGGAAGCGGTTTTTTCGGTTACTGCCCGGCATAAAATAAATTGCATAATATTTGTAAGGATGATATAATAGCCGCAAAGAAAAATCAAGTACTGTCCACTGTGCACCGCGTGTTTGCGGTAGAAAAGAAGGAGGCGGCAATGAAACCCAAGGTATATTTTACGAAGCAGATGGAGCCGGAAAAGTTAGTTGAGTTATACCAGCGCACCGGAAAAGTGCTGGGAGGAAAAGTAGCGGTAAAGCTGCATTCCGGTGAAGAAGGAAATCAGAACTTTCTGAAACCAGAGTTTTTCAAACCGATGGTGGATTATGTAAAGGGTACGGTAGTAGAATGTAATACAGCCTATGAGGGCTCCAGAAATACAACGGAGAAACATTTGCAGACGCTGGAAAAGCATGGATGGAGCAGGAATTTTAAGGTTGATCTGCTGGACGGGGAAGGCCCGGATCTGGAACTGGATATTCCGGGAGGTAAATGTATCAAGAAAAACTATGTGGGAAAGAATATTGCCAACTATGATTCGATGCTGGTGCTTTCCCATTTCAAGGGACATCCGATGGGCGGATATGGCGGTGCGCTGAAGCAGCTTTCCATCGGTGTGGCATCCTCCTACGGAAAGGGTTATATCCATGGCGTAGGAAATCCGGAGAATTTCTGGACGTCGGACCACGATTCATTTCTGGGCGCGATGGCGGATGCCGCGTTATCCGTCGTAGAGTATTTCAAAGGGAATATCGTCTATATAAATGTTATGAAAAACATGTCGGTGGACTGTGACTGTTGTGCGGTAGCGGAAGATCCCTGTATGGCCGATATCGGCATACTGGCTTCTACGGACCCGGTTGCCATCGACCAGGCATGTCTTGATTTGGTGTATGCATCCGACGATCCAGGCAGAGATCATCTGCTGGAACGCATCGAGTCACGCAACGGCGTGCATACGATAGAGGTCGCTGAGGCGCTTGGCTATGGTTCGCGCCAGTATGAGCTGATTACAGTTTAATCTTTGTACGGGAAAAAGGAGTCTGGCAGACAGGCTCCTTTTTTATGCGTCACATCAGGAGTCTGTCTTTTTCTTTTTCAGCGCCATAAATCTGCATGTTCTCTTCGGCGTTGACATTGTAAATTTTCTGTGAATTTGATGAAAAAGTCCTTTCCAAACCGTTTCCGGTATAACGAATCATAAGTTTTTGACTTATAAGCATAACCACAAACGTTGATAAAGTAAGATTCACTGAAAACGAATCTACCAGGAACTTAGTTTATGTTGTACTGGTGTCATTTGCAATATAATATGTTACGTCACACCTGCTTTTCCTCTCTGAAGTATTTCGGTGATCTTCCATATACATTCTTAAACGCCCGTGAAAAATGGAGCTGGTTTGCGTACCCGACAGCCGCCGCGATTTCTCCTATAGCGAGCTGCGTGGTGAGAAGAAGCTGCGCTGCTCTTGACATCCGGTATTTGATCAGATATTCCTGCGGACCCTGTCCGATTCGCTCTTTAAACAGCTTCAGAAGCTGGTTCCTGTGGATGTTGCACCGGGCGGCAATGGATTTCACAGAGATATCATTCATAAAATTCTTTTCAATATAAAGGAATGCCGTCTGCAGATAGTAGTCCGACAGGCTCCCGTCCGAGTGAAGGGCGGCGTACGTATTCCCGGCCGCGCGGATCAGACAGTCTGCAAAAAGGTATAGCTTTGAAATCTTATAATACGGCGTGCGGTCACACTCGCGCGCCATATCCATCAGTGTCTCCATCAGCGTATTGGCGATTACTTTGTCTGAAGGCTTATAGATGGGAGAGGCGATGGACAGTCCTGCCTTCTCGACAATACTGGCGGCATAGACGCCGTCAAATTCGATCCACACGTATTCCCACGGGTGCTCTTTACCTGTGTAGTAAGTTGTCACCTGAAACGGAAATATCATAAAGCCCTGTCCGCTGTGGATGTGGAAGTTGTGCTCCACCCCGTTTTCATCATCGGCGGCAAGCCTTCCGGAACCGGAAATGACATAGTGGAAGAGATAATGATTCCTCGTGCACGGCCCGAAAGAAGCTCCGGCTATATTGTCTGCATATCCGCACTGGTAAGGGTTCAGGTCAAGAAAATTTTCATTTGGAAACAGATAAAACAATCCGGGTTTCATGATGCATGCCCTCCTTTTCTTCTAAGTATATACCAAAATGCACAGCTATGATAGTATTTTTTACTCTGGTGCATTTTGGTATAAAATTGCGTTCATGCGGCTATGGTGGGTACAAAACTCTGTTGATAAAATAATAGTACACTGACATGTTGGAATAAAACAGAGCAGAAACGGCCGTCTGCTGAATGAAAGAGCAGGATTGTACAATATGTTTTACATGAAAATCCTGTGCCAAAGGAGGATTATGAGATGAATAAGTTGTGGAAAAAAGCGCTTGCGGCATCAATGGCGGGAGCGCTTATACTGGGACTTTCTGCCTGTGGCGGATCAGGCGGAAGCAACGGAGGGGGCGGCCATCTTGTGTTTATGATCTGGGATTCTGGTCAGAAGAGCGGTATGGAAGCCATTGCGGAAGCCTATATGGAGGATCATCCGGATGTGACGATTGAAGTACAGGCGTCAGGCTGGGACGAGTACTGGACGAAGCTTGAAGCTGCGGCAAAGAGCAATTCCCTGCCGGATATCTTCTGGATGCATACAAACCAGATGTATACCTATGCGGATGCGGGAATCCTTGCGGACTGCACGGGTATCGTGGATGAAGCAAACTACGCTGAGACTGCCATAGAAAATGCAAAAGGCAGCGACGGCAAGATCTATGGCGTGCCGAAGGATAAAGATACGGTAGCGCTTTTATATAACAAAGAAATTTTTGATAAAGCAGGTGTGACTTACCCAACGCCGGACTGGACATGGAATGACCTTGAGAACGCTTCTTTGACAATCTATGACAATACCGGTAAATACGGGTATATGGCATATTCTCACGACCAGATCGGCTACTGGAATTTCGTATACCAGAACGGCGGACAGATCTTAAGTGATGACGGTTCTAAGGCAATGTACACAGAACCGGCGACATCCGATGCTGTTAAATATTATGTGGGTCTTCAGGAGAACAACTGGTGTCCGACACAGGAACAGTTTGCGAATACAGGGGCGGCTGAGATGTTCTTCTCCGGGCAGGGTGCAATGTACTATGCCGGCAACTGGGATCTCGCGAATCTGTGCGCAACTTATCCGGATATGAATGGTAAATGGGATGTGGCGGTCCTGCCAAAATGCCCGAACCCGGTAGAAGGGGACGGACGCGCCGTTATCTCCAACAGTGTATGATACGCAACAGGAGCAGAGGGCGCGAACCATGATATCGCTATGGATTTTCTTGCGTTCTTAGGCTCAGAGGAGGGACAGCGGATTCAGGGAGAGTCCGGCGTTGCCATCCCGGCGTACAACGGTCTTGAGGATACATGGGTACAGTCCTTTGCGGATCAGGGATACGAGGTGAATGTAGGAAATCTGATTGAGCAGTTCGATTACAGCATCAAATATGTCAACAACGCTTCCCGCCGCGTATGGGAGCCGGAAGTAGAGCAGACAATGCTCGACGTCTACGCGGGAACGCTTACCGTAGAGGAAGGCATTTGGCAGATACAGGACAAGGTGACACAGGCGATTGCGGATCAGTAAGAGTCAAAGGGGGAACTTCTGATGAAGAAAACGAAAAGGCTTGGTCAGGATGATGTGTGGGGCTATCTGATGATAGCGCCCACCATTATCGGACTGATCATTTTGAATGTATACCCGTTTATTGATACGATTATTTTGAGTTTCTGCAAAAGCGGGGTGTTCGGCGGACGTTCGTTCACCGGACTTAAGAGCTATGCGAAAATGTTTGGCAGCAGCGAGTTCTGGCAGGCGGCCTGGAATACGGTTTATTTCTGTATCCTGACCGTGCCGGTAGGTGTATTTCAGGCGCTGATCGTCGCGATCCTGCTGAATGCGAAGATCAAAGGAAAAGTATTTTTCCGCGCCGTATTTTTCCTGCCCATGGTCGTGGCTCCGGCTGCGGTCGCTATGGTATGGAAATGGATGTTCAACTCCGAGTACGGAATCATCAATACGGTATTCCATCTCAATGCGGGATGGATTACGGATCCGAATCTGGTTATCCCTACAGTGGCGATTGTGGCGATCTGGAGCACCATCGGGTATGACGCGGTACTTCTGCTCTCTGGCATCCAGAATATTTCTAAAAGCTATTATGAGGCGGCAAGTCTTGACGGATGTACGAAGCTGCAGCAGTTCCGTTATATTACACTGCCCATGGTGTCGCCGACCTTGTTTGTTGTGCTGATCATGCGTCTGATGGCTTCTCTTAAAGTATACGATTTGATCTATATGATGATCGGTGAGGGCAACCCGGCGCTGAGCAAATCACAGTCACTGATCTATCTGTTCTACCGTGAATCATTTATCAAAGGAGACAAGGGATATGCGTCGGCTATTGTTATTGCGACCGTGCTCCTGATCGGTATTATCACGGCGCTTCAGTTCGCAGGGCAGAAGAAATGGGTCAACTACGAAGTATAGGAGGGCGAATGAGATGAAAAAGAAAAACACATTGTCAACCGTGCTGATCTACATCGTCCTGATCATAGGAGCGCTGGTCATGGTGTTCCCGTTTATCTGGATGGTACTCACAGCTGTGAAGACAAATGCGGAAGTGCTTCAGGTGCCGCCGACGATCCTGCCGGGGAGCTGGGATTTCTCTTCCTTTACGAAAGTATTTGACCTCCTGCCGTTCGGGCATCTCTACCTGAATACAGGGTTTATGATCCTTTTCCGCGTACTGTGTGCGGTAATCTTCAGCTCTATGGCAGGTTATGCCTTTGCAAAACTGAACTTTAAAGGAAAGAACATCCTGTTTACGCTTGTCATCATTCAGCAGATGATCCCGGGACAGATATTTATCATTCCGCAGTATGAGATGGTGGCGGGTTTAGGGCTTACCGATACGATCTTTTCCCTTGTATTTCCGGGACTGGTGAGTGCGTTCGGTACGTTTTTCCTGCGGCAGGCTTATATGGGTATTCCGGATGAGATCGCAGAGGCGGCTTATCTTGACGGCTGCAACCGCTGGCAGATATTTACGAAGGTCATGTTCCCACTGACGAAATCATCGGTAGCGGCGCTGACCGTGTTTACGGCTGTGTTCTCTTACGCAGACCTGATGTGGCCGCTGGTTGCAAATACAAATATCAATTCCACCACACTTTCAGCCGGACTCTCCACGCTGAACAGTCTGTCCAGCACAAACTATCCGGTGCTGATGGCAGGTTCCCTGTTCGCGATGCTGCCGATGGTCATCCTGTATCTGATCTTCCAGAAACAGTTTATTGAGGGTGTGGCAATGACAGGAGGAAAATAGAAAGGGGTGCCTATGAAACTCATTACACTGCAGACAAAGAACACAACTTATCAGATGGGCATCAATGAAATGGGTTTCCTGCTTCATTTATATTACGGACCGCGGGCAGAAGGGGACATGAGCTTTCTGCTTGCCCCCGCGGACCGGGGATTTTCCGGAAATCCTTATGAGGCGGGAGATGACAGGACGTTTTCTGCGGATTATTTTCCTCTTGAATATCCCTGCTACGGTAACGGCGACTTCCGGAGCCCGGCATTCAACGTCCGGGATTCGCGCGGAGTCTTCGGCGCCGACCTGAGATTTAAGGATTTTGCGAAGAAATCAGGGAAATACAGTATCCCGGGGCTTCCTGCCGTCTATGCGGACGAGGAAGAGGCATATACGGCTGAAATTGTCCTGACCGATGAACGGCTGGGGCTGGAAGTTACCCTGCGCTACGGAGTGCTGCCGGCTCTGGATGTGATCACCAGGAGTACAGTCCTATGCAACAGAGGAAAACAGACGGTTTATCTCAACAAAGTATTCAGCGCCTGTATTGATTTCCTGAATGGAAATTATGAGCTCCTTCATTTTTTTGGCAGGCATACGATGGAGAGAAACCTGGAGCGGATTCCTGTGATCTATGGAAATCAGAAGTTTGGCAGCCGCAGGGGGATGTCAAGCCATCAGCACAACCCGTTTTTCATTCTTGCGGATGAAGAGACAACGGAAGAACATGGTTCCTGTTATGGGATGGCGTTCCTCTACAGTGGTAATTTTTCTTTTGAGGCAGAGAAAGATCAGTTTGGTCAGACGAGGTTCCAGATGGGAGTTTTGGATGAGATGTTTGACTATCCGTTGAAACCTGGTGAAGAATTCTATAGCCCGGAGACGGCGCTTGCCTATACGGCGGACGGCTTGGAGAGGCTGTCGCATATTTACCATGAACTGATCCGCGCTCACGTATGCCGGGGCAGATACAGGAATGCCACGCGTCCGATTCTGGCAAATAACTGGGAGGCGACTTATTTTGATTTCGATGGCGATAAGATCATTGAAATCGCGCGTCAGGCGGCGGAACTGGGAATCGAACTGTTTGTACTGGACGATGGGTGGTTCGGAAAAAGAAATACGGATTACAGCGGGCTCGGCGACTGGACGGTCAATGAGGAAAAGCTGGGCGGTCCGCTCTTGAGGATTTCCAGAGCAGTCAATGACATGGGAATGAAATTCGGACTCTGGATCGAGCCGGAGATGGTCAACGAGGACAGTTCCCTGTATCGGGAACATCCGGACTGGGCGTTTGTGATACCCGGAAAAAGACCGGTGAGATGCCGCAGCCAGCTTGTGCTTGATTTCTCGCGGAAGGAAGTCGTGGACTATATCTTTGACAGTATTGCCAAAGTAATCGACTCGGCGAATGTGGAATACATTAAGATGGATATGAACCGGAGCATCTGTGACGTGTTCACTGTGGTTGAGGGCTATCAGAATTTCGGGAAGATCATGTATGAATATGTGCTCGGAGTCTATGATTTTCTCGAACGGTTGAATCAACGCTATCCGGATATGCTCATCGAGGGATGCGCTGGCGGAGGAGGAAGATTCGACATGGGAATGCTCTACTACACTCCACAGATTTGGTGCAGTGATGATACAGATGCCATTGAGCGCATCCGCATTCAGCACGGGACGAGTTACTGCTACCCGCCGGAAACCATGGGCTCCCATGTGTCTGCTGTTCCAAATCATCAGACGGGGCGGTGCGTGGACCTTAAGACAAGAGGCATCGTGGCGATGGCGGGAACATTCGGCTATGAACTGGATTTAAACCTGCTTACGGAAGAAGAAAAAGAAGTGGTCAGGGATCAAATCAGAATCTATAAGAAAGATGAGAAGCTGGTTCGCAGCGGAGATTACTATCGGCTCCATACACCAGGAAAAGATACGGAGGCAGCAGCGTGGGCTTTTGTGAGCAAAGATAAGAGAAAGGTGGTTTTGAGTATCGTTACCCTTGATCAACACGGAAATGCGCCGACAGACTATGTGCGGCTCAGAGGAATAAAGCCGGATGCGGTTTATCAGTGCGGGGAGACAGGAGGGCTGCACAGCGGAGCGGCGCTCATGCACGTGGGGTATCCCGTCCCATCTGTTATGGGTGAATATAAGGCTTGGCAGTTCCATTTTACTGAGCAGTAATTTTGCCAGCCGTCTGTCATAGTTTCTATGCTGGTTTTGAACTTGATTGATACCAGATAAGGATAAAAATTTTAGAAAAAAAAAAGCATATTGAAAAGCATTTTTGCATATGCTATAATGCCAATAGGCAAAAAGAAATGAAAAGTCCACGTTGACGAAAGAACGAATCCCTAAACTGTATTGCAGTACAGTTTAGGGATTCTTCTTTACTTTTATACTGGCAAAGCACCCAGTAGGTTATTTGTTGCTCTTGTCATTGCTGTCTAACCATTTGATGATATAGTGGCAAGCTACACCAGCCGCAACAGCGATAAAAAAAGAAATGAAAATATCCAACGCCGACACCTCCTTCCTGCTGCCAGGTTTCGGTGAGCAACGCAAAAATTATAACATACTGGTTGATGTTATTCTATCTTTATCTCAAAAAGATTCGTAATTGGGAATGTGTCTGACACAATCCGATGCTCGCTATCACTGTGGACATTCCGAGAATACTATTTTGATAAAGACATCTTTTTTCGGCAAGTAAAGTTGAATATATTTTTGAGGTTTATTCTTATCTGGTTTCATACTTGATTTATGATAAAACAAAGGGTTTGTTTTTGGCGGACACCCATAAGGAAGTAAAGAAAAGTTCCCGGTAAAACCGGCGTGGCGGAGGTCACGCCGGTTTCTCTGTACCTGCCAGGCATAAATTTCTGTTCGTGCTCCTAGTAGAAAAGACTGCATTTTCTAATAGTCCGTATGTGCTGTCCCGGGATCTTGTGACGCAGACGGACTTTACGTGCCCGTCCGGGGCGGAGTTGTTGACTTGTCACAGGCAGATAGCTATAATATCTCTATATTGGATAAATTTGGAAATAGCGGAGCACAGGGAATTTGACAAAAGAAAAAGTCGGGAAAAAAATAAAGAAATGGCTCATCATAGGCGGTGTCTGTATTGGGGCGGTACTGATACAGGCTGTGAGAACGTTATACTGCCATTTTACGGCGGGAGAATACAGCGCGGCGTCGTGGGAGCTTGTGTGGCCGGTCATTGTGTCCACAATGGTGGCGGTCTTTGGCACGCTGATGACGAGCTATGTATTTCTAAAGGACGCCCTGGACCGGACAATTGATGAAAAGCCTTATTATGCCAGGGTGATCAGGGAATACCGGCAGGAGAAAATCAGGGTGCTCATGTGGTACTCGGTTATGTTTGTCGGCGTATCCTGTTATCTGATCCTTTACCAAAATGCAAGTGGCGGCGAGGGCAGTCCGCCGTATGATTCTTTTTTGTACGCGGGTATCGTGGCGGTTGTTATTCTGATGATCCTGTCTATTTACTTTCTGTATCAGTGTGTCAATATCGACGAGTATATCGGCAAAACCGCACAGACGATTCTGGACAGTCTTGGACGGGAGACGGCGCAGCGCTGGAAACGTATGGACAGTGTGTGGAGTGTCTTCATTGACAACTATGTAAAATTGAGGGAAGAGAAGAAAAGTCTGGCGGCGTTTTTGGAAATCGGCAAAGAGGCGGAAGCGGGTAACGATGCAGAAGCGGAGAAAGTCATCTGGTCGTTTGATGCGGAGAAGTTTGTCATAAAGTTTTCGGAATGGGAGAAGTTTATCCTGGCCTTTCTCGATAAATCGGCCGGTTTTCACAGCGGGCAGGATATCCGCCAGCGCGTTATGATAGCTGCCGGATACATAGAAAAAATGGCGATTATCCAGAATGTGGAGCGGGACGACGCATAGGACAATGGATGGTATCGCAGCGTTTATCCGACAATCCAAAGATATGAGCGGTATATTGAGAAAAATATGGATATGGACGACTTTCTCGAAATTTATGCGCTGCTGTCGGATTACAGGGATGTGCTGCAGGTCCGGCAGGACAAACAAGTCCGAGAGGACAATAGGGAATTTCGGCAGCAGTCTAAGGCAGAGACAGGAAACAGGGACATTTTATATCTGTTTTTCCTGCTGCGTTTTTACAGTTCTGTCCGCTGTCTCGTTACGCTCCCGAGAGTCGAACTGTTTTATCCGGCGGCAAAGCTCAATGATGTGGACTTTTACAACGTCCGTTTTGAGAATTGTTCGTTCCGGGCCTCTGCATTTTCCGGCGTGATATTCGCAAGAATCAAAATGGTCGGCAGCAATCTGGCGTTATCGAAGTTTGCCGACTGTAATTTTTACAATGCGGATATGCGCGACTGCGCGCTTGGCAACTCAGTCTTTGCAAACTGTCTGATGACGGAGATGATTTGGTCCGACGTCGATGTGACGGGAAGCAATTTCGTGGAGGCCGATCTGCGGGGAAGCGCTTTTGAAAACGCGGTTCTGGTCAATGTGGAAATTCATAAAAGTATGCTCAGCCGTGTGAATTTTATCGGCTGCAAACTGAGCCAGATTGATTTTTATGAAATAGCGGAGGGGGATTTCAGATATAGCAGTTTTGAAAACTCGACGCTGCATAAAATTTGCTTTCATGATGTGCCGACAGGGTCGGAAATACCGGAAAAATACAGGGGCTGTAATAAAAATTATTTCAGGACGCTGTCTGTGACCGTAAATAAAAAGGGAATGAAGGAGAGAGAAAAAGCGGATATCTGGAATGGCATGCAGGGCGCGTTTTTTCTTGATCTGTCATCCTCGTCTTTTGTCAATGCGTTTGCGGAAGAAATTCATTTTTCCCATATGCGGATGGACGCGGCGCTGCTTAAAGGGGCGAACATGCAGAAGGCTGATCTGAGAAATGTGCGGATGCATGGGTGCGTGATGGGCGGTGTAAACCTGACGGAGGCTTCCTTTCAATATGTAGATATGGAGAGCTGTGTCCTGGCGGAAGCCGTTTTATATAAGGCGCAGTTACGGCTTGTGAATCTCCAAAATTCCAATCTTCTGGGCTGCCATGCCTCGGAGAGCGTATGGACATGCTGCATGCTCGATAAGAGTGATATGAGCACAATTGACCTGACAAAATCCGTGATGCAGTATTCCTCCTGCCGGGATACGATTTTGAAAGACGCCGAGCTGACCTATGCGCATTTTACCGATGTGGTTTTTGAAAACTGCAACGGGCCGGGTCTGCTCTCAAGCTATAGCTGCTTTGAAAACTGTAATTTTGGAAACGCCTTTTTCGGGGCGTCCAATTTTAATTATACGATTTTCCGCGGCTGTGATATGGCTCTGGCCAGTCTGGCGGACAGTACGATTGAAGAGGCGGAGTTTTCGGGCTGCGGGCTGGAAAACAGTAATTTTAGAGGGTGCTGCTTTATCAAGGTGACGTTTTGCAATAATAAAGATGTCGACGCGGAAATTTTTGAGCATTGTACGTTTATCAAATGCCGGTTCGAGGGAAGCGACAAAAAGTGGGAGAAAATTCTCCGCGACAATCCGCAGCAATATGAAGTTAAATTCAGGTAAGAGCAATGCAATATACAGGGAAATATATCGATAGCTTTGCAGCGGCGATGCAGATGCTGTTTCTGCAGAAGGGATATGGGGAAATCAGACATTTAGACGCCATGGGAAAGCGGTGCTTTGGCTTCTGCAATGGGACGGACGGGTATAGCTGGTATCTCCCGGCGGCGGATGTGGAGACAGCCGTTCTCGGCATCGCCAGGCAGATAAATCTGGAAGGAAAACTGACGGCAGGTAAATCCCGGGTGATGGAAAGACTGCATGACGACGGCTGCATTGTCTATGGCCCGGTTACGTTGGAGTCGGTGGTGCAGAGGCCGGATGCAATGTATTATCATGGGGGAAACCGCTTTTTTTACATCAGCCGGGAGGAGGAGTCCGTCTATGCGGTTACGGATCCGCATGGTTTTCCGGCGGTGCTTTATACGCAGCCGGAGCTGGAGGGATTATTCCGTGCAGAAAATGGGACTGCGGTCAGCGTATGTGAGAGTGACGGCGTGCATGGGAGAGGGGAGGACCCGGGGGAAATATGGAGAGCGGGCCTGGCGTTTCATCAGGAAATTGCCGCAAAAGCCGCTGCTTCTACCCTGAAAAGAGAGTCTTTTACGAGTTATGCTGATTTATCCAGCAGACGGATCGCCCTTTGGTACGGAGTCATCAATTGTATCCAGCAGACAGAGAAAGCCTGGCATCTGGGCAGGCAGGCGATGGGTGCATATGGAGACGAGAGAAGACTGCGGGAGCTGCAGAGCGGGATGCTGAAGGCGGCGGAAACGGGTGAAATCCGTCTGCTTCCGGAGATCGAGCATGCGATATGGAAGGAAATCATAGATGAAATATCGATTTATGGACTATAAGGCATACGGAAAAAAACCGGTCTACGGGGAGATACGGCGGCTGGAAGAGCGGTACGGCCTTCCGCTCTATCTGTATGATACACAGAGGATTGCCGAAAATGGGGAGGAACTCAAAAGGTGTCTGGGCGCGGACGTAAGGCTGTGCTATTGTGCGAAAGCAAATTATGATTTGGTGGAGGCGGCAGCGCAGACGGCGGATTTGATCGAGGTTTCTACGGAAGGGGAGCTGCGGTACTGCCTGCAGCACGGTATCGCGGCGGACAGGCTCGTCTACAGCGGGGTGTGGAGGACGGGAGCGAATCTTACGTTTGCGCTCGAAGCCGGGGTGGGCAGAATCATTCTGGATTCCAAAAGGCAGGCGGAGGAACTGCGTAGGACGGCTGCAGGCCCCGTGGAAGCGCTGCTGCGGCTGAGCAGCGGCGATCAGTTTGGCATGAATGTGGAAGAGATCAGGGAAGTGGTAACATCCGCAAAGGCATCCGGTCATGTAAAGATTACAGGAATCCAGTATTATGCGGGGACGCAGCGCAGCTGCCCGCGCCAGGTGAGGAGAGATATTGCGAAGCTGCGGGAAGAGCTGCGCCGTCTGGAAGCGGAAGAGATATCGCCGGAAGAGATACAGATAGGCGGCGGCATTGGGATTCCGCTTTTTGCCAGTGACAGGACGGAAGAATTTGAGGAAGCGGCGGACTGTATGTTTGCTTTTGTGAAAGAACTTTCCGCAGACTACCGGGTCGTATATGAGTGCGGCCGTGGCATGGCGGCAAATGCGGGACGGTATATTACACAGGTTTTTGACTGCAAACAGCGGGAGGACAGGACATTGCTGCTTGTCCGCGGAGGAAGCCATCATCTCAATTATTATGGGAATATCTGTGGCCAAAGGCAGCCCTATATGGAAAGCGTTACCAGAAAAAAAGGGACGGGACCCTGTCAGTACAGGGTCTGCGGTTCGCTCTGCTCCGCCAACGATATTTTGGCGAGGGAATATACGGATGACCGCATTGAGACAGGGGATTATCTCATATTTTATAACACGGGGGCTTATTCTCTGCAGGAGGCTGCCACTTTGTTTTTAACTATGGAGATGCCGCGGATTTTGTTGTATAATAGAGAGAAAGAAAAATGGAAAATAATGGATTTGGAATGGAAAAAGCATGAAGATACAAATACTTGAGGAAACAGTTTCGGTAATCAGGGAGGTTTTGCGCAGACAGCAGAAAGAATCCGCGGGAGAGATGCCGGCATCTGCGCTTCTGCGGGATGATTTGGGTCTGGATTCGATTGATCTGGTAATCCTGCAGGTTGAGCTGGAAGACAGATTTCAGATCAGGTTTGATCCCCTGGAAGATGATTTCAGCAGACTGTTTCACAGTATTGGCAGCTTGTGTGAATATCTGGACGGGAAAACTGGTGGACGTGATGCATACAGCGAAAGACAATCAGGTTTTGAAGAAGATCACAAAGAAAATTTATGACAGGCGTCCCAGGATGCCACGGGATGAACGGACACATTACCGGATTGAGCGCGCAAACGGCGGGCTGCTCTGCGACCTGTGGTTCCTTACAAGAGGATGTATGCACGATGCGGGCGGAGGCTGCACGATGTGCAATTATGGCAAGGGCGACGGTGTCATAGAGCAGGAACGGATGCTGGATGAGCTGCGCAGTCTCGTCCAAAGGCTTCCGTGGGAATTTGAGGATTTTCTGCTGACGCCAAGCGGCAGTATGCTGGACGAGAGGGAAGTTCCCCGGGAGCTGCGGGAAAAGCTGAAGATTATTCTGAAAGATGTAAAAGCCAGACGCTTTATTATTGAGACGAGAGCAGACTCCGTAAGCGGGGAAGGACTGGAATTTTTAAAAGATATGATGCCGTCGGCAGAGACGTATGTGGAAATCGGTTATGAATCCGGAAATGACTGGATTTTAAGAAATTGTATCAACAAAGGTACGGATACGGCTTCTTTCGAAAGGGCGGCGCGTTTGATTCACCGGGCCGGAGCAAAGGTAACAGCCAATATTGCAGTCGGCATTCCGTTTTTAAGCGAGAGAGCGTCTATCGGGGAAGCGGTCAGCTCGGTACAAAAAGCCTTTGCACAGGGAGCGGACAGTGTCGTATTGTTTCCGTATCATGTCAAGCATGGGACGTTGTTGGAAGCAATGTATCAAAGGGGCTGGTATCAATGTGTTTCTCTCTGGGCGCTGGCGGAGGTTTTATCCAGATTTCCCGAGGAAATGCTGGAACAGATTCAGATTTCCTGGTATAAAGACTATTTTGGGGAGGACAGGTCGCATATTTTTGCGTCGCCGGGTACTTGCGGGAATTGTCAAAAGGATGTGATCAGTCTGTTGGACGCGTACCGTGAGGAACCGTCTGCGGAGGCGGCCGGGCGGCTTGCAGCTTATGTCTGCGACTGTCGGGCCGCATGGCGGGATAGGCTGCAAAAGCAGGCGGAAGGCATCGAATGGCAAAAAGTGGAGACGATTTACCATGGGCTGGCAGAGATGTATGGGATTGACCGTCAGATTTTAAAAGAAGAGCTTTCTATCATGAAAACGACAATATGAGGTAGAGAAGATGCTGATCAAAGCGGAAATAGCAAAGATTGAAAAATTTATAAGAGAGTATGTACAGGATGATGAAACGGTCGTTGTCCCGGTTTCCGGCGGACTGGATTCCGATGTGACGGCAAGATTGTGCTGCAGGGTTCTGGGAAAAGAAAGAGTCAGGCTGTTTATCGTACTGCAGTCAGAGATGGAAGAGAAGTTTCACAGACAGGCCGCGGCGCTGGCGGCGCAGCTGGGTGTCCATCTGGCGGAAATACATCTGGAAAATATAAACCGGATTTTGATCGGGGCTTTGGAAGAAGGCGAGGAAAACGGCCTGTTTCGGCTGGATACGCTGCTGGATCCCGCCAAGGCCAAATGTTCTCTGCGTTCGGCCGTTCTCTCCTGTTATCAGGACAAGGGGTTTCTGATTGCGGGAACAACGAATAAGACGGAAAAGATGCTTGGTTTTTTCCTGACATTTGGTGATAATCTGGCAAATTTCAAACCGCTGGCACATTTGTATAAGACGGAAGTGAGGGAAATTGCTAAGGCGGTGGGAACTGCGCCGGATGTCATGGAACAGGAGGCTTCCGCAGGTTTCTGGGAGGGGCAGACAGATGCGGAGGATCTTGCATACTGGATCATCAACCGGGGCCCAATACTTGCGCCAAGGGATTTTACAGATGAAGAGATTGCGCGCGCGCAGACAATGGCTCCGGACTTAACACCGGAAAAGGTAGACGCCGTTCTTTTATTGTATGAGGACGGGAAAACGGAAGAAGAAGCGGCAACAGAGGCGGCTGTCAGCCGGGAGATTGCAGAGGGCATTTATTCCATTGTGAAAAAGGCGCGCAAGTATAAGAGCAGGACGATAATGGCAGAGCCGGAGGGAAGATGAGCAATGTTGTATGCGGCTTTGATTGAGCGGCATCTGTCGGAACAGAAGATTGTACTGACAGATCAAAAACGGAATTATACATATGCGCAGCTTCATGAGGGCGCCATGGGGTTTCTGGCATATTTGAAGCGGCGCGGGGCGCGCAGGGGCGACCGGGTACTGGTCAGGAACCATACCGATGGCAGAACGATAGAAGCGATATTAGCCTGTCTGGCCGGAGGGATGATATTTGTTCCGGTTTCCGATTTGAGCGGTACAAAGGAGACGGCAAATAGGATTGCAGATTGCGCCCCTTCTCTGGTTTTGGATCCTTCCGCGGTTCATGAGGCAGATACGGGAGCCGGGGAAGAATGCGGGAGAGCCAAGATACCGGAATCGGCGGGCGCCTATATTCTTTATACGTCTGGTTCTACCGGAGAAAAGAAAGGCGTGTTTGCCTGCCACAAACAGATTATATTTTGTTGCAGCAGTATCCTTTCAAGACTTGAATATCATGAATCTGATAAAGTCCTGTGCAGTCTTCCTTTGGAATTTGATTATGGGCTTTATCAGATTTTTTTATCGTTATGGAGCGGGGCGCGGCTGTTTCTTGTGCGGACAGAGATGATGCAGATGATTCCCCAATATTTACATCGGTGGGAAATCACGGTTTATCCGACCATTGCGTCAGTGGCGAACGCACTTCTTCGTCTGGGCTTTTGGGAAAGGGTGCGGCTGCCGCATCTGCGCTGCATGACCTTTACCGGGGAATACCTGTCTGTGGAGCTGCTCGGGCGTCTGCGGGAGATATTTCCGTCTGTGGAACTGATTCCGATGTATGGCGTTACGGAATGTAAGAGAGTCGCGATTATGCCAAGGGGACGTGAGGATAAAGTGATGGCAGGCTCCTGCGGTCTGCCGCTGGACGGCGTACAGGTGCGTCTTTTCAAGGAGAAGCCCGGGGATGCCATTGGAGAGCTGATCGTGGAAGGCCCGAATGTGATGGAAGGCTATTGGAACGAAGCGCATGGATTTGAAAAGAACCCGCAGACCGGTATGCGGATTTATCATACGGGTGATCTGCTGTCGATCGATGAGGAAGGCTTTCTCTACTTTTACGGGCGTTTGAACGGTCTGCTTAAGGTAAGGGGGAAGCGGATCAGCGAGGCGGAGATTGAGAATATCGTAAAAACTGTTGACGGCGTAGTGGAATGTGCAGTCCTGGGAATTGCCGATTCATTATATGGAGAAAAAATAGGCGTCTGCGTTACCGTGAGAAACGAAACGACGGGTCAGGAGATACGGAAGGTTTTAGCGGAGAGGCCGGAATATGTGAATTTATATGAACTCTTTTTGTTTTCCGGCCTGCTTCCCAGAAATCCGCACGGAAAAATTGATAAGAGAAGGCTGAGAGAGATCATAGATGAAAAAAGACCATGTTTTTTGCGGAAATGAAATTTGCTGCGCCTCCTATGCGTTTAGGAATACCGTGCAGGAGGACGGCATCAACTGCAGACTGTTTGAGATTACATCAACAGTGCCGTTTGGGGTGAAACACCGGCGGGAAAAAGACTTCAGCCGCTTATTGACGACATATTGCGATCCCAATATCGGCGTGGAACGGGCGGCACAGGTATGGGGGTACAGACAGAAAAAGGAGCGCTTTATCGACGGGGACGATGCGTCCGACTATATCGCGGAGAGGAGCAGGGAAGGCGGATGTCTTGTAGGGCCGGTGGATATGGGACAGCTGGGATATCTGCTGCTGCCGAATCTGTATACCAATATGGACCATTATATTGCAGTCTATCAGGAGAAGGGACAGATGTACTGCATGGATTCCGAGGGAATCCCGGCCAGAGGGATCACGAAAGAGGAAATGCGCCGTTGGTTTCGCGCGGGGAATCTGCCGGAGGCAAAAGGGTATCTGACAGTGCGGTCGTTCGAGAAAGAAGAAATGACGACCGGACAGCTTCGGGAGGAAGCGGCCGTGCGGGGCTGTGTGGAGCAGATCCGCAGCAATATGAAGGAGGCGGAGGGCGGACGGGCAGTGATACAGTGCTGCGGATGGCTGACAGAAAACCCGGTGTCCAGATGGAAACTGTCATTCTTATACGATATCAGTTATTTGATGCAGAGAAAGATTTTGCAGGCGGATTGGCTTGAATATGCAGTCCGTTTTTCTGTCTGCGAAGAAAAAGAAGGACGTGCAATGAAAGAAATCCTGCGGGAAGAGATCAGGGCGATGCAGTGGATATTCAGGAGCCTTCAAAAAGAGAACCGGATATGTGCAGAACAGTTTTACAGGCTGGCACAATTAGAAGAGCAGCTGACGGCTGCCATTGTGCAGATGTGACGGGCTTTGAAAATGCTTGTCTTTAACGCGGTAAGTCAGTAAAATAAAATTAATTCCCGCCTGTCGTGGGAAAGGGATTGTGAAATTCTGGAAATGTTACCAAAGGGGTCAGATACATATGATAAGAATTGGCATTTGCGATGATATGCCGGATGAAGTACGGAAGCAAAAGTCGATGATACAGGCAGCCGCCGACCAGATGCATCTGAATATGGAACTCTTAACTTTTGAAAGCAGCGAAAGTCTGTTACAGGAAATTCAGATGTATGGTCATATGGACATTTTGTTTCTGGATATTGAAATGGAAGGAAAAAGCGGGATAGAAGCGGCGAAGATCATCCGGGAAACAGATTTTGATACGCTTCTTATTTTCGTTTCGGCTTATGACCAATATTGCAGGCAGATGATTGAAGTACAACCGTTTGCGTTTGTGGATAAGCCGGTGACGGCGCCTGTGATGGAACGCATGCTGCAGAAAGCGATGCGCGTTCTGCCCGTAAAATATGAAAGATTCCGCTTTTCCTGTCAGAAGCACAGATACAGTATCCCACTGCATCAGATTATGTATTTTGAGAGTATGGGGAGAAAAATCTGTATCCATGGTATAAAAGAACAGTATTATTTTTATGGAAAACTGAACGCGGTGGAAAAAGAGATCGCCAGGTTTCAGACGAAATTTGTGAGAATACAGATTTCTTATTATGTGAATTTAAATTTTATCAAAGAATGGAATTATGACAGCATTGTGATGGACAACGATGTGCTGATACCGATCAGCAAAAAATACAGAAAGGCGCTAAAACAGCATTATATAACACTGCTGGGGAAGGATTGAGATATGCAGGCTGCGTTGTTGGTAATGACTGTCATAATGGAAATATTTGATTTATGTACAAATCGGATTTTTACAGAAAGAGCTTTGACTTCCAAGAAAAGAAAATTTGCATATGAAGTTGTTGCATGGGGCAGCTATTTTGTCATATGTAATTGCGCAACCTATATATCAGGAAATACAGGGATCAATTTAGTAATCTTTTTCCTGTGTTCATATATACTGTTAACCTATTTGTATCAGGATTCTGCAAAACATATAATTTATGCAATTGTACTTTTGTATATTATCGGAATGTGTGCGGAATTGATCGTTTATTGTACTTTCTATTTTACAGGAATTTATAAGAAAAATTTAATTACTGAGCAGGAGTTTTTTCTTATCGGTTCAAGTGCTTCGAAACTGGTAGGTTTTTGTTTGCTTAAATTCTTTTTACTGTTTATGAAGAAGCGCACAGTAGATATAAGTTTATTGGATTGGCTGGAGGCAGTATTTGTGCCAATTGGAAGCATTATCATTTTGTTTGTATTTCTTCCGGTGGATAGATTGTTTCCACTTAGCGACGTATTCAAAAATGCTTCTGTAGTGCTGGGTATTACGATTTTGTTAACGATTAATATTGCTTCCTACTATTTATATGAAAAGGGCAAGGAAGCGACCGAGAAGCGGATGCGTGAAAAGAATCTGCAGGAGCAGTGCAATTATTATATGCGGCAGTGTGAGGAGAGTAAGGCGCTGTGGATGGAACTGAGTAAGTTCCGCCATGATATGAAACAGAGATATATCTATGTGCAGGCTCTGCTGGAAGAAGGTAACTACGACGGGCTGCGGAGCTATTATGAGGATAACATGGAGTTTCTGGCGGCCAGAAAAAGTGTAGCCGCCAGCGGCAATATTTATTTTGACAGTATTTTAAATTACAAAGCGGAAATTGCCGACAGGGACGGCATACAGTTTGATCTGGAACTGGAAATTCCCCATGACTGCCAGACCAACGGAGAGGAAATCAGCATCTGTCTGGGCAATCTGCTGGATAACGCCATCGAGGCGGCAAAAGAGGTGGAAAAGGACAGAAGAATCGTTTTCGTCAAAATTAAAGTGCAGAGACATAATTTATATTTGGAGATCAGAAATCCTTTTCAGAAACCGCGGCTTAAAATAGGAAACGAGTATGTGAGCACCAAGCAGGACATCCATTCCCATGGCTGGGGACTGCAGATCATCCGGGATATTGTGGACCGCTATCACGGTGAACTGGAAATTACGGATGCGGACAGCGAGTTCTGTGTAAAAGCGCTTCTCTATCAGATTATAAAATAGCAGCGCTTTGGTTTCAATTTTGCTGTCTGCACGGTCTTATCCTGCTAATTTTGTAAGAAAAAGCGCTAATTTTGTAAGGCTGTCCATACGCGGAGGATAATTTGTTAAAATGAAAGAAATCTGTCAACAGGCAGAAATGAGGAGAGACAGAGTATGAAAACGAGGAAAATCAGCATTGCCGCACAACTCTTTCTTTTTATTCTGGGAGCGTCTATCGCCGTTGCATTGATCGTGGGGAGCGTTTCTTATGTTACGATGGGGCAGTTCCTGCGGCAAAAAAGCATGGACGATGTTGTGGAAATCGCGGTCATAGCGGCGGAAAATGTGGACGGCAGGACTTTTCAGGCGGCTATGGAGGGAGATGAGGCGGCTCTATTGGCAGTGGATGATTCCTTACGTTTTTTTCTTACAGGGGATTCCGTTACCTATGTCTATACACTGATGCCGAAGGACGATCAGAATTTTCAATTTGTTTTGGATACGGATCCGGAGGATCCCGGAGAATATGCGGAGGATTATGAAGCGCAGGATGCTATGTTTGAAGCGATGGCGGGAACCCCGTCTGTGACCCGGGAAGCCTTCACGGATGAATGGGGGACATTTTACAGCGGTTATGCGCCGATCCGCTGCGACGGAGAGGTACTTGGAATCGTGGCGGTAGATTATGAGGCGTCCTCCATACAGGTATCTTTGGAGAGGCTGATCCGCAATATGATGATTTCTGTGGCGGGCGGTATCTTTTTTGCCGTTATGTCGGCACTGCTGGTGGCAGTCAGGATGCGGCGGAATTTCAGAAAGGTAAACGATAAGATCGTGGCAGTCGTTTCGTCGGACGGTGATCTGACGAAGGTACTGGATATCGCTTCCGGTGATGAGTTAGAGGTAATCGCGGAGAGCCTGAACCGGCTTTTGCAAAAGACAGGCGCCACGGTCAGAGAGGTAAAAGGCGGGACAGACAGCATTGAAGCAAAAATGGACGATATCAATACACATGTGTCGGGTTCAGTTACGGGAATCAGTAATGTAAATGACACGATGCAGTCTATGGTAGCCTCTTCTGAGGAGATCACGGCGTCTGTGGAGACAGTCGGGCAACAGGTGGATTTTGCGTCTCAAAATATTCAGCATATTGTGTCTATCGTCACAGACAATACCGGCCGTCTTGGAAGCATCCATGCATCTTCCGCGGAACTGACTGGTACGGCGGAAGCGGCTTTGACTGTGATCAAAGAGGACATGGAGTCTATGGGACAGAAGCTGCAGAAGGAGAAGGAAAAGTCAGAAGCCGCCCTTAAAATCAAGGAGCTTTCGGATACGATTTTGAATATTTCTGAGCAGACAAATCTGCTGTCGCTGAATGCTTCCATAGAAGCGGCCCGGGCAGGCGAGGCAGGAAAGGGCTTTGCCGTCGTGGCGGAGGAGATCAGGAAGCTGGCTGGTAATACCAATGACGCCGCGAATGAGATCCAGAAAATGAGCGAGGACGTTGTGGAGGCGCTCGGGGGACTGCATAAACTGGCGGACCAGATGCTGTCTCTGCTGCGGGAAAAAATTTTTGCCGATTACCAAAAATTTGGCGGCGTTTCCAGAGATTTTACCGACCAGTCAGAAGAAATCAGAAATTCAATGGAGCAATTGCGGGAGATCACGGGGCAGTATGCCAAATCGCTGCAAAGCATTCAGGAGGCTATGCTGTCCGTAGGCGCGGCGTCAGGGGAGAACAGCGGAGAAATCGTCAGGGTGTCCGCGCTGCTGTCGGCGATGGATGCGGATATGAAGCAGATCGGCGCCCTGACGGAAGAGACATGCAGCGCAGTCTCCGTTATGAACAATCATTTGAAGAGCTACCGGGTCTGAATCGGGTTCTTCCGGGCGGACAAAAAAGGCGCAAAGGCGCATGCGGCAGACAGTCAGGGATTATCATCTCTGGCTGTTTTTAGTTGGCGGGCGTATAGCCAAATATAACCGAATAACAGGTCAATTATGACAAAGTCCGCACAGGGCGGAAAAGATATATTATAATGAAAAACATCACAATCGGTCGCAATTTGTAAGGAGGAATTTGTCATGAAATTGAAAAATGTGTTCGCGAAATATGGAAGCAGTATGATGGCGTTAGCTCTGGTTGCCATAGCCGGCCAGATGGCGTCCCGCGTATGTTATTATTGTTTTTACCAGCCGGAAGAGCCCGCGTCTTTGCAGAAACTGATAAAAAAATAGCGGCAATGAAACGGCTTGATAAGACGCTGATCTGCTTCATGGAAGCCAATGGAGCCATTGCCGGAGAAGATCGGGAAATCTATGAATACGCGCTGAAAAGCGTGCGGATCATCGGCGGCAACCTGATTACCAGTCTGGTAATCGGATTCGGGCTGCGTATGCCATGGTATTGTATGCTGCTGCTGGTTGCTTTACTGGTACTTCGTTCCGATGCGGGCGGCTATCATGCCGCTACGGTGTGGCGATGCTATGCGATGTCCTGCGCAGGACTGGCGGCGGCGCTGTTGTGGGTGCGGGCGGCGCTTCCCGGTCAGGCCGCAGTCACGCTCTGCCTGGCGGCTGCCTCCTTTTTTCTTATTTTTTTGTTGGCGCCGCTGGAAGCGAAAAATAAACCTTTGGATGAGAAGAGAAAGCGAGTCGCGCAAAAGCGTGCGAGAGTGATCGTTACGGTGGAAATGGCGGCGGGGATTTTATGTTTTGCGGTCGATCAGAAGGCTGCCGTGACATTACTGTGCGCGGTTGTCTGGTGCGGGCTTGGCTATATTGGATGGTTTTTGGAAAAGAAACACGGGCAGGAAGGGGTGTGAAATTTTCACATCCCTTTACTGCATATACTGATAAACAGCCGATATGTTCAGTTACCGGGACAATGGACCGGCGGCCCCGGGACGGACATATGGAGGAATACACAGCGATGAGAATATTACATATGTCTGATCTTCATTTTGGAATGAAAGCCGGAAACGGAGTTACAGAGGAAACGGCGGCGTCCAGAAACCATTACCTTGCAGACATGCCTGCCGGGCTGCATACGCTTACAAAGAAACATCCGCTGGATTATATATTTGTGACAGGAGACATTGCCTATACCGGAGCCAAAGAGGAGTATGAGGAAGCCGGAGACTGGCTGTGCAAGATATCCAGGGCCTGTCATGTGCCTGTGGAAAGGATTTATCTGTGTCCGGGAAATCACGACAGGAACAGGAATACGGGTGATTTTGGCCCGTATGAATCCTTTTGCCGGAAAATGGGATTTCCGTGTTATGAACTGGACGGAGAAAAGAGCTATTTGGCAGGCGTGGCCGGAAACCGGGATCTGAATGTAGTCTGTCTGAATACGGTAGGGTTTGTGGAGGAGCGGCGTTGTCAGGATGAGAGAGCGGCAGGGCTTGCTCTTTTGAAACTGGTCAAACGTGAGAAAAAATATGTGGACAGGCTTCCGGTGATTGTGATTATGCATCATCCGTTTTCGCTGTGGAGCGGCACAGAAGAAAACGGCGAAAGAGACATGGCGGATGCCTATTGTGGGATATGCAGCGTATCGGATATGATTTTAACCGGGCATACCCATGAAACAGCGGACGGATATGGATACCGGAACGGGGCTTATGTCTGCGGCAACGGCGCCTGTCTGAAAGACGGCGGATATCATCATAATTTTCACATCTATGAAACAGGGAAATGCAGTGCGGCGGGAACAGACTGTCTGCGTACTGTTTATGAATATTGCGGAAACGGGTGGAGAAAAAAGTCCAAAATGTTAAGACTAGAGACGAAATGTGGGAAAAGGAGCGGGTATGAAAACGGTCTGCAACGCAGTTTCAGCGTATTATGGTGGATGAGATTAGATTTTTAGAAAGCAGATGATTTCCAGATACCGATATGATATAATAAATTACTATCAGGATAAGCGCGCCTGCATATCCTGATTTGTTATTTGATCGTATGGGCAAAGAGAGCAATTGGTTATGCAAGACAGAAATAGATACAAAACATGTGGGAAAAACCGGCGCTTCGAGAGATTGTCGGTTTTGGCGGTTATGATGGTTTTTATGACAGCATTTTTATGCGCCTGCGGCTATACGGAAGAAGAAAAGGCGCATATGCGGGAAATCGCCGCCCTTGGCGAAGAAAATGCGGTAGAGTATATCCGGAATAAATACGGAATTACGGCCAGTGCAGAGGAAGTTGCAGTTTGCAAAGACCGTGAGAGCGGGCTTGCCGGCGCTGTCAGTTTTCCGCCGGCAAACGGTGATGTGCTGGCCACCATGCGTTATGGGGATGAGACATTCCGCGTCCGGATCAGCGGAGAGAGACATACGCTTGCGGGAACGGATGATTTTCAGTATGCACTGGTGGCAGCAGATGCGGAGCAATATTTTGAAACGCTGCTTGGTTACGAAATTTATGATATCTATCTGTCTTATAAGGAAAACAGAATTGACGGCGATCCCTATACGGATGACCAGGAAGAGAATTTAATCAGCGAATACTATAAAACGGGCGATTTTGAGAAGTTTTTACAACGGCATCCGGTGAATCTGCGGATCGATGACTGCACGGACCAGGATTTGACGGCGCTGGCGGCGGTAAATCCCGCCGCGTCTGCATTTTTTGAAACGTATGCCAAAGACTATGCTGTGAAGGCGGTGCTGATTTCCTACAGGAGCGCCGCGGATTACCGGAATGGGTATCGGCATACGTATGGACGGGGCGGCCTGCTTGATTTTGAAATCGGAAGTGACGGATTGTATATCCGTTCCTATGCCGCTTTTGAAAAAGAAGACGCTGCAATCGGCCGTTTTGAGCTGCTGGAATATGACGGCATGGTATTTAGCTGCGTTGACAAAGCGCCAGGCAATGATTTGCAGGTTTGCGCGGGGCAGCAGGCGTGGAAGGAGCTGGGAGAGACAAAGGGAGAGCCGCTCTCTGTAGTCTGCTCTGTCAGGAGAGAAGGCTGCGGCGATGTAGTCGTCTATATACCGAAAGAACGGCTTTTGGAGTACAAGGGCGGTGCGTCGGTATTTATCCAGCATTTTTATGAGGATAAGTGGTATCAGTACGAAACGTCTCTGTATGAAACGACTGATCAAAAGTATAAGTTTTTTACATTTCCGGGTGTGGGTGGAAGTGATTTTGATTTTGCGGTATTCTGACGGACAGGAGGAAAGAAACACCATGGCGGTATTGCATGCGATTTATTTCAGCGCAAAGGGCGCGACAAAGGCATGCGCGGAATGCAGGCTGCCGAAAACTAAATGGTGTGTGAATACTCTATCTGTAAATCCGGGCAATAGTATGTTATGCAAAAATATGGAAGATAAAATATCCGAAAAGATTGACAAACATGCGTTCGATGTCATATACTATAGTAAGAAAGAGAAAATTTTTTAGCAGTGTCTGTTGTTAGTTTTGTACGGAGACAATATGACATAAAAGCCTGAAAGGAGAGATGCTATGTACAGCGCGATGCAGATAGCGCATTATATTATTGACTTATGCAATAGAGTGGGAAGACCGGTTTCCAATCTGGAAATACAGAAGATTCTTTATTTTTTGCAGGTTTATTATATGCGTGTGCATGATGGCGCAGCTTTGTTTACCGATGATATATATGCATGGACTTATGGACCGGTGGTGCCGGAGGTTTATTATACGTATAATGGATACGGCGGCAGCATTATCCGAAATAGCTATGACGTTTCGGATATAGCGGAAAATGACAGCAGAGATCTTCGAGATGTGATTCTCAGACTGGAACAAAAAGGACCATGGAACCTGGTGGATATGAGCCATGCAAAGGGCGGTCCATGGGATACCGTTTACCGGAATGGTCTGGGGGACAGGAAGGTAATTGGAAAAGAACTGCTGACACTTGACCAGAATGTGATATAGAGGATTTATATGGAATTATTTACATCAGATACAGAGCGTATTGATCAGGTTATTACGCTATTGTTCCAAAAGTGCGACAGATTGGAATATGAAAAGATGTGTGCGATCCTTGATCATGCATATTTGAATGAGGACGGCAGTTTGAAAGAAAACTTTAGGCATCGGTATTCGTCTGTGTCGGGTAAGCTGAATGAATTGAAAAATTCAAGGAGGGATTTTGTTGACCAATATGGGTTGGCAAGCGTCACGGGAAACGCTGAGGGTTTGTATGCATATGCAAAGGATGAGAACAAGCCTTATGTGAATAACCTGTTCAAGTTACTGGATCATATTGGTCTGGAAATTGCCAGAATCGATTATAAATCAGAGATATGGGATAAAATTCAGGAAAATTCCACATATAGTGAAAAACTTAGCGCTGAATATGAGAAAAGTTGGAAGGCTATTGAGGGTATTCAGCAAATGTATCAGCGGGCTTCAGACAATACGGACAAGAGTTTGAAATTAATTCAGGATACATCAGATAGAATGCAGCAAAAAGAAAAAGAAATTTCAGAAAAAGAAAAAGAAGTTTCGGAAAAAGTGAAGAAGGCAAATAAACTGCTGCAAAATACGAAGAAAAAAGTGGAAAGCCTTCAAAAGGATTATATTACGGTTTTGGGGATACTGGCTTCCATTCTGATAACTTTTACGTCAGGAAGTATTTTTAGTTCTTCGGTATTGGCAAATATTCATCAGAGCAGCCGATATAGAATATCATTTATCTGTATTGTGCTCGGTTTCATTTTATGCAACACGGTTGCGTTTCTGATGTTGTTTATTAAATGGATCGTACAGGCGGAAAAAGAGGCATTCTCCTTGCCGATGATGCTGATAAAAGTAGATAAGGCGCTGATTGCTTTGATGTTTTTTATTGTAATCGCATGGTTTTTTGACCTTGGGAAATTGGCTGAGAACGTACAAGATTGTTTATACAGATAAGAAATACCCCGTTGCAGGCAGCGGGGTATTTCTTATTGCGTGATTTGTTGATGCCCAATCGTGGCAGTGGCAGATTTTTGGCAAACAGGGAAGCGCAGATCTGCGGCAAACGTATGTGTTAACATTTTATGAACATGCAGAAATCGGTTATCCTGGGCACTGCCCGGCATAATTTCTGTACGTACACCGGGCAGAAAAGATAGCATTTTCTAATAGTCCGCGTATGCCGTTTCGGGGGCTGCAAAACAGACGTAGTTGAAAAATCCGGGCAAAGTGATAGAATAGTGGGAAGGATATACGGAAAGGAGCGGAGGCAACATGGAGGACAGAGAGAAAATAGACTTATTTGAACGTATGGCGGTACCGAAGGCGGTTGCCAGGCTGACGATCCCGACAATACTCAGTTCGCTTGTTATGGTAATCTATAATATGGCGGATACCTATTTTGTAGGGATGCTGAATGATCCGATACAGAATGCTGCGGTTACGCTGGCGGCGCCGGTGCTGCTGGCATTTAATGCGGTAAATAATCTGTTTGGGGTAGGTAGTTCCAGTATGATGAGCAGAGCGCTTGGGAGAAAGGACTATGATACGGTATCCCGCAGCAGCGCTTTTGGATTTTATGCATCACTGTTATGCGGCGTTCTGTTTTCCCTGTTTTGTACGGCTTTTCGTCAGCCGCTTCTCGTCTTGCTGGGAGCGGATGCGGGGACTGCGGCGGCTACCGGGGCTTATATGAAATGGACGGTCAGCTTTGGCGCAGTGCCGGCGATCCTTAATGTGGTAATGGCTTATCTCGTGCGTTCGGAGGGAAATTCTTTTCATGCAAGTATGGGCACGATGAGCGGATGCCTGCTCAATATGGCTTTGGATCCGGTCTTTATCCTTCCCTGGGGGTTGAATATGGGTGCGGCGGGAGCCGGATTTGCAACCTTCCTGTCTAATTGTGTGGCCTGCATGTATTTCTTTGTGCTGCTGTTTGTGAAGCGAAAAAGTACCTGTGTCTGCATCCATCCGGCTAAACTTGGTCCGCGTGCGGCAGTGATTCTGGGCGTATGCGGCGTAGGGATTCCGGCTTCCATACAAAACCTGCTAAATGTGACAGGAATGACGATTTTGAACAATTTCACTTCCGTATTTGGCGCGGATGCGGTAGCGGCCATGGGGATTACGCAAAAGATTAATATGGTGCCGATGTATATTGCCCTTGGTTTTTCGCAGGGAATTATGCCGCTGATCAGTTATAGTTATTCCAGCGGGAATTATAAACGTATGAAGGAAACGCTGCTGTTTACGGCGCGGGCGGTGATTGGCTTTATTACGGCTATGGCCGTCATATATTATGCCGGCGCCGGTGTGCTGACAGGTCTGTTTATGAAAAACGAGGCAATTGTTGTGTATGGAACGGGATTTTTGAGAGGATTTTGCCTGGGTCTTCCCTTTCTCTGTGTGGATTTTCTGGCTGTCGGGGTGTTTCAGGCGGTTGGTAAGGGAAAAGAAGCTCTGATTTTTGCGGTTATGCGCAAAATCATACTGGAAATTCCGGCTTTGTACGTGTTAAACCGTCTGTTCCCATTATATGGACTTGCCTATGCACAGTTTGTGGCTGAGCTGGTTTTAGCCGGAGCGGCAGTTGTCGTACTGGTGAGGATGTTTGGTAAACTGGAAAGAGAGAGGCATAACGGCGCGTCTGTCTGAACGGTTACAAAGAAAACAGCCAGACGCTCTGCAGACAGAGCGTTTGGCTGTTTTTGACGTTGCAGCGGAGCAGGCGTATTACAGTTCAAGGATCAGGAGCTGGTATCCATGCAGGCAGACTGTGCTGCCTTCGCAGGAAATGTCCGGGTAATTGTTCAGTAAAACCTTTTTATAAGCCTGCGGAAGGATAACGGACTGCTCCGTGCGCTGGTAATTTCCGATGACCAGCAGTGTTTTGTCTCCTTTCCGGTAATATGCCATCAGGTTGTGACGGTCTTCCCATACGGGTTCCAAAGCGCCGTATACGATTGTTTCTTTATAATCGGGATGCCTGCGCAGCGCGATCAGCCGTTTGTAGAAGCTTCTTACGGAATCAGGGTCCTCTAGTTGGTCAGCGGCGTTGATACGCGTATAATTGGGATTGACCTTCAGCCAGGGCGTACCGGTGGTAAAACCTGCGTTTTTCTGATTTGTCCACTGCATAGGTGTTCTGGCGTTATCGCGGCTATAACGTAATACTGCCCGGAGCGCTTCTTTGGGGGTTAAACCGGCCTGCAGGGCAGTCTGGTATTCATGCAGCGTCGAGATATCATCGATTTCGTCAATGGAGGAAAACGGTGCGTTTTCCATGCCCAGTTCCTGTCCCTGATATATAAAGGGAAGGCCGCGCAGCATAAAATTAAGGGCTGCCAGCATCTTTTTACTCTCCAATGAGCAGTCTTCCTGCGGGATATAGCGGCTGACACCCCGGGGCTCGTCATGATTTTCGATAATATTGGATAGAAATCCGGTATTTCCGACTCTGGCTTGTGACTGGAAACAGCATTTTTTATAATCATCGGGTGTGATCGGTTTTGCGTCGTACCAGCCTTTTTCGCTGGCCCCGAAAACAGTTTCGTTGAAATCAAACATGGTGGAAAAATAACCGTTTTCACCGATGAAATCCGCTATCTCTTCCGGTTTTTCGTTAAATACTTCGCCTACGGAAAAGGCGTCATATTTGCGGAAGGTACGATCCCGCATCTCACCGAGAAACTCGCCAATACCATGGGCCTCCCGCAGCATGGCATCCATACTGCAGAGACCGTCTTCCCGGTCAGGCGCATAATCGTGCATCGGCAGCGCTTTTTTGATGTTTATGATGGCGTCTATGCGGAAACCGCCCAATCCTTTGTCCAGCCACCAGTTTATGTTTTTATATACTTCTTCGCGCACTTGAGGGTTTTCCCAGTTTAAATCAGGCTGTTTCTTATGAAAGACATGAAGATATTGTTTGTCCGTTCCCGGCAGGTCTTCCCAAACCGGGCCGCCGAAATAGGAACGCCAGTTTGTAGGAAGACGCCCTTGCGTTTTATCCCGCAGATAAAAGAAATTTCCATATTTTCCGTCCGGGTCCTGGCAGGCTTTCCGAAACCACTCATGTTCGTCGGAACAATGGTTTACGACCAGATCCATCAGGATATACATGCCGCGTTTTTTAGCCTCTGCGATCAGACATTCCATGTCCTCCATTGTGCCGAAGCGTGGATCAATGTTGTAATAATCCGAGATATCGTATCCTTCATCGGCAAGCGGGGAGCGGTAGCAGGGAGAAAGCCAGATGATGTCGATACCCAGATCCTGCAGGTAATCCAGCTTGCTGATAATACCGGGAATATCACCGATCCCGTCGCCGTTGGAATCATAAAAACTTTTCGG
This sequence comes from uncultured Lachnospiraceae bacterium, assembly GCA_910585345.1. Classification (GTDB taxonomy): domain Bacteria; phylum Bacillota; class Clostridia; order Lachnospirales; family Lachnospiraceae; genus VSOB01. The sequence goes on along the minus strand of CAJUDS010000003.1, from coordinate 87,291 downwards.
ATAAATTTGATATGCTACTTTGTCATGCCACCATTTTCTGTTCATAGCTGTCCCTCCCAGTCATTTCTTATAGTTCTATTTTATTACCGGTATGGGGGTGTGTCCTACGATTCTATGCTTAAAAAATACGTTATTATGACTTTTTAAGAGGCTATTGCTGATTATTGGCTGTAGGATTGCCAGAGCTGAAATGTCTGCGGTATTGCAGAGGGGTGGTTCCGGTCTGTTTTCTGAATTCACGCAGAAAATTGCCGAGGTTATTGTAGCCTGATTCCAGGCAGACTTCCATGACGGGCAGATCGGTATCTTCCAGAAGACGGATCGCCTGTCTGATTCGGCAGGCGCTGACATACTGCATCGGAGAACGGTCCAGCGCCTTGCGGAAGAAGCGGCAGAAATATTGTTCATTCATACTGACCAGAGCCGCCAGATCGCGGATAGTAATTTTTTCTCTGTAGTTTTCATTGATGTATGTGAGGACAGTTTTGATTCCCGCAATTCGTTTGTCGTCGTTCTTTTCGGTGGGAGTAAACAGAGAGTGGGCGGAGAGGATGGCTAAGATACGCAAAAGCGCGGATTTGATTAATAACTGCGTGGTGAGATCTTCCGTAACGGCGCGGTCTTCCCTGGGGGATTTGTCGGTGGGCTGCCTCCCGAAGGAGCGCATGATATCGCCAAAGGCGTCCCGCAGCGGGGCAAAGGCCGGGTGCTGGGGCGTCAGACAGCGGGGAAACAGCAGTCGGCCGCTTTGGATGGGAGAGAGCAGTTGTATTTGAGTGGTATCATAAGATGCGGCGCTGAGGATTGCGGGGTCAAAGACGATCGCATCTTCGCCAGGACTGTCAGATTTTTCGGTGGTGATACTGTGTAACTCTCCCGGGTTGATAAAGTACAGGCATTCGGAGCTAACGGCAAACTGTTCCATATTGATATCCAGACGAAATTTTCCGCCGAAAAAATAAAGGATTTCGACTTCATTATGCCAATGGTGTTTTACCAGCATACCTTTTCCGGCGGAGCGTGTCTGGTAAATGGCACAGGGAAAAGTCTTTGTTCCATGAGAGCGGATTTCTTTCAGAGTGGGAGATTGTGTGATCTGCATCAAAGATACCTCCGGTTGTGATAAGCTGTGTGGACCATCCGCTTACGGCTGCGGCGCAGTGATTGTGTCAATGCCGTTTCGCAGCGTTTCTTCATCGATCATACCGATATATCCTCCCGCAATATAACCGTCGCTGTCGATCAGGACAGTCGTAGGGAAAGAGGATATCCCATAAAGAGAGGTGGCCTGCAGACCGAGATCATAGAATACGGGGAACTGGTAGCCCTGCTCTGCAATATAATCAGCTGCAGTCTCCTTTGTTTCTCTGACACCGTCGGTGGCATTGATCATAAAAAAGGCAACCTTTCCGTCCAATTCTGCGTATACGTTTTCAAAGTCCGGCAATTCCGCTTTGCATGGCGGACACCAGCTTGCCCAGAAATTAAGGACGACAGGAGTGCCTTTGAAATCGGAAAGTTTTACCGCATTGCCGTCGTTGTCCGTAACCGTAAAATCCGGCGCCGGTACCTTTTCGTCTTCCGTGGACGACGCAGAGCTTCCTGTATCCGGCGGCGTATAGCTGCTGCGCAGCGTTTGATAAATCCGGGCGCTGCCAATTAAAAATAGAAGAAACAAGATGGCGCCTGCTATCATTTTCTGTTTGGAATTCATGATTGCGTGTTCCTTTTCTCAGTTATTATTTTTCTGCGGGGTGTATCATTTATTATATGCGACTGGTTGGAAAAAATCAAATGAAACGCATGGCAGGTCACAGATTCGGAAAGCCGTCAATCCTGCGGCTGTATGCGTGGGCAATTGAAAGATTTGAATTTTTTCTGCCTAGAGCCCTAACAGAAGTTTATACCGGGCAAAAGAGATTTTCAAAAGGTAAGCAGAGAGAGAAACCTTGCCATGCGCCCTGTCATCATCAAAACGCCTACAATAATAAGCAGGCTGCCGCAAAGAAGATTGATGATGCGGTAATGTGTTTTGATCCATTGAAAAGTAGATTTCAGCCTGTCAATGAGCAGCGCGCTGACGACAAAAGGGATCCCGAGTCCCATAGAGTAGCAAAGCAGCATAAAAAGCCCCTGTAGTACGGAGCCCTGCCGGGAAGCAAGCATCAGAGCTGAACCAAGGAAGGCGCCCACGCACGGCGTCCAGCCGATGGAGAAGACCGCGCCGAATAAGAGGGATGAGAAAAACCCTAACTGGTCAAAATCCATTTCCCGCCGCCGTGTACGGTTGAGCAGATTGATTTTTATGATGCCGGTAAAATTCAGGCCGAAGAGCACGACGACAGCTCCGGTGATAAGATTTACAACTGTTTCATGACTGCGCAGTAACTGCCCGATACTGCCGGCAAAGATACCCAATGCGACAAAGACGAGGGTGAAGCCCAGTACGAAGCCAAGGGCATTTTTGAGCGTCTGGCTTCTGCTGCCGCCTTGTATGCTGCCTCCGGCGAAATAGGAGACATAGACAGGGAGCATTGGCAGAAGACAGGGGGAAATAAAGGTGATAATCCCCTCTAAAAACGAAATGATATACTGCATAAAGTTCTCCTTTTATAGGAAACGGCTTTCGTCGTTTCCGTGCGCCGTCCGCATGCTGCGAATGCGGCGAAATTCTCTATGCGGACGTGTGCATCCACTATAAGAAACGGATTCCATCGTTAACGCCGCCGCACATTTTGTTCGTAGTCTTTCAGTGAATCAAGGGCGCGCCTTGACAGGGGAATCAGGGCGATCATATTGAAAATGGTCATCAGCCCTACGCCGATGTCGCCGAGATCCCAGACAAAGGTATAAGCGGCCAGGCCGCCGACAAAAAGCATAATAAGCGCCAGAATCTTATACAGTGTCTGCGACAGCCAGTTATCTCCGAACAGATAGGAGACATTAGACCGCGCGTAAAATAGAATGCCGATAAAAGTGGAAAAGCTGAACAGCCAGAGAATAACGGCGGTAAAAATTACGCCGAATTCTCCAATATGGTAGCGCATGGCCGTCTGCAGCAGATCCATCCCTTCCAGGCCCTGTGTGAGGCCGGAGGGGGTCAGCAGCATAATCATGGCGGAACAGCTGCAGATTACAATAGTGTCAATAAATACGCCGAATGCCTGCAGCAGGCCCTCTTTTGCAGGGTGGCTGATATCGGCCGCCGCCGCCGCACAGGGGGCGGAGCCGGATCCCGCTTCATTGGAGAACAGACCGCGTTTGACACCGTTCATGAGAACAGCGCCGAAACCGCCTGCGGCCATCTGGCGCAGGCCGAATGCCTGCAGAAAAATCTGTTCGAAGACAGCGGGCAGCCTGCCTGCATTTTTGACAATAATAAATACGGTCAACAGAAAATAGAGTCCTGCCATGATGGGGACGATTACGTCGAGTACTTTGACCGTGGCGTTTTTACGAAGTACAATGACTGCGGCTATGAGTACCAGTACGGCAGTGGTATAAAGAGGCGGAATCCGGAATGCGTTTAGGAAGGCGGAAGAAACCGAATTGCCGATCACCTGGCTGATGCCGCACCAGCAGATCAGGCCGGAGAGCGCGAACAGAATGGCGATAGCGGAACGCTTGCGCCTGCTGTCTTTTTTTATGAAGAAGCTGTGTATGTAATATGCCGGGCCGCCGCGGTATCCGCCATAGAGCGGATCTTTTTCTTTATAGATCTGCGCCAGCGTCGCTTCGGCAAAGGCTGTGGAGGAGCCGAGAAGAGCCGTGACCCACATCCAGAAAACGGCGCCTGCGCCGCCTGCGGAAATAGCGGCTACCACGCCGACCAGATTTCCCATGCCTACCCGGGTGGCTGTGGAGATGATCAGAGCCTGCAGACCGGAGATGGCGTTTTTTTCGGAGATATTTTTCTTTTCTGTAGTAATGCGCAGCATTTCAGGAAAAAGGCGGAATGGAAGAAAACGGGTCCGCAGAGTAAAATAAATGCCGGAGGGAATCAGGATCAGTACAAGCAGTGACAGGCCTGCCGAACTTTCGCCGGGCAGCGGAATGGTAATCAGGTCGCCCCATAACAGGTTGTAGCTCCATTGAATCAGTTTCATGATGATGATCTCCTTTTTCTTGCAGTATGCTGTCTCTATAGTATATAGTAGAAAGAGATATCTGTAAAATTGATAATGATGATAGTATACATCGAATATATAGATGGAGACGGAAATGGACATTAAGAACCTGATTACATTTATGGAAGTGGCAGAACGAAGCAGTTTTACAGGGGCCGCCCGCAAGCTGGGATATTCGCAGTCCACTGTTTCATTTCAGATCAGACAGCTTGAGAAAGAGCTGGATACCCAGTTGTTTGAGCGGATTAATCATACGGTTGTTCTGACGGAAAAAGGGAGGGATGTGCTGAAATATGCGCATGCGGTCAGTAAACTGACCCAGGAGCTGCGGGGCAGTATGCAGGATGGGAAGACAGTGAAGGGACATATACGGCTGGCTATGGCGGATTCTCTTTGCGATTCCTTTTTGAGCGAGCAGTTCCCGGATTTCAGGCAGCGTTATCCGGGCATTACATTAGAGATCATAGCGGCCGGGACGGAAGAAATGTTTCGGCTGCTCAACCAAAATGAAGCGGACGCCATACTGACGCTGGACAATCATCTTTACCATACCGAATACCGGATTGTCAGGGAAGAAAAGGCACAGATGCATTTTATAGCGGCTGCGGACAATCCGTTGTGCCGGGAAAAAAGGATTCCTGTGCACAGGCTGCCGGACGAGCCGTTTCTTCTCACAGAAAAAGGGATGAGTTACCGCAGGCTGATGGATGAAAAGCTGGCTGCCATGTCGCTGGAGATCAGGCCGGTATTGGAGATAGGCAGTGCAGGACTGATCTGTTCGCTTGTGGCGCAGGGGGCAGGCATATCTTTTCTGCCCGATTATGTGACGGCCGGGGAGAAGGCGGCGGGGAGAGTAGCTTATCTCGATGTGGAAGAATTTGACATTGAAGTGTGGAAACAGCTTTTGTATCACCGCGATAAATGGGTCTCTCCGCAGATGGAATCGGTGATACACTTTTGCATCGACAGGGAATTTTCTTAAGAAGCGCTGGTAAAAACGGGATTTCTTAATAAATTCTTTCATATTTGACCGCTTTCTATGTGATACAATAAAAGCAGGTCAGGAAGGAGGGCTATGCCGGGATGTATATATTTTTGTTAGCGACGGGCGTTTTGTGTCTGCTTTATTTTTTCCGCATTTCATTTTTGCTGGGCCATCTGCCCGGTTTTTATGATATATGGCTGCTGTTGGGCAGTCTGGCGATTGTATTTTCCCTGTTGTGGAAAAAGGGATTTTTTGCGGCGCATGTTCCACTCTGGCTTAGGAGGACGTTTATGATTTTTGTCTGTCTGGGGCTGGCATTGTTTCTGTTTGTGGAGGGGTGTATTGTCAGCGGATTTTTTGAGAAGGGGAGCAGCGGCGCGGATTATGTGGTTGTGCTGGGAGCCCAGATGAAGGCAGGCGGGCCATCCAAAGCGCTGCAGTACCGTTTGGATGCGGCGGTCAGTTATCTGGATGAAAATCCAGACGCCATGGTCATCGTTTCCGGCGGAAAAGGAAGGGACGAGCCTGTTTCGGAAGCCCAGGGTATGTATGCATATCTTGTGGAACAGGGGATCGAAAAGGAGCGCATTCTTCTTGAGGACCGTTCCAGGAATACATGGCAGAATCTGACGTTTTCGGCACAGCTTCTGGACCGGGAGAAGGACAGGGTTGCGGTAGTTTCCAACAATTTCCATGTATTCAGGGCGTTGAGAATCGCCAGAAAAGCAGGCTACCGAAATGTGTGCGGCATTGCCGCAAAAGGAGAACCGTTTCTGCAGTGCAATAATATGCTGCGGGAGTTTTTTGGTGTGATGAAAGATTTGTTGTGCGGAAATCTGTAAGAAAATGATTGTAAACCATGTGTCGAATTAGGTTGACAAACATTCCGACTGATTGTATACTAAAATTCAAATCTGGTTAACATTTTAGCCGGAAATAAGGACAGGAGAGGCAGTCGGATATGGAAAAATTAGCGGATGAGATCATAAAGGGGAGACGGTTAAAGAAAGAGGACGATTTAACCGTCTTTTTGCATGCTGATCTGCACGAGCTCTGTCAGGGAGCGGACAGAATCAGAAAGGCTTTGTGCGGCGAACGGGCAGATCTCTGCAGCATCGTTAATGGCAGAAGCGGAAGATGCAGTGAGAACTGCAGATTTTGCGCACAATCGGCCCATTATGCGGCGCAATGTGAGGTACATGGATTTTTAGAGCTGCGGGAGCTGATGGATGGGTGCGGGAATATGCACAGACAGGGTGTGGACAGATATTCCATTGTTACTTCGGGACGGGCGATGGAAGGAGAGGATTTGGAAAAATCCATTGCCGCCTATAAGGCTATGCATGCGCAGTATCCGGATATGATATTGTGCGCTTCCCACGGCTTGATGACAGTGGAAAATCTGGCGCGTCTGAAAGAGGCCGGTGTGACAATGTATCATACGAATTTGGAAACTTCTTCGAATTACTTTCCCCAAATCTGTACGACCCATACATATGCGGACAAGCTGATGCAGATCGGCAGAGTAAGAGAAGCGGGACTGCAGGTGTGCTCCGGCGGCATTCTGGGCATGGGTGAGACGTGGGAGGACAGGCTGGCTATGGCGGCGATGCTGGCGGAGCTGGAAGTGGAATCGATTCCGCTTAATTTTCTGATTCCGATTCCGGGGACGCCCCTGGAAAACGAGCCGAGGCTGACGGAGGAGGAAATGATGCGCACTACTGCCATTTTCCGATATTTGAATCCGCAGGCGTATATCCGGACGGCGGCCGGGAGAACTTATTTCGCGGATGGCGGAACGGTTTTGTTCCGGTCGGGAGCAAACGGCGCTTTGACAGGAGATATGCTGACTACAACAGGCAATTGCACGGCGCAGGATCGGACGATGCTGTTGGAAATGGGATTTACAGTAAAGGAGGAACAGATATGAGCGGAAATGTAAAAGAAGAGCAAAAACGGATAGTTGGCGGCCTGAAAGATGTTACGGTAAAAGAGATGACTCTGACCGGGCTGATGGCGGCGGTCATCTGTGTAATGGGGCCTTTGTCACTGCCGCTTCCGATCAGTCCGGTTCCGATCTCTTTGACGAATCTGGCCATCTATTTTGCAGTGTATGTGCTTGGCAGGAAACGTGGGTGTATCAGTTATCTGCTCTACCTCTTGATTGGCTTTGCGGGAGTACCGGTGTTTTCCGCATTTACAGGAGGCCCGGGCAAGCTGCTTGGTCCTACGGGCGGTTATCTGGTGGGATTTATTTTTATGGCGTTGATAATCGGATATTTTGTAGACAAATGGCCTTCCAGCATGGGACTTTGTTTTCTGGGCATGGTAATCGGAACGATGGCGGCGTATCTGTTTGGTACGGTATGGCTTGCCTGTCAGGCGCAGCTGTCCTTTGGCAAGGCGCTGGCGGCGGGCGTGTTTCCGTTTATCCCCGGCGATCTGGGGAAGATCGTGATTGCGCTGGCGGCCGGACCGCAGATCAGAAAACGTCTGCGCCGGGCAGGCCTCAGCTGACCCGGCAGATGCACGCGGCCGTCGGCGCCCATGAGCGGATAGGGCCGTCCTCTTTCTGCAAAAAAGAGGACGGCGGCGTAATTTTATAAAGACTATAAAAAATCAGCGTATCTGACTGACGGTTTGTCAGATACGCTGAAACTATATTGTTTATTATAATTGTGAAAACAACGCTCAGGCCATTTTGTTAAGAGCCAGGTTCAAACGTGAAATCTTTCTGGATGCAGTATTCTTATGGAACACTCCTTTATTGGCAGCCTTATCAATTGCGGAAGTAGCGCCTAATAAAGCGGCTTTTGCAGCTTCTTTATCATTTGCTTCAATTGCAGCATATACTTTCTTGATTGCTGTTTTTACTCCGGATTTGATTGCTTTGTTTCTTTCCATCTTTGTGCGGTTCACAAGAATTCTTTTTTTTGCAGATTTGATATTTGCCAAGGTCTACACCTCCCACTGTGATAGTTTTCAAATGTTCAGAAGATGTTTCATTAAAGCCGGACACGGACGTTCTAATGTAAACATACGCATGTATTATAGGGGAAATGTGGTTTTTTGTCAATACATATTTTTATTTATTTGGTAGAAAATAAGTGCAGGAATTACGGTTGTAAACGTGTTATGGCGCATCCGTGCAGAAAGGTATAGCAGCGCGGAAAATGGATTGTCAGGGCACGGAAAGTCTGTTATTGCCGTTTTACGGAGATGCAGCTGATGAGAACTGTAATTTCAGAAATGAATAATATAGAGAAAGTGCAGTGTAAGCTGGGAAAGAAACAGGGTTTGTCAGATGAGTTGTTTTCAGGTTAGAACAGATTTGGCGTTGGAAGCAAGAGAAAGCATTGGAAAAGCGGAGGAAGAGCTTCGCGGCGTCGCCGTGGAAGAATATGACAGAGAGGAAATCCAGGTTCATATTACGAAGGTTGTGATTTCTTCCAAAAACGGCGCAAAGGCAATGAATAAGCCTATGGGAAGTTATATTACGCTGGAAGCGCCTGCCATGCAGGAAGCGGATGAGGATTACCACAGGGAAATATCAGAAGAGCTGGCGGGACAGATCAGAAGTATCATTCCCGGTGCGGAGACAGAGCAGTCGATCCTGGTGGTGGGTCTTGGCAACAGAGATGTGACGGCGGATGCTCTGGGTCCCGGGGTTGTAGATAATCTGCTCGTAACAAGGCATATTGTCAGGGAGTATGGAAAAGCTGCTTATAATAAAGAACGGATGAATATGGTCAGCGGCATTGTGCCGGGCGTGATGGCTGCCACGGGGATGGAGGCGGCAGAGATTGTCAGAGGCGTGGTGGATCAGACAGAGCCTGATCTTGTCATTGTAGTGGATGCGCTGGCGGCAAGAAGCACCAAACGGCTGAACCGGACGATCCAGGTGACGGACACGGGCATCCAGCCCGGCTCGGGCGTAGGCAACCACCGCAATGCCCTGACAAAAGACAGCCTGGGCGTGCCCGTGATTGCCATCGGCGTGCCGACGGTAGTGGATGCGGCGACGATCGTGGGCGACGCCATCAGCAAGATGGAAAGTGAAACGGGTGAGCAGATGCGGATGTTCCGGCCGGACCGGATCCGTACGATGACGGAGCTGAACAATATGTATGTAACAGGAAAAAATATCGATGAAATTATAAAAAGACTAAGTTATACCATATCTGAAGCATTAAATATTGCATTTGAGTTATAAAATGACATCTTTCCTGCATATACTTGTCTATGCGGATAATCAGGTTAAAAAACAGCACAGGGACGGACAAGAGGAAAATCAAAAAAGCGGTTTGTATGGTTTTGCTTTTCCTCCTGGTGTGCAGTCCCATATTTGGACAGGGGTTAGAAGGCAGGCAGGAAGTTTTTCTGCGTCTGCGTGGGGAGATGATCGGAGAGGTACAGGAAAAAGCCGTGCAGGCGTATTTTCCTGTATTTTCTTTTCTGTCGGAAGAAACAAAAAAAGAAAAGGATACGGCCCTTTTAGCAGATTTTTTTGCAGGCTGCATACCGTTGTATGAGTATGCGGGCCAGCATGGCTTTGCACCGGTGCAGGCGGAGAGCCAGAGCGCTGTTGAGAGGATTATAGAGGGAGCGGAGGATCATGAAAAGGATGTGCAGGAACTGGATCTGGATACGGACTTAATTGAGGCGGTGAAAAATGAAAATATTGACTCGGCGATGGAAGAAAAAAGGCAGCAGGAGCTTGCGCAGACAGGCGAGTTCATAGAGGCAGAGAAGACGCTTACGATAGACAGGACGGCGCTGCAGGATTTTGACAAGCTCGTTTCACAGTTTTATGCGGTGGACAGCACGACGTATATCGGCAGAGACCAGTTGGATGTGCTGAAGCTGACGGAAAAGGATATGACGCTGCAGCAGAGAGACGCCTCCGAACCGCAGATCCTGATTTACCATACGCATTCTCAGGAGGGGTTTGCCGATTCCATACCGGGAGACGATGCCACTACGATTATGGGCGCGGGGGAGAGGCTGGCGCAGATACTGCGGGAAAAGTATGGCTTTAATGTCATCCATCATCTGGGAAAATATGATGTGGAGAGCCGGGATTATGCCTATTCCAATGCGGCGCCGGATCTCGAAGCAGTACTGGCGGCGAATCCGGATATTGAGGTGATCATTGATCTGCACAGAGACGAAGTGCCGGCCGATACGAAGCTGGTAACCAATATATGCGGCCGGCCGACGGCAAAGTTTATGTTCTTTAACGGGCTTTCGCGTACGAATAAGACAGGAGAAATCGAATATCTGCAGAATCCTAATCTGGATGAAAATCTTGCGTTCTCGTTTCAAATGCAGATGACGAGCAATGAGTATTATCCGGGAATTACGAGAAAGATTTATCTGAAGGGCTACCGTTATAATATGCACTACCGGGGCAAGACACTGTTGATCGAACTGGGAGCCCAGAACAATACGGTGGAAGAGATTATGAACGCCTGCGATCCTCTGGCGCATATTCTCTGGCTGGTGCTGTCGGGAGAAGCATAGCGAACGGGGAAGGAAAACAGATAAATTCTGCGCAAAATCCCGGCAGCGGCGGATTTGTAAAAAAATGGAAATCTGAAAGACATATAAATTGTATTTATATAAATAGAAAGATATAATGAAATAAAAAGCGGAGAAGAATTATGACAGAAGATAAAGAACAAAAGATTTCAGAAAAAATACGAAGATATCTTAAAAATACAAAAAATTATTTGGCAAAAAAGACGGAAAGAACAGCACAAATTCTAAAAAAGCGCATCCGGAAATGCCGAAAGAAAAGCAGTTGGGTCAATATCCCGGTTCTGCTGACCAATATTACGTCGCTGCTTGTCTTCTGCTCGATGAGCTATATGCTTGCCGAATATGAGGGGAAAGAGAAGCTATACATATTTTCCGTGATTGCCATTATTATTACAGTTTTTGCTCTGATCTGGGAAACGATCTGTCTGATTGGAACGCGGCGTTTTAGAAAATTCAGTTATTATGCGAGGAGCTGTCCGCGGAGGCTGATAGATATTGGCAGGAAGCATCCTATCGGAACGAAGGCTGCCATATATATGGTACGTACTGTGGTGCTAGCCGCGGTCGTTTTTCATTTTTGCTGGCATGATACCTGTTATTACGCCTCCGTGCAGGAGGTTTACGGGATCCCAAACGGGGTGGGAGAGCCGCTTTCGCCCAAGGAGCGGAAAGAGCGGGCTGGTTACTGGAAGATCGAGGACTATCCGTTCCGCAAATGTGTGGTGCTCACTTATGTGGAAGGCTATGGGCAGATGGGGCTGATGCGGAACTATTCAACCGCCTATGGCATGAACCTTTTTGAGACGCCTGCGCGCATGGTAATCACATATGAGCAGGATAAGGAACACTACCATTCTGACTGGTCGGTCTGGCAGGCCGCGGGCCGCAATCGTTACCGGGTGCCTGTACAGGTCCGCTATTATGAAAATGAAAAGCTGCTTCTCGAGCTGGAACGGGATGAAAATGACTATGGCCTGTTTACCATCACAACTTATTCGGGGGAGGATATGCCGCAGCTACTGGGCTCTACACTGCTGCGGGTTCCGGACGACGAAAAAGCGGAAGAAGGCGCGGTGTTTCCACAGATTGATGTGGCATGCAGCAGAGGATGGGAGAATGGAATGACAAACCGTCAGATCGAGGTCGTCTATAATGCGGGCGGACTGCCGCAGACGCGCAGGCTGGCTTCCCGGGCGGGCAATCTGTATGGCGTAAACGGAGAACAGTATGACTATGACCGCCATAAACGGCTCAGCAGGATGTACTATATCGATGCAGACGGCAACCCCATATGCAATAAGCTGGGTATTATGATGGTCACGTTTGAATATAAGAATGAAAAAGCGGACAGGCCGAGCGCTATCCGTTATTATGGCGATATGGAAGGGGTGAAAAAGACAGAAGGGTTTTACGGCGTTTTCTGTGAACGGTTTACCTATGACGATAACGGAAATGTAAAGGAACGCAGACAGCTTGACCGCAGTGAAAACTGGACCTGCGACAGCAACGGTGTCTATCAGTATGAGTATGACTATGACGCAGGCAGACTGACGGAGGAATCATTTTGTGGTGTGGATGAGAAGGCAGTGTGGAAGGAACGAGGGTACGCGTCGTTTTTGGATACGTATGAGAATGGGAAACTGATAGAGACGAGATGTTATGATACGGAAGGCAACCTGACGCTGCGGCGGGATCGAGGTTATGCGGTGGCGAGGTATGTGTATGATGAATTTGGCCAGTGTATTTCCAGCCGTTATTATGGTACAGACGAGAAACCGATTATCAGTACGAAGTACCATTGCGCGGGCTTTGAATATGGATATGATGAGAGAGGAAACGAGACAGAAGTCAGGTATATCGGCCTGGACGGGGAGCTGATGGTGCGTAGCGACCTGGGGTATGCCCGGGAGGTAAAGGTATATGATGCAGACGGAAATCAGCTGGAAGGATATTTTTATGATACCGAAGGCGAAGAGAATCCGGCAGTCTCAGAGGAACTTGGATGTTCGTCATATATAAATACGTATGAAAATGGAAACTGGATAGAGGGCAGATATTATGATACGGAAGGAAACCTGACGCTGCGAAGTGATGAAGGATACGCCAAGATCAGACTTACCTATGACGAAATGGGGCAGTGTCTTTCGGAGTATTATTATGACACGGAGGAAAAACCGGTCATCAGCACAGAGTATCACTGCGCGGGTTTTAAATATAAGTATGATGAGAAAGGGAATCAGACGGAAGTTTATTTCATTGGTCCGGATGGAAACCTGATGATGCGGGATGATCTGGGATATGCATGGAAAAAGCAAGGATATGATGCGGAAGGTAATCTGCTGGAAGCATTTTACTATAATGCGGAGGGTAATCTGCTGAAAATATTTAATTATGATGCGGAAGGTAATCTGCTGGAAGCATTTTACTATAATGCAGAAGGTAATCTTTTAATGGCATTTTACTATGACTCCGAAGGGAATCTGCTGGAAAAATTGTATTATGACGCGTCTGGGGAACCGATAATCCATTGGAAAGCTGACCAGACTCTCTTAGAATATAAAAGCGGGAGTATCCAGTACGAAGAAATAGAGGATAATGACATATTTCCTGCATAAAAATAGAAAAAGATGGAATAACAGGCAATATTTAACGTGGAAGCGTATTTTCCTGTCCGTGCCCGGATGGCGCGTTAGGTCCGTCTGCGTTAAAATTCCATTGCCTTTTCTGGACACTTAGAGTTTCTTATATCCGTAACCTGGAACAGGAATCAAATATTTGCGCACAAAAACGAAAAATTGATTTCCGTGGTTTCTTTGCGTTTCATCTGGTGCTGCAGCGGTGAATGTGGTATACTTTTAATACTTATGGAAGAAATTTCCGTCATAGCACGACGGACAGTGTACGGAAAGGAGCAGTGATCAGATGAAATTACGAAAAAAACAATGGAAAAAGATATTCCTCATGCTGCTTCTTTTATTTTTATGCTCGGGTTGTACGCCGGAAACGGCTTCCGCAGAGAATGCAGACAAGGGAAAAACGGAGACGGAAGAAACAGACGCGGAAGATTATTACCATGACTATAAAAAAACGGGCGGACAAGTGGCGCTGGTGATCGATAAGAGCTCGGTTATGGATAACGGCTATAATCAGGCGGCTTACGAAGGCGCAAAGTCTTATGCCCAGTCTGCGGGCGTCTCGTATTCCTGTTACGGAGCGTCTTCCGATTCCGCGCAGGCGTACAAAAAGGCTGTTTTGACGGCTGTGGAAAATGACGCCAGACTTGTGATCTGCGCAGGCTCCTGTTTTGAGGAGGCTGTAGGCAGCCTGCAGGACAGCTATGCGGATATCAGTTTTCTGCTGCTGGACGGCGTTCCGCGTGACGATTCGGGACAAGCGCTTGCTATTGCGCCCAATGTGCACTGTATTACCTATCATGAGGAGCAGGCAGGATATCTGGCGGGGTATATGACGGTGTTGGAAGGATACAAAAATCTGGGATTTATCGGCGGCGAACCGCTGCCTTCCGTGGAAAGGTACGGCTATGGCTATCTGCAGGGAATTGACGATGCGGCGGCGCGTCTTGGCAACAGCGGGGATATCCGCGTGGATTATTGGTATGCGGATACCTTTCTGCCGGACGGGCAGATCGAGCGGATGTCGGCTGACTGGTATGAGGCTGGCACAGAGGTGATATTTGCCTGCGGCGGTTCTCTGTACCAGTCCGTTTTGGATTCGGCGCAGGCCTGCGGCGGCAGGCTGATCGGGGCGGATACGGACCAGAGCGGTATTTCGGAATTGTTTCTGACATCTGCGATGAAGGGTGTGAAGTCCTCTATTGTAATTGCACTGGATGATTTTTACGCAAATGGAAAAAAATGGCCGCAGGAACTGGCCGGACGGGCAGTATCCTACGGAGCGGCGAAAAAATGTATCAAACTGCCTTATTCAGGTGATGCATGGCGGTTTGAAAATGTAACCACGGACGAGTATTTGCAGGTGCTAGCAGATCTGAAGGCCGGAAAGATACAGGTGTCGGATGAGATCGGTTCCAGACCGAAGACAGCAGTATCGGTAATCTATCATAACGACTGACAGGAGGCTTTTGCTTTGCATACCAAAGAATCTGGCTGCGGCTTTTTTCTCTATATTGTCCTGTTTTTTGGCATGGCGTTTTGTCTCTGCGGCTGCGGAAAAAATAATTCTGCCGACGCTGTTTCCGCAAAGGCGCAGGCAGCGGCGGAGCGGGAACGGCAGCTGACGGCGGGAACCGTCACGATCTCCGGGAACTGTCTTGGCTCCTATGGCACGGTAACTGACTGTGCTTTTGAGGAGGATGGGCAGACGATTGCGCTGACGTTGACGCTGCCGGCGATTCCCAGGAGTGACAACGCTATGGTTTACCTCTTTGCCTTTGAACCTTACGAGACTTGTGAAGGCTCCCCTGATTTTGACCGGGAGCCTGTTGCATGTGCGGAAAAGGCGAAGATCTGCGAGTTCAGATGGACGTATGAGGAAAGCCAGCTTTTTCAGCAGTTTGTGCCGACGCTGCTTTATGAGGGGATTTACGTTCCTCTTGCACCGGGGGTCTATATCAACAATCCGGAGGCGATTGCCGTGAATATGGACAGCTATCCGCAGGCAGAGTCGAAAAAGGGACTGCTGCTGGATCCGCAGATGATCGATACGCCACTTTTGACAGATCTGAATGTACAACATGCCATTTATAATATTCCGCTTTCTTTGATTACGGGAGAGACGACAAATGCGCTGTTTCCCACGATCTCTTATGTATATAAAGGAAATACCTACCGCTTTGACGGTGCGGTGATTGCCAGTTATGACTATCTGTTTTCCTATCTGACAGACAATGACATTGTGACTACGGCCATTATTTTGAATGACTGGGATGAAGAATATCCGGAGCTGATTCATCCGCTGTCCAGAAACAAAAATGCGGATGCATATTATTATGCTTTTAATACGGCGGAAGAGGAAGGCTGCATCCATCTGGAGGCTATTGCATCCTTTTTAGCGCAGCGCTACTGCGGTGGGGATCATGGACTGGTATCAAGCTGGGTGATTGCCAATGAAATCAACCAGCATCAGACATGGAACTATATGCAAACGGATGATATTGTATTTTACGCCGGAGAATTTGAAAAAGCGCTGCATATTTTTTATGCGGCGGCAAAACGAAATTATGCCGAAGCAAAAGTATATTTCAGCGTAGATCATGACTGGAACCGGCCAGATAATGATAACCACCGTTATTTTAACGGCAAAGCTCTTGTGGAAGCGATCAATTATGCTGCGCTGCAGAAGGGAAATTATGACTGGGGTCTGGCAATCCACCCCTACCCGGATCCATTGACAAGAGTGAACTACTGGACGGAAGAATACGACAAGAGCATGGATGCGCCGCTGCTTACATTGATGAATCTGCGTACGACGACAGATTTTCTGAAACAGGAGGCGTATTTGGACAGAAACGGCAACGTCCGCAGCATTACAGTCACGGAGCTTGGGTTTACGTCTGCTTCCGGCGAAAAGCTGCAGGCAGCGGCTTTTGCCTACTGCTATTATATTATTGACGCCAACCCTTATATAGAAGCGTTTATGATGAACCGGCAGACCGACGCCCCTGAAGAGATCCGTCAGGGATTGGCTTTTGGTATTTATGAGGCCGATCATACCGATAAATATATACTGGATATTTTTAAATACATTGATACGGACCGGGCTGCGGAGTATACGGATTTTATGCTGAATATTATCGGGGCGGACAGTATAGAAGAAGCGCTTTCCTGGGCGCAGTGACAGGAAAATCCATTTTCCGCTTTTGGCCCAAATATAATGATTCGTATTCCATGTTACGGATATAAGAATCTCTAAGTGTCCCGAAAAGACAGCGGGATTTTGACGCAGACGGACCAAACGCGCCGTCCGGGCGCGGGCGGCCTTTTCCGGACATCCGTGTCCGGAAACTGCTGGCAGAGGGCAGAACACGAAGAGCTTCTAATATCCTCCACAAGGGAAAGCTCCTCAATATATTTGGGCCAATAAGCGGAAAATTGATTTTAGCGGCGCAGTGACAGGGCGGCTTGCAACAAAGACGGGAAACATGATATACTCATGCAAATGAAGTAAAGGACGGGAAGGAAAATGACACACATTGACCAGAGCAGGATCAGAAACTTCTGTATCATTGCACATATTGATCATGGAAAATCTACATTGGCGGACCGCATCATTGAAAAGACGGGACTTCTGACAGAGCGGGAGATGCAGGCGCAGGTATTGGACAATATGGAATTGGAGCGTGAGCGGGGCATTACGATTAAGTCGCAGGCGGTACGTATTGTATACAAAGCCATGGATGGTGCGGAATATATTCTGAATCTGATTGATACGCCTGGACATGTGGATTTCAATTATGAGGTCAGCCGCAGTCTGGCAGCGTGTGACGGCGCAGTGCTGGTGGTGGACGCGGCCCAGGGCATTGAGGCACAGACGCTAGCCAATGTATATCTGGCGCTGGACCATAATCTGGATGTCTTTCCGGTCATCAATAAAATTGATCTGCCGAGCGCGGACCCGCAGCGGGTGAAAGATGAGATTGAGGATGTAATTGGTCTGGAAGCGCAGGATGCGCCGCTGATTTCTGCGAAAAATGGGATTGGCATTGAAGAGGTGCTGGAACAGATTGTGAACAGGATTCCCGCGCCTGCGGGCGATCCAAAGAAACCTTTGTCGGCGCTGATTTTTGATTCGCTGTACGACTCTTACAAAGGCGTGATCATTTTCTGCAGAATGATGGACGGTACGGTAAAAAAAGGAAAAACGATCCGCATGATGGCGACAGGGGCGCAGGCGGAAGTGGTGGAGGTAGGATATTTCGGAGCCGGGCAGTTTATACCCTGTGAGGAGCTGTCTGCAGGAATGGTAGGATATATCACAGCCTCTATTAAGAACGTAAAAGATACAATGGTAGGCGATACGGTGACGGATGCCGATGATCCCTGTGCAGAGCCGCTGCCGGGATATAAGGAAGTGACGCCGATGGTATACTGCGGCATGTATCCGGCGGACGGGGCCAAATATCCGGATCTGCGGGATGCGCTGGAAAAGCTGCAGTTGAATGACGCTTCGCTTCGTTATGAACCAGAGACGTCAATTGCGCTGGGCTTTGGTTTCCGCTGCGGCTTCCTGGGACTTCTGCATCTGGAAATTATTCAGGAGAGATTGGAGCGCGAGTACAATCTTGACCTTGTGACAACTGCACCGAGCGTAATCTATAAAGTGTATAAGACGAACGGCGGGGTTATCGAGCTGACCAATCCATCTAATCTGCCCGATCCCACGGAGATCGACTATATGGAAGAGCCGATGGTCAGTGCGGAAATCATGGTGACGAAGGAGTTTGTAGGCTCTATCATGGAGCTGTGCCAGGAGCGGCGGGGACGCTATAGCAGTATGGAGTACATGGAAGAGACGCGGGCACTGCTGCGTTACGAACTGCCGCTGAATGAAATCATCTATGATTTCTTTGACGCGCTGAAGTCGAGATCAAGAGGATATGCTTCCTTTGATTATGAGCTGAAGGGATATGAACGTTCGGATATGGTGAAGCTTGATATTCTCATCAATAAAGAGGAGGTAGACGCCCTGTCTTTTATCGTTCACAGAGAGAGCGCCTATGAACGGGGCAGAAAAATGTGTGAAAAGCTGAAAGATGAGATTCCAAGACACTTGTTTGAGATCCCCATCCAGGCAGCGGTTGGCGGCAAGATCATTGCCAGGGAAACTGTCAGGGCTATGCGCAAAGATGTATTGGCCAAGTGTTATGGCGGTGACATTACCCGCAAGAAAAAACTGCTGGAAAAACAGAAGGAAGGCAAGAAGAGGATGCGGCAGATCGGCAATGTGGAGATTCCCCAGAAAGCGTTTATGAGCGTATTGAAACTGGATGATAAATAACATGCGTTCTTTAAGTATATATATTCATATTCCGTTCTGTGTGCGGAAATGTTTGTATTGTGATTTCCTGTCGTTTCCCGTACAGGAGTCTGTAAAAGAGCAGTATGTACGGGCGCTCTGCACTGAAATCAGGGAGCAGGCCTGTCATTATAAAGAATACAACGTAGCGACGGTATTTCTCGGCGGCGGGACACCGTCGCTTCTTTCCGGGAGTCAGGTGCAGACGATTTTGTCGTGCGTGTATGAGAATTATACGGTGGATGGGGATGTGGAAATTACAATGGAGATGAATCCCGGTACGGTGACGGGCAGCGCTCTGGCAGTCTGTAGAGCAGCGGGAGTCAACCGTGTCAGTCTGGGGCTGCAGTCGGCGGATGACGGGGAGCTGCGGCGCCTGGGCAGAATCCATACATGGGATTCGTTTTTGCAAAGTTACAGGCTGTGCAGAAAAATGGGATTCGATAACATAAATATTGATATTATGAGCGCGCTGCCCGGACAGACACTTGCCTCCTGTACGGCTACGCTGCAGCGCGTAGCCGCTCTGGAGCCGGAACATATTTCGGCCTACAGTCTGATCATTGAGGAAGGCACGCCTTTTTATGAGAAATATGACGGCAGGACAGAGGAGAAAGAGACGGTGCAGCCGTCGCTGCCGGATGAGGAGGCAGACCGGGCCATGTATGAAATGACAAAACAGGTGCTTGCAATGTATGGTTACGGCCGTTATGAAATATCCAACTATGCAAAGCCCGGAAAGGAATGCGCGCATAACTGCGTGTACTGGACACGGGGCGCGTATGTGGGCTTCGGGCTGGGTGCAGCTTCGATGGTGGACAATGTACGCTGGTCGAATGTCAGGGAGCTTGACGTTTATCTGGACAGTTCCACAGAAGCAAAGAAAAGAGAGAGGCACAGACTATCGGTTGCGGAGCAGATGGAGGAGACGATGTTTTTGGGACTGCGGATGTCAAAGGGCGTTTCAAGGGCGGAATTTATGCACAGATTCGGTCGTCCTATGGAAGAGGTATACGGGGCGGTATTGAAAAAGCACATAGAACTGGGCATGATGGAGATAAGCGGAGACCGCGTCCGTCTGACGGATGCGGGAGTGAATGTGAGCAATTGCGTGATGGCTGATTTTCTGTTGTAGAGCTGCGGATATGGATCAACAGAACAGGCAGGCTGACGGCCGGTAGTGGATTTTTGCAGGCAGGCAGTGCGAAATGGGTACAGCCATGGGGGCGTGTGGAAAGGCACTTTAGGGAAAGGCGCTTCATAGAATGATAGTAAACTGATTT
Organism: uncultured Lachnospiraceae bacterium; assembly: GCA_910585345.1. GTDB lineage: Bacteria > Bacillota > Clostridia > Lachnospirales > Lachnospiraceae > VSOB01. Next base: position 67,360 of record CAJUDS010000003.1, on the reverse strand, counting down.
TGGGGGCTCCTTTTGAAAACCTTTCAGCAACCTTTATCCGCAGAGGAAGAAGCCTGCTGCATTAAAAATATGCAGGAGGAAGGCAGTGAGAGCGCCAAAGAGGCCAGAACACTTCTGATCGAACGGAATCTGCGTCTGGTGGCCCATATTGCCAAAAAATATCAAAATCTGGACGAAGATATGGAAGATTTGATTTCCATAGGAACCATAGGGCTGATCAAAGCGGTCAATACATTTGATGCGGCAAAGAAGATACGGCTTTCCAGTTATGCCAGCAAATGCATTGAAAATGAACTGCTTATGATGATCAGGGGAAGGAAAAAGAAATCAAAAGAGGTTTCCCTGTATGAACCGATCGGAACAGACAAAGAGGGCAATGAGATCAGTCTTCTGGATATTATAGAGAATGAACAGACTGATATTCTGGAACAGATGGAGCTGGAACGGCGCGTGAGGAAGCTGGGAGAACTGCTGTGCACCAGGCTGGATGACCGGGAGAGGGAAATCATCTGCATGCGGTATGGCATCCTCATACCCGGAGAAGAAGTTTCCGGCGGCACGGCAGCACCCGCTGTTTTTATAGGCCATGGGGAGGAAGTAACCCAGCGGGAGATTGGCGCTATGCTGGGCATATCCAGAAGCTATGTATCCAGAATTGAAAAAAAAGCGCTGGAAAAACTGCGGCTTGGAATGGAAGCCGTGGAATAATGGCCGGAAAAGCCGGTTTGACGGCGGCAGTAGGAGAGATGGGGATGAAAGAGATGCGGCTGTTACAGGACGGACAAAAATATACAGCAGGCCGGGAGAGCGTATAACTTCCGGCTTTTTGTTGTATATAAACAGTTTAGCCGATAACACAATTTGTAATTATTCGGTTTTCCCCATTTTTTCACAAACAAAATATTGCCGGGATTTTGCACAAACACAACATTCACACACCGGTCAAAAGAGCATTTATGGGAAAACTCAAAATAATTATCGTTTCCCATTTTGCGAAAAGCGTGTAAAATAGATAGAGAGAAGATCTTGAGAAGCGCTAAAATCAGTGAAAAGATACAAAATGCAGATGCGGTGGGGTTTCGGAATGCGCAATGCAGATTAGGGACCGTGACGACGTCGGTGACGCAGGCAAGGAGGAAACATGGCGGTAACAATTGAGGGAATATTAACAGAGGCTGTACAGGCAGGCGCGTCGGATGTGCATATTGCGGCAGGCGCGCAGCCGAAGATGCGGGTGGACGGGAAATTGGTTACAATGTCCTGTCCGAAACTGCTTCAGGAGGACACGCTGGCTCTGTTCGTTTCCATTATGACAGAGACACAGCGGCGGCTTTTTGAAGAACAGGGAGAATATGATATGGCGTTTGGGGTGCGGAGTCTGGGGCGGTTCCGGGTGAATGCGTATAAGCAGCGGGGCAGTGTGGCTCTGGCGGTACGGCTGACAGGACCTGAGATACCGACGCCGGAGAGCTTAGGGATCCCGGAGCAGGTTATGGAACTTTGCGAGAAAAAGCAGGGGCTTGTGCTCGCCGCTGGGCCGTCGGGCAGCGGCAGGTCGGCCATGCTTGCGGCTGTCATTGACAGAATCAACAGTATGCAGGAGACGCATATTATCACACTGGAAAATCCGATCGAATATATCCATTCCCACAAGCGGTCCATTGTCAGCCAAAGAGAAGTGGGACTGGACTGTATCAGCTATGCCAGCGCGCTGCGTGCGGCGCTGCGGGAAGATCCGGATGTGATTCTTGTCGGAGAGCTGCGTGACGCCGAAACCATTGACGCGGCAATTACGGCCGCGGAAGCGGGACATCTGGTGTTGTCTTTTATCCATACATCGGAGGCGGCCGATGTAGTCGCCTGTCTGACCGGAGCGTTCCCGGCGTCCCGTCAGGAGCAGATCCGCAGGCGGCTGGCAAATGTGCTGGAAATGATTGTATCGCGGAAGTTTTCGCGCGACAAGCCGGAGGACAAGCGGACGCCTGTCTATGAAATTATGCAGGTGACCGGTCCGGTCAGGGATTTAATCCGCTCCGGCAGACTGGAATGCCTGCCGGACTGGGAGGAGACGGAAGGAAAGCGTTAGGTTTGCCGCGGTTTTGGAGAAAAGGGCATTGGCCGGATTTTGCAAAATGATTCATTTACACACCGTGGAAAAGAACAGTTTCGTTCACGTTTCTCGTTCCTGCCCGGCGCAGGAGCAGAAGAATAGGCCGCGCAGTGAGCGAGGCAGAAAGATTGTGAAAGAACTGTGAATATTTTCGGTCAAGTTACAGATTCGGAAAGTTGACAATCGTGCGGCAGTTTTGCGTTTGCACATTGACTGAAACAGTCGATTTTGAATATTCCTGTTCTGCATACGTTTGTCCTGATGGAAAAGCTGGGAAATCCATTTTCCGTGACGGAAAGCAGCTTGTTCTTGCATTTTGTTTGCGATTCCCTTATAATGGTTTTATGGGAATCCCATAAATTCTGATTATCTTGATTCAATTTCTGCGGCAGTCCGCCGCATATTTTCCAATCGCTACAAATAAAAAAGACAAAGGAGGGAACATGTTCAGTACAATTTTATCAGGTGCATTCTGCGGGATTGACAGTTATCTCGTGCAGGTGGAGGTTGATGTGGCACAGGGGCTTCCATGTATGGAGATGGTAGGCTGTCTGAGTAAAGCAGCAGGGGAGGCGAAACAGCGGATACGGGTTGCGCTGAAAAATACGGGAGTCCGTATTCCGCCGTCCAGAATTACCATCAACCTGTCTCCGGCAGACAGACAAAAGCATGGCACAGCCTTTGATCTGCCCTCTGCAGTAGGACTGCTTGTTTCCATGGGAGAGTTGGAGGCGGAAAAGACAAATGACATTCTTTTTCTGGGAGAACTGGGATTGAACGGGGAGCTGAAACGGGTGAAAGGCGTTCTGCCGGTCGTACAGTGTGCGGCGCGGGCGGGTGTCCGGGTCTGTGTGGTGCCGGAAGAAAACTGTATGGAGGCGGCGGTGATAGACGGCGTTACGGTTTATGGCGCCGCACATTTATCGCAGGTAATTGCGATGCTGCGGGACGGTGCACAGCAGGCGGGGTTGTTCCCGGCCAGAGCTGCTGCGGAAGGCAGAAAGCAGAAGCGAAAAGAAGACTTTTCAGATATCCGGGGACAGGAAACGGTAAAACGTGCGGCAGAGATTGCCGTCGCAGGCTTTCACCATATTTTGCTGATCGGTCCTCCCGGCAGCGGCAAGACGATGATTGCCAGAAGACTGCCTTCGATTATGCCGCCGCTCTCTCTGGAAGAGAGCCTGGAAGTGTCTGCCATATACAGTGTATGCGGCAGACTGGAAGAAGGAAGAATATTGGAGGAACGGCCTTTTCTGGCGCCGCATCATACGGCTACGGGTTGCTCTTTGATTGGCGGCGGCAGGATTCCTGCGCCGGGAGCAGTCAGTCTTGCCCATAGAGGTGTACTGTTTTTGGATGAACTGCCGGAATTTAAAAGAAATATACTCGATATGCTGCGGCAGCCGCTGGAAGAGCGCAGAGTGCAGATTGCCAGAGCTTATGGCAATATTTCATACCCGGCGGATTTTATTTTGGCGGCTGCCATGAATCCCTGTCCCTGTGGGTATTATCCGGACGAGAAAAGGTGCAGATGCAGCCAGCCGGAAATACGCAGGTATCTTTCCCATGTTTCGGGGCCGATTCTGGACCGGATCGATCTGTGCGTGGAAATGGCCGCAATGGACATTGGGAAATTGTCGGGTAAGGAAAAAGGGGAAAACAGCGTTTCCATACGGAATCGCATCCTGCAGGCAAGAAGGATACAGGAGGAACGGTTTAACGGCAGCGGGATACGTTTCAACGGCGAGATGGGTGTTGGCGAGATAGAGGCTTTTTGCGTGCCTGACAGGGAGGCGCAGCGGCTGCTGCACCGGGCGGTACAAGTGTTTTCCATGAGTATCAGAGCTTATCATAAGGTTTTACGGACAGCCCGTACCATTGCAGATCTCGCGGGGAAAGAAAAGATCGGCGCGCTTCATGTCAATGAGGCGGTGTATTACCGGACGGCAGCCCACGCATATTGGGAAAGGGGAGTGTGAAGAGGTGAAAGAGTGGTATGTTGACAGATCGGACAGCGGTTATCCCCGGGCGCTGCGTTGTATCGCTCATGCGCCGGAGCGTATTTATATCAGAGGGTGTCTGCCGGATGAGAGATTGCCCTGCGCTGCTGTGATAGGCGCAAGGAGGTGCAGTTCTTATGGGAGAGAAATGGCGCAGTGGTTTGCGGGAGAGCTGGCAGCGGCGGGGGTGCAGGTGATCAGCGGTATGGCGCTTGGCGTGGACGGTATCGCGCAACGGGCAGCGCTGGCCGCCGGGGGTAAAAGTTTCGGCGTACTCGGCAGCGGTACGGATGTCTGCTATCCAAGAGACAACAGAGACTTGTATGAACGGCTTCTGGAACAAGGCGGTGTTTTATCGGAGTATCCGGCGGGAACACCGCCGCTGCCGGTACATTTCCCGTGGAGAAACCGGATTATCAGCGCTCTGGCCGATGTGATTCTTGTCATTGAGGCAAAGGAAAAGAGCGGTACGCTTATCACTGTGGACTTTGCGCTCGAGCAGGGAAAAGACGTATACGTACTGCCGGGGCGCGTTACCGATGCACTGAGCTGCGGCTGCAACCGACTGCTCTGTCAAGGGGCGGGTGCAGCTTTGTCTCCGCATGATGTCGTGGAAGCTTTGTATAGAAAGCACGGGGCATGGGAGGCGTCTGACAGGGGACTAAAAGCGTCAGAGGATGGCCTGTGCCAGCTCGGGAGCGCAGGAGAGGCGGAAAAACTCTGCACAGAAGAGACTTGCGGTCTTTTTTCCTGCGGGATGGAAGAAAAGGAAAGGCTGGTATGGGAACAGATGGGGGAGCGTCCGTTTACACTGCAGCAGCTTTATGAAAAAATAAACGCATCGGCTGCCGGGAAAGATATGAGTCTGCAGGAAACGATGGAGATACTCATAAATTTTATAATGCGGGATATGATTATACAGGGGCACGGAAACCAATATGAAAGAAAAGGCAGTGTTTCTTCTATATAAAGTACTTGCCATTCTCAGAAATTTGGTTTATAGTTCATATGATTTATAGAAGAGGAGAGTTATAAAGCGATGGCAAAATATCTGGTAATTGTGGAATCGCCAGCCAAGGTGAAAACAATCAAGAAATTCCTGGGGGCTAATTATGAGGTTGCGGCCAGTAACGGACATGTAAGGGATTTGCCTAAGAGTCAGCTTGGAATCGATGTGGAGAACGATTACGAGCCCAAATATATTACAATCCGTGGGAAAGGGGATATTCTTGCAAACCTTCGCAAGGAAGTGAAGAAGGCGGAAAAAGTATACCTGGCTACTGACCCTGACCGGGAAGGAGAAGCCATATCGTGGCATTTGATGCATACACTGAAGTTGGAAAACAAAAAGGTATACAGAATTACGTTCAATGAAATTACCAAAAGTGCAGTGAAAGAATCTTTGAAAAATGCCAGAGAGATTGATATGGACCTGGTAGACGCCCAGCAGGCGCGCCGCATTCTGGACCGCATGGTAGGCTACCGGATTTCACCGCTTTTGTGGGCCAAAATCAAAAGAGGCCTGAGCGCAGGCCGGGTGCAGTCGGTGGCGCTGCGGATTATATGCGACAGAGAAGAAGAGATCAGCGCTTTTATCCCGGATGAATACTGGAGCCTGGATGTGGTACTTGGCGTATCAGGGGAGAAAAAGCCGCTGACTGCTAAATATTACGGTACAAAAGAAGGCAAAAGGACGATCGCATCAAAGGAAGAGCTGGACCGCGTTCTGCAGGAGCTGGAACATGCGTCGTATCAGGTGGACGAGGTGAAAAAAGGGGAGCGGATTAAGAAGGCGCCGCTGCCTTTTACGACATCGACGCTGCAGCAGGAAGCGAGCAAAATGTTGAATTTTTCCACCCAGAAGACGATGCGTCTGGCACAGCAGCTTTATGAAGGGATTGATATTAAAGGCAGCGGTACGGTAGGGGTGATTTCTTATCTGCGTACGGATTCCACCCGGGTATCGGAGGAAGCGGCCCAGCAGGCAAAATCCTATATTGAGACCCAGTATGGCAATGCGTACGCGGCAGGAGCAGGCGGTGGAAAAAAAAGCGGGAAGAAAATACAGGACGCCCATGAGGCGATCCGTCCAACTGACATCAGCAGAACGCCTGCCTCTCTGAAAGAGTCTTTGAACCGTGACCAGCTGCGGCTATACCAGCTGATCTGGAAGCGTTTTACGGCCAGTCAGATGTCTTCGGCCAGATACGAGACGACTTCTGTCAAAATCGGGGCGGGGGAACACTGTTTTACTGTGGCGGCGTCCAAAGTTGTATTTGACGGTTTTATGAGCGTATACACGGGCGGCGATGAAGAAAAGCAGGAGAATAATCTCCTTGTGAAAGGGATTGACAGACAGTCTGTGCTGCAGTTTCAGACATTTGCATATAAACAGCATTTTACCCAGCCGCCGGCACATTATACGGAGGCCAGTCTCGTGCGGGCGCTGGAAGAACTTGGAATCGGCAGGCCCAGTACCTATGCGCCTACCATTACGACGATTCTGGCAAGAAGGTATGTGACAAAGGAGAACCGCAATCTTTATGTGACTGAGCTGGGGGAAGTGGTAAATACTATGATGAAGGAAGCCTTTCCCAGCATTGTGGATGTAAGTTTTACGGCAAATCTGGAAGCGCTGCTCGATAAGGTAGAGGAAGGCGTGGTAAGCTGGAAAACAATTGTGTCGAACTTTTATCCCGATTTGGATGAAGCAGTGAATACGGCAGAAAAAGAGTTGGAGCATGTGCAGATTGCCGATGAGGTTTCCGATGAAATATGCGAACTCTGCGGCAGACAGATGGTCGTAAAATACGGACCGCATGGGAGGTTTCTCGCGTGTCCTGGTTTTCCTGACTGCAGGAATACAAAACCGTACTATGAAAAGATTGGCATTGCCTGTCCGAAATGCGGCAAGGATATTGTGTTGAAAAAAACAAAAAAAGGCAGAAAGTATTACGGCTGCATAGACAATCCGGACTGCGATTTTATGGTATGGCAGAAACCTTCTCCGGTTAAATGCAGCGAGTGTGGTTCTCTGATGCTGGAGAAGGGCAGTAAGCTGTTGTGCATTAATGAGGCATGCGGGAATATTATGGAAAAGCCGCGGAAAACGGAGATTGTGTAAGCGACTGTTTTGTCTGAATTTTTATACATTCCATGACATTTTATGACATTTTAAAGGAAAGTGTTGCGAAAAGAAGCGTATTATATTACAATAATTCTATGTGGAAGGAGGTCTGCATGAGTAGTATACAGTTGTTAGACAAGACCAGAAAGATTGGAATGCTTTTACACAATAACAATTCCAGTAAAGTAATATTTAATGATATCTGTAATGTTATGAAAGAGATTCTCAGTTCCAATGTGCTGGTGATCAGCAGAAAAGGGAAAGTACTCGGCGTCGGTATTTCCGATGGTGTGGAGGAAATCGACGAACTGATCAGCGGCAAGGTGGGCGGACATATTGACGCCATGCTGAATGAGCGTATGCTGGGCGTACTTTCCACAAAGGAGAACGTGAATCTGGAAACACTTGGATTTGAAAAGACGGATACGAGAAAGTTTCAGGCGATCATCTCGCCGATTGACATTGCAGGAGAACGTCTTGGCACGCTGTTTATTTATAAATGCGATCAGCCTTATGAGATTAATGATATTATTTTGTGCGAGTATGGCACGACGGTAGTCAGTCTGGAAATGCTGCGCGCGGTCAATGAGGAGAGCGCCGAGGAGGCCAGGAAACTGGCGGTAGTTCACTCGGCAATCAGCACGCTGTCTTTTTCCGAGATGGAGGCAATTACCCATATTTTTGACGAGCTGAACGGCCAGGAAGGCATTCTGGTGGCAAGCAAGATTGCGGACAGGGTGGGGATCACCCGTTCGGTAATTGTCAATGCGCTGCGTAAATTTGAAAGCGCGGGTGTGATTGAGTCGCGTTCCTCCGGGATGAAAGGGACGTATATCAAAGTGCTCAATGATGTGGTATTTGAGGAAGTGGAAAAGCTGAAACAGCAGAAGCTGGAAAAAGACGGTTTCTAAAAAACAGGACGAAATACATAGTATATCCATGGATGGATGACGGCGGGGAAATATTTGAACTGCCGTGGCGAATGCAAATTGTAAAGGGACTTACGTTAGGAAATAAGTCCCATTTCGCATTTATAAGCAGATAAAATCCTTGTTTTTTGTCCAAAAAACTATATAATAGAATAGATAGGTTGTTTAGATGGGACAGTATGTCCTGATACGGGAGGAGAGCATACGATATGATTCGTTCGAATGTATTTAATTACGTCAATGTGCTGGATAAATCCATGGATGCGGCATGGATCAGAAATGAGATCATTTCCAATAATATTGCCAATGCGGATACGCCGGGATATAAAAGGCAGGATATTGATTTTGAAGGCGTGTTGCGCCGGGAGCTTGGAAATTCCAAATATACTTCCGTAGATGCAAAGGTGGACGGACTGCAGCTGGGAAGACTGAAACCGAGGACCTATACGGATTATGCTAATTTTTCTTACCGGATGGACCGCAATAATGTAGACATTGATACAGAGAACGTGATGCTGGCTTCCAATCAATTGAAATATAACGCAATGATGGCAGGGGTGAAACAGGAGTTTTCCAATCTGCGGCTTGTGACTAAATAAGTAAGGGGGAATAAGAATATGAGTCTGTTTTCAACATTTGATGTAAACGCATCGGGACTGACTGCAGAACGCTTCCGTATGGACATTATTTCGCAGAATGTAGCCAATGCCAACACTACCAGGACGGAGGACGGTACGCCTTACCGCCGCAAGGTGGTTACTTTTGCGGAAAGAGAGACGCAGACGCCTTTCAGCAGGGTACTGAACGCCGCCAGAGACAACTATTCCGGCAAAGGCGTAAAGGTCAGCACGGTGGAAGAAGATTCCTGGACGGATATGAAGATGGTATATGATCCTTCCCACCCGGATGCGGATGAAAACGGCTATGTATTATATCCGAATGTAAATATTGTGACGGAGATGACCAACCTGATTGACGCCAGCCGCGCTTATGAGGCGAATGCGACTGCATTTAACGCCAGCAAGGCCATTGCCATGAAGGGGCTGGAAATGGCGCAGTAAATTTTGCGGCATGCAGATGAGGATAAAAGGATAAGAGGGAGAGGAAAAAATGGATATCACATCGCTGTATCATGTGAACTCCGGCGCTGTCAGAGAGGCAGCCAAACAGACCGGAGCGGCGAAAAAGGCGGAAGCGGCGCAGGAAGGCAGGGATGTTTTCAGCACGATGCTGCACACTGCCATTGATAACTTACATACAACAAACAGTTATATTTCCGATATGGAGAATGAGGAACTGAAAATCGCGCTTGGCCAGGCGGAAAACACCCACGATCTGTCAATCGCACTGCAAAAGGCATCGGCAGCTTTACAGTATACGGTTGCTGTAAGGGATAAGTTTATGGATGCATACAAAGAAATTATGCAGATGCAGATTTAGGACACGGGAGTAAAACAAAATGGCTGACAGGTTGAAAGCGATTCCGGTAAGGATACTGGAATGGTGGAATAAATTTACTTCAAAGCAGAAGACGATTATAATTTGTATCGCTGCAGGCGTGATTATCGCGCTTGCGATTCTGGTAACGGTCATTACGAGGCCCCAGTACGAACTGCTGGCAAACTGCGAAAGTACGAAAGAAGCGTCTGAGATAACGGGTCTGCTGGACGGAGCGGGGATTACTTATACGGTGTCAGACGACGGATATCAGATCAAGGTATTGAAGGAACAGATATCGGATGCCAATCTGCTGCTTGGCGCCAATAACATCCCTTCGGCGGCTTATGGTATTGACAATGTAACCAACGGCGGTTTTTCGACAACGGAATCTGATAAGCAGAAACGGTATAAGCTCTATATGGAAGGGCAGATGGAATCGGATCTGGTTCGGTTTGAGGCGGTAAAAAAAGCGGATGTGCAGTTGTCGCTTCCTGAAAATGACGGCACGCTTCTCTCCAAAAATGAAGAATCCTATGCCAGCATTATTTTGGAACTGGAAGGAGAGTTTACCCAGGAAAATGCCACTGCCATGGCGCAGTTTGTCAAGACAGCCCTTGGCAATGAGAATGCCAATAATATTACGATTCTGGACAGCCAGGGTAATTTGCTGTTTTCCGGTGAGGATTCTTATTCCATTACAGGGAATGCCAGCAATCAGCTTTCGGTAAAACAGCAGGCGGAACGCCTGGTTCGTAACGAGGTTAAAAAAGTACTGTTGGGGACTAACCAGTACGACAATATTGAGGTGGCCAGCAATCTTGCCCTTGACTTTTCTTCTACGGAACTGACGGAGCATAATTTTTCTGCGCCTGACGGACAGACGCAGGGTATGGTCAGCCATGAGGATATTTTCAGCGCAGAAAATGTAAACAGCTCCGGCGGCGTACCTGGAACAGATTCTAACAGCGAGATTACTTACGAGATGCAGGATAATGAAAATTCCTCTTCTACACAGTCTGAAGAATCGAGGGATTATCTTCCCAATGAAAGGATTATGTCACAGACGATTCCGCCCGGACTGATCAAATATGACGAATCATCAATTTCCGTTACCGCCATTACATATAATGTCCAGAAAGAAGAGGATATCAGGGATCAGGGTCTTTTAGACGGCATTACCTGGGAGGAATACAAGGCAAATAACGGGGCGCGCGTACTGCAGCCGGTGGATGAAAACATGATTAATGTAGTTTCCAAGGCGACGGGTATCGCGGTTGAGAATATTGCAATGGTGGCTTATGAAGAGCCATTATTTATTGACAGGGAAGGCATGAATATCAGGGCGACGGATGTAATACAGGTCGTACTGATTATCATTATACTGGGTCTGCTTGCGTTTGTCGTATTCAGGAGTATGAGAGGCGAGAAGGCGGTTGAAGAAGAGGAAGAGCTTTCCGTAGAGGATTTACTGCAGTCCACGCCGGAATCGACGGTGGAAGGCATTGCGGTGGAAGAGTGGTCTGAGACACGTAAGATGATAGAGAAGTTTGTGGATGAAAATCCGGAGGCAGCGGCAAGTCTGCTGCGAAACTGGCTGAATGAGGATTGGGGGTAATGGGATATGGCAAGTGATTCAGGCTTAACAGGCCTGCAGAAAGCGGCCGTGCTGTTGATTGCACTGGGGCCGGAAAAATCTTCCCATATCTTTAAGCATCTGAAGGAAGATGAAATTGAAGAATTGACGCTGGAGATCGCAAATACAAGGAGTATTACACCCCAGGTAAAGGAAGACGTGATAGAAGAGTTTTATCAGGTCTGTCTGGCACAACAGTATATTGCGGAAGGCGGCATCGGATATGCAAAGGAATTGCTGGAAAAAGCGCTGGGAGAGGACAGGGCAAGAGATGTGATCGGCAAACTGACGGCTTCTCTGCAGGTAAAACCATTCGAATTTGTCCGCAAGACAGACGCGTCCCAGCTGCTGAACTTTATACAGGATGAACATCCGCAGACGATTGCGCTAATTATGTCGTATCTGTCCGCGGCACAGTCTTCCATGATTCTGTCGGCTCTGCCGCCGGAACGACAGGCGGATGTGGCGAAACGTATCGCTATAATGGACAGAACAAGTCCGGATGTGATTAAAGAAGTAGAGAAAGTATTGGAATCAAAATTGGCGTCCCTTGTAAATCAGGATTATACGATTATCGGCGGTGTGGATGCGGTAGTCGAAATTCTCAATTCCGTAGACCGCGGCACCGAAAAACATATTATGGAAACTTTGGAGATCGAAGAACCCGAACTCGCGGATGAGATCAGGAAAAAGATGTTTGTATTCGAAGACATTCTTCTTTTGGACGACAGAGCGATTCAGAGAGTGCTGCGTGATGTGGAGAACAGCGATCTGGCGATTGCACTGAAAGGTTCCAACGAGGAAGTGCAGAATGCCGTTTTCAAAAACCTCTCCAAACGTCTGTCTGCTATGATCAAGGAGGATATGGAGTTTATGGGTCCGGTACGTATGAAGGACGTGGAAGAGGCACAGCAGAAGATAGTCAATATCATCAGAAAACTGGAAGATTCCGCAGAAATTGTGATTTCCAGAGGTGGAGGGGACGAAATTGTTATCTAGCAACTTGCTGAAGGGGAACTGGGTGCAGTTTCAGCATGATGATACGAGAGTCATAAACAGCAATAAGATTTTGGAAAAACGTCTGCGCGAACAGGGACAGGAAGGCTTTGCGGCTATGGCAGAGCGTGGGGACTGCGGTGCGGAAACGGAGGAACCCGCAGAGGGCTTTCGCGGCGGCTTGAGTGCGAAGGAGCTGGATGGACTGGTTGGAGATCCGGAGGACGGTTCTACCGTGATAAAAGCGGCGGAGCCTGCGCCGGAACCTGTTTATGACGGCCCGAGTCCCGAGGAGCTGATTGCACAGGCGCAGGAAGAAATAATGCAGATGAGGCAGGCAGCACAGGCAGAGATTGATGCGGCCATGCAGCAGGCGATAGAAGAGGGAAGGCGGCAAGGCGCAAGTCAGGGGTACAATGAAGGCGCTGCCCGCGCGCAGGCAGAGATTGAAGAGGCGAAGCAGCAGCTTGAAAACGCGTACAACGAAAGAATGCATGAATTAGAACCGGAGTTCGTGAAGCAGTTAACCGGAATCTACGAACACATTTTCAGGATTGAGCTGGGGGAATATCAGAATCTGGTGATGCAGCTTTTGGAAGGTTGTATGCAGAAGGTTGAGGGAAGCAGTAATTATATTATTCATGTAAGTCAGGATGATTATCCTTTTGTCAGTATGCAGAAAAAGAAACTGATCGAAGGGATGGGAAATAAAAACGCGGCGCTGGAAATCGTGGAAGATGTTACCATGAGAAAAAATGAATGTATGATTGAGGCGGACGGCGGCATTTATGACTGTAGTCTGGATGTGCAGCTGGCAGCGCTGCGGCGGGAACTTCTTCTCCTTTCTTACGAAGGTGCAGAGTAGGGCAGAACAGAATGGATTTATCCAAATACGAGAAATTAAAAGAAAAAGTGTATTATAAAAAGTTAGGAAAAGTGCTGAATGTCGTGGGGCTTACCATTGAGTCCGCAGGACCGGACGCCAGGCTGGCAGATATCTGCTTTATTCATCCGGAGGGGGATGAAGGGCCGGGCATTATGGCAGAGGTGGTGGGATTCAAAGACGGACGCACACTGCTGATGCCCTATGAGAATACGGAGGGTATCGGTATTGGCAATCTGGTGGAGAATACGGGAGATTCTCTGCGGGTGTCCGTAGGAGAGTTTTTACTTGGCAGGACACTGGATGGACTTGGAAGGCCTACGGATGCGGGGGTGGAGATACCGGCAGGCGCCGCCAGTTATTCTGTTGAAGCGGCTCCTCCCGATCCCATGAGCCGTGCAATTATCGATGAGCCGCTTCCCCTTGGCGTAAAGGCGGTTGACGGTTTGATTACCGTTGGGAAAGGACAGAGAATCGGTATTTTTGCCGGTTCAGGCGTGGGCAAATCTACTTTGATGGGGATGTTTGCCAGAAATACAAAAGCAGAGATCAATGTCATCGCTTTGATCGGAGAGCGGGGCAGAGAGGTAAGGGAATTTATAGAGCGCGACCTTGGAGAGGAAGGTATGCGCCGTTCTGTTGTAGTGGTGGCAACTTCGGATAAACCGGCGCTGGAACGTAACAAAGCTGCCAAGACAGCTACCGCGATTGCAGAGTATTTCAGGGATCAGGGAAGAGATGTGCTTTTGATGATGGATTCCCTGACACGTTTTTGTATGGCGCAGCGGGAAATCGGTCTGGCCACAGGAGAGCCGCCTGTGACGCGGGGATATCCGCCGAGCGTATATTCGGAGCTTCCTAAGCTCTTGGAACGTGCCGGGAGGGCGTCGAGGGGGTCGGTAACAGGATTGTACACCGTTCTGGTGGACGGTGATGATTTCAATGAGCCAATTACGGATACGGCCCGCAGTATTCTGGACGGTCATATTATGCTCAATCGTAAGCTGGCCCACAAAAACCATTATCCGGCAGTGGACATTCTGCAGAGCATTTCCAGATGTATGTCCCAGATCACGGATAAGGAACATAAAAAGGCGGCCGGAAAGCTGAAAAACGTGCTGGCGACATACAATGAAGCAGAAGATTTGATCAATATCGGCGCTTATAAAAACGGCAGCAATCCCAATATTGATTATGCGATTCAGAAAATAGACGCAACCAATGATTTCCTGATGCAGGATGTGGACAGCAGGTTTACATACGAGGAGACGGTGCAGATGCTGCAGGCATTGTATGAAGGGTAAATGACAGATGTCAAAGTTTATATACAGGATGCAGAATATCCTGAATATCAAGGAAAAGCTGGAAGAGCAGGCACGGATGGACTTCGGCATGGCTATGGTCAGACTGCGGGAAGAAGAGGAAACGCTGGACCGGCTGCAGCGGCGGAAAGCAAATTATGAAGAACAGGCCAGGGGATCGCTTCGCGATACACTGCATTTGCGGGAAATCCGGGAAAACAATGAGGCGATTCTGCGCATGGATGAATTTATTGACGTGCAGATGCTGGAAATAGAGAAGGCAGAGAAAAAGGTAGAAGAAGAAAGGCAGAAGCTGCAGGAGTCTATTCAAGAGAGAAAGATTCAGGAAAAACTGCGGGAAAATGCCTTTGAAGTGTTTATGGGTGAGGAAAAGGCGCGTGAGAGCCGCGAGATCGACGAGCTGACCAGTTATACTTATGGGCAGAAGAAGATCGCAGAGACGGCGGCCGAAGCATAGATATAGATGGAGAGGCAGGAGCGGCGGATAAGACGCCGGGGAGAATATGGCAGGAAAGAGAACAACGCAGGAAACCGAACTTGAGAATACGGAAACGATCAACGATAAAAAGCGTCTGAAGGAAGAAAAGAAAAAGCTGAAGGCGGAGCAGAAGGCCCAGAAGAAAGAGGCAAAACGGCGGGCCAGGGAGCTCGATGCCCAGGAAGAAGAGATAGACGGAGAATCTGAAGGCGGCTCCGCGCCCATTATGCTTGTGACCTTTATTATCGTTGTGGTCTGGATTGCTATCCTGGGACTTTTGATTAAACTGGATGTGGGCGGATTCGGCTCTACGGTTTTGCGGCCGGTGCTGCAGAATGTACCGGTTGTGAATAAAATACTTCCGGCCGAAAAGATGGCGCAGCCCGGCGGTGCTGACGCGGAGGAGTACGGCGGATACACAGATTTAAAAGATGCGGTGGAACAGATCAGACGGCTGGAATTGGAATTGGAGAATGCGCAGTCCGGTACCGCCAGTACGGAAGACCGTGTCAGGGAGCTGGAAGCGGAGATCGAACGGCTGCAGACGTTTGAGGATAATCAGGTGGCCTTTGAAAATATTAAAAATGAATTTTATAATGAAGTTGTCTATGCTGACAAAGGGCCAGGGGCAGATGCTTTTATAAAGTATTATGAATCCATGGATCCGGCTACGGCGGAAAATCTCTATAAGCAGGTTGTAGCGCAGCAGCAGGTCGACAGTAAGATTCAGGATTATGCCAATGCATATGCAGAGATGAAGCCCAAAGAAGCGGCGGCTATTTTTGAAGCGATGCAGAACGATCTTGATTTGGCGGCAAAAATACTGGGCACTATGGATGCGGCAGACAGAGGCAAAATACTGGGGGTTATGGACGCGGAAGTGGCGGCCCGTCTGACCAAAATCATGGATCCAGAATCTTAATTGCAGTACATAACATGCCGATATATACTTTGTATATATTAGGAAACGACTTTGGCCGTTTCCGTTTGCGCCGTCCGCATGCTGCGAATGCAGCAAAATTCTTTATGCGGACGCGTGCATCTATTCTGGTAAACGGCAAGTATTTTTGTCGTTTACTGATAATAAATCAGTACTTTGATAATTTAAGGAAGGAGGAAGAAAATGACCAGCACAAGTGTAACACAAGCAGCCGGTTTGCTGCTGGGCGGTGCAAATGTCAGTGCAGCCGGCAGTAAAAATGTCATTCCGGACGTTGGATTTTCGCAGGTTATGAGCCGCACATCCCAGAATCCGGGCAGTCAGATGCAACAGCCCGAAAAAGATGTGCAGGGAACTTCTGCCCGAACGCCTGTTAAGGTAGAGCGCAGCGGGATCAAGGAAACATCGGATGCTGCCGACCAGGAAATTGCTGCGCAGGAAGAGAAGATTTCCGATCCGGAAGAGGAAGCGGCAGAAGCAGATGAAACGGTACAGGAGATTCTTGCGGGCGCCATCGCAGAAGTAAAAACGGCGATTCAGGAGGAACTTGGCATTTCTGCGGAACAATTGGATGCCGTCATGGAGGAGCTGGGACTGACAGAAGCGGATTTGCTGCAGCCCGATGTCATGCAGGCGATAGCGGTTGCCGCAGCCGGAGAAACGGATGAGTTGTGTGTACTGACCAATGCGCAGTTGTATGAGAGCATACAGAATCTGAAGAGCGCGGCGGAGACGGTGTTGTCGGATGTGAAGGCACAGCTTGGCATGGAGGATGCCGAGGTGGCGGCGCTTTTGCAGAAGATGGAAAACAGTCTGCAGCCGGAAACGATGGAGGTTGTCGACCAGGCAATGCCAGACAATGAGATACCTGTCGTGGTATTGGAACAGGAGGCCGGAATACAGGAGCAGGCGGGCGCTGCGAAGCCGGAGGATGCCGGCGAGAAGGAGCCGGGAACAGATATCGGTGAAAAGTCGCTGGAAACTTCTCTGCAAGAAGCCGAGAGAACGGAGAAAGCAGTAGAGACCGGAGTGAAGACCGGTAAGAAGGATGCCGGGGCAGACCGGGAGGCCGAAGGAGGAAAACAGAACCATTTTCTGCCGGGATGGAGCCGCAACGGGATGGATATATGGGATACGGGCACGGCGGACAGCCGGACGGAGATTCCTTTTGAAACAGTACGCGCAGACGATATCATGAACCAGGTTACTGAGTACATGAAAGTGGAAGTCAAGTCTGAAATGACGCAGTTAGAGCTGCAGCTGCAGCCGGAGACGCTGGGTACGCTGCATATTCATCTCTCAGCCCGGGAAGGCGCTGTGACGGCGCAGTTCATAGCTGAAAATGAGGCGGTGAAATCAGTGCTGGAGGCGCAGGCGACTCAGTTGAAGGAAAACTTAAGCGATCAGGGTATCAAAGTAGAGGCGGTGGAAGTGACCGTTGCGAGCCATGAGTTTAACAGAAGTTTTGCAGAAAACGGAGAGAACGGTTCGAGATATGAAGAGCCGAAGAAAAAGAGCACGCGCAGGATCCGGCTTGACGGAGACATTCCGCTGGATGATATGGAATTTTCCGAAGAAGACCGTATTGCGGCGGAAATGATGGAGCAAAACGGCAATACAGTTGATTATATGGCGTAAGGGAGGAAAAAGCATGAGTTTAGTAGCGCCTGTAAAAAATGGCGAGATTGTGGATGTGACAGAGGCTACAAAGTCAGAAGAATCCAAAAAAAGTAACAGTACGCTTGACAAAGAGGCATTTTTGCAGCTTCTTGTAGCGCAGATGAAATATCAGGATCCGCTGGAGCCGACTTCCAATACGGAATATATTTCACAGTTGGCAACATTTTCCAGTTTGGAAGAGATGCAGAACATGCGCGGTTCCATGGAGATGCAGAGGGCATCGGCGCTTGTCGGACAGGAAGTCTATGTGAGGACGACAGACGCCAAAACAGGCAGTTCCGGCTTGATACAGGGTAAAGTGGATTTTGTCACATACCAGAATGGCAAGGCGTATGTATCGGTGAACGGAGACACTTATCCGCTGGATGATGTAGACAGCATTTATGATTCCCAGTATTGGGATGCCTATAATATGGCATATGACTGGACCGTAGGCTTGAATAAGCTGCCGGCGCTTTCCAAAGTGACGCTTGACAATGAGGAAGATATTACAAAGCTCAAAAAGACCTTTGACAGCATGACAGATTACCAGAAGACCTTTATTACGAAAGAGAATCAGGATAAGATCAACAATTATGCCAACCGTATTGAAGTTCTGAAGAAGAATAAAGAGGAAGAGGACGACAAGACAAACGGCTCGCAGGAAAATGATAAGACGGAAGAAGGCGGCAAAACGGAAGAAACCGGAAAAACCGAGGAAACCGGAAAAACGGAAGAGACCGGTAAAACCGAGGAAACCGGAAAAACGGAGGAGACAGGTAAAACCGAGGAAACCGAAAAGACGGAAGAAACCGGAAAGACGGAAGAAACAGATAAAACGGAAGAAACCGGAAAAACGGAAGAGACAGGTAAAAACGAAGAAACCGACAATGCGGACAAAGTAGACGGAACGGGCGGCAATGCGGAAGAAACCGACCGGACACAGGAGCCGGATGAGACGGAAGAAACCGCAGAGACAGTCTAAAACTATCTGAATAAAAGGAGAGAAAGCAGTGAAGGTGCAAAACGGCCAATACCTTTCCCCACTGCAGTTCCAGGATCAGTTTTACCATCAGAAAACCGCGGCAGGCAGAACGCAGGGTCAGGCAGACGGGATGTCTTTTCAGGATATTCTGGCGGGAAAGACAGGCGCGGCGGATGGCGGCCTGAAATTTTCCAAACATGCGGCAGGCAGGCTGGCGGACAGAAATATCAGGCTTACGGACGAACAGATGGAGCGTCTGAGCGATGGAACGCAGAAAGCCGGTGCGAAAGGAATCAGAGAGTCGCTGGTGATCGTAGACCAGCTGGCATTCATCGTCAACGTACCGAACCAGACAGTGGTGACGGCGATGGATCAGACAGACACACAAACCAATATATTTACCAATATCGATGGGGCAGTGATTATGTAGCCGGACCTGAAGGAGGCTGCTGTTCCCGACTGACTGACGGAACAAGAAACAGATTCCCCATGATAAAAACAGGAGGTCATATTAACTATGATGAGATCAATGTTCTCTGGTGTGGCAGGACTGAAAACCCACCAGACAAAGATGGATGTAATCGGTAACAATATTGCCAATGTCAATACGACGGCATATAAATCCAGTTCGGTGAATTTCAGTGAACTGCTTTACCAGACAACATCCAAGGCATCCGGGCCTAATGCACAGACAGGCCGGGCAGGTATCAATGCCAGACAGATTGGTCTGGGCGTACAGTCCGCGGCGATCAATACCAATATTACGGCGGCCGGCGCTGCGCAGTCTACGGGCAATCCGTTTGATGTGAGAATCAAGGGAGATGCATTTTTTATCGTTAACGACGGTAAGAGCAATTATTTTACAAGAGACGGTTCCTTTTATGTCGATGCGGCGGGTAATCTGGCTATGACATCCAATGGCTATAATGTCATGGGCTGGGGCGTTGACCAGGCGACACAGACGATTCACCAGGATACCGTATCGGCGCTGCGCGTTATGACAACCGCCAATATGACGTATCCGCCGGAATCAACAACAGAAGCCTATGTAGACGGGATACTGGACAGGAATGAACCGGATGCTACGACAAGTTCCGGCAAGACGCTGAACCTGAGCTTTTATGATGCGCTTGGTTACACCTATACGGCGAAATTTGCCATCCATGCGACGGAAACAAAGGGTGAATACGTAGTAGGACTGGCGGATATTATCGATTCCAACGGCGATTCCCTTGTGGATGTCTACGGTGTCAATAATATCAGCGACATTGCCAGCTTTGGACAGGATAATACAACGAGTGTAACGGAGCTGCGCCAGCTCATTACAGGCGCGCATTATACGCCGCCTGCAGCAGGTTCCCCGGCAGGGACTGAAGGAACGTACACGAAGACCGTGGAGTACGACGAGTTGTTTGGTGATTATAAGCAAGTGGCTCTGAGCGGCGTAACCTATTACATTCCGCCACAGGTGTTTGACGGCAGCGGTAATTTTGATGAAGCGCATAGAAAAGCGCCTGACGGACTGACAGGTACGGCGGCAGCTCCGCAGAAAGATATTGCCGCAGGCACTAAGATTAAACTGGGCGGTGAAGGCACTGTAACAAGGAGCAAGCTGACGAAAGAACCTTATAACTTGATTTATGTAGAGGAGACGACGGATCCGGCGGACCCGACGAAAACAATTCCGGCGCACTATGAAAAGGACGGGGTAGCGCTGCCGAATAACCCGGCGACGGATGCCGATCGGGCGCTGTGGGATGCGGCGCTTGGAAAAACAGGAGGTACGGTAAAGGGTATTACAATGAACGCCGACGGCGACGTGACCTTCTATGTGGAGTCTGAATTTACAACGGGCAAGGTTGCAGACTATAACGGTACAGAATTTGTGGCCGATATCACACAGGCCGAGGCATATGGAGTGGACACCTCCGATCCGAACAAGCGCTATACATTTGATGTGGCGACCGACGGGCAGGCGCAGGTAACAACGGTCACAACTTACCATGGCAATATGCTGCGGTTTAACACGGATACCGGGAAATTTATTTCCATCAATAACGCGGACAGTGTGACGCTGGACTTTAATACGGCTGCAGGAGGAGCCGGAGGGACGACTTCCCTGGCTAACTTCTCGGATATCAATATCGACTGGACGAATGTGACGTGGTTTAATAACGGCGGCAGCTCTACGGTGTCCGGCACGCCCGGCACCTCCGGTGAGGACGGCAGGAATAAGGGACTGGGCGCCGGACGTAAGATTGGCGCTATGGACGGCATTTCCATTCAGGAAAACGGCGAAATCTATGCCACCTATGACAACGGTATGACCAGACTGTTAGGCCAGATTGCAGTCGCCAAATTTGCCAATGCGTCGGGTCTTGAAAAGGTAGGAGAAAATCTGTATTCCGCCACATTGAACTCCGGTGAGTTCAATGGTGTGGGCGTGGACATTACGGCGGACGGAGCAGGCGGTATGGTGACAGGAACCCTGGAGATGAGTAATGTGGATCTTTCCCAGGAGTTTACGGAGATGATCACAACCCAGAGAGGATTCCAGGCGAACAGCCGTATCATTACCGTATCCGATACGCTGCTGGAAGAACTTGTAAATCTGAAACGATAAGAAAATGAAATAAAAGCAACAGGAACAACGGGGGAGCTATGCGCATAGTTCCTCTGTTCCTGTGTGGAAAACCGCCGGTCTGGCGGCGAAGGGGAGTATGGACAGATGATTGAACTGACAAAGATGAATGGTCAGAAAATATTGGTAAACTGCGACCTGATTGAGCTTGTGGAGGAAACGCCCGATACGGTGGTGTCGTTTACAACAGGGAGAAAAATAATTGTAAAAGAAAGTAGACAAGATGTGAAAAATCTAGTAAAATCGTATAGAAAGGATATTTTTGCACACTAACGCAAAGGTAGAGGGGTGGAATAAGTAATGGATATCGCATCAATATTAGGCTTGGTCCTCTGTTTTGGTATGGTTATTTTCGGTATTCTGAGTAATGCCGGACCGGCGGGCGTGCCGTATTTCTTTGACGCAGCTTCCGCCATTATTACATTCGGCGGTTCCTTCTCTGCGATACTGGCTTCCAAAAAGATGGATGAATTTATAGGCGGTCTGAAAAGCTTTGCGCTGGCGCTGAAATCCCCGGTATTTGAAGTGACTGCCATCATTACCAAGATCATAGACTTGTCTAATGTGGCCAGAAAAGAAGGGCTCCTTTCTCTGGAAGAAGCCGCAGGGGAGCTGAATGATGAGTTTTTAAAGAAAGGGATACTGTTGATTGTAGACGGTACGGATCCTGAACTGGTGCGCGCTATTATGGAGACGGAGCTTGTCAGCATGGACGACCGCCATAAATCTAAAATAGGATTTTGGGAAGATGTGGCGACGATGGGTCCCGCATGGGGTATGATCGGTACCCTGATCGGCCTGATTCTGATGCTGCAGAACATGAATGATCCTTCTTCGATCGGTCCTGCCATGGCGGTAGCCCTGATTACCACACTGTATGGTTCGCTGCTTGCGAACTGGATCTGTACACCAGTTGCAAGTAAGCTGAAAGTGAATAATAATATGGAAGTACAGGCGAAGGAGATTATGATAGAAGGTCTTCTTTCTATTCAGGCAGGAGAGAATCCCCGTGTCATCGAGGAAAAACTGAAATCCTTCCTGGCGCCGAAAGACAGAAGCACAGGAGACGACGGCGGAGGTGAAGCAGATGGCTAAACAGAGAAAAGAGGAACCGCCGAAAGGTTCTCCCGCATGGATGAATACTTTCAGCGACCTGATGAATCTTTTGTTATGCTTTTTTGTACTTCTTTTTTCCATGTCTACGGTGGATGCCCAGAAATTTGAATTGATCGCCTCTTCTTTTTCGCAGTCTTTCAGTATCTTTTCGGCAGGAGCCACTGCAATAGGAGACGGCGTGCTGATTAGCAATGGCGTCAGCCAGTTAAATGAGCTGGATGATTTTATAAGCAGTATGGGTAAGGTGGCGGAGGGAGAAACCGACGACACGGATTCCATCGAAAAGATGTCGGAAGCGCTGGACGCCGAAAAAATGAAAAAGTCCGAGGAACTGGCCGAGAAGATAGAAGAGGCCATGGAAGAACAGAGCCTGTCCAAAGAGATCGATATGGAAGTCACATCGCAGTATGTGCAGCTCTCTCTGAAGGGGGCGCTTTTGTTTGATTCCGGAAGCGCGCAGCTGAAGGAAGACGCGCTGCCGGTGATGGATAAGCTGGGACTGATTCTGGAGCGTTATGGGGAAAGTGTTATTGAAATAGAAGGACATACGGATAACGTGCCAATCAGCAGCGCCCGTTTTGCAAATAACAATGAGCTCAGCAGCGCCAGAGCGCTTTCCGTATTTGATTATTTTGCGGAAACGACCAGTCTGGACCCGGCGATGATCAAACATTCCGGCAGAGGAGAGTATGTGCCGATAGCGGATAATTCCACGCCGGAAGGCAGGGCAAAGAACAGAAGGGTCGAGATCAGGATTTATCATACAATGAGTTCTTATTAAGAATAAGGGAAAAGCAGGAGGAGGAGTTCATGAAAAGAAATTTATTATCCATCATTATACTGGCGCTTTTGGTTGTCAATCTGGTGCTGACCTCTATTATGATGGTTAATGTAAACAACGCTTCCAAAAAGACTGCGGCGCTTGTATCAGACATTGCCGAAGTGATGAAGCTGGAACTTTCAGACGGTGCAGGAGCCGGAGCAATGAAACCGGATGTGCCGATGGAGGATATTGAA
Source organism: uncultured Lachnospiraceae bacterium (assembly GCA_910585345.1). GTDB lineage: Bacteria > Bacillota > Clostridia > Lachnospirales > Lachnospiraceae > VSOB01. Next base: position 44,084 of record CAJUDS010000003.1, on the reverse strand, counting down.
GTCTATAAGATTCCGGATCAAATGACAATTCCTTTGAAAATAGGAGAAGACGGGCAGGCACATTATTGTCTGGTGTCGATTGCATTGTCAATGGATACAAAAAATGACGGTTATAAAGCGTATGGCGCGGATATCAGTTCCAAGGAGAGCCTGATAACCGGTGAGGTTTATGACATTATCGGCAGTTATACATGGGAGGAAGCGCAGTCTAATAAGGATTTGATGCGGGAGGATATTTTGCGCAGGATTCAGTCAATGTTTGATTCTGACTTTATTTTCCAAGTTTCTTTTAGCGATATTATCTTCCAATAAACCTTTCGTTGGTATATGATAGAGAGAGGACGGGAGGTGAGCCGAAGTGGGAGAGGTTTTATCCCAAGCTGAAATAGATATGCTGCTGTCACAGATGAGCAGCGGCGAATTTGATGCAAACGAGATGCAGGGAAAAGATGAGAAGCAGGCCAAGGATTATGATTTTAAACGGCCCGTCAAATTTTCCAAAGAGCACCTCAGAACACTGGAATTTATATATGAGCACTATGCCCGGTTGTTATCTACGAATTTACCGATCTATCTGCGTAAAAGCGTACAGATCGAGGTTGCCAGTTCGGAAACCGTAACGTTTTCCGAGTTTACCAATTCGCTGGCCAATCCTGCCGTGTTGGGGATTGTGGCGTTTGATCCTCTGCCGGGAGATATTATTGTAGATCTGACGGCCAATCTGGCATTTTCCATTATTGACAGGATGCTTGGGGGCCAGGGGAATCCGTTGGACAAAAGCAGGGATTTTTCCGAAATAGAGATGATTATCGTAGAAAAAATCCTTGTGATTTGTATCCAGCTTATGCGGGATCCCTGGAAAAATGTAATAGAAGTATCGCCCGTTCTGGAACGGATTGAGACAAACTCTCAGTTTGCCCAGATTATTTCTCCAAGCGATATGATCGCCATCGTCACCCTGAATATAAAAATCGGCGACGTGGAAGGATTTATGAATATCTGTCTTCCTTATCTTGTTTTGGAAGACATTATGGATAATCTGAATACAAAATACTGGTATTCTACCATTAAGAAAGTGAAGGATGAAAATTACGAGGAATATATCGAAGCGATGCTGCGCCGGGTGGATGTGCCGGTCAAAGCAGTGTTAGGCAACAGCGCAATATCGGTCAATGACTTTATTCATCTGCAGGTAGGAGACATTATAAGACTGGATTCCAAAGTGGACAATGATTTGAATATCTACGTTGGTAATATTAAAAAATTTACGGCGCTGCCGGGGGCAAACAATGATACATATGCGGTGCAGGTAACGTCAGTAATAAGAGAGGAGGAGTAGAACATGGATGGGATGTTGTCTCAGGATGAGATAAATGCCCTTTTGAGCGGAATAGACAACGGTGCGTCTGAAACCCCGGCGGACAGCACACAGGAGGCTTCGGCGGCAGGCGGGAGCGGAAGCGATGAAATCGACAATTCGCTGCTGTCAAGTACGGAGCGGGATGCGATTGGCGAAATAGCCAATATCAGCATGGGTTCTTCCGCTACCACTCTTTATTCCCTTGTAAACAAGAAAGTGGATATTACGACGCCTGTAGTTACGCTTTCGAACTGGAATACGATGGTGGAAGAGTATGAAAAGCCATGTGTATTCATTCAGATACGTTATACCGTAGGGTTGGATGGCAGTAATGTTCTGATTCTGAAAGAGAATGACGTAAAAATCATCACGGACCTGATGATGGGCGGCGACGGCACTAACACTGAAGGGGAATTGGGGGAACTGCATTTAAGCGCGATTTCAGAAGCAATGAATCAGATGATGGGTTCTTCTGCTACTTCTCTTTCCACCATGCTTGGAAAGATGATAGACATCAGTCCGCCGGAGGCCAGTCTGGTGGATTTGACGGAGTTTAAGAAGCCGGAAGAGATTGCTGGTTTTCTGACCAAAACATTCTGTAAAATCGCATTTACAATGCGAATCGGCGATCTGGTAGAAAGCACAATTTTGCAGTTGTATCCGATCGACTTTGCAAAGTCTCTGTATGATACGTTTATCAATCAACAGTTAGGGGAGTCGCCGACGCCAGCGCCTGCTGCTGCACCGGCGCCTGCAGAGACACCGCAGCCACAGGCCTATAATCCTCCGCCGGCATCGGCGCCGGCACCGGATATGTCACAAATGAATATGGGGATGCCGCAGATGCAGATGCCACAGATGGGTATGGGAATGCCGCAGATGCAGATGCCGCAGATGGGTATGGGAATGCCGCAGATGCAGATGCCGCAGATGGGCATGGGAATGCCGCAGATGCAGATGCCCAATGTGCAGCCCGCTCAGTTCCAAAATTTTTCCGAGAGTTACGGGATGGCAAACGCTCCTGAAAATATCGGCCTGATTATGGACGTACCGCTTGAGGTTACGGTAGAGCTGGGAAGAACGAGCAAATCCATCTCCGAAATATTGGATTTTTCACCGGGTACGATCATAGAATTGGATAAGATAGCCGGCGAGCCGATAGATGTATTAGTAAACGGTAAATTTGTTGCCAAAGGTGAAGTTGTTGTAATTGAAGAAAGTTTTGGCATTCGTGTAACTGAAATTATAAAGTAGAACACAGGAGTGAGAGAAATGGCGAAAAATATTTTAATTTGTGATGATGCAGCATTTATGAGAATGATGATTAAGGACATTTTGACAAAAAATGGGTATAATGTTGCCGGAGAAGCAGAAAACGGATTAAAGGCTGTCGAGAAATACAACGAGATAAAGCCTGATCTGGTGCTGATGGATATTACGATGCCAGAGATGGACGGCATCCAGGCCCTGAAAAAGATTAAGGCCGGCGACCCGGGCGCAATGGTTATTATGTGTTCTGCAATGGGTCAGCAGGCGATGGTAATTGAGTCTATTCAGGCAGGTGCGAAAGACTTTATTGTAAAACCGTTCCAGGCGGAGCGTGTATTGGAAGCCGTACAGAAGGTTGTAGGGTAATGCTGCTTACATCCGTAAGTGGAGTGGAATCCTTTGTTCAGTTTATGACAGTGCTGATACTTTTCTGCGTGGTACTGGGTATTACATATGTTACCACTCGTTATATTGCTAATTTTCAGAGAATCAAACAGGAAGGCGGCAATATTTCCGTGTTGGAGACATGCAGGATCGCACCCAATAAATATGTCCAGATTATGAGACTGGGGAAAACGTATGTTGCAGTTGCAGTATGTAAGGATACCATGACGAAATTGGCAGAGCTTTCCGAAGAAGAACTTATACTGCCTGTGAATCAGGAAAATGGTGTTCCCAGTTTTGCCCGTATTCTGGAAAATGCAAAGTTGAGAAAACAAAAAAAGTAGGCGCAGTATGATGAAACGATTTTTTTCCGGAAAACAATTAATGCTTGCAATATGCCTGCTGTTTACAGTAGGCATATTGTTTTTAAACAGTTCTGCGACTGCGTTGGCTATGGAGAATACGGACAGCTTGTCCGGAAGGGAAACCAATCTCACGGGCACAACCGATACGCGGACCAATATCAACGAACCCGGTTCTGCGGAAGATGCGGATGATCTGAAAGAATTGAATGTGGCGAACAACCTTACCATTACCTATGATAACGGAAATGGGAATGTTGCGGGGCCTGTGCGGATATTGATCATTCTGACAATGATCGCACTGGCGCCGGCGCTTATTATTATGCTGACCTCTTTTACGAGGATCATCATTGTGCTGCATTTTACAAGGACTGCTTTGAATACGCAGACAGTTCCGCCCAATCAGGTTCTGATTGGCATTGCGTTGTTTTTGACCTTTTTTATTATGAACCCCATTATTAGCGAAATCAATGAGACTGCGCTGCAGCCTTTTGACCGGGGAGAGATTACGCAGGAGCAGGCTATTGAAGCCGGTATGGAGCCGTTGCGGGAGTTTATGTATGGACAGACGCAGGTCAAGGATGTGCGGATGTTTATGGAGATTGCAGATCAGGAATGGGACGGAAGCCTTTCCGGTATTCCGTCTTCGGTATTAATTCCCAGCTTTATTGTAAGCGAACTCAGGACGGCTTTTATTATTGGATTTTTGATTTATATACCGTTTATTGTCATAGATATGGTAGTGGCGTCAGCGCTTATGAGTATGGGTATGATGATGCTCCCGCCTACGACGATTTCCATGCCGTTTAAGATACTGCTTTTTGTATTGGCAGACGGCTGGAACCTGATTATCGGAGGGCTGGTAAAAACATTTTATTAACGGCAGTTTGCGAAAAAAGGAGGGAATGGGATGACAGTCGATACTGTAACGGCGATATCACGGGATGCATTATATCTGATTATAAAAACCTCAGCGCCTGTGCTGCTCATTTCCCTTGTAATCGGTTTGGTTGTCAGTATCTTTCAGACAGCGACTTCTATTCAGGAGCAGACGCTTACGTTCGTTCCCAAAGTGATCTGTGTGTTTCTGGGGCTGATGGTATTGGGACACTGGATGCTGAATTCCATTGTGGAATATATGGTGCAGTTGTGGTCTAATTTCAGTCTTTATATCAGGTAGGCGTATGATTGACTATAGCTTTTCTTTGGACGAGTTAGAATATTTTCTGCTCATTTTCGTGCGTATTACCTGTTTTGTTTCCGTTGCCCCCTTTTTTGGTATGAATAATACACCCAAAAGAGTAAAGGTCGTTTTGGGCTTTTTTATCTCCCTGCTTCTTTATCATACGTCGGCCCCGCATGTGGCGGTTGCCTACCAGACAGTCTGGGGATATGGGGTGATCGTGATGAAAGAAGCGGTAACCGGTCTTTTGATTGGGTTTGGGGCGCAGCTCTGCACGACGATCGTCACTTTTTCGGGTATGATAATTGATATGAATATCGGGTTGTCTATGGTGAGCATGATGGATCCAACGACGAGGCAGAATTCCAGTATTACGGGTATGTTTCTCCAGTATATTACAATGTTGATGCTGCTGGTGAGTGGGATGTATCAGTTTCTTTTATCTGCAGTCGCCGATACCTATGAAATGATTCCCGTAAACGGTGCGGTATTTCGTACGGAGGCGCTGGTTTCCAGTATGATTCTGTTTTTATCAGAATATATTACCATTGGTTTCCGGATCTGTCTTCCGGTGTTTGCGGTTATTATGATATTAAATGCGGTGTTGGGCATTTTGGCCAAAGTTGCGCCGCAGATGAATATGTTTGCGGTGGGTATTCAGCTCAAAATACTGGTAGGGCTGATGACCCTGTTTTTTACGACAGTGATGCTGCCGGGCGCTGCGGATTTTGTGTTCCGGGAGATGCGGGTTATTGTGACCCGCATTGTGGAGGGAATGATGTGATGCTGGTCTATAATCTGCAGTTTTTCGCCAAAGACGGACCGGGTGGGGAAAAAACGGAGGCGGCTACCCCCAAAAAGCTGGATGACGCCAGAAAAGAAGGACAGGTGGCAAAATCCAAAGAGGTTGGTATGGGGCTTTCGCTGCTGTCTATGTTTCTGATACTGAAGGTGGCAGTGGCATGGATCGGAGGGAAATTTGTAGAATGTTTCTCCATGGTCTATAACCGGATTCCGGAGATCACGATTATGCAGGACGGCATGCTTCCGGTCGCTGCGGTACATACGGTGATCCGGAATATGATGCTGCGTATTCTGCTGGTATTAGCGCCGTTCATGGCTGTCGGTTTTATTGTGGCTTTTGTAGGCGATCTGATTCAGGTAAAATGGAGGCCTACTTCTAAACCGCTGCAGCCGAAATTCAGCAAAATGAATCCGCTCAAAGGATTGAAAAAAATCGCTTCGCCCCAGTCTCTGGTCGAACTGGGGAAAGCAGTTGTAAAGATAGCCATGATTGCCTATCTGGTGTATTCCACACTGAAAGACCAGGCGGGGCTGTTGTTTTCGTTGTATGATATCCCTTTGATGCAGTCCATTGCTCTTGTGGGCGATGTTGTGATTAATCTTGGCATCAAAATATCCATGTTTTATATGGTTATCGCCGCTTTGGATTATATCTACCAGAAATGGAAATTTGCTGAAGATATGAAAATGACAAAGCAGGAAGTCAAGGATGAGATGAAAAATGCGGAAGGGGATCCGCAGATCAAAGGCAAAATCCGTCAGCGTATGCGGGAGGCGTCCAGAAGGCGTATGATGCAGGCGGTGCCGGAGGCGGATGTGGTAATTACAAACCCGACCCATTATGCGGTGGCCATCAAATATGATGAAAACGAGCATACGGCGCCTGTGGTGACGGCAAAGGGAGAGGATTTCCTGGCGCAGAAGATTAAGGAAGCGGCAAGGGAAAGCAATGTGGAGATTGTGGAGAATAAACCGTTGGCGCGTATGTTGTACGCCAATGTGGAGATAGGGGAGCTGATACCGCCGGAGCTCTATCAGGCGGTGGCGGAAGTACTGGCAATGGTATACAGCGCACGCGGGCGATAAGTGTCAGTCCGCGGGAGCGCAGGGTTGTAACGTTGTATAAATAAAGGGGAAGGAGCAGGACAGATGAAGAAAGCGGATATAGGTGTTGCATTATATGTACTGGCAGCTTTTGTCATGTTGATCGTTCCGATTGAACCCTGGCTTCTGGATATTCTGCTGGCGATGAATATCTCAGTGGCATTTACCGTCATGTTCGGTTGTATGTTTGCCACGGAAGTACTGGAAATGTCTTTCTTTCCGACCGTTCTTTTGTTTACGACCATTTTCAGGATTGCGCTGAATGTGTCTTCGACCCGTCTGATTCTGACGACGGGCGATCCCGGAAATGTGGTACAGGTTTTCGGTAATTTTGTGGGCGGCGGCGATCTGGTGATCGGCATTATCGTCTTTGTTATTTTAATTATTGTACAGTTTATGGTAATCAATAAAGGTTCCGAGCGTGTAGCTGAAGTAACGGCCAGGTTTACTCTGGATGCTATGCCCGGTAAGCAGATGGCGATTGACGCCGATTTAAACACAGGCGCGATCGATGATGCGGAAGCCAAAAGACGCAGGGATAAGATTCAGGAAGAGTCCAGCTTTTTCGGTTCCATGGATGGTGCCGTAAAATATGTAAAAGGGGATGCCACGGCCGGTCTGATGATTTCAGCGGTAAATATTATCGGCGGCATTGCCATGGGGGTTCTGCGTCAGGGGCTGGATTTTGGGGCCGCCATGGATAAATATACGGTGCTGACGATCGGCGACGGTCTGGTCAGCCAGATCCCATCGCTGCTGATTTCTCTGTCTACAGGTATTTTGGTGACGAAGGGATCCAAAGATGCGGATTTCGGTACGGTGCTTGTGAAACAGTTATTTGGCGTGCCGAAGGTATTGTATTTCGTGGGCAGCACGATCATTGCGCTTGGTATTTTAACGCCTCTGAACACGGTATTATTTCTTGTACTCGGATTTTCGTTCATCATCACGGCAAGAATTATGTCCGGTACGCTGGAAACAGCCAGAATTGACACGCAGGTCGAGGCTGAGGAGGCTGCTGCGGAGGAAATACGGCAGCCCGAAAATGTTACGTCGCTTCTGCAGGTAGACCCAATCGAACTGGAATTTGGCTATGGCATTATTCCACTGGCGGATGTAAACCAGGGCGGCGATCTGCTTGACCGCGTGGTGATGATCCGGCGGCAGGTGGCGCTTGAACTTGGTACGGTGGTGCCGATTATCCGCCTGCGGGATAATATCCAATTGAATCCCAATCAATACATTATTAAAATTAAGGGGATTCAGGTCAGCGAAGGAGAAATCCTGTTTGACCATTATATGGCGATGAATCCCGGGTATGTGGAAGAGGAAATTACAGGGATTCCCACATTTGAGCCGTCGTTTCATCTGCCGGCGATCTGGATTACGGAAAACCAGCGGGAACGTGCGGAAAGTATGGGCTATACGGTAGTGGATCCGCCTTCCATTATTGCTACGCATTTGACGGAAATTATCAGACAGCATATTGCGGAGCTGCTTTCCAGACAGGATGTGCAGGGACTTGTCAACAATATCAAAGAGAGCAACCCCGTATTGGTGGACGAACTGGTGCCGAAGCTGCTTGGGCTTGGTGAAATACAGAAGGTATTGCAGAATCTGCTGAAAGAAGGTATTTCCATCAGGGATCTGCAGACGATATTTGAAATATTGGCGGATTATGCCGTGACAACGAGGGACACGGATATTTTGACGGAATATGTCCGGCAGGCGTTGAAGCGGGCTATTTCCAGCAAATTCTTTCCGCCGGGAGAAACGACCAGTGTGGTAACGGTTGATCCGAAGATAGAACAGGAAATTATGGGAAGTGTGAAACAGACGGAACAGGGAGCTTACCTGACGCTTGACCCGGACCGGACAAAGCGGATTATCGCTTCCGTGGAGACGGAAACGAAAAAGCTGGAGGAGCTTGGCAAAAATCCGATTATTATTACTTCGCCGATTGTGCGTATGTATTTTAGACGGCTGACAGAAGATTATTTCAAAGATCTGATCGTGATTTCCTATAATGAGATAGAATCCAATATTGAATTACAATCTGTTGGGATGGTGACAGCGTAATGATTATTAAAAAATATCAGGCAAAAACGGAAGCGGAGGCTGTGGAGCAGGCCAAAAAGGAATTGGGACAGAGCGCAGTTATTATGAATGTCCGTACGTTAAAGAAAAAGGGGCTTTTTAAGGCCTTTAAGCCGCAGATGGTGGAAGTAACGGCGGCTTTGGAGGATGATACGGATAAAATTGCCGTCAAAAAAGACCCTCCCAAAATTCCGCTGACAGAGAGCCGGCCCACGGAACCGGGCGGCATTCTGCCAAGCGATCTGCTGCAGAGTACGATGGAACCGAAAGAAGACCAGAGTGGAAAGGCTATAGAAGAGAAACTTGACAGTCTGCAGAATCTGTTGGAACAACAGTTAAAACCTTCCGAGGAAGAGAAAAAGAAAGAGCAGGACGAGGCGGAAGAAGAAGAAAAAAATGAAACAGTGGCATTTATGCAGCTGCTGCATAATACGATGGTAGAGAATGAAGTCAATGAAAAGTATGCCAACCAGATCATTGAGGAGATTGAAAAAAGCAGTAAGCCCAATATGCCGATGGATTATGTTCTGTCCAATGTATATCAGAAAATGATCTTAAAATTTGGGAAGCCAATGCCGATACAACCTGCGGAAAAGGGACCGAAGATTGTCTTTTTTGTAGGTCCTACCGGTGTGGGCAAGACGACGACCATTGCTAAGATTGCTTCCCGTTTCCGGGTTGACGGCAAAAAGAAGATTGCACTGCTGACGGCGGATACATACAGGATTGCAGCAGCAGAGCAGCTTCGCACCTATGCGAATATACTGGAAGTACCCTTCCGTGTGATCTATTCCGTAGAGGAAATAGAGGCTTCTCTTACGGATTACAGCGACTATGATTATATTTTGGTAGATACTGCCGGACATTCCCATCACAACGAGGCGCAGCGCAACAATATGAGCCAGTTTATTCATTCCGCAGATGAAAAAGCGGAAAAAGAGGTGTTCCTGGTTGTCAGTGCGACGACCAAATACCGGGATTTGCTCAGCATTGCGGACGCTTATCATGATATGACGGAATACAAGCTGATTTTTACCAAATTGGATGAAACATCTGCTTTTGGTAATCTCCTGAATTTAAAACTCTATACAGGTGCGGCCTTGTCCTATGTGACATACGGACAAAACGTACCGGATGATATTGAAAGATTCAATCCGCAGAAGACGGTAAAGCAACTGCTTGGCGGCAAAAGATAAAGTGTGGAGGAGGCGCCTATGGATCAGGCGGAACAGTTACGAAATATTATAAAAGCATCTTCGCAGAATAGCAGGCCTCTTGCAAGAGTTATCACGGTAACAAGTGGAAAAGGCGGCGTGGGGAAATCCAATACCTGTATCAATCTGGCGCTTCAGTTTAAAAAAATGGGCCAGCGGGTCATTATTCTGGACGCGGATTTCGGGCTTGCCAATATTGAGATTATGTTTGCAACCATACCCAAGAATAATTTAAGTGATCTGATTTACAAAGGAAAGAATATAAAAGATATTATTACCTGGGGCCCTGGCGACGTAGGATTTATCTCAGGTGGGAGCGGTATTGCGGGACTTTCCAACCTGAGCAGAGAGTATCTGAATTACATCATCCAGAATCTGGTTGAGCTGGACGCGATTGCGGATGTTATTATTATAGATACGGGGGCTGGGATTTCAGACGCGGTATTGGAATTTCTGGTGGCAAGCGGAGAGATACTGGTCGTGACTACACCGGAGCCTACTTCCATTACCGATTCTTATTCGCTGTTGAAATCATTAAACAGACATCCCCGGTTTGGAAAAGAAAATTCACAGATTAAAGTAATCGCCAACAGGGTGGACTCTGAAGAAGAGGGGAAAAGTCTGTTTCATAAGCTGAATTCGGTAGTATCCAGATATTTAAAACTTCCGATTCAGTATTTGGGCTATGTGCCTTATGACAACCAGCTGCTTGACGCAATTATGCAGCAGACACCGGTGTCATTGTACAATCCGGCGGCAAAATCAGCAATTGCCTATGAGGAGATTGCGGCGACACTTATGAACAAAGAAATGAATAAGAAACTGAAAAAACGTGGTATGGCGGCGTTTTTTTCCCATATCGTGAATGGAAAAAAATCGGGGTGAAGAATATGGATATCGTTAAAAAGATCGTCAGGCCGGGGGTCAGAATCGAACTGCGCCCGTATGATATGCGGAATTCGGAAGAAGAGTATGATCTGTTTTACCAGAGTAAAATCAGTGATGTAAAAGAGGACGGTTCCGTTGAAGTTTATCTGCCCATTGAGCAGGGCAAGCTTGTCCTGCTGTCAGAAGGAAGCAGGCTGGATCTGTATTGTTATGCTGCCAGCGGTATTTATGAATGCCCTGCCGTTGTCATTGAGCGCTATAAAAAGGAGGGCTTGTATTTTGTCCTTCTGCGTATGACCGATGATCTGAAAAAAAACCAGCGGCGTGAGTATTACCGCTACCAATGTACAATACCAATGCAGGACAGAGCCATGGATGAAGAAGAGCGGCAGTTTTTTGTCACGCAGGGGCTGCTTTTGGTGGATGATGAGATTCCCATGGGGGAAAGTACGATTGTAGATATCAGCGGCGGCGGACTGCAGTTTGTTGGAACCTGCCGTTATCATGTCAATGATATGGTTTACTGCAGATTTGTTTTTGGAAAACCCTATGCGCTCTGTTTGAAAATACTGGACGGAAAGGCTGTGCCGGACAAGGCCGGGCAGTACCGTTACCGGGCCGGTTTTATGGAGATCGATAAACGGGTAAGGGAAGAAGTGATCAGACATATTTTTGCTTTGGAACGCATGAAACGGAAAATGTATATAGATCGAAAAATAGAAGAAGGAGGAAAAATATGAAAAAAATTCTTGTAGTTGATGATTCTGCACTCATGAGAAGGGTGCTCTGTGATATAATTAGCAAAGATACACGATTTCAGGTAGCGGACAGAGCGACCAATGGACTGGAAGCGCTGCAGCTTCTGACAAAAAATACATATGATGCGGTTGTATTGGATGTAAACATGCCGAAAATGAACGGTCTGGAGCTTTTGAAAGAATTGCAGAAGCGTAAAATTCCGGCTAAAGTCATGATGGCAAGTACAGATACCAAAGAAGGCGCTAAGACTACAATGGATGCGCTGGAGCTGGGCGCCATTGATTTTATCCATAAACCAAACAACGCGATCGACTGCAAGAATGATTTTTTCCAGAGTAATTTTCTGCGTATTCTGGGCGCTGTTGCAGACAGCAAACCTTCTTCGCTGAATAAGGCGTTTACGCTGGAGAGCATCAAGAAGACAAAGCAGGTAGTAGAACTGGCGAAAAAACACGCTTCTGTGATCAAAGGCAGTAAAATTGTGGCGATTGCCAGTTCCACAGGCGGTCCGAAGGCACTGCATTCCGTGGTCGCAAAGCTGCCGCGCAATCTAAAAACGCCGGTTGTGATTGTTCAGCATATGCCGGCAGGATTTACGCAGTCTCTTGCAGAACGTCTGGATTCTCTCAGTGAGATCACTGTGACAGAGGCGGTGGATGGTGAAACACTGGAAAAGGGCCATGTCTATATCGCCAAGGGAGGCAAACATCTGAATGTAGATATGAAGCCGGGCGGCAGATATGTCGTACGGTATTCGGATGAACCGTCGCGGGAAGGAGTGAAACCCTGCGCAAATTATATGTATGAGTCGCTTTTGAAGAGCGGTTTTGACGAGGTTGTCTGTGTTGTCATGACCGGTATGGGTGCGGACGGTACCAAGGGAATCGTAAATCTGAAAAACGGGAAGCGGGTGCATGTCATTGCCCAGGAGCAGAGTACCTGTACGGTATACGGGATGCCGAAGAGTATCATACAGGCGGGTCTGGCAGACCAGATTGTTCCGCTGGAGCAGATTGCACAGGAGATTATTTTGAACGTGGGGGTAATATAAGATGGATGTAAGCCAGTATCTTGAGATTTTCATCGACGAAACAAAAGAACATTTACAAAGCCTGAATACGCAGATCCTGAATTTGGAGCAGGAACCGGAAAATGAAGACACAATTAACGAAATTTTCCGTGCAGCCCATTCCTTAAAGGGTATGGCGGGGACTATGGGCTATAAGAGAATGCAGACGCTCACGCATGATATGGAAAATGTATTTTCCGAAGTGAGAAACGGTAATATAAAAGTAAAAGCAAATATGATAGATATTCTGTTTCAGTGTCTGGATGCATTGGAAGAATATCTGGATTGTATACAATCGTCTGCGGACGAAGGGACGAACGACAACGAGCCTTTGATCAGAGCATTGAATGAGATTTTATCAGGCAATGCGGAAAATGTGCAGGAGGAGGCAAAAGCGTCTGCGGAAAACGTTTCCGGAGAGGTAAAAGAAGATATTGAGGAAACGGTGGAAGAGGGAACGGAGTGGACAGGCATCAAACTGCATGACACGGAAAAAACTGTGATCGGCAAGGCAGTCAGCCAGGGGAAAAAGGCGTATGGCCTGACTGTTTATGTGCAGGAGAGCTGCATTCTGAAGGCGGCAAGAGCATTTCTCGTATTCAAAGCAGTGGAAGAGCTGGGTGAGATTATTGTATCCGATCCGTCTGCACAGGATATTGAAGATGAAAAGTTTGAAAGCAGTTTTAATATTGTCGTTATTTCAGATGCCAGTCTGAGTGAGATTGTTAAGGCAGCGCAGAGTGTGTCTGAAATTGAAAAGGCAGTGGGCGGCGTACTCAAGGTAGATCCGCAGTCGGCGGCAAAACCAGAGGTGCAGGAGGAAAAGGAAGGCAAGGATGAGGAACCTTCCGAGGATACGCCCACGGTGCAGCAGTCCGTAGTATCGGCGCCTGCCGCTGCAAAACAGGAAAAGAAGCCCGCTGCAAATAAGCCGGTAGTGAACCGTACGGTTCGTGTAGATATTGAGAAGCTGGATTCGCTGATGAACCTCGTAAGCGAGCTGATTATCGCTAAAAACTCCCTGGTATCGATCAGCGCCGGGGGCGGAAATGAGTCAGTTGACAATATGGCATTTAATGACCAGATTGAATATCTGGAAAGTGTAACGACCAACCTGCATGAATCTGTCATGAAAGTAAGGATGGTTCCTATTGAGAGCGTTGTACAGAAGTTCCCGCGTATGATTCGCGACCTGCAGAAAAAGCTCGGTAAGAAGATGGAATTATACATGACGGGTGAAGAAACAGAGCTCGACCGTACTGTGGTGGATGAGATCGGCGACCCGTTGATGCATTTGCTGAGAAATGCGGCTGACCATGGTCTGGAAAGCGCGCAGGTGCGTAAGGAAAGAGGAAAGCCGGAAGTAGGTTCTATTCATTTAGACGCTTATCAGGACGGCAATAACGTAATCATTGAAGTCAGCGACGACGGCGGCGGAATTGACGCCAAGACTGTGAAGCAGAAAGCCATTGAGAGAGGCGTGATCTCTGCGGAGCAGGCAGAAAATATGAGCGAGAAGGAGATCATAAACCTGCTGTTCCTTCCCAGCTTTTCTACCGCAAAAGAGGTTACAGATGTATCCGGCAGAGGCGTCGGCCTGGATGTTGTAAAATCAAAGATTGAAGCGCTGAGCGGTGAAGTGGATGTCAGAACAAAATACGGCGTAGGCAGTACATGGTCGATCTGCCTTCCGCTGACGCTTGCCATCATTCAGGCCCTTATGGTAGTGGTAGGCAATGAAAAATACGCTATTTCACTGAACTCTATTGATACAATAGAGAATATTACGAAAGAGGATATTAAGTATGTACAGGCGAAAGAAGTAATCAATCTGCGAGGAATTGTCATCCCGCTTGTTCGTCTGGATGAAATGCTGGACATCTATAAAGAAAAGGATGAGGAAGAAGACATCGTCGTTGTCATTGTCAGAAAAGGCGATAAGCAGGTGGGTCTTGTGGTGGATGAACTGATCGGACAGCAGGAGATCGTTATCAAATCATTAGGAAAGTATATCAATAAATGCAAGTTTATCAGCGGCGCTACCATTCTGGGGGATGGCGAAGTGGCATTGATTCTTGATACAAACGCGATGATTTAATGGGTAAGGAGGATTCGGTCATGGACAAATTAACAGAAAACACAGCCCCTGCAGTGATAAACAATAATGAGGATGGCTATACAGCAGTCGAGATTACCCAGTTTATCGTAGTGAAGTTTGGGGAAGAGCAATATGGTATTGATATTAAATATGTGGATAATATTGTGCGTATGCAGCATATCACGAGGATACCGAAAGTATCCAATTATATAAAAGGCGTGATCAATCTGCGGGGCGAGGTCGTTCCGGTAATGAGCGTCAGATTAAAAATGGATCTGTCAGAAGATGTAGAGACAAAGGCTACCAGAATTATTATTTTAAAATTGGATCAGCTTGGCAATATTGGCATTCTGGTAGATGAAGTAAAGGAAGTAGTCAATCTGGAAGAAGCGCAGATCGAAAGAGTTTCCTATGATGCAAGAGATGATGTATCCAACTTTATTTTTGGCATTGGCAAATATGAGGGCGGTCTGATCTCGCTTCTGGATCTGGATGCGGTTGTACTGGATAAAGAGATGATATAGTGATGATATAATGGGTATTCGTGAAATCAGGCGGTGATACGCTGCTATATGGAAGGTGGAAAATGGAAAACGAAATTAGTATGGAAACAATGACGGCAGAGTATGTCGATGTGCTGAGAGAACTGGGGAATATAGGCGCAGGAAATGCGATGACGGCTTTGTCACAAATGTTAAATTGCAAGGTGGATATGAAGGTTCCGCAGGTAAGGCTGTTGGATTTCAAAGATGTTGGAACATTGATTGGCGGCGAAGAACAGATTATGGCCGGTATTTATCTTGCTGTGGACGGGGATATTACAGGAAGTATTATGTTCCTGCTGGCTAAGGGGTCGGCTAAGCATTTGGTTACCAAATTAATGGGAATGGAACTGCCGGATGATGATTTTGGGGAGATGGGTATTTCTGCTTTGATGGAAGTAGGGAATATTATAACCGGCGCATATCTGAATTCTCTTGCTACCATTACAAACTTGAAAATTTTCCCGTCTGTGCCATCAATCTGTGTGGATATGGCGGGCGCTATTTTAAGCGTTCCGGCAATTGAATTCGGTACACTTGGCGATAAAATACTGCTCATACAGTCTCAGTTTATGGATGAGATCGAGTTGGACGGTTACTTCATTATGGTTCCGGATATCGATTCTTATACAAAAATTCTGAAGTCTTTGGGTATGGCATAAACAAATCAGGGGAAGAAGTTGGGGAAATGAGTGAAATCATCAAAGTCGGTATGGCTGACTTAAAAATATGCAAAAGTCCCAATGGCGTTACAACTCTGGGACTTGGCTCTTGTGTTGGGATTGCGATTCGTGATCCCAACACAAAAATTGGAGGACTGGCACATGTGATGCTGCCTGACAGCAAATCAATACGAAACAATTCTAATATTCCAAAATTTGCAGATACTGGTATTGAGGAGCTGGTGAGGCAGATTGTTTCTGCAGGCGCCAGCAGAAGCAGGCTGGTAGCGAAAATTGCCGGAGGAGCACAGATGTTCTCTTTTCAGAATAAAGATGATATGGTGCGTATCGGTGACAGAAATGTGGAAGCGGCCAAAAAGAAACTGCAGGAAATGAGAATACCACTTTTGGCATCAGATACTGGTAAAAACTTTGGACGTACTGTGATTTTCTATCCGGAGACAGGTGATTTTATAATTCGGAGCGTGGGAAAAGGCGAGCGTGTAATCTGACGGGGAAAAAGATGAAAACAAAACAAATACCGCTTATTATGATGCTGTTGGCCGGGGCTGTGACAAGTATCAGCACGAAACTGATGCGTTATGAACTGGAAACGGCATTGTGGATACTGCTGGGAGTTCTGATTGTATTTTATATAGCCGGCTGCCTGATCAAACGCACGCTGGACTCCTTTGTGACAGCACAGGAGGAGAGCGGAAATGTGTCTGATGAGGGAGAGGTAATAGAGAAAGAGATAGAAGAGAATACGGAAGAAACAGAAGATGTACAGGAGTGACGGGTGTAAAACAGCCGTATTGATGTGCGTATACGATTATTAATGAAAGGCGAATATTTATCGGAGGGGATTATGGACGAAACGGCCAGAAAAAAAATGTGGGCCGACTATGCGCGTACCGGACGGTCAGACATCAGGGAAAAAATCATTCTGGAATATGCACCTCTTGTGAAAGTTGTGGCAGGCAGACTCAGTATGTATCTGGGGTATAATGTAGAATATGAGGATTTGGTCAGTTATGGAATTTTTGGCCTGATTGACGCGATCGATAAATTTGATTCCCTGAAGGAAGTGAAGTTTGAAACATATGCAAGTCTGCGTATTCGGGGTGCAATTTTGGACCAGATACGTAAGATGGATTGGATTCCTAGGACGATACGGCAAAAACAGAAAAAGATTGATACTGTCATGCGTGAAATCGAAACGCAGAGCGGAAGGCCGGCGACAGATGAGGAGATTGCCAGGGCGTTGGGAATCAGTGATTCTGAATATACAGATTGGCAGTCGCAAATGAAGATTACAGGCCTGGTATCCTTGAATGAATATTTGGAGCAGGGAAGTGAGATACCAAGTGACAGGAATGTATCCAGGCATTTTGATACGCCTGAAAAAGCCATGGAGCAGAGCGAACTGGCAGAAGTTTTGCGTGATTCTCTTTCACTGTTGACAGAAAAAGAGAGAAAGGTTATTGAGTTGTATTATTATGAAGAACTGACCCTGAAAGAAATCAGTCATGTATTGGGCGTGACGGAATCCAGAGTATCACAGCTTCATACAAAAGCATTACAAAAAATGAAAACAAAGATGGGAAGTTATATGGGAATCTTATCTGATTAAATGCCTGTATAACCCGGCTTGTATTACGATATCGGTAAGCAGCCGCATTGCTCTGATGGAAACGGCGGCCGTTGTAGTGAACAGGTATGACCCGAATGGGGGTGGCAGTATGAATGGATATTTTCAGGTATTAAATGAGGAGACACAGACCAGTGTCATGCTGTATCCCGCCAAAGACGGCGGGGAAGAACTGGAAGCCAAAGAAGTGGCAGATTATCTGACGTTGCAGGAAATAGATTTTAATCTGCCTTCTTTATATGCTGCGGCAAAAAAGCTGAATGATGATCCTGTAAAGGTAGTTTTGAATAATCAAAAAGGAAGACCGATTCAGGAGATGTTGAAAGTACGGATTGCCAATGATAGTATGTCGGCAACCGTACGTTTTTATGCGCCGTCCGATGATGGCGAAGTCATGGACCGGGAGGAAATTCTCAGTGACCTGAAGTTCCAGGGAATTACGTATGGCATCTGCGAGGATGTGCTGGAAAGATTTCTGCGGCGGCGGGAGTATTGCAAGGATATGGAAATAGCCCTTGGCAGGCAGAAGGTACGCGGACAGGATGCAAGAGTGGAGTTCCTATTCAATACGGACATGAAAGCACGCCCTACTTTGCAGGAAGACGGCAGCGTAGATTTCTTTCATTTGAATACAGTCAATAGCTGCAACAAGGGGGATGTAATTGCCAGATTAATACCAGCCGTACCAGCCGTACCCGGTATGACAATACGCGGAGAAATAATTCCCGGAACGGATACCAAAAAGGCGTATCTTCGATATGGAAAAAACACACAATTATCAGAAGATGGCAGCGAAGTGATCGCTTTGGTAAGCGGGCATATTAATCTGGATGGCGACAGAGTTTCGGTTTCGGATGTCCTGATGCTGAAAAATGTAGACAATTCTACCGGGAATATCGATTATTATGGCAGTGTACAAATTTCAGGGAGAGTTTGTGAGAATTTTCGTGTGAAAGCGGGCGGCAATGTGATTGTGGAAGGCGTCGTGGAAGGGGCTGTCATTGAGGCAGGCGGCGACGTAGTTATCGCCAGAGGCATGAACGGTATGGGGAAAGGAAAGATTATGGCAGGCGGTAATGTGATTGCCAAGTTCTTTGAAAATGCCGAAGTGACTGCGGACGGTTATGTAGACAGCGACTCGATTCTGCACAGTACCGTGAAGGCCAGAGATGCAGTGCATGTGGGCGGGAAACGCGGCTTTATTACCGGAGGCCGTATCTATGCAACCAATGGCATTGACGTAAAAAATCTGGGATCGAATATGGGCGCGGATACGGTAGTTGAAATCGGTGCGCAGCCATCTATGAAGCTGCAGATACAGGATCTGCAGAATGAATTGCAGGAAGGAAATAAACTAATCCGACAGGCGCGTCCTATTCTGCGGTCCGCGTCCCAGAAAATTGAGAGCGGCGCTTCTCTTCCCGAGGAGCAATACACTTATATCAGAAATTTGTATACGTTATACCGTATGCAGAAAAAGGAACTGATAGAGATCAATAACAGACTGGATAAACTACAGAATATACTGGAAAATAGCAAAAATGCTTCCGTAATTGTAAGAGGAGATGTTTATGCGGGCACGAGAATTGTAATTGGCGATGTGTCCATGGTAGTAAAGGGAAAAATGAGTCACTGCAGGTTCGTCAGAGACCGGGGCGATGTGAAAATGCGGGGCTTATAGCACAGATGCTGGAAGTGAGGTGTAAGAATGGCAATAGGAGCGGTGGAACTCAATGGTGTGATTTCAAGGACCCAGGATTATTCTACGATTAAGCAGAATGAGGATAACAGAGGCGCTGTCAATCAGCAGAATTTTCAAAACCAGTTTGAAAAGCAGCTTGATATCAGGCATACGCAGGTAGTACAGAAAGATGATTTGCGAAAACAGGAGAAAAAATTTGACGCCAAAGATAAGGGGGACAACGAGTACTACGGCGACGGCGGCAGAAAGAAAAAAAAGGAAGAGAATGCAAATGGAAAGGTTATCGTCAAAGGGCGGACTTCCTTTGACATAAAGATATAAATTATGGGAATCATGGAAATTGTGTTATTCGTTCTGGGGATTGGAGCTTTTGCGGCAAGCTTTCTGATTCCGGAAAAAAAAGAAAAACTGCATGAGGCTGACAGACGGCTAGGCGAGGAGCAGATTAAAGAACTGGTAGAAGAGCAGATGAAAGAAGTAAAAACCAGAGTCTATGAAGTGGTGGATGAAACGATCACTTATGCAGTGGATAAAGCAGAACGTTCCATGGAACGGGTCAGCAATGAGAAGATTATGGCTGTCAATGAGTATTCTGACACAGTGCTGGAATCGATTCACAAAAATCATGAGGAAGTGGTTTTTCTCTTTGATATGCTTAACGATAAGCATCAGAATCTGAGAGATACTGCAGCGGAAGTAGATAAAAAAGTGAAGGAAACCAAGGAGATTACGAAGGAGGCAGCGAGGATTGCGCAGGAGTCGTCGGTGCGTGCGGCGCAGGAGTCCGTTAAGGCAGTGGAAGAGTCTGCGCGTGAAGCATGGGAGGCTGCGAGAGCGGCGCTGCAGCAAGTCAAGGATGCGGAGGAAGATGCCCTGCGCCAGGTAAGAGATGCGGCGGAGGAGAGCGCGCTGCTGCAGGCCAGAAGCGCGGCCAGAAATGTGCGGGAACAGTCAGACGACACGGAAAAGTTTATACCACGCAAAAAGAGTGAAGAGACTGCGCGCTCTTTGCGGCAGGATAGAGATGGCGATACGGAATTGGACAATGGCGCCGGGCAGAGCGTCGAAGAGCAGAGTTATCTTTTGACAGAGGATAAGGAGGCGGATGCCAATACTGTGCAGCCGTCTTCTGTGGAAGAGACGCCCGCGGCTTCCTTTACACCCCTTCAGCCTGTAGAGTTGAAGACAGAGGGAGACAAGGCGGGGGAAGAATGGAATATTTTGAAAGAGGAAAAACGCAAAGAAGAAAAGCCCAGAAAAAGAGCGCCCAGAAAGGCCAAACCATCACCGGCCGTTGAGCAAAAGCAGACGGATATGCCGCCGGTGGCGATTTCTTTCGCTGCGAATGCCGGGGAGGACGGTAAAAACAATAATGAAAAAATCCTGGCGCTGCATAAAGAGGGTAAGTCTAATATTGCGATTGCAAGAGAACTGGGCCTGGGCATCGGTGAAGTAAAACTTGTAATAGATTTGTTTAAAGGGGTTTAGTCTGATATGAGATTGCGACAGTATTTGCGGGGGCTGGGCATAGGCATTGCAGTAACGGCAGTGGTAATGAGTGTCTCTGCAAATGGAAAAAACCAGGCTATGACAGATGCACAGATTATAGCAAGGGCAAAAGAACTGGGAATGGTAGACGGTGTGCTGACGGAACTTCCGGATGCCGGGGAGACGGAGCAGACAGAAAGCGGGGAGGCCGCGGAAGCCGATTATGCTGCCGCGCCTGAGAGCTCTGCAGAGTCTCCCGAGACGGCAGAAGAGAGCGGGGAGGAATCCGGGGAAAATACGGAAGAAGCTGTGGAGAGTACGGAGGCAGATACAGAGACAGGAAATCCTGCAGAAGACGGCGGGAGCGCAGAGCAGGAAAATGAGCCGCAGTCCGAAGTGGAGAAGGCAGCAACCGTTACGGTAGCCGTATATCCGGGAGAAGGTTCCCATACGGTGAGCAGGAAGCTGGCGGCTCTGGGATTGGTGGAGTCTGCGGATATTTATGATAATTATCTTTGTCAAAACGGGTATGACAAGAAGCTGTGCGCCGGAAATTATGTGATTCCGGAAGGAGCCGATGCGGAACAAATTGCCAAAATATTGACGGAGAGTAATTAACGGCGCACGGAAAATTGATTTCCGTGTTAACGGCACAAAACCCCTTGTCAAGGGGTTTTACTTATGGTACAATTTTCATGTTGTGTAAAAAGCGTAGCGGGAAAAGATGAAGCTGCTGCGGAAACGAAACACGTGCAGGGATCTGTGGCCGGTGCTTCTTTCGCCAGGAAGTGGCTTACAGAGATGAGATGCGCGGAGGCATATAACCAAACGGAGGTAGAAGCAATGAGTGTAATTTCAATGAAACAGTTATTAGAGGCAGGCGTACATTTCGGACATCAGACAAGAAGGTGGAACCCTAAGATGGCTCCCTATATTTTCACGGAGAGAAACGGGATCCATATTATTGATTTGCAGAAATCGGTAGGCAAAGTAGACGAGGCTTACAGAGCGGTTGCGGATATTGTGGCGCAGGGTGGAACAATCCTTTTTGTAGGTACAAAAAAACAGGCGCAGGACGCAGTGAAAGCAGAAGCGGAGCGCTGCGGAATGTTTTATGTAAATGAAAGATGGCTGGGCGGCATGCTTACGAATTTCAAGACGATCAGAAGCAGAATTGAGCGTCTGAAAGCGATTGAGACAATGTCAGAAGACGGCACATTTGATGTCCTTCCGAAAAAGGAAGTCATCAAATTAAGAAAAGAATGGGATAAATTAGAAAAGAATCTGGGCGGAATCAAAAATATGACCAGAATTCCCGATGCAATTTTCGTAGTAGATCCCAAAAAAGAGAAAATCTGTGTACAGGAAGCACATACGCTTGGGATTACCCTGATCGGTATCGGCGATACAAACTGTGATCCGGAAGAATTGGATTATATTATTCCGGGCAACGACGATGCAATTCGTGCAGTGAAACTGATTGTGTCCAAAATGGCGGATGCCGTTGTGGAAGCAAATCAGGGTGAAACGGCAGATACGGAAGCATCTGCAGCCGCTGAAGAAGAAGCTGTGGAAGCATAAAAGATTTTTGCAAGTGTTGATGGAATGGAGGAATAAATCATGGCTATTACAGCAGGTATGGTAAAAGAATTGCGTGAAATGACCGGGGCAGGCATGATGGACTGCAAGAAGGCATTGACTGAGACAAACGGTGATATGGATGCCGCTGTCGAATTCCTGAGGAAAAACGGACAGGCAAAGGCGGAGAAAAAAGCAAATAGAATCGCGGCGGAAGGTCTTTGTAAAGTCGTGATCAAGGACGAAAAAACGGCAGCTGTGGTGGAAGTAAATTCCGAGACAGACTTTGTGGCAAAGAACGAAGATTTCCAGAATTTTGTGAAGGCAGTTGCGGAGCAGGCTGTGTCTTCCGATGCGGCAGATATGGATGCTTTTATGGCTGAGGAATGGAATCAGGATACATCCAAGACCGTGAAGGAAGCGTTGGTAGATAAGGTGGCCGTGATCGGTGAAAATCTGAATATCAGAAGATTTGAAAAGGTTGTGGCAGAGCATGGCTGCGTGGTTTCTTATACGCATGGCGGCGGAAGAATCGGCGTTATTGTGGAAGCCGATACAGATGTTGTAAACGATGCAGTGAAAGAGGCGCTTACAAACATTGCAATGCAGATTGCGGCGCTGCATCCGAAGTATGTGACGAGAAGTGAAGTGAGCGCGGAATATATTGCGCATGAAAAGGAGATTCTGCTGGCGCAGATTCAGAATGACCCGAAGGAATCCCAGAAACCGGAAAAGGTGATCAACGGTATGATCGAAGGACGTATCAGCAAGGAACTGAAAGAAATTTGTCTGGTAGATCAGGTATATGTAAAGGCTGAAGACGGCAAACAGACAGTTGGCAAATATATTGATCAGGTTGCCAAGGAAAACAACGCAAAACTTTCCGTGAAGAGATTTGTCCGTTTTGAAACCGGCGAAGGACTGGAGAAGAAAGAGGAAAACTTTGCTGAGGAAGTGGCAAAGCAGATGAATGCGTAGAAATTTATTGAAGTGAGACGAATTGAGATAAGAATGAGAACCCTTGTAAGTGGTGCGGATGTGCCATTTGCAGGGGTTTTAATATGTGGCAGGTAAAAAGCCGTGATGGATATTGTTCATAAAACATGATAAAATAGATAAAAAAATATGGGAGTTGATTTTATGCTAGTCAGTACAGATAAAAAATGGGATTATGCATTAGGTATGATTAAAGTAGATGGATTAGAACCATCCCCAGAATTTAAAGAATTAATTGAAAAAGAAAGTCGTGGAGAAATGACCACGGAGGATATGCGTAAAGTTTTAGACAAAAAATATAAGATGAAAGAATAAGGACAATATTATGAATGATCCATATTTATATCCACATACAGATATTCTGAAGAATCTTGCTGATATACGGGACAGGGAAACGTTATCGTGCATGGAAGCAGAATATACGAGTTATACGGCTAGCGGAACTTGTGACAGGAGAATCCGTCAGCCGTTTTGATTTTGCGGCGCTTTGCGATGTACATCATTATATTTTTCAAGATATTTATGAATGGGCAGGAAAAATTAGAATTATAAATATTGAAAAATCAGAGCCGGCATTAGGTGGTATCTCAATCGAATATTCCGATTGTTTTGATATTGTAAAGGATGCCGCATATGTCTTAGAAAAAATGAACCATTACACTTGGGAAAAGACCCCTATTGATGAAGTGGCAAAAATGTTTTCAGAATATTTAGCTGAGCTTTGGAAAGTGCATCCATATCGGGAAGGTAACACGCGCACAGTAATTACATTTTGCAGTCAGTTTATAGAGAGTAAGGGATTTTATATAGATAGTGATTTGTTTAAAGACCATGCACAATATATGAGGACTGCTTTGGTTGCAGCAAGTGCTTTGTTTTCAGATTTGGGAGATAAACGAAAGCAGGAGTATTTAGAAAAGATAGTTTTGGATGCTTTGGAAAGAGGGCAGGAAATGAAACAAAGGGTTTCAGATGTTATAAAAAAAGCCGGATTTAAAGCAACAGAAGGACGAATCCGTAAGATTGTATATTGGAATCGTTTAGAGCGGCATGAGCATGGGGAACGAGGTGTTGGATTATATTTATTACAAAATGAAGAGAGTGAATAAATGACTTATATAAAAAATCAAATATTACAGAATAATGCGCTTGAGGCATGGGTAATATCAATTAGATATTGTGATTATATTTTAGAGGGAAAGGCAACTTTGGAATATCGTAAGCACTTTGTATCTGCGCTTCATAATGCTGTGGAATTATTTGTTAAACAGCTAATGTTAAATAATACGGATTATCGGGTAATACAACTGAAAAATGGATGCAATTCAGATGGACAGCCAGCGAGAGATTTCTATAATTCCAAAGATTTAAATGATTATTTTAGTGGTTTGGATGAACAGACTATGAAGAAATTCTTTTCAATAGAATTTAATATTCTTCATTTTTATTCGTTATTGCCCTTTTGGGGAAGATTTGAGAGATGGGAGTATGCAAAACTGCAATTTGATAGACAGACGCTAAGTAATTTTACATATAGGAACGCTGTGAGAAATGCAAAATTTGTTCGTAATCTCAAAGAGCAATTAGAAGGTGAAATTTTTTCTGCGAGTTTAGGAGAGGCGGCATTTGATATTGCTGATAGCATTGCCTGCGTTTTTAATGAATACCAAGGAAATAAGTTTGATGATTTATGGATATATGTTGAAACAATGCTTGGATATAAAATATTGACCTATCATGATGAGGCAGAGGAATATGAAATAGAAGGGCAGTACGGGATGGAAAAGGGATGTAACGTATATCGGCAGTATTATATAGATATTTGATTTCAGAGGGGAAATTTGAAATGCCAGAATTATATATTATTGGAAATGGATTTGGTAAAGGGCATGGGCTAAAAACTTCTTATTGGAATTTTAGAGAATATCTTGAAAAGTATGCGGAAGATTTCTTAGTAAAAATGGAAAAGATGTATGATTTTGCTCCTTTTGAAAGAAAAGACAATAGAAACCGAAAAAATAAGAAGCGGCAAAAATGGAGGAGAGATCACAGTCTGCATTAGAAGTGATGGATTTAGACGGAGGATTAATCGGGATCGAAGATACAATGGATGATTATTGGGAAGAGGAATATCGGTTTATTGAAAAGCTGAATCATTATGTATGGAAATGGGCAAAACAAATCCGCTTAAATAAGGCATTTCCGCAAAAGACATGTTTTATACAAAATACAGAGGATTATTTTTTGACATTCAATTATACTAGTGTTTTAGAAAGAGTATATCGAATTTCAAGTGATAGGATTTGCCATATACATGGGGGATTGACACCATATTGTAAAGAACCCCCAATTCTTGGACATGGAAATGTGGACATAATTGATGTGTATCGGGAAAAAGCAAAAAGAGCAGATGATGAGTTTGATGAAGGATCAAAAAGCATATATCATGCAATTGCAAAGTTTTATGAACGTATTTTTAAAGATACAAATCAACAGATTAATAAGCATGGAGATTTTTTTCAGAATTTGGCAGATATTACATCTGTAAATATAATTGGCCATTCTATGTCAGAGGTTGATTTACCATATTTTCTAGCAGTACAGTTATATAGCCCAGAAAAAATATCATGGAGTCTATATTATTATAATAAAGGTGAACAAGATAGCATGAAAGAGCGGTTACTGTCAATTGGTGTAATGAAAGAAGAAATTCATATGAGAGATGCAAAAGAATTTTGGGATTAAATATGATGTTGTATTTTTTCTTGTAGTCATGTAAATGGGGGAAGAACCCTCCCCCCCCCAAATGGAAAATGGTTATCCCCCAAATTTGGAAAATCAGAAATCGGAAATTTTAGAGAGAAAATCAATTTTCCCCCAAAAAAATAAAATTTGGGGGATACGGTTGAAAAGCTCTGTCTTAGAACAGTCAAAAATCACTGCAAAGCCAGTAAAATGCATAGTTCCGGGGATATGCGGCCGGGACAAGGAAAAGGGAAAGTTCGCAAAACGGATGGCTGGAAACTAGGTGAATCAAGTCCGTAGGACGTAGATGAACCTTAGGTTGAAAGCTGTGCAGTGTTGCCTGGCGAACCGAGGCTGAAGGGCAAAGGCGGGGCTGGTAACAGTCGCAGGAATCAGTATAAATTTGTTGAAGTGAGACGAATAGAGATAGGAATAAGAACCCTTGCAGGTGGTGTGGATACGCTGCCTGCAGGGGTTTTTGTACGTTATGGAGGATTATGGTGATTGTTTCTTGCTGGCTTTATGTTTCTTTCAACTGCGCCATGAACTTTGCGGATGCTTTAGAAAACACTTGGTATTTTTTCCAGATAATGCTCATTTGGGCTTCTCTGCGTGGGTTGAGTGGACGGAAACAAAGTTTACTGCTGCCGGTAGTATTAATAATTTTGTCAAAACCAACGGCATATCCCAACCCTTCTTCAACCATCAAGGAAGCATTAAAAAGCAAATTATAAGTTGCGACAATTTCCAGTTCTGACAGCTCACGCTGTATCCAGGATGAAAATGCACCGGAAGAATATTCCTGTCTTGACAGGATTAGCGGCTTGTCCCACAAATCTTCCGGGGAAACAGCTGTTTTTTCAGCGAGGGGAGAGTCTTTTTTCATCAGCACACCCCAGACTTCAGTCAGAGGGATTTCGATGCAGTTATATTTCACCTGATCTACGGCTCCAAATATAAGACCAAAATCAATCAGTCCCTTTTCAAGCTGGTCCATTACAAATTCAGCGTTACCGCTTGCTATATGGTAGTGGATTCCCGGATATGTCTGATAGAGCTTCTTGGCAGTTTGGGCAATCAGACGGACAGCATCGGTTTCACCAGTTCCAATATAAACATCCCCCACAACAACCTCATCTGAGAGTGCAATTTCACGTTGCGTTTTGCGGACGAGATTTAAGATCTCTTCCGCCCGTTTTCGGAGGATCATGCCTTCCTCTGTCAATGTTACCTTTCGGGAGCCTTTGGTGCCGCGAATCAAAAGCTGCTTGCCCAATTCCTCTTCCATTGCTTTTATCTGTGTGGAAAGGGTCGGTTGGGAGAGATGGAGGGATTCTGCTGCACGGATAATGCTTTGTTCCCTTGCCACTGCAAGAAAATATTGAAGTACACGTAATTCCATGTGCCGTTCTCCTTTTCAGTTTATATAGTATAGCACGAAAGCAAATAGGTTTCAATTATTGATAATGATATAATATAAGTATTTTTTATCGAAAGTTTTTGCTGCTATAATATAAAGAAAGAAAAAATGAGGGGGCTTATTCATGCAGAAGAACATATGGTTTTCCGGGCTGTTGCTGTTTCTGCTTGTCTTATGGTTGGCAGGATGCGGAAATAGGGAGGTAAAGCAAATAGCAATGGGTGATCAGAATAACGATCGTTCAGTTTTCCGGGGAAATTTGAAAATGGATAACTTAAAAAGCGTGCAACTCACAGATGAAATTAAAGAATTAGAAAATGGGTTTTCTGCCGTACGATATGAGGGGGATTATGGTTTTGATGCGTTTCTTGCTGCTGGCGGCGCTTCCTCTAACAGGGAAGTGGCGGGCTTTCTGACAGAAAATGTGCTGTCCGGAATAAACATCGGGTTTTCACAAAAATGTTTCGGTTGTAGTACGGTTTCTGTGACATCGCAAGAGGGAGATTTCCTGTTTGGACGGAATTTTGACTGGAACAGTTGTGATGCTATGGTGGTTGCATCGTACCCGGAAAGTGGATATGCTTTTACCATTGAGAAAGAGGAGGAAAATGTATGAATTATGCAAAAGTTTTATTGGACTTGTATTCGGGCTATTATTATCGTACGTTTACAGAGGCGGGGATTACGGAAGAGCGGATTTCATAACTTCCGTTGTCGTCTTTTCCAACTATTGATCAGAAAATCCTTATGGAACATTTCGATGAATTGGTGACTGTACCTGGTTTGAAGCAGGCAGAGCTTCGGAAATTCGATGAAGAGGACGCAGTGGAAAGTAAAACCTTTTACATTGCAGCAACGGGTGGGCGATATGGAGGCGCGATGGCCGTTGGAGATGGAATCCGGGGAGTTGGGGCGAGCCAGAAATATCTGGATATCAATACTCCATTAGAAGAATGGGTGAAAATCACATCTTCTTTCCGACCGGATATCATCATTGGGTATCCTTCAGCAATCAAAATATTAGGGGAACTCGTAAACCGTGGCAGAGTGCAGGTGAACGTAAAGAGAGTTATTTTCTGCGGGGAACCTCTTAGCCCGGGACTGCGCCGCTTTCTGAAAAATGTTTTTCGTGCTGAAGTAGTGAATTTTTATGGAGCCAGTGAATCTCTGGCGCTTGGTGTGGAAACAGAAGATGAGGAAGGAATGATTTTATTTGACGACTTGAATCTGATAGAGGTGGTAAACGGCGCTATGTATCTGACATCCCTCTACAATTTTGCGCAGCCGTTGATTCGATACCGGATTTCGGACCATCTGGCGTTAAAGGAGCCGCCTGCAGGAAGTCCGTTTACGAGGGCGGAGATTCTTCTGGGGCGTGATGAAGATATTCTTTGGTTTGCGGATGGAAAAGGAGGCAGAGATTTCCTGCATCCGCTGGCCGTGGAAGGGTTTTGCGTGGAAGGGCTGCGGGATTACCAGTTCCGTCAGATTGATGAAAATGCTTTTGAAATGCTGGCCGAAGTAACGGATGTCGGCAGACAGAGGGATGTGCGTCTTGCGGTTCTGGCAAGGATGAAGGAAATTTTATCGGAAAAGAAATTAACCTATGTGCAGTTTTATGTTCGTTTTGTGGATGAGATTATGCCGGATAGAAATTTACGAGGGGGATTTCACGGTTGTCATGGTAAGGTGGTGTACAGGTGGAAATGAAGATTTTATGAAAAGCGTATACCAGGAGACAGAAAGGCAATCTATTCGGCATTTTTGTAATGTTATTTATGATTTCTCTTTCCCTTGCGGTTGTGCTTACCGTATGGGACAGCTCCACCCGGTATGTAAGGGAAGAAATGGGGCGGCTTTGCTTTGGAGACTTGGCGGTCTGGGTATCGCAGGTTTCGGATATCACACAGTTATCAAATGAGATCGACAGTCTGAACCTTGTGGAGAAAACGGGGGTACAGAAACTTATTTATTCTGCATATGAAACAAGCGGGCAGGAATCGGACAGCGAAGGACAACTTGTGGTTTACGATCCGGAAGAGTATGCTTATCGGATTTTTTCAGATGATTTGCCGGGATATTCTTAAAGGGCAGTGGCGTATTTAGTAAAATTAATAAATAGATTTTTTCTATTGAAATTGATTCAATATAAGTATTTGCTATTGGGAAAAAGAGAGAATAAAATGAAATCAAAGGAAAGGGAAGGAGACCTTTTCCAATAGGAAAAAGAATGGAGGACACATTATGAAAAAGAATGCTTTGACAGCGCTGGGTATGGTCCTTACCATAGGCATATTGCTGGTTGGATGTGGCAATTCTTCAGCATCCGAAGGTTCGGTCACGACAGTAAATGGTTATGCAGAAGAAAGACAGGGGGCCGCTTCGCAGACAGAAACCGTCGGGACAGTATATTATTCTGAACCGAGCCGTATCATCCTTTTTTATGAGGATGCCGAGATTCCGGCTGCATATACTCCGGTAGGATATTTTGATTATTCGGAGGCGTTTTTAGAGGCCGTCCGGAACAATCCGGTACTGGAAGGATGGGGAACAGAATTGTTGTGATCAGTGACAGTGAATAAGCGCAATAAAAGGGATGAGGGAAATGAGGAGGGAACAGACAATAGGATATGATTCCAAAGAAGCCGTGGTTCAGAATTTAAGAGATGCAGGATGCAGCCCGGATATCATTCGGTGTTTCATGGAGTATTTTGACCGGGGCAATTGGAAAGACCAGCTTGGTTTGCTGGAAGAACATAGAAAAAATATTCTCAGGAAGGTACACGAGGAAGAAAGGCAGATTGACTGTCTGGATTATCTGGTTTACCAGATTACAAATAGAATGAAACAGGCACGATGAAATATTAAAAAATTCGGGAGGTAAACAGGAATGAAAATCATTGAAAATCAGACTTTTGATAAGGAAAGGGCTCTTTATGGGAGCGAAGGCGTACTGGTAAAAGATTGTTCTTTTGACGGTCCGGCAGACGGGGAAAGCGCTTTGAAAGAATGTTCCGGTGTAGAGGCGGAAAACTGTTTTTTTAACCTGCGCTATCCGTTTTGGCATGACCATGGACTTAAAATTTCTGGCTGCGAGATGACAGAGTCTTGTCGTGCGTCCCTCTGGTATTCCGACCATATAGAGATTGCGGATACGAAGATGCATGGAATCAAAGCGCTGCGGGAGTGCAGCGATGTGGTCATTCGGGACTGTGATATTATTTCTTCTGAATTTGGCTGGTCGGTGCGGGGTATTCGCATGGAAGACACTGCTGCGGTCAGCGAATACTTTATGCTGCGGTCTGAAAATCTTGTCTTCAGTGGGGTAACTTTCAAAGGTAAGTATTCTTTTCAGTATATTAAAAATGCGGTTTTCGAAAACTGTACCTTTGATACCAAAGATGCATTTTGGCATGGTGAAAATATAATCGTACGCAACAGTACAATGAAGGGGGAGTATCTTGCATGGTATTCGAATGGGCTGACACTGGAAAATTGTAAGATTATGGGAACACAGCCACTTTGTTATTGCAAAAACTTAAAACTGATCCACTGCGAGATGAAAGATACGGATCTGTGCTTCGAAAAGTCTGAGGTGGAGGCTTGTATCACGACACCGGTTGACAGCATTAAAAATCCGCTCTCCGGAAAAATCTATGTACCTTCTGTGAGCGAGGTGATCCGTGATGATGCGTCGTCAAAGGGTGAGATTATTGTCTGTGAGCAGATGCAGAGAAATTCGCCGTCCTGCTGCGGCAAATCAAAATCCGGCAGGGCGATCGCATAAAGGCAAGAACTCTATGAATAAAAATGGCGGTTGGAGAGGTATAAAATTTGAAACGAAAAATAGTAGCAGCGCTGCTTGTTGAAAATCCACTTATATTGGATGTATTTGGAGACGGGGATGTCACGGTTACATTTTCTATTGAAAAACCTGTAGAAAACGAAAAGGAGATGGAATTATGAGTGATTATATTTGTAAATTAGAAAAAAGCGTAGACCGGATTCACGTACGCTACCCAAACCGTTATGGACTGATGCTTGCGGGCGATTTGTATATGGCAAAGGACTTGGATAAAACGCAGAAGTACACGGCGGTTATTATTGGCGCTCCCTATGGAGGCGTAAAGGAGCAGGGACCGTGCGTATATGCAAACGGGCTGGCAGAGCGCGGCTTTATAGCGCTGACTTTCGATCCCTGCTATATGGGGGAAAGTGAGGGAGAACCGCGTCATGTTTCTTCCCCTGAACTGTTCACTGAAAACTTCAGTGCGGGTGTTGATTATCTCGGTCTGCAGTCTTTCGTTGACCGGGAGAAGATAGCAGTTCTTGGCATCTGCGGGAGCGGCGGATTTGCACTGTCGGCCGCGCAGGTGGATACGAGAATCAAGGCGGTGATCACGGCAAGCATGTATGATATGAGCGAGGCGGCGAGAATGATGCAGACACCGGAACAGATTCTGGAGGCCAAAAAAGCGCTTGCTATGCAGCGCTGGGCGGATGCGGAAAATGGATATCTGCCGGAATATGTTCCTGCTTTTCCGGAAACACCGTATGATGAAGTTCCGGCGGGAGTAGAAGAACCCGCTGCCGAATGGCTCCGCTTCTATGCCGTAAAGCGCGGGCATCATGAACGTGCAAGGGGAGGATTTACTACCACGAGCAATATTCCGTTTATCAATTTTGACCTGCTTACTCATCTGGATGAGATTTCTCCCCGTCCGATTCTGTTTATTGTCGGGGACAGGGCGCACTCACGCTTTTTCAGCGACAATGCATATGAAAAGGCTCTTGAGCCGAAGGAGATGTATGTGGTGGAGGACGCCGAGCATATTGACCTTTATGATCGAATAGACAGGATTCCTTTTGACAAAATTGAAGATTTCCTCAATGCAGGTTTGGAATAAGAAGACTGTAGTGGTCAAAGCGAAACAGTTATACAAATAAAGCATAATTTTTCGGGGCAATGTTACAAAAATGTTTGACCACTACAAGCACTTAATTCTTACCGCTTTCTCAATCAGAATTACGAACTTGTTTTGTAATTACCTATATTATTCAAATCATGGCTCAAGTGTATCATGCCTTTGTATAGTCATCAAGGCGTATCTTTTATATATTCCGCGATATCATATAGCCCGCAATCCAGAACGTTGCATAATTTATCAAGCGTATTGGTACTGACACTTTCATTTTTGCGCAGCCGATCAAGCTGGCCGGTACTGATTCCATAGGTGTTTATCAGTTTATATTGTGAGATACCGCGTTTCTTTAAAGTTTCCCAAAGATTTGTATATACGATCATTTTATCTCTCCATCATCCTATTGCAGCTTGTAAAAGTCCTGTTTGTTGTAGGTATGATATAAGGATACGTACGAAAAAAGTCTTGCGTAATGCCCGGTATCGGGCTATACTGAAAAAGAAATGCATATTATGTCGAAAAAGGAAAAGCAGGTGAGAAGGTGGAAACAGTAAATATCTTATGTGAGAAAAAGAATCAGATTATGCTAAATGATCTGTTTGAGGATTTTAGGATTTTATTGCAGGATAGTGATGCCACAGAGGAGAAGGAAAAGGTAAAAAACAGTTTCAAAAAGATGGCTGACAACACTGCATATCTGGTTTTGGGAGAAGAAGGAGCCGGCAAAACCAGTCTTTTGAATGCTCTCTTTCAGGAGATGACATCGTTTTCGGATGAGTTTTCCGGAGAAATATGCGAATATCGCTGGGGAGAACAGGAACTGACAACATCTCCGGTGGACGGTGTCCAGAAGAAGTTTGTCACAATGGAAAATATGAGGGGTATTTCCATTGTGGATACCAAAGGAATCAATCGGTTTACGGAGGAATCCAGAAAGAAGGTAAAAGAACAGATAGAGAGAAGCAGCGCGGTTTTTGTTGTTTTTGCGGCAGAACATATCAGGAGCCCGAAGCTTTGGGATGTTCTGGAAGGTTGTCCGCAGAAAAGAATGATATTTTTTCTCACGAAGTGCGATTTGCTTTCCGAGAAAGACCTACATAGCAATGTAGAGAAACTGAAAAATTATATGGAAGAAAGCGGGATATTCGCGCCACTGTTCCCAATCAGTCATTACAAAGAAACTACCCGCGGGGACATTGTGGCAATCGATGAGGCGCGTGCCTATATCAGGGACAACGTGGTGGGTAAAAATCCGATGTTAAACAGGCAGATGGAGAATGTGGCTGAGATGAAGAGAATCATTGTCCAATTAAAAGAATCCTTTGCTCTCAGGAAACAACAGTATGTGTCTGATTTTGAAATTTTGCAGAAGATTAATTGCTCGCTTGATACCTATATGCTGAACCATAAGAGGTTTTTGGATACCTTTATCGGAAAAGTGGCAGCAGAGATCAATAAGGATATTGACAATTATGAGCGGGAGATAATTTCAAAATTAGACCCCTATAAGATTAAGGAACGATTTCAGAAACGGGAGGATTTTGAAGATTATCTGAATTTGGTCAATGAAAATTACAAAACCATGATGAGTGATTCCATCAACCGTAAGACCATAGAGGCCATCAAGAGCTGCCTGCATGGTCTGGAAAGTGTTTTTAAGGAGGCCACAGGATACTTTAATAAAAGAGAAAATATTTTGGTTTTAAATGACAAGTTCTACGGAACGCTTTCCACCAGCCGTAGGAAGATGTCTGACGAGAGCAGAGAGATGGTGGTTTCCACCGGGGAATTATACCGAACTTTGAACGGGGCGTCGGAGACTCTGTTTATGCAGATCTGGAACGAGCGAAAAAAATATGATGCCAGTATTAGGACGCACAAAACATTATCTGGTGTAGGGGGTGGCATAGCGGGTGGCGCGACAGGTGCGGGTTTAGGATTGGCAGGCCTGCATGCAGCAGGTTTATTGACAGGTAGTGGCGCGGTAGCAGCAGGTAGTGGCGCGGTAGCAGCAGGTAGTGGCGCGGTAGCAGCAGGTAGTAGCGCGGTAGCTGCGGGTAGTGGTGCGGTAGCTGCTGCGGGTACTACGGTTGTGGCAGGTGCAGGCGCATTTGTGGTTGCAGGGCTGGTGGTAATTGGCATGATTGCCGGGGCAGCTTTGTTTAGGTATATTTCCAAGAGTTTTTTTGATCCCAAAACAGCGGACAAGATGGAGGCGAATACCCGGAAATGTATAGAGCAATTCAAGAATGAGGTGGACCATACCAGAATAGAGATGATTGAACAGGTCACCAGACAGATTATCACCATTTTTGAGAATGAACTTGCTAACGTGGATAATTGTTTTGCGGAATTTCGCATGTCTGTCAATATTGATGAAAAAAAGATTCCCCTTTTGGAGCGGCGTATGCAGGAGGCGGAAGATTTACTGATGAAAATAGAAAGTATTTAGAACATAAATCCATACGTTGCGAAAGGAACAGGTTTTCAGAATGAGAATGAAGAAGGACGAAAGACAGATAAAGACCATTGCGTGGATCAAGGAATTGGAGCAATATGCAAAGGAACAAAAACTGCCCATGCGGATTTTGGATGAGCTGGAGGAATGTAAGCAACAGGCATCCTCCAACGATGTGGACTGGGCTAGGATCAATCGCACCATAGAAGAACTGATGGAGAGCATTGAGGGAAAGCTGGTTCCGGCTGAGGTACAACAGGATAATGCCATAGAAGAAGTATCCGTGGAAGAAGTGAAAATGCAGGTCAGGAAAATGGCGCAAAGATGCCATACGGAAAATTTCTCTTCTGTGGAGGGTATGGCAGAACGAAAGAATACTGTTATCCGAAAGATGTATTGGCAGATCTCTGAGATTTGCCATGTGAGGGCGCATCTGGAAGAATTGAAAAATGAGGATCTGTATTTAGCGTTTTTTGAAAAGTGCAGGCTATCCTTTGAAAAAGATGTGCTGGAGATGGTCGAGGAGCTGTTACAAAGTATCCGCAACAATTATGGGTATATGCTGGATCATATGAGGAGTATGTTTCAAAGTATAGGCGGCTACAGGCAGGACGTCGGCAATGAAAAGTTTTGTCTGGAGTATGAAGCACGCCGCAATGGCATCGATCAAAGAGTGCTGGGAGAAGCGCAGACAGCAGATATGGGAGGCGATGACCTGATATCTTTTGGACAGAGAACAAAGGATACAGTGAAGGGAATCGTTGCAAAATTGGTACGTAAAAGAAAACTGCTGGCGTGGGTGCCGCTGGTTGTTTTGATATGCCTGTTTACGGCGACGGTTGTGGTACGGCAGGAGCAGAGTAGGCAGACTTTGGAGAGCGCCGAACAGGTGGAAGAAAATGAAGATTTGTTGTTAAAGGATATGGCGGGGGAACTTGGCAAGAAGGCTGTTAAATCTTTATCCGGAAAAGCTTTAGAATCAGTGATCAGTTACATTCATCTCCTGCTTATCGGTCTTGGATTGTGGCTCATCGTTGTACTACTGGTAATTATTTTGTTATACTTGGGTTATCTTAAAATACTGAAAAAATGGTGCGACCATCAGATTTGTAAAAGGTGCGGAAAATATCTGCAAACGGAGCTGTCACAGTTTCAACAGAATAACAGTTTTTTCCTGAAATCGGATACAGTCATGAAAAATGCGGTAGAGGAATATGAACGGCAGTATATAGAAGTGCTGAACAGTCTGTTTGCAGATACAGGATATGCGGATAAATCGGCACAACAGGAAGAACTTACAAAGTGGGATAGCCTGCGGGAAGAGTGGGAACAGTTAAAATACTGGTAAAGGATGAGAGAAAATGGACAATATCAAAGGTTTCATGAAAATGGTAAAAGTGCCGGAAGGGATACATGGAGGCGCTAAGACTAAGACGGAAGGTGGCACTAATTTAAAAACGGTGAAGAAAACTTTGGAAGAAAAGATGAATGAAAAAGTCAAAATCTATGGCTTTATCGGCATGGAGGTTTATGACCTTTCCAAAGAAAAACGTATTGAGATTGCAGAGATTAAGACCTATCTGGATAAAATGGATGTCTTAAACGGTGAAATAGAAGAATTGGAAAAGCAAAAAGAGGAATTGGAAAGGAAAACCGCCAAAAAGAATATCTGTTCCTGTGGTTATAAATTAAAGCCCCAGGATCGTTTCTGTCCCAATTGTGGGGAAGTGGTGGAAAGAGAAGTTATCATTTGCAGTTGTGGCGCGGAGCTCTCAAAGACAGCTAGATTCTGCGGTATCTGCGGTAAACCAGTGGAGGAGAGCGCAGGCACACAGCAGCCCCGGCAGACCATACAGGCACCTGCCATGAAGGAGTGCATCTGTGGCGCCAAGGTGCCGGTGGGACAATTCATGTGTCTTGAGTGCGGACGTAAGGTGGAAGATTGAAGGATTGGAAATTAGTAAAGAATATAGTTTTTCTTGATTAAAAATGATACAACATCAAAGCGTATTTCACCTGAAAAGCAATTGCGGTATCATAAAGCTATCGACAAATCGGAATAGAGGCATTATCATGGGGAGAGGAGGAGCGGACCAGAAACATTTATGAGCATATGCTGGGTTGCTTTAAGGACAAACCTGAAGATTTATGGAGGCAGGCAGATAATGTTTGAAGATATTTTCCGGCGTCAAAAAGTCATTCCCGGAAAGCTGGAAACCTATGGCTTTCAAGAAGTTCTCGGTACTTACCGTTACGACGCCGATGTATTAAATGGCGAATTCCATTTAGAAGTCTCTATCGGCAAAAATGCTGTGCCTGACACAAGGTTGATGGAAGCCGCCACAGGTGAGGAATATGTCCTTTATAAGACAGATGCCGCCGGAAAATATGTGGGTGAAATCAGAACGGCGGTTGCCGCCGTTTTGCAGGATATTGCCGATCGATGCTATGAATTAACAATTTTCAAAGCGGAGCAGTCTGTTAAGCTCATTGCGTATATCCGTGAGAAATATGGAGATGAGTTGGAATATCTGTGGGGGAAGTTTCCTGGCAACGCCGTATGGCGGCGCCGGGATAACAGGAAATGGTACGGCATTCTCTTGACTGTCTCCAGGCGCAAGCTCGGCATCCGGTCGGACGAAATGGTTGAGATTATCGACCTGCGCAGCCAACCGGAGAAATTGGAAAACCTGATCGACAATGAGCGCTATTACCCTGGCTGGCATATGAACAAGAAGCACTGGTACACTATCATTCTGGACGGCTCTGTCCCATTGGAGGAGATCTGCCGCAGGATTGACGAAAGTTATCTGCTGGCAAAGTAAAAACGAAGGAACCATTATGTAAATCTGCAAAGAATGGAGGTTTAATTTTGACGCCGGGGGTGTCCGGCAGATCATAATTGGGAGGTAAGTGATAATGAATATAGCCAAATTTAAATGGACAAGGGAGCCGCGGGATTATAAAATCGAAAACGGAAGAATTGAAATTACTACAAAACAACATACTGATTTATGGCAGAGGACTTATTATCATTTTCAAAATGATAATGCCCCGGTGTTTCAGATGGAAACGGATGAGAAATATTTTAGTTTTGTTGTAAAAACAGAATTTGCGGAAAGCTGCCACAGGTTTGACCAGTGCGGGATCGTGATGTATCTCGACAGTGAAAACTGGTTAAAAGCATCCGTTGAATACGAAAATGAAAAATACCAGCATTTGGGCAGTGTTGTAACAAATGGGGGCTATTCTGACTGGGCTACCACGGTTATTGATGCTTCGGTAAAATCTATGTGGTACCGTTTCAGCCGCCGGGAGGACGATTATTGTGTCGAGTGCTCTACAGATGGAATTCATTTTGACCAGATGAGAATCTGCCATATGCTGAAGGGAAATGGGAAGATTCAATTTGGCATTTATGCCTGTTCACCGGAAGAGTCTTCTTTCAAAGCAATATTTACGGATATGCAAATAATGGAATGCCAGTGGAATGCCCATGATGGGCAACAACCAGACGCGGATTGAAAATCCCGGTTGATCTGGATGATTGTAAAAATGTGGAAGAGCAAGTAACAGTATCTTGTATTTTGTGTAGTTCTGCGTTATTATATTATCGTCATATGTCGGAAATGGAGGTGCGTGTATGGCGAGGCCGGTTCGGTGCAGGAGGATTTGTCTGGAACCTAAATATGACAGTTTTGCACCTTGCGGTGCGGGGAGTACGGAACAGGTTCTGCTGGCAGTGGATGAATATGAGGCGGTTCGCCTGATCGATTATGAGAAGAGAACCCATGAGCAGTGCGCCAGGCAGATGGGGGTTTCCCGCACTACAGTCACGGAAATGTATGAAAGGGCCAGAACGAAGATTGCAGACTGTATTGTAGGTGGAAAGACTCTTTATATTTCCGGCGGAAATTATGCGCTCTGTGACGGCTCTGCATGGAGATGCTGTGGTAAAAAATGTGACAGAGCAAAGTATGCGGCTGAAACTGCCGGAAAGAGAAAGGAAGACGGGATTATGAAGATTGCGGTTACTTATGAAAATGGAAAGGTGTTCCCACATTTTGGGCATACGGAACAGTTTAAGATTTATGAGATTGCGGATGGGAAAGTTGCCGGGGCGCAGGTCGTGGAGACAAACGGAAGCGGTCATGGCGCTCTGGCAGGTATGCTGTCCGCGTATAAGGTGGATACACTGATCTGCGGAGGGATTGGAGCAGGCGCACAGGCTGCTTTGGCAGAGGCAGGCATCCGTCTTTACGGAGGAGTATCCGGCGGGACGGATGAAGCTGTGGATGCGCTGCTTGCTGGGAGACTTACGTTTGACCCGGATGTTCACTGCGATCATCACGGTCATCATGGCGAAGGTCATCACTGCAGGGAAGATAAGCATGGCTGCTTGGGCAATGGAGGTATTGGTAATGCGTGAAAGTGAAAACTGTTCCCATAACTGCGGGGAATGCGGAAGCGACTGCGCGGA
Source organism: uncultured Lachnospiraceae bacterium (assembly GCA_910585345.1). Lineage (GTDB taxonomy): Bacteria > Bacillota > Clostridia > Lachnospirales > Lachnospiraceae > VSOB01. The sequence goes on along the minus strand of CAJUDS010000003.1, from coordinate 4,849 downwards.
ACGAAAAGCGCCGCAGAGTCTGCTGGAAGAACCGAATGCCGCATCTCATGTGAAAAAGGTAATCGGCATTGTCAGTGGAAAAGGCGGCGTGGGAAAATCTCTGGTGACTTCCCTGCTGGCATCCGCCATGCAGAAAAAGGGATACCGGTGCGCCATTTTGGATGCGGATATAACGGGGCCGTCTATTCCGCGTATGTTTGGTATCCGAAAAAAAGCGGTGAGCGATGAGAAGGGGATACTTCCGGCGGAAACGAAAGACGGGGTGAAGATCATGTCCGTCAATCTGCTTTTGGAGCATGACACGGACCCTGTAATATGGCGGGGGCCGCTGATTGCAGGTATGGTAAAACAGTTCTGGTCAGACGTCTGCTGGGGGGATGTGGACTATATGTTTGTGGATATGCCGCCGGGAACCGGAGACGTACCGTTAACGGTATTCCAGTCTCTGCCGGTGGACGGGATCGTTGTAGTGACTTCCCCACAGGAGCTGGTTGGGATGATCGTGGGAAAGGCTGTGAAAATGGCGGAGATGCTGCAAATCCCGGTGCTTGGCATTGTAGAGAATATGGCATATTTTGAATGTCCGTCCTGTCATGAGAAGCATTTTATCTTTGGGGACAGTCATGTAAAGCAGTCAGCGGAAGAATATGGGATTGGTATGACGGCGCAGATTCCTGTCGATTCCGGACTGGCGGCGGCCTGTGACAGAGGCAGTATTGCGGATTTTGAGGCAGATTGGCTGGCGGAACTGGCTGAAGGGATAGAGCCTGGATGCGGCGGAACGTGAAGCTGATGAAATGGGGACGGCATACGCTGACTGTAATCCGCAAGGTTTTTGGAACGTGTGAACGGATGAAAATCCGGGGGCTTTCTTAAAAGGAGCGCATCTGCCTTAGAGCAGGTGCGCTTTTTCCAGTATACTTATGCCGCCATCGTCTTGTGGCATCTTATTTATTAAAGGGCATGTGCAGTAAGCTGCTGCAGAATATCTCCGATGTCATTGTCAATGCAGATAGATTGTTTCCTGATCTCTGCGGGGACATAAGCTTCCGACAGATTGATACAGATATAGGCCGCATTTGGATTGCTATAAGTCATTTGCCAGAACGGATATTTGATAATTCCCGGCGTGTTACCGCCGACACCCAATTCCAGATATAAAATTTTCATTCCTTCATGACGGCGTATAAAATCCTGATACCTGTCTGCCGCAATATGCCAGCCACTGTCTTCAACAAAAGTATTATCTGCCCGTAAATTCATTGCCATAGGCGCGCCGCAAACGGGGCAGTAAGGGATTAACTTAGATGGAATACGCATACTTTCCTGTTCGGCAACCATTTTTTGAATCGTTGTTTCGTTATCATACGTCTTGCTGTGGCAAGGCTTTGCACATTGCCATAATCCGTAATCGCCCTGTGTATAAAAGAGTCTCTTTTTATCAAAACCTGCCTTTTGAAAACAGTGGTCTACATTTGTTGTCAAAACAAAATAGTCCTTGTCCCGAACCAACTTATATAAATCGCTGTAAACGCTTTTAGGGGCATTTTGATAACGGTTAATGAAAATGTAACGGCTCCAATAGGCCCAATACTCTTCTAATGTACCGTATGGGTAAAAGCCTGCCGCATACATATCACGGAAACCATATTTTTCAATAAAGTCTGGGAAGGTATCTTCGAAACGTTTGCCGGAATAAGTAAATCCGGCAGATGTAGACAGTCCTGCTCCTGCACCAATCACGACGGCATCAGCATTCTTCAATTTTTCTTTTATTTTTCTGACAGCATCCCTAGTATTCTTTGTTGATCTCATAGTAACAATCTCTTTTCACACCTTTTTCATGGACGACCGGCCTGCCTACTGCGCTACAACGGAAATTCTTTGTTGTACGTGGTTTCCATGTAACGCTTCGTCAACCATAGCAACCGCATAGTCGGCATAACTGATTACACTTTCTCCTTTTGCATTTAATAGCAACTCTTCACCGCCTAAAATGTATTTACCGGTTCTTACGCCGTCTGCCTGAAAATCTCCGGCAGGACTGAGATAGGTCCATTTCACATCTGCTCTGGTACGAAGCGCATCCAGCGCCCTGCCCATATGGAAAGCAAGCGGCTTAAACGCTTCCGGGAAGTCTGCTCCGTCCATAACCTGTACCGTATGCTCCGCATTCACATACAGGCTGCCCGCACCGCCGACGACAAGAAGCCTTGTTTCCTTACCGCTTACAAGGTCGCAAAGATGCTTCAGAGAGGCACTGTGCTGCGGCAGGGTTTCCGGCGTCCATGCGCCAAAAGCGTCGATTACGACATCAAAACCCTCCAAATCGGCTATAGTCAAGTCAAACAGATCTTTCCTGATGACGTTTGTTGCTGCCGACTGGTTTTCGCCGCGCACAACGGCGGTAACGTCTGCTCCTCTTGTAATCGCTTCGCGGACAATCAATTTACCCGCTTTCCCATTTGCACAAATAACTGCGATTTTCATAGTTTATTCCTCCTGTTTTCTTTTTTTGCGTTCGTTTGCGGCTTGTTTTTCCCGCTTACAGGATTATAATAGATCCATAGGGAAAAAACGTAAAGTACGCACTTTATTGTGCCATAGTTGCCAAAAGGAAACTATTGTGAGAAATGGAGGGTTTTATGGAAAAAAGTTTACCTGCCTGTCCGGTAGAAATTACCTTAATGTTGATCAGCGACCGCTGGAAAGTGTTGATTATCCGTGATTTATTAGACGGTACGAAACGATTTGGGGAAATAAAAAAGTCTGTCGGCAATGTTTCTCAAAAAGTTTTAACGGCAAATCTGCGTTCCATGGAGGATAGTGGTTTACTCACCCGGAAAGTATATGCGGAAGTGCCGCCGCGGGTAGAATATACTTTGACGGAAACAGGGTATAGTTTAAAACCCATTTTGGACGCTATGGTAAAGTGGGGGACGGAATATAAACAGAAAAACGGTGGTTGTCCGAAAGTTAATCAAACAGATTGATTTGGACAGGGCGGTTCTTTTCTTCAAAGCTGCATAGATACGCAAAGATTTTTGCGTTATCATGCAGGATATTTTTGGCCTCGCATATTTGATGAAATACTTTCATAAGTTCGTTGTTCTTTGGGCTGCTGATTTGATATTGCGTACCATAAATACGCATATACTTCTCTTTCATGTGGGGAAACAATCGGTCTAATTGGTTATAAAAATATTGCCTGTTTCCCTCGCGAAGGGTCAGACCCATGCCAAAGCAGATAACGCCATAAACCTTTGCTTCGATGCAGTATTCCAAAATGCCTCTGATGTTTTCTTCGGTATCATTGAGGAAAGGAAGAATAGGACAAAGCCAAACAACCGTGGGAATACCCGCTTCGTTCAGCTTTTTCAGAGCTTCAACCCGTTCTTTTGTGGTACTTACGTTCGGCTCAATTTTTCTGCACAAATCTTCATCATAGGTAGTCAGCGTCATTTGTACAACACATTTTGTTTTTTCGTTGATAGATTTCAATAAATCCAAATCCCGCAATACCCGGGCAGATTTGGTTATCAAAGTGAAGCCAAAACCATATTGATCTGCTAAAGCTAACGCTTTGCGGACATTCCCGATCTTACTTTCAAGCGGGATATAGGGGTCTGTCATAGAGCCTGTACCCAACATACATTTTGCCCGTTTTCGTTTCAGGGCATTTTCTAACAGGTCGATAGCATTTTCTTTAACTTCAATGTCCTCAAAATCATGTTTGATGTGATAGCACCTGCTTCGTGAGTCGCAGTAGATACAACCATGAGAGCAGCCGCGATATAAATTCATTCCGTTTTTGGCTGATAAGATACTTTTCGCATTTACAAAGTGCATAACTCTCTCCTCGTCTTAAGATCCAATGCAGTTTTTGGGATATCTTCACAAATAAAATCCGGCTGTCGTTTCATAATGGTATATTTCAAATGTTCTTTCGAAAAATCAAGGTCGTTTGGATTGCCTTTTCTACTTATCATACTATAATTTTGAGCCGGAACGCTCCCTATGCCGGAGATTTTTTCACCCCGTAAAATGCTTTTTCCATTCCTATTTCCCCCAAGCGCCCCTTACGATAATAGAATATCACAAATAACCTGACACCCTGTGTCATGTTATATATTTTTCTAATCAATACTACGTTTTTGGCTATTGCAGGGGTGATTTTTAGTTTATGCTAAAGGTCTTCCTATTTGCTGGCAGCATGTGTTGTCAGTGTGTTCGCCTTACAATCGCTTAATATTGTGGTTTCTATATTTCCATAGATTATAATAGCATAACTGTACGGTTAAGTTGTTTTCCTATCTTCTGGAATGGATAACATAAACGTATAGAGTTGGAAAGACCGTAATAGCTTAATACATTCAGGGTATTTATGATCTAATTTAGCTGCCGATGATTGGGCAAAGAAAAAATAAACGGGTAAAACTGCATGTGCCAGCGATAGAGCTTTATTCGGAGGAGTATTATTTTTCAATTTTATTTGAAACGGTGGAAAACTGAAAAGGTGACATGATTTGTGGAGAAATATACAGATGCTGTGATAGAGGTCAGAAAGTTAAACTGTCTGCCGAAGTGGCAGTGGAAATTAAAAAAGTCTGCGAATTGCATAGATGTTGGTTAAGGGAATGGATACTGCGTGGGAAAAGGAAACGGATAGTGAAACAGGAGGTATATCACTGCTTTAACAAAACGGGAAAACAGTAATTGAAATTGTAGTCTTAAATGGCAAATGTTTAATAAAAAATGTGACAATATTGGAAATTTATGGTAGGATAATGAATAGATAATTCAAAGTTATCTGTTGGATTTTGGGATAAAGATCGAATGGGTAATCTGG
>CAJUDS010000002.1 GCA_910585345.1 uncultured Lachnospiraceae bacterium | reverse complement strand
GTTCTAAATAAACCGTCATGCGGTATCTAACTGATTAACAAATGTACAAAGAGACCGTGGTTGTAGCCTTTCTAAAACCATCAAGTGGTAGGAGAACCTAAACAATCCACAGTATCTCTAACAGTATAGCATACAGACCTTGGAGAGGGTCTATAAATACTACTACTTTATAATACGAGGTATAGTATTATGGATCATTTTAAATTAGTGTCAGAATACAAGCCCACCGGCGACCAGCCGCAGGCCATAGAAGCCCTTGTCAATGGCTTTCAGGCCGGGAATCAGTTTCAGACACTCCTTGGCGTCACAGGTTCCGGTAAGACATTTACCATGGCGAATATTATCCAGCAGCTTAATAAACCGACGCTGGTGATTGCGCATAATAAAACGCTGGCGGGTCAGTTGTATGGGGAGTTTAAGGAGTTTTTTCCGGAGAATGCGGTGGAGTATTTTGTCTCCTACTATGATTATTACCAGCCGGAGGCATACGTGCCGAGTACGGATACTTACATTGCGAAAGATTCTTCGATTAATGATGAAATTGACAAGCTGCGGCTGTCTGCGACGGCATCTCTGACGGAGCGCAGAGACGTGGTGGTGGTGGCCAGCGTTTCGTGTATATACGGGCTGGGCAGCCCGGACGATTATCAGGAGATGATCGTGTCTCTGCGTCCTGGAATGACAAAGGACAGAGACGATGTCATACGGGAGCTGATTGATATCCAGTACAACCGCAATGATATGGAGATGGAGCGCTGTAATTTCCGTGTCCGGGGGGATGTGGTGGAAATCTATCCCGCCCAGGGCGGGGATTATCTGATCCGTATTGAATTTTTCGGAGATGAGATTGACAGGATTGCGGAAGTGGATTTCCTGACAGGCAAAGTGCATGCCTATCTGGACCATATCGCGATTTTTCCTGCTTCTCATTATGTCGTGCCACAGGAAAAAATTAACAGAGCCTGTGAAACCATTGAAAAAGAGCTGGAAGGGCAGGTGCGGTATTTCAAAGGAGAAGATAAGCTGCTTGAGGCGCAGCGTATTTCCGAGCGTACGAATTTTGATATTGAAATGCTGCGGGAGACGGGTTTCTGCTCCGGAATAGAGAATTATTCCCGTCATCTGAGCGATCTCCCGGCAGGTGTGCCACCGATGACGCTGATGGATTATTTTAAGGATGATTATCTCATCATTATTGACGAGTCACATATGACAATTCCGCAGATTGGAGCTATGTATTCGGGAGACCGTTCCAGAAAGACCACGCTGGTGGATTATGGATTTCGTCTGCCTTCCGCTTTGGATAACAGGCCGCTTGCTTTTCATGAGTTTGAGGAACATATTGACCAGATGCTGTTTGTGTCGGCCACGCCGTCCAAATACGAAGAGGAGCATGAGCTCTTGCGTGTGGAACAGATTATCCGCCCGACAGGACTTTTGGATCCAGAAATTTCCGTGCGTCCGGTGGAAGGGCAGATTGACGATCTGATTGCCGAAGTGAATAAAGAGACAGAAAAAAAGAATAAGATACTGATTACGACACTGACGAAACGGATGGCTGAAGATTTGACGGATTATATGCGGGATGTAGGAATCCGGGTGAAATATTTGCATTCCGATGTCGATACACTGGAACGGGCAGAGATTATCCGCGATATGCGTCTGGATGTGTTTGACGTTTTGGTCGGCATCAACCTGCTGCGCGAGGGGCTGGATATCCCGGAAATTTCTCTTGTGGCGATTCTTGATGCTGACAAAGAAGGATTTTTGCGTTCCGAAACGTCACTCATACAGACGATTGGCCGTGCCGCGAGAAATGCCGACGGGCATGTTATCATGTATGCGGATGTGATTACGGATTCGATGCGGGCCGCGATTGATGAGACAAACAGACGGCGGGAGATTCAGCAGAAATATAATGAGGCCCATGGCATCACGCCGCAGACAATCAGAAAGGCAGTGCGCGATCTGATCAGCATTTCCAGAGAAGTGGCAAAGGAAGAGATCTCTTTTGAAAAGGATCCGGAATCCATGGAACGGGAAGAACTGGAAAAGTTGACTGCGGATTTGCAGAAAAAGATGAAAAAGGCAGCGGCGGAGCTGAATTTCGAAGCGGCGGCGGAGCTGCGTGACAAACTGATAGAATTAAAAAAACATTTACTGGAATTGGAGAAAAATGATGAGTGAGAGCAGAAAGATGCTTCCCAGAGAGTACATTAAAATCAGAGGCGCTAACGAACACAATCTAAAAGGTATTGACGTGGATATCCCAAGAAATGCGCTTGTCGTTCTGACCGGGTTGTCTGGTTCAGGGAAGTCGTCGCTTGCCTTTGACACAATCTATGCCGAGGGACAGAGACGTTATATGGAGTCGCTTTCTTCTTATGCAAGACAGTTTCTTGGGCAGATGGAGAAACCGGATGTAGAAAAAATAGAAGGGCTTTCTCCGGCTATTTCCATCGATCAGAAATCAACCAACCGCAATCCACGCTCCACAGTGGGAACGGTTACAGAAATTTATGACTATTTCCGTCTGCTATATGCACGGATTGGAACGCCGCATTGTTATAAATGCGGGAGAGAGATTAAAAGACAGACGGTAGACCAGATGGTGGATCAGATTATGACTTTGCCGGAGGGAACGAAAATACAACTTCTTGCGCCGGTTGTCAGAGGAAGGAAAGGTGAACATGCCAAGGTGCTGGAGCGCGCCAAGAGAAGCGGTTATGTCCGTGTGCGGATTGACGGCAGCCTGTATGAACTAACAGAAGAAATTAAGCTGGAAAAGAATATCAAGCATTATATAGAAATTGTTGTGGACAGGCTTGTGGTAAAGGCGGGGATCGAACGGCGTCTGACAGATTCGGTGGAGAACGCGCTTTCTGTCTCCGACGGTCTGCTGCAGACGGATGTGATTGGCGGGGAACCGATGAATTTTAGCCAGAGTTTTTCATGTCCGGACTGTGGAATCAGTATGGAAGAAATCGAGCCGAGAAGCTTTTCCTTTAATAATCCTTTCGGCGCCTGTCCGGTCTGTTTCGGTCTGGGATATAAAATGGAGTTTGATGTGGATTTGATGATACCGGATCAGTCTTTGAGTATCGCCGAGGGTGCGATTACCGTGCTCGGATGGCAGTCCTGCACAGACAGCGGCAGTTTTACCAATGCCATTTTGCAGGCGCTGGCAAAGGAGTACCAATTCAGTCTGGACACACCCTTTCAAGAATACCCCGAGCAGGTGCGTCAGGTACTGCTATATGGCACGGACGGAAAAGAAGTTTCCGTCCACTATAAAGGACAGCGGGGAGAAGGGGTCTATCCCATAGCGTTCGAGGGATTGATTAAGAATGTGGAGCGGCGTTACAGAGAGACGGGTTCCGATACTTCCAAGCAGGAGTACGAAACATTTATGCGGATTACGCCTTGTAAGGAATGTAAAGGACAACGTCTGAAAAAGACGTCTCTGGCAGTAACGGTGTGTGATAAAAATATTTATGAAATCACATCCATGTCGATTAGCAGTCTGCACAGTTTTCTGCAGCATATGGAATTGACGAAGGGGCAGCAGTTAATCGGTAAACAGGTGTTAAAGGAAATACGGGCAAGGGTAGGATTTCTGGTGGATGTGGGGCTGGAGTACTTATCGTTGTCTAGGGCAACCGGCACACTTTCGGGAGGCGAAGCGCAGCGGATCCGTCTGGCGACTCAGATCGGCTCGGGGCTGGTGGGCGTTTGCTATATTTTGGACGAACCGAGTATCGGTCTGCATCAGAGAGATAATGACAAACTGCTTGGCACTCTGAAAAATCTGCGTGATCTGGGCAATACGCTGATCGTGGTGGAGCATGATGAGGATACAATGCGGGAGGCGGACTACGTGGTGGATATCGGTCCCGGCGCCGGTTCCCACGGCGGAGAAGTCGTGGCGTGCGGTACGGCGGAGGAGATTATGCGTGTGCCGGAGTCTGTTACCGGGCAGTATCTGTGCGGCGCCATAAAAATTCCGGTGCCGGAAAAGCGCAGAAAACCGTGCGGTTTTTTGACAGTGCGCAAGGCGGCGGAAAATAATCTTAAAAATATAGACGTTACTATTCCACTTGGCATAATGACTTGCGTGACGGGCGTGTCAGGTTCCGGCAAAAGTTCTCTGGTAAATGAAATATTGTATAAATCGCTGGCCCGTGCGCTGAACCGTGCCAGAACAATTCCGGGACGGCATGAATGTATTGAAGGCATGGAACAGCTGGATAAGGTGATTAACATTGACCAGTCTCCTATTGGCAGGACGCCCCGTTCCAACCCGGCTACTTATACAGGCGTTTTTGACCAGATCAGGGATCTGTTTGCGGGGACGCAGGATGCGCGTGCGAAGGGGTATAAGAAAGGCCGCTTCAGTTTCAACGTGAAGGGCGGACGGTGTGAAGCATGCAGCGGAGACGGCATTATTAAGATCGAAATGCATTTTCTGCCGGATGTTTATGTGCCATGTGAAGTGTGTGAAGGTAAGCGGTATAACAGGGAGACGTTGGAAGTAAAATATAAAGGAAAGAGTATTTATGATGTGCTGGATATGACGGTGGAAGAAGCGGTGCATTTCTTTGAAAATGTTCCTTCCGTTCAGAATAAGATTCAGACTTTGTACGACGTGGGACTTTCCTATATCAAATTGGGGCAGCCCTCCACGACGCTGTCGGGCGGTGAGGCGCAGCGGATTAAGCTGGCTACGGAGCTGAGCAAGCGCAGTACCGGAAAAACCGTTTATATTCTGGATGAACCTACTACAGGGCTTCATTTTGCGGATGTGCATAAATTGGTGGAAATACTGCACAGGCTGACGGAAGGCGGCAATACGGTGGTCGTAATTGAACATAACCTTGATGTGATTAAAACGGCAGATTATATTATTGATATCGGTCCTGAAGGAGGCGATGGAGGCGGCACGATTGTGGCGGAAGGCACCCCGGAACAGGTAGCGGATATTCCCGGGTCCTATACGGGTATTTATGTGAAAAAAATGTTAGAGAAAGCCTAAAGATATCCTGGGGAACAGACGATATAATACACAGGTAAAATAGAATAGGGAGAAGCATGGACGCGGTAGATAAGCAGAGGGAGCTGCTTAATTGACTGCGTTCTTAAATTTTTGTGAATTTTTGGAAAACCCTTTGAAAATGCGTTGCTTTAGGTTATAATGTTTGGGATATTATATTTGCAGGATGTATGATTGCTGCACAATGACAGTTGTATGTTTAAATTGCAAACATTTGGAAAACATTATGATAGATAACCATTAGAAAGGGGTTAGAACTTATGCAGTATACGGATATTGGGATAGACTTGGGTACGGCAAGTATCCTTGTTTATATAAGAGGCAAAGGCGTTGTTTTGAAAGAGCCGTCTGTTGTGGCATTTGACAGAGATACCAACAGGATTAAAGCCATCGGGGAAGACGCAAGGCTGATGCTCGGAAGGACGCCTGGCAATATTGTAGCGGTGCGTCCTCTGCGGCAGGGTGTTATATCTGACTACACTGTGACAGAGAAAATGATGAAATATTTCATCCAGAAGGCACTGGGTAAAAAGACATTCCGTAAGCCCCGCATTGCCGTATGTGTTCCAAGCGGCGTTACCGAGGTGGAGAAAAAGGCGGTGGAAGATGCTACTTATCAGGCGGGCGCAAGGGAGGTTTCTATCATAGAGGAGCCGATTGCGGCAGCAATTGGCGCAGGTATTGATATTTCCAAGCCATGCGGGAATATGATTGTGGATATCGGAGGCGGCACATCGGATATTGCTGTGATATCCCTTGGCGGTACGGTAGTCAGCGCTTCGATTAAGATTGCCGGTGATGATTTTGATGAAGCGATTGTACGTTATATGCGTAAAAAACATAATCTGCTGATCGGGGAACGTACAGCGGAGGATTTGAAGATAAAAATTGGTTCTGCCTATAAACGGGCTGAAGTGGATTATATTGATGTGAGAGGGAGAAATCTGGTGACAGGTCTTCCCAAGACAATTAAAGTATCTTCGGAAGAGACGGAAGAGGCTTTGAAGGAGACGACGTCGCAGATTATCGAAACAATCCACAGCGTATTGGAGAAGACACCGCCGGAGTTGGCTGCTGATATTGCGGACAGAGGCATTGTATTGACGGGAGGCGGCAGTCTTTTGCGTGGACTTGAGGATTTGATCGAGGCAAAAACAGGGATCAATACGATGACGGCGGAAGATCCGATGACAGCGGTCGCCATCGGTACAGGGAAATATGTTGAATTTCTGGCAGGATATAGAGACGATAATTAAAACGGACAGGAAGAAGCAGGAGGCGGAGGATGTTAAAGGGGTTATATACGGCGTATACCGGGATGGTAAATGAGCAGCATAGGATGGATACTTTGACAAACAATCTTGCCAACAGTGCAACAGTGGGGTTTAAAAAGGAAGGCGCAACGTCGCAGTCGTTTAAGGATGTACTGGCGTATAAGATTAAGGATAACACGGAGGCGCTCAGGCTTGGGAGAAAAATCGGTGATATGAGCATGGGTGTAAAAATCGGAGAAAATTATACCGATTATTCGGAAGGCCCGCTCAAGGAGACGGAAAACCCTTATGATCTGGCGATTGCAGGTCCCGGCTTTTTTGCAATTGAATTTACCAATAAAGCTGGCGTTACTTCTACCAAATATACGAGAGACGGCAATTTTACGTTGACGCAGGAAGGCGCTCTGGTAACGAAAGACGGGGATTTTGTTCTGGATAACAGGGGAGAACATATCGAACTGAATCCGCTGTTGTCTACGGAAATCCTGGAAAACGGCGGGGTTTATCAGGACGGCCGTCTGGTTGCGACAATCGGCATAACGGATTTTGAAGATTATAATTATTTGGAACATTATGGTGAAAACCTGTTTCAGACAGTAGACGGTTTTCAGGAAAGAAACACGGATGCGCAGGTTATTTCCGGTTATCTGGAACACTCCAATGTCCAGGTGGTAAAAGAAATGGTGGATATGATCAATGTGTCGAGAGCCTATGAAACCAATCAGAAAGTAGTGCAGACGTATGACAGTTCTCTGGATATTGCGGTGAACCAGATTGGGAGACTGAACGGTTAACAGATAGGGGAGGAAGAAAATCATGGTAAGATCTCTATGGTCAGCGGCAACAGGTATGATTGCGCAGCAGACAAATATTGATACGATTGCAAACAACCTTGCAAATGTAAACACAACAGGGTATAAGACAGAGGTGGCCAATTTCAAATCTCTTTTATACCAGACACTGCAGACGAAAACGACTACGGCAAATGGAGATAATAAACCGGTAGGGGCACAGGTTGGCTTGGGCGTGCGCAATTCATCCATCAGTTCTATTTTTAAACAGGGCGCGTTTCAGGATTCTGAAAGCGATACGGATTTTGCCATCAGCGGAAAAGGATTTTTTGCTATTCAGGGTGATGACGACAATACATATTACACAAGAAACGGTAATTTTTTCCTAAGCACCAATGATGCGGGCGGATTAACGCTTTGTACTTCCGACGGCTATCCGGTGCTCAGTTCTGCAGGAAGGCCGATTATATTTAACCGCAATTATACGGCAAGTAATCTGAGTGTATCGGAAGAAGGAGAGTTTTATTATCCAGATGCCGATAATAACCCGCAGCCGCTGGGTATTAAAATAGGGCTTTATCAGTTTAATAATCCGACAGGCCTTGATAAGATCGGCGGCAGTTACTATGTGGAAACGGCGGCCAGCGGTGAACCGTTGAATGAAGAGAGAAGCAATAATCTGGAAAAGAGCACGATCGTACAGGGCTATCTGGAACGGTCGAACGTGCAGGTGGTGGACGAAATGGTAAATATGATTGTTGCACAACGTGCATACGAAATGAACTCCAAGGCGATCACTACATCTGACGAAATGCTCCAACAAGCCAATAACTTGAAACGTTAAGCCAAGCCATGCGCAGACAGCGGATGAACGTTTGACTGCTTGCAGGCATAACGTTCAGGCGATGGCTGCATAGGGCGCAGCCCGGTCAGCGAGGGAACGGGGTTCACGAGCTGAGGGCATGGCGGAGCGGGTGGAAAGGCAGAAAGCGATGGCTGCATAGGGCGCAGCCCGGTCAGCGAGGGAACGGAGTTCACGAGCTGAGGCATGGCGGAGCGGGTGAAAAGGCAGAAAGAGATGGCTGCATAGGGCGCAGCCCGGTCAGCGAGGGAACGGGGTTCACGAGCTGAGGGCATGGCGGAGCGGGTGGAAAGAGGAGGAAATGATATGGATCTGGGCGGACTCAGTTCTATTTATACGGATTATATGAAGACGCAGTCAGATAATGAGAAATTGGAAAAGATGAAGGCTGACTGGGTCGAGAATAATAAGGGCACGGATGATGAACAGTTACTGGATGCCTGCAAGCAGTTTGAAGCCTATTTTTTGGAGCAGATGTTTAAGCAAATGCAGAAAACAGTTCCGGAAACGGATTACAGCTTTCAATCTACAGGTACGATGGTAGATTATTACAGAGATAATATGATTCAGGAAATAGCGTCTATGTCTACGGAAAAAGGAGAACTGGGACTGGCACAGACGCTTTATGAACAGATGAAAATTACGAATGGTTTGGAATGAAGAGAAAAGGAAGGCTGGGGCTGCTTCAAAAGGCAGCCCTTCTTTTTTACCATATGGATTTGGGGCATTAAGAGGATGAACATATGGAAACATTAAAAGGATATGTGGAACATATCATATATCAGAATACAGACAATGGCTATACGGTGATGAACGTAGTCTGTGATGGAGAGGAAATCACCTGCGTGGGGATGTTTCAGGATCTGGGACAGGGTGAGAGTCTGGAAATGCAGGGAAGCTATACGGATCATACACTATATGGAAGACAGTTTAAGGTACAGTCTTATACGCTCCTGGCGCCTGATGATGTTGTGAGCATTCAGCGGTATCTGGGTTCCGGAGCGGTAAAGGGCATTGGGGAGGCGCTGGCGGCAAGAATTGTGAAAAAGTTTGGCAGTGATACCTTTCGGATTATGGAAGAAGAGCCTGAGAGACTTTCAGAAGTAAAAGGTATCAGCGAAAGAATGGCGCAGGAGATATGCGCACAGGCTGCAGAGAAAAAAGACAGGCGTGAAGCCATGCTGTTTCTGCAGAAATATGGGATTTCCAATGCGCTGGCTATTAAGATTTATCAAACATACGGAATGCGTTTATATGGAGTGATGCGGGAAAATCCGTATTTGCTGGCGGAAGATATCAGCGGCGTAGGGTTCAAGGCGGCGGATGAGATTGCGGAAAGGGCAGGTATTCGCATGGATTCTGATTACAGGATACGAAGTGGAATCCTGTATGTACTTCTGCGCGCCTCATCAGAAGGGCATACGTATCTGCCAAAGGCGCAGTTATTGCAAAGCGCGGCTGAAATGCTGGGACTTACGGAACAACAGATTGAACCGCAGCTTTCCAATCTGATGATGGATAAAAAGATAGTCATCAAGGAAAAGAATGGCAGCCATATTGTATATAGTTTGTCCTATTATTATGCGGAATTGAACTGTGCGCGGATGCTGCATGATCTGAATGTGTCTTTGTACGAGGAAGGCGGTATGCTTCCGGCAGAGAGAAAGGCGATATTGGAAAAGATCAGATCTGTGGAAAGGGAATCAGAGATCGAATTGGATGAGCTGCAGAGAACTGCAGTGCTGGAAAGTATTTGCAATGGTCTGATGATTTTGTCAGGAGGGCCGGGCACGGGCAAAACAACGGCAATTAATACGATGATCCATTACTTTGCAAAAGAGGGGATGGATATTCTGCTGGCGGCGCCAACCGGAAGGGCGGCCAAACGTATGACGGAGGCCACCGGATATGAGGCCAAGACGATACATAGACTTTTGGAGTTAAACGGGCTGGCAGAGGAGGAACGGAAAAAAGGATTTTTTGAAAGGAACGAAGAGAATCCGCTGGAAACAGATGTATTGATTGTAGATGAAATGTCCATGGTGGATATTCTTTTGTTTCAATCGCTGCTCAGGGCAGTTGCGGTGGGAACGAGACTGATTATGGTGGGAGACGTCAATCAGCTTCCCAGTGTGGGACCGGGACAGGTGCTGCGCGATCTGATGGAAAGCGGGAGTTTTCCTGTTGTTATGCTGCAGAAAATATTCCGTCAGGCGGGAGAAAGCGATATTGTCGTCAATGCCCACCGGATCCACAGGGGGGAACAGATTTGCATAGATAATAAGAGCAGAGATTTCTTTTTTCTGGAAAGAAATGACGTCAATGTGATTTATAAACATATGGTGCAGCTTATTACGGAAAAACTTCCCCGGTATGTGAACGCAGGTCCGTATGATATCCAGGTACTGACACCGATGCGAAAAGGTAATCTGGGTGTGGAAAGTTTGAACAGGATACTGCAGCAGTATATGAATCCTCCGGCCAGAGATAAAAAAGAATATGCACATGGCACAACGTTGTTCCGAGAGGGCGATAAAGTGATGCAGATTAAAAACAATTATCAGTTGGAATGGGAAATCGTCAGCAAATATGGAATTGCGGTGGACAAAGGCAGCGGTGTTTTTAACGGGGATATAGGAAGCGTGCTGCAGATTGACGATTTTGGGCGTAACATGGTTGTGCAGTATGAGGAAGGCAGGCGTGTGATATATCCTTTTGCGGGGCTGGATGAATTGGAACTGGCCTATGCCATTACGATACACAAATCGCAGGGCAGCGAATATCCCGCAGTGATTATGCCTCTGCTTGGCGGACCCAGAATGTTGATGAACCGGAATCTGTTATATACCGGCGTGACAAGGGCCAGGGACTGTGTAACAATATTGGGGAGCAGCGAGACAGTACGTTCCATGATTTTGAATGAGAATGAGCAGAGACGATTCAGCGGCTTTGCAGACAGAATTCGGGAAATGATGAATGAATAAAAATAGAATATGATTTTACTGGATTTACTTTTTCCGAGGAGATGCCCGGTGTGCGACCGGGTACAGCCGCTGGGAGAATATATATGCCCTTCCTGCACGGAGATGTGGAAACCAATAAAAAGTCCTTACTGTAGAAAGTGCGGTAAACCGCTGCGTGATGAGAGACAGGAATACTGCCCAGACTGCTCGGAGCGGAAACATTTTTACCGGGAAGGGCGGGCATTGTATGAGTACCCCGATATCAAAAGATCCATTTACCGTTTTAAATATAAAGGACGGAAGGAATATGGTGAATTTTACGGGAAAAAGATGGCGGAATATTTGGGCGCGGTAATTTGTTTGTGGCATCCGGATGCGCTGGTACCCGTACCGCTGCACAGAATAAGAAAACGGGAGCGGGGATACAATCAGGCAGAAGTGATTGCGCGCAGTCTTGGAAAGGAATTGGGAATTCCTGTAAATACGAGCCTGATCAAACGGGTGAAGAAAACGACGCCACAGAAATGTCTGAACAGACAGATGCGTCAAAATAATTTGAAAAGGGCTTTTAAAATAGATCAAAATGATGTAAAATTAGATACAATTATAATCATTGACGATATTTACACGACAGGCAGTACTGTGGATGCTATGGCGGCCGTTCTGCAGGAAGCCGGAATCAGAGATATCTATTTTATTTCTTTGGCTGTTGGCAGAGGATAAAACGGGGAGGGTGTTAGTATGAATGTACGCAATTGCAGAAAATGCGGAAGGATTTTTAATTATGTGGTAGGTATTCCGATCTGTCCTGCATGCAAAGAGAAGCTGGAACAGAAATTTCAGGAAGTAAAGGATTATATTCGGGAAAATAAGGGCGCCAATATTCCGGAGATATCGCAGGCGTGCGAGGTGGAAACGACACAGCTTCATCAATGGATCAGGGAAGAGAGACTGGTCTTTTCGGATGATTCGCCGGTGGGAATCAATTGTGAAAAATGCGGCGCTATGATTAGGACAGGGCGGTTCTGTGAGAAGTGTAAGAATACTATGGTAAATAATCTGAAAAGCACATATGAAAAACCAAAGCCCGAGACGCCTGCGCGGAAAGACACCAAAGAAAATCCGAGAATGCGCTACTTAGACCGCTGATTTTACAGAGATGGATTTTTGTGCTATACTATGGGCGCCCGGAGTCATTCGCATGAATTGAGTTCAGGCGTATGTTGGCATGTGCACACATTGGAAGGGGTGAAGGGATGCTGCATGAAGAGCGGATCAAGCTGATGACAAAGATGGCTTCTTATGAGGAAAATGAAGGCCGGCATAATATTGCAATTGGAAATTATTTCAGGAGCGATTATATCAGTCTGCAGGTTATGAAGTCGATTATCAGCGGCACGCTTTCCTTCGCGATCGCGCTTGGTGTTTACGGATTTTACCACTTTGAGACAGTGATGAAAGAGATGTACCAGGTTGATCTTTTGGAAACAGGCAGGAAGCTTCTGCTTACCTATGTGATATTTACAGGGACATATACGTTTATCTCGTATCTCGTATATTCCTACCGTTATAGTCGGGCGAAAAAGAGCCTGAAGAAATATTACTCCCATCTAAAAGAGCTGTCTGAATTATATGAAGAGGACTTCAAACGATAGGAGAAATTTCTGAAAGGAAAAATTATGACAAATTTATTAGTCCTGAAAGAGTACTTGAAGGGAATTTACGGAAAATATGAAATTTATATTACGCCGGTTGTTAAATTCCTTCTGTCCCTTATTACGATCATGTTGATCAATGCAAAACTGGGCTATATGAGCAGGCTGAATAGTGTGACGATTGTTCTTGTAGCCGCACTTTTGTGCTCTTTCTTACCAATGAACTTTATGCTTTTAACGGCAGCAGTATTTATCCTGCTGCATCTGTACGCTTTTTCTTTAGAGTGTGCGGTTGTGGTATTGGCGCTTTTTCTTGTTATGTTTCTATTGTATTTCCGTTTTTCACCGAGAGATACGTTGGCGACTCTTTTGACGCCGATATGTTGTTCTCTGCATATTCCGTTTGTCATGCCATTGTCGGCGGGACTGATGGGAACGCCTGCTTCAGCGGTATCTGTCGGTTGCGGTGTGATCGTTTACAGCATTTTGCAATATATTTCGGAAAGCGTTTCGACATTAAACACTATGGATGCCGAAAATGCCATACAGAAATACCGTTATGTGGTGGACGGACTGTTAAACAACAAAACAATGTTCGTTATGGTATTTGCTTTTGCGGTTACGGTATTGCTTGTATATATGATCCGCAGGCTGCGGGTGAATCATTCATGGACAATTGCCATCATTACAGGGACGCTTGTTGGAATTGGCATTCTTTTTGCAGGGGATTTGATGTTTGATACCAATATTTCCATTATCTCGACAGTGATCGGCGCAGTTTTGTCGCTTGGAATTGTAAAGTTATTGCAGTTTTTTGTGTTCAACGTTGATTATTCCCGTACGGAGTACGTACAGTTCGAAGATGATGAATATTATTATTATGTAAAAGCAGTACCCAAGATTATGATGTCGAAACCATCAAAAACGATCAAAAAAATAACGTCACAAAATAAAAGCGCTGCGCAGCCGCCGCGCGCAACAGGCAGCGTAATCAGGAAAACAGATAAGAGTGGAATGAAATAGTATGGGTCAGTTGGCAAACTATGCAGGAATCTATTTAAATCGGCTTCACATGCCGTCTATAAGGTGGACCGATGTAGTGGAGATTATGATAATCTCTTTTTTGGTGTACCAGATTATTTTGTGGATCAAAGACACCCGTGCATGGTCTTTGCTGAAAGGCATCGCCCTAATCATGGCATTGATTTTGATTGCCGCTGTCTTTAATATGACGACGATCCTGTGGATAGCGGAAAATGTGCTGAGTTTAGCGGTAATTGCCACTGTGGTTGTACTGCAGCCGGAACTGCGCAGGGCTTTGGAACAGCTTGGCAGAACGAACTTTTTTGCATCCATTGTTCCGTTTGACAGTTCCAGGGATACGGAAGGAAGGTTTTCCGACCAGACAATGCAGGAAATGATTAAGGCATGCTTTGAGATGGGCAGGGCAAAGACGGGCGCCCTGATTGTGATTGAGCAAAATCAGTCTTTGGGGGAATATGAGAGAACGGGAATCGGAGTGGACGGTTTACTCACCAGCCAGCTGCTGATTAATATTTTTGAGCATAATACGCCGCTGCATGACGGAGCGGTAATCGTCAGAGGGAATCGTATTGTATCCGCGACCTGTTATCTGCCGCTCTCGGATAATATGGGGCTGAGCAAGGAGCTGGGTACGCGGCACAGGGCGGGAGTCGGGATAGCGGAAGTGACAGATTCTCTTACAATAATCGTCTCAGAGGAAACAGGCCATGTGAGCGTGGCATACGAAGGACAATTATACCGCAATCTGGATTCGGAAGAGTTGAAGGAGAAGCTGACCAAGATTCAAAATAAACCGCTGGAAGAGAAAAAAAGAAGATTGTGGAAGGGAAGAGCAAAGAATGAAAAAGAAATTGACAGCTAATCTGGCCCTGAAAATTCTTGCAGTCTTGTTTTCCATCGTCATATGGTTCATTGTGATCAATATTAATGATCCGGTGGATAAAACGGTGTTTCGGAATATACCGGTAGAAATACTGAATACAGATGCTGTTACCAGTCAGGGAAAGGTCTATGAGGTATTGGACGGTACGGATGTGATTGATGTGACTGTTTGGGCAAAACGCAGTATATTGGATACACTGGGGGAAGAAAACATCATTGCCACAGCAGACATGCAGGAAATTAATTTTATGGATACGATGGTACGCATAAAGCTTGCCACGAATAAATACAATAATAAATTGGAGAGTATCAGTTCCTCTACTGAAAATATGCTGATCAACATTGAAAACATGGAGAGAAAGCAGTTTGTAATTGAAACGGCAACCGTAGGTGAAGTGGCTGAAGGTTATATCCTTGGCAATATCACTTCGGACCAGAATCTGGTAAGCCTGTCCGGGCCGGAGTCTGTAGTAAGCCAGGTGGACAGAGCAGAGGTATCGGTTACAATATCAGGATTGTCGGAGGATATTCGCACAGATGTGTCAATACGGTTATATGATGCGGATAATAATCTGATCGAAAATAAAAATCTTAAAAAGAGTCTTGAGCAGGTGAAGGTAAACGTAGAGATTTTGGAAACAAAACGTATTCCGCTTGTGTTTACTGCGAGTGG
This sequence comes from uncultured Lachnospiraceae bacterium, assembly GCA_910585345.1. Lineage (GTDB taxonomy): Bacteria > Bacillota > Clostridia > Lachnospirales > Lachnospiraceae > VSOB01. Next base: position 268,079 of record CAJUDS010000002.1, on the reverse strand, counting down.
GGTTCCGGCAGACGGATATGCGCTGACCGGTGTGATTGAAAGCAGCCCGGCTACGGTACTAGTTGCAGGAAAAGGAAATGCAATGAAAAACATTTCCCAGCTTGAGATTCCTGAAGCGGAGTTGAATGTGTCGGGGTATAGCGGTAATATGACAACGGCAATAGAGCTGAAAAAATATCTGCCGGATACGATCCAGCTTGCAGAAGCCGATTTCAGTGGGAAAGCCAATGTGACCGTCCATATTGAGAGAGAAATCACATCCGCGCTTACGATTGAGAAAGACAAGGTGGCTATTACGGGAATTCCGGCCGGGATGACAGCAGAAATCGCGGAGCCGGACGGAGGCATCCGGGTAAATGCCGTTGGGCTTGCACAGAATCTGCAGAATATGGATCAGACTGCCGTGACAGCCAGTGTTAATATTATTGATTATATGAACAGGTATTCTCTTACAGAGCTGCCAGCAGGCGTATATGAGATGAATTTGGTACTGACGCTTCCGGATGGAATCAGGCAGAAGGAAGAGGTGCCGGTACAGATTACGATCAGTGATGCTGAGGAAGCGCTTAATAATGAAGAATAGAGGTAAAGGAAAAGATGGGCAGATTATTTGGTACAGACGGCGTAAGAGGAGTTGCAAATGAGGAACTGACACCAATGCTGGCGATGCAGCTGGGACAGGCAGGCGCTTATGTGCTTACCAAGGAAAACAAGCATAAACCAACCATTATGGTGGGATGTGATACGAGAATTTCCGGAGATATGCTGGCGAATGCTTTGATGGCAGGCGCGTGCTCCGTAGGAGCCAATGCAGTTTATGTAGGTGTTGTGCCGACGCCTGCTGTGGCGTATCTAACAAAAAAATATAAAGTGGATGCGGGTGTAGTCATTTCAGCTTCCCACAATCCGGTAGAGTTTAATGGAATCAAATTTTTCGATGGGGACGGTTATAAACTGCCGGATTCTATGGAAGATGAAATCGAACGCTTATTGAAGAGCGATATGAAGGATATTAAATTTCCGATTGGTTCCGGAGTGGGAAAAATCAAATACCGCACGGATGCCAGGGAAGAATATATTAACCATGCTGTGCAGTCGGTAGGGGTGGATTTGAGTACCCTGCGGATTGTAGTGGATTGTGCGGAGGGCGCTTCATATTATACTTCTGTAGAAGCGTTAAAAGAGCTGGGGGCGGAAGTGATTGCCATCCATAATAATCCGGACGGCAGCAACATCAATGCAAACTGTGGTTCGACCCATATGGAAGAGTTGATGGCCAGGGTCGTGTATGAAAGAGCGAATATTGGTCTTGCTTTTGACGGAGATGCCGACAGACTTCTGGCGGTGGACGAAAACGGGAAAGTGGTGGATGGCGACCAGATTATGGCGATCGTCGGGAATCATATGCGCCAACAGGGGAAATTGAAAGGAGATACCATCGTCGTGACGGTGATGAGTAATCTGGGCTTTTTCCTGATGGCAGAAGAAAAAGGAATCAAGGCGGAACAGACAAAGGTAGGCGACCGTTATGTACTGGAACGGATGCGGGAAATCGGCGCCAGCCTTGGCGGCGAACAGTCCGGTCATGTGATCTTTTTGGATGAGAACACGACGGGAGACGGTCTGCTCAGCGCGCTGCATTTGCTGCAGGTGTTGGTGGAAACGGGGAAGCCGCTGTCAGAGCTTTCTCAGATCATGGATGTATTGCCGCAGGCGCTTGTAAATGCCAAAGTCCCCAATCATAAAAAAGAAAAATATATGGAATATCCGGAGATTGCAGAAGCGATCGGGAGATTGAACAATATGTTTGCAGGAGAAGGGAGGGTGCTGATCCGCCCTTCCGGCACGGAACCTCTGGTGCGGGTGATGATTGAAGGAAAGGACCAGCAGTTAATTGAAAAGGAAGCGAGGAAGCTGGCGGAACTGATTCAGAATTGTATGTTGTAATGCGGTTTGTGTCTGCCGCGCAATGCGGCTGAAACGGCTTATATGGCTATGTCCTGAAAATACAGGAATACACTTGTAGAAACATAAAAGGCATGATATGATAAAGGGAGAGAAGGGGTCATATCATTCCGATATGGGATAAGAGATAAATTGGAGGAAGTAAATATGGTAAGCCAAAAGGTAGTGATCAAAAACCCAACCGGACTACATCTGAGACCTGCCGGCATCCTGTGTAAAGAAGCAATGCAGTTTAAATCATTGATAACATTTACATTCAGAGAGAGTACTGCCAATGCCAAAAGTGTATTGAGTGTGCTTGGTGCATGTGTGAAATGCGGCGATGAAGTAGAATTCGTATGCGAAGGTGAGGATGAGGAAGAAGCTCTAAAGGCTTTGGTTGCAATCATCGATGGCGGTCTTGGGGAATAGGATGAAATTGTGTTTATCGGCCCACCTTTCGGGGTGGGCCGGTTTTTTTGGGAAAGTGAGGAAAGAGAATGTTGCATTATAAGCATTATCAAAAAAATCCGGTTGTATATTATCCGGAACGGGAATGGCCGGGAAAAGAAATCGAAAAAGCGCCCATCTGGTGCAGCGTGGATTTGCGGGATGGAAATCAGGCGCTGATCGATCCTATGATCGTGGAAGAAAAGGTAGAAATGTTCCAGTATTTGATTAAGCTGGGCTTTAAAGAGATTGAAATCGGTTTTCCGGCGGCGAGCCAGATTGAGTATGATTTCCTCCGGCAATTGGTTGACCGCAGAATGATACCGGATGACGTAAAGGTACAGGTGTTGACGCAGTGCCGGGAAGAGCAGATCATCAGAACATTTGAAGCGATTGAAGGGTGTAAGCAGGCGATCGTGCATATTTACAATTCCACATCTACTTTACAGCGTGATGTGGTATTTCATATGGACAAAGAAGAAATCAAAGGAATTGCAATCCGGGGAACACAGCTTGTAAAAGAGCATGCATCGCGTTTTCCGGGCAGGATTATTTTGGAATATTCTCCGGAAAGTTTTACCGGCACAGAGTTGGATTTTGCGCTTGATATCTGTACTGCGGTGCAGCGGGAATGGGGAGCGACGAAAGAGAATCCGATTATTATCAATCTGCCTTCTACGGTGGAGACAAATACACCCAATGTATATGCGGACCAGATTGAATGGATGAATAAGCATTTTGAAGACCGGGAAAGCATTATTCTGAGCGTACATCCGCACAATGACAGAGGAACAGGTGTGGCATCCGCAGAGCTTGCACTGCTGGCGGGAGCAGAGCGTGTGGAAGGAACTCTGTTTGGAAACGGGGAGCGTACGGGGAACGTAGATGTGCTGAATATTGCCTATAATATGTTTTCACAGGGGATTGATCCGGTGCTGCAGATAGAATGTATCAACGAAAGCATTGAGATCTACGAAAGATGTTGTAAAATTCCGATCCATCCCCGGCATCCGTACGCGGGTAAACTGGTATTTACGGCTTTTTCCGGCTCGCATCAGGATGCAATCAACAAAGGCATCCAGGCAATGAAGGAGCGGGGCGGAGAATACTGGCAGGTGCCTTATCTGCCGATTGATCCGGCGGACATCGGAAGAGAATATGAGCCTATTGTCCGTATCAACTCTCAGTCAGGCAAGGGCGGCGTTGCGTTTATTATGGATACTTACTTTGGTTTTAAACTGCCAAAGGCAATGCATAAAGAATTTGCCGGCGCTATACAGACGATATCTGAAAAGCAGGGGGAAGTATCGCCGGAGGAAATCATGGAGCAGTTCCGGATCGAATATTTGAATCAAAAAGAACCGCTGCATTTCAGGAGGCTGCATGTTTCTGATCTGTCGGGGGAAACTAAATCACAGTTTGATACAAAAGTGAATGTGACGTTTACCGATCATGGAGAAAAGAAACAATTCGAAGCAGTTGGAAACGGGCCGATCGATGCTGTGCAGCGGGGAATACAGGAAACGCTCGGCGTACGTATTAAAGTACTGGATTACGAAGAGCATGCATTGCAGAGTGGCGCCAATTCCCAGGCGGCTGCCTATATCCATCTGCTTGATGCTGACAGCGGCAGGGTAACGTATGGCGTAGGCGTGAGTTCCAATATTACAAGAGCGTCTATCCGGGCGCTGTTTTCTGCGGTAAACAGACTGGGATTGGGTAAATAGGAGGCAAATATGAGAAATATTTTGATAACAGGTTGTAATGGGCAATTGGGCAGGGCTGTCAACCGGATAATGGCGGATAACAGCGAATATCAGCTCGTCAATACGGATGTGGCGCAATTGGACATTACGGATATCGACCGTGTAATGGCGTTTGCCAGAGAGATAAAGCCTTATGCTGTGGTCAATTGTGCGGCGCATACGAATGTAAACGGCTGTGAGAGAGACAAAGACAATGCATTCCGGATCAATGTGCTAGGTGCGAGAAATCTGGGCATTGCTTCGCAGGAAACCGGGGCAAAAATGTTTCAGATTTCCACGGACTATGTTTTTTCAGGTAATACGGATAAACATTACAGGGAATTTGACCAGGTGGATCCGAAGAGTGTTTACGGAATAACGAAATTACAGGGAGAAAGGGCGGTGGAGCAGTTCAGCAGCAGGTATTTTATTCTGCGTACCGCATGGTTGTATGGCGAGGGAAATAATTTTGTCAAAACAATGCTCAAACTTTCCGAAAGCAATGATACAGTGCAGGTGGTAAACGACCAGCATGGCACGCCGACATATTCTATGGAGCTTGCGAAGCTGATTGCGTATCTGCTTCCAACTGAGAATTACGGCGTATTCCATGCCACCTGTGAAGGAGAATGCAGCTGGGCACAGTTTGCAGTGGAAATTTTCCGTCTGGCAGGGAAATCTACTGTTGTAGAGGGAATCAGTACGCAGGAATATGAAAAGAAATTTCCGGGACAGGCGGATCGCCCGGCTTATTCGGTGCTCGACAATTACATGTTGGAAATGACGACGGACTTTAAATTTTCATCCTGGGAAAAGGCTGTTGCGGAATATATGAAAACGCTTTGAGAGGAAGACTGCCCTGGTTTTTTATAAACCAGGGCAGTTTTATCAAATGATTCTTTTAAAATATTCAATTGTTTTCTTCAAGCCTTCGTCAAGAGCAATGTGGGGCTCCCAGTCTAAATGTTCTTTTGCAAGATCAATGACAGGTTTCCGCTGCAAAGGGTCGTCAGAAGGAAGGGGCTCGTAGACGAGGGTCGAGGAAGAGCCGGTAAAGCGGATTATTTTTTCTGCCAACTGTAAAATTGTAAATTCTCCTGGGTTACCAAGATTACATGGGCCGGTAAAGTCGGCGGGGGACGCCATGAGGCGTACCATGCCCTCGATCAAATCGTCTACATAACAGAAGCTTCTTGTCTGTGAACCGTCTCCATAAATCGTAATATCGTTTCCTTTTAATGCCTGTACAATAAAATTAGATACTACACGGCCGTCGGAAGGGTTCATACGGGGGCCATAGGTGTTAAAAATGCGCATGATCTTAATTTCCAGATGATGCATACGGTGGTAGTCAAAAAATAATGTTTCCGCTACGCGTTTTCCCTCATCGTAACACGAGCGGATACCGATGGGATTGACGCAGCCACGGTAGCTTTCCGGCTGGGGATGAATTTCGGGATCGCCATATACTTCGCTTGTACTGGCCTGTAAAATCCTTGCGCCTACCCTTTTAGCGAGTCCGAGCATATTAAGAGCGCCATATACGCTTGTCTTTGTCGTCTTTACCGGATTGGCCTGATAGTGGATCGGACTTGCGGGACAGGCGAGATTGTAGATTTGGTCTACCTCGACATACAAGGGCTCTGTTACATCATGGCGGATAAATTCAAAATATGGGTTCGCCATTAAATGGCGGATATTGTCTTTGCTTCCGGTATAGAGATTGTCGACGCAAATAACATCGTTTCCATCCTGCAGCAGGCGCTCGCACAGATGAGAACCCAGAAAGCCGGCGCCGCCGGTTACTAAAATGCGATTCATAGATTACCTCGCTGTTATTCAAATTTAGTGAAAAAGATTATATTTTAAAATACAATAAATTGCGCGGATACCGTCTCGAACGCCTATCTTTTTCCCTTCGTTGTAGGAACGGGGATAGTAGGAAATCGGTATTTCGTAGATCCGGTAACGTTTGTCCTTTTTGGCGATTTTGGCGGTGATTTCGGGCTCAAATCCAAAGCGTTTTTCTTCTATTGCAATCGATTGTATCACTTCTCTGCGAAACATTTTATAACAGGTCTCCATGTCTGTGAGTCCCAGATCGGTGAAAACATTGGAGAGGAAGGTCAGGAATTTATTGCCTGCCGTGTGGTAGAAACGCTTAATCATATATTTTTCGCCTCTTGCATATCGCGAACCATAGACTACATCCGCATCTCTGCGTCCGTTTACAAAGGGATCAAGAAGGCGGACAAAATCTTTGGGGTCATATTCCAGATCCGCATCCTGGACAACTACTACGTCGCCGGTTGCCGCCTGGAATCCTCTGGAAAGGGCGGCGCCTTTTCCCTGATTGGCTTTGTGAAAAATCAGACGGTCAATTTTTCCCCGCAGCGGTCCCCGCAGCAGATCTCTTGTGCCGTCTGTGGAACAGTCGTCTACAACGATAATTTCCGTGTTTTTTACGCCGCAGTTTCTGACTGCGTCCAGTATTGTTTCGATTGTTTCTTTTTCGTTGTAACAGGGAATAACCACTGAAAGTACGATGGTATCGATTGTTTTATCCATAGTGTACTCCTTTGTCTATATAATTTACATGCTTCAGAACGTTTATAGTATACCACGCTGTTTAGAAGAAATCCATTTTTTTCAAATAAAATAGTAGAAAACCGGTTTTGGAAAGATCAGGCATATTTATTGAAAATCGGGACAGGATATACTATAATATAGAAACTGTCAGATATGGCAGAATAAACCAATCGAAAGAAGAAACGGGAGACAATAACATGAAGATAGCGGTAGCGGGAACAGGTTATGTAGGACTGGTGACAGGCGTCTGCCTGTCCGAACATGGGCATACGGTAACTTGTGTTGATGTGGACGAAAATAAAGTTGAGATGATGCGCGGCGGAAAATCACCGATCTATGAGCCGGGCCTGGAAGAGCTGATGGTAAAAAATATGGATCATCTCTATTTTACGACAGACTATAAATCGGCGTATGTGGATGCGGATGTGATCATTATTGCAGTTGGCACGCCGGAGAAGAGGGATGGTTCTGCCAATCTTGCCTATGTATTTGGCGTAGCGGGGCAGATTGCAGCCAGCATAACAAAAGAATGCGTGGTAATTATAAAGTCTACGGTACCCATTGGGACCAATGACGAAGTAGAACGGATTTTAAATGAGAATCCTTCCGAACTGAAAGTACATGTAGCTTCCAATCCGGAATTTCTGGCGCAGGGAACCGCTGTGCCGGATACAATGCACGCATCACGTATTGTCATTGGCGTGAATGATGACTTTGCCAGGGAAAGGCTGTTAGAAATGTATCGCAATTTTGACGCGCCTGTTATGACCTGTAACAGAAGAAGTGCGGAAATGATCAAATATGCGTCCAATGATTTTCTGGCTCTGAAAATTTCCTATATGAATGAAATTGCCAATCTCTGTGAAGCGATCGGCGCTAATGTGGAAGAAGTGGCAAAGGGCATGGGGTTTGATGAGAGAATTGGTAAGCGGTTTCTGCATGCGGGGATTGGTTACGGGGGCTCCTGCTTTCCGAAAGATACGAAGGCTCTTCATCATCTTTCTGCACAGAACGGCTGTGAGATGCGGACGGTAAAAGCGGCTATCGAAGTCAATGAAGGCCAGAAATATAAGTTGTCAAAAAAGGCAAGGAAATATTATGCTGATTATAACGGACTAAATATTGCGGTACTTGGACTTACGTTTAAGCCGGGTACAGATGATTTGCGGGAGGCGCCTTCTCTTGTCAATGTCCCGGTATTTTTGGAGGATGGCGCAAATGTGCAGGCGTGGGATCCGGTAGGCGCTGAAAATTTCAAGAAACGCATACCGGACGAACATATCCGGTATTGTGCTTCCGTTGAGGAGGCATTGAAGGATGCGGATATCTGTTTTATTTTTACCGAATGGAAGGAAGTCAAGGAGCTGGATTTGAACCAATATGCACGGCTGATGAGAAATCCGATTGTCATGGACGGACGTAATTGCTATCAGTTGGAGGAAGTCAGAAAAGCGCCGATTTTATATGAAAGCATCGGACGGGAGATCGTGGATAACAGAAAACAGCAGTAGGAAGACAGTGCAAATACTGGAAAGAACCAATGCCGGAGACCATAAGTCTCCGGCATTTTACAATTGCAGGTATACGGTCTTTCCGGCGGTCAGTTTATGGCTCCTGGTGTAGGCGTTGCATAATAGCGCCATTCATTTGTTTCGCCGAATCTTGCATAGCTTTCTGTCTGCGCCATTACCGGAACTGAGAGAGAGTCCTGTACAGTGCTTTCTTTGATCAGAAAAACGTTTTCTCCCGGCATGAGGCGGAAGGCTCCCTCGTTGTCCGTACCGGCAAGAAATGTTTCACCGGGTGCCAGAACGATATCAGGCAGGCGGAATTTCAGAAAATGTACCGGAACATCATTGGCAAGCGCATAACTGCCCAGATCCACACTATTTTCAGAGGCATTGTAGAGTTCAATCCAGGCATTGTTTTCGTTTGCGCAGATTTCACTGATCAGCAGCTCTCCTGGGGTTTTTGTGGGAGAGGTGAGCAGTTCCACAGTGATTTCTCCATTTTCAATCAGCGAGGCATCAAGGGTGACGTTTGGTGTGAAAATGGATTTCCCGTTGATTTTCCAGCAAAAGAATTCCCGGCAGTCATTGAAAGAGGCGGACAGGGTCATGGGATAGTCGCCATAATAGGCACCCTGGAAATCGTTGTCGGAGGAAATGAGCTGTGTTGTGCTGAACTGAATGCAGGCGCCATTTTCCGGCGCTTTGACAAGGAGCGTGTATGGATACAGGGGGTGGAATGTATCCTGTATGAATCCCCGTACTTTTTCCTTTCTGGCGAAGGCGCTTTCCTTTAGCAACAGTACATTTTGCTGTCGTTTTGCTTCATCTTCGGGCGTGTAATAATGAGAGGCAATCAGATGAAATCCGCTATCTGCCTCATCAATGATCTGCTCAAGATGTTCTCTGTCAAAAAGACCACTGTTCATCAGATCGCAGACAATGTTTAAAAAGCGGTTTTTGTAATCGTCCACCTGGATCAAAGACCCCATGAGCGTGCCGTCTTCTTTTATATGGTGAAAAAATGCGGTCCACAGGTCGTCGTCGTAGCGAAAATCCCAGGTACAATCCAGATCATTTATGAGAAAACGGAATTTTCCGTCATCATATATGGTATCGGAGGGTTCTCCTGTATAACGCCAGATTGCATAATTTTTCTTTGGATAGTCCGTATTGTTCAGCAGCAGTTCAAAGGCGTAGTAAGAAAACATGTCGTCCAGAGAGACAATTTCTTCCAGTTCGCGCTGATTTTGTACAGAAAGAATAGGGGAGGAGGCGATATCGGGATAACTGTAATACAGATTCTGGTATCCGCCGTCTTCGGTGCATGCTTTCTCAGAATCTTTGTAAATTTCAATCCGATTTTTATCCAGCAATGTTCTGGCCCCGGTATTATGCCTGTTATAGGTATCCTGCAGCTGGGCCACACAGTAAAATTCTCCGTTGAGAAAAACCATAGCGGGACGGGCGCCGGCTGTCATATAACCGGCTTCATCAGCCAGACGGCTGCCTATGTTCCAGCGGAGCATGGTGCCGCGTTGCTGCGGATCACCGGTGCCGGCATTGTATTCATTACCGCCGTTGCGAAAAACCATATTGTTAAAATCCTGTATGTGGGCAAACTGCGTACCTCTTATATTGGAGTAGCGGAAAATGTCATATTGAAAAGACGGATGCGCGTCGTCATATTCTTTTCCGGCCAGTACTTTCAGCGAATAAGGATAATGCGTCATGGAGCCATGGTCTCCGTCCACACACAGTCCGATATTCTGACTGATTACATTGGAGCCGTCCGGCTCGAAAACATCTATATGCGCGCTGCGAATCCATGCATCCCCACGCTGTTTGCAATTCTGCTTTTCAAACCATTTCCAGTCCTCTTCCGTTGGTCCGCAGTCGGACATCGGGTAGAGGATGCCGTTTTTCTCTGAAAATAAGCCGTCCGCATCAGAAGTGATGGAGACGACAAGGGCATTTGTCCAGGTATTGATCTGCTTACCGACAAAATAGGTCGCACAGTAGGGACCGCCTATGAGATATCCGTTCTGATCGCAGACGATTGCTTTGACAGGAATGACCTGCACCGTATCTTCCGCCGGGTAGAAAAGCGGAGCGGTGTACAACGGGGAAGAAGCGTCAGGCGTACTGCCGTCCAATGTGTAGTGGATCTGCATTCGCTTTAGGTGGCGGGAAGAAAGAGACATTCCAATTTGGATGTCATCCTGGTAAAAACCGTTTTCCAGGGAGAAGGAAAAGGCTTCTTCCACATCGGTGGAGAGAAGCGTTGTGGATAGAGAATCCTGGAAGAAAGAAAAGAATATGATAAAACTGAGCATAATAAATACAAGTGTAACTTTTTCGTGTCTGGACATCATACAAGCAGGCTCCTTCTGTTGTGTTGTCCCCTGGCATAAGAAGATAGAAAATAATTAATAAAAGTTTGATACGGCGACGGCGATCAATACGCCGAGAATCGCTCCGGCAAGTACCTGAAGGGGTGTGTGCCCTACGAACTCCTTCAGTTTGTCTTCCATGCTGACGCCTTTTCCCATCTTAGAGAAAAGGTCCATCATTTCGTTCAAAACTTTTGCCTGGATGCCGGTTTCGCGCCTCACGCCGATAGCGTCATACATGACGACAATGGCAAAAAATGCAGCCAGCGCAAATTCAAAACCTGCACTGCCAAATTGAAAATAGGTTGCGGCAGCCAGAGCGCATACAGTGGAAGAATGGGAACTTGGCATACCGCCGCTGCCTACCATACGTTCGGCGACAAAATTTTTTGTCAGCGCCGTATGAATGATCGTTTTGAGGATTTGTGCAACCAACCATCCCAATGCTGCAGATATAAAAATTTCGTTTGCAGTAAGTCCTTTGATAAAATTCATGGTATTCTCGCAATCTTTTGAGGGTGAATATCCCATAGGGAAAACTGTGTTTCTCCAATCGGGTGACAAAAGCTCTTTCTAGTTTACTACCATTTCTTCCGATATTCAAGGGGGGTCATATTTTCTGCCTTTTTGAACATTCTAATAAAATAGGCAGACGTATGAAAACCGCACAGAACGGAAATCTCTTCTATATTCTGCGTGCCTGACCGGAGCAGTGATTTCGCATGGGAAATGCGGCAGGCAATCAGATCGCTGCCGGGGGTCACTGCGAAAGATTTCCGGTATTCCCGGACGAGATGATATTTACTGATGAAAAAAGTTTTTGACAGTTCATCGAGTGATATTTTTTCTGTATAGTGCGATAAGATGTATTCCCGTATGCGAATGAGTTTGTCCTGCGTGGAATGCGTGCCGGGAAGTCTGCTCTTGCTTTCCGGGAAGCAGAAGGCGCATAAATCTGTCAGATATTTGTGGGAAAGCAGTTCTTTATAGGGATCATTCCTTTTGTGCAGGGTAAACAAATGGAAAAGACATTCATTAAATACGGCCGGGTTGCCCGGGGTAAAGATACAGGGGGAACCCTGCGTCACAAATTGTGTGTAAAAGGAGAAAGCATCTTTACCGTAAAAATGGACCCATTTAAATTCCCAGGGGGTGGAGACGCTGCTCGTGTAAGAAATAGGAAGAGAACAGTCGAGCCAGGCGCAGTCTCCCTGATGCATCTCCCATGTGCGGGATTTGTAGGAGATGGTTCCGTATCCGGCAGTGACGATCAGAAACAAAAAAGAATGTATATTTTTTCTGTGGCTGACCAGCGGGTGCAGGCTCGTAGATTCACCGATGTCCTGCACGTACAGATAATGTTCTTTTGCATAGAACGATGGTGTGACAAATATCTTGTCGGCGTTGTCATTTTCCATTCCGGCATCCTTTCCAGGAGCAATATCATGCTGTTTTAAGGCAATATATTTCGTTGCTACTGATATTATATACTGGTATACTACAAAAAGAAATAGCAAAATAATGAAAGCATAAGGAGAATATAAAATGAGAAAAGTGGCTTTAATCACAGGGATCACGGGCCAGGACGGCAGTTATCTGGCGGAATTCCTGTTGGACAAGGGATATGAGGTGCATGGCCTGATCCGAAGGCACAGCATTTCCAATACAGCCAGAATTGACCATCTGATTGCCTCAGATTTTTACAAAGTTAAATTTTACCTGCATTTTGCCGATACGACGGATTCCAGCAATCTAATGCGTCTGATGGCGGAGATCCGTCCTACGGAAGTTTATAATCTGGCAGCGCAGTCTCATGTGGGTATTTCGTTTGACGTGCCGGAATATACGGCGGAAGCGACGGGGACAAGTACGCTCAAGCTATTGGAGGCTGTGCGGGTAAATGGCGGAACATGCCGGTATTACCAGGCGTCTACGTCGGAATTGTTCGGCGGACTGCCGGAGACGGCGCCGCAGAGTGAGAAGACGCCGTTTTATCCGAAAAGTCCTTATGGAGTTGCCAAGTTATATTCTTACTGGATTACGGTTAATTACAGGGAATCCTATCATATGTTTGCCTGCAACGGCATTTTGTTTAACCATGAATCGCCGCGCCGGGGAGAAAATTTTGTGACGAGAAAAATCACGCTGGCCATTGCCAATATCCTTGCAGGAAAGCAGGAAAAGCTGTCGCTGGGCAATATGAATGCGAAGCGTGACTGGGGATATGCGGGAGACTATGTGGAAGGTATGTGGCTGATGCTGCAGCAGGACCGGGCGGATGACTATGTGCTGGCAACGAATGAAACGCATACGGTGCGGGAGTTTGTAGATGCCGCTTTTGCACAGCTGGGTATCGGTATCAGGTGGGAAGGCAAAGGCATCCATGAGAAGGGGATTGAGGAGAAGACAGGCAGGGTGCTGGTGGACGTCAATCCCGAGTTTTATCGCCCGGCGGAAGTGGAGTTTTTGTGGGGAAATTCAGCGAAAGCTGAAAAAGAGCTTGGCTGGAAACGAAAGGTAGATTTCACAAAACTGGTTGCCATGATGATGGATCACGATATGAAAGAAATCACCGGTATGGATTGTAAAACTTATAGAGAACAGGCGGGGAAGAATGAATAAGATGGAAAAGAAGGATAAGATTTATGTGGCGGGCCATAGAGGGCTTGTGGGAAGCGCGATCGTGCGCAGTTTGAAGCGGCAGGGGTATGAAAACATAATCGTCAGAACCCATAAGGAACTGGAATTGACGGATCAGGCGGCGGTCCGTGCGTTTTTTGAAGAGGAACAGCCGGAGATTGTAGTGCTGGCGGCCGCTAAAGTGGGAGGTATCAACGCAAACAATACGGCGCCGGCAGATTTTGCTTATGATAATATGCAGATGCAATGCAATGTGATCAAGTGCAGCCATGACTATCACGTAAAGAAGCTTTTGTTTTTGGGCAGTACCTGCATTTATCCCCGGATGGCTCCCCAGCCTATCCCGGAAAGCGCGCTTCTGACAGGGCCTCTTGAGGAAACAAATGAGGCATATGCGATTGCCAAAATTGCAGGTCTTGAGATGTGCAGGTTTTTCAAACGACAGTATGGCGATGATTTTATCAGTTGTATGCCTACAAATCTGTATGGACCTTATGATAACTATGATTTGAGCGGCTCTCATGTGATGCCGGCCATGATCCGTAAGTTCCATGAAGCAAAAATCTCTGGCGCGCCTTCGGTGGAGCTGTGGGGAACAGGGAATCCATTGCGGGAATTTCTTTATGTGGACGATATGGCGGATGCGTGTGTGTATCTGCTGGAACACTATAGCGGGGAACAGCATGTGAATATCGGGACTGGCAGGGAACTGACGATCCGGCAGCTTGCGGAACTTGTAAAAAGGACGGTAGGATACGAGGGGGAAATCGTATGGAACAAGAATATGCCTGATGGGACCCCAAGAAAACTGACGGATGTGTCCAAACTGCACGAAATCGGCTGGATGCATAAGACGGAGCTGGAAGAAGGCGTGAAGCTGGCCTATGACTGGTTCCGGGAAAATGTAAAGGATGCAAGGCTGTAGAAGGGGAAGGACAGATCTATGAAACGATATGGAGTCATTATGGCAGGAGGAAGCGGCACCAGATTTTGGCCGCTGAGCAGAAAGAGTCTGCCGAAACAGTTTTTAAACCTGACGGGCAAAGACAGTATGCTTAACGAAACGATCGACCGTATCAGTCCTGTGATCAGCCGGGAGGATATTTTTGTTGTGACCAATGCCGCATATGCGGAGCTGACGTTTGATGCGGCAGACGGGCGGATTTGCAGGGACCATATTCTTGCAGAACCTGCAGCGAGAAATACGGCGGCCTGCATTGGATATGCGGCGATGGAGATTATCAGGAAATACGGCGACGGTGTGATGGGTATTTTTGCTTCCGATCATTTTATCAGGGAGGAAGAGGCGTTCAGAAAGGTGTTGGAGCAGGCCATTGCGGAGGCAGAGACGGGAGATCGTCTGGTGACGATCGGTATCAGGCCGTATTTTCCGTCTACGGGCTACGGATATATTAAAAGGAAAGCCGGGGGCGGCTTCGAGGTGGAGGAGTTTGTAGAAAAACCGGATGCAGAGACTGCACGGCAGTATTTGGCATCCGGCCGTTACCTATGGAACAGCGGCATGTTTGTCTGGAAGGCTTCTGTGATTCTGCGTCAGTTCGAAAAACTGCTGCCGGATATTTATGCCGCGCTTTTACGGATTGGAGAGCAGATGGGAACCGACAGTGAGAAAGAGGCCGTTGCAGAAATTTACCCGACAATTCCTAAAATTTCCATTGATTATGGGATTATGGAGCGGGCAGATCATGTGATTGTACTGGAAGGTGATTTTGGCTGGAATGATGTAGGGAGTCTGGACGCTATACAGACGCTTTATGCGCCGGACGAGAACGGAAACCATATTCATGGCGAGAGCATATGTCTGGATGCACATCATTGTATCAGCTATGGAACGGATAAACTGATTTCTCTGATTGGGGTGGAAAACCTGATTGTGGTGGAAACAAAAGATACGGTTCTGGTCTGTGAGAAAAGCAGAGCACAGGATGTAAAAAAATTGGTGGAGCAGTTGGAAACTGACGGAAAAACGCAGTATTTGTAAGATTCGGCGTTGATTGAGAATTTACAAAAAAAATCTCTTTTGATATGATTTTCCTATGAAGCGGAGAAAAATGCCATAAGTGGGAAAGAAAAGGAGAATATATGGAGAACAGCGGGATATATGCCGTCGAACTGGAGCGTTACGTGACGGAACTTATGCTGGATATGGGCGTTCCGGCGCATCTGAAGGGATATCATTATCTGCGGAAAGCCATTGTGATATCGCAGCACAATCTGGAAGCAGTGGGCAGTGTGACAAAGTTATTGTATCCGGAGATCGCAAAGAGCTTTGGCACGACAGGACAGAAAGTGGAACGGGCAATCCGCAGCGCGATCGAGGTTTCCTGGAACAGAGGCAACCGGAAAACATTTGAGCGTCTGTTTGGTTACTCTGCCGCAGCAGGCAAGGGACGGCCAACCAACAGCGAGTATATCGCCAGAATTGCGGACCAGATACGGCTGGACTGCAATAGCAGTAAGCCGGGGCTGATCATGGCTTAAGCGGCGGTTATGACAGTTGGGATAAGCGGGGCCGGTGCGGCCGGCAATACGAAAGAGACGTTTCGGTTTAGAAAAGAGTACCGAGGAAAAGGTAGAAAAAATGGTATGGTTTTTGGTTAGTATAACGGTGTTTCCTGTATCTATGGGACTTACCTTGATGCGGTTGAAAAAGGAAAAAGAGACGGTCACTCTGAAGCAGTGTTATCTGGCGGGGCTTTTGTGCCTCAGTCTGCTTGGCGAGATCGTCTCTTGTGCTGCAATTCAACTGGAACGGGGGTTTTCCTTTTACTGCGGGCTGCTGGGGGCTGCCGTTGTGTCATGCAGTGTCCTTTCTGTTCTGCTGCATCATAAACTGGCGCGCCGGCTGCTTGGAAACTGTAAATATATGTTTACCCGTATCCCGGAAACCGGTAAAAAAAGAAGAAGACGGTATGTAGAATGGGGCATTTTGCTGGTTCTATGCATCATACTGGCAGCAGGATATTTTCTGTATGTACCGGATACGGGCAATGATACCATGGCGGAGACGATATCGGTTACTGTTATGACAGATACGGTTTTTCAGTATAACCCGGTCACAGGCCAGATACTCAGATATGGAATGTATCCCGTTTATAAATTTACCTCTCTGCCGCTTATGTACAGTGCGTTGTACCGACTGTGCGGGATGCCGCTTTCCTTTTTTCTATATTGTGCTGTTCCGCTCTGGATGCTCTGTGTAAGTTTTGCAGTTTTTTCAGAATGGGGCAGAGCGCTTTTTGGAGCGCAGAAGGAAAAGAGACAATTATTTTTAATTTTTCTGTTTTTATTGATAATGATGGGAGACGGTGAGAAGACTTCATATGCCTATCACTTGCTGCATGGCGCCTGGAAAGGCAGTACACTGGCTGCTGTGCTGGTCATTCCTTTTGGGGTATACATAGCGTATGAGATGTTTACGGGCAGAGAATGGCTTTATGGAGGCGTAGGCATACTGCTGGCTTTAAGCGGTCTTCTTTTTGCAAGACCTCTGTTTCCGCCGTCATGCTTTGTGTTTGGTGCGGCGGATAGTGGAAAGCAATGGGGAACATTACTATTGGCAGTGCTCGCGTTGTATCTTGCCCGGGAAAAGACGAAAAAAAGGTGGAAGAAGAGTGAAGTTTACCTGCTGGCATTCTGCCTTTTGTCAGGTTTGGTGTCAGGCGGCGCTTTTTCGTTGTTGGGAACCGCTTATGCGGCTGTGTGTCTTTGGAGCATTGCGGAGGAATGGCAGAGGGGAGCAGTGGTATTTGCCAGTCTGTTACTGTTTATCTGTATGGCGGGGACTGTTCTGCCGTTTCGTGCGCAGACCCCAAAAAAGTGGCATATTTCCCCGGCCGATGAGGAAATACAGGATAAAATCACGGCTCTTGCGGAAAATTATGAAGGGGACGTGATGCTTGTGGGACCGGCGTCGGTGATGGAAGAGGCGAGGATCCGCAGCGGAAAGATTATTCTGCCATATGGAAAGGATCTGTGGTATACAGACTGTAACAGGGAAATAGCGGACATTTATACTGAAAAAGAGCTGATGTTGTTTGAACAGATGAAGATCGATTACAAACAGCCGGATACGGTTGCGGCGATGGCGGCCGGGCTGGAATGCAATCTTCTGGTCATACGGGAAACGCTGAGCCGTGAGGCGATGGATCAGTACGGATGGCAGGAAGCAGGGCGGACGGAAGGCTATGCCGTGTACTGCAGATAGAGCTTCTTTCCAAAAATAGTAATATGTGCTATACTCTAAGTCAGAATTAGGGACAGGTAGGAGAAAGACATGAAATTGTTAAGTGTAATTATACCCTGCTATAATGAAGAGGAAAACGTGCCCTATTTTTACGCGGAAATGCTGAAACAGGAAGCTGTTTTGAAAGAGCGGGACATAGCGCTGGAGCTGATTTATGTGGATGACGGTTCGAAAGACAGAACTGTGGAGGAGATCAAAAAGCTGCATGAGCGGGACGGGCGTGTCCATATGGTTTCGTTTTCCAGAAATTTCGGGAAAGAGGCAGGGATTTATGCAGGTCTGCGCAAAGCAGCGGGAGATTATGTCGTGCTGATGGATGCGGATTTACAGGATCCTCCGTCACTGTTGCCTGAAATGCTGCGTTATCTTGAAGAGGAAGGGTATGATTCGGTGGCCACAAGGCGGGTCACGCGAAAAGGGGAACCGGTGATCCGTTCTTTTTTTGCCAGACGATTTTATGCGTTGATGCAGCGCATTTCGCAGACAGAGTTTGTGGACGGGGCAAGAGATTACCGGTTAATGAAACGGCCTGTAGTGGATGCGATTCTTTCAATGACAGAGTATAACCGTTTTACAAAGGGAATTTTCGGCTGGGTCGGTTTCCGGACGAAGTGGCTGGAATATGAGAATATTGAGCGGGTGAAGGGAGAGACAAAATGGAATTTTTGGAAATTGTTTCTTTACTCACTGGATGGCATTTTGGCATTTTCCACAATGCCGCTGGCGTTCGTATCGGTGATTGGGTTGATCTTCTGCGTGTTGGCTTTTGTGTTGATTGTGTTTACGATTGTGCGGACCGTGATTTTTGGCGATCCGACGTCCGGATGGCCGTCTCTGGTATGTATTATCGCGCTGATCAGCGGCGTGCAGCTTCTGTGTC
The DNA here is from genome assembly GCA_910585345.1 of uncultured Lachnospiraceae bacterium. Lineage (GTDB taxonomy): Bacteria > Bacillota > Clostridia > Lachnospirales > Lachnospiraceae > VSOB01. Next base: position 249,663 of record CAJUDS010000002.1, on the reverse strand, counting down.
TGGGAATTGTAGGGCAATATTTGTCTAAAATGTATATGGAAGTGAAAAACAGACCAATTTATCTGGTAAAGGAAGAGTTGTAACTGTTTTTCAAAGGTAAGAATAAGAGAAAGAGGTATGAAAGCAAAAGTAAGCATTATTGTGCCTGTCTACAATGTGGAGCGTTTTCTGGAAGAGACGATTGCTTCCGTACGGGGGCAGGAAGAACAGGACTGGGAACTGATTCTGGTAGACGACTGTTCTACGGATGCAGGCGCGGCGGTGATAGAGAAATATGCGGCTGTGGATAAAAGGATACGTCTGGTCCGGCAGGAGAAAAACGAGGGAGCGGCGGCAGCCAGAAACAGAGGGCTGGAAGAGGCGTCGGGCAGGTATATTGCATTTCTGGATGCAGATGATATATGGGACAGCAGACGCCTTTCGGCGGAGTTGTCTTATATGGAGGAGCGGAAGGCCGGTTTTGTATTTTGCGGTTATGAATTTGCGGATGAACGCGGCATAGGCACTGGAAAAGTCGTTAAGGTGCCGCATACGCTGCATTACAGACAGGCGCTTAAAAATACTACGATTTTTACATCAACTGTTTTGTTTGATACGGAAAAAATTCCGAAAGAACTGCTGATAATGCCATCGGTCAAAAGCGAAGATACGGCCGCATGGTGGAATATCCTGCGGCATGGCTATGCGGCCTGCGGTCTGGATGAAAATCTGGTGCGTTACCGCAGAAGCGCAGGAACGCTTTCCGCCGACAAGGTGGAGGCAGTACGCAGAATATGGAACCTCTACAGAAATGTAGAGGGATTATCTTTGCCATACAGTTTGTATAATTTCGTATTCTACGCAGTCAGGGCAGTGCTGCGCAGAGTTTGAGGAGATAGACTTTATGAGAAAACTGGAAACCTATAAAAGACTGATTCTGACTGCGATGTCGTCCATCTGTATTCTGCTGCAGATGGGCACCTACGCGTTATTCTGGTTTGGGTATTACAGTGAACGGATGTACCTGAAATTTTACTTTAAAGGCCATGTGCTGATGCTGTTCGTATATGTACTGCTTTTGTTTTTCTTTTCGCAGATGTACGGCGGTATGCGTATCGGCTATCTGCGGTCGGGAGAAGTGATGTTCTCCCAAATATTTGCGACAATATGTGTCAATGCCATCACATATCTGCAGATGTGTCTGATGGTGCGGGGGATTTTGGATATCCGCCCGCTGTTTTATATGACATTGTCGGAAGCGGCGCTGATCGTTTTGTGGACAATGGGAAGCACGGCTATTTATAAACGCATTTTTGCGCCCCGGAATCTGCTGCTTGTACATGGAGACAGGCCGGTAGAGGATATCCTGCAGAAGTTTGCTACGAGAAGAGACAAATACCGCGTGGTGAAATGCGTGCATATCGACATAGGAACCGGAGAAATCTGCCGGGAAGCGGAAATGCAGTATGACGGCATAGTGCTGTGGGATATCCCGGCGGAAGTGAGAAACAAAATTTATAAATTCTGTTTCGGCAGAGGTATCCGCGTTTATATGATGCCGAAAATTCCGGATATTCTGATCAAGGGGGCAGATCAGCTCCACTTGTTTGATACACCGATTCTGCTGACCCGGGAATATGTGCTGAGCGTCGAACAGCGGATGGCAAAGCGAATCATTGATTTTGTCTGCGCGCTGATTCTTTGCATCATTGCTTCTCCGATTATGCTGTTGACCGCATTCTGTATTAAGGCATATGACAGGGGGCCTGTCTTCTATAAGCAGATTCGGTGTACGAGAGATATGAAGAAATTTTATATTTTGAAATTTCGCAGTATGAAGGTGGATGCTGAGAAAGACGGGGTAGCCAGACTGGCGGCGAAACATGACGACCGGATAACGCCTGTCGGCAGGTTTATCAGGATGGTGCGCATTGATGAACTGCCGCAGCTCTTTAATATACTGAAGGGCGATATGACGTTTATCGGTCCCAGACCCGAACGGCCGGAAATTATCGGACAATATTTGGAGGATATGCCGGAGTTTGTATTCCGTACCAAGGTAAAAGCGGGACTCGCAGGTTATGCCCAGGTATACGGGAAATACAATACGACACCTTATGATAAATTAAAACTGGATTTATTTTATATTGAAAACTATTCCGTATGGCTGGATATAAAACTGATGCTTCTGACATTGAAAATTCTGTTTAAGCCGGAGAGCACGGAAGGAATTGAGAGCAGCCAGACAACGGCGTTGAAAAAATGATGCAGGCGCCGTCGCATTGAGGGAAACAAAATGACAGAAAAGGAATGGATGAATGAGGGAATTGATGTAAAGCTGCTTGCCCTTTTGTACCGAAAGAAACTATGGATTTCCATTGTGTGCGGACTGGCAGGCGCTATGCTGGCGGGCGGACTGTATGCTTTTGTGCATGTGGCATTTGCACCGGCCAGGGAATACGAGGGGGTTACCAAGTTGTATTTGCGCTTTGCCGCAGACGATAACGGGGATGCCTACCAGTATTACAATGGGTATACATGGAACGATCTGATGCATACGGATCCGATTCTTGACAAAATTATGGAAGAGCTGCCTTCGGGTACGGACAGAGAGGCGACAGGAAGTCTGATCACGGCTGATATCCTGTCAGATATCCGCGTGCTGACGGTAACGGTGAGAAGCCATGATCCGGCGGAGACAGACCGTATCCTTATAGCGGCGGAGAACGCCCTGATCCGTTTCGGGCAGGAGATGAGAGAATTCGAAAAGATAGAGGCGCTTGGCCACAACTATGCAAAGCTGGTGGTGGTTGAGAATGAAACGCTGCGTGCCGTAGCGGCCGGCGCAGTAATCGGTTTTTTGCTGTCCCTGCTGGCGCTGGCGTTTGCGCGTGTAATGGATGATTCAGTTTACGTGCCGTCAGATTTTGAAAAGCGTTATCCGTATCCTGTGCTTGGCGTAGAATTTGCCGGTAATGAAGAGTGCGGCAGAAAAGAGATGGACGCCCGTATCGATCTCGTATCGGAGAAAAAGGCAGATATCCTGTATGTCGATACCGGATCGGCGCAAATACATGTGCCCGGAGACAGGAACGATACGGATACGGGCATTATTCTGCGCATCCCTTACGGAGGCGGAAACGGGAAGCTGCTGGAGCGGTGGATTGCGGAAGTTACATTGAGTGGTAAGGAAATATTGGGGGCAGTGATCACCGATGCGGATATGACGTTGTACCGGCTTTATTTTGCCCCTTTTGGGAGAAAAAAGGGGAAACGGGGATGAGACTGCAGTTGCTGATCTCGGCGGTGAATCAAATACCGTCAGAACTGGTAAAAAAAATGAATGTCCGCTCGGATGCGATTATCATCAACCAGTGCGGCGGTTTTGGCTATGAGGAAATCATAAAAGACGGTCATCTGATTAAAGTGTATTCGCTGCAGGAAAAAGGTGTGGGTCTGAGCCGAAACAGCGCATTGATGCGGGCGGATGGGGATATCTGTCTGTTTTCCGATGAGGATATTGTGTATGAGAATGATTATGCGCAAAAAGTAATACAGGAGTTTGGAAGGCATCCGGAGGCGGATATGCTTTTGTTCCAGGTGGATGTGTGCGAAGAGCGTCGTACCTATCATAACGATGCTTACGCCAGAGTAAGACTCTATAACTGCGGCAGGTATCCGGCCTATAGCTTTGCGCTGCGCACGGAAATAATGCACAGAAAAAATGTCTGTTATTCGCTTTTGTTTGGCGGCGGCGCACGTTACAGCAATGGGGAAGACAGCCTGTTTATCCGGGACTGCATCAAGAGCGGCATGAAGGTGTATAAGACGCCTGTGATAATCGGCAGGGAAGAGCAGCGGCAATCTACCTGGTTTTCCGGATACCACGAAAAGTTTTTCTTTGACAGAGGGGTGTTGTATGAACACCTGTATGGGAGACTGGCAAAAGCTGTGGCAGTGCGTTTTCTGCTGAGGCACAAAGCCGTCATGTGCCGGGAGATACCGATGCGGCGGGCATATGCGCTGATGTGTGACGGATTGAAGGAAGCGAGAAAAAAAGGAGCACTATGACGGTTTATATCATTTTGACAATTGTGACGGTAGGGATAGCGGCTTTTGTAAGCAAGCAGGGTTATGGCAGGGAAATGCGTGTGCTGACCAGACAGCGGGCCTGTAATTATGTCTGTCTGTCTGCTATTTTTGTGTTGCTTTTCGGGGTGTCCGCCTGTCGTTACCAGGTCGGAAATGATTATAGCAGATATGAGGAATTTTTTCATCTGATTCCGCTGCATCAGGTAGTGCCTACAGAGTTTGGGTTTAACGCTATTGTGCTGGGGATGCAGTTTTTGTTCGGCAGAGACACAAAGCTCACCATATTTGCGCTGTTTGCCTTTGTGACTGTCTGCTTTATGCTGAAAGCAGTGTATGATCAGAGTGAGGACTTTTTGTTCTCATTTTTCTTGTTTATGACACTGAGTTATTATTTTCAAAGTCTGAACACGGTGCGCTACTATTTTGCCTGGGCGGTGGCTGTGTTTTCGATGAAATATGTAGTAAAGAGACAGTATCTAAAGTTTCTGCTGCTGATTCTGTTTACTGCTGCAATCCACAAGTCGGTATTGCTTGTCATTCCGGTTTATCTGCTTGCGGGGCTTCCGTGGAAAAAGTGGCAGTTCGGGATATTGGCGGCCGCAGCGGCCAGCGGTTTTTTCTTTCAGGATTTGTATCTGAAGATTATTGTGCGGTTGTATCCCAGCTACGAGGATACGATATATATGGATGGCGGCACCTCGCTGATTAATATTGTGCGGATTGTCGGCGTGTTTGTATTTACACTGCTTTATTACAAGACAGCAATAACGGGGCACAGGCAGAACCGCTTTTATTTTAATCTCAATTTGTTTGCGCTGCTTTTGTATACATGCGGTTCTTTTGTGCCGGAGATTTCAAGAGTCGGCTATTATATGACTGCCGGGCATATTTTTCTGCTGCCGTCTGTCATTGGCCGGATTGAGAATGAACGGCAGAGGAAATTTTGGAAAATAGTTGTCGCCGCAGCGGCAATGCTTTATTTTGGTATTTTTCTGATCAAAGCGCAGCATTTGCTTGTACGAATCGTACCATATCACACATGGATTTTCCCAGGAGAGATATCCGGAAAGGCGGGTTTATTATGAAACAGATGATGTTCAGCATTGTTGTCGTCTGTCTGAACGCAGGCGATGAACTGCGCAGGACGGTAGAGAGTATATTGTCGCAGACTTATCCGCAGTATGAAATTATTGTAAAAGACGGCATGTCCCGTGACGGTTCGGTGGAGAAACTGCCGTCAGATGCAAGAATCCGGGTGCTGAGACAGAAGGATAAGGGCATCTATGATGCGATGAATCAGGCGATTTCACTCACGAGCGGGGACTATGTGCTGTTTTTGAATTGTGGAGACTATTTATATGACAAAAAGACACTGCAAAAAGTAAATGCGTGGATTGCCACGGATAAGGCTTCTACTGAAATTTATTACGGTGATATTTATAACCGCAGCGTGGATGCGAAAATTGCATCGAATCCATGTATCAATGCGTTTGCCTGTTACCGGAATATACCATGCCACCAGACGTGTTTTTATGCGGCGGCACTGATGAAGCGCAGGGCATACAAGCCGCAGTACCGGGTGCGGGCCGATTATGAACATTTTCTTGGCTGCTATTTTACGGACGGCGTGCGTCCTGTTTATATGCATATCACCGTGGCTTCTTATGAGGGAGGCGGTTATTCGGAGACGAAGGAAAATTTAAAACGTTCCGCCCGGGAGCATCGCGAAATTACAAAGAACTATATGACAAAAGGGCAGATTGTGCGTTTTAAACTGTATCTTGCACTCTCACTTGCGCCGCTACGCCGAAAGATCGCAGAGAACAGACGATTATCGGGTATTTACAATAAAGTAAAAGAATGTATTTATCGAAGAAGAGGATACTAAGTGAATGAAAATACTTTGGCTGTGTAATATTATGCTTCCGGTTATCGCTGAAAGACTGGGAATGCCTGTCAGCAATAAGGAAGGATGGCTTTCCGGCCTGTCTGCCAGACTATGTGGAAAAAAGAAGAAGGAAGTGGAACTGGGCGTCTGCTTTCCCGTTACGGGTAAGCCAATACAGGGGCGCGCGGCAGACATTGTCTATTACGGATTCCCGGAAGATACACTGCATCCGGAGCGGTACGATAGAACTGTAGAGGCGTATTTTAAAAAGATACTGGAAGATTTTTGTCCCGATATTGTGCACTGCTTCGGGACAGAGTATCCGCATACACTGGCGATGGTCCGGGCATTTGACAGACCAAGCCGTACGCTGATTGGGATCCAGGGTTTGTGTTTTGTATATGCGGATGCTTATATGGCAGATCTGCCCATGTATATTCAGAAGCGTACGCTGCTGCGTGATTTCCTGAAAAAAGACAATCTGCGGCAGCAGCAGGAGAAGTACCGGAAACGGGGCATATACGAAAAAGAGGCTATTGAGCGTACGGCGCATGTGACCGGGAGAACAGACTGGGACAAAATGTGGACGAGGGAAGTCAATCCGCGGGCGGCCTATCATTTTATGAATGAGACATTGCGGGAACTGTTTTACGGGCCGGTATGGCAGCTGCGGTCATGCGAGCGTTACAGTATTTTTATAAGTCAGGGCAATTATCCCATTAAAGGTCTGCATTATATGCTGCAGGCTCTGCCCGGCGTACTGCAGCGGTATCCGCAGGCGCATGTGTATGTGGCGGGTGATCAGATAACCCGCTTTTCCACTTTGCCGGAAAAAATTAAAATATCGAATTACGGGAAATACCTTTTGGAATTGATTCATAAAAAACATTTGCAACAGGCGGTAACTTTTATGGGAAAACTGGATGCACAGCAAATGCTGCGGCGTTTTTTAAAAAGCCATGTGTTTGTTTCGCCTTCTTCTATTGAGAATTCACCAAATTCCGTGGGAGAAGCCATGCTGCTGGGAATGCCGGTTGTCAGTTCCGATGTGGGTGGAGTGCATAATATGCTGGTACGGGGAAAAGAGGGATTTTTATATGCTGCCCCGGATACGGCTGCGCTGACGGAGCATATCTGCCATATCTTTGACGAGAGATATACGGAAGAGACTGTGCGGATGGGATGCGCGGCCAGAGCGCATGCGCTGCGGACCCATGATCCGGAAGCAAACTGTGCGCGTTTAATGGAGATTTATCATGCAATTTACCTTTGTGTCTAATTATATCAATCACCATCAGATACCGCTTTCCAATGTACTGTATCAAAGGCTTGGCGCAGCCTATCATTTTATCCAGACGGAGCGCATGGAACAGGAACGGGCGGAAATGGGATGGGGTGTTGAAAGAAGTAAGCTGCCCTACCTGAAATGCTGGTATGAAGAGCCGGAGGTATGCCGCAGCCTGGTAAGGGAAAGTGATATTGTCGTATTTGGCGGGGTTGAGGACGAGCGTTATATTGCGGAGCGGCTCGATGCAGGCAGGCCGGTGATCCGCTACAGTGAGCGGTTATACCGGGAGGGACAGTGGAAAGCCGTGTCTCCGAGAGGGTTGCTTAAAAAATATAAAGACCATACAAGGTACCGTAACAAAAATGTCTATCTGCTCTGTGCAGGGGCGTATGTGGCGTCGGATTTTCATCTTGTCAGGGCATATCCCGGCAAGATGTTCAAATGGGGATATTTTACGGAAGCCGTGCATTATGATGTGGACAGGCTGCTGGCAGCGAAACCGGGAGCGGCGGGAGGGCCTGTGGAAATCTTATTTGCGGGCAGATTTCTGCCTTTAAAGCATCCGGAGTATGCCGTTATGCTGGCGAATCGTCTGTATGAGAAGCGTGTGCCGTTTCACCTGACCATGGTGGGAGGCGGGGCGCTGGAAGCGGCGTTGAAAAAAGACGTGACTGCCTGCGGCCTGCAGGAGGCAGTGACCTTTACCGGTTATAGAAGACCTGTGGAAGTCAGAGATTATATGGAAAAAGCGGATATATTTCTGATGACAAGCAATTATCTCGAAGGCTGGGGCGCTGTGCTGAATGAGGCCATGAACAGCGGCTGTGCCGTGATTGCGGATGCCAAGGTCGGCGCTGTGCCGTATTTGCTGCGGCACGGACAAAACGGTATGGTCTATGCGGACGGCAGAATCAGAGAGTTTTTGGAATACGGAGAAAAGCTGGCGGGAGATCCGGCGCTGCGCCGGAAACTTGGCGGAAATGCGTATGACACAATTGTCAGTTTATGGAATCCGGCATATGCGGCGCAAAGCCTGTTGAAATTTTCAGAAGGCATTCTGACGGGCAGGCAGCAGATCAATGAAGAAGGTCCTTTGAGCAAAGCACTTGTCATTTCTCCGCGAAAAGGGTATTCTTATACGAGGAAAGGTTAAAAGGGCTTATCATGGGAAAACGGATCTATGTATGCCATACGTTTTATAATGTTTACGTGTCGCTTTTGAAGGAATTTAATCTGCCGGAAGGGGAACAGGGTAAGGCGGATATTGCGCTCAGTACTATGTCCACGGATTTTTCAGGTCTGCAGGAGCGTCTTGCTTCTTCCGGTGTGTTCGGGCGGATATATCTGCTGGAAGAAAAGCGGGACAGTTATTTCCCGGAGCTGGCAAAATACAAAAGGTCTTACCATAATATCGTGCGGCACTTGTATAACCGCATCGTTTATACGAAAAAGCTGGGAAAGCTGGAAGAAGCGTATATGACGGTTGATTTCAGGCAGTATGATGATATTTATGTGTACTGTGACAGTGATCCGATCGGTTATTACTTAAATTATAAACATATTTACTATCATGCCATGGAAGATGGGCTGGACTGCCTGAAATATCTGGACGGCGCTCATTATGATAACAGAGGACATTTTAAACTGAAGGCATTTTTGTCTTCCCTGAATGTGATTTTTATCCAAAACGGATACGGAAAGTATTGTCTGGATATGGAGATCAATGATCTGTCCTGTCTGCGGCACACCTGTCCAAAATATAAGGTCGTACCGAGGAAGCCGTTGGAGCTTGCGCTTGACAGTGGACAAAAACGGAAAATGCTCCATATTTTTATGGAGGATGCAGATGCATTTTTGCAGGAGCTGGGGGAAAAAGCATCCGGGGACTGTATCCTGTTTCTGACACAGCCACATCCGAAGTCGGAGGAGGCCAGGGTACGGATTTGCCATGATATTATCAAGGAGTACTGCCAGGGGTGTCATGTGGTGATCAAGCCGCATCCGCGGGATTTGATTGATTATGCCGCTTTGCGGCCGGACTGCACGGTGATCCGGGGGAAATTTCCGGTGGAGGTGTTAAATTTCCTGGAGGGAATCCGTTTTAAGAAGGTCATATCGATTGCGACCACCGCGCTGGATACGATAGATTTTGCGGAGGAAAAGATTAACCTGGGCGATACGTTCTGGGACAGATACGAGGACCCGGCAAATCATAATTGGAGAACGGTATAATGAAAATTTACAGAAAACTCATGGTGATCATGAATGCAAAACAGAAGAGGACAATGGGGCTGCTGCTTGTGATGATGGTATTCGGCGCTTTTCTGGAGACAGCGAGTATTTCTTTGATTATACCGGTCATGACGCTTGTGCTCAGCCCGGATGCAGTGGAAAAGAATCCGCTTATGGCGGGTGTGTACAACGGACTTCATATGACAAGTCCCCGGCAGTTTACGGTGTTTGTCATGGGGGCCATGGTGGGAGCTTTTGTATTCAAGAATCTGTTCCTATTTCTGCAGCAGAAGGTGATGTACCGGTTCGTCTATAAAAATCAGTTTGAAACGCAGGAGAAGATGCTGCGCAGTTTCATCAAGCGGGATTATGAATTTTACCTCAATATTGAGACATCGACCATCCAGCGTATTATTGCCGCAGATGTGGTGAACGCCTATCTGCTGATTCTTTCGCTGCTGCAGATTATTTCGGAATGCATTGTGTTTTTTATGCTGGCGGTGGCTTTGCTGTTAGTAGATTTCAAGATGACGCTGGTTATTGCCGGTTTGCTGGTGGTGACACTGGTGGTTATTAAGGAAGTTATCAAGCCGATTATGCACCGCACGGGCAAAGAGAACCAGGATTATTCCAGTCTGATTTATCAATGGCTGTCTCAGACAGTAGGCGGTATCAAAGAGATAAAAATTATTGGCAAAGAGAACTATTTTATCAGAGAATATGCGGAGCGGGGCGCACACTATGTGGCAGCCATGGAGCGTCTCAATCTGTTCAGTAACACACCTAAGCTGTTGATTGAAACAGTGTGCATTGCGGGCATGGTGGCATATATGCTGGTGATCGTTCTGTCAGGAAAGAATCTGACAGAGATGATGCCGGCGTTGTCCGCATTTGCCATGGCGGCAGTACGGCTGATGCCTTCCGCGAACCGCATCAATAACCAGTTGACGCAGATTGCCTATTATGAGCCGTTTTTTATGAATGTCAGCGATAACCTTCTGGAAGAGACAAGCGAAGAAAATATCGATATGTCCTATGCGAAAGAGAGCGAAAAACTTCCGGTAAAAAAAGAAATTATATTAAAAGATATCAGTTATGCGTATCCGAATACGGAAAAACTGATTTTTGACCGGGCGGAAATGACGATTCCGGTCGGCAGTTCGGTCGGCATCGTCGGCGGCTCCGGTTCTGGCAAGACGACGATCGTGGACATTTTGCTGGGACTGCTCAAAACAAGCGGGGGCGAGATCCTTGCGGACGGCGTGGATATCATGCAGCATTATCGTGGATGGCTGAAAAATGTAGGGTATATTCCGCAGATGATCTTTTTGTTGGACGACGATATCCGCAAAAATGTGGCGTTTGGTGTTGCTGAGGAAGAAATTGACGAAGAAAAATTGTGGTATGCGCTGCAGGAGGCGCAGTTGGATGCGTTTGTAAAGACACTGCCGGAAGGCGTTCATACGGGCATCGGAGAGAGAGGCATCCGTCTGTCCGGCGGGCAGAGACAGCGAATCGGTATTGCCAGGGCGTTGTATCATGACCCGGAGGTTTTGATTCTCGACGAGGCGACTTCCGCTCTTGACAATGACACGGAAGTAGCCATTATGGAATCGATTAACCGCTTCCAAGGTAAAAAAACACTTGTTATAATTGCCCACAGACTGCAGACCATTGAAAAGTGCGATCTGGTGTACCGTGTTGAAAATGGAAAGATCAGGAGAGAAAGGTGATGGGAGCGTCCTATGAAGCTGAGCATCATTGTGCCGTTTTATAATATGGCGGCGGACGGAAAACTGGATTTCTGTATGGAATCTCTTGTGCGGCAGACGGTGCGGGACTATGAAATACTGGCAGTGGACGACTGCTCCCTTGACAATACGTATGAACGGCTGCTTAGTTATGAGAAAAAATATCCGGGTAAAGTAAGAGCGCTGCGCACACCGGAGAACAGAAAGCAGGGAGGAGCCAGAAATCTGGGGCTGGAGCATGCCCGTGGGGAGTGGGTTGGCTTTATGGACGGAGACGACTGGGCGGCGCCGGATATGTATGAAAAGCTGTTGACAAAGGCGGAGGAAACGGGCGCCGATGTAGCAGGCTGTGATTTGCATGAAACACATGTACACAACATGGAGATTGGCAGGATTGTCAACGCAAACACGATGGACCAGACAGGACTGCTGGACGGGGAAAAATATAAAAAGCTGATGCTGAATCCGTGCAGTATGGTAATTAAAATCTATAAAAGGGAAATCATAGAAAGATATCACCTGCGGTTTCCGGAAGGAATCTTTTATGAAGATAATTGTGCGGGTCCGGTCTGGATGCTGCATTTCACCCGTTTTGAGAAAGTGGAGGAGCCCTTATACTATTATTATCAGGACACCTCATCTACAACCCATTCTATCAGCGAGGAAAAATGCCGCGACAGAATGCGTGCCGGTAAGCTGTTGGTGGAGCAGTGCCGCAGATATGGCTTTTATGAACCGTACAGGCAGGAGCTGGAATTTGCATTTGCCAAGTTATACTATGTAAATACACTGTTCACGTATATGATCGGTGTACGGTATCCGCAGATCCGTTTCCTGCGGGAGTTGAAGCAGGGCATCCTACAGGAATTTCCTAATTTCCAGAACAATTGTTATTTTATAGATACTTATGACAGGGAACAGAAAAAACTGGTGCGGCTGCATATGAAATCAGACCTGCTTTTTCTGGTATATTATAAGACGCTGATTGGATATCGGAAGTTGCGGCAGAAATGGAAGGAATCACACAAGCTATGACGAAGTTGTCAGAAAAATTAGACATGTTGTTCCGGTATACGGTGCTTATCCTGTTCGGTACGTTTATCGGCTACTTGTCTCTGCTGAGCCTGTTCAGCACAAACTACTGCTTTGTAGGAAAAACATCAATCTTTGTAGCGGATTCACCGATAAAAGCAATCGCTTGTTATGTATTGCTGGTCGGCCTATTGATCCTGCTGAAACGATACAAAGTAACGGCATGGCTGTCGGAGCGGCAGCAAAGACTGCGGTTGCTTGGGAATCTGTTTCTGTTCCTGTTTCTGCTTTTTTTTGTCGTTTCGACACAGCTTCATCCCCATGGCGACCAACTGGCGATCAGCAATGCCGCCGTCGGTCTGCGCAAGTATGATTTTTCTTTGTTTACCAATAACAGCTATTTTGTATACTGGCCCTTTCAATCCCGGATCGTCGTGTTTTTGTGGGGGTTTTTCAAAATTTTCGGTAATCTTAATTATCTGGCCTTTCAGGTGATGAACGCCGTATGCATTATAATTACCCTGAACCTAGTGGCCAAAACCACAGCTCTGACCGGGTTTGCAGGAGATGAGAAAAAAGAAACGGTTGTTTTCTTTTCCTGTATGCTCTTTTGGCCGTATTTGTTTTACGTTACGTTTATTTATGGCAATGTGGTGGGATTCACCTGTATCGCAGCTGCGGTTTACTTTCTGTTACGCTATGTGCAGGAACATAAGACAAGATATATAACAGGAGTTATTTTACTTTGCGCAGCGGGTGTCTGGCTGAAAAATACGTATTTGATTTTTATGGTGGCAATTCTTGTATTTTTATTGGTGGATTTCTGGCAGAGACGACATTACAAAAGCCTGATCGGTATTGTCTGCGTACCTCTGGCGGCAGCCTTATTGGGGCATGCATCGGACGCGCTCGTCGAACGCAGGCTTGGCTTTCCGCTGCAGGAGGGAACGCCAATGATCGCCTGGGTGACGATGGCTTTTGGGCAGGATGAAAATGGAAGACCGGTGAAATTTGATGCGTATAATATTGATGTCTATCTGGACAACGGACTGGATGGGCAGCGGGCCTCGCAGGCTGCGGCGAAGGAGCTGCAGCGCCGTCTGCGGACGTTGACAGAGACGCCCGGCGGTCTGCGGCGGTTTATGGGAAAGAAAATTGCCATTGCGTGGAATGAACCTACGTTTGAAAGCCTGGTGGCGAATAATCGTCCGCAGACACAGATCGAGCAGTCCGGCCTGGTACGCAGGCTGCTGCAGGAAGACAACAGAAATCCGCTTGTAAAGTTTGCGGATCTGTTTCATGCGCTTGTGCTTTTGGGCGCTTTGAGCTGGCTGTTTTTAAAAGGAGGAAAGGAATCGCTGTTTCATCTGTTTTTTGCAGTGGTGTTTGTTGGCGGCTTTTTGTTCCAATTGTTTTGGGAAACGTATTCTCAGTATACACTGATTTATTTTCTACTGCTTATCCCTTATGCGGTATCCGGTTACCTGTCTGCTGCGGAGAAGGTGGAGGGTTGTATTGCAGGGAGAAAGCCGGATTTGCGGATGGCAGCCGGGTTTGCGGCCGCGCTTGCGGTGATTGCACTAGTCGGCTTACTGCCCATGGAGCTGTTCAAAGACCTGTTTCGTCTGGATGATGATACGATTTCCTATACACAGTCGTTACAGGAGATGGACGCGGCGAAGCTGCAGAGTGAAGGTGTCCTGGCGAACGGGGATTATGTGGTAACGCCGTTGTCTGTGGAAAATGTCTGTCTCGCCTCGGGGGAGGAAGAAGATGAAAATGGTATGATACAAGTAACGCTGGAGGAGCCAGGCAATGGAGCAGCCGGAATTTTAGGAGTGTATCATGAGCATGACTATGATCTCCTGCGTTTCCGTTCCAGTCAGATGCTGCTGTCTCTCAGCGGGAATCCGGCGGACGGCGAAGTGCAGGTAGGGCAGGACTATGATTATACAATGTGGAAAATCATAGAAATGCCGGAAATGGGTTATGCTATTGTCTATGGAGGGACACATGCTCTGACAGTGGAGAACGGCGCGCTGACAGTGCGGCCTTTTGCAGGCGGGGAAAACCAGATCTGGAAATTTGAGCGCAGTCCATAAAGTAATTATCGATTCATGGGGGTATGCTGTCAGGCGCTGCCCTTGTAATTGCGGATGACAATAAACTGTGATAGTATAAAAACAAATTTAACTATAAAATTGGAGGACAGATGATGTTAAATAATAGAACAATATTGATTACCGGGGGCACCGGTTCCTTTGGCAAGTGTTTTACGAAGTATGTGCTGACGCACTATAATCCGAAAAAAATCATTATTTATTCACGGGATGAGTTTAAACAGTTCATTATGCAGAATGAATTTAAAGAACTCAACAAAAAGAATCAGCTCCGGTTTTTTATCGGAGATGTGAGAGACAAGGAACGGCTTAGAAGAGCATTGGAGGGTGTGGATTATGTCATTCATGCGGCGGCTCTGAAGCAGGTGCCGTCATGCGAGTATAATCCCGGCGAAGCTATAAAGACGAATATTAACGGCGCACAAAATGTGATTGACGCGGCTCTGGACTGCGGCAGTGTAAAAAAGGTGGTGGCGCTGTCTACGGATAAGGCTGTCAATCCTGTCAATTTGTACGGCGGTACGAAACTGGTGTCGGACAAGCTGTTTATTGCGGCCAATGCATATGCAGGCTCCAAGGACATTAATTTTTCTATTGTCAGATATGGGAATGTAGCCGGAAGCCGTGGCTCTGTCATTCCGTTTTTCCATACGATTATAAAAAACGGCGGCAGTGAGCTGCCCATAACCGATTACCGTATGACCCGTTTCTGGATCAGTCTGACGCAGGGGGTAGAGCTGGTTATCAAAGCGTTGGAGGAGGCCAGGGGCGGCGAGACGTTTATCTCCAAAATCCCGTCTTTTAAGATCACCGATCTGGCACAGGCTATGCTGCCGGGATGTACGATGCCTGAGGTAGGTATCCGCGAGGGGGAAAAACTGCATGAAATTATGGTTACGGTGGAAGATTCTATGACTACTTATGAATATGACAATCATTTCATCGTCTATCCGCAGATGGTATGGAGTGAGAGCAGAAGACCGCAGCCTACAGGCAAAAAGGTACCGGAAGGCTTTTCCTACAGTTCCGGCAACAATGCGGAATGGCTGGACGTGGAACAGATCAGGGAACTTTTGAAGACGGTGGATTTGGAAAAATAATACGCGCGGGTGCGTGAGAAGAATTTTTGTAGGAAAGAAGCGGGAAAGGGTGAGGAAGATGGAGAAGCCGGCAGCGGAAGGCGGCAGTCCGGTCAGAGAGAGTAAACTGTTTTACGGACACCAGTATATTGACGAGGCGGATATTGAGGCGGTAGAGAGAGTGCTGCGCAGTGATTTTTTGACCTGCGGGCCGGAAATCGCCAGACTTGAAGAGAGGCTGTGCAGACTGACAGGCGCCAGACATGCAGTCGTTGTCAGCAATGGGACCGCAGCGCTGCATATGGCGTGCCAGGCAGCGGGTGTTGGAGCGGGAGACGAGGTGATCACCACGCCGATCACCTTTGCCGCATCGGCAAACTGCGCGTTATACTGCGGCGCCAAGCCCGTTTTTGCAGATATCAATGCCAAAACTTACAATATCGATCCGGCAAGTGTGACAGAGAAAGTTACAGACGCGACCAGAGCGGTCGTAGCGGTTGACTTCACGGGGCAGGCTGTGGAACTGGACAGACTGCTGGCTATCTGCCATGAAAAAGGAATTGTGCTGATCGAGGACGCGGCGCATTCCATTGGCACACTGTATAACGGCAGGCCTGTCGGTTCGATCGCTGATCTGACGACGTTCAGTTTCCATCCGGTAAAAACTGTGACCGGAGGAGAGGGAGGCGCCGTACTGACAAATGACGATACGCTGTACGCCAGATTAAAGCTGTTTCACACCCACGGTATTACGCGGGAGGCGGAAATGCTGCAACATCCTGCGGAAGGAGGCTGGTACTATGAGCAGGTGGAACTGGGCATGAACTATCGCATGACCGATATGCAGGCGGCTCTGATCAACAGCCAGCTTGATAAGCTGGAACGTTTCCGCAAAAGAAGGAAGGAAATCGTAGCCCGGTATGATGAAGCGTTCCGCGACATACCGCAAGTCAGTGTACAGGAGGAAATTCCGGAGTCAGACACGACCCGGCATTTGTATATCCTGCGTATCAGACCGGAGCTTTTGACGATAGGCCGCAGGCAGTTTTTTGATGCGCTGGTTGCGGAAAATATTTGTTGTAATGTCCACTATATACCGGTATACTGGCACCCATACTATGAAAAACTGGGCTATCGGAGAGGGATCTGCCCGGCTGCGGAAAAACTGTATCAGGAAATGATGAGTCTGCCGCTATACTATGCCATGTCTGATAAGGATGTGGAAGACGTGATCACGGCGGTGCGCAAAATCTGCAGCTATTACCGGAAACCTGAGCCATAAGGTATGGGGGGGGAGAGGATGCACAAGGAAGACGGCGGACGGCGGGCATCACTGACCGGGCCGTGCAATATGCGCATGATGGAGAATAAGATGAGAAGAAGAATTGCCATTATTACGGCCAGAGGCGGCAGCAAACGGATTCCGGGCAAAAATATCCGGGATTTCTGCGGGAAACCCATTCTGTCGTATTCTATAGAGGCCGCTCTTTCCTGCGGACTGTTTGATGAAGTGATGGTTTCTACGGACAGCGGGAAGATTGCAGAGGTTGCAAAAGAAGCCGGCGCGAGCGTGCCGTTTATGAGAAGCGCCGCCGCGTCCGGTGACTACGCAACGACGGCGCAGGTTTTACTGGAAGTGCTGGACGAGTATGAAAAACGGGGACAGGAATTTGATACGGTATGCTGCGTTTATCCTACGGCGCCCTTTGTAACGGCACAGAAACTAAAAGATGCAGTGATTTTGCTTGAGGAAAGGAATGTGGATACAGTCATTCCGGTTGTGCGGTATTCTTTTCCGCCGCAGCGGGCCTTTGTGATCAGAGACGGATTCACAGTGATGAAATATCCGGAGCATGCATCAAGCCGTTCCCAGGATTTAGAAGCCTATTTTCATGACTGCGGACAGTTCTATTGTATGCAGACGATGCGTTTTCGGCAGAAAAAACAGATCTTTACGGATTGCATGCTGTCTGTAGAGATGCCGGAGACACAGGTGCAGGATATCGATAATGAAACCGACTGGGAGTTGGCGGAACTGAAATACAAGATGATGAAGTAGGAGAACCTTACTGTGATAAAAAAGAGAAAGACGGCAGCAATCGGTTTTTGCGTCCTGTTTCTGATTGGCTTAGCGTTTCTGGAAATCCGGATCAGCCCCGAAGGACTGCTGTGCAGGTATTTATATCCGCAGGATGTCTTTCTGGTACTGGAAGACAGCGATAGGATAGAATTATCATGCAATGTGATACTGGATGGAAAACGGCGTATGATAAAAGCGTATGCATCGCCGAAGGAAGAGAACCTGTATTATATCTTTCTGCCTGCGGGTGCGGGGAAGAACGAGGTCAGAATTATAAATAACCTGAGCCATGGGAAATGGAAAAGTGCGGTACAGGATTTTACGAAAATAACCGTGCCGTTTGCAAACGGAATGGGTGAGATCCGGATTGCAGTAAGCGATACGGGCGGCGGAGAAGAAAGCAGTCTGTGCATCCGATTTATGGAGGCTTCCGGGCAGCCGACTGTTTTTGTGGAAACGAAAGAAACTCTGGACAGACTGCTGCAGGATCGGGATTTAAAAGTAGAGGGAAATGTCTGCATTTATGATGCGCAGGCGAGGACTCTGATGAACGATACGATAAAATTCAAGGGACATGGAAATGGGTCCTGGGATAATAACAGTAAAAAGTCATGGCTGCTGGACTTTAAGGAGCCGGCATCCGTTTTGGGAATGGATACGGGGTATAAGTACATCGCAGTATCCAATGCGCAGGATGTATCCTATATCAGAAATAAATTTGTGTATGATATGGCTGCGGATCTCGGACTTGCGCATTCGCCGCAGAGTGAATTTGTTAATTTTTATGTAAATGGAGAATATCTGGGCCTGTATCTGTTGACAGAAGGGATCGAGGCTTCACAGGAACGGATTTCCGTCGGCCGGGACCGGCAGGATACATGGAAACGAAAAGGCGGCATGCAGTATTATGAGCGCACCGGTGAAAAAGGGTATCGAATGCCGGATGGGATACCGGAGGATGAAAATGTCGGCTATCTGCTCCGGGAAGAAGACAACGAAGATAGATATGCCGGTATGGAATGTGCATTTATAACGGAAAACGGCGCGCAGTTTGACATTATTTATCCGAAAAAAGCAACGGAAAAGCAGATATTAAATATTAAAAATTACATGCAGGCACTTCACAGCGCCATAGAAAGCGAAGACGGATACTGTGATACGCCCCAGGGAAGAAAGCACTATTCGGAATTGATTGACCTGGATTCCTTTATCAGAAAATATCTGATTGAACAAATATCAAAAAACCATGACGGGAATACGGGCA
Source organism: uncultured Lachnospiraceae bacterium (assembly GCA_910585345.1). Taxonomy (GTDB): domain Bacteria; phylum Bacillota; class Clostridia; order Lachnospirales; family Lachnospiraceae; genus VSOB01. Next base: position 230,858 of record CAJUDS010000002.1, on the reverse strand, counting down.
GTTCCTATTTTTACATCGATATTCTGGATGGGAACGCAGTATTATATGAAGGGCCCGTATGGGACTATGATATTGCATTCGGAAATATCGTATTTAATGAGATGTGGAGAGAGCCGCGGGGACTGATCAAGCTGAATCCGGGCCTGGACCAGCGCGAAGAGTTTATGGCCTGTGTCATCCAGTATTATGAAGAATATTTTAAGCCTTATCTGGAAACAGAGGCGGAGAAAAAGATCAGGGAAGATGCGGATAGAATCCGCTTCTCCGCTTTAATGGACCGGGCCAGATGGGAAGACGACAATGTGTTCTGGGAGGGCAGCTTTGACGATGGTGTGGATCAATTACTGGATTTTATCTACATTCGCAAACAGTTTCTGGATGATGTGTGGCTGCATGGCAAAACCTTTTACCGGATGAATTTTGTAGATGGAGATACGATTGTGAAAACAGTGTATCTGGAAGAAGGTGCAAGCGTCGGTGCGGCAATCAATACATATACGATTTCACAGGACAAAGACGGGATGTCTTTTCAGGGATGGTATGACGAAAGGCTGGAAGAAGAGATCAGCCATGACAGCAAAGTGACGGAAGACATGGCATTGTGGGCAAAATGGGAATAAGAGGTGATGGAAAATGAGCGCAATAACCATTCATAACAGGCAGATCGGAGACGGCGCGCCTGTCTATATCATAGCAGAGATGTCGGCCAATCATGCAGGCAGCATTGCACATGCGAGAGAAATCATCCACGCGGCAAAGGAAGCCGGAGCAGATTGTGTGAAGATACAGACCTATACGCCGGATACAATGACCATTGACTGTCATAATCCATATTTCAATATTACTGCCGGTACGTGGAAGGGAGAGAATTTATACGGCCTGTACCGGAAGGCATATACGCCATGGGAATGGCAGCCGCAGTTGAAGGAAGAGGCAGAGCGGGCGGGGATCGATTTTTTTTCCACGCCTTTCGACAAAACGTCGGTGGACTTTCTGGAAGGTATGGGGATGGATTTTTATAAGATTGCCTCGTTTGAACTGGTGGATATTCCGCTCATCCGCTATGTGGCTTCCAAAGGGAAACCAATTATTATGTCGACTGGGATGGGCAGTCTGCAGGAAATCGAGGAGGCTGTAGAAACGGTTCACAGAGCAGGCAATCAGCAGCTCGCCCTTCTGCGCTGTGCAAGCGCCTATCCTGCCGTTTCGGACGATATGAATCTGGCGGCTATGCAGGCGATGAAGGAGAAGTTTGATCTTCCGGTAGGATTGTCTGACCATTCGATGGGGTCAGTCGGAGCCGTGGCGGCGGTAGCTATGGGCGGCAGTATCATTGAGAAGCATTTCTGCCTTGACCGGAGCATTCGCAATCCGGATGCGTCGTTTTCTATGGAACCGGAGGAATTTGCCGTTATGGTGCGGGATGTACGGATGGCAGAGAAAGCGGTTGGCCGGGCTGTTTTCGGCCCTACGGAATCGGAGAGAGGCAATCTGGGCTTTCGCAGATCCCTGTTTGTGGTGGAGGATATCAAGGCAGGCGAAGCACTGACACCTGAGAATATAAGGGTGATTCGGCCGGCATACGGAATGGCGCCCAGATATTATGATACCGTTCTCGGAAAAAGAGCGGTAAGGGATTTGAAACGCGGAACGCCGCTGCAGATGGAGATGATAGAATGATAAATTCTGTTTTTTTAAGGAATGCCACAAAGGACGATGCGGAGTTGTTGTTTTCGTGGGCAAACGATATGGACGTCAGAAGAAATGCGTTTTGCCAGCAGGAGATTACATGGGAAGAGCATGCGCAGTGGTTTGGAAGAAAACTGCGTGATGAAAACTGCCGTATCTATATTGCCTGCATAAAAATGACATATATGTCAGATTCGACGCGCGAAACGGAAAAGCCGATTGGACAGATACGTCTGGATGTGGAAGATGGCCGGGCGCAAATTGATTATTCCATTGCGGCGCAGATGCGGGGACAGGGATATGGGACAGCTATGCTGAAAGAGATGGAGTATGCCGCAGATGCGGATATCCGTTGGTTTACCGCGCAGGTGAAAAAGAGCAATCCGGCATCTGTCAGAGTATTTGAAAAATGTGGTTTTACCGTTACGGCGGACAGGGACGGGTATGTGGAGCTGGAAAAGGAACATCGGCAGGAAACGACTGCCAGGCGGAGCGCTTTTGTCATTTGTGCGCAAAAATCCTGGAATGTGGAATATGCGTTAAAATGCAAAGCGCAGTATGCAAACAAATATGACATAACCGTCATAACTGAAAAAGAAAAGCTGACGGCGGAAACGTTGGAGGCGATAAGACCCCGTTATGTGTTTTTCCCGCACTGGTCCTATCGGATACCGGAATCGGTGTTTGCAGAATATACCTGTATTGTGTTCCATATGACGGATCTGCCCTATGGAAGGGGCGGCAGTCCGCTGCAAAACCTGATCGTACGGGGGCACAGCCATACAAAGCTGTCTGCCATTCATGTGGACAAGGGGCTGGACACGGGTGATATTTACATGAAGGAAGATCTGACGCTATGCGGCACGGCGGACGAAATTCTGCGCCGGGCTTCGGATACGATATTTACCAAAATGATACCGTATATATTAGAACAAAATCCCACTCCTGTGCCGCAGAAGGGCGATGCGGTGATCTTTCGGCGGCGCAGGCCGGAAGACGGAAGACTGCTGCCGGAAATGGATGAGAGGACGATTTATGATTATATCCGCATGCTGGATGGCGAGGGATATCCCAATGCGTTTGTGGAATTGGGCGGCTATAAGCTGCGGTTTTCTAAGGCGGCGTATGAAGGCGGAAAAGTGACGGCGCAGGTGGTGTTTGAAAAGGAAGGATAAGTTATGAATATTCTGATTGTGGCAGCCCATCCGGATGATGAAATATTGGGTGTAGGCGGTACAATTGCCAGACATGCGGAAGCGGGGGATGCGGTGTATGCCCTCATTCTGGGAGAAGGGCAGACATCCCGATTTGACACAAGAGAGGACGCCGGGGCTAAGGCAGTGGAGCGGCTGCATCACAATACGTTGAAAGCGGCTGCCGCGGTAGGCATCCGGGAAGTGTATTTTGAGAATTTTGCGGATAACCGTTTTGACACCGTCTCGCTTTTGGATATTGTGAAAGCGGTAGAAAAACGGATTGGGCAGCTTCGGCCGTCGATTGTGTATACACATCATGGGGGAGATCTGAATGTAGATCATCAGATTACGTACCGGGCGGTGCTTACAGCCACCAGGCCGATGGCGGACCAGCCGGTAAGAGAGATCTATGCTTTTGAGACGGTTTCTTCCACGGAATGGAATTTCTCTTATAGAGACAGCCAGTTTTCGCCGAATGTATTCGTAAAACTGTCGGCCGTTCAATTTGAAAAAAAACTGCGTGCAATGCGGGAATATGTGACGGAATTGTGCGAATACCCCCATCCCCGCTCCCTGGAAATGCTGCGTGCAGTGGCAGCCAGGTGGGGCGGTGTGACAGGCGGGCAGTATGTGGAGGCTTTTGAGACAGTGCGGGTGATAAAGGATTGAAGGGCGCGGGTTTTGCAGGCAGACGGCTGTCGGGAAAAAATATTCATAGAAAACGACTTTAGTCGTTTCCTATGGAACGGAGGTAATGACATGCGTATCATAATTCGCGCCGACGGCAACCGGGAGATTGCCATGGGGCATATTATGCGCTGCCTTTCCATTGCGGATGCTCTGCGGGGGGCAGGAGCGGAAGTAGTTTTTGTCACTGCCGGTAAAGAGACACGGCAGATGCTGGAAGAGCGCGGTTATCAAAATCATATTCTGGGCACTTCTTTTTGCGATATGGAGGCTGAGCAGCCAGCATTTCACAGATTTTACGAGAAAAACGCCGCGGATGTGATACTGGTGGACAGCTATTTTGTGACTGAAAATTATATGCAGGAAATCGGAAGATGGACAAAGACTGCTTATATGGACGATATGGGGCAGCCCGTTTACCCGGTAAATATGCTGATTAATTATAATATATACGGGGACAGCCTGCCTTACAAAGAATGGTATGCGCAGTCAGGCATCACGGCGCCGGAAAAATATCTGCTGGGATGCCGCTATGCGCCGCTGCGGGCAGAGTTCTGTCAGGGAATACGGAGCAGAGTAAGAGAGAAGGTATCGGATGTGCTGATTACGACCGGAGGCGGGGATATCGCGGACGTGGCAGGAAAGCTGTGCCGGAGACTGGCGGAAGAGAAGCGCCGGGGGCTCCACAAGGGAGTGCGCTATCATATTGTCTGCGGCCCGTTTGCAGAAAATAAAATAGAGCTGCGGGCGCTTGCAAAAGGATCCGCGGATTTTGTTGTACATGAGAATGTGACAAGCATGTCACAACTTATGGGAAATTGTGATGCGGCTGTCAGCGCTGCGGGAGGTACGATGTATGAGCTGTGCAGTATGCAGTTGCCGGTGGTATGTTTCTATTTTGCCGAAAACCAGAGGCGGATGGCACAGCGCTTTGCGGAGATGACAGAAATCAGGAATGCGGGCGATGTTACAAAAGAGGAGGAGAGGACGCTGTCGGCGTTGTCGGAGGAGCTGTGCAGATTGGAGCAGGACGGGAGTCTGCGCAGCCGTCAGCGCAGACAGATGAAGGAGCTGACGGACGGAAAAGGAGCAGGGCGGATTGCGGAAGCGCTGCTGCAGCTTGTGTAAATGTCTTTGCAGATCGCAGGAGAACGGATATGAGAAAAAGGGAAGCCAACTATGAACTACTGCGTATAGTCGCAATGCTGATGATTATCACGCTGCATTATCTTGATAAAGGCGGGATCCTGCCGCAGCCGGAGTCGGCATATACGGGCGCGGGTCTGACTGCGTGGGTTCTGGAGGCATTTTGTGTTCCCGCCGTCAATGTATATGTATTAATTAGCGCCTATTTTTTATCTGCAGGTGATTACAGGCCGCTGAAAGTGGTAAGGCTGTGGCTGCAGGTATTTTTTTATTCCGCAGGCATAGCGGCTGTTTTGACGCTTTTGGGCGTGATACCTTTTTCACAGATTGATTTGTACCGGGCGATGCTCTATCTGTTTCCGGTCATAGAGGAACATTATTGGTTTGTAACGGCATATGTGCTTATGTACTTGTTGGCGCCGCTGATGAACGACGCGCTTTTCAGGCTGCCGGAAAAGACATACCGGCAGGGCATATTGCTGCTTTTGCTGTTCTTGTCCGTCAGTAAAAGTATCCTGCCCGTAAAACTGCCTGTTGACAGATTGGGATATGACGCGCTTTGGTTTCTGTGCCTTTATCTCATCGGCGTTTATGTGCGCCGCTTTGAACCGAGAATTCGCTTTGCCCTGATGGGGTATGTCATATGCAGTCTGTTGATTTTCGGCAGTCTTTTGGCGGTGCATGCATTCTATGCAAAAACGGGCAGCCTGGGAGATTTTATCAACAGACAGTATCAATACAACAGCATTTTCTGCCTGCTGGCCGCCATTTTTTTATTCTCAGCTTTCCGCGGCGTCCGGATTGCGGAAGGGAAATTGTCTGCTATAGTTTGCAGGGCCGCTTCCGCTTCCTTTGGGGTATATCTGATTCATGAGCATATAGATCTGCGATACCGCTGGCCCGACTGGCTGGGTACTTTGCGGTTTGCCGACACCCCGCTTTTTGTGCCGCACTGGATTGTGAGCATGATCGGAGTTTACCTTGCGTGTATGTCGGTGGATTTTGTGAGACAGGCGCTGTTTTCGGGCGTAGGGAGAATTGCGCTGCATGCGCAGCATGCGGACGGCGCAAACGAAAACGGTGAAAGACGTTTCCTATAATTATACGAAATGGGAGTATGACAACTGGATTTCTTCATAACCAGCGCTGCCAAACGCTCAGTGAGCCATTGGGGCTAAATCGTGTTCAGCAGAGGCTTCGACGATTTATAGTCTCACTTCCGCGGCAGCTTAATGGTTATTCATCAATGCAGTTGTCATACTCCCCGCAGAAAAATACGAGGCGTGTCAATGAACTGCGGCAAATGGTCTGCCTGTCCGGGATAGAAAAATTGCGATCAAGAGGGAATCAATGAACAGTAAAGTAAAATCAGTATTAGAAAAATACATCTGCCCGCTGCTGCTGCTGCTGCTTCCGCTGCGGCATATAACACAGGGAGTCGATATCAGCGATACGGGATATAATCTTGGTTGTTTCCGCTGGTTTGGGGAGCAGGACGGTATGTGGGTATATGTAAGCTACCTTGCCAATGGCGTGGGGCATTTTTTTACAAAGCTGCCGCTTGGCGGCACAATGCTTGGCATGAATCTGTACTGTTCTCTCGTGGTCAGCGGTATCGCGTTATGCGCATGGTATTTTTTGAAAGGAAAGATTCCGTTTCCATTTGTGTTTGCCGGGGAGCTGCTGGCAATTTTTCTGTGCTGGTGTCCGCATGTGATTTTATATAATTATCTCACATATCTGGCTTTGGCTGTGGGTACGGTTCTTTTGTTCCAGGGAATCCGCACTGGAAAAAAGCTGTTTTATGTGACGGCGGGATTCGTGCTGGGCATCGGCGTGGGCGCCAGATTTTCCAATCTGACCCATATGGCGTTGATTCTGGCTTTGTGGTATGACGGGTTTGTGAAAAAAAGAAAGTTTCCCGAAGTGGCGGCCGATACGCTGTATTGTGTGACCGGCTATATAACGGGAATCGGCTCGTTTCTGCTGATGATACAATTACAGTACGGTCTGGCGGGTTATTTCACGATGCTGTCAGGGCTGCAGACGATGTCGGGCGGCGCGAGCGGGTACTCCACGGGTGAAATGATAGCCGGCGCTTTTATTGATTATGTGGGCAGCATGAAATGGGGAATACTTTTTCTGCTATATACAGGGGCCGGGATTTTATTGTTTGCAGTCAGAAGAGGCAGGTACATGGCGGCAAAGAAAGCACTGTTTACGGCGGGTTTTCTGATACTGTTGCGTTTTGCCTATGGACGGGGGATGTTCGGCTTTGATTATCATACGTATTTTTCGATTTTCTGGTGGGTCAGCCTGTTTAATACGGCTGCGCTTGTCTGCAATGTACTGGCGCTTCTGCGGAAAGATACGAGTGAGCAGGAAAAGCTGTTGGCGCTGCTGATGACAGTGACGATTCTCATTCTGCCTCTGGGAAGTAATAACCGTTCTTATCCGGTGATCAATGATCTGTTTTTGATTGCGCCGGTGACACTGTATTTTCTGGACAAATTTCTGCCGCGGAAGTTTCCGGTACGCATGGCAGCGGCGGGCTGCCTGCTTGTGTTTGCGGTGCAGAGCGCCGGGTTCGGGACGGTGTTTGTATTCCGGGACGGCAGTTTTACAGAAAAAAGGGATGCAAAAATAGAAAATAATGGTATACTAAGGGGTATGTATACGACGCGTTCCAACGCGGCAGCTCTGGAAGAAGTGTTTGCGTTCTGGGAGATGGCAGACTTGAAAGATAAAACGGTGATCTTATACGGTGACGTACCGGGTCTTTCTTATCTGTTGGATGCGCCCTGCGCGCTTACCAGTACGTGGACGAATCTGGAGTCTTATAATATGGCATTTTGGGAGCGCGATTTTGCCCAGGTAGAGGGCAGTATTGATACGGTAAGGCCTGTCGTGATAATGGGGAACGCCTATGTGCCGATTGATGGCAAAGCGGCGCTTCTTGAGGAGTTCATGGGCCGTCATGGATACCGGCAGATATTCCGCAATGAAAAGGTTACGATATACTATTAGAAAATCAGAAGGAGAAGTCGTATGATTGTTTTTAATATTCCGCCTTATACGGGAAAAGAACTGGATTATATCAGCCAGGCCGTGGAGAAACAGAAGATCTGCGGAGACGGTGAATTTACAAGAAAATGCAGCGAATGGATTGAAAGGCGCACCGGCACGGGGAAATGTCTGCTGACGACATCGTGTACCCACGCCACAGAGCTGGCTGCCCTGTTGACAGATATCCAGCCGGGAGACGAAGTGATTATGCCGGCTTATACGTTTGTGTCTACGGCGGATGCATTTGTGCTCAGGGGAGCGGTGCCGGTATTTGTAGATATCCGGCCGGATACGATGAACATCGATGAAAAGCTGATTGAGGCAGCCGTCACGGAGAAAACAAAGGGGATTGTTCCGGTGCACTATGCGGGCGTGGCCTGTGAAATGGATACGATTATGGACATTGCCGGGCGGCACGGTCTGTTTGTGATTGAAGATGCGGCTCAGGGAATTATGTCAACTTATAAGGGAAAGGCGCTGGGGACGTTTGGCGATTTCGGCGCTTTCAGTTTTCATGAGACAAAAAACTACAGTATGGGCGAGGGCGGCGCACTGCTGATCCGGGATCAAAAATATGTGGAAGAAGCGGAAATCCTGCGGGAGAAAGGGACGAACCGCAGTAAATTTTTCCGTGGGCAGATCGATAAGTATACATGGGTCAATTACGGTTCTTCTTACTTGCCGAGTGATATGAATGCCGCATATTTATGGGCACAGCTTGAAATGGCAGACGAGATCAACAATCACCGGCTTTCTCTGTGGAACCAGTATTATGAAGAATTGCTTCCTTTGCGGGAGAGAGGCCTCATAGAGCTTCCGACAGTTCCAGAGGATTGTGTGCACAATGCCCATATGTTTTATATCAAAGCAAAGGATTTGCAGGAGCGTACCCGTCTGCTGGCATTTTTGAAAGACAACGGTATATTGGCCGTATTTCATTATATACCGCTTCATACGGCGCCTGCAGGATTGAAATTTGGCAGATTTCATGGAACAGACAAATATACGACGCGGGAAAGCGAGCGGCTTTGCCGGCTCCCGATGTTTTACAAGCTGACTGCAGAGGAAGTTTCCTATATTACAGGAAAAGTGAAGGAGTTCTATCACGTATGAGACTGACTGCGCTGTCCGGAAAAGAGAAATGGAGAGACAGAGGGTTTGCCGCTCTTTTTGTGATCGGTCTGTGGGTCATTCTGGCCATATGCTTTGATTTTTATTATGACCTGAATGATGACAGCGCGATGAAGGATATTTTATCCGGCGCTTATACCGGTACGCCGGATGGGCATACTATTCAAATGCTATATCCGCTTGGCTGGCTGGTTAGTCTGTTTTACCGGTTGCTTCCGGCGATTCCCTGGTATGGAATATTTTTGTGCGGCAGTCAGTTTTTAGCGCTTTGGATTGTGGTGTACAGCGTATCCGCGTCTTTACGCAGCAAAACAGGAAAGCTGACGGCGCAGTGCCTGATTACGGCGGCGGCGGGCATTCTTTTTTTATACGAATGGATTTTTGTCCAGTATACGGTGACGGCGGGTCTGCTGGCCTGCGGGGCGCTGGTCCGTCTCTGTATGGGGCCCTCCCCGGGAGAGGCGCGGTTTTACCGGTATCATATCGTGACGGTCTGTTTGATTGTGCTGGCGTTTTTTCTGCGGACGGAAATGCTGTTGCTGCTCTGTCCTTTTCTGGCGCTGGCCGCCTTTCTGCGGGTGGCGGACCAGTGGAAGGCGGATCAGACGGAAAAGAAAACGGCTGTCAGCAAAGCGGCGATACAGACTGTCAAAGGGTATGCGCTGCTGGCTGTGGCAACAGGGATACTGATGATGGCGGGTCTGGCGGCAGACAAAGCTGCCTATGGGAGTGCGCAGTGGAATGCATTCCGGCAGTTTTTCGATGACAGGACAAGGGTATATGATTTTTATGGCATCCCTGCGTACGAGGAACACAGGGCGTTTTATGATTCTATAGGATTGTCAGAGGCGCAGTATACGCTGCTGGACAATTATAATTTTGACCTGGATGATGCGATTGACGCGGGGATGATGCATGAAATTGCGGAATATGCCGCATCGCATCAGGGGATGGGGATTTTCAGAAGACTATACGAGAGCGTCTATGCCTATGGATACCGTTTTTTGCATGGCGAGGAATTGATTTTTGACCTTTTTGCAGTCGCATCCTACTTTTTTCTGATCAGAGCGGCGCTGGCCACTAAAAACCGGCTGCTTCTGGGAAAGATCACGCTGCTGTTTGGACTCAGGTCGGCTCTGTGGCTGTTTCTGCTATACAGGGGCAGAATGGTTGCGCGCGTGACGCATCCACTCTATTTGATGGAGCTGACAATGCTGGGGTTCTATTTTCTGTCCGGCGCGGCCGTATTTCAGTGGAAAAAATTAGAAAAATCAGCTATACTATCTTTGTATGTGATATTACTGTTGTGCACGGCGTTTTCTCAAGTACAGACTGTGAGGGGACAATATGCGCAGCGGGAGGCGGTAAACGTGCAGTGGCAGTCATGGAAGCAGTATTGTAGGAAAAGACCGGAGAATTATTACTATCTGGATGTCTACTCTTCAGTGGCGTATTCCGAAAAAATGTTTTCCGATACCGGGCCGGGTTACCGGAATTTTGATCTGGCGGGCGGCTGGTGTGTGAAAAGTCCCCTTGCCGCCAGGAAGAGAGAACAGGCGGGACTGGAAAGCGCGCAGTCGGCGCTTCTTGCAGGGAATGCGTTTTTTGTGGCAGATCATACGAAACCGGAGAGAAGCCCCGATTTTCTGCTTGCGTTTTACAGGCAGAAGGGGACGGAGATTGTGATAGAGGAAACAGACAGATGCGGATGCTTCACCGTATTTCAGATTGTCGGCGCCGCAGCGAAGCAGTAGTGCTGCGCGGGGCTGCCGGATACGATGGACGGAGACAGAAAACAGACAAGGAATCAAAAAAGTGAATCAGGAAATTATCAGAGGGGAACATGTGGCGCTGCGGCCAATCACGGATGCGGATACGGATCATATCGTCCGCTGGCGCAACAGCGACCATATACGAAGGAATTTCATATACCAGACGCTTTTCACACCGGAAAGTCACAGGGAATGGCTTCGCAAAAAAGTAGAAACGGGTATTGTGGAGCAGTTTATTATTTACAGTCTGGATGCGGCAATGGATGTAGGAAGTGTCTATCTGCGGGATATCGACCAGACGCACAGACGGGCTGAGTTTGGTATTTTTATCGGTGAAGAGTTGCAGCAGGGGCGGGGGATTGGCTCCGAAAGTATTCGCCTGATTACCAGATATGGATTTGAAAAGCTGCATCTGCATAAAATATTTCTGCGGGTTCTTGCAGATAATGAGATTGCAAGGAAGGCCTATGAGAAGGCGGGGTTTATGCAGGAGGCTTATTTAAAAGACGAAGTCTGTATCCGCGGCGTGTATAAGGACTTGATTTTAATGCGCATTATCAATCCGCAGGAGGGCTATCATGGATAAAGTCAGTTTTGTGATTCCCTGTTATCGTTCGGAACTTACACTGCGGCAGGTTGTGGAAGAGATACGCGCAGCGATGAAAGGTCTGCCCGCGTACACGCATGAGATTGTGCTGGTGAATGATTGTTCTCCGGACGGCACGCTGCGGGTAATCAGAGAATTATGTGAAAAATATGACAATATAACGGCAATTTCTCTGGCAAGAAATTTTGGGCAGCATGCCGCATTGATGGCGGGCTTCCGGCATGTGACGGGGGATATCGTGCTCTGCCTAGACGACGACGGACAGACGCCTGCTGCGGATGCGGGGAAATTTCTGGCGGAGATTGAAGCGGGAAGAGATGTGGTATATGCCCGCTATTCCAATAAGCAGCATTCCGCATTTCGTAATTTTGGCAGCAGGGTGAACGAAATTATGACCCGCTTTATGCTGGGGAAACCGAGAGAGCTTTATATATCAAGTTATTTTGCAGCAAGGCGGTTTGTGATCGATGAGGTCGTCCGTTATGAAAACTGCTATCCTTATGTGATCGGACTGGTGCTGCGGACAACGAAAAATATCGGCAATGTGGATGTGCGGCACAGACAGAGAGAAGTAGGACATTCCGGTTATACGATGAAAGCGCTGCTTGGTCTGTGGTTTAACGGTTTTACGGCATTTTCCATACAACCGCTGCGGTTTGCCACACTGGTAGGCGTATTTTGCGCCGTTTCCGGCTTTTTGTATGGTATTTATACGATTGTCAAACGTCTGCTGAATCCCGCCGTTCCTCTTGGATTCAGTTCTCTGATGTCGGCGGTTGTCTTTATTGGAGGAATGATCATGCTGATGCTTGGACTGATCGGCGAATATGTGGGCAGGATTTATATCAGTCTCAATAATTCTCCCCAATATGTGATCCGTGAAGTGATCGGGCAAAAGGAAAATAAGGATGAAGATTAAAATCACGCAAAAACAGAAAAAAGGGATGCTGGCGGTCTCTGCGTTATTTTTTATGTTGGCGTATATTTCGCTTTGCTTTAACAACAACATATGGACGGACGAGGCCTTTACGGTCGAACTGCTGCAGTCTGATTTTAGAGGCATTCTGCATGGAACCGCCTCCGATGTGCATCCGCCGCTTTATTATCTGATAGCGAAGTGTTTTACGTTTGTTTTTGGAAGCAGTCTGTTGTCGCTGAAGGTGGTATCGATCGTTCCCATGGCGTTATGCATGACATGGGGGGCAGGTATCGTGTGGAAGCGTTTTGGATTTCATGCGGCGCTTTTATTCAATCTATTATTGGGTGTGATTCCATGCACAATGGAATATGCGGTGCAGGTCAGAATGTATTCCTGGGCTATTTTTTTTGTTACCTTTATGGCATTGTGGTCTTACGAAGCATATGAAGAGGGAAAATGGCGTTATTATGCGGGCGTTATACTGACTTCTGCTGCCTGCGCGTACACGCATTATTTTGCATTCGTCTCTGCGATTCTGATTTATGGTTTTCTGTTTCTTGCGCTTGTGTTTACGAAGAAAAAAGAATTGCTAAAATGGCTTGTCTCGGTGGCGGCTTCGCTGTTTTTGTTCGCGCCCTGGATGCCTTACATGCGTCTGCAGGTCAAAGGGGTATCCCGGAACTATTGGATTGAAGAGATCACAGGAGAGACGGTAAAAGAATTTTTCCCGTTTTTGTTTGGCATGGATATTCCGTGGACGAGCGCAGTCTGGGTCCTGCTTCTGCTTACGGGGATTGTGTGCGCACTCTGCATGATTGCCCAAAGAGAGAAAAAGGCCGGGATTTATGCACTGCTGCTTGTGCTGGTACCGGTGTGCACTGCGCTGACAGGCATTGCTGCTTCTGCTCTGCTGCGCCCGGTTTTTATCGTGCGTTACCTTTTGCCGTGTATGGGACTGGTGGCGCTGTTTCTGGCCGTCAGTCTGTCACGGTATGCGGGCAGAGCGGTTTACTGCGCGCTGCTTTTGTTTTTGTTTTGTGCGGGACTGGTGGACTATGGGCAGTCCGTGTACCGCGAATACGAATGGACGCATACGGAGGAGACAGAGAATTTTCTCAAAGAGCATGTAGGAGAAAATGATATCATTGCTTATAATTATGAAAGCTATAAGTTTATTTATGATTATTACTGGGATGATTCGCAGAAAGTATTGTGGCAGGACGTAGATTTGGACACGGACAGGCACGATACCATTTGGCTTTTGGATACGATCTATTGGCCTGCGCCGACAGACGAATATCTGGCGGCGCATGGCTGGAAGCGTACATTTATGGGAAACTATGGGATTGAGCACAATGATTTTAAAATTTATGAGATAACGCGAAAATGACATGGAAAACGAAACAACCGATTTACAGGTATGTAATATTATTCTGCGTGGCGGCCGGATGGCTTTTAATCTGGCCTGCAGGCGTAATAAAGGATGAAAAGATATCGCGGACAGCGGCAGATTATAGTATGAACACAGGGCCAGTCGGGGAAGTGGCGGCGATCCAGGAATTTATCCCGCAGTATGACGAGATCAAATCGGTTGGCGTGGACATCGGTAAACTGGACGGACAGGCCAATCAGGGCACTCTGTATCTGCATTTTTTTGACGAAGGTCTGCAGGAATTTGCCAGTTATCCGCAAAAGATCAGCGAGATGAAGGACGGCGAACTGACGGATATTGTGGTGAACCTGAAGCTGAAGGCAGGAGCGCGGTATTATGTCAGCGTACAGTGTGAAGATTTTGGGGATATGCCTCCGGTTCTGCATTACCGGTCCCTTTCCGGCAACGGTCCGTTGGAAAACCAGCATTTTTATTACGGTCCGGTTGTGATAGAGGATGCATCGGCTAATATCCGCTATATTTATAAGATTCCGTTAACCATTCCACAGATTCTATTTTACGACAGTCTAATTCTACTCATAGGCGTTGTCGTGGCGGATTTGATCAAACACAGACATATGGGCAGGGAAGAAAATGAACAGTTTGACGAGGCAGGAGGAGAAAACAGAAAATAGAATAAAAAAAGCCGCCTGTGTCTTGATCTGGCTGTTTGTGGCAGTATTTTTTTATTTTGCCGTAGTACAGGGCGTATTTGGGGGCACCATCTGGGACAAGGGCGTTTATGCAGCAGCCTGCGTCCTGTTTGGCGTGACGATGAGTTACTGGATGTACCATATCTCTTTTCGGCAGATCGCGCAGCAAAGCAGAAGCCTTTCCTTCCGCATAGATGCGGTACAGATTTGCTGCTATGCCTGCATCTGTCTGATGACGTTGTATTATTATAATTCCGGCAGTGAATATGGACACTCCGTTGCAACCAGGGTAATGAACGCCGCTTTCGGTATCGCTCTTTTATGCATGTACCGCAGGGAAGAGCTGCAGAAGGCATGGATCGGTTATTTACAGACGGCAGCGGCAGCGGTATGGATTGCGGGAACGTTCCGGGAGCATAGAGACGCCAAAGAGCTGGTTTTGTATGTGCTCAGCGCAGTGGTGGTATGGATTTATATCAAGCTTCTGTCCGTCTTAGCGGTCAGAATCCGCAGAAGGGAGATTTGCACGCATATTTCGGCATATGGCTGGCTTGTGTTTTCATTTATTGCCGGCATGGTCATTTTCCGCAATACGAGGACGTGGCCTTTTTCCGTAGCGGTTCCTTTTACGAGTCTGTATCTCTATCAGTTTGATGCAGAGAAGATGAACCGCTTTTTGAAAAACTTCTGTTATGGTTGTATTCTGGCATTCTGGCTGATGTTTGGCACGGCCGCTTTGTTCCGTCCTTATTATAGCTTTGAATTTATCAGATATCCGGGATGGTTTTCCTCTGTCGCTACGGCAGGGCTTTTTTGGATGCTTGTCTTTGCATGTACGGTGAGCTGCATTCTTGCCAAGACAAGGGAAAAGGGAGTGATTTTCTTCCGCAAAATTTATTTTGAGTGGCTTACGCTGGGGGCGGTCAGCAGTTATTTATTTATGACGCTGTCCAGAACGGCGGCGCTGTCCGTGGCGGTTTTGTCCGTTGCCGCTTTTCTGTTGGCAGAGTTTTGTTATTACAGGGACAGTCTGAAAGGAATGCTGTATAAAATATTGCTGGTGGTGAGTCCGGCGCTGCTTGTATTTCCGGTCATTTATACGGTGACGCGGTGCGGTCCGGCTATTGTCGGCAGGCCGGTATGGATTACCGGGGCCGAATGGTTCAGCGACAGGATCATGAAAAAGGAAGAGATGGATTCCAGCAAATATATGAATATCGCCCAGCTTGGAGAGACGTTTCTGGAAAAATGGATTGGCGTTGACATCAATCTGACCGAAATTACAGGCGCTGTCAGCGGGCCGGGGGATCGTACCGTCGGCGAAGACGGGGAAATTATTTTCAACGACAATATAATTGCGGCGGAGGAGCGGGATGGACAGATCTATACAATGAAAGATTATACGTTCCATAATCCTGATGAAGGAGATATTTCCAACGGCAGATTTGATTTGTTCCGCATTTATTATACGCACCTGAATATGACCGGACATGATTCTATGCTTGTGGAGGATGTAGACGAGAATATTACGTTGTATCATGCCCATAATTCTTATATGCAGGTGGCATACGACCATGGGATTCCTATAGGTATTTTGTTTGTTCTGGTTGTGACAGGCGGGGTGTTGTACAGCATCGTATATTATAAACGCAGCTGCAGGGCGGTAAATTTTGCCATTTATCCAGTTGTTGTGATAATATCCTTTATGATTGCCGGTGTTACGGAGTGGATTTTTCATCCCAGCATTCCGGTTGGCTTCGCATTTTTGATTGCGCTGACGCCGTTGGTGGGCAGGCAGGATGAAAAAGGGCAGACATCATAGAGTCAAAAGAGCCGCAGCAGGACGGCGCGGTATTAAACCTACGGCGCAGCAGGACGTGGCTATGAAGAAGGACGGTTATGAAAAAGATAGAACTGAATTATAAACTGGTTACAAGAAGGGCGTTTTTGGTTGCCTATGATATTATTGCGGTATGCTGCAGCAATTTTCTGGCACTGCTGCTGCGGTTTGAATTCCGGCTGGATGATATACCGGGATACTTTATCGATGCCGTGTGGGAACATCTTCCGGTCAGCATCCTGATCACATTGCTGCTTTTCTACTTTTTCAGGTTGTATCACAGCTTATGGGCTTATGCGGGAGTGAGCGAGATGCAGAATATCGTAGTTGCATCTTTTGCCAGCGCCGCGCTGCAGGGCGTCACGCTTTTTGTATTTGACAGAGACGTGCCCAAAAGCTATTATTTCTTCAATGCTTTTCTTCTCGTGGGGGCGACGATGATGAGCCGGTTTGCCTATCGTTTTGCACGGGAGAAGAGGCGCAGACGGCATAATAAAAACAACAGCATTTCCGTCATGATTGTAGGTGCAGGAGATGCGGGAAACACGATTATAAAAGAGATCAATTCCAGCTACTTCAGTACCATGCGCATCAAAGCCATTATCGATGACGACCCGCATAAACATGGGAGATTTATACAGGGTATCAAGGTTGTGGGCGGCAGGGATAAAATTGTTGAAAATGCGGCACTGTTTGGTATCGACGAGATTATCATTGCCATTCCTTCCGCGGGCCGCAGGACCATCCGCGAGATCGTGGAAATCGCCGGACAGACAAACTGCAAACTGCGTACGCTGCCTGGTATGTACCAGCTTGTGAACGGGGAAGTGGACGTGAGCAAACTGCGGGATGTGGATGTGGAAGATTTGCTTGGCAGAGACCCCATTAAAGTTGACCTCGATTCTATTCTGGGTTATGTGAAGGACAAGACAGTGCTTGTCACAGGCGGAGGTGGTTCGATCGGCAGCGAGTTGTGCCGCCAGATCGCTTCCCATCAGCCGGGAAAGCTCATTATTCTGGATATTTATGAAAACAATGCCTATGAAATACAGCAGGAACTGCTGCTCAAATACCCCGGGCTGGATATGCTGGTGCTGATCGGCTCGGTAAGAAATACCAAGCGGATGAACCGTATTTTTGAAGAGTACCGCCCGGATATTGTCTATCATGCAGCGGCGCATAAACACGTGCCCCTGATGGAAGTAAGCCCTGACGAGGCGATTAAAAATAATGTATTCGGCACATGGAAGACGGCGCAGGCGGCGGCTATGAACGGCGTGAAGAAATTTGTCATGATTTCGACCGATAAGGCGGTGAACCCGACGAATGTCATGGGCGCTTCCAAACGAATCTGTGAAATGATTATACAGACGTTTAATAAATATTATGAGACAGAATTTGTGGCGGTGCGGTTCGGCAATGTGCTGGGCAGTAATGGCAGCGTGATCCCTCTGTTCCGCAAACAGATTGAGGCGGGCGGACCTGTGACAGTGACACACCCCGACATTATCCGTTATTTTATGACAATTCCCGAAGCGGTGTCTCTTGTGCTGCAGGCGGGCGCTTATGCAAAGGGCGGGGAGATCTTTATCCTGGATATGGGCGAGCCTGTGAAAATACTGGACTTAGCCAGGAATCTGATCCGCCTTTCGGGCTATAAAGTTGATGATGATATCCGCATCGAATTTACAGGTCTGCGTCCGGGTGAAAAGCTGTATGAAGAACTGCTGATGAATGAAGAAGGAATGAAGGATACGGAAAATAAACTGATTCATATCGGAAAACCGATCGAATTTGACGAACGGAAATTTTTTGTGCAGTTGAAAGGATTAAAGGAGGCGGTGGAGGACGAACGGACGGATGTGCGGGAGCTTGTGAAGGAGATCGTTCCCACTTATACGCCGAAGTCCTGAGTCTTGAAAAAAGCTGTAATTGCGCAATATGCGGGAAAGAAGGAGTTTAGCTATGGAAAGGAAGAGAATTTATCTGGCGTCGCCAACGATGCACGAATGGGAGAAAAAATACGTGCAGGAAGCCTTTGACACTAATTGGATTGCGCCGGTAGGACCTCATGTAAATGCATTTGAAAAGGAGGTCGCGGCATATACGAAAGCAGGCTATGCGGCTGCTCTTTCTGCGGGGACAGCCGCCATTCATCTGGCGGTGAAGCTGCTGGGAATCGGCGAGGGGGACATTGTGTTCTGCGCTGCATTGACTTTTGCGGCAAGCTGCAATCCCGTCTGCTATGAAAAGGCGACGCCGGTATTTATCGATTCGGAGCCGGATACGTGGAACATGTCGCCGGAAGCATTGGAAAGGGCGTTTGAAAAATACCCGCATCCCAAGGCGGTGATTTGTGTCCACCTTTATGGAACACCGGCAAAGCTGGATGAAATTATGGATATCTGCCGGAAACACCGGGTGCCGGTCATTGAGGATGCGGCGGAGTCGCTTTCCGCTACATATAAGGGCAGACAGACCGGAACTTTCGGGGATTTTGGCATTTATTCCTTTAATGGGAATAAAATTATTACCACATCGGGCGGCGGTATGCTTGTATCAGAAGACCAAAAGGCTATTGACAGGGCGCGTTTTCTTGCCACGCAGGCCAATGACCCGTCGGAAAAGTATTATCTGCATTATGATATCGGATATAATTACCGTATGAGCAATGTGGATGCGGGGATTGGGCGGGGACAGATGAAGTCTCTGGATCTGCACCGGTCTTTAAAGCAGAATATTTACCATACGTATCAGGAGGCGCTGCGCGATATACCGGAGATTGCCATGAACCCCATGAATCCGGACGGAGAAGCCAACAATTGGCTGTCGTGTATAACGATTGCGCCGGAGAGCGGCGTCACGCCGGTGCAGGTTATGCGGGCGTTGGAGGCGGAGAATATAGAATCGAGACATATCTGGAATCCGATGCAGCTGCAGCCGCTTTATAAGGATTGTGAATTTTTCTCCCACAAAGAAAAGGGAAGCATATCGGAAGATATCTTTTCCCGTGGTCTCTGCCTGCCGAGTGATATCAAAAATACGCCGGAAGATATGGAATTGATTATCAGTGTGATCAGAAAGGTGTTTGGAAAGTAGGGCGTTATGTATCGAGTGTGTATCAAAAGATTGCTGGACGCAGTTTTATCGGGGCTGGCGCTGCTTATACTAAGTCCCGTGTTTGTGATTGTGGCAGCGCTGGTGCGGGTAAAGCTGGGCAGTCCGGTGATTTTCCGCCAGGAGCGGCCGGGATATAGGGAAAGGATTTTTACTCTGTATAAGTTCCGCACGATGACAGA
Source organism: uncultured Lachnospiraceae bacterium (assembly GCA_910585345.1). Lineage (GTDB taxonomy): Bacteria > Bacillota > Clostridia > Lachnospirales > Lachnospiraceae > VSOB01. Next base: position 211,421 of record CAJUDS010000002.1, on the reverse strand, counting down.
TGAAAGAGACGAGAACGGGGAATTGCTTCCGGATGCGCAGAGATTGACGGCGTTTGGCGCGTTTCTGCGAAAAACGAGTCTGGATGAGCTGCCGGAGCTGTGGAATATATGGAAAGGCGACATGAGTATCATCGGACCAAGACCGTTGCTGACAGGGTATCTGCCCTATTATACGGAGCGGGAACGGCTGCGGCATACGGTGAGACCGGGGCTGACAGGGCTGGCACAGGTCAGCGGGCGCAATTTTATCGCCTGGGACGCGCGTCTTGCAAAAGATGTGGAATACGTAGAGCATCTGACTTTTGGGATGGATTTGCGAATCCTTTGGCGGACAATCATGGTCGTGCTGAAAGAGGACGATGTGGCAGTGGAGACGGATTCTGTGGAAGGGTATCTGTGGGACGAACGGGAAAAGCAAAGGTAGGAGCTATGCAATACAATCAGTTGGAAACACCATGTTATGTGATTCATAAAAAAGAACTTGGTCAGGGAATTGAACTGTTAAAGACGGCTTTGGCTGAGCACTGGGATCATGCGGTCGTCGGCTATTCCTTTAAGACAAATGCGCTGCCGTGGGCATTGGCGCAGATGAAAACCGCAGGATTTTATGCGGAGGTTGTCTCAGAAGATGAATATGACCTGGCCCGTTATCTTGGTTTTGACCAGATCATTTACAATGGCCCTGTCAAAGGGAAAAGGACATTTTTTCATGCATTGAAAAACGGCGCGCTCGTGAATCTGGATGCCTGGCGGGAACTGGACTGGCTGGAAGAATCTGGCTATAAAAATGTAACGGTGGGGCTGCGTGTAAATTTTGATCTGGAATCTATGTGCCCGGGGGAGACGTCCGCCGGAGAAGCGGGCGGCAGGTTTGGATTTTCTTATGAAACAGGGGAATTGGAAGCTGCAGTCAGAAGACTGCGGACAATGGGCGTAAAGCTGTCCGGACTGCACCTGCATGCCAGTACGCGTACGAGAAGCGTGCAGGTTTACAGGGCGCTTGCGCGGATGGCCTGCAGGCTGCAGAGAGAATATAAACTGGATCTTGCTTATGTGGATATCGGCGGCGGCTATTTTGGCGGCATGGAAAATAAACCGAAGTTTCCGGACTATATGAAGGCGGTCAGGGAAGAGCTGTCCGCTGCATTTGCGCCGGAGAAGACGATGCTGGTCGTAGAACCGGGGACATCGCTGATTACGCCGCCAGTGGAATATGTGACGACTGTGATTGACTGTAAGGATACTTATGCGGGCCGTTTTGTGACGACCGACGGCAGCAGAAGCGATATCGATCCGCTGCATGGGAAAAGCTCTTATTTTCATAAAATACTGTATCAGGGGCAGTCCGGCCAGCATATGACAGAACTGTCATATGACGTGCCGCCGGAAAGAAAGAAAATGGAGAAGCAGGTTGTCTGCGGTTTCACCTGTATGGAAAACGACAGACTCTTTACAATGGAAGCCCAGGCCGGTCTGTGTCCCGGCGACCGGATTGTATATCAGAAGGTGGGGGGTTATACGATGTGTCTGACGCCGTTGTTTATCCGCTTTTTCCCGGCTGTTTATGTGGAGGATAACGGCGTCTGCGCCTGTGTCAGAGAACACTGGACAGCGGAAGACTATGTGCGAAAAAGCTATTATGGGGATTGAGGACAGAATATGAATATATTAATTGCAAGCTGTGGCACAAGAAATAAAATAGTGCAGTATTTTAATAAGGCGTTGGCAGGCCGGGGAAAGACAGTGGCTGCCGACTGCAGCGCCAATGCACCTGCGTTGTATGAAGCGGATGCGTATTATATCGTACCCCGGATTACAGAAGAGGGATATCTGGATGTGTTATATGAGATCTGCCGGAAAGAGGAGATTACAGGGATCCTCTCGCTGATCGATCCGGAGTTGTCGCTTTTGGCGCAGCATGAGGCGGATTTCAAAAAGCTGGGCGTCACAGTGATCGGGTCATCCTACGAGCTGTGTGAGAGGGCATTGAATAAGTGGGAAATGTACAAATGGCTTAGTGCGCATGGCTATCAATGCGCACGGTCTTATATGGATGTGGAATCTTTTATGAGAGACATCAACGCCGGGGTTTTGTCCTTTCCCGTATTTGTAAAACCGGCCAGAGGCAGCGCGAGCATTGCCATTTCTGTGGCGTACGATGAAGAGACGGTGCGTCTGCTTGTGAGTCACGGGGAAGAGATGATGATCCAGGAATTTTTGGAGGGACAGGAGATCGGAGCTGATTGCTATATTGACATGCAAAGCGGCAGGACGGTATCTGTTTTTACCAAAAAGAAGCTGGCAATGCGCGCCGGAGAGACGGATAAGAGCGTATCTTTTCAGGATAAGAGATTGTTTGCCCTGATTGAAAAATTTACGCAAGAATCAGGTTTCCGGGGACAGATTGATATCGATATTTTTGATGTCAAAGGAGAATATTATATCTCGGAAGTGAATCCCCGGTTTGGCGGCGGGTATCCCCATGCCTATGAGTGTGGCGTAGATCATATGAAGCTGATCTGTAACAATCTGGCCGGAAAAGAAAACGATGTGATGACCGGACAGTACGAAGAAGGGCTGGTCATGATGAAATACAATGAAATCATGATTCGGAGAGGCGGCACGGAGCAATGAAAAAGGTTCTGCTTGCCATCAATTTTGACGAGGGTCTTTATAATTTCAGAAGAGAACTGCTGGAATCGTTGCTGGCGGCCGGGTATGAAGTGCACATTGCCGTGCCGGCTGGAGAATACCGCGGCAGACTGCAGCAGATGGGTTGTATCTTTCATGATACCGCATTAAACAGACGGGGAACGAATCCTCTGCAGGAGATAATTTTGCTGCGCACATATAGCGGCATTTTAGATACGGTACGGCCGGACGTGGTAATGACATACACGATTAAACCGAATGTTTACATGGGGATATTGTGCGGCCATAAAAAGATCCCTTACCTTACGACGATCACCGGACTTGGCACGGCGGTGGAGGGAAGCGGTCTGCTGCAGCGGCTTACGCGCAGGTTGTATAAAACGGCTCTGAAGAGAGCTGCGATTGTGTTTTTTCAAAACGAGGCCAATAAAAAGATCTTTGAGAATATGGGTGCGGCTTTGGGCAGGCACAGGATGCTGCCGGGTTCGGGCGTGAATCTGCGGCATTTTACCTGCCAGCCTTTTCCGGAAGGAGATACGGTAGGATTTTTATTTATTTCCCGTATTATGGAAGAGAAAGGGATCGGGCAGTATATGGATGCGGCGGAGGCAGTTTGCAAAAACCATCCGGAAACGAGATTCCGTATTCTTGGTTTTCTGGAAGAGGATTATAAAGAAAGAGAGCGGTTTGAAAGACTGCAGAGAGAAGGAATTATTGCGTTTATCGGCAGTGTGGAGGATGTAATACCTTATATCAGGGACAGTCAGTGCACAGTGCATCCTTCGTATTACCCGGAAGGCATGTCCAATGTATGTCTGGAGAGCGCGGCATGCGGCAGAGCGGTCATAACGACAGACCGGCCGGGCTGCCGGGAAACGGTGCAGGATGGGAAAAGCGGGTTTTTGGTGCGGGAGAAGGACAGCAAAGATCTGATTTCCAAAATAGAACAATTTTTGTCGCTTTCCCTGGAGGCGAGAATGGAAATGGGAAAGGCAGGCAGGCGGTATATGGAGAAACGGTTTGACCGGGACTTGGTTACGGCCCGGTATTTAGAGGCGGTCGACGAGATTACCGGAAGAAAAGACGGAGGAGACGAAAATGAGCTTATATGAAAAACTGGTAAATAAAGAAGAAAAATTGTCACTCGTAGGACTGGGGTATGTGGGGATGCCGATTGCAGTTGCTTTTTCAAAAAAAATCAATGTGATCGGTTTTGATCTGAACCGAAGCAAAGTAGAGATGTACCGCGCCGGTGTGGACCCTACGCGGGAGGTAGGCGATGAAGAGATCGCTGCCTGTGCAGTGGATTTCACATATGAAGAAGCAAAGCTGCGGGAGGCCAAATTTCATATCGTAGCGGTACCGACTCCGGTCAATCCGGATCATACGCCCGATCTGACGCCAGTGGAAGGAGCCAGCCGTATTCTGGGGCGTAATTTGACAAAGGGTTCCGTGATCGTGTTTGAGTCCACGGTCTACCCGGGCGTGACGGAGGAGGTGTGCGTGCCGATTCTGGAAAAGGAATCCGGGCTGAAATGCGGCGTTGATTTTAAGATCGGCTATTCTCCGGAACGCATCAATCCGGGCGATAAGGTGCACAGGCTGGAAACGATCACGAAAATTGTGTCCGGTATGGACGAAGAAACACTGGAAGTGGTGGCAAAAGTATATGAACTGGTGGTGAAGGCCGGTGTACACAGGGCGCAGTCAATAAAAGTGGCGGAAGCGGCCAAGGTGATTGAGAACAGCCAGCGGGATATCAACATCGCATTTATGAACGAGCTGTCCATTATATTTAATAAAATGGGCATTGATACGAAATCGGTGCTGGAAGCCGCAGGAACGAAATGGAATTTTTTGAAGTTTTCACCCGGCCTGGTAGGCGGACACTGCATCGGCGTGGACCCGTATTATCTGACTTACAAGGCGGAGCAGCTTGGTTACCATTCCCAGATTATCCTGTCGGGGCGCCGTATCAATGATGATATGGGAAAATATGTGGCGGAAAGCCTCGTCAAAAATCTGATCAAAGCGGATATTCCGGTAAAAGGAGCCAAAGTGGCAGTGCTGGGCTTTACCTTTAAAGAGAACTGTCCGGATACGCGGAACACGAAGGTAATTGATATTGTGCGCGAGCTGCAGGAGTACGGCATCAGCCCGATGATTACCGACCCGGTGGCTGACCGTGCGGAAGCGGAGCGGGAATACGGCATCTCCTTTACGAATGCCGAAGAGATCCGGGATGTGGATGCGGTCATTCTGGCGGTGTCACATCAGGAATACGAAAAACTGACCGTGGAGCAGATCGGGACTCTCTATGCGGATAACGGCCACAAAAAAGTGCTTGCCGATATCAAGGGGATACTTGACAGGGAGGCATGCGAGAGGGCAGGTTATCTGTATTGGCGGCTGTGAAAAGTAACTGTGAACGGACTGCTTTATCACGGCAAACGCAAAATAATTGCCTGTTGCATCGTATAATGGTATAATAAAAGAATAATAAAAAAGGAGGAGGCTGATGTTATGAACGTACTGGCAGTGGGATCACATTTTAACAACATCGAAATCGGCTGTGGAGGAGCGCTTCTGAGACACAGACAAAAAGGAGACCGCATTATCCTCTTTGTAGCCGCAACCTCCGGATTTTTAAATTCTGAGCGCAAAGAAGTGCGCAAGGATGAGACCGTATTCCGGAATGCCCAGGCGGCGGCGGAGCTGATTGGCGGGAAACTGGTCTGTGGCGGATTTGAAACACTGCGGGTTGAATTTGAAGACGGTCTGAATGCGAAGCTGGTCCATTTGGTGGAGAAAGAGAAGATCGATCTGATCTACACGCATTTTGCGGGGGATATACAGCATGACCACAGAGCGGTTGCGAGGGCGGCGGCTCATGCGGGCAGACATGTGCCGCGGATGCTGGGTTACAGGTGTACCTGGTATCAGTCTGAGACGCCGTTTGTCCCGAACTTTTTTGTGGATATATCCGGTCTTTGGGAAAAAAAGGAAGAGGCTATGCGCGTGTACGAATCCGATTCCGGCAGAGTGAAAGAAGAGAAGATCGCATATTTTAAAAATGATGCGGAGAATAATGGACGGCAGAACGGGGTATCCTATGCAGAAGGTTTTCAGGTTATCAAATGGCTGGAAAGATGACAATCGGTAAACAGAAAAAAATACAGACAGGAAGACAGGAAGGGGCGAAGCAGGGGTTATTGCTGGGCGCCTTTTTGTCATTTTTCGGTTTGTTGTGGTATTTAGCGCCGATCGGGATTTATCCGGATTCGGGGTCCTATATTTCCATGCAGGAGGGGAGAGAACCATTGTATCCTCTTTTTCTTGCAGCTTTCCGTTTTATTTTCCAGGAGGCGGACACAATTGTGTGGCTTGCCTCGTCAGGGCAGCTTGACAGTGAGAAGGCAATGGAACTGGTCAATACATGGCCGGCGCTGCGGGTGTCCACGCTGGTGCAAAGTGTATTCGCCGCGCTGTCCTGTTTCTATCTGACAGTAGTGGTCCGCAGGATTTTCCGTCTGCCGTGGATACTGACAATTCTGGCAGGGTTGTGTACCCTGATACCCTATGTGCTGACGCCGCTCGCTTCCTCCTCCCATATGGTGCTCAATAAAGCGGTGCTGACGGAGGGAATTGCGTTTCCCCTATACGGTCTGTTTACCGGATGTATGATTCGGGGTCTTTTTGCTGAAAAAAAGAAAGGCCGTTATTATGGAGCAGGTTTTGTCTGCTCTCTTCTGCTGGCGTTGACAAGGAATCAGATGCTTGTCGCGTTTGCAGTCTGGTGTGCGGCGGTTTTATTTGACATTATTCGCAGCAGGAGATGGAAGCGGCTGGGGGTGCTGTGTCTGGCCGTGCCGCTCTTTCTGGGAGGACGTGCCGGGGCCAATTCCCTTTATAATACGATTGTTCATGAAGGATATGCAGGAACGGCGACAGGCAGCTATAATATGCTGACCACGCTTTTGTATCTTTCCGATGCGGCGGACGTCTCTGCTTTGACGGACGAGGACCAGAGGATGCTGTTTACAAAGATGCACCAGCAGATGGAAGCGGAGGGGATGACGCTGGCGTACGCGCCCGCAGGCATTTTAAACCGTGCATACCATTATGAGGAGTTCTATGATACGATTGGATTTGAAATCCAGCAGCCCTGTCTGTTTGGATATGCGGCGCAGAGTAAAGCTGCGGATGCGGGCGTATTGAATGAAGTAGTCCGTGTGGCGTCGCAGATGGACCGGGAATTGTTGCCGGGGCTGCTGGGCGCCTATCTGTCCAACTATCTGGCGACGTCGGTCAGCGGGCTGACCCGTTCTATTTCCGCCAGCGGAGCCGTAATGGGTATCTATTCGGCAGTGATGTATCTGCTTGCTGCTGCGCTTATGGTGTGGCTGCTGCGAAAGGACAGGCAGAGCAAAGCAGCGCTTCTGATGGCTTTTGCTTTGCTGATGATATGCACCAATGTATTTGCGACAGCGTTGATGATTATGTGCTTATCGCGGTATATGATATACAATACTGCGTTGTTCTATATCGCAGGACTGATGTGCCTGTGGGAAATAAGAGAGAAAGGACGATAGGAATGGGTTATAAACAGTTACAGTTTCCAAAAGACAGCATTTTTCTGGTGACGGGAGGAGCGGGCTTTATCGGCTCCAATCTGTGTGAGGCAATTTCCGGTATGGGCTATCAGGTGCGCTGTCTGGACAACCTGTCAACAGGAAAACAGGAGAATATTGATTTTCTGACAGACAGGGAGAATTATACATTTATCAGAGGTGATATCCGTGATCTGGACACCTGCATGAAAGCATGCGAGGGCGTATCCTATGTGCTGCATCAGGCTGCCTGGGGCAGTGTGCCGAGAAGCATCGAAATGCCTCTGCTTTATGAAGAGATCAATATCAGGGGAACACTGCATATGATGGAAGCCGCAAGGCAGATGGGAGTAAAAAAATTTATTTATGCATCCAGTTCTTCTGTGTATGGAGACCATCCGGTGCTGCCTAAGGTGGAGGGACAGGAGGGGAATCTGCTTTCCCCCTATGCGCTGACCAAACGCGCGGATGAAGAGTATGGCAGACTTTATAAAAAGCTATACGGACTGGACACCTACGGAATGCGATATTTTAATGTGTTTGGCAGGAGACAGGATCCTGATGGGGCCTATGCGGCAGTCATTCCCAGATTTATCAGGGAGCTTTTGCACGACGAAACGCCCACGATCAATGGGGACGGCAGACAGTCCCGTGATTTCACATATATTGACAATGTGATTGAGGCCAATCTGAAAGCATGCCTGGCTTCTTCCGAGGCTGCAGGCAAAGCGTTTAATATTGCCTATGGCGGCAGAGAATATCTGATTGATATTTATCATGATTTGTGCAGGGCTTTGGGAAAGGAGATCGAACCGCATTTCGGGCCGGACCGCGCAGGCGATATCAAACATTCCAATGCGGATATTTCCAAGGCAAGAGAGCTGCTTGGGTATGAACCGGAGTATGATTTTGCCAGCGGCATTGCCCTTGCGATCGAATGGTACAGGGAAAATTTATCGTAACGGTTTTGCCAGATAAATCCGGCTGAACGATTGAGACAATTCGGAGAAAGCGTATATGGTACGGATGCTTCATATCGTAGGTTCCATGTCGCCCAGCGGCATCGGCAACTTTATTATGAATGTTTACAGAAATATAGACAGAAGAAAGGTGCAGTTTGATTTTATCGTACATGAACACAGAGAAGTGAGTTTTGACGAAGAGATCAAAAGCATGGGAGGCAGGCTTTTTTATGTAACCCGGAAGGCCGTAAGCCCGGCGAAAAATTTTATAGAGATATTGCAGGTGGTAAAAAAGGGACGGTATACGATTGTGTTTCGTCATACGGATATTGCAACGGTTGCGCTTGATCTGCTGGCTGCGAAGCTGGGCGGCGCCAAAGTGCGGATTGCCCATTCGCACTCCACCAGCACGCCCAATGTAAGAATGCATAAACTGTTCCGGCCGATGCTGAATGCTTTGTGCACCAGGCGTTTTGCCTGTTCGAAGCAGGCAGGAAAGTGGTTGTATGGAGACAAGCCGTACGAAGTCATTATGAACGCCATCCGTCTGGATGATTTTGCGTATGATGAAAGGGTCAGGATGCAGGTACGCAGAAAGGAAGGACTGGAAGGCAGTCTCGTGGTTGGCCATATCGGTAATCTGCTTCCGGTGAAAAACCATCTGTTCATGCTGGATATTATGGCGCAATTGGTAAAACTGCATCCGGATTGTAAAATGCTGTTTGTGGGAGACGGTGTGATGCGCCGTCAGATCGAAGAAAAGAGCAAAAGTCTGGGACTGCAGGAGCGGGTGATTCTGATGGGGGTTAGGACGGATACGGCGGCGCTTCTGCAGGCGATGGATGTCTTTTTGTTTCCTTCGAAATATGAAGGGCTTCCGATTGCCATGGTGGAGGCGCAGTGCAGCGGTCTCCCGAATCTGGTATCGGATGTCATTACGGAAGATGTGTCTGTGACGCCGCTCGTTGACAGAATGTCACTGGGGGACTGTGCAGAAGAATGGGCGCGGCGGATATTGGATCTGGCCCGGGAAAAGAGAATGGCGCCGGATTACGGTCTTTTTACGGCCAAAGGATTTGATATCAGACAAATGGTAAAATGTTATGAGGATCTTGTATGAGCGGATTACGGGAACGGTTACGTCGAATGAAGACATGTGAATACTGGGTCATTGCGTACAGAAAGAGAAATGGCTGCGGCAGCCTTCTGCAGGAACAAAAAATAGAAGGATTTCAATTGCTGCCCCAGAAAAAGTTTATTACGCAGGCGGACCCTTTTTTATATACCCACCAGGGGAAGACATGGCTCTTTTATGAAAGGCAGAATCTGACAGATATGAAGGGGACATTATGGTGTCAGAATCTGGATGAGCCGCAGCAAAAGCCGGTTCCCGTGCTGGAAGAGTCGTTTCACCTCTCTTATCCCCAGGTGTTTCGCTATGGAAAATATACCTATATGATTCCGGAGACAAGGAGCGCGGGGGAAATCAGACTGTATCGCTGTGTGCGGTTTCCGGGCCAGTGGGAAAAAGTAGAAACACTGTTTGAAATGGGCGCAGTGGATTCGACCATTCTGCCCTGCCGGGCGTGCGAATATTATCTGTTTACATATGCGGGAAACCGGCTCGAAATCTATCGGTGCATGATAGAAAAAGATCATTTCCGGATTGTGGAAAAAGAGAGAATCTATGTATCCGACAGCTCGCGGACACTGCGCCCGGGCGGTGCGGTGACAGAGGAAGAAGGAAAATTATACCGTCCAGCGCAGAACTGTACGGATTATTACGGGCAGGAGCTGATTATCAACGAGATTGACCGGTTGGAGGAGGGAGACTTTTCGGAGCATGAATACTGCAGGCTTTCACCGGATCAGATTTGTCTGCCGGGTGTGAATGCGGCCGGTATCCACACATATAACCGGAATGGAGCCTATGAAGTCATTGATATTCTGCATAGGGAAATCAGTGTGCGGACGATTTTCAAAAAAATCTGGTGGAAGCTCAAAGGGAGCAGAGGATGAAAAAAACCATTGTGTTTTATATTGCCACTCTCACGAGAGGCGGCGCAGAGCGGGTGATTGTAAGCCTTGCCAACTATTTCTGTTTGCAGGGATATGAAGTATATATGGTGACACTGGAACCGGACGAAGGTCTGTATCCCATAGAGGAAGGCGTCCGCAGGATTGTGCTGGATCTGGACGGGGGCGGTACAATAGCCGGACGGGTCAGAAACGCGGTGCGGCGGATTACCCGGGTGCGCCGGCTTCTGCGCCGGACGCAGGCCAGGGCTCTTGTTTCTTTTATCGGCAAGACGAATATCCGGTCCGTTCTGGCGGGGATGGGCTTGCGGACAAAAGTGTTTGTGTCGGTACGAAGCGCGCCGGAAAGAGAATATGCGGGAGTTTTTCAGCGGGTGCTGGCAAAGGTGTTGTTCTGTTTTGCGGACGGGATTATCTTTCAGTCGGAGGGGGCCAGGCGCTTCTTTCCGAAAGCGGTTCGGAAAAAGTCGAAAATTTTGTTCAATCCCCTGTCGCCGGAATATGTGCGCCTGCCTTATACAGGGAAAAGAAAGAATGAAATTGTGACCGTAGGCCGTATGGATGAAGTGAAAAATCATGCGCTTTTGGTGGAAGCATTTTCCCTGGTAGTGAAAAAAAGACCGGAAATGCACCTGACGATTTATGGCGGAGGCTGTTGCATGGAGACAGTCCGCAGGCAGGTAAAGGAACTGGGACTGGAAGGAGCCGTCAGTCTGCCGGGTGACAGCAGAGAAATTCCCGAAAAGATAAAAGATGCGAAAGTGTTTGTGCTGTCATCTAACTTTGAGGGAATGCCAAACGCAGTCGCGGAGGCCTTTGCCATGGGCATTCCGGTTGTTTCCACCGACTGCCCCAGCGGCGGCGCCAGAGCGCTTGTGGGGAATAACGAAAGGGGACTGCTTGTTCCGGTTGGAGATGCGGAAAGGATGGCGCAGGCAGTGCTGCGTATCCTAACGGACAGCAAGCTGGCGCAGCGGCTGCAGGAGCAGGCGTATCTGTTTAGTCAGACGCTGCATCCCGACCGCATCCATCAGCAATGGAAAGACTTTATTGAGAGCGCCTGTGACAATGGAAGCAGGCCCGTCTGATACGTTTGTCCGGCTTTCTTGCGGTGCGGACAGAAAGGATCCGGGTTATGGAACAAGATGGTCCGATGAAAAGAAATATATGTGAAAAAAAAATCGCATTTTTGGTGAACAGCCTGGGCAAAGGCGGCGCGGAAAGAGTGGTAGTCAATCTGGCGGCGCATTTTTGGCGGAGGGGCTATGCCGTGCTGCTTGTTACGTCAAGAAGGCAGCAGGAAGAGTACAGTGTGGATTTCCCAGTCAGAAGACGGCTGCTGGAAGAAGAGATCGACGGCGCGCCTTTCGGCAGATTGGGCAGGATTCCTGCAAGGGTCAGGGGATTAAAGAAAATATGGCGCCAGGAGCGGCCGGATATGATTGTCTCGTTTATTGGCAAAATGAATCTGTATGCCATGATTTCCGTCAGGCATATGAAGATACCGGTCATTTTATCAGTGCGCAGCGATCCGGCGCGGGAATATCCGTCGTGGGTGCAGAAAAAGATGGCGGACGTGTTGTTCCCGAAGGCGGCAGGCGTGATCTTTCAGACGAAAGAGGCTATGCGGGCTTTTCCCGCGCCGGTGCAGGAACGGGCGGCGGTGCTGCCCAATGCGCTGGATGAAAGTTTTATGGCGGGCCGCTGCAGTGGACCGCGGGACGATGAGATCGTGATGGTAGGACGGCTGGATGCCAATAAAAACCACCAGCTGCTGCTGCGTGCGTTTGCCAAAATACAACAGGATTATCCGGCTGTGCGGGTGGTAATCTATGGAGGCGGACTTGCCGGGAGCGATACAAAGCCGATGCTGCAGGCATTATGTGAGAAGCTGGGAATCAGCGATAAGGTGTATTTTATGGGAAGACAGCCCGATATCCGCCGTAAGATAGAACGTGCCAGAATCTTTGTACTGGCATCAGACTATGAGGGAATGCCCAATGCGCTGCTGGAGGCGATGGCTACAGGTCTGGCTGTGATTTCTACCGATTGTCCGTGCGGCGGCCCGGGCAGCGTTATCCGCAGCGGGGAAAACGGTATTCTGATTCCGGTGGGAGACGAGGAGGCTCTGCAGCAGGCGCTGCGAAAGATACTGGATGATCCTTCACTGGAAGAGGCGCTGGGCAGCGAGGCGGCTAAAATTGCGCAGCACCTATGCCCGGAGCGCGTATGCACACAGTGGCAGAAAGAAATAGAAAGCAGGGTAAAAGCGTATGTTGGTAGTGAACCGTAAGAAAAAGCATGGCGTGGATTTCAGGGAAGTATGGTATGCGGAGGAAAAGTGCGGTATGGACGGTATCATTTTATACCGGGGCGCCAAAAAACCGATCGGGAAAGTGCTGCGGCAGGTGCGGACGCTGATTACGGATCTGACGCAGAGTGAAGAGGAGATCGTGTCAAAGTGCCAGAAGGACTGCCGATATCAGATCCGACGGGCAGCCAGAGAAAACATTACGGCGGAATATAAAGTCGGAAAAGAAATCACGGAAAAGGATATTGAGAATTTCTGCTGCTTTTTTATTGATTTCTGGAAAAGCAAAGGCATTACCGATGAGAAATATGAGAAGTATAAAGAGGAGATAGAAACGTATGCCAGGGAGGGCGTATTTGCCATTTCCTGTGCAAAGCAGAACGGGCAGATATTGGTGTACCACACATATATTGTAGGCGATACATTCGTCCGGTCGTACCAGTCCGCCTCCCAGTTCCGCAGCGAAACGATCAATGCGCGTATTGTGGGAATCGCGAACAGATATCTCCATAAAGAGGATATGATGTATTTCAAGAAAATGGGAAAGACTATTTATGACTGGGGCGGCGCGGGTCTGCGGGAGGAAGTGAAAAACATTACCGAATTTAAAGAGTCTTTCGGCGGGCAGGAGCTTTATTATTACGACTGTGAAGATACGGTGGGCCTGCGGGCGGAAGCGGTAAAGGGCATCATTAACCTGATTGGAGTATTGACGGATGATTAGTGTATGTGCGTTCCGGCTGGACGATATTACGCCGGATATGGACTGGAACAGATTTTACAGAACGAAAGCCATTTTTGATAAATACAGAATAAAGCCGTTGATCGGGGTAGTGCCGGACAATGATGATCCGTCTTTGCGGCGCGGGGAGTATCATGAAGATTTCTGGGAGTATATCCGTGCACTCGAAAAAAGCGGGTGGGAAATAGCCCAGCACGGCTACCGTCATGTTTATGAAACGAAAAAATCAGGAATGCTGGGACTGAAAAAGGCGAGCGAATTTGCGGGTCTTCCCTATGATGTCCAGTATGAGAAAATAAAGAGCGGCAGGGAAATTTTGCAAAATAACGGGCTAAATGCTACAATATTTATGGCGCCGGGGCATACGTATGACAGGAAAACGCTGAAAGCACTGAAAAGTCTTGGTTTTACATGCGTGACAGACGGGTATGCAAATACGCCCTATCGTACGCGGGGACTGCTGTTTATACCGTGCAGGAGTTCCAGACCAGCCCTTTCACGGGGGGTGGATACGATCTGCCTGCACTGCAATGAGCTTGGAGAAAGCGATTACCGGGAGCTGGAAAATTTTCTGGAAAAACACAGCGGTCAGGTGATTTCCTTTTCCGTGATAATGGAACAGTTATGGTATCCGGGGCGCACGCTGATGATCAGAAGGCAGGAGAAAAGAAACCTGTTTGTTTACCGGCTCAAGAGACGGATGGCGGGCAGCGCCAGACTGCAGAGATATTTGCAGGATACGTATGATGAAGACAGCGGAAAAAAGAAGAGGAAGCGAATCAAAGGACTGCCGGGACTGTTATTTGGCAGAAGAGACGGTGGAAACAGAAGAAAAAGAGGACAGAACGGACAACTTTGCGCATCTGCGGCGCAAAAAGATAGCGACGAATAGGATAATAACATGGATATTATAAAAAAATTGAATGTGGTACTGAATAAAAGGCAAAAAAAGCAGGTGGCAGCGCTGCTTTTCCTGATTATAATCGGGGCGGTGCTGGAAACGGTAGGCGTGTCCATGATATTGCCAATTGTTACTGCGGTGGTGGAGCCGGATGTGTTTACGGACAATAAAATGGTTGTGCAAATCAGCGGCATGCTGGGACTGGAAAGTCTGGAGCAGTTTGTTATTGCCATGATTATTGTATTAATTTTGATTTTTGCATTAAAAAATGCCTATTTGTTGTTTATGTATGATGTGCAGCACAGATTTATCTGCAACAGCCAGTTTTTAATTTCCAGGGATTTGCTGCGGATTTATTTTAATAAGCCCTACGAATTTTATTTGAATGCGAATACATCCGACGTACTGCGGACGGTCTACAGCGATACGACGGGGGTGTTTTCTCTGTTGCTTGAGTGTATTCAGTTTTTATCGGAATTTGTAATTGCCATTTGTCTGGGGCTTGTTCTGCTTGTCATTGATTTTCAGATGATGGTCGTAATGTGCGTGGTGCTGTTTGGCGTGACGGGCTTGATCGCGCTGCTGTTTAAACCGAAAATGGGGCGGATCGGGCAGGAGGCAAGGGTGCGCCAGAGCCGTATGTACAACAGCATCATCCAGTCTATTATGAGTATTAAGGATGTTAAAATATTTGCCAAGGAAGAATCGTTTCTGGAAGAATACGAAAACAACGGCAGGAAGTTTTATGATCTATCTCGAAGCCAGAAAGTGCTTGGATCGGCGCCAAGGCTGATTATTGAGAGTGTGTGTATCGGCGGTATTCTTGCATATCTGGGAGCCATGATTGCGCTGGGACACAGTGTGACAAGCATGCTTCCCCAGTTAACGGCGTTTGCGCTGGCGGCCGTACGGCTGATGCCGTGCGCGAACCGGATGAGCACATATCTGGCAAACATCGCTTATTATAAACCTACGCTTGACTTTGTTTATGAGAATGTGGAAATGCCGCAGAATGTAAAGGAAACGTATCAGCCGAAGACATCAGGCAGGGGAGAAAAAGAAAAGCTGCCGTTCCAGGATAAAATTACGATAGAAGGAATCAGTTATCAGTATCCAAATTCCGATAAAAAAATTTTTGACAGGGCAGGCATGGATATCCCGATCGGTAAGTCGGTGGGAATCGTGGGAAAATCGGGCGCCGGAAAGACGACACTGGTGGATATCATGCTGGGTCTTTTGGATGCCCAGGAGGGCAGAATCCTGTGCGATGGCGTTGATGTGCTCAGCAATTATGCGGGGTGGCTCCATAACATCGGTTATATTCCGCAGACGATCAATCTGATTGACGATACGATACGCGCCAATGTAGCGTTTGGCATTCCCCGTGAAAAAATCAATGAGAAACGGGTATGGGAAGTATTGGAAGAGGCGCAGCTTGTATCTTTTGTGAAGGACCAGCCGGATGGACTGGACACGGAAATCGGGGAACGGGGCATCCGCATGTCCGGCGGGCAGAGGCAGCGGCTGGGTATTGCCAGAGCTCTGTACCACAATCCGGAACTGTTGATACTGGACGAGGCCACATCGGCTCTTGACAATGATACGGAGGCCGCTATTATGGAAGCGATCAATAACTTCCATGGCAGAAAGACGATGCTGATCATTGCCCACAGATTAAAGACGATCGAAAACTGTGATATGATTTATGCGGTGAAAGACGGCAAGATTGTACAGGAGAATAAGGATGCGTATTAACTTATTTTTTCAGGGATATGATTCTGTGAAAGGCTACCAGCAGTCTATACTGCAGGAGCTTGACGGGCAGATTCATTTTGACAGATGTGTGCTTACAAGCCGCGATAATGACGGGGCGGACCAATATGATCCGGGCAAGTATGAAAAAATAGATTATGATATGTGCGCCAATGCCAGGTATGAGCATTGTATGGACATGAATACGCTGCGCCCCCTGCCGCGGGAGATATTGGCTGCGATGGAGCCCTACGAGCCTGCGGCGGTGAAAATGTTGTGCCGGATTACTGATTTTGATATTTTTACCTATGATGAAGCAAAGCGGTTTTATCTGCATCATCTTCGTTTCTGGAATGACGTATTTGAAAGGAACGGCATTAACTTTGTGTTTCTGACAGGCATTCCCCATCACACACATGATTATATCATTTATGCACTGACAAAGGTGAGACACATTCCGATGTGCATTCTTGCGCCTACGCATCTGCCGCACTGGTGCTTCGTCGGTAATGATCTGTACAAATTGTATGAACGTCTGGACGCGGCCTATGAAAGGTGGAAGGATAATTGCCAGCCGGTAACGCTGCCGGAAGACGTGGAGGCATATTATCAGGCGCTGCTGCGGGAAAACAAGACGCAGAAAATGCAGATTATGCTTGGGTCAGGCAGTAGGAAAGAGCATGCGAAAAAAGAGAAACGGCAGATCATGGGTTATGTGATGTGGGATAAGATTTGGAAACGACAGCTTTCGAGGATGAAACATGGCGTTGTGGATTCTCTGCGGACGGGTTCTTTGACGCCGTGGAGGGAAAAACGGGTCTGGATGAAAAAGGATGCTTATTGTATTCAAAAGGTGCGGCATAAGCTGAAAAACTGCGCTACGATTGCGGACTATGAAAAGATGGCGGTGATGCCGGATATGAAGCATGAGCGGTATGTGCTGTTTTTACTGCATCTTCAGCCCGAAGCGACCACACTGCCCCAGGCGGGGGTATTCGCAGAGCAGGAGCTTTGCATTCAACTGCTGGCGCATGTGTTAAAGGATTATGGGATCAAACTGTATGTGAAGGAGCATTTTGTGCAGCCGTATCGTATGAAGAGCTTTTATAAAGATCTGCATGATACGGACAATGTAACGCTTGTGAGCAGTGATGCGGAATCTGTGGATTTGTTGGAATATTGTGTGGCGGCGGCGACTCCCGCGGGGACGGTGAGTATTGAAGCGATTGCCAACGGGAAACCGGTATTTGTGTTTGGACACGGCGGGTTTGAACATGGGCCGGGTATCTATCAGACAGGAAACGAGGCAGAGTGCAGAGAAGCCATCGAAGATATACTGCGAAGCGGTCCGGTTCCCGTGCAGGCGGTGCGCAACTATTTCAGAGCTTTCGTGGAAAGCAGTATTTGTGTATATTCCCCTGCAGAAGAAGGCAGCGATGCCCAAAAGGCGGAGCAAAGCAGAAAGGAAATTGTAAAGCTGGCTGCGGGAGAGATACGGTTGGCATTTTCATGAAGAGGCTGCGGGGAGATATCTCCGTCTTCCCGGCTGGGATTTGATAAGAGCAAGGAAAGGAATGGATATCAATATGAAAAAGGTACTGGTCACGGGTGCGGACGGTTTTATCGGCAGTCATCTGACAGAGTATTTAATGGAAAAGGGGTTTGAGGTAAAAGCCTTTACGTATTATAATTCTTTCAATACATGGGGCTGGCTGGATACGCTTCCGAAGGAAAAGTTAGACGCGCTGGAAATTTTTCAGGGAGACATCCGGGACCCAAACGGGGTCCGAGAGGCAATGAAAGGTACGGACGGCGTGTTCCATCTGGCGGCGTTGATTGCGATACCGTTCAGCTATCATTCGCCGGATTCATACGTGGATACGAATATCAAAGGGACGCTCAATGTGCTGCAGGCTGCAAGAGATCTGGATTCTCAGCGCGTGCTGGTTACGTCTACCTCGGAGGTATACGGTACGGCACAATATGTTCCGATAGATGAGAAGCATCCTTATCAGGGGCAGTCGCCTTATTCTGCGACCAAAATCGGCGCCGACAGGCTGGCAGAGAGCTTTTACCGGAGTTTTGGACTTCCGGTGACGATCGTAAGGCCGTTTAATACGTTCGGGCCGCGGCAGTCTGCCAGAGCAGTCATACCGACGATTGTTTCACAGCTTCTTGCAGGAAAGGAAGAGATTGCGCTGGGTTCCCTGACCCCTACACGGGATTTTAACTATGTGAAGGATACGGCGAGCGGATTTTACGAGATCGCCAAAGCAGAGCGGACGATCGGGGAAGAGATCAACATTGCCACCCAGCGGGAGATCAGTATCGGCGATCTGGCAGATGAACTGATCCGGCAGATCAATCCGGCAGCCAGGATCGTCTGCGACGGGCAGAGGACCCGCCCGGAAAAGAGCGAAGTCAACAGGCTGCTTGGTTGTAACGAAAAGATCAAGCGTCTTACGGACTGGAGGCCCAGGTATACTTTTGAACAGGGACTTGCCGAGACGATCGCCTGGATCAGGGAAAATATGAACTGTTACAAAACGGATATTTATAATGTGTAATTTAGGCAGCGCAGAGGAAAAACCATGAACGATAAGATTGACAATCTTTGTATTGCGCCCTCGTATTCCATCCTGGATGCGATTAAGGTACTGGATGAAACCCATGAGAGAATCGTCCTCGTTGTAGAGGACGGGAAACTGCTGGGCGTATTGACAGACAGTGACGTGCGGAAATGGATTTTAAAAAAGCGGGATATGACGGATAAAGTAACGGCTGCCATGACAAAAAGGCCCGTCTGTGTTACGCAGGAGAGTGCGCATCGTGCGATAAACCTGATGGAACGGCATGGGATTGATGCGATACCGGTCGTAGACGGAAACGGAAAGCTGCTTGATCTGTTGTTTCGCTATGAGACACCGGAAAAGAAAAAACACGCCGGCGCTCTGATTAGTGCGCCGGTGGTGATCATGGCGGGAGGCAAAGGAACCCGTCTGCTCCCGTATACCCAGGTATTGCCCAAGCCGTTAATTCCCATTGGCAACAGTACAATATTGGAGCAGGTGATTGATTCCTTCCGTGAGGCGGGCTGCAGCAGATTTTATATATCCGTTCATTATAAAAAAAATCTGATTAAGGCATATTTCCAGGATTTGCATCCGCAGTACGAAGTGTCTTATCTCGAAGAAGAGAATTTCCTCGGTACGGCGGGGAGCCTGTATCTGGTTAAAGATGAGATCAAAGAATCGTTTTTTGTGAGCAATTGTGATATTCTGTTGGATGTGGATTACGGCAGGATTATGAAGTTCCATAAAGAAAACGGAAATCAGGTAACACTAATTACTTCGCTGAAAAATTATACCATTCCCTATGGCGTGGTCAATATCGGTGGGGACGGCCGGGTGGAAAATCTCTCGGAAAAGCCGGAGATGCGTTTTCTTGTCAATACAGGAGTATATGTGTTGGAGCCAGGCGTTCTGGAACTTGTGCCGAAAGAAAAATTTATGCATATTACGGATTTGATTCAGGTATGTCTTGACAAAGGGGAAAAAGTAGGCGTGTATCCGATTACGGAAAAGGCGTGGGAAGATATGGGGGAATTTTCTACAATGGAAGAAATGCTGAAAGCAAGAGGAATACAGGAATGACTGAGCGTACAGGCAAAAAAATCGTGGTGACGGGCGCAGGCGGTTTTATCGGAAGCGCTTTGACTGCATATCTGCAGAAAAAAGACGAAATGGTACTGGGGCTTGGTTCCAAAGAGCTGGATGTGACGGATAAACAGTCGGTGGCGGCGCTTGCAGCGTCGCGTCCCGGTCATATCGTCCATCTGGCAGGAAAGACATTTGTGCCAAGAAGCTGGGAGGAGCCGGCGCAGTTTATGGAGACAAATGTATTCGGTACATTAAACCTGCTGGAACTGTGCAGGATTCATCAGATTTCCATGACCTATATCAGCGCCTATATATATGGACCGCCGGAGAAAAACCCGATCTGTGAAACGGACGCAGTCCGGCCTGACAACCCTTATGCCAGGTCAAAATATATGGCGGAGGAATTATGCGCGTTTTATGCAAAGCAGTTTGGCGTCCAGGTCAGTATCATTCGCCCTTTTAATGTATACGGCAAAGGACAGAAAGAAGAGTTTTTGATTCCGCACATTATTGACCAGGCCATCCACGGCGACTGCATCCGGGTGATGGATTTGACGCCGATGCGGGATTATGTCTATCTGGATGATCTGCTGGACGCCATTTATCTGACGATAAAGAATGTGCAGGAATATGATGTGTTTAATATCGGTTCCGGTACGTCCTATTCTGTAGCGGAAGTCGTTGAACTGGTGCAGCGCATCCTTGGGACGGAAAAAACTGTGGAGTGCAGAAATCAAACGCGGAAAAATGAATTAAACAATGTAGTGGCGGACATTTCCCATGCCGGGGAGGTGCTTGGCTGGCGGCCTGCTCATACACTGGAACAGGGCCTGCGAGAGATGACGGGAGGATGCCTATGAATTGGAATCGGCATAACATATATATCATTGCGGAGATCGGCGGTAATTTTACAACTTATGAACAGGCGGTGCGGCTGATTGACGCGGCGGCGGATGCGGGTGTGGATGCGGTGAAGCTGCAGACCTATCAGGCGGACAGACTTTCGAGCAAAAAAGCAATGTTTGACATGGAGAATACGGGAGTGACTTCGCAGTTTGCGTTGTTTGAAGCATATGCGGTAGGAGAGGAGCTTCACAGAAAGGTCTTTGCCTATGCGCGGAAAAAGGGACTGGATATTTTTTCTTCCCCTTCGCATCAGTGCGATGTGGACATGCTGGAGCGGCTGGGCTGTGACGCCTATAAGATCGGCTCTGACGATGCGGTGAATCTGCCGCTGCTGCGTTATATTGCCAGACTGGGGAAACCTATTCTATATGCTACGGGGATGTGTACAATGGAAGAAGTGCGGGAGTCGGTGGATGCAATGTTGGCGGAAGGCAACAGCCAGATTACCATTCTGCATGCGATTACCGCATATCCGACCCACCCTGAAGATGTGAACCTGCGGGCGATACAGACACTGCAGGCGCAGTTTCCGGGTTTGGCGGTGGGATATTCCGACCATACGCTGGGCACAACGGCCTGTATCTGCGCGGCGGCTATGGGTGCGCAGATGCTGGAAAAGCATTTTACGTATGATAAGCATGCGGAAGGACCGGATCATATGCATTCCGCCGATCCGGATGAGATGCGGGCAATTGTAGAGGCGGTCCGCGACTTTGAGGTGATGCGCGGCAGCGGGATTAAGATGCCTGCGAAGGCGGAAGCGGGAACAAGGCGCAATAACAGAAAGAGCATTGTGCTATGTCAGGATATAAAAGCGGGAGAGGCGGTCACGAGAGAGGCAGTGGATATCAAACGGCCCGGTTACGGTATCGCTCCAAAGTTTTTAGAGCAGGTGATTGGCAGGAAGGCGGCCCGTGATCTGCAGAAAGAGGATATCCTTACATGGGATGATCTGGGATAGAGGAGGCGTATATATGAATGTACTTGCAATCGGCGCACACTTTGACGATATCGAGCTTGGCTGCAGCGGCAGCCTGAAAAAGCATGTGGATAACGGAGACCATGTAGTAATCTATGTCGCGACCAACTCCGGTTTTGTCAATCCGGACAATGTGACAATACGCAGTGACGAAACGGCAATGGCCGAAGGTAAGAAGGCAGCGGAGCTGATCGGCGGCACGCTGGTATGCGGCGGCTTTGAGACACTGAAACTGGAATTTGAGGACAGTCTGAATGCACAATTGGTACATTTGATGGAACAAGAAAAAATTGATTTGATTTACACCCATTATAAAGAGGATGTGCATCATGACCATACGGCGCTCGCCAGGGCGAGTCTGCATGCGGGACGTCATGTGCCGCGCATGCTGGCGTACCATAGCAACTGGTACCAGTCGGATGTACGGTTTACGCCGGATTTTTACAGAGACATCACCGAAACATGGAAAACGAAGGAAGCGGTGATCCGCGCCCACAGATCGGAGTGCGAACGGGTAGGCGGGGCATGGATAGAGTATTTCCGCAAAGATGCACAGAACAACGGCTTTGCCTGCGGTGTGGAGCTGGCGGAGGGCTTTCGCTGCGTAAAGTGGCTGGCGTAACGTCTGCCGCTGCGTGAACAGGAGGAAAACATGACAGGAATTATTATTCAGGCAAGAACCGGGTCGACGAGACTGCCCGGAAAGATCTTAAAAGTCATTCATGACAGGACATTGCTCGATCATATCATAGACAGACTGCAGGCGCTGACGCAGGAAGCGCAGATCGTGATTGCCACCAGCACGCTGCCGGGAGACGATAAAGTGGAGCAGTTCTGCAAAGAGAGAGGCGTGCATTGCTTTCGGGGCAGTGAGTCCAATGTACTCGACCGTTACTATGCGTGTGCGAAAAGATATGGCTTTGACCATATCGTGCGGCTGACAGCGGACAATCCATTTGTGGATGCAGAGGAAGTGGACAGGCTGATTGCTTTTCATAAATCGTGCGGGAATGATTTTACGGAATCGTTTTCGCAGCTTCCAATTGGTGTGGGGGCGGAGATCTTCAGTTTTCCCGCTCTTGAGGAGGATAGGAAACAGGCGAGTATGCCGCATCATTTCGAACATGTGGATGAGTATATTCTGGAACATATGGCGCAGTTCAAGACTGCCACGCTGCAGGTGGCTGATGAGAAAAACAGACCGGATATCAGGCTGACGGTAGACACGCAGGAGGATTATGAGAAGGCTTGTTACATTGCGTCTCACAGTGAAAATGGTTTAGCTACGACCAGGGAGGCAATCGCCTTATGCTTGCAATATGCATAGAATGTTCCCATAAAAGAGGGATGGGTCATCTGTTCCGCGCCATGAATCTGATTTATGCGGTAGAGAAAGCAGGAGAAAACTATATTCTTTTGATGAACCGTGATGAGGCAGGAGAAACGGTACTGGCCCAAAATGGGATTGTTCCCATTATCGTAGATCTGCGCGATGTACTGTCTGACTGGGAAGGAAGGATCATCCGGGAACGGCATGTGACAGTCTGGTTGAACGACAGGCTGGATACCGGAGCGCAGACCGCGCGGCATGTAAAAAATAAGGGGATTCCTCTTTTTACGATCGACGATATGGGAGAGGGCGCCGCCTTGGCAGACGGCAATTTTGCCAGTTTGATTTTTGAAAATATTGACCGCATCCCGGGTCGGCAGGTGTACGCGGGCTGTGAATATCTGATTTTGAATCCCGCAATCGAACGCTGGCGCAGGAGGCGCAGCAGCGTAGAAAATATTGTAGTGACGCTGGGAGGCAGTGATACGTACGGGGTCACACTGCCTGTTATAGCGTTTTTAAAAAACTGGCGCCAAGAAAACGAGGGCAAACGGATTACCATCCTCCTCGGTCCTGGCAGCGTTATTTGGGAGCAGGCACAGAGAGCGGTGGAAGGAACTGATTTTCGCATCGTCTCTTTTGTACCGTCCCTGATGGAATTTTTTGCACAATTTGATCTGGCCGTGACAGGCGGCGGCGTGACCTGTCTGGAAGCGGCGGCCTGCGGCCTGCCGTGTCTTGTAATTGCCAATGAACCGCATGAGATACAGGTGGGGCGGTATATAGAACGCAGCGGGTGCGGTATATTTGCAGGCTATTTTAAGGAAATGCATCTGGAAAGGATTCATGAGATGAAAGATATTGCCTCTATGAGCAGACGGGGCATGGAGAAGGTGAGTCTGTCCGGCGCAGAGCGTATTTGTGAAATATTGTTTGCAGGATAGACAGATAGATCAGGAGTCGGGCCGCCATGAGGCGCCGGTGTGAGGAAGGAAAAATGAGCGGGAAAGAGAAAACAATTGTGATACACCAGCCGGATTTTATGCCGTATCTTGGTTTTTTTGACAGACTGCTGCATGCGGACACGTATGTGGTGCTGGAGACGGCCCAGTATGTAAACGGAACAAGCAGGAGTTGGATGAACCGGGATAAGATTAAGACAGAAAAAGGGGAGCAGTGGATTACGGTCTGCGTGAAAAAGGCGCCGCGGGAGACACAAATCAAAGATATTCTCTTGCTGGATGACGGCAGATGGCAGAAAAATAATCTGGGACTGCTCCATCAGAATTACCGGAAAGCGCAGTATTACAGGGAGATCATGCCATATGTGGAAGAACTGTATCACGGTTCCTACGTTTATTTCTGGGAATTTAGCTTCGCTTCGATTAAAATGCTGATCGAATTGTTTGGCATTGAGATAGAGATTATTTTTTCTTCCGATTTGGATCCGCAGGGAAAAAATAATGATATGATTGTAGATATTATGAAGAAACTGGGTGCAAGCATTTATCTTTCGGGTACAGGCGCCGCAGATTATTATGATCCGTCCGTTTATGAGAAGGCGGGTATTGAAGTAATCTGGCAGAAGTTTACCCATCCTGTTTATCCGCAGCAGTTTGGCGGTTTTATTCCGTATCTGAGCAGCATTGATTTACTGTTTAACTGCGGTATTGAAAAATCCCGGCGCATACTGCGGGGAGAGGCGTAAGGAGAAAAATATGCTGACAAAAGATCCGATTGTTTGGTTCCATGAGAAAATCAATAAAACCGCGCCGCCTGTCAGATGGACATTTGCAATGACTTTCCTGGCGGGACTGCTGGTTCATTTCTACAATATGAGCCATAAATTTTTTAATTATTTTGAGATGGGAAACATCTTCTCTGAAATGCCATTTTTTCAGGAAGATACGCTTGGCCTGGGACGGTGGTTCATGCCGGTGGCAACAAATCTGTTTACGAGCTTTAGTATGCCGGTCTTCAATACGGTGATCAGTCTGTTGTATATTTCGCTGTCGGCGGCGCTGATTGTAGATTTGCTGGAAATACGTTCCCGGGTCTATGCGGTGCTGTTCGGCCTGGTGTTTGTTACATTTCCGGGTTTGACATGCGTTTTGTCCTATGGTGTTAACTGCGATGAGATCACGCTGGCGCTGCTGCTCTCGATTGCGTCGGCGTATACTTTTTATAAATGCAAATGGGGCATTGTCTGGGGTGCGGCGCTTTTGTGTCTGTCTCTGGGCGCTTACCAGCCCTACATGTCGGCAACGATCGGTGTGATTTATCTGATGCTTTTTATGAAGGCATTTCGGGAGAAAAGCAGCTGGAAGTCTTTTGCGTTATCCGTGGGACGGGCAGTGGCAATGCTGGCGGCAGGATTTGTGCTTTATTATGCGATCCTGCAGCTTGCCATCACGGTGACGGGGGTGTCTCTGAGCGACTATCACGGTGTGGACAATATGACTTCCTTTACGCCCAAGGGAATTGCCAAAGGGCTGGTGTACACATACGGCTATTTTTTGAGTTACTTTTTTACGACCGCGTATACTTATACGATAGACCGTATTGTCTGCAATGTCATCGGCGCCGTGGCATTTGGCGTTATTTTGATTCGCAGACTGCGCGGCGGGCGCATGGATGGCGGTAAAAAAGAAGAGGGCGCCTCTGGCGGTGTGGGAAGCGATACCTGTTCCAATGCGGTATTGGTCCTTTTGTTTTGCTTTCTGCCCCTGGGGGTCAATGCGGCGCCGTTTCTGATGGCGGACCGGGTAGGAGCAGGCGTGGACAGATATATGATTTTCTCGCTGATGTTTCTGTGGGCGCTGCTGTTGGCCATGCTGGATACGTGCAGAGAGGAAAGGCAAACATTTCTGCCTTGCAGGTTAAAAAATCTGTTGCAGTGGGCAGGTTCTGTTGCAGTGGCGGCTTCCATATTGTCAGGCTTTCTGATCTGCAATCAGGCATATCATCGAATGGAGGCCATGACGGAGACGACGGGAGCGCTGCTGGGCCGGATTGCGGCCCGCATGGAGGAGCAGCCACAGTGGCATAAGGACATTCCGGTCTATTTTGTCAACTGCCGTGCGCTGGTCAATCAAAATTATGAAGTGGAGCAGCCGGCTTATGATACGCTCCGCAACATGCCGGGCACTTTTCTGCGGTCTTCTTACAGCGAGGAGGCAATTGTAAAATATTTGGAAGTATACCTGCATTTTCCGGTGCGGGAGGCTACGGAGCAGCAGCGGGAGGCTGTGGAGCGCAATCCGGCCTTTAGGCGGATGGAAAGTTATCCCGCTGAAAGCGCGGTACAGATCATAGACGGCGTTATGGTTGTTAAAATCAGTGAAGGTGAAGAATATTAGATGAAAAGTTTATCAATGAAAGAGCTTTCTGTCGGTCTCAGGGCGGAAAAAGAGTTTTTGGTCACAGAAGAGACAGGAGCCGCATTTGCAGAAATATCCCAGGATAAAAATCCGCTGCATCTGGATGAAGAATATGCGGCCCAAACAAGATTCGGCAGGAGAATTGCCCATGGGATGCTGGCCGGCAGTTATATTTCCGCCATGATTGGTATGGAACTGCCGGGAGAAGGCGCGGTCTATATGAAGCAGGAGCTGACATTTCTGAAACCTGTGTATTATGGGGATACCTTGCGGGTGGAGATTGTCGTATCAAAACTGCAGACGGAAAAAAAGCGTGCAGTCCTGTCCACGAACTGTTATAATCAGAGAGGCGAGCAGGTCGTCGCCGGCAGCGCGCTTGTAAAACCGAAGGAGAAGTAAGTCCGAAAGCCGGACTTGTGTACCTGCCCGGGCAACGCGGCAGGCGCTTCAGGAGGAGGGAAAATGCCAGTATTATCATATATGGACAATATTTTCAAACTGAGCCACTGTTTTGTAAACAGGGATTACAGCAGTATCAGAGAGCATATTCTGTCAATGAAGGAAGAGCTGAATTACCGTTATGAGGAAGGCGGCGAAGTATGGGGCTATCAGATTTCCCAAAATGTTCCGGTTTCCGGTTTATATGGTTTTGACGCCTATGTTGTACGGTTTTATTTTACTAAAATTGACACGCTGCATAACGCGCACCAGGAAGAGATTATGGAAAAGATGTTTGTGGCGCTGCAGCATGAGATGGAGGTGTGCAGAGGGTATTATAATCTGCGCCTGCCTGCCCATGTGGTTGATGTGCTGAAAGGATTTAACAAATATCTGACAGGCGGCATTTTCTGCGGCGGTACTGTGGAGCAGGTAGTGAGCGGCAGAGAGGCGGAGATTCCCCGCCGGGAGGGAATCCGCGTGTTTTTTGCGGAAAAAGAATATTTGAAGGAGCATAGAGAGCAGTTACTGCAGATGACATATTCTTCGTTTGCCTCCTATCAGGGACAGTATCATATTTCTTCCGTGACAGACGAAAAAGCAGGCGTGATCTATGAGAACTGGATTGAGAGTTATTTTGAAAATTTTGAGGACAATCGTATATTTGTTGTGGAATATCAGGGAGAACCGATCGGTTTCTGTACGATTGGCGAGGATGAGCATGTAGTGGAAGGACAGCTTTCGGCGATTTCTTCATCGCACAGGAAGCTGGGCGCCTACCGGACGCTGATTTCTTCGCTGATTAATTATGCCTATCAGAATGGCAAGAGCTTTACGGCAAGCACCCAGTTTGACAATTACATCGTACAGGGAACGTGGAATTCTCTTGGTATGAAGCCATATTTTTCATTTTATAATTTTCATTTTGACAACAGATAGAGGAAAAACAGAGGATGGGTCAGACGATTCTGTATTTGGTGCTGCCTTGCTACAATGAGGAAGAAGTGCTTCCGGCAACGGCAGAGGCATTGAAAAAAAAATATCATACGCTGATACGGGAGAAAAGAATAAGCGCAGAGAGTAAGATTATGTTTGTCAACGACGGTTCCCATGATAATACGTGGCGTATTATTACCGAGCTGTTCCATGAGAATCCTGTTTTCTGCGGCATTAATCTGTCCCGGAACAGAGGACACCAAAATGCGGTGCTGGCCGGACTGTTAACGGCCAGGGAAAAGGCGGATGTGGTTATTTCTATCGATGCGGATCTGCAGCAGGATATTGACGCCATTGATTTGATGCTGGAAAAATATGAGAACGGCTGTGATGTGGTATACGGTGTGCGCAACACAAGGAATACGGACGGCTGGATCAAGAAAAATACGGCGCTTGGCTTTTATAAGCTGATGCAGTTTATGGGTTGTGAAGTGATTACCAATCATGCGGATTATCGTCTGCTGACGAAACGGGTGATAGAAAGCCTTGCGCAGTACGGGGAGGTCAATCTGTTTCTGCGGGGCCTGATTCCGACGATTGGATATCCCTCGGATATTGTCTATTTTGAAGTGCGGGAAAGGCAGGCGGGAAAGTCCAAGTATACGATGCAGAAGATGCTTTCCTTTGCAGTGGACGGCATCACATCTTTTAGCATCAAACCGCTGCAGCTCATTACGCTGCTTGGCTTTTTGATGCTGCTCGTGAGCATTGTGATGATACTCACGACGGTTTATGATTATTATACGGGGCATACGGTGCCCGGCTGGGCGTCCAGTTACTGCTCGACCTGGCTGATCGGTAGTATCCAGCTCCTGTCTTTGGGCATCATCGGGGAATATATCGGTAAGATTTATCTGGAAACCAAGCACAGGCCGAGATACCATATCGAGGCTTTTTTGTGGAAAGACGGCAAAGAGGAGAAAGAGGGGCTTTCGTAGACCGTTTGGGTCCGGCCTAAAACGCCGGTTTGCGCCGGGGCTGATGGAGGATATGAAATGGCAAAAGAAGATGCGGGCTTTAAGCGGGAACTGCGGATGATTGATGTGTGGGGACTGGCGCTGGGCGCAATCATTGGCTGGGGCTGCTTTGTCCTTCCCGGAACGAGCTTTCTGCCGAAGGCCGGGCCGCTCGGCACTGTTCTGGGGCTGCTGACCGGAGCGGGAATTATCGTACTCATTAGTTTCAGCTATGGGTATTTGATTCAGAAATATCCGGTTTCCGGGGGAGAATATGAATATGCAAAACATGCGTTTGGCAGGAAACATGCCTTTATCTGCGGCTGGTTTATTGTGCTTGCCTACTGGTCGCTGATTCCGCTGAATGCTACGGCGATTGCCATGATTGCCCGGTTTATCTTTCCAGGGGTAATACAGATCGGAAGACTGTACCGCGTGGCCGGGTGGGATGTATATGCGGGAGAGATTGCGGCGGCATCCGCTTTTATCATACTGATTGGCATTGTGAATATAACGGGGGCTAAGATCGCCGGCAGGCTGCAGAGTATCATTGCCATTCTTTTGGTTGCCTCGATTATTGTCACTACGGTCGGTGTTTGTATGGCGAAGCCGGATTTTCATAATCTGCAGCCAGGTTTCAGTGATAGGATGAGTCCGCTGGCGGGAACTTTTGCGGTTGTCGCTTATGCGCCTTATTGCTTTATCGGGTTTGACTGTATCCCGCAGTCTGCGGAGGAATATCGTTTTTCACACAGAAAGTCTAACGTCATTATGACGGCAGCGATTTTAATTGCTGCATTTCTTTATATTGCGGTCAGCATGATGACAGCCGTTGTGGAGCCGTGGCAGGCAATGCTTAAGTCCAATCCTCTGTGGGCGACAGGCAGCATGATTGAAAAAGCGATGGGAAGAGGCGGTGTCATTTGTATTGGGATTGCAATGCTCTGTGCAGTCACGTCAGGGATGAATGCGTTTTATCTTTCTGCCAGCAGGCTGATTTACGCGATGGCGAAGCAAAAGGCATTGGTAAAGTTTTTTGGTGTTCTGGATTCCAAATATGCGACGCCCAAGCGCGCCGTTTATTTCTGTATGGGATTGGCTCTGGCTGCGCCATGGTTTGGCAGACAGGTGCTTGTGTGGATTACAGATATGACGGCAGTGGGCGGCGCTATGGCATTTTGCTATACGACCTTGGCGGCCGGCGTTCTGGCAAAGCGAAATGGGGATAAAGTGTATAGCTTTCTGGGGTTTGCAGGCGCTATGGCGGCATCGGTGTTTCTGGTGCTGTCTTTTGTGCCGGGCATGCCGGGATTTTTATCGGCGCCGTCTTTTGCGTGCCTGATTTTTTGGATTGCGGCGGGAATTTTGGTATATTGGAAAAGAGAACGATAATCTATGGCAAAGAAAACAATACTATTTCATGCGGATGATTATGGGGCAAACAGGGAAGTGTCGGCACACATTCTGGACTGTTACCGGGAAGGGGCGCTGAATTCTCTCAGCGTACTGCCAAACGGAGATTGCCTGGATGAATGTATGCGGATGCTGGAACCCTACAGGGAACAGGTGAATATCAGCATCCATTTTAATCTGGCGGAAGGGCATTGTCTGGCCGATCCGGCGCAGGTTCCCTGGCTGGTGGATGAGAGAGGGATGTTTCATATTTCTTTTTTGAAAGTACTGCTCTTGTCTTTTGGCAGAAAAAGGAAAGAACTGAAACGGCAGATCAAAGCGGAGATGAAGGCGCAGCTTGCACGGATGCTGCCCTATGTGGATACAGTGCGGGTGGACAGCCACCAGCATTACCATATGATCCCGGTCGTACTGGCAGGCATATTGGAGTCGGTGCGGGAGGCGAGGGCAGATAAGAACGGAAAACCGCCGGAAATCACGTTTATCAGGATACCGGCGGAGCCGCTGGCACCGTATCTGAAACACCCGGAGCTATATGCCATGTATAAACCGATTAATGTGGTCAAACAATTTGTGCTGCGTATATTAAACGTGATGGACAGCCGTCTGCTGAAGCCATACCGCAAAAAAAGCGCGGTGTTTTTTGGGATTCTTCTGACCGGCGGGATGAGCCTGGAAAGGGTCTGCGCCCTGCTTCCTGATTTTCGGAAAGTAGCGCGGAAAAGAGGACTGCCTCTGGAAGTGCTCTGTCATCCAGGCGGTGCAAAGAGAGCGGAGGATTTGATGGATCCGCACAATCAGGAGTGTGCAGATTTCTATACGTCGGATAAACGGAAGATGGAAAAGGATATGCTGATGCGGATCGGGAAGGAACGGTAGGGTTTCTTCCTTTTTTTATAATCAGGGGAGTGGTTTGAACCGGGATGCCTTTATAACGAACGCTTCGTTCCCGGTCCGGGTATGCTGATGAGAAATGGAACAAAGCGGTTTATCACTTCAATAAGGATCACTTCTGTGATGAGCACGATAACGCAGACAGCCAAATCGTCCACATAGCGGATTCCCGTATCGCATGGCAGCATTTCCCACGCCTTGCGGGCATAGCCTACAATGGGAAAAGGCAGGTGGGTGACGAGGACAATCAGGCTGTTTTTCCCGAAGTATTCAAGAACGCGGCATTTGCGGATACCGTTTTGCATGAGCAGTATGATGGACAGGGAGCCTGTGCAGGCCAATAAATAGTACAGAAAGGGATTATTTACCTTGCAGAAATGCATGTCTGCCCAGCCGTTGGCAGCGCATATTGTCAGATGGAAGCAAAAAAGCGCGATGCCGACAGCCAGCATTATCCTGCGGGAAGGCTGGGGGCGGTTTTGGGATAGTCGGAAGGCGTGGTAGCCAAGGAAGAGAAAGACTGCGGCAATGCAAGTGCGGTTAAAAAGGTTGAGCAGGATAGAGCCAATTCCCACGGATGCTGTTTCGGTTACGCCGTTGTTACAAAGAGAGAGCAGGAGCGTCAGGAGAAAGAGCAGGACGCTTCCGGCCAAGTCCGGTATTTTGGAATGGTGCAACAGGAGAAAAATGCATTCGCCAAAAAACAGAGCAGGCAGGAACCAGAGGGTGCTGTAGCCGTTGAAGCAGACGGTGTCCCTCAACGCCAGAGCCAGCTCTCCGCCAAGGCCGCGTATTCCCAGATAGAGGATGACGAGCAGGCTGAAGACGAAATAAGGATATAATAACTGTTTTCCTTTTTTTAGAATGACGGCAGGAACGGCAGACACCGCCTCTTTATTTTCTCCGACAGCCAAAAGGACACCGGAAATGACGAAAAAGAGAGGGACATGAAAGGAGTATAGCCAGACGCAGAGGAAGTGTCCGCCCATATCAATATGGCCTAATACGACCAGAATCATTGCCAGTCCCTTAACGCAGTCAATCCAGTGCAGTCTTTTCATTTTCAGCCTCCTGTTCCGATATCTTGATGATCACAATATCCTTATATTGTACAACGCTGTTGAGAGCGGGCCAGCATCCCATGTCATCGTAAAGTCTGGTGTGCAGTATCATTTCTTTTTCCGCATCACTGCAGCTTTCCAGAGACAGACCGAAGTACGTATCCATGACGGCGGCAAAATGAGCCTGCTCCGAGATGATATAACTGTCCCGTATGCCTGCCATGGCGGGCGGAAGATTGAGGGAGATTGTGTCATAGTCGTCAAAGTGCCCTGTCAGGCAGATCTTGCGCAGGTCTTTAAAGTTGTCCAACTGTTCAATCCGGTCGGTCATGCGCGATACGAGCTGAAAGGTTTTTTCATTGTTTGTGACCATATAGAGATAACTGATGTTGCTGACCAGGGCAAAATTAAAGATAATAAGCGCGGAAATAACAACACAGCCCCACGAAAGAAACAGGCCGGAAAGCGGACGAGTGCGGTGACGCCATATTTTGTCTCTGTTTTCATAGATAAGAACAGGCAGAATGTAAATCAGACTGAATCCGGCATACATGAGCATATAATAACGTACGCCGGGAGAGAGGAAGTAAATCATGGAACAGGCAAAGGGCATGGCGGCAAGGCAGAGAAGCAGCAAAAGCATAGGGGCGGCTTTCCGATAGAGCTTCTGCTGCCAAATGCACCACAAAAGGAGCAGCAAAAGCAGCAAAAGCAGACCTGCGTTGAGAATTTTATATAAATTAACGATATCGAGCGGTCCGAAAAAGAAATAGGCAAAGTCGATGACGCAGTTTTTGACGGCATCAACAAGTCTGTCCGCATTTGGCAGCGCCATGTCGGAAATACCATTGTAACGGCTTGTGACGGCTCCTTCGAGCACTGTCAAAATGCGGTTGCAAGATAAATACAAGGCGGTGCCGGCTCCGCCCATCAGCAGCAGGCGCATCCAGTACCCGGCCAGCTCTCTGACAGAGAAACGGTTTGTGAGCAGCTGCAGAATGGTCCACGTCAGTATGATCATAACGGCATAGGAAACATATGCCTGATAGGAACCATAAGATAGTGCCAGCAGCAGCATTCCTGGCAGAAACCCTTTCCGATATTTCAGGGTAAAAAGCACGGCTGCGCAGGCAAGAAGCTGCGCCAGAAAATAGCCGTCTGCCGTATACATGTAGGCGAACGTGCTGGCGACGCTGGGAAAAGCGACAGTGAGCCCGCAGAGCAGGAAAATAGCCGTCTTTTTCTGCAGAGAGAAAATTTCCGTCAGGCATACGCAGGTTAGACTCAGGTAAAGCAGAGATAAGAGCCCGTTGATCCATTGGATGTCATAATAGGAGCTGAGTCCGCAGCTCAGGGTAAGAAAGCAGCGGCCTAAATGGATCGCGTTCTGGCTGCTGTGAAAATTGTAAACGGAATCCCATGTGAGCAGATGATTTGTCAGGCGGAACAGATGGACGAGCAGTCCTGTGCAGAATGTTATGCCAAAAGCAAAACGCCAATTTTTTTTTGTTTTTTGTGTGAGCAGATGAAAGAAACTTTCCGGATACATAGGGCCTCCTTTTTTGATGCATCGGCGCTGTCAGGCAGCCGTCTACTGCGTATTATAACGTATTGCTCTTATAAATACTACTTTATGAAGACAAAACATATTTTTTTGCGCTTCCGGTTACTGATAAGACCCTGCACAATCGGAGAAATCGTGCAAAATATATAATAAATAGGGCTGAAACACTTGAAAAAATAAGTAAAATGTATAATAATGGAGTTAAGTTGTATAAAAAACAGCAGGAATTCACTAATTTTTACAATCGGGGCGGTGGGTTTTTGCTCATAATGTATAAAAATACGTGAAAGGCGGGGGTTTCATGAGTGAAAAGACAGTTACGGGGGCACAAAAAACAAGAGGGTTTAAAAGTCTGACAGCAATGCTGATTATGGTTATTTTTATTTTAATTTCCATTCCCACAATTGGGCTGGCATGTCTGGGCGTTCATTATTTGAGGCAGTCCATGCAGGAGTCTTTGGAATCCTATGAGACATCTATGACAGAAGGCTATCAAATGGAGATCAAATCACAGGTGGAAGGAGCCATAGCAGTCATACAGAACTATTATGACCGCAGCCAGAGCGGCGAGCTGACAGAGGAAGAGGCAAAGAAGATGGCGGCGGAGACGGTGCGCTTTATGCGCTACCGTGACGATGGCTCCGGTTATATCTGGATAGACGGAGCGGATTATACACTGGTAATGCATCCGATTCTGGCGGAGCAGGAGGGTACGAACAGGTATGACCTGACAGACCAGAATGGCGTAAAAGTAACGCAGAATGTGGTCGCCGCTGCCAATTCCGGCGGCGGATATAATGAATTTTATTTTACCAAATCGGACGGCGTGACGGTTGCGCCCAAGATTGCCTATTCCGAGATGTTTCAGCCATGGGGGTGGGCGGTGGCCACAGGCAATTATGTGGATGATATGAACGCAAAAATCGACGGTATGAAAGAGTATATTGAAAGCGAGTTTTCCAAAATGCTGACGGTATATGGCGTCTCCGCGATTGTGATACTGGTTGCCGCACTGGTGGTATCCGCCATTGGCGGGCTGCGGATTACAAAAGGCATCAAACTGGTGGAGGGCAACCTACGGCAGGCGTCTGCAGGAGACCTGCGTTTTACGGTCAGTCCGGCGCTTCTAAGGCGGGCAGATGAGATTGGCGCGATGGCGCGTTCGCTTGAGAACGTACGGCAGGCGCTGACAAGCATGCTGGGCAGCGTGATGCATACCGGAGAGTCCTTGAATGAGAGCAGTGAAAGATTCAGCGAGAAGTTTGACTCTATATCAGAAAGTATCCGCAACACAAACCAGGCGATTGAAGATCTGGCACAAGGGGCGAGCAGCCAGGCGAATGAGACAGAAAAAGTAAATGAAAAGATCGTAGAGCTGGGCGGCGTTATTGAAGTGGAAAAGAACGGCGTACATAGACTGGAAGAGGCCGTATCCGCTATGACGGAGCATTCGTCAGGGGCGTCGGCAAGCATTAAGGAACTGGACCGTATTACCGGCGTGACGATTGAGGCGATTAACACGGTGTCTGAGCAGACCAATAAAAATAATGATTCTGCGGCCCATATTAACAAAGCGATAGAAATTATCAAGGGTCTGGCGGCGCAGACAAACCTGCTTTCGCTGAATGCCAGTATAGAGGCGGCAAGAGCCGGAGAGGCAGGCAGGGGATTTGCCGTGGTGGCGGAGGAGATTCGCAATCTGTCCGAAGAGTCGTCGGGAAATGCACAGGAAATCGAAGCAATTGTAAAAGAATTGATAGGCAATGTAGAAATTTCTGTCGGTAAGATGCAGGAGGTGACGCATAACGTGCAGGAGCAGCAAAAGTGCCTGCAGGAAACAAGGGAAGCGTTTCATAATTTGAACCGGGAGGTTGTGCAGATTGGAGAAGTGACAAAAGAAATTGGCGGACAGACAGAGGTTTTGAGCTCTTTGAAAGAGATTGTTACGGATTCTGTCAACAGCCTGGCCAGCGTAGTGCAGCAGAACGCGGCGTCTGCGGAGGAGACGAGCGCGAGTATGATGCTTTTATCTCAGACGCTGGGAGAATGCACGGAGGATACAAAGGGACTGGTGGAATTGAGCCATCGCCAGAAGGGCGAAGCAGGCAAGTTCCAGCTTTGATGGAAAAGGCGGAAAGCGGAAGTAGAGAGCGGGGCGGAACCGGAAGGTTGCCGCCCCGTGTTTTTTCCAATTGTCCTCGCATTTTCGTAGGGATACCGGGTGACGCAAACGGCCTCTATGCGCCGTCCGGGCGCGATCGCCTTTGGCTTGACTGGATTTGCTGGTTACTGGGAATCTGATTGCCTGTCAAGCGGTATAAGTTTTTTAGCACTTGAATCTTTTGTATACATTGCGATACAGACAATCGCTAAAACAGTTTCTACAACTGGCTGTGCGGCAATGACACCGTTTAATTGCCACAAACCATTGAGAATGATTACTGCCGGAATAAATAATATCACATTTCTCATAATTGTAATGAGCAGAGATTTTATAGCTATGCCTAATGCTTGAAAATAACTTGTTACTGTGTTGATGATACCAAGCATTGGTGCTGACAGCCCTAAAATTCTGACAAAATATCCTGCCTGATGTATCAGTGATTCATCATGGAGAAATACGCCTGCCAGGTTTGCTCCTAATAAGCAAAATGCAGCTAAAAAGATTACGCCCAAAAGGATTCCATAAATTGTTGATGTTTTCATTGCCTGTGACATTCTCTCTTTTTTCCCTGCGCCATAATAATATCCTATGAGCGGGGCAACACCCTGCGAAAGACCAACCGACAGCATAATCGGAACCATATCAACCTTATAGGCAATCCCGTATGAAGCAACCGCGTCTGAGCCATAGATTCCGATAAAATTGTTGAGAACGATATTGGAAACACTAAGTAAAACGGTAATAAGCGCACCGGGTATTCCGATACTCACCACACTGCCTACCATTTTTTTGTGCGGCGCAAACTGTTTTATGGAAAGCGTTACCAACTGACTTCCTTTTCTCTCTGCCCTCATCATACAGACCAGATAATAAATTGTGGAACAGAAGAAACCAAAAGATGTGGCAAGGGCAGCGCCAGCCGTTCCCCAATCCAATAATACGATAAAAACAAAGTCACAAACGACATTGATTGAATTTCCAAGTGCCAGCCCGATAGTGCTTTCTTTGATAAAGCCAATCGAACGAAACAGATGGACTAACCCGTTGGAAATGATGATAAAAGGCGCTCCAAGAAAAATGTATTTCAGATAATCATTGGTATAAGCCATGTTTTCTGCGTCTGCTCCCGATAGCTTTGCAATCGGTTCCATAAAGAGAACACCTGCAAGCAGAATAATAATCCCGGAGAGTGCCATTGCGTACAGACAAAAATGGAGCGTGCTTTTGACCTCCTTACTTTTATCCTCTCCTAACAGTCGGGCAATCACACTATTGCCGCCCATGCCAAAAATAGAAGCAATCGACATAATAATCAAAAGAATAGGCGTACATAGCGTAACTGCGGCAATCATTGCGGGCTCTTTTGTCAAGGAAACAAAAAAAGTATCTGCAATGTTATAAATCAAAGTCGTAAGCTGCCCCAGCATAGCGGGCAGTCCCATACGCAGAACCGCTTTTGAAATGTTTTTTTCTTCAAATACCGTTGTCATTAAATGTAACCTCCATAATCTGCACCTTGTATTTGTTACCAGTATACGGTATGATGAATGGAAAAAACCGGACATATGTCCTGTTTGGAGAGAAGATTTATGAAAAAACATTATGATAAAGCCCTCATTGCAACCTATTTGCAGCAGACAAAATATGAATCCATAATGAGCGGCTTACTGGAACATTTATTTGTTGCAGACTATAAAAAAAGTGAATTTGTTACCATGCCACTACAACAAATTCACTTGTTTCAAATTATCGTTCAAGGTACTGTTAGTATTTATTTTATTAGAGATGATGGGTCGGTGTATTCTCTTGCATACGGCAGGAAGAATGATTTACTCGGTGAAATGGAAATTTTTCCACACCAGCCAGGCAATGTTTATGCGGAAGCAAATGACGACGTAATCTGCCTTGCCCTGTCTATTGAATCAAGCAAAAATGCGCTGCTGGAAAACTGCCGGTTTTTACAACTGGTATGTGAATCTTTAACACAAAAAATGGAATCCATCACGACACTTGACGCTGCTCCGGCAAGTTTAAAGCAACGTGTTCTGATTTACATGAAGTACAAATGCAAAGGAGAACTGAAAGGTTTACAGCAGGCTGCATTTCATCTAAATTGTAGTGCCCGCCAACTGCAAAGAATCCTTAACCAGCATGAAGCGGAAGGGATTGTAGTCAAAACAGGAAAAGGGGCTTACAAACTTGTTATTTCCGCATTGCACAAAGCAGATTTTCTGTCTGTAAACTAAAATGGCAGCCAGGTGTTCAATCGCCCGAACGCAAATTCCGTTAAAAGTTGTCAATTATTTGATGATGTAGTATAATTTCAATAATTACGTGTATCAATATGTATGATAAGGGAAAAATCCATGCAGACAGAACGTAAAAATAAAGTGATAGAAATATATGGGATTCTGCTGACAGACTGTCTGTGCGTCATTCTGTCTTATTTGTGCGCGCTGCTGCTTCGCTATGGCTCTTTTGCGGATACGGACCATCCCAATACGTATGTGCTTGTCTGTGTGTGGATATTATTGTTTACGGTACTGTATGATACGCTGGTCGGAAGCGGCAGAAATTTTCTGCGCAGAGGGTATTATGTAGAGGCCAAGTCCGTTGTCAAACATATTGCGGGTCTGGTTATCTTTTTGGGATGCAGTCTTTTCTTTTTCAAGGAGGCGGAAAATTTCTCACGTCTCGTATTCGGCTATTATATTATATTGGAAACCTGTCTGATGTGTATGATGCGCGCATTTTTGAAAAAAGCGCTGCGTGCGGGATACCGGGCGGATAAGGGGCGGACAAAAGTGATGGTCATTACGGACTGTGCCAATGCGGACAGGCTGCTGCCCGCGCTTGTGGCCGGGACTGAGTATGACTGCGAGATAACGGCGGCGGTGGTCTGGGACAAGGATATGACAGGACGTGAGATAGCAGGCATATCCGTGGTGGCGGACGGCGGGAATGTGATTGATATTTTGAAAAATATGCCTATGGACGAGGTGTTTATCCATCTGCCGGAGGTTGGAAAGAGCGCGCTGCGTCAGCTTATTATGGATTTGGAAGCGATGGGCGTTAGCTGCCATTATAATATCGATGTGGCGGAACTGGACACAAAAGTGCGTCACATTGGTGAATTTGCGGGATTTACGGTGGTGACATATGCGATACAACAGATTGACAACAGACGGGGTGTGATCAAACGTCTGATGGATATTGCAGGAGGGCTTGTCGGTCTGCTGTTTACCGGGATCTTGTACCCTTTTATAGCGTGTGCCATTAAGCTGGACTCTCCTGGCCCGGCAGTATTTTCCCAGGTGCGCATCGGTAAAAACGGACGCCGGTTCAAAATCTATAAATTTCGTTCGATGTATGTGGATGCGGAGGAACGCAAAAAAGAGCTGGAGGCGCAGAACGAGGTAAAAGGCCTGATGTTTAAGATGGAGGATGATCCCCGGGTGACAAAAGTGGGAAAGTTTTTGCGTAAAACGAGCATTGACGAGCTTCCCCAGTTTTGGAATGTCTTAAAGGGCGATATGAGTCTGGTAGGGACAAGACCGCCTACGGAAGACGAGTTTGCACAGTATACGCCGTATTACCGCAGACGTCTCTGTATGACACCGGGGCTGACGGGTATGTGGCAGGTCAGCGGAAGGAGTAACATTGATGATTTTGACGATGTGGTAAAATATGATCTGCATTATATCGACCATTGGTCGCTGAGTCTTGATATTAAAATACTGCTTCAGACAGTACTGGTAGTGCTGTTTGGAAAAGGAGCAAAATAAGAATGGATGGAAGAATACTGATTATAGTGGAAAATCTGCCCGTCCCTTTTGATACGAGGGTGTGGCAGGAGGCGACGACCCTTGTGGAAAACGGATATACCGTATCTGTTATCTGCCCAAAGGGCAAAGGGTATGAAAGAGAGTACGAGAAGCTGTCAGGCGTGCATATTTACCGACATGACCTTCCGGCGGAGGGAAGCGGACCGATTGGGTATGCAAAGGAATACGGCAGTGCATTGTATCATGAACTGCGGCTGGCGAAAAAGATTTATAAAGAGATCGGTTTCGATGTCATTCATGGGTGCAATCCGCCGGACGACATTTATCTGGTGGCAAAAAGATTCCGCCGATACGGCGTAAAATATGTGTTTGACCATCACGATATCTGTCCGGAGCTGTTTGAAGCCAAGTTCGGCAGGAAGGGACTGCTGTATAAAAGCCAGACGTGGCTGGAGCGGCAGACATACCGTAATTGTACGTTTGCTTTTGTAACAAATGAGTCCTATAAGAAAATTGCCATAGAGCGCGGCGGTATGGATCCGCAAAAGGTATATGTGCTGCGCAGCGGGCCGAAACTGGAACGTTTGAAAATGCAACCGCCCAAACCTGCGCTCAAGGGAGGCAGGCAGTATATGGTAGGCTATCTTGGGGTAATCGGAAAGCAGGAAGGGATTCCGTATTTGCTGGAGGCGGCAAGGTATATCAGAGAGGAGCTGAAGCGGGATGATATCTGCTATGGTATCGTGGGAGGCGGGACTTCCCTGCAGGAACTGAAAACGTTGTCTGCATCTATGGGGCTTGACGATATTGTGACTTTTACCGGACGTGCGCCGGACGACGTGATGCTGGATTATCTTAACACGGCGGATATCTGTGTCAATCCGGATGAGTATAATCCGATGAATGATAAATCGACGATGAACAAAGTGCTGGAATATATGGCGCTTGGCAAGCCAATCGTGCAGTTTGACCTGACTGAGGGCAGGTTTTCTGCGGGGGAGGCCTCGTTGTATGCCAAACCAAATGATTCTGTGGATCTGGCAAAAAAGATTGTGTCGCTTTTGGATGATGAGGAAAAGAGAAAGAAAATGTCCGCTTTCGGCAGAAAGCGTGTCGTGGAGGAACTTTCGTGGGAGCATACGAGTAAGGCGCTGTTAGAAGGATACCGGGCATTTTTTGAGGGAGAAATCAAATGAAAATCAGCATATTCGGAATGGGCTACGTGGGCTGTGTGGGCGCTGCCTGCTGTGCGAAATTGGGACATCATGTGACCGGCGTGGATATATCTCCCCATAAGGTGGAGCTGATCAACCAGGGAAGGCCGACGATCATTGAAAAAGATATTGAAGAGCTTGTGAAGTGCGCCCGGGCGTCCGGCAGACTGGAAGCTACCTGCGATGCGTCTTATGCGGTGGAAAACTCCGAGATTTCATTTATTGCGGTAGGAACACCGAGCAGCAAAGAAGGACACTTGAATCTTACTTATATTTACAAGGTGGCACAGCAGATCGGGAAGGCTCTGAAAAATAAGAACGGTTTTCATATTGTGGCCATCCGCAGTACCGTACTGCCTGGGACCAATGAAAAAATTGGCAGGATGATAGAAGAGGCATCGGGTAAAAAAAGAAACAGGGACTTTGCCGTCGTATCCAATCCGGAGTTTCTCAGGGAAGGAACTGCCGTTCGAGACTATCTGAATCCGCCGCTGACACTGGTGGGGGCGGATAACGAAACGGCGGTGGAAAAGATGCGTGCCCTTTATCAGGATATTCCGGGAGAATTTATTGCCACGGATATTCGGGTGGCGGAGATGATGAAATACATCAACAATACGTACCATGCGCTGAAGATTGTGTTTGGCAATGAGGTCGGCAATATTTGCAAGGCGCTGGATGTGGACAGCCATAAGGTAATGGAAATTTTCTGCAAAGACAGACAGCTTAATATTTCGCCTTACTATTTTAAGCCGGGCTTTGCCTATGGCGGTTCCTGTCTGCCGAAAGACTCCAGGGCGCTGCGCACTTTGGCCAGAGATTATTATGTGGATGTTCCGGTGATCAATGCCATCGAAGAGAGCAATGAGATTCAGAAAAAAAATGCAGTCAATATCATCATGGAAAAGGGAAGGCGTAAAATTGGTATCCTGGGGCTCAGCTTTAAAGCAGGCACGGACGACCTGCGCTGCAGTCCGATTGTGGATGTGGTGGAGGTCCTTCTCGGTAAGGGATTTGAGCTGCGTATATATGATAAAAACGTAAAACTGTCGGAAATTACAGGTACCAATAAAGATTTTATTATGGCAAAAATACCGCATTTACAGCATTTTGTTTATGATGATCTGGATAAGGTAGCGACAGAGTCAGATGTGCTGGTCGTAACCAACCGGGAGGCGGAGTTTGTCGGTCTGCTGGAAAAATATCCGGGGAAGATCATTGTAGATTTGGTACGGGCCTGGGAAAAGGTAGATTATGCCGGCAATTACGAGGGTATTTCCTGGGGAAGTATCAATGTCAACGCAAAGCAGAACGAGATGATCGAAAAAGATATGGCGGGAACGGAGTTTTAACGATGCCTGGGGCTGCCAGGGATTCAGGATGAATGGTATGAATATAAGCTGGTATATAAACCGTTTGCGGTCCATGAGTATTCCGGAGGTTTTATGGCGTCTGGAACAGAGAAAGCTACAGAAAGCGGAGCGGCAGACATTTGGAAAACAGTACAGGAAAGTGACAGAGGAGGTCTTCTATCAAGGAAAAGAAGACCTTACTTTTCATATGGAGAAATTACCAATAGCAGATATGGTGGCGGACGACTGTGTCAGTGACCGGATGGAGTCGTGCGGGATATCGTTATTGGGAGACTATGATTATGAAACATATAAAAAGGACTGGCATGCGGGATTCCAGACAGGGAATCCGTGGCCGCTGACGTTTTCGTATGATCTGCAGTATAAACAGTGCGATGACATTGGTGATGCCAGAACCAACTGGGAGCTGAACAGGCATTTTCAGTTTGCGCTGCTTGCCTGCCGGTATGACCAAACCGGGGACGGGAAATATCTGTCGGAACTGAGAGAATTATTTGAGGACTGGAATGAAAAAAATCCCTTTCTGCATGGCATCTCCTGGACAAGCGTGATGGAAGCGGCCATTCGGGTTATTAACTGGACGTATGCGCTTGGATTTGTAATCCATGCGGCACAGAGACAAATGGAAAAGCAAAGGGTACTGACAGAGAAAATAATAGGGCAGAGAGAGGAGGCAGAGGATCAGGAAGCCCGGCAGAGAGGACTGACGAAGCGGGAAGCGGGACAGCAGGAAGAAACGATTATGAAACTGTGCGGACAGCTCAGGAATGGTATTGTGAACATGGCCTCTTACGTATCGGCCCATTATTCCCGGTATTCTTCGGCGAACAATCATGTAATCGTAGAGGCGGCCGCTATGGGTATCGCCGGGATTGTGATGGAATGCGAAGAGTGGTATGAGACGGCGTTTATTATCCTGCAGGAAGAGATGGGGCGACAGAATTACAGGGATGGTGTGAATAAGGAGGTTTCTCTGCATTACCAGTCTTTTTTTATGGAGGCAGTGGGACTTCTGATACTTGTTATGCGTTGGAACAATCTGCTGGTTCCCCAGAGCTGGCGTAATACGCTGTGCAGAATGAGCCGTTATATGCAGGATTGTCAGGGCCGGTACGGGGAAACGGTGGTATTCGGAGACGATGATGAGGGAAAAATACTGGATTTATCGGGCGGAAAACAGTACAAAAACCATTACCTGTATGTGCTGCAGCTCATGAGCTTGATTCTGCCGGAGCGGTATGTGCAGCAGGTCACCGACCCGACGCTGCTCTCTATTACGCAGGAGGAAGCGGGATGGGAACTGCATGGCAAGCCGTATTATCATAGCCAGGGAAATGTGTGCTATGAGGAGGGAGGCGTCAGCCTCCTGAAAAGCGCAGACGGCAGCGCGGTAATTGGCATTGACCATGGCGCGCTTGGTTTTGGAAGCATTGCCGCGCACGGACATGCGGATGCTTTGAGCTTTCAGATGTATTTGCGAGGGGTTCCTGTCTTTGCGGATGCCGGTACGTATC
Organism: uncultured Lachnospiraceae bacterium; assembly: GCA_910585345.1. Taxonomy (GTDB): domain Bacteria; phylum Bacillota; class Clostridia; order Lachnospirales; family Lachnospiraceae; genus VSOB01. The sequence continues at coordinate 167,828 of CAJUDS010000002.1, read as the reverse complement.
TTTATCATATTGATCTGGAAAGCAGGAACGCTTTCAGGAGAACGGAGAATCATAATACGATTACAATAGACGGGAAAGATCAGTCTGAAATGCTGGGCGCTTTTCTCTGGGGAAAGCGGGCGCAGACAAGGCTGGTGGGACATAATCTGGACATAGGAAACGGATGGGACGACAGGAAAGAGTGCGGCGCTGCCGGGGAAACGGGCGCGGCGGAGGGCGTATTATATGTGGAAGCGGAGCATGACGGATATGCGCCTGTGATTCACCGCAGGCGGTTTGTATTTGATGGCAGGTCCCGCCTTACTTTGTATGACAGTCTGCTGCATGTGGCGAAAGAGACCGCATATCAGGTAAATTTCCTGTTGGGCGCCGACTGCAGTGTGGCAGAAAAAGAACCGGGATGTTATAGGATACTGACGCCGCAAGGCGACAGCGTTTTTCTGCATATGGAGGATACGGAAACGCTTTCCGGGATGTGTATAGAGGACGCCTGGGTTTCCGGCAGGTATGGATATCGGGAACGTACGAAAAAGATACGGGCGCATGGACAGACTAAGGAAGAAATTACAATTGTGATAACAATAGACTGGGAGAGAGACGGATGAAAAGGGTATGCATACCTGGGATAGAAGAATGCATCGTGAAAATAAAAAACAGGGTGACGAAGCAGGACAGGATGGTCTTTCTGGGTGCGGCGGCCGTTGCGGTAGTATTTTATTTTCCGATGCTTGCGGCATGGCTTGGGAATCCTGACAGCTTCTGGAATGGTATTGTATATAAACATGGAAGCGATTGGGAAAACAGACTGGGCAGATTTGGGCTCACTCCTATATACAAACTGAAAGAATATTATATCTCACCGACAGGCTCTACCTTTCTTTCTTTTTTGATGCTGGCGCTGATCTGTGTCTTACTGAGAAGGTTATTTAAGATCCGTCAAAGTTGGCTGGCGGCCTGTATGGTATTGCTTGTGGAACTGACGCCGAGCGTATTGAGTACTTTGACGTATTATTACTGCTCAGACGCTTACTTTTTTGCCTATTTCCTGAATGTGGCCGCAGTATATGTCCTGACGCTGGGCCGCAGAAAACGGGATTTTATACTGGCTGTCGTGATGATGGCATACGCGCTCTCCTGCTACCAGGCGTATATCAGCGTGGCTGCGGTATTGTGCCTTTTCATTCTCTGGAAGATGCTGCTGGAAGACAAAAAGCGCATGCATGATATCGTGCGGCTGGCGGGAAAATACATAATAGCGGCTTTGTCCGCAGGAATTGTATACGCCGCTGCGTTCCAGGCAGTGCAGATGCTGTTTGCCATTGAACCGGCGGAGAAGTTTGCATATCCTGGTTTGAAGGGTATTGCCGGACTGATTGTCAATACATACCGCTATTTTATCCAATACTTTTTTACAAACGGATTTCTGTATAATGACTGGGGAAACAGAAAATACTGGAATGCGGTGTTTGTCATTGTTTCAGCTATACTGTCAGCGGTTTTTATGATTGGAAACAGGAAAAGGCCGTTGCGGGTTTTAGCCATCCTGGTGTGTATGCTCTGCATGCCGACGGCATTTCTGCTGGTTACGGTGCTTGCGCCGGGAACGAGTATTTATGGTGAGACAGGGATTTTAATGCTGCCTGCCATGAACTATGTGTATCTCGTTCCTGTGCTTTTATTGTCGCTGGACGGTTGGAGATGGGATGGCAATTGGCTGAAAACGGCAGAATGGGTATGCGGGCTATTGTATCTGAAGCTGACTGCCCTGTTAGCGGCTTTTGTTTTTGCTTTTCAGGGGTACATGCAGTTAAATTTAAATAGAATGGTTACGATTGCAGGAGAGGTGGTTTCACAAATTGCAACGCAGGAGGAGCTTCATGGAGCTGCCGGTGAGCTGCCCGTTGTATTTGCAGGCGAACTGCCGAAGATCGATTATCACAATGCGCTGATTGACGCCGCTTATGGAACAACAGCGGAACATGGGCTTGTTTGGAGCAACTATGACAGTATGCAGCAGAGCTGGATGTATTTTCTGAAGCATATGGCGGGGAGGGGCTATGAAACGGTTGCGGAAGAAGATTTCCGGAGACTCTCGGAGACGGAGCAGTTTCGTGAAATGCCGCTTTTCCCGGCGGCCGGTTCGGTGGATGTGATTGAAGGTATCATTGTGGTGAAATTAAATGCGGTGAGTGGAGAATAACGGATGAAGGTATTGATGATAGGCGCAGGGCGGGATGTGCGCGGCGGTGTTTCCAGCGTTGTGAACGGGTATTATGAGGCAGGTCTTGACAGAATGTGTGAACTGACCTATCTGCCGACGATGGAGGACGGTTCCAGACTGAAAAAGTTGTTTGTGGCTGTGAAAGCGCGTCTGCGGTTTGAACGTCTGATCCGGGAAAACGACATTCTGCATGTGCATATGTCGTCGGATAACAGCTTCTACCGCAAGGCTGTTTTTATCCGCCGGGCATACAGGGAGAAAAAGAAAATTATTATCCATATGCACGGCAGTACGTTTGATCTGTTTTACAGAGAACGGTGCAGTGAAAGACAGAAAAAGCAGGTACGGGATATCTTTTCGAAGGCTGACCGGGTGATTGCTCTGTCTGAGGACTGGAAGGCGTTTTTAGCGGAATATGTATGCGAAGCGGAAAAAATAGAAGTGATATACAATGCGGTGAAACTGCCGCAGCGGTATGAGAAAGATTATCATAATCGCAGAATGCTGTTTTTAGGCATATTGGGTAAGAGAAAGGGAACATATGATCTAATTGAAGCGCTGCCGGAACTATTAGGCAAGTATCCCGACGCACACATGTATTTCGGCGGGGACGGAGAACTGGAAAAAGCACAGCGGTTATGCCGGGAAAAAGGCATTGCGGACCGTGTGACGTTTCTGGGCTGGGTGCGGGGTGCGGAAAAAGACCGGCTGCTCAGAGACTGCAGCGTCTACGTGCTGCCAAGCTATCATGAAGGCATGCCGATGTCTGTGCTGGAGGCAATGTCGTATGGGATGGCAGTGGTATCGACCTATACGGGAGGAATTCCGCATCTGGTAACAGATGGGGCAGACGGTTTGTTGTGTAAAGCGGGCGATGTAAAAAGGCTGGGGGAAATTCTGGACCGGATTCTGGAGGATGCGGGGCTGAGAAAAGAGCTTGGGATAAATGCCTGCCAGAAAATAAAAGAAGGATTTGATGTAAAAAGCGCTCTGGCTAAAGTAATGGACATCTATAGCCGGCTGGCAGCCGGTGACCATCATTAGCGTCTGCAGGCGTGGAAAAGGAGAAACGTATATGAAAATCGGTGAACGAATTACGCCGCCTTTTTGGATTGAAGCGACAGAAAATGCAGAGGATATTGTATTAAATACGGACAATCCATTTGATACGAAAGAATGGACGCAGGTAATACAGGCCCAGATATTGGAAAGAAAGCTAAGAGGAGTTTTGAAAAGACTTTTGACCGGAAGACGTAAAAAACTGGCGGCGCATGTAATCCTGTTAAGTAAGATGATCCATGCGTACACTGCCAGGAAGGGAACGTGCAAAGTTTTGGATTTTGGCGGGGGATGCGGTGATAATTATGCGGAATTGCTGCGGTATCATCATAAAAAAGCAGTGAATCAACTAAAATATTTCATTATCGATACGCCTGTAAATTGCAGAGTTGGCGCTGAAAAATATAAGAAAAACAGAAATATACGTTTTATCGCGAACGATGGAGTATGGGAAAACACCAAACGGAACGTAATGAGATTAGAGAAAGAACAGATTGATATTGTTTTTATATGCGCGACTTTGGAATATATCATTCCTTATACGGATTTGCTGGATATTCTAATGAAATTGCATGCGGATTATTTTTTATTAATCAGGAACCCTTTATGTGACCGTGAAAAAACTTTTTACTGCAGGCAGCTGATCAGCCCTGACTTCAGCCGGTGGAAGGGCAGATATCTGGGCGATAGAAAGGTTGCTGTTGTCAGCAAGAGGGAGCTGTTGTCATATTTTGAAAAAAACGCCTATCGTCTGGTAAAAGAGGAAAATAAAGTAGACTGCAGCAAAACTTACGGAATCGGTCTTGGGAAAGAATATAAGGATGTGTATTATGAGACTTTGGTCATGCAGAACAAGGAAAGCGGTAAAATGCTTCCGGTCTGCGAGTTCAGCCATTGATGAAATAAAAAAAGTATAGCAAACGACTTTTGTCGTTTACTATAGATATGTTTATGATATTATAGTATGCTATAATATCGGCAGACGGGTATGACGCCGCAGCATGTGGGGCCCGGTACATTGTATGCCGGGATATGCCGGATTTCACACGGAGTGAATAAGAATGAAAATTGTATTTGTAGTTTCCGCTATGAATGGCGGAGGGGCAGAGCGGGTAATTGCTACATTGGCGAATAAATATGCGGCCGGGGGAGACGATGTGACGATTCTCATGGTGGCCGGCAATGTATCGGTTTATCCTCTGGATCAAAGAATTGCGCTGACATCCATAGGGCGGCCTTCCAAGGGCAATCCCCTGATACAGATCAAAAGGTTATATGCCATGCGGCAATATTTTAAGGCTCATGCGGACTGTCATATTGTCGCTTTCAGTACCCGGATCAATCTGTTTGCGATATTGGCGGGCTCGGGACTGAAATTATCACTGACCGTTTCGGAAAGGAATGATCCGCGCAGATATAATCACCCGTTACTGCGCGATAAGATCTATGCATGGGGGGCAGGGAGGAACACGCGTTTTGTTTTTCAGACGGAGGATGCCCAAAAGTGTTTTTGCAGTAAGATCAGGGAAAGGAGCGAAGTGATTCCCAATCCTCTTAGAGCGGATCTGCCGCAGCCCTATACGGGGGTGCGGGAGAAAAAGATAGCGGCAGTGGGGAGACTGGAAGCACAGAAAAATTACAGGCTGCTGCTGCAGGCTTTTGGGAATTTTCAAAAGCGGTATCCGGAATACGAGCTGCACATTTTTGGAAAGGGAAGTCTGGAAAAAGAATTAAAAGAATATGCGCGGAAGTTGGATATTGCCGATCAGGTTTTTTTTGAAGGATTTCGCAAAGATGTTTTGGAAAGGATAAGAACATATGATATGTATGTGCTTTCCTCGGATTATGAGGGAATATCGAATGCTCTGATGGAAGCTATGGCGCTTGGACTGTTGTGCATTTCCACGAACTGTCCGATCGGCGGTTCCGCTATGTGTATCAACAACGGTGAGAACGGACTGCTTGTGCCGACGAAAGATGCGGCAGCGATGCAGGCGGCGATGGAACGGCTGGCGGGTGATCAGGCGGCGGCTTTTAAGATCAGGGAAAATGCGATAAAGATACGGGACACTTTTGCGGAAGAAAAGATAGTCGAAATGTGGAAAGGATATATAGGCGGATACTATGAAGATTCTTTTGGTGGGAGAATTTAGCGGGTTCTATCTGAATCTGAAACAGGGCCTGCAGGAGCTTGGCGTGGAAGTTACGCTGGCGGCTAACGGGGACGGCTGGAAAAAAATACCGGGGGCCGATTTTTCGTTATTCCGTACCGGCGATACAAAAAAACTGAAAAAAATATATTATAAACTAATGGAACCGATTCTCAGCAGAAAGAAGCTATATGGCTATGACGTGGTGATGCTCGTAAATGAGAACGCGTACAGGCCCTATATCAACAGTTTGATGGTGAAATTATTAAAGGAAAATAACGGCAGTCTGTATGTAAGCGTGGCAGGTAACTGTTATTCGTTGTACAGGGCATGGCGGGACGGAAAACTGGGTTATTATATTTATGACAACAATCCCATGAAATACGAAATGTATACCGGAGGCGGGCTGCGGCGGGAGATGACGAGGCGGACGGAGTTATACGTGGACCGTATTGCCGACGGCATTATCCCTATCATGTATGAATACGCGGTAGGGGTGAGAGAACTTCCAAACTGCCGACGGACGATTCCCCTTCCCATTAATGCAGGGAAAACGGAATACCGTGCGAACAGGCCGGCGGACAAGATTGTATTTTACCATGGCATTTTGCGGGAAAAGGATAAGGGAACGGATTATATCAGACAGGCATTTGAGATCATTCAGAATAAGTATCCGCATGATGTGGAAACGGTCATCTGCGGCAGACTTCCTTTTCAGGAATATTTGGAGGTTCTTCGAAAAACAAATGTGCTGGTGGATCAGTGCAAAGAGCATTGCTGGGGAATGAATGCCTGCTATGGCATGGCCCAGGGCAAGGTAGTGCTTGGCGGTTCCTCGAGAAATTCGTTAAAGGAGTTTGGGCTGGAAAAAAGTCCGGTGCTTCACGTCAAACCGGATGTAAAGCAGATTGTCAGCCAGATGGAATATGTGCTTGAAAACAGGAACAGAATTGAGGAATGGGGATATGAGTCCCGTCAGTTTGTAGAGACGTTCCATGATTATAAGAGGATTGCGCAGGAATATCTGCAGTTGTGGAGCGGTGGGAGAAAATAATGCAAAATACCGAAAATGGAGGAATAAAATGCGCGTGTTGTATGTAGCGCCCAGATATCACACAAATCAGATTCCGGTTATGAAGGGATGGATACAACAGGGAGATGAGGTACATTTTATCAGCCAGTTTGCAGTCAGACTGGAAGATTATGCCGTGCTGCGTCCGATTGTCCTGGGATATTCCAAACTGTTCGAATGCGTGACGGCGATATACCGTTTCCTTTTGTGCAGAAAGGAAAAGAGCGATGCGAAGGAATTTGCTTTTCGGGTGAAAGCAGGATTTCCACCGATCGGAGAGGCAGGCAGATTACTGCGGGAATTAAAACCGGATCTGGTCATACTCAGAGAGCGTTCGGTTTATAATATTCCTTTTTCGCTTGTCTGTAGAAAAAAGAGGATTCCGTGTATTTTGTATAACCAAAGTCCTCTTTGGGACAAGCCTGACAGAGACATGGGATGGAGAAAGAAAATTTTTCTTCGTTTTCTTCCAAAAGTGCGGATGACCCCTGTGGCAGGCCGGCAGGAGAACGGAAATATCAGAATGCCTTATAGTTATTTTGTCCCTTTTATTGCGCAGCCGCGGTATTCGGTAGAGGAGAAACCGCATTTTACGGACGGGCAGATCAGAATATTATGTGTCGGGCGGTATGAGGAGAGGAAAAATCTGTTTCTGCTGCTGGAAGCAGTGAGGCAGTTGGCAGCCCGATATCCTATCCACCTGGTTATCGCAGGCGAGGCCATCGATCAAAACCAGTTGGAATATTATGCGAAGCTACGGAAAAAAATAGTACAGTATCATCTGGAAAAGGATGTCACACTGCTGCAGAATCTCAAGCTTGCGCGTGTCTATGAGGAGTACAAAAAGGCGGATCTGTTTGTACTGCCAAGTACAAGAGAGCGTGCTTCGATCGCCCAGTTGGAGGCCATGAGCTGTTCCCTGCCGGTGATCTGCAGCGATACAAACGGTTCGGCATGTTATGTGGAAAACGGCGTAAACGGCTGTCTGTTTGCGGATAATGATGGCGCGGATCTGCGGGATAAAATAGAATCTCTCGTTTCCGACAGAAACATTCTCCTGGAGATGGGGCGCAGTAGCTATACGCTTGTCAGAGAAAAGTATCAATTTGAAAATTATTATCAAAAAATCACCGATATGATAAACGGAGAACAGCTTATATGAGACAAAGCATAACGGAAGAAACAACAGGAAGAATATGGAAAATCCTTTTTGCAGTCATACTGGCTGTCTCTGTGCTGCGCTTTTTCTATGGGATTACAGGAGATTACTTTACTTTTTTGGATGAATATATTACATTTGATACCGCTGCAGGTTTTACGCATACGGGGAAATTTTATCTGTGGGATTTTCATAAGGAGGCGTTGACTGACCAGCAGTATACGAGGGCGTGGCCCCATACCGTTCTGTTAATGATATGGTTTAAATTATTTGGCATTCACGTAACGGCGGGCAAGACATTGTCTGCTGTTTTCGGCGTTTTATTTATCGTGTCACTGTTTGCGATTACAAAAAAGATTTATCATAACTATTATATTTCCGGGCTTTCCTGTTTATTTGTTATGACAAATTCAACGGTAGCAACCGTATTCCGCCAGATCCGTATGTATAGTCTTTGGCTGTTGATTACGCTCTGGCTGATTTATTTTATCTATCGTATGCTGACGGTGAAGCCGGCGTATCGCGGTACGAACAGGTTGGTAACGTTTTGGAATAAGAATCTTAATTTTTCGGTTAAATATATTATTTATACATTGCTGCTTTTTGCATTGGGATATTTCGTACATTTGAACACACTGGCGATTGGGGTGGGCATGTGCTTATTTTACGGATATCTTCTCATAACGAAACAGGAAAGAAGATATGTAACAGCGCTGGGCTGCATTTTCGGGCTGGTGGTTGTGGCTACCTTTGCGGTTCCGTGGCTGGCTCAGTATAACGCCGATATTAATTCGATTTACTGGAATGTTATAGTGAGTGGTCATGTCGGTCTGCGAGAAGAAGTAAATATTCGTTATTGGTACTGGGCGCTCGATTTCATCCACAGCAGAAGATTTTTTTGGTTTTCTCTCGTCTGTGTGATAATCGCTTTTTTAAAAAATATCAGAAAAAGAAATGGGGCGTTTGATTTTTCCATGTACGCTTTTCTGGTTGCAGGAAGCACGCTGTGCTGTTTTTTATTTTTTTTAAGCAGATATTATGCATCCCGCTACATGTTGTATGTGGCTCCTCTGCTTGCAGTGTTAATGGCATGGGGGATTATTGAAACAGCTACCATTCTGAAATGGAAACCGTTGTTATGGTCGGCGGCAGCCGTCAGCGTATTATTTTCCGTAGTTAACATAGGGCAGGAATTTACAAATGTATACCATAATCCGCAGATCAGCTACCATAGAGCAGTCTATGAGATCGTAAAGGAAGATGCGCAGAAAGAGCTCAGTGACGGTGGGACGCTGCCGATTGCAGGGTATGATTTCCGGGATTATTATGGCGTGCAGGTGCTGGACAATTATGAAACGGCAGCCTTTGACCGTGAAAACGATATGGAGATATTGAAAGCATTTGCGCTCGATTACCCGGACGGATATGTATTGGTGGAAACAACTAAGATCAATGGATTTCCGGAGGTGATCAAAAATTTTATACAGAAATATTCGGAAAAAATAGCGGGAGAGGGGCTTGACCATTATAATATAGAAACGGTGCGCTATCACTTTGCATATCCGATAACGCGGCGGTTAGAGATGAACCCTGAAAATACCGTGCAAAACGGACCTGTAACCTATTCTTTTACAGAGGATGGAGGACATACAACAGTGAAGATAGAACTGGACACCTCCCTGTTGGAAAGTCATACGGATACCCTGTTTGTTAAGTTTGGGATTTTTACCCTTGACAAACAGACAGAAGATAAATGCTATCAGCTGCGTCTGCCGCAGCGGTATAGCGGAGGTAAATGTTATTATGAAATAACGATGGACAAGGCCTGCCAAGTTGTTTTACTAAAAGATGAATGTATGCTATACTATACAGATGGTAGCTGCAGAGAAAAACTGTTATATGAAAAGTAAGGGAGAACGAACGTGTACCGAGTGTCAATTGTAGTGCCTGTATACAATGAAGAAGGCAATGTGGCCGAGCTGCATCAGGAGATCAAAACAGTCTGTGATCAAAACCAATATGAATATGAGATTATATTTATAGACGACGGTTCTTCTGACAGGACAGGGGAAGTGTGCAAGACATTACGGCCTTTAAAATATATTCGTCTTCGGAAAAATTCAGGACAGACTGCAGCAATGGATGCAGGCATCAAAGCGGCCACGAAGGAATTTATCGTCACAATGGACGGAGACTTGCAGAACGACCCGCAGGATATTCCGGCGATGCTGGAATATCTGGTCAAAAATGAGTATGATGTTGTGTCAGGTTGGAGAAAAAACAGAAAGGATACTTTTATGAAACGTTTTGTATCCAGAGGAGCCAATCTGCTGCGATATATTCTGGTGCACGATGGGATTCACGACAGCGGCTGTTCGTTGAAAGTATATCGCAAAGAATGTTTTAAAGGAATCAATCTCTATGGTGAGCAGCATCGGTTTATTCCGGCGATCCTTAAGATGAAAGGATTTACCGTGGGGGAGTATGTAGTGCACCACAGACCGAGAACATCGGGCAAAACGAAATATAACTGGAAACGTACCTTTAAAGGATTTGTAGATATGATTTCCGTCTGGTTTTGGTCCAAATACGCGTCCAGGCCGCTGCATTTGTTAGGCGGTACAGGCTTAATTTTTATCATGCTTGGAATGGGGTGCGGTATTTGGTCGGTTTTACTGTTTGTCCAGGGATACAAAATGTCAAATAATATCATACCTCCTATCCTAACGGTATTTTTTATGATTATGGGAGTGTTGATGTTTGTGTTTGGTTTAATGGCTGAGATATTGATTAAAATATATTATGGCGTACATGTAGATGTATCTTACAGCATTAAGGAAATATCAGAACAGGAATGATGGATGTGAAAGAAGCGTGTGCGGGAAAAAAGAGAGTTCTCTTTGTCATTTCAACGTTAAATACCGGCGGTGCGCAGAGAGCCTTTGCCAATTTAAGTATGGGCTTTCCGGAGAATTATGAGTGTGATTTTCTGTTAAATGACACGGAAAATATTACGTATCCGTACAGAGGAAATTTGATCAGTCTGGGGCTGCGTCCTAAGAAAGATAAAACGAAGCTGTGGTATCAGCTTAGGGTACTGTGGAAAAGGTGCCATATGCTGAGACATTTGAAAAAAGAAGGCGGGTACGATGCATGTATTAGTGGATTAACGAGCGCGAATGCCGCCAATGTATTGACCAGAGATAAAAACTGCAAAGCTGTTATCAGCATCCGTACTTTTACTTCAAAAGATAACGTACGGGGGATAAAGGGACTGATCAATGGATGGGCGGTAAGGCATCTGTACAATAAGGCTGATCTGATCACGACGGTTTCTGAAAGCGCGAAAGCGGATTTGATTGCGAACTATGGAATCGACAGGAAAAAGGTATGTACTATTTATAATGGATATGGTGTGCAGCAGATCAAAAGGCTGGCGGGCGATGAACTGACGGAACGGGAAAAAGACTGGTTTGTAAAAAACCGCCGGGTGATTGTCACGATGGGGCGTCTGGCGCATGAGAAAGGGCAGTGGCATCTTATCAAAGCGATGAAGGCTGTGCGGGAACGGATTCCGGGAATATGTCTGCTGCTGCTTGGAGAAGGGGAGCTGGAAAGCAGGCTGAAAAGTCTGTCCAAGCGCTGCGGTCTGCAGAATACGGTTCTGTTTGGCGGTTTTTCGCACAATCCGTATCCTATTTTGTCAAAATGCGATTTGTTTGTGCTGCCGTCGCTTTACGAGGGCTTTCCCAATGCTTTGGCGGAGGCTATGTGCTGCGGTCTGCCGGTCGTGGCGGCAGATTTTGATTCCGGAGCAAGGGAGATTCTCGCACCGGGGACCAATATCAGCGATAAGACGGAAAACAGGTTTGAAGCGGCGGAGTACGGGGTATTGTGTCCGATGATGGATGGAATATACCATGAAGCGGACGAGGAACCGGCGGAATGTGAAAAATATTTGGCAGAAGCAATACTATATTTGTTGTGTAACCCTGAAATATATAAAAAATACAGGGCGCAGAGTCTTAGACGCGCGGAGCACTTTAAGATGGAAACGATCATACAGGAGTGGATGAATGTTATTGCCGGGGCAGAAAAAAATGAAAATCAGCGTTATCGTTCCGATTTATAATACTGGGGAATATTTGAGAAAATGCGTAGATAGTTTATGCAGGCAGACTCATGAGAATATAGAGATTTTGTTGATCAATGACGGTTCCACGGACAATTCACTGGAAATAATGGAAGAGCTTGCCGGGACGGATGAGCGGATACGGATTATTAATAAACAGCATGAGGGGGTATCCGCAGCCAGAAATGCCGGATTGGAGGAAATCAGGGGTGATTTTGTATCGTTCATTGACAGCGACGACTGGATTGACACAAATATGTACGCCGTCATGCTCAGTCAGATAGCGGAGAACAATGTAGATGCCGCATATTGTGAGTGGACAGAGGAATTTTCTGACGGTACTTCGACGGTAAAAGGATATGACGGTAGAAAGAAGCTGGTCTGCAGGGGCGATGAAGTGCTTGCGTGTTATTTTGAAAACAGAGTGAGCATACGGCTGAGCAGCGGATTATTAAGACGCAGTATGCTGCAGGAGGTCCGGTTTGACGTTATGCGGGAACGGGGCGAAGATATGCTTTTCTGCTTTCAGAGTCTGTGCCGGGCAAAAGGCATTGTATATACCAACACGCCTTTTTACCACAGGTTTCACAGGGCGGGCAGCCTCTCAAACCGCAGGGGGTTTTATCTGGCGGACGTTGGACGCGCAACGTGTACGGATGTGATGCTTGCGTACATCAGGAAGAACAGGCCGCGGCAGATAGCAGCAGCGCAGGTTTATGCCTTTAATTTCTATATGGTGATTCTGAACCGGATTGTTTATTATCGTGCGGAGCGTGAATTTGAAGAGACTTTTTTAATGGTTGTGGACCGGCTGCAGACTTTGTACAACGAGATGAAAAATCCCCGCAGGCAATTGAAAAAAGAATTGTATTTTGCATATAAGACCTTTTTGGGCTGCAGACCGTTGTACTATTTGGTTATGCAGGTTTACTACAGATATGTGAAGAGAGAACTGGACAGTAAGCGACAAAAATAATTCCGGAGAAGAGAATGAAATTAGCCTGTGTGATTCTGAACTATAATGACAGTGATTCCGTGCAGGAACTGCATGGTTTGATCAAGGAATACGAAAGCATCGATCACATTGTGATTGTTGACAATTGTTCCACGGACGATAGTTATGGAATTCTCAGGGGATTGGAAGATGCGCACACTTCTGTAATCCGTTCCGATCAAAACGGTGGGTACGGGTATGGAAATAATGTGGGCGTGCGGTTTGCGGAGAGACATTTTGGAGCATCTCATGCCCTGATTGCCAATCCGGATGTTGCATTTAGCAATGGGACGGTAGAGGCTTTAAAGAATGCTTTTTTGTCGTCGGCAGCCGGAGACGGAAAACTTGCCGTAGCGGCTCCTGCTGTCCGGGAGGGGGGAAAAGCGCGGGGCTGGAAGCTGCCGTCGGCAAAAGAGCTGGTGCTGGAAAGCAGCAAGGCATATCAGAGATTATGCAGTCCGAAGCGGTATTATCCGGCCGAATACTTTGAAAATAAAGCATTCTGCAAAGTCGATGTAGTGCTTGGCGCCATGCTTATGGTTGATATTGCCAAAATGCATACGATGGGGTTATATGACGAATCTGTCTTTTTGTTTCAGGAAGAGAATATGCTTGGCTTTCAATGTAAGCGGTTTGGCTTTACGACGCTTGTTCTGCCACAGGAACAGTATATCCATAAGAACTCGGTTTCCGTGAAAAAAAGCATAAAGTCGAGAATCAATATCGAGAAGATTATGTTTACAAGTAAACTGGCGGTACTTAAGAAATACTATGATGTTGGTTTTTGGGGAATAGTAATGGCGAAAGCCTTTTTTGAGATTTGTCTGTTAGAGATCAGAATCTATGAGCTGCTCAAAAGGCGGTAGCAGGCTGGGAGGAATCGGATTGATGATTGCGGAAAAGGAAGTCGAGCGGTTTAAAAAAGTTATCGATACCGCCTGCAGAAAAAATGATTTTAACGGCGCTATGGCGGCGCTGGAACTATGTGCGGAATTAAGATACCGTGATAATCAGATACTCTTTGAGCAGGAGCTGGAAGAGTGGCTGGCGCGGCTTGCCGGACTTTTCGATCCGATTTTGCCGACAGATAAAAACGAAAATACGGTTTTGTTTTATGATGGTTTTGGATTGGAAAAAAGGGGACTTTCTTATATTTATGTAAATGCGCTGCTGAATCTTGGCTATACGGTAGTTTATGTATTGGACGGGAGACATAAAACGTATGCGGCGCAGCTTGAGGAAAGAGTCAGGCAAAGCGCAGGCGTGGTATATCGTATTGAAAGCAGGGCTTATGATGTGTGGTGTGGCAGATTCGCAGGAATTATAAAACGCCACAGGCCCGCAGCAGCGTTTTTATATACAAGCCCTTATGATACGGCCGGCATCGTATCCTTTCAAAGATGCGGGAAAGCTATGAAGACTTTTCTGATTAACTCTACGGATCAGGAGTATTGGCTTGGTACAAAGGCGACGGATTATGTGATTGAATTTCGGGATTATGGGGCTTCGCTTTCTTTCCAATACAGGAAGATTGCCGCTGACAGACTGGTCAAGCTTCCGTTTTACCCATATACGGATGAAATATTGGAATTTCAGGGCTACCCGTCTGAGTGCAGGCCGGGACAGTTGATTGTGTTTTCCGGCGGACAGTTGTATAAGACAAGAGATAAGAAACAGACCTATTACAAGATTGTCAGATATGTTTTGAAGAAACATGAAAATGTGGTATTCTGGTATGCGAGGGGCGGGGATGCGCCGGAGCTAAAGCGTTTACAGGAAGAATTTCCTGACAGGGTCTGGCATACAGGAGAAAGGCCGGATCTTTTAGAAGTACTGAAACACTGCGACATCTATCTAAATACCTATCCGATTGCAGGCGGATTGATGATGCAGTACAGCGCGCAGGCCGGGCGGCTGCCTGTAGGACTGCGGACAGTCGGCGATGAAGCAGACGATATTCTGATCAATCAGGAGCAGCACCGGATTTTTTTTGATACGGTGGACGAGCTCAAAGAAGAATTGGATCTGCTGATTACTGATCCCGCATACCGCGCGGCGAGAAATCATGAGATTAAAAACGGAACGGTCATACAGGAAAAAGAATTTGCAGTGCAGCTGGACACTATTATAAAAAAAGGCGGTTCCGACTACAAAATAGAGATCAAACAATATGATGTGCAGGCGATGCTGCGTGTTTACAGAGAAATGAACAGGGGAATTGATCCTAAGTTGTATTATAAAAGCAGCAGACAGTTTTTGCTGAGATATGAGTTTTTGACAATTGCAGGCAATCTCTGCCTGTATATTCTTTCAAAAGGAAAAGAAAAAGTAAGGCTGTTGAAATGAGGTGATCTGATGCGGTTGACGGTTAAAAATATCTGCCGGGATATGCCTGATCAGGAAAAGAAAAAGATTGACAAATTTGTTTTACACGAGGAAACGAACGGAGAGTTTATTAATACGGTCAGATATTTGTCGTATCATAAAGACCGGTTTGAAGAGGATTCTGTTTATGTGGTAGATGAAGAGAACGGAACTGTTATGGGGGTTGTAATGGCGACAGTGGACAGCGGCCGCAGCAGTGTTTTGTCGCATGGCGGAACGACTTTTTCCGGGCCTGTGCTGTGTCTGAAAAACAGTTATCATAGCTGCGAGCTTGTTATGGATCTGCTGCTTGACTATTATGAAAAAAGGTACAAAGAAATCAAGTTTGAGATAACGCCTCAATTTTACAGTAAGCGTCAGACTGGTGTAATAGAACATATTTTGCAAAAGCGGGGTTATCGGTATGGGATGAGCGCTTTATCAAATGTAATTGATCTTTTTGGACTATCCGGAGAAGATTCTGTCTTTGCGCTTTATGATTCGAAGCGCCGCAATCAGGTCAGAAAGGCGGTCAAAAAGCAGGCGTTTGTAGTTTCAAAAGCAGGGGAGATCAGCGAAGACATCTGGGCGGCAATGAATGAAAATCTGCACAATAAGTTTGGCGTCCATTCGACCCATAGTTATGCGGAAATCTGTGAGCTGCACAGTTTGTTTCCGGAAAGAATTATACCGTATGAGGTTTATGCCAGGGAAGGCGGATATGCCGCGTTCGCTTTGATTTATAAATTTAAAAATGTTTTTCATACGCAGTATCTGGATGTAAACTATGCATTCAGCGGTGAGTATCCCAATCTTTTTTTGATTCATTCCCTGATGCAGCAGGCGGTAGATGAGAAGTACCGGCTGTTTAGTTTCGGGACAAGCACGGAAAGAGGAGGAGAAATTGTGAACGAAGGTCTGTTTTCCTATAAACAGGGATATGGCGGCGGCAGTATCATTCTTCCTGTCTATAGCAAAAGACTTGCATGATACAGGATGTCCGGTGAGGAAACTATTTATGTCCGTGTGAAGGAAAGGAAAGGATAGATTATGAGAAATGTCAGGATACTGGAATTTAAAGACATTATAGATACGAGAAACTCCGAACGGCCGATGGGGCATCTGACGCCGATAGAAAGCGGCATTGACATACCCTTTGATATAAAACGTGTATATTATCTGACGCGCGTGCCGGAAAATACAACCAGGGGATTTCACGCGCACAGGAAACTGCAGCAGGTTTTAATCTGTACAAACGGAAAAGTAACGATTGATGTTTCCACGCCATCGGAGAAAAAATCATTTGTGCTGGATGACCCGGCGAAAGGGTTGTACGTAGGTCCGATGGTCTGGCGGGAAATGTACGATTTTTCTGCGGGAGCAGTCCTGACCGTACTTGCGTCGGAGCATTACCAGGAAGAAGAGTATATCAGGGATTACGAGGAATATCGCAGACTTGCCCAGGAATATTTTAAGGAGAAATGAGTATGAAAATAGCATTTAATGAATTTGCATCTATGCAGCGAGAGCTGAAAGCTGAGATGCAGGAGGCTTTTACAAGGGTCTACGAAAGCTCCTGGTATATCGACGGAAAGGAAAAGGAGCGTTTTGAGAAAGCATTTGCCCGGTATTGTGGTACGGACTACTGCGTAGGCGTGGGCAACGGTTTGGATGCGATCCGGGTGATCCTGCAGGCGATGGAAATCGGAGCCGGAGACGAGGTGATCGTTCCGGCTACCACATTTATCGCAACTGCGCTGGCGGTAACCTATGTGGGCGCCCGTCCGGTATTTGTGGAGGCAGACCCCTCTACGTATACGATCGATGTGAGACGCATAGAAGAACGGATAACGGAGAGGACAAAGGCAGTCATAGCGGTTCATCTGTACGGGCAGGCATGCGATATGGACGCGATTCGTCAGATTGCGGACAGGCACGGCCTGAAAGTGATCGAAGATGCGGCGCAGGCGCACGGATGTCTGTATAAGGGGCGTAAGGCAGGATCATTGGGGGATGCTGCCGCTTTCAGTTTTTATCCGGGAAAGAATCTGGGGGCTCTGGGCGATGCGGGCGCTGTCACCACATCGGACAAAGCGCTTGCTGACAAAATCCGGTGCATTTCCAATTATGGTTCCGACAAAAAATACCACCATATATACAAAGGAACAAATTCCCGTCTGGACGAACTGCAGGCAGCTTTTTTATCGGTGAAACTGCCGCATCTGAATCAGTGGAATGCGTGGAGAAAGGATGCGGCAAAGCGGTATCTGCAGGGGATCCGCAATGAGAGAATTGTTCTGCCCAAAGTGGCGGCGTACTGCGAACCGGTATGGCATATTTTTGCGATTCGTTGTAAAGAGAGAGATTCCCTGGCCGCATGGCTGGGAGATGCAGGAATTGAGACCAATATTCACTATCCGATACCGATGCATTTACAGAAGGCATATGAAGACCTGCATATACCGGGAGGCGCTTATCCGATAGCGGAAATGATAGCACAGGAGGAACTGAGTCTTCCGATGTTCTATGGACTGACAGAAGAAGAGCAGACATATATCATTGAAAGAATAAACGGATGGAAGTTATGAAGGAATATGGCGGATATTTACCGTTAGAACTGAATGAGACAGGGCATTATTTTGCGGCTTATGAAAAAGATATGGTTATGCTGCAGTGTGGCAGAATGGCTTTTGCATATATTTTGCGGGATACAAATGCAAACCGTCTGTATCTCCCCCGGTATCTGTGCCCAAGTGTGGGCGAATACCTGAACAGAAGCGTCGAAATTGTGCTCTATGATGTGGATGAGAAGTTTGAACCCGTGGGTGTCAGCCCGGAGAAAGAGGATTATCTTTTATGGGTCAATTTTTTCGGTCTGGCGTCGCCGGCACAACAGGAAGCGATACTGCGCCGTTATAAGAACGTTATTTTTGATAATACACAGGCTTTTTATGCGAAACCTTTTATGCAGGCATACAATGTATACTCATGCCGCAAATTTTTTGGCGTGGGAGACGGCGCATATCTGATCAGGGAAGGCATCGGACAGATTGAACTTGAAAAAAATTACGGATATGAGTCGGGCGGGTTTCTCCTAAAAAGCCTTGAGATGGGGACGAATGAGGCGTATTGTGAATATCTGGACAATGAAAGCAGATTTGAGGAAGAGGGTCTGCGGGAAATGTCGGTCTTATCCCAAAAAATTATGAAGAGCATCGATTACAGGCGGGCAGCGGAAAGGCGGCGGCGTAATTTTTATGTGCTCCATGAGCATTTACAGGAAGTAAACGAGTTGAAAATAGAGTTGCCTGGCGGTGCGGTTCCCATGGTATATCCTTTGCTGGTCAGGAATAAAAAACTCAGACAGTATCTGATTGGGCATAAAGTGTATGTTTCCCAATGGTGGAAGGCGGTCCTGCAGGATCCTGCAGGCAACGCGTTTGAAAAAAAGTTGTCAGAATATCTGTTACCGCTGCCGGTTGACCAGAGGTATACAAAGGAAGATATGCTGGACATTTATCATTTGGTGCAAAACGGTCTGGGACAGTCCGGATGAGCGGCGAAAATGCGAGGTTAGAATAGAGAATGCATATTGTATATGTAACGATGGAATTTCCGACGGAAATCGTGGGAGGCGGATTGTCCGCGTATTTGGGCAATATATCAAGAATCATGGCGGATGCGGGACATGAGGTTACGGTGATCACACTTTCCGACAGAAATGAACGCATAAAATACCGGGAAAATATTGCTGTGGAGAGAGTATGCATTCCGCGGAACAAAATAACAAAACAATTTAACCGTTTAAAGCTGGAAAGTTTTTTTCTGAATCAGAGGCTGAGAAAGCTGAGGAAGACGCAGAAGATCGACATCGTGCAATACCCAAACTGCCGTGCGCTGGGGCTGCTGCGAACATCGCTGCCTACGGTGGTGAGAGTTTCCAGCGATGCGCTTTTATGGAGGTGCGCTGATGAAAAGGATATGGACGCCGCGCTGCGGAAAGGAATGACGGAAAAGAGCAAAGAGGAATATCTGGAAGATAAAGCGCTGCTGAGAGCGGATAAAGTTTTTGGACCGTCCAGGGTGGTAGGTGATTTTATAGGCAGACGGTTAAACAGGAAAATTCAGATTATCGAATCTCCTTATTTTAAAGTGGAAGATAATGACGAAACAGTATATCAGGAATACTTAAGCGGGAAAAAATATCTTCTGACAGCCTGCTCTTTAAGACCGGCAAAAGGAATCTTCGTGATTGCGGGCGCGATACAGGGGATTCTTGAGAAATATCCTGATCTGTATTATGCGTTGGCGGGAGAAGCCGAAGAGATCACACTGGAAGACGGTGAAAGACTGTCCGCGACAGATTATGTGAAAAGATGCGCGGGAAACTGTGCGGACAGGGTCATCTGCCTGGGAAATATCTCCAAGAGATTTCTAAATCCGGTCATTCAGCATGCATACGCGGTTGTTCTGCCTTCGAGAATTGATAATCTGCCGAATGCCTGTATTGAGGCGATGGGAGAAGGAAAGATCGTGCTGGGAACGGACGGCGCAAGCTTTGAACAGTTGATCGACGATAAGGAAAGCGGACTGCTGCTGAAGCGGGATTGTGCGGATTCTCTGCGGGAAAAGGTGGACGAGCTCATGGGGTGGACGGCGGAAAAGCGACTGTCTGTGGAGGAAAACGCCCGTGAGAGGATTAAGCTGATGGATGCGGAGACGATCGGAAAGAAAGTTATAGATCTGTATCGCGAGACGATTAACCAGTTGGGAGAATAGGGAACTATGAACAGTCGTTACAAACGGACCGTAATTATGATACTGGCGGTAGTTTATATGCTGAGCGGCGCTGTTTTATATTGGAAAGGCAGTGCTTATGTATCTTCCGTTTCCAGCAGCGGAGAAAGCATAGCCGTAACTGCGCAGGGGATTTCCCAAAAAGTTACGGGGAACGATTACGCAATGAACAAGATTACGTTTCAAGTGGCATCCTGCGATTTGGGCGCCGGAGATCTTGTCGATATCTATTTATGCGAAGGTTCCAATGATTTAGAGCGGGCAGATATTCTGCAGCATGATGTCTTACCGGGCGAGGAAATTTCAGAAGCTGTCGTGCTGCACTATCCCCAATATAAGACGATTTATGACAGAGACTATTATATTGTTTTCAAACTGCGGGAGGATGGCGCCGGAAGGTTATTACTGCAGGGCAGCAAGCACGCCGCAGGGGTATATACGGGGGATACGGAATACGGGCTTTCCTGTGTCTATGAAATTAAATATTTTACCCATGATACGATGGGGTTGTTTTACTGGAAGATTATAACTGTTTTTATCGTATTATCTGCGGCGGTTATGCTTTATAGTCAAAGTGGATTTTGGAGAGCTCTGGAAATCAGCACAATGTTCATTGCGTTTTTCCTATATGTTCTCGGTCTGCTGGATCTCATTCAATACGCGGAAGTCATACTCGGCGCCATTACAGTGGCAGCGCTTGCAGCGCTGCCTGTGATGCTTTGGAAAAAGCGGCCGGCGCTGGAAAACAGAGTACAAGAAATCAAAGCGAGCAATTATAAATACGATATCCTTTTCTGGCTGATATTGCTTGTATTGTTTCTGCTGCATGACAAGGGGCTGCATGTGGAGCATCAGGATGAATATACGCATTGGGCAACTGCTGTTAAAAATATGTATTTATTTGACAGGATGCCGATTCATGCCGGGAGTACCGTTATGTTGTACCGTTATCCACCGGTGTATACCCTGTTCCAGTATCTGTTTTTAAAAATGTACGGGGGGTATTCGGCGGGGATTTTATATTTTTCCAAACATTTTTTAGAAGCGTCGCTGATGCTGGGCGTATTCGATACAATACGCCTGAAGGATAGGAAATGGTCTTTTTATGGGTTTGCGGTGATTATGGTATTGGGCCTGCCTGACCTGCTGGTAAGAGGGGAACTGCTTGACAATTATAATTTCTATAATACACTGTATGTCGATATTACACTGGGGATTGTGCTGGGAGCGTTTCTCGTAGAGCTTTGGAAATACAATGACGAAGACAGTTCGATCAGACAGGGAGTTTTGGTTTTCATAAGCGGTTTTCTCCTGATTATGATAAAGGATAACGGAATGATCTTGTTCGTTACGGCGATGTCGGCTTTTGTGCTGGTGTCCTGTCTGACGCGTGCGTTGGATAAGAAGCGCTTATCCGGCATTCTCTGGGGCGCGGCAGGTTTTATTACGGCAAGGGTAAGCTGGGAATATTTTGTAAAAACACGTATAGAGCTTATGGAGAGTGCGAAACTGCAGAGTGTTTCCGGTTCTCTGGCAATCGCGGGCGCCGTTTCGGATCAGGCCGGTACGATAGCGGCTGCGGGATTGGCGACAGACCAGTTTGACACACTGGGGGTTACCGGTCTGTCGGCACAGACAATTGTTAATTTTCTGACCGGAAAAGGGGCGGCATACCAATATGAGATTATTCCCGGGCATATCATGCATTTGCTGTTTGGAGGGAGATTTGAAACCAAAATTCTTAATTTTTCATTTGCCATATGGCTTGCGGTTTTTTTGCTCATTTTTAAAGCCGGAAAATTAAGTAAAAAGAATGCTTGGTTTACGCTGCTTGCCGCAATGATCTGCGCCGCGATTTACCATGTCGTCTATACGTTTACGCTCAGTGAAAGAGAGGCGTTGGTGTTCGCCTCAGAAGAACGGTATCTGGGGAGCTTTCTGCTGGGGATCGGTATTTGGTGTATTTATTTATTAGGGAAAAATATAACCGATCATGCTGAACGTATAAAACTGCTGCAGATCTGTGTGATAGCTGTTTTAGTCCTGACTGATTTTTGCGGGTCCTACAGAAGTCGTGTGACAGACAAGGCATATGAAAAAAAGAAATCGGAATTTCAGATTGCAACGGCGCAGGAACTGCGAAAATATCTGCGGGAGGGCGACAGGTTATATTATATATCATGCGGCGATCTGGAAGAGAATTATTGGATTAACAGATATTATCTGACTCCTGTCCATCTGAATTTAGAAAGAGAATATGCGCCGAGAATTGACAGTACGGAAACTTATGAATATGCAGTGACAGAGGAAGAACTGGAAGAGCAGTTAAAAAGTTATGATTATCTGTATCTGAACAGAATAGACAGGCAGTTTTGCCAGGATTATGGCGCACTGTTTGACAATGCGGAGGATATCGAGGAAAAAGAATTGTACAAGATCGTACAAGAATCTGGTAAACTGCGCCTGTTACCGGTCAATAATTTTTACTATGTTATAAAGGGTTTGGAATGAAAGCGAATATCTCACAGATTATACAGATTTTAAAAAAGCTAAATTATATTTTAAATAAGAAGCAGAAAAAAAAGGCCCTCTTTGTACTGCTGATTATTATGATCAGCTCAGGTTTCGAACTGATTGGCGTTACGGCTGTTCTGCCGTTTATTCAGGCCGTTTTGACGCCGGATATCCTGATGCGCAACAGCGTTGTAAAGGCTGTCATGGATTTTCTTTCCATCCAAAGTTCGAACGGACTACTGGCGCTTATGGGGGGACTGCTGATCGTATTATACCTGGCTAAAAACAGTTTCATGGTGTTTTCCCAGTTTGTGCAGGCAAATTATGCGACCCGCATACAGAAGGAACTTTCTGTGAAGATGCTCAAATCCTATATGAGCAGGCCGTATACGTATTTTCTTGACGTAAACAGCGCCGAAATCCTGCGCGGGTGCGCGGGGGATATTGGGAGCGTTTACAGTATTTTATCTTATTTGATGACGATTTTAACGGAATGTCTTTCTGTTATATTGATCGGGGCGTTTATTATCTATACCGATCCGTTTATTGCAGTCGGCGTCCTGGCCTTGATGGCCGTTGTGCTGCTAGGCATTATTCTGTTGTTTAAGCCCAAAATAAAAAAGGCCGGGAGAGAAAATGTTCTGGCTGATAAAAGAAAAAATAAGGCGATTAATCAAAGTGTGGCAGGGATAAAGGAAATCTATGTCATGCAGAGAAAAGAACTTTTTGTGAAGGAATATGAAGAGGCCAATGAAATTTCCAGAAGGGCGCAGCGTATTTATGATACGTTAAATAATTCTCCGGACCGTATTGTGGAGGGAATCTGCGTCAGTGGCATCATCGGTATAGTCTGTATCCGTCTGCTGATGAATGATACGAGTACGATGGAATTTATCCCGAAATTGGGCGCGTTTGCGATGGCGGCGTTTAAAATCTTTCCGTCGATCGGAAAGCTGGCAAACCGTATGAATGCGATCATATATCATCTGCCGGGATTTCATAATGTATATGAAAATATGCGGGAGGCTGAGTTATATGAAAAAGAGCAGCAGAAATATGTGGAAGAGCATAGAAACGAAAAGACAGCTGCGGACAGCGGTAAGAATATGAATTTTGAAAACGATATTGTTGTCAGACATGTGGAATGGAAATATGGTAAGGCGAAAGCGCCTGTTTTGAAAGATGCGTGCATGACGCTTCAAAAAGGCGAAGCGATTGCCTTTATAGGCGCATCCGGCGCGGGGAAAACGACGCTTGCCGATGTGATACTGGGTCTGCTTCACCCTCAGGCGGGCAGCGTGGAGATGGATGGAACGGATATTTATACGATTCCCAGGGAATGGGCGCATATCGTGGGTTATGTGCCGCAATCGGTATTTCTTACGGACGATACAGTGAGAAATAATATAGCGTTCGGCATTCCGCAGGAATTGATTACGGACGAGGATATCTGGGATGCGCTGGATCGCGCGCAGCTGGCAGATTTTATTCGTTCACTGCCGGATGGACTGGATGCGGTTGTGGGGGAACGCGGCATAAAGTTTTCCGGGGGACAGAAACAGCGTATTGCAATTGCGCGGGCGCTTTACAATAAACCGGAGGTACTCATTCTGGACGAGGCTACCGCGGCTCTTGACAATGAGACGGAAACTGCCGTTATGGAGTCGATTGACGCGCTGCAGGGACAGATAACACTGATTATCGTGGCGCACAGGCTGACGACGATCCGGAACTGTGATAAGGTTTATGAAATTAAGGACGGCATTGTTTTAGAGCGGAAAAAAGAAGAAGTATTGGCGGGGATATAAAAAATGGATAAAAAAAAGATATGTCTGGTGACAAAGTGGTATCCCACACCGGACAATCCCAGTTCGGGGATATTTTTTAAAGAACAGGCGTTTGCGACGGCAGATCATTTTGATTTTATGGTTCTGCATTATTACGAATCAACGAAAATACTGCCTCATAAGAAATATAAGGTAGAGAAATACCATGAGGAGAGAAATACGGTAGAGTATAATCTCAATGTTTATGTACCGGTTTTCGTTTTTATTCTTAATTTTATTTACAATGTGAAACTGCAGCACATGAAAAAAAAGAAGATAGAAGGCGTCGGAAAATTTGAATCGCCCAGGAAGATCCGATATATTCGCCGTATATTGGAAAGAATATTAAAAAAGGAGCTTCCGTCGGATTTCGACGTGTTGTACTGTGTTGACGCGCAGACGGAGGCGGGCACATTGCGGCTTATGTCCGAAATAACCGGAAAGCCCTATATTGTCAGCGAGCATGCGCCGTTTCCCTGGCCGGGCAGGACGATTAAGGATCATTGTAAGTTCTCTATCGAACAGGCGGACCGTTTTCTGGCAATCAGTTATGATAAGATCCGGCAGATATTACTGCAAAACATAAAACTTCCTCCAACCGAATATATCGGCAATATGGTAGATGAAAGCCAGTTTATCTTAAAGCCTGCGCGCAGAGCGGATGAGATAAAAACATTTTTGATTGTGGCGGCGCATTCGTTTTTTAAGAATTATGATCTGTTTATTACGATTATGAACAGGCTTACCGAAATTACGGAGATGCCTTTTAAAGTTATGATCGTTGGATATGGTTCGGATCAGGGATATTCGAAAAATCCTGAGGCATTGGCAGAGCGGATTGCGGCCTCGAAATTCGCGTCCTGCGCGGAACTGATTCCTGAGGTAAGCCATGATAAAATGCCGGAAATCTATCACAGGGCAGATGTTTTTGTGATGACTTCCATACAGGAGGGACAGCCGGTATCCGCAATGGAGGCGGCCTGCTGCGGCCTGCCTGTCTTTTCGACAATGTGCGGCGGCGTGGAAGATTATGTCACCGGGGATATCGGACGTATTTATAAAGTGACAGACAGTGAATCGTTTGCGTTTGGCCTGAAGGATTATCTTGAGGGAAGGATGGAGTTTGACTCGCTGCACATTCGCAGCCGTATTGTAGAACTCTTTGGCAGAAAAGCGTTTGTAAATAAATTTGTCGGGATTTTTGAGGATGTTATGGAAAATTCTTCCGAAAAGAACAGACCATAGGAAAATTATGTGATATACTAGGACAGAGGTTTGGCAGACATATGTGTGGTATTTGCGGTTATCGTTCAACGAAAAGAATATCGTCGGAAAAATTAAAACAAATGAATGATACGATGTATCACCGCGGACCGGATGACTGTGGCATCTGGGAAGATATGTCGAAGGGACAGGCGGTGGGATTTGCCCAGAGGCGGCTTTCCATATTGGATTTGTCGGAGCTTGGGCATCAGCCGATGCTTTCCGGCGACGGAAATATTGTGATCACTTATAACGGGGAAGTTTATAATTACAGAGAACTTCGGCGTGAACTCATGGATAAGGGGTATCCGTTTCAATCGGAATGCGACACGGAGGTACTGCTAGCCGCCTATCAGGAATGGGGCTGTGACTGTTTTGCGAAATTAAACGGGATGTTTGCGGCGGCGATCTATGACAAAAAAGCGGACAGGATCGTTCTGGTGCGGGATCGAATGGGGAAAAAGCCATTGTACTACTATCATGCGGGCCAGGACTTTGTATTTGCCTCGGAATTGAAGCCTATCATGGCGTTTCCGGGATTTCCTAAGGCAATTCATAAGGAAATGGTAGGCAAATTTTTATGCAACAAGTATCTGGAAGCTCCTTTTTCGATCTTTGAAAATACGTATAAGATGATACCGGGGACTTATCTGGTTTTCCAAAACAATGAAATTAAGATAGAATATTACTGGGATATTGTGGAAAAAAAGAAAACCGGGGAGATCGCGGCGTTTCAGGATGAGAATACGGCGCTGGCGGAAATGGAAACGCTTCTTCTGGATGCGGTTGCAAAGCGGCTGATCGCGGATGTGCCGGTAGGGACTTTTTTGAGCGGGGGAATTGATTCCGCCTTGGTTACGGCAGCAGCGCAGGAAGTGTCGTCTGGCCGGATCAAAAGTTTTTCCATCGGTTTTTATGAAAAAGAACGAAATGAAGCTGCGTTTTCGGCGGCCATTGCCAAACAGATCGGAACGCAGCATAAGGAGTTATATATCGGGGATACGGAGATCCTGGAGATGATCAGAGATCTGCCCTACTATTATGACGAACCGTTTTCAGATTCTTCGCAGTTACCTACGATGCTTGTATCGAAAATGGCGTCGGAAGATATCACGGTCGCCCTGACCGGAGACGGCGGGGATGAACTGTTCTGCGGCTATAAGATGTACGACTGGACCTATGTCGCTCAAAAAGCGGACTGGCTGGGAATGCTGGCCGGACAGATACCGGGTATGAAAGGGCTCATAGATAAGTTTCCGCCGGAGATGCGGGCGCTGCTCAGAAACAGGGACGAAGATTTTAAAACCCAGCTGTTTACGGATGTCATGATTGAGGAAGCCGGCAGACTTCTGGGAATACAATGCGAAAATATTAAATTTCAACAGGAAAAAAGACTAAAATATGCCGACTGGCAGGAGCGCAGGATGCTTCTGGATATGATGACGTATCTGCCTGACGAAGTATTGGCCAAAACAGACCGTGCGTCGATGAAGTACTCGATGGAAGTCCGCTGCCCGTTTCTGGATTATCGTTTTGTAGAACAGTCGTTCAAAATTCCGCAGACGTTAAAATATCACAATTTTCATAAAAAGTATATTTTAAAACAGCTTACGTACCGGTATGTGCCGCAGGCGTTGTTGGACCGGCCCAAAATGGGATTCGGCGTGCCGCTTCGCAAATGGCTGCGGACTGTTTTGAAAGAGGAGATTGCCCGCTTTGCCGGCCGGAGCGCTTTGCAGAGACAGAGTATTTTTGTACCGGAAGCGGTAGAGAGGCTGATTGCAATACAGAGAAAATCAGATAAGATCATGTACAGTTCTATGTTATGGTCGTTTTATGTATTCCAGTTATGGTATCAAATGTATATTGAGGATTTTTGGGAGTGAGATGAAGGTTTTGATAATTATTCCGGCTTATAATGAAGCCGGCAATATTGAGCAGGTAGTGGACAATCTGATGGAGAAGTGTCCGCAGTATGATTATATTGTAGTGAATGATGCTTCCAGCGACGACACAAGAGAGATCTGCATGCGGAGAGGATATCGTTTTCTGGATCAGCCGATTAACCTGGGAATCGGCGGAACGGTGCAGAACGGCTATCAATATGCGCTGGAAAACGGATATGATGCGGCAGTCCAGATAGACGGCGACGGACAGCATGACGTATGTTATATCGAGAAGATGGTGCAGGTAATCGAAGCGGACGAGGCGGATGTTGTGATCGGAAGCAGGTTTATAGAAAAAGAAGGCTTCCAGTCTTCGGGCGCCAGGAGACTGGGCATTTCCCTGTTAAGCAAAATCATTATGTTTCTGACATGGAAACGGGTAAAGGATGTGACAAGCGGTTTCAGGGCGGTCAACAAACGGTTTATTTCCATTTATGCCAAAGACTACCCACAGGATTACCCGGAGCCGGAGGCTATTGTGGCGGCTGTTATGCATCGCGGCAGGGTGAAAGAGGTGCCTGTCATTATGCAGGAGCGGCTCTCCGGGGAAAGTTCGATAAATTTCAGGAAATCCGTCTATTACATGGTAAAGGTGATTCTGGCATTATTTATATGTCGGCTCAGCTTTGGGATTAGGAGATAAAGATATGCTTCCTGTCAGGTTACAGATTACATTAATTACGGCAGTTGTTTTTTATTTTTTCATGATGTGTGTTTTCTTAAAAAACAAATCGCTGTCTTTAAAATATACGCTGCTGTGGTTATTTGCGGGCGGCATATTGGGCGCGCTTGTAGTGTTTCCGGGTATCCTGACGTGGCTTAACGGACTGATCGGGATCCAGGAGAATATGAACGGCCTGTTTGTGTGGGCGATCGCCTTTATTGTCTGTATTTTATTGTCATTAACTTCCATCGTATCCAGACAGAATCACAAAATCAGGCAGCTGATACAGACAATTTCCAGACTGGAAAATCGCATCCGAGAGCTGGAAAGACAGGAGCGGTACGATACAGATGAAATACAAAACAATGCAGAGCAGTGAGAAAACAGCAGTGAGGACAGAGGTTTCCCGGAGAAATAAATTGAAAAACAGATTTGCGGCAGGCGACCATACATTTGCAGTATGCGCTTACAAAGAGAGCCCCTATTTGGAAGAATGTCTTGCTTCTCTCATGCGCCAGACGGTTTCCTCTAACCGGATCATTGTTACTTCAACAGATAATGATTACATCCGCAAAATGGCAGAAAAATATGGCCTTCCATGTTATAGTAACCCGGTGAGGGGGAAAGGTATTGCCGAAGACTGGAATTATGCGGTCAGTCAGGCGTCTACGCCGCTCGTTACGATTGCGCATCAGGATGATATTTATTTTGAGGGGTACTGTGAATCTATACTGAACTATGCAAATCGGGCGCGGCATCCCCTGATTTTGTTTACGGATTACGCGGAAAAGAGAGAGAACGACATTGTTTTATCCAATAGACTATTGCATGTGAAACGTTTTATGCTGAGTCCGTTGAAAATTCGTTTCTTGTGGGAGAAAAGGTTTGTAAGAAGAAGAATACTTTCTTTGGGTTCTCCGATCTGTTGTCCTTCCGTAACTTATGTAAAAGAAAATTTAAGGCTGCCGATATTTGAGACGGGCTACCGAAGCGACTTAGACTGGCAGGCATGGGAGAAAATTTCACGCAGGAAGGGCGGGTTTGTGTACATTGATCA
The DNA here is from genome assembly GCA_910585345.1 of uncultured Lachnospiraceae bacterium. Lineage (GTDB taxonomy): Bacteria > Bacillota > Clostridia > Lachnospirales > Lachnospiraceae > VSOB01. The sequence continues at coordinate 138,610 of CAJUDS010000002.1, read as the reverse complement.
TGTGTTGATGGCACATAGAATCCATGAGGAATCCGAAACTTCGGCTATGATTGCCGACGACAGAAGAAAACGGGAAGATTACGAAATGTTTTGCAAGTTCTGGCCTGGGTGGATAGCCGGATTACTCGAACATTTTTATCAGAAGGGCGAAAAATCCAATGAATTACAGGGATAGAGACATCGGATGTAGAGTCTGGCCGTGGCAGGGAAGGAGCGATCATGAAGCCGTTAAACATATTATATATAGCGCATGAAAGAAAGCTGGGAGGCGCTACCTTAGCGCTTCTTACGATGATTGATGAAATGGCGGAGAAAGGGCATAAAATCCGTGTCGTAATTCCCACTTCCCACTGCCCGCTGGCAGAGGAATTAAAAAAAAGGAATATCCCTTTTTATGCGGTATTTTTTGCCTGGATACAGATGCCGTCCGATTGGAATCCTGTTATGAAAGCCTGTTTCCGTCTGTTGTATTTGCTGGAGCCTCTGCAGGTTTGCTATGTGCGTCATCTTCTGAAGGGCAAAAAACCAGATGTAATTCACACGAATTCAGGTGTGACTGATTTTGGCGCAAAGCTGGCGAAAAAGCTTCATTGCAGACATGTATGGCATATACGGGAATTTGGAGATGCGGATTATAATCTGGAATATTTAAGAGGGAAAAAAAAAGCATGGAGCGATATGAATCTCTGTACGGACAGATTTCTGTTTATTTCAAAATGCCTGTATGGACATTTTCGTAAGTATGCAGACCAGCAAAAGAGCCGGCTTGTGTATGACGGGCTGCCGAAAGACTATATTATATACAAAGACTATCCGCCGAAAGAAAAAGTGATTTTTCTAATCTCGGGCAATCTGGCAAGAAATAAAGGACAGATGCTGCTTCTGCGGGCGGCAAAAGAACTGAAAGATCAATACGGTCAGTTTGAGATTTGGCTTGCGGGTTCTACATCGAGTATGTCGGATTCCAAACGGTATACGAAGGAATTGCAGGCATTTATTGACGCGAATCTCTCCGGCACAGCAGTCATGCTTGGCAGAGTAGCCGATATGCATGGACTGAGGGAAAAAGCGGATGTAGAGATCGTCGCTTCTAACAGAGAAGCGTTCGGCAGGGTAACGATAGAAGCCATGCTCGGCGGGATGCCGGTGATCGGTTCAAACTCTGGCGCAAACCCGGAATTGATCAGCGATGGGATTGACGGCGTATTGTTTGAGAATGGAAACTATAAGGATCTGGCGGCAAAGATGGAAATCTTTCTGACTGACCGTTCGCAGATCAGGACAATGGGAGAAAAGGCGTTTGCAAAGGCTTCGGGCCGGTTTACTTCGCATAGTAATACGGAAGAAATAGAAAAATTGTATTATAGTGTTTTAGGTTCCGGAGAAAATGGGTGCGGGAATACCAAAAAGACGAAAAAGGGTGAAAAATAGATGGGAAATTACAACATTGTATTTTTGATTCTTCATTATTTAACCTTTGAAATGACAGAGAGATGTGTCAACTCGGTTTTGCGAAATGTTGACACTACAAATTTTTCCATTATAATAGTTGACAACGGTTCCAACAATGGAAGCGGTGAACGGTTAGAGGCCCGTTACAAAGAGTATGATACGATTACCGTTCTGATCAATCCCGATAACCTGGGATTTGCAAGGGGCAATAATATCGGTTTTTGCTACGCGAAAAAAAATGTACCGTGTGATTTTATCTGCATGATGAATAATGATACGATCCTGGAGCAGAGGGATTTTATGCGGTGTGTTGTGGAGGAATACGAGAACACAAACTGCGCCGTCATAGGGCCGCAGATTGTGTCCGCAGACGGCAGCATAACCGTAAATGCCAGAAGACTGGGTACTGTCAGGATGTATCAGGGGGAGAGGCTGCGTCTGCAGATTGCGAGCGCCATGATTCATGTAGGGATAGATATGGCAGTTTTCCCAAAGATGCTGCGGAAGATATTCAAAAAGGAAATAAGGGCGTATTTTCCAATCGACGAAAGGGAAGGCAGCGTAGAGGACGTCGTTCTGGAAGGCTGCTGTCTGATCTTTACCCCGGAATATGTGAAGCGTTTTGACGGCATTGACGACAGGACATTTATGTATGGGGAAGAAGAATTGCTTTATACGCGGCTGAAAAAGCACCGTCTTAAAAGTTTATATTCGAAAAAGCTCCGCATCAGACATTTGGAAGATGTATCGACAGATATGGCTTTCAGAACAAGGCGGAGGAAAAAAGAGTTTGAGTATAAAAACGGAGCGTATTCCCTGGGGATTCTTATCCGGGAGATGAAGGACAGCGGATTATAAAAGTATTTGGAGAACGGAAGAATGGTAATTAATTTTTTGCTGCCGCATTACGGTTATCAACCGTCGGGCGGTTTCAGAGTTGCCTATACGTATGCAAACGAGTTTGTCAGACAGGGACATACGGTAAATATCGTACATGCGGCGTACTGCACAAAGGGATATCATAATCTGGGGGCACTATGGGGGACGTGGCATGAAAGAAATACGAAAACGGAATGGTTTCCGTTTGCAAAAGGTGTAAACCGAATCTACACAGGTTCGCTTCGTGAAAAAAATATTCCGGATGCCGACGCTACCATTGCGACGGCCTATGAAACTTCAAAGTATCTAAATAAATATTCATCCCGAAAAGGAAAGAAATTGTATTTAATCCAGGGTTTTGAAATATGGGCGGACAGTGCGGAAAAGGTTTTACGGACATGGAAGTATCATATGACGAAGATAGTCATTTCCAAGTATTTGCTGAGCATAGGCCGCGAGGCGGGCGTTTCCGACCTGTTTTATATCCCGAACGCCCTTGATCAAAAAGTATACCGCGTGACTGCCGATTATGAGAAAAGGGATGCGTGTATTGCAATGATGTATTCTTCTGTGGAATGCAAGGGAAGCTCTTACGGAATTAAAGCGCTGGAGGAAGTTAAAAAAGAGGTTTCCAATATACGAACAGTGCTGTTTGGAAAAGAAAAGCGTCCGTCGTCACTGCCGGCATGGATGGAATATTATGAAAATCCGCAGCAGGATTTTATCGTTAAGGAGATCTATAACCGGGCAAGTGTTTTTGTATGTACCAGTTTGTATGAGGGCTGGGGGCTTCCGCCGATGGAGGCTATGGCATGCGGGGCGGCGGTTGTCACCACGGACTGCGGCGGCGTGCGGGATTTTGCGATTGCGGATGAGACGGCAGTCGTCTGCCCGGTGAAAGATACACAGGCCATTAAAAACGGTATACTGCGGCTGTTACAAGATGACGCCGGGAGAATTTGCCTTGTTACAAACGCATTGAAGAAAGTGCGGGAATTTGACTGGGGAATCAATTCTTCGAAATTTCTGGAAATAATAGAAGGGGCTAATGAATGATTAAACCAATTGCTTTTTATTTGCCGCAGTTTCACGAGACGGAAGAAAATAACAGATGGTGGGGAAAAGGATTTACAGAGTGGACGAGCGTAAGAAAAGCAAAGGCTCTGTACGCAGGTCATCGGCAGCCGAGGGCGCCGTTGGATCAGAATTATTACAATCTGCTTGAAAAGGACACGATGCGGTGGCAGGCAGATTTGGCGAAACAGTATCGCATTTATGGGTTCTGCATGTATCACTATTATTTTAAAGACGGGAAAAAACTGTTGGAAAAGCCGGCGGAAAATCTGCTCAGATGGAAAGAGATCGATATTCACTTTTGCTTTTCGTGGGCGAATGAACCGTGGATTCGCACGTGGAGCAATCTTGAAGGAAATGACTGGAATGAGATCAGAGATAAGGAGTTAATGGCATCCGATCAAAAGGGCGAGAGCGTTCTTATGGAGCAGGATTACGGCAACAGAGAAGACTGGAAAGAGCATTTTGCGTATTTACTGCCCTTTTTTAAGGACGAGAGATATATTAAGATCGACGAAATGCCTGTTTTTTTAATTTATAAGGCGCAGAATATAGAATGTCTGGACGCTATGCTGGCATACTGGGATGAACTTGCCAGACAAAACGGTTTTGGCGGGCTTTACGTGCTGTCAACCAATTGCATGATTTCGGACTGTAAGTTTGTAAAAGGAATGGTCCGGTATGAACCAAGTTATACGCGGTTATTCCATATGAAGTTAAAATCCGCATGGGAATGTTATTTTGGCGGTATCGAAAAAAGAATAACAGGGCGTCATTTGCGCAGATTTGATTTTGCCAGAGTATGGAAAAGGATCATATCTTCTTATAACAAAGAGGACAATATTTTTCCCGGCGCTTACGTTGGCTATGATGATACGCCGAGGCGGGGCGGCAACGGAGAGGTGCATCTTGGCGCAAAACCGGATGTATTTGGCGCTTATTTTAAAGAGCTGGTAAAAAAATGCGGGAATGACCAGAAAGAGTATATCTTTATTACGGCGTGGAATGAATGGGCGGAAGGCGCATATATGGAGCCGGATGAAACGTATGCCTGTCAGTGGCTTGACGAAATCAGAAAAGCGGTGGAAGAGGAAGAGAATGATAAAAAACGATGAAAATAGTATTGTTATTTTGGAAGCTGAAGGAATGGCTTAGGGAAAAGTATCAGTCGGCTGATCAGTATTTGTATAAAAAAAGCGTTTCATGCAAATTGATGCATTTGGGAGAAAACTGTTCTTTTCCGCGAAGCACATTGTTTCACGGAGAAAACTATATCGCAATCGGAAGCGGCTTTCAGGCGGATGAACGGGTGAAGATCGATGCGTGGGACGAATACAGGGGAGTAAAAATGCATCCCCATATTTCGATCGGCAGTGACGTTTCCATGAACAGCGACTGTTATATTACCTGTATTGCCAGCATCATAATCGGGGACGGCGTTATGATGGGAAGGAATGTCTTTATTACCGATCATCTGCATGGGAACACCGAAAGCAGCGCGCTGATGCCGAGGGAGAGAAAGCTGTATTCGAAAGGCGGCGTTAAGATTGGCAATCATGTTCTGATAGGCAGTAATGTATGTATTATGCCGGGTGTAACGATTGGGGATGACTGTATTATCGGAGCCAATGCTGTTGTCACGCATTCTATGCCGGAGCGTGCGGTAATTGGCGGCATTCCGGCTAAAGTTTTAAAACAGTTATAAATGAAAACAGAGAATAATGGGAAATGATTGTATGGAAAATAGTATCGTTCTTTCCATTGCGATTCCGACATACAACAGAAAATCGGAATTGAAGGAAACGTTAGATAGTGTGTTAAAACAGGCGCAGGAGTGCGTCGAAGTGCTTGTATGCGATAATGCTTCGACAGACGGCACGCAAAATATGATGAAAGAGTATGAAGGCAGAGTCACCTATCATCGTAACAAAGAAAATATAGGACCGGATGCAAACTTCCTGAAGTGCCTGGAAAGAGCTAAGGGTAAGTATGTTCACTGGCTGTCAGATGACGACCTGCTTATGCCCGGCGCAGTGAAACACATACTGGATTTAATTAGAAAGGAGCAGCCGGAATATATCCATTTAAATACCGTCGATTTTGAGCAAAAAGACGCTGTCTGTGCGGACTGTCCGAGAATTGTTTTAAAAGACGACCTCATTACCTGCGAGAAAACGAAATACATGGATTATATCGGCGCGTATATTACGTTTCTTTCGGGTATTATTATCAAAAAAGAGTCTTTTATGAAGATTGCCAATGCAGAATCATATATAGGGACGAATTTTATCCATGCACATATTGTATTGGATATTTTGAAGGGCGAAGGAAAAAAAGTAATCATTACGGCTGCTCCCTGTGTGGCTGTCCGTGTAAATAATGGCGGCGGTTATGATATCTTTCGCGTATGGGTACGGGAATACAAAAGGCTCCTTCTCGGCAGCGGGGTAAAAAACGGATTTGATAAAGCAAAGATGAGAGAGCTCTTTTTGCATGATATGAAAACGCTTTTGGTCGGTTTGGTTTTTTCGGCGCGGACGCGGGAAACCGGATTCAGACTGCATGGGCGGATGATGTTACTGCGGGAAACATGGTATTATCCAAGTATGTGGCTGAGGGTGTATCCCATCGTTTTCCTGCCGAAAGGTTTATTGAGGTGGGTTGCCGAGAGAAGAAAATGGGTGTGAACAGTCAAGAGAAGACGGAAAGGAATGCGGAGAGAAAAATGTTTGACCTATCTTTTTATAAAGGGAAAAAAGTATTGGTGACAGGCCATACGGGATTCAAGGGGGCATGGATGTGCAGTGTGCTTCTGCAGGCCGGGGCGGAGGTGAGCGGCTATGCACTGGAGCCCCCGACGCATCCGAGTCTGTTTCGGCTGCTTTCGCTTGAAAAGCGTATGGACTCCATCACAGGCGACGTCCGGGATGCGGACGGTCTGCGACAGGCGTTTAGCGGTAAGAAGCCGGAAATTGTAATCCATATGGCGGCGCAGCCTCTGGTGAGAGAATCTTATAAAAATCCGGTGTATACGTATGAGGTAAATGTGATGGGGACAGTCAATGTGCTGGAATGTATCCGGACATCTGAGACTGTTAAATCGTTTGTCAATGTAACGACAGATAAGGTCTACAAAAACAGGGAATGGGAATGGGGATATAGAGAAAATGAAGAGCTGAACGGTTATGATCCATATTCTAACTCGAAGTCCTGTTCCGAGCTGGTGACGGACAGTTATAAAAATTCGTTTTTTGGGGACAGAGATCTTGCCGTTTCCACCGTGCGCGCGGGAAATGTGATCGGCGGCGGTGATTTTGCGACAGACAGAATCATACCGGACTGTGTGCGCGCGGCGCAAAGAGGGGAAGATATCATCATCAGGAATCCTTATTCGGTCAGGCCGTTTCAGCATGTTTTGGAACCTGTTATGGCGTATCTTATGATTGCAAAAGAGCAGTTTGTAAGAAAAGAACTGGCAGGATGCTACAATGTGGGACCGGATGAAAGGGACTGCGTGACGACAGGATGCCTGGCTGATCAGTTCTGTGAAAACTGGTATGAACAGACAGGAAAGAAAGTTAAATGGATCAATCAATATGACGGCGGCCCGCACGAGGCAAACTACTTAAAACTGGATTGTTCCAAAATCAAAAAAAGTTTTGGCTGGCAGCCGTCATGGATGATTGATATGGCGCTGCATAAAACGATTCAATTGTATCTGGCATGTTGTTCCGGTAGAAATGCTGAAATTTGCATTGCCAAACAGATTGCAGAATATGTTAACCGGTAATACAGGTCTTGCCAGGCTGAGGTAATGGGATGAACAGACTGAAAAGTATAAAGGACGTATGGGATAAGTACAGTTTTATTTTAACGCCTTCCCTGAAAAGATGGGGAATTGTTGTTATCGTGTTAACGGTAATCGGCTCCGTCTTTGAGACAATGGGGATTTCCATTATTTTACCGCTGGTACAGGTAATGGTTGCGCCGCAGGAACTGCGCAATCATGCCAAGATCGGGCCTGTGATTGCTTATATGGGGGTCGAGTCGGATACGGATTTGATCTGGCTGACCGGGATTGCGGTTATTATTGTCTATCTGATTAAGAATCTGTTCTTATTACTGTTATCCTGGGTGCGGGTGAAGTATGCATGCAAGGTGCAGAGGGAACTGTCTGTTGAGATGATGAATTCTTATATGAACAGGGGATATCCTTTTTTTCTGAATGCAAGTACGGGGGAACTGCTGAGGGGGATGCGGGACAGTATCACGAATACTTATCAGGCTCTATACCAGATTTTCCGATTGCTGGCGGAAGCGCTGACAATAGCCTTTATCTGTTTCTATATTATGGTGTCCGATATCGCCATGTCAGTCTGCGTCATTTCGCTGGCTTTTCTCTGTCTGTTAATTGTAGTGTTCGGTTTTCAGAAATGGGTGAAAAGGTGCGGGGAACTGAATTATATTTACTCTGCCCTGGTGAATAAGATACTGCTTCACACGTTTCAGGGGATAAAAGAAGTCTTGGTTATGCAGAGGCAGAAGTATTTTATTGATTCCTATGAAAAGAACTATATAAAGCAGCAAAAAGGAACAATAGGGCAGACGGTCGCCTCCGAAAGTCCGGCTTATCTGATCGAAGGTGTATGTGTAGCAGGCCTGATCATTGCGGTGTGCATAAAAGCGATCCATGTTGAGAATGCTGCAGCGCTGCTTCCCCAACTGGCGTCCTTTGCAGTTGCGGCATTTCGTATTCTGCCCTCTCTAGGCAGAATATCAAGCTATTTTAATCAGTTTATGTTCTGTGTGCCCGGTATAAACGAAACCTACCAAAATTTTAAAGAAGTCAGGGGGAAAAAGAACGAAAAGTCACTTCCTACGGAAATTGACAGTGCAGGGGACAATTCCGATCACTTTCAAGATAAGATATCGATAGAAGGTATTGTATGGAAGTATGCCAATACGGAGGAGAATGTGTTAGAGGATGTGGCTTTTGAGATCAAAAAAGGACAGTCTGTTGCGTTAGTCGGAAAGTCAGGTTCCGGGAAAACGACGCTTGCAGATATTGTCCTTGGACTTTTGGAACCACAAAAAGGAAAAGTAAAGGTGGATGGCGTGGAGATTGCCTGTATACCGGTTAAAAGGAGCAAAATGATGGGATTTGTTCCGCAGAACGCCAATTTGCTGGACGATACCATCAGAAGGAATGTTGCGTTTGGGATTAAAGATGAGGATATCAATGATGAAATGGTGTGGCATGCGTTGGAGCAGGCACAGTTAAAAGATGTGGTAGAGCGGTATAAGAATCAGTTAGACACGGAAATCGGGGAGCAGGGCGTCCGGTTTTCCGGGGGGCAGCGACAAAGGCTGGCGATTGCGAGAGCGCTCTACTGCGATCCGGATGTTTTGGTTTTGGACGAAGCGACATCCGCATTGGATACGGATACGGAAACAGCGGTAATGGAGGCAATTGATTCCCTGCAGGGACATAAAACAATGATTATTATTGCACACAGACTGACAACGATCAGAAACTGTGATGTAATTTACGAGATCGTGAACGGGAAAGCGGTAAAGAGAAAATATGAAGAATTGGTTTAGTGAGCGTTATATCATAGAAACGATATTAGGTAACAGATTATTTTGACAGAACGAAAGAATGGGGGCATCATGAAATTGAAAAACAGAAATCTTTTCTTATTTCTGAGCGGCGGGACGATATTGCTGGCAATTATGCTTTCCGCGATCTTGATTGAGCCGGATATCATGCACACGTATCTGTTTGCAGACATATTAGACAGTTATATGGATTATTTTAATTGTATCGCAGGAGCGGCGTCTGCAAAAACGTCTTACGGGGGAAACAACAATATCTATCCGCCCGTTTGTTGGTTAATCTTTTATTTGTTCGGCCGCTTCTCGGGGAATATCGGACAGATTCTGGAAACTGAGGAGGGGGCCCGCTTTCTGAGAATGTATCAGGGACCCAATGTGTCGTTTCTGCTTGCTCTCCTCTTTATGGTTTTGGCTATATTTTGTCTGATAGAATTTATGGCCGGATTCAGGCGGTTCGAGAATAAATGGCTGAGTTTTCTTATGGTTTTTTCGATTCCATTGTTATATACATTAGAGAGGGGCAATATTTTGATTCTGGCGCTTACCGGTACGCTTGTGTTTTTTGCGCTGAAAGATTCGGAAAAGCAGTGGGTCCGCGACATCGGCTATCTCTGCCTTGCAATCGCCGCAGCGATTAAGATATATCCGGCAATCTTTGGCTTCGTATTGTTAAAGGAACGTAAATACAAGGAGACGATCAGACTGGCGTTATATGGGATTGCAGTATTCACGCTCCCTTTTTTGCTTTTGTGCAAGGAAGGGCTGTGGGGGATTCCATTTTTCTTTCAAAACCTGTTAGGATTCAATTCTGCTTTTGCGGACATAGCAGCGAATGAGGCGGCGAGGGCGAGCGGTCAGGTGGAGCAGATCAAGGAAACAATAGAAATAGTTGCGCTCGACGGAGGAAGGATAGGGTTCGCCGCTTTTATGGAGCATTTGTTTATGTGGTTTGGAGCGTCTGCCAATTCTGCAGTGCAGACGGCTGCAAAGGTAAGTTCGATTTTATGCGCGGCTGCGTGCGGAGCCTGCTTTTTTGCAAAAAAGAACTGGCAGGTAATGTTGCTGTTGGCCGGTGTACTGGTAGGCTTTCAGGGCAGAAGCTACGTATATACGGCGGTATTTATGATGATACCCTGTCTCTATTTTCTGAAAGCGGAAAAGGCGGGCGCCATCAATTTTATTTATCTGCTGCTGTTTGGACTGATTTTTTTCCCGCTGCCGTTAGGATGGAATGAACATATGCACGAGGAAGTATACTATTACACACACAGATCTTTTAATAGTCTGCAGATAGGAGGAGCCATTTGGCTGATTACTATTGTATGTATCATTGATGTGATGTATCAGTATGCAGTCAGGAAAAAAGAGAAGAGAACCCGGTAAAAGGTAAGCGGCGGCGGGCTTGCCGGAGATAGACGTTTGGACTCAAGGATAAGCCTTACGGATGTGATCAAAAAAGACGATAAAGTGGATAAGAATATGAAGAAGATCAGTATTATGATACCCTGTTACAATGAAGTGGAAAATGTCGATTTAATGTACCGGACGGTAATGAATGTATTATGCGAGGCATTGCCGCAGTACGACTATGAAGTGCTGTTTATTGACAATTGTTCTACAGACGGCACAAGAGATATATTGGAAAGGATATGCAGCGAAAACCATAAGGTCAAAGCTATTTTTAATGTCACGAATTTTGGCCAGTTTAATTCTCCGTTTTATGGGATGTGCCAGACTACCGGAGACTGCACGATATGCCTGTGCTGCGATTTTCAGGATCCGGTAAATTTAATTCCGCGATTTGTATTGGAATGGGAAAAAGGGCATAAAATCGTTAGTGGTATTAAGACATCCAGCAGGGAGCCGGGATTCATTTATTTTTTAAGAACGGTATATTATAAGATTATCAAAAATATGTCTGATGTAAAGATGATTGAACATTTTACGGGATTCGGACTGTACGATAAGACGTTTATCGCACTGCTTCGACAACTGGATGATCCGATACCGTTTCTGAGAGGCATTGTTGCGGAATATGGCGGCGGATTTAATATGATAGAGATAGAATACGAGCAGGCCAAACGAAGAGCCGGGAAGACCCATAATAATTTTTATAGTTTATACGACGCCGCTATGCTCAGTTTTACTTCGTATACAAAGGTCGGGCTGCGTTTGGCTACATTGGCAGGTATGCTGGTGGGTGCGGTCAGCTTTGTAATTGGCATTATTTATCTGATCCTGAAACTGGTTTGTTGGAACAGTTTTCAGGCCGGATATGCGCCGGTCATGATCGGAATGTGTCTGTTGGGAGCGGTTCAGCTTGTCTTTATCGGTTTGCTGGGAGAATATGTGCTGAATATTAATACCCGTGTTATAAAAAGACCGATCGTAGTGGAAGAAAAGAGGATTAATTTTGATGCGGACGGCGAAACACAGAAAAATAATGGAAACACAAATGAAAGTATTGACAGATAGTACCGAAAAGGGGTAGCATGAAAGCACAAATTATATCGTTGGAAACGGTATAAAAGGAAGTGATGAGATTCGTGAACGATCCGCCGACCAATATAGTTTTGAGAGTTTTTAACAGGATATTTCATGGAGAACGCAGAGAGGAAGACGCAGATTCTTTTCTGCAATTCGTGAAATTCGGTCTTATAGGGGTCAGTAATACAATTATTTCCTACGTTGTCTATGTGACAGCTTTGTTTGTAAGTGACAGCTTGTCCGGCAGGTTTCACAATGCTGCTCTTTTTATACCTCCTCAATTTGATTATCTGGCGGCGCAGGTCATTGCGTTTATCCTGAGCGTATTGTGGTCATTTTACTGGAATAATAAAATTGTTTTTACGGGAGGGAGAGAGGGCAGATGTTTGTGGAAGGCGCTTGTAAAGACATTTGCAACATATTCCTTTACCGGGTTATTTCTAAACAGTATGCTTTTGGCGCTTTGGGTGGAGGTGCTGGGAATTTCTAAATATATAGCCCCGTTTCTTAATTCGTTGTTCAATGTGCCCCTTAATTTTCTGATCAATAAGTTTTGGGCATTTAAATAAAAACACTTTTTTGATAAAACTGTAAAAAGGATGAATAGAAGCAGACTGTCAGAGCAGTTTGCTTTTTTGTTTTATTTGGGAAGACAGAACAGCGTTTTATGATGCATATTTGTGACTGCAGATGGAAATCTTATCAGAAACTATTCTATTTTGGGGATGATAAAATACTGGGGAAATGGACAGATACAATCAATGTATTGCTCAATTGCGGAGAATGTGGTAAACTACTTAGAATAAACTGGAAATTAGAGAGGAAGAGATGAAAGCCATTTGATACAGACAGGCATTTTGGCGAAAATGGTCAGGGAATAAGAAAACATGCAGATTAATGTGGTATACCAATTTAATGAAAATTATGTACCTTATGCGGGAGTTTCGATTACTTCTTTGCTGGAAAATAATAAAAATGCAGAAAAAATAGACATCTATATTCTCGGGGAAGAACTGACCGACTCTTCAATAGAAAAGCTGCGTCTGTCGGCAGCAAATTATGGGCGTAATATTATTTTCAAAGATACAAGAGAGATTATAGATAAAATGAAGGAATGGGGGCTGCCTTCGTACAGAGGCGCATATTCGGCAAATTTACGTCTGTTTTTGCCAATGATATTGGGAAAGACAGATCTGCGTATCTTGTATCTGGACGCGGATACTATCGTAAACCGGTCGATCGAAGAGCTGATAGAAATTGATATGGACAATTATTCCATTGCAATGGTATTGGATTCCTTAGGACGCAATTATAAAACGATCGTCGGATTAAAGGAAAATGAATTTTATTATAATTCAGGGGTTGTTCTCTTTGATATGAAAAACTGGATCAATCATCGGTGTACGGAGAGAATTATTTCCTATTTAAAAAAAGGTGGTAAGAGCTGGTCTTCGCCGGATCAGAATCTGCTGAATGTTGTATGTAAAAATGAAATTATGCGTATATCGCCTGCGTATAATCTGCAGCCGGTTCATCTGGTATTTGATATAAAGGATTACTATAGATGTTATGGTAAAATAGCTTACTATAACAGGGAGCAATTAGAAAACGCTGTAAATCAGCCTGTTATTTATCATTTTTACCGGTTTCTCGGACAGTTTCCCTGGCATTTGAACAATCTCCATCCTGGTAAAACATTGTTTGCCAGATATCTGTCGATGTCCCCCTGGAAAGATTATAAGTGTAGAAAGGCTGATGAGGGAATGATTATGGGGGTGCAGCGGCTCTTGTTCAGACTGCTTCCACGTGGCATGTTTTTAAGGATATTTTCGATTTGTCATGATATATATATCGAAAAAAGCAAGGAAACCGCATAGATGAAAAACATTATAATTACTGTTATTACGGTGTGCAGAAATGCGGAAAAAACGATACTGCCGACCATGGAATCGGTGATGAGGCAGACCTATCCTGATATTGAATATATCATTGTAGATGGAGATTCGTCGGACAATACGTTGGCAATGATTGAGCGTGTGGCCGAAAGATTTCCGATTCAATATATATCGGAACCAGACAGCGGAATCTATGATGCGATGAATAAGGGGATCGGGCTTGCATCGGGGGAGTATATCTGTTTCCTGAATGCGGGCGATATGTTAGCAGACCAGGATGTTGTCAGAAAAGTGGCCGCAGAGATAAAGAAGAAGGGCCTTGGGATCTATTACGGCAGCATCATATACAGACATCCTGGCAATGTTTCAGAAGTGAGGACATACGGGAAGCTGTGTGGAAAGAGGATTTATTACTGCACAGGGGACTGCATTAACCACCAGGCAGTTTTTGCCGCAAGCAGCTATCTGAAAACTTATAAATTTGACACATCCTATAAGATCTGCGGCGACAGAGAGTGGATGATGCGTATGCATCGAAGAAAAGCAAAATTCATCTGTATGCCGTTCATCATATGCAGCTATTCGCTGGATGGGCAAAGTGTGAGCATATCGAACGATTCGCTATATCATCTGGAGGCAGCAAGATGTATGAAAGAATATTTCCCTCTGGAATATGTCATATTTTGTTTATTTGAAGCCTGCAGGCGAAATGCCTTCTTTTCCCGCATATTGCATGGAATATACAGGCTGTTATATATTCGGAAACGATAATGGGAGAGACTGGTAGAATGAAAGTGGTGCATTTTTCAACGACGGATTTTGGGGGAGCCTATAAAGCGGCGGAACGGATCAATGCGGCGATGAATTTGTGCGGCGCCGAATCGAGACTGCTTGTCCGGACAAAAACGCGCAGTGATACTGCGGCAGAAGCATATTTTGATAACGGACTGCAGCGGTTTTGGTCGAAAGTGAAAAATGTGGGAAATCTGCTTTTATCCAGAGGAGAGATTATAAGCGATTATTTCGGGACTAATGTTTCGAAACATCCGCTCGTGCAGGAAGCGGATGTGATCATCCTGCATTGGGTGAACTCTTTTATTGGCTACCGGAATGTAGAACAGCTCCTGCGTCTGGGAAAACCGGTGATCTGGGTGATGCATGATATGTGGCTGTTTACGGGGGGATGTCATATTGACGGATACTGCGGACGGTATGAATATGGCTGTGGAAAATGCCCCTATCTTAACAGCGAGAAAGAAAATGATATTTCCAGAAGAAATTTTATCAGAAAAAAGAGGATGTTATACCAAGGCAATATAGCGTTAGTGGGGCCAAGCAAATGGATTGCAGAATGTGCCGTCAAAAGCGGTATTGTGAGGGGTAGAAAAATAGAAATAATTTCCAATCCGATCAATACGAAGATCTTTTTCCCCAGAAATAATAAAGACCTTTTAAAAAAGAAGTATAAATTACCCACAGACAAGTTTTTAATACTTTTTGGCGCAATGAAAGCGACAGAGGACAGGAATAAGGGTTTTGCCGTATTGCAAAAGGTTATCAGCGGTTTGGACAGTGAAAAGTATGCAGTAATTGTTTTCGGAAATACGAAAGAAATACATTTTACGAATACGGAAATGTATGTTGCAGGCATGGGAATGATCGGCGAAGAAGATAAGCTGGCTGAAATTTATAATTGTGCGGACGTCTTTGCCGCGCCGTCTATGCAGGAATCGTTTGGATATACGGTTTGTGAGGCTTTGGCCTGTGGGGTGCCTGTGGCGGGTTTTGACATCGGGGGAATGAGAGACCAAATCGTTCACGGGGTGAATGGTTATCTGGCGGAAAGGAATAATGCGGATGATTTGCTAAAAGGAATACTGTATTGTATTCATACGATACAAAATGGCGTAAATTTGAGACTGGAAAATACATTCGACAGGATCGGGAATCAATATTGTGAATTGATTACAAAACCAAGGGGCGGAAGGAAAGGTCAGGATGGCTGACAAAGAAGTGGATATATCCGTTATCATGAGTGTCTACAATACGGAAAAAGAGTATTTGGATGCTGCAATAGAAAGTATATTGAATCAGACGCATGACAATTTTGAGTTTATCATTATCAACGACGGAAGTGGTGGGCAATGTGTATCCGAACTGGAAAAATACCATGACAAACGGATTGTTTTGCTTCATAATGAAGAGAATATGGGACTTACCAAAAGTCTGAATATTGGTTTAAGGTGTGCAAAAGGAAAATATATTGCGCGAATGGATTCTGACGATTATTCTTATCCTGAGAGGCTTAAATGCCAATACGAATATATGGAAAGGCACCGTGAAATTGATATTTTAGGGTGTTGGATCAGAGAAGGAACAAAAGTGAAAAAGTGCTGCGGCAGCGTAAAAACGAAATGGCGTTATGCGAGAATGCTTTTTGACAATGTAGGGATTTACCATCCAACCGCCTTTATCAGATCGTCTTTTTTAAAAAAGAATCAGCTATATTATGATGAGGATATAAAAAAGGCGCAGGATTATGAGCTATGGACAAGATGTCTTCCGCTTGGCAATATGTATGTTTATCCGAAGGTATTATTTGCGTACCGCATTCATGATTCACAGATTTCCAAAAAAGAATTTGGTGAACAAAATAAATACAGAAATGTGACGAGAATGCGATTGTTGGATAAACTTCGGATCGATGTCACAGAACGGGAATTGAAACAATTTCATAATATGGATGAAGTGATTCTGGATGTAAAAGGGATGTCGGCATTTCTTGATAAAATAATATCCGCGAATAGCAAGCTGCAGGTATTTGACCCGGGTATATTGAAGTATGAAATAAAAACAAAATGGTTAAAGTATATAAGCAAATTGCCAAAAAAAACAGACGCTCTGAAAAGTAAGTGCACAATTTGCTTATTTGATATCGGATATGTGATTTACATGGTTTATATTTGCTGGTGCAAATATGATTTTACCCATCATAACAGAGAGTGACTAAACATGATAAAAAGAGTGATCGGAGCAATTCGCAAACCGGAAAAAATAGGTCTGCTTATTTCAGGGAGCAAACCGGGCAGAGATTTACTATCAGATGCGTTTTATTTAAAATGCTGGTATAAAAATACTTATGGTGAACGGTTAAATTTAAAGCAGCCGGAAACTTTTAATGAGAAAATCCAGTGGTTAAAGCTGCACGATAGAAAAAAGATTTATACAGTGATGGTTGATAAATATGAAGTCAGGGAATATTTGAAGGAAAATGGAGACGGGGATTATAGTATTCCGATGATAGAGGCATATGATGCGTTTGAAAAGATCAAATTTGATATGTTACCAAGACAGTTTGTGATAAAGTGTTCCCACGATTCGGGGGGGGTGGTAATTGTCACAAACAAAGAGCTGCTTGATTATGACGCAATCAAGAAAAAAATAGATTTTTGGATGAGCAGAAACTATTATTATCTGGGAAGGGAATGGCCTTATAAAAACGTAACTCCCCGGATCATTATAGAAAAGTATTTGGAGAATAATCCGCAGGACGGCCTTCACGATTATAAGGTATGGTGCTTTAACGGAGTTCCCGTATACATTCAGTACATTACCGGCAGGCTTGGAGAAACACAGGAGGCTTTTTTTGACCGTTCGTGGAGGAAACAAAGGTTTTCGTATCATAATCCTCTTTTTGAAGGGGAAGTTCCCAAACCGGCGTGCCTGGAAAACATGCTGTCTTTTGCTTCAAAGTATGCAGAAAATACTTGCTTTTTGCGGGTGGATTTTTATGTTTTGCCGAGTGGGGAATTGAAATTCGGAGAGTTTACATTTTATCCTTTATCCGGAGTTGATCAATGGCATCCTGAAGAAATGAATGATGTTTTAGGGAAGAGATTAAAATTGGACATTGTGGGAGAAGGATAAAATGGATTTTATGACTGCATTCGGCCTGGCAAGCATAATGCTTTGTATTGGCATGGTATTGCGTGCAAAAATTGTTTTCTTTAAGAGATTGTTAGTGCCGGCAAGTGTAATAGGCGGAATGACAGGGATGCTGTTTATCAATTTATTGCAGAGTATAAGCATAAATGCAGGAACAGATACGGAAATGTATACATTAATTGTAAACAACCTGTTCACAGTATCTTTTATTTCCATAACCTTGACAAGTACTACAAGAAAAACGGGAGATGCTGCAAAAAGCGTTATGAAAGGCGCTGTTGCCATGGGGTTGATTTGGTGTCTGCTCTATGCGGTTACGCCATTGGCGGCGTTTTCATTGCTTTACTGTCTGGAAAAAAGTTGTGATATGAATCCTGTCTATGGACTGCTGATCCAATTTGGATTTTGTCAGGGGCCGGGACAGGCTGCTACATATGGGGCAATTTTTGAACAGTACGGATGGGAAAATTCTGCAGTGGTTGCGATTACTTTTTCGGTAATCGGTTTTCTGGCGGCATTTCTGGCAGGAATTCCAGCGGCAAAATGGGGGATAAAGATTGGGATTGCAAAAAACCGCGGGCAGCTGGACGATGCGACGATGCGCGGCTATCTGCGTAAAAACGAACAGACGGAAAGAATGGTAAAGGATACAACATGCAGCAGTAATATTGAGACATTAACGTTTCATTTTGCATTACTAGGCATCTGCTATATTCTGGCAGTCATTATTTCCGGGTTTTTTAAGATTCTCCCGGGTTTTTTGGGCGAAACAATGAGTGCGATGATGTTTATGAACGGCATGTATGCGGCGTATTTGGTCAAGTGGATTTTAAAGAAACTTAAAATAGACTTTTTAATTGAAAATACATTACAAAATAAGATTACGGGGTGGACATCCGATTATCTGGTGGTCTGCGCCTTTATGGCCATTTCTTTCCAAGTGATTCAGAAGTGGCTTATACCCATTGTTGCAGTTTCCCTTGTGACTACGGTGATCACATTGATCGTTTGCTTTTATCTGGGACAAAGAATAGGCGGCACGAATGATTATGAGCGGACGCTTGGCCTGTATGGTACGTGTACCGGCACGGTGCCAAGCGGCATTGCTCTGGTTCGTATCGTTGATCCGGATTTTAAGACATCTACAGCGGTTGAGCTGGGGGCAATGAATCTGGTTATGATTGCCAGTTCGCCTGTATATATGATTATTTTAGCATTGGTTTCAGATACCTGGGGAATCGGGATGACAATTGCGGGACTGGCAGGCTGCACCCTTTTCTATTTGATTGGATTGAAACTTACAAAATCATGGGGAAAGAAAACATATAGCTGGAAAACAGAGCGTTAGGGTTGGGGAATATATGGAAAAATTATTTTATCATGGAAAAATTATTACGATGGAAGAACAGTGCTCTATGGAAGAGGATAACGCCGAGGCAGTTTTAATAAAAGACGGTGTGATCAAAGCAGTAGGCGGCTATAATAAACTGGAAGAAATGGCATCGGACCATGTACAGAAAATAGATTTGCACGGTAAATGTCTCATGCCGGCCTTTATTGACACGCATAGCCATTTTGTGATGAGCGGTAAGATGGCGGCGTGCGCTGATCTTTCGGAATGCAGGTGCTTTGAAGAGATCAACGGGATATTAGAAAATTTTATAGCGAAGCATCATATAGAGAATACGCAGGCGGTTTTGGGTTTTGGTTATGATCACAATTCGCTGAAAGAAAATCGCCACCCGGATAAGTTTGTGCTGGATGAAGTAAGCAAAGAGATCCCGATCATGGTTCTGCATATTTCAGGGCATCTTGCCTGTGCAAACAGCAGGGCGCTTGAGTTATCAGGGATATCGTCTGCAAGCGTTGATCCGGAAGGCGGGAAAATCGGCCGGGTGGGAAATACGGATGAACCGAGCGGTTATGTGGAAGAGAGCGCGATATATTCTCTCCAAAAGACAGTGGCAGACAGGATGCAGACAGATAGTTTATCGATGCTGAACGGTGTGCAGCAAATGTATTTGGAGAACGGAATTACGACGGTGCAGGACGGAGCGTCCACAACGGATGATATTGCTCTGTTATGCAGTATGTCTGACAATGCGCTTTTGAAGGTTGACGTGGTTGCATATCCGTTAATCAATGCGGTTGGCAAAGAGGCAGCGCAAAAGTTGCAGACAGAATACCATAATCGCCTGAAGTGGGGCGGTTATAAATTGATTCTGGATGGTTCTCCGCAGGGAAGGACTGCCTGGATGTCGGAGCCTTATTTAGGAGGTGAAGAGGGGTATTGCGGCTATTCCTACATGACAGATGAAAATGTGTTAGAATATGTGAAGCGGGCCTGTGAGGAAAAAAAGCAGCTTTTAACGCATTGCAACGGAGACGCTGCAAGTGATCAGCTTCTAAGAGCATATGAAAAAGTTGTGTCAGAAAGCGGGCCGGTAAATGCGTTGCGTCCAGTGATGATCCACTGCCAGACGGTCAGGAATGACCAGTTGGATAAAATGGCGGCGCTTGGCATGATTGCTTCTTTTTTTATAGGACATGTCTGGTATTGGGGAGATGTGCATATGAAAAATTTTGGCGCGGCAAGGGGAAATCATATCAGCCCGGTAAGAGACGCCTTAAGAAGAGGCGTGCGGGTTAATTTTCATCAGGATACGCCGGTAACCAGACCGGATATGCTGCATTCCGTATGGTGTGCGGTGAACCGGATAAGCAGAAAGGGTGAAACAATCGGCGAGGATCAGAAAATATCGGTTTATGAGGCTTTAAGGGCCGTTACGCTGGACGCGGCATATGAGTATTTTGAAGAGGACAGCAAAGGGAGTATCAAAGCCGGGAAAAGAGCTGATCTGATTATTTTGGACAAGTCTCCGTTGGAAGTAGAAACGATGGATATCCGGAATCTTGTAGTTGTGGAAACGATGAAGGATGGGGAGACTGTATTTAGCAGGGAAGGAAACAGCAAACTATAAAATGGTAATTATTAATGTTTCTGGTGGATTAGGAAATCAACTTTTTCAATATGCATTGTATAAAAAGTTTGAGTTAACTGGCAGGCAGTCGTTTTTGGACAAAACAGATTATGGCGGCAAACGGGGTGAAAAGAGGATATATTATCTTGATGCATTGGATCCCCATATTAACTATTGTACCAAAAGTGATAGAAAGAAATTTTCCAATAATAATGAGACAAGGATCGGCTGGAAACTACAGCAGATGCGGGGACTGAAAAGTTCTCATAAATATGAAAAGGAACCTTTTTCCTTTGACAGCACGATTTTGGAAACGGATGGGAGCTATTTAACCGGTTACTGGCAGAATGAAAGATATTTTAGCGATATCAGAAAATACTTAATTGATTCTCTTAAGTTTCCCGTAGAAGAAAGCGAACGGGCAGATATGATCAGAAAAAAGCAGTCTGTCAGCATTCATGTCAGAAGAGGCGATTACGTTCAGTATTCCGCGAAATATGGAAACATTTGCACGATGGAGTATTATCAAAAAGCGATTGCTTATATAGAAAGCTGTTGTGATGCCGAAGTGTACTGTGTTTTTTCAGATGATATCGAATGGTGTAAGAGGAATTTGAGACTTTCGCACTGTATTTATATGGAAAACAGTTGTGAGGAAACGGCCTGCAATGAAATGAAACTGATGTCGTTATGCAAGCATAATATTATCGCCAATTCCAGTTTTAGCTGGTGGGGAGCATGGTTGAATGAGAATAGTGACAAGATTGTCGTTTCTCCGGGCCGTTGGCTTAATGGGAGAGAGACAGAAGGAATCTGGTGTGACAATTGGGTGAAAATACCTGTGTAGGAGAGAAAAAGTTATGTTAGAAAAGATAATCCCCAAAATAATAGGAAATGACACAAATGAAGCGGAAAGAGATGAATGGATTTCTGCAGAGCTAAAGCGTATACCGGCTAATAAAAAAATCCTCGATGCAGGCGCCGGGACATTAAAATGGAAGAGTGCGTGCTCCCATTTACAATATGTTTCGCAGGATTTTGACCAATATGATGGGAGCGGGGACGGGCGGGGGCTTCAGAAAGGGCAATGGGATACTTCAAAAGTAGATATTATATCGGACATAGTGAATATACCCGTTGCGGATGGCGAATTTGACGTAATCTTATGCTCGGAGGTTTTGGAGCATCTGCCCTATCCGGAACTGGCGATTAAGGAATTTGCAAGGATTTTGCATAGGGGGGGGGTATTGCTGCTTACAGCGCCGTTTAACAGCATGACCCACTTTGCGCCCTATCATTTCTGTACAGGTTTCAATCGTTATTGGTATGAAAGCACGCTCAGCAAATATGGATTTGAATTGGAAAAGATTGAAAACAATGGCGGGTATTTTGATTACTGCAGACAGGAAATACTTCGCCTGCCAAGCATGTCGCAGAAATATGCAGGCAGTTGTTCTTTTGCCTTGAAGATCGCTACGCATGCTCTGGCGGCAATTTTAAAAACCAGCATAAAAAAGGATACCGGTTCCTTTGAAATGTGCACGTTTGGCTATCATATCAGGGCAAAGAAAAAATGAATGAGAAAGAAGAGTAAGTAAAATGAAAATATTGATGATATTTGTCGATATGCTTAGGCCTAATATTTTAGGTATATACAATAGGAGAAATGCAGGAAACAGAATTGACAGTCAGATTGAAAAATGGGGCGGAACTATATTTACGAATTGTTATACGCCGGCGCCGGATACGCCCAGGAGTCTGGGATGTCTGTGGACGTCAAAATATCCAAAGGAAAACGGCTGTGATAATAGGCTGAAGTATCCTCATTTTTTCCTAAAAAATTCGTGTAATGATTTTCTGAAACGATTAAAGGACAGCGGGTATCAACTTAATTTTTTTATGAGTGAAACATGCAGAGTTTTAGGCGAACTGCCCCAAAGCATTGATGGAGAGGATGTAAATTACTCAAGGGAAAAGAAACTTCCCGACTTTTTGGATTCATTGGTTATCAAGGAAAACTCGTTTACGTTTATTGGCATAGAGGATTTTCATTATGCAGTCAGTGACTGCTATGCAAAAAGGAAATATGTTTCCTTAGGTTTTGAAAAGGTTGGCCGGGCATTGGAACTTATCGAAGAAAAGTTAGGAATTGATACCTTTGACTTAGCGATCATGTTTTCTGACCATGGTTTTAAATATTTGGAGGAACCGGTAAAGGAAAACTATTATAAGCAGTTAAATAAAGACAGGACGCAGATTTTTATGCTGGTCAGAAAAAAGGGAGAAACAAAATTAACTTATAATCATAAACTTGCCTGTATTCTCGATGTGTATCCGACAATCTGCAATTACGCGAAGATATCATTTGGCTCTGATATTAGTGGAATAGATTTCTTTGAGAAAAAAGAACATGAATCTATCATGATAGAAGATCATAAAACGTTTAACGCACTGATGACACAGACGATAGAGTATTGGGGGATTAGAAGCAGGCGGGGGCTGGCCTGTATAAACTGTGAGCAGAAGTGGATTGCAAATTATAAGATGGATGATGCGGAAAAGAAGCGTTATATCAATTTGTTAAAGACGTATGCAAGCTGCTTTGCAGAGAATACAAAGATGCAGAAAATCCGCGGCTATTATAAAAATTATCTGGTTTCTAATCCATGTTACTGGGATATGTCAAAAAGGGTTGTCAGAAAGCCGATTAAGGTGTATTTGAATGAGATACTGCAGTTTTTCATGCGGTTTTTGCCTTGTTAAGACGAATGTGGTAACAGGAGAGCGTTTATTCAGGAAAGGAAGAGTATTTCATGGAAAGGATCAGAAGGCGTTTCCCAACTTTGTATAGTATATTGATGCTAATCGGCAGAAAAAGGGTTTCCAAAAGCTATCGTGATTTTCGGCATGATATGTCAGAATATGAAAAGAAAGGGCCGAGAGATGCATTTCATATTTGCCGGGAAGATATTTATCCGATCTTAAACGAAACAGGAAAAGAAGCAGGTTCATTGGATATACACTATTTTCTGCAGGATATCTATGTTGCAAGAAAAATAATAGAGGAAAAGCCGGACGTACATTATGATATCGGGTCAAGAGTGGATGGTTTTATTGCGCATTTACTGGCCGGCAAAATAAATGTTACGCTTTTAGATATCAGGCCGCTTACAGTTATGGTTGAAGGTCTGAAGTTTATGAGGGCGGATGCAGCCGACCTGTCTGTTTTAAAAGCAAACAGTTTAAAGTCTATTTCATCGCTGCATGCGGCGGAGCATTTTGGTCTGGGCAGATATGGGGATGCTGTTGACCCTGATGCGTGCTTTGCCTTTATGCAGAAGATACAGAAAAAAATTCAAGGGGGGGGGGTATTTGTATTTCAGCGTGCCGGTAAGCAGTGTTGATAAAGTCTGTTTTAACGCCCACAGAATTTTCAAACCCTCTACGGTAATCAAAGAATTTACGCAAATGAAATTAAAAGTTTTTGCTTATATTCATGAGTATAAAATTTATGAAACAGAGAATCCTACTCCCGAAAAAATATCTGAAATAGAAAAAGATCTGGGAGAGTTTGACTGTGGGATATTTATTTTTGAAAAATTTGTATGACAGTAAAAACGCTTAAAAATCAATTTCTATTTTATGGAGGCAGCCATTATGTTATACGCGCCAGTTATTATCCCTACGCTAAACCGATACAAACACTTAAAGGCATGCATAGAATCGCTGGCTAAAAATACCGGAGCGAAGCATACGGATCTGATCATATCTTTGGATTACCCTAAAACGGAAAGTCATTGGCAGGGATACAGAAAGGTCCAAAAGTATTTACATTCTGGAATACAGGGATTTCAAAGCGTAAAAATATTTGAACAAAATGTAAATTTAGGGGCGTTTGGGAATTGGTGCTTTCTCAAAAAATATGTACGGGAAAATTACGATAGATACATTGTCACAGAGGATGATAATGTGTTTTCGTTAAATTTTCTGGATTTTATCAATAAAGGGTTGGAAAGGTATGAAAAGGATGACAATATAACTGCAGTCTGCGCGGCAGGTCCGAGACTACAGGGTAGGGATGCATTGAAAAACAGAAATACAATCACAAAATCACATTGGTTTTCAGGATATGGGTATGGCACGTGGGTGGGAAAAAGTTTTGTGGATCAGGATTGGTTAGATGTTGAAGAGTTATTCTCCATGTCAGAAAATATAACGTATGTAAATAAAATTTATCAGGCAGACGACGGCCTTTTTTTAGCGTTTGTGTCTTTTTTATTTGCCAAGGAAGGAATTTACAGGCCGCAAAAAGGTAAAATTTATAACTTTGATACAATCATGAAGATGAAAAGCATTTATGAAAATAAATATGCAATATTTCCTACCACAACATTGGTGGTTAACAATGGATATGATGGAACCGGTGTGAACTGTACGGTTGTGCGAAAGAAAAGCTCTCCCGATGTACTTGACAATAATACTGTTTATAAGTATTCTATAAAGCACGGATTGGCAGTGTGCAAAGTAAAAAGTAAATTCCGACTGCATATTAAAGCAAGGAAATTAGCTGCGTATATACAATATCTGTCGTGGTTGTTCAGGAGGCATAGCAATGCCTTGCATAAGAGTCGCAAAAAGCTTTGATGGTTCCCAATTATTATGTTTGCAGGTGATAACATGTCAGATTTTCTCTCAGTGGAAGAGCTAAAAGAAATTGGATTCCAATCCTTTGGTGATGCAGTCTGCATAAGCAGAAAAGCCAGTATCTATGGAGCGGAAGAGATTATAATAGGAAGTCACGTCCGTATTGACGATTTTGCTATTTTAAGCGGTAAAAATGTGATTGGGGATTATGTCCATATTGCTGCATATTCTGCTTTGTATGGCGGAACGGAAGGTATTTTTATTGACAACTTTTCCAATATTTCGTCAAGAGTATCTATATACAGTAAAAATGACGATTATTCAGGAATGACGATGACCAATCCGATGGTAGCGGAACGATATAAAAACGTTGAAAGCGCTCCGGTTAAAATAGGAAGACATGTGATTATAGGATCTACGAGCGTAGTATTACCAGGGGTATTACTTGCGGAAGGAAGCGCATTCGGCAGTTTTTCGTTTATCAATCATGATTCGGAAGCCTGGAGCATTAACGCGGGTATTCCGTTTAAAAAAATAAAAGAACGGAATCAAAATATTCTTAATTTGGAAAGGGAAATTGAGCTATAAACAATAGTAATCATATAGCTGCGGATATCTGTCCTGATATCTTTACGGGATAGGAAGCAGGGAAAGAGGGGATTTCATGAGAAATGTTATAATATTTGTATTAGAGTTATATCAGTCTATAGTATGGTCAATAGGAAAGCAGCCATATGAGATTAAAAAGATGTCAAATCCAAACCAGTCATATAAGCACAGAGTCATTAAATATTATGCAAAAAAATATAAATGTAAAACTTTTATTGAGACGGGAACATATTTAGGCGGGACTGTGCAGGCTGTGAAGGATCATTTCAAAGATGTTCATTCAATTGAAGTAGCTAAAAAGCTTTATGAAGATAACTGCAGGCGTTTCAGGAATGATAAAAAGGTGCACTTGTATTGTGGAGATAGTATGCTGATGCTGGGAAAAATGATAGATAAAGCCAGAGGTAAAAATCGGATCTTATTCTTTCTGGACGGACACTATTCGGGAGGCGTCACTGGCATGGGAACAACCGAAACACCGGTAGAATATGAAATAGAGACTATTTTCAGCAAATTGAAGGGCAGGCATTTTGTTGTACTGATTGATGATGCGAGAGCTTTCACAGGGGAACATGATTATCCTGTTTTAGGAGATTTCATGAAAGAGCTGCAGGCAAAGGGAGGGGACAGGGCCGATGTCAGTGTTAAGAGTGACATTATCCGTGTAATCGTATAAATGATGGAGAGAACAAAATGGATAAAGAAATTTTAGTAACACGTGCCACCCTCCCACCCAAGGAAGAATATGTGAAAGAGATATCTTCCATATGGGAAACCCATTGGATGACCAATATGGGGGAAAAGCACAACGAATTAGAGCGTGAATTAAAAAAATATCTTAATATACCGGATATTTCTTTATTTGTAAACGGGCATTTGGCGTTAGAACTGGCAATACAGGCTATGGGACTGAAGGGAGAAGTGATTACCACTCCATTTACTTTTGCTTCGACAACCCATGCAATTGTGAGGAACGGATTAACGCCTGTCTTTTGTGACATTGATCCGGTCACGTTTACCTTAGATGCCGATAAAATCGAGGATCTGATTACTGACAAAACCTGCGCTATAGTCCCGGTTCATGTGTATGGAAATATTTGTAATGTTGAAAAAATTGAGAGAATTGCCCGCAGACATGATCTGAAGGTAATTTACGACGCGGCACATGCATTTGGCGTTTCCTATCGTGGAATCGGGATTGGGAATTTCGGAGATGCCTCCATGTTCAGTTTTCATGCCACAAAAGTATTTAATACGATTGAGGGTG
The DNA here is from genome assembly GCA_910585345.1 of uncultured Lachnospiraceae bacterium. Lineage (GTDB taxonomy): Bacteria > Bacillota > Clostridia > Lachnospirales > Lachnospiraceae > VSOB01. The sequence goes on along the minus strand of CAJUDS010000002.1, from coordinate 111,761 downwards.
GCGCCGTATGTTATAAAGATAAAGAGTTAGGGAAAAAATTATACTATTTAAAAAATTTTGGGATCGAAAATTATGAAGTGATCTCAGAAATAGGTGCCAATGCTAAAATGAATGAATTTCAGGCAGCGATGGGACTATGCAATTTACGGCACGTAGATGAAGAAATTGAAAAACGAAAGATAGTTTATGAGCGTTATATTGATAATTTAAGTGATGTAAAGGGAATTATACTGCCTAAAATCTCTGAAGAGATAAAGCCTAATTATGCTTATTTCCCTGTATTGTTTGAAAAAGATGTGTATGGACAGGATCGTGATGAAGTTTTTGGCAGATTGTCAGAGCAGAAAATTTTTGCCAGAAAATATTTTTATCCGCTTACGAACGAATACGACTGTTATAAGCAGACTCTGTCAGATAAGGCGACTCCTGTAGCGTTAAGGGTGTCACAACAGGTGCTGACACTGCCTATGTATTCTGACTTGGAGATTGAAAATGTCGACAAAATCTGCGGAATCATCAGAAGGGAAGGAAAATGAAAAAAATAAAATGGCTGTTCCATCAAGTCCGCTGGTTTTTCATTCGATGCATTCACGCGCTTACAGGTAAATATTTGCACAGCGCCGGATTATACGGGGGGTATGCCTTGCACAGCGCCCAGGAAGGGAATGACAAATTGTGCCGATTGTTAAAAGATGGTCAGCCTTTTGCATTCTGCAGATATAGTTTTGTAGAGATGAATTTAATGATTAAATGCAGAACTGAGGATTTTTTTAATGTAGCGACTTATAAAAGAAACTGCCAATTTGCCGAAAACTTCAGAATAGAGAATGATATGAAGGCGGGCGTTAGAAAATTTTATGAAATCATGCTGAATGCAACCAGGCAGGCCACAATCCTTGGAGTGTGGAAAAATCTGCCTATGGGAGATGCGTTTATCCAGAGTATAGAAGGTCTGACAGATACGTTTTTCACCGCCGCGACAGCAGTCGAGCCGTATGGATTTAGAGAAAACCCATGGTCGAAACAGTTGGCAGGAAAACGGGTGCTGGCAGTAAGCCCCTTTCCGGAGGAGATAGCCGCTCAATATAAAAAAAGAGAGTTCATATGGGGAGACAAGGAAATATTGCCGGAATTTGAATTGCTGACGATGGAATCCGTTTGGTTTTTTCCAGGATGTCAGGATGAGCGGTTTACCAATTGGTTTGAGGCATATGATTTCCTATATGACAAAATTATGTCGTATGAATTTGATGTCTGTTTGTTAGGGTGCGGACCTTTTGGCTTTCCGCTGGCAGCCAAAATTAAGGAGAGCGGCCGCTGCGCAGTTCATATGGGAGGCGCGATTCAGTTATTGTTTGGTATAAAAGGCAATAGGTGGGATCATACAGATATTAGTAAGTTATATAATGAATACTGGATTCGGCCTGGTGAGAACACAAAACCGCAGGGCGCGGAAAAGCTGGATAATAGCTGTTACTGGTAAAAAACGAAAAGTTTTGTAAGATTTCCCAAATAAAAAAGAGATTTTCGAAAAGGTAATTATCCAGAAAGACAGGTACGAATGGAAAAATTCTGCCTTATCAAAACCGATTGCAGATATTGCCGGGAGGATCATTTTTGTCAGGGATATATGTAAACAGTTTTATGTCAGAGGGATCAATAAAGAACTGGACTCTGTTGATAAGGTAATCGAAAAACTGCGTATGTTGACAAATGGATATGAGATTGTCACAGTTGGTAGTTCCGGGGGGGGGTATATGGCGGCATTGACAGCGGCAGCGCTCTCAGCGGAGATGTGTTTTTGCTTTAGCGGACAAATAAGTTTAGAGGGATGTATAGATTGGAATCCGTTATTGAAAGAGAAAAAACTTGTGAAACGGCAAATCGTTATTATAATATAAGTGCGCTCATTAAAAAAAGCTCCTGTCAGTTTTTTTACTTTTATCCGGCATTTCATGAAGGGGACAGAGAGCAGTTTAATTATATAGCAGATAGTATAAATGTCTGCGGGTTTGCATATAAGCAGAAAAATCATGCGGCAAATATGCTGGCAGGAAATATGCGATATATTATATGCAGAAATAAAGAATATATGATGCAGTTAAATACTGTTTATAAAGATAAGATAATAAATCCGGTAGAGTTCTTATTTCGGACGACATCTTTGGCAGCAGCATGTAATGTATTGTGGAAAGAAGCGGAGGCTTTTTTTAAAAGAAAAATAAAGCGGTAATGAGGGATCGTAAAATGAAGGATATACGCACTGTCATAAATATTATGAAGCAATTGAATTACATTTTGAGCAAGAAACAAAGAAAAATGGTAATTGCGTTGACAGTTGTTATCTTAGTTGGTTCTGTTTTTGAATTGCTGGGCGTTTCTTCAGTTGTGCCATTTGTCAATGCTGTGATTTCCCCGGATGTCATGTGGAGCAATCGGTATGTCAGGCAAATCGCGGATATGTTTCACATTACGACGGACACTGAGTTGATTGTGTTATGCGGTATATTTATCATTTTAGTATTTATTATAAAAAATGTCTATTTGATTTTTTCGTCCCGTTTTCAGATCTATTTCCGCTATGGTATTGTGAAAGAACTATCCGTTAAATTATTAGATGCGTATATCCACAGGCCATACACGTATTTTCTGGAAGTCAACAGTTCGGAAGTGATGAGGGGCATTACTTCTGATGTAGACAGCGTGAGCAATATTTTAGGCGACGTTTTTAATATCTGTGTGCAGGTTTTTTCCGTTTTTTTAATTGGGATCTATTTGATCAGCCTTGATAGTTTTATGGCGTTGGGCGTTTTGCTTTTAGGAGGCATCAGCTTTTTCGGAATCATTTTTATTGTAAGAAGAAAAATTAAAAAAATGGGAGAAAAAGCGAGAGAGGCTACTGCCGCACAGTATCAGGTAGCGTACCAGGCGATTCACGGCATTAAAGAGATTAAGGTAATGGACCGCTCCAGATACTTTGTGGATGCTTATGCGGTAGTGGCGGATAAAAGCAAAAAGGCAAGGAGCACAAACGAGCTGATCAATGTAATGCCGGAGAGGCTGATTGAAAGTGTCTGTATAGCAGGAATTATAGGAATTGTCTGTATCAGAGTATTGCTGGGGATAGAGAGTGCGGCATTTATAAGCAGCTTGGCTGGTTTTGGGATGGCTGCGTTTCGGCTGCTTCCGGCGATAGCCAGGATTACAGGTTATATAAGCGGAATCATATACGGCCGGCCGGCTTTGGAGGCTACTTATGAAAATTTAAAGGGTGTGGAATGCTGTGAGGAATCCCGACCTGACTCTTTTGCCAGAGAACTCCCATTCCAAAAAAAGATATGTATTGATGCTGTTTCGTGGAAATATAAAGAAACCATGGAAATGGTATTGGAAAGGTTGTCAATGGATATTCACAAAGGCGAGGCTGTGGCATTTATCGGTTCTTCGGGCGCAGGGAAAACGACGCTTGCGGACATCATTCTGGGATTACTGCCGCCGCTGCATGGAGCGGTTATGATGGATGGTACCGATATTCTGACGATAAAACCGGCTTGGGCAAAAACAATTGGCTATATTCCGCAGTCGGTATTTTTGATTGACGACACAATACGAAACAATGTGGCGTTTGGCCTTCCTGAAACAGAAATTGATGATAACAAGATCTGGCAGGCGCTTGAACAGGCGCAGATCAAAGACTTTGTAGAAGCGCTTCCGAATCAGTTAGAGACGCAGGTGGGAGAGCGGGGAGTAAGATTTTCAGGCGGCCAGAGACAAAGGGTGGCAATCGCCAGAGCGTTGTATTATGATCCGGAAATTTTAGTGATGGATGAAGCGACGTCAGCGCTGGATAATGAGACAGAGACAGCGTTAATGGAGTCTATAGATGCATTGCACGGGAAAAAGACGTTGATCATTATCGCGCACAGGCTTTCTACGATCAGGAATTGTGATAAGATATATGAGATACGGGGCGGCAGAGCATATTTGAGAAGGAAAGAAGAAATATTTGGGGATTAGCGGATATGTTAAAAAAAGAAATAGATCATCTGATAAAGGAGGCGTTTGAAAAACGTGCGTCAAAATATTTTGCTTGTTTTAAGCGAGGCATTGGCTTAAGTCAGGATAGCTTTCGCGCCTTGGATTCCTTTCATACGATCCATCGGCGGCCGGTATGGGCAGGGGATATTCAGTGTAAACCATATGATGCAGTTTATCCGAATACCGCGCTTATCTTACAGGGACCTGTGGTTGAAAAATATCATTTCACAGTGGAAACCGTAAAATTATATAAAAAAATATTTCCGCAGATGAGAGTAATCGTATCAACCTGGGAGGGGACGGAGCGTAAACTGCTCAGACAGATAGAGGCGTGCGGCGCAGTCGCACTTACGACGCCAAAGCCGGAGAATGCAGGCCCTTCTAACGCGAATCTGCAGATCGTGTCGGCAAGAGAGGGACTGCGGCTGGCAAAGAAACTGGGATGTGAATATGCCTGTAAAACAAGGACGGATCAGCGAATCTATTCACCGAGATGTATTTGGGAGTTGCTGATATTATTGGAAGTGTTTCCACCATATGGGGAGGAGTGTAAGAAAAGAATTGCCGCGGTAAGTCTGGATACGTTTAGCAATCGTATCTATGGTTTATCAGATATGTTTCATTTTGGACATATAGACGGTTTACTAAAATATTGGGACATAGAGCCGGTTAGCCACAAAATATTAAATGACTTTTGGGAAAGAAACAAAATGGAGGAAACATGCGAACGAGGAATATCGTCCCGGGTTATAGAAAGTTATCTGGCGCTGCGCTATTTAAGAACGACTGGCTGGGAGAAAGGATGTGACCTGGAAAGCTGGCATGAAGCGCTGGGGAAATTTTTTGTTATTGTTGACGCGGCTTCCATAGATCTTTACTGGCCGAAATATATAAACAGAGAGTATAGATGGCGCAGGTATGACGGCGTAGAGGCAATGGAAGAGGTTGATTTCCTGTCATGGCTGGTATTCTATAAGGAATACGGAAAGCAGGCGGGTTAGCACGGTAAAATGCGCAGGCATTTTGATAGTCCGGATGAAGGGAAAGGGTTTGTTACAATGTCAGAGATAAAAGCAATCATTTTTGATATGGATGGGGTGCTCATTGACGCCAAAGAGTGGCATTATGAGGCTTTGAATGAAGCGCTGGGACTGTTTGGCTATGAGATCAGCAGGTATGACCATTTGGTGACTTATGACGGCCTGCCTACGGCAAAGAAATTAGAGATGCTTTCTATGGAAAAGGGGATGCCTCTTAGGCTGCATAAGTTTATTAATGAATTGAAACAACAATATACGATGGACAAGATCGTTATGAACTGCCGTCCTGTCTTTACGCATGAATATGCTCTTTCCAAGTTGCGGGAAGAGGGGTACCGGCTGGCAGTGGCCTCGAATTCCGTCAGGAAAACAGTGGAAACAATGATGGAGAGAAGCAAGCTGATCGATTATCTGGAATTTTTTCTGAGCAATCAGGATGTGACCAAAGGGAAACCGGATCCCGAAATGTATAATGTGGCAATTTCCAGGCTGGCTCTTATACCGGATGAATGTCTTATCGTGGAGGATAATCAAAACGGTATCCGTGCGGCAAAGGCGGCGGGAGGACATGTAATGCAGGTCGATACGGTCTATGATGTCAATTATTTTAATATTGTGGAGCACATTGCGTTAGCGGAAAAGGGAGTGATATAAGGAATGGTCAAGATAGTCATACCGATAGCGGGAAACAATCATAAGGATGAAAAGTTTGGTTATATAAGAGGCCTTTATGAGATTGAGAGAAAAACACTGCTTCAACATGTGTATGAATCGCTGGCAGTGATAGAGGGAGCAGAATTTACAGTGGTTTTGCGGAAGGAAGATATTGCGAGATACCACTTGGACAATATGCTGCGTCTTATGATCCCGGGCGTTAGAGTGGTCGTGGCGGATGGAGAGACGAAGGGAGCGGCCTGCAGTTGTTTGCTGGCAATCGATGAGATTAAAGAGGACGAGCCACTTATTATAGCCGGCAGTGATCAGGTGGTAACGGCCAATCTGCAGGAAGCTGTCAATACATTCAGGGAAAGAGATTATGACGGGGGAGTTGTCACGTTTGAGGGGATTCATCCGAGGTGGTCGTTCGTTAAGACAAATGCGGAAGGTCTTGTGATAGAGGCGGCCGAAAAGCGGCCGATCAGTAAAATGGCTACGACAGGATTTTACTACTTTAAAAAGGGCGGTTACTTTATTGACGCAGCCGAGCAAATGATAAAGAAAGGTGTCAATGTCAATGGAAGATATTATGTATGTCCTGTTTATAATGAAATGATCTTAAAACAGAAGAAAATTGGAATTTATCAGATCAATCAGGAGGATTATTTTAATTTTAAGCAGGACAATGCAATAGCTGAATATGAGAAATATTTAATGAAACGGAGGGAGCAGGGTGAGGGCATCAAAATTAGATGAGATGAAGGGCGGATGGTTTATCGGAAATTTTGAACCGTCGTTGATGAAGACCAATGATGTTGAGGTTTCTGTAAAGAAGTATAAAAAGGGAGCGAAGGAGGAAGCACATTTCCACAAGATCGCGACAGAATACACGGTCGTGATGTCCGGAAAAGTCAGGATGTTTGGACGGGAGTGGACAGAGGGGGATATTATCATTGCGGAGCCGGGGGACGCGACATCTTTTGAGGCGCTTACGGATGCGGTGAATGTTGTAGTCAAACTTCCGGGAGCCAACAATGATAAATATATGTGCGAGGAGGATACCAAATGATTCATATAGTAATTCCGATGGCCGGCAGAGGAAGCCGTTTTGTGAAGGCCGGGTATGAGGTGCCGAAACCGTTGATTGAGGTGCATGGACATTCCATGATTGAGTATGTAATTGAGAATATAAGACCGAAACAGGAGTACCGTTTTATATTTTTGTGTCTCCATGAACATTTGCAGAAATATGATCTGGAGAGTAAATTGAAATCGATTGAACCCGGATGTATCGTACTACCTGTAGACCATGTGACAGAGGGAGCGGCGTGCACGGTTTTGCTTGCGGAGCAATATATCAATAATCAGGATCCGCTTATGATAGCGAATTCTGATCAATATGTCGATATCGATATTAATGAATATCTTGCCAAAATGGAGGACAAAGACGGTCTGATTATGACTATGAAATCCAATGATCCTAAATGGTCGTTTATAGCGATGGATGAACAGGGATATATTACGACTGTCCGCGAGAAGGAAGTAATCTCTGATGAGGCAACGGTAGGGATCTATAACTATAAGCATGGAGCTGACTTTGTTTTCTATGCGCATCAGATGATTGATAAAAATATCAGAGTGAATAATGAATTTTATGTAGCGCCTGTTTACAATGAGATGATAGCGGACGGGAAATTATTTGTTTATTACAATGTAGGGAGAGAGGATGACGGCATGTACGGCCTTGGCATACCGGAAGACCTGGAAAAATTCATCCGTAATCCTGTTTCCCAAATCTGGCGATAAACAGGAAAATGGTTTTCTGATATACGGTCATCCCGAATGGGATTTTTGAAAGAAAGCAATGGGAGAAACTTTTATGAAGATACTGGCACATCGTGGATACTGGAGGACGGTAGAGGAAAAAAATACCTTAGCGGCGATTCAAAGAGCTTTTGACAATGGATATGGGATAGAAACGGATATCCGCGACTATAGTGGAAATCTGGTTGTCGCGCATAATATAGGCGATGCCAATTGTCCCTTGTTTGAGGAAGTTCTGCGCATTTACCGGCAGATGAACTGCGACTTATTTTTGGCGCTCAATGTGAAAGCCGACGGCATACAGGAATTGCTTGAGAAGCTTCTTGAAAAGTATTCGGTTACAAACTATTTTGTGTTTGACATGTCGATACCCGAGCAGGTAGTCTATCGTACCAACGGATTCCGTTACTTTACAAGGCTAAGCGATTATGAGACAGAGCCGGTGCTTTTGCAGGATGCCGACGGCGTTTGGATGGATGAATGGGAAAAATCCTGGATCGATACAGATGCCGTCATGCGGTATTTGAACATGGGGAAAAGGGTGAGTATCATTTCTCCTGAAATTCACGGGAGGGAAAGGCATTTGTTGTGGGACAAATTGAAAAATATAAAGTCTGATAATTTGTTTCTCTGCACGGATGTGCCGGAAGAGGCATGTAGCTTTTTCGGTTTCGCAGAAGGAAATAAATAGCCGGTATAGAGTAGATGCTAATACTACTGTTAAACAGATGGTCTGAGGGAGGAAGGTATGTCTTTCACAACTGTAAATTATGGAATATTTCTGGTCGTGACGTTTATTATGTATTGGCTGCTGCCGAATCGGCATCGGTGGAAGCTGTTATTGATAGTGAGCTATTATTTTTATATGAGCTGGAACTTAAAATGCGGATTTTTGATTGCGGCGGTTACGCTGTTAACCTGGGCGGCGGCATTGGGCATACGGCATTTTAAAAAGCACTGGGAAAAAAGAGTCTGTATCATCAGCGCCTGCATCGTATGCTTTGGGATTTTGTTTGTTTTTAAATATTTTGATTTTGCCGCAGGCATTCTTGCAGGCTTGTGGAAAGGTTATTATGAACCGTTGAATTTGATTTTACCGGTAGGGATTTCCTTTTTTACGTTCCAGACGGTAGGTTATGTGATTGATGTATATCGCGGTGATATAGAAGCGGAAACCAATTTGTTCATTTATGCGACTTATGTAAGTTTTTTCCCGCAGCTAGTGGCAGGTCCGATTGAACGTTCCGGCAATCTTTTGCCGCAGATTACAGGACAGCATATTTTTGACAATGAAAAAGCAACCTACGGGCTGAGAAAGATGCTGTGGGGCTATTTTAAAAAACTTGTAGTTGCGAATACGCTGGCGGTTTATGTGGATAGCACCTTTGCCGGCCTGGCAAATTACAACGGTGGTGCCCTTTTACTTATTTCGATATTTTTTACTTTTCAGATATATTGTGATTTTTCCGGCTATTCTGACATAGCGATAGGAACCGCGGCCTTGTTTGATATTCAGTTGATGGAAAATTTCGACAAACCCTATTTGTCAGGATCAATCAAGGAGTTCTGGCAGAGGTGGCATATTTCCTTGTCCTCCTGGTTAAAGGATTACATATACATTCCGCTTGGAGGGAGCAGACAGGGAAAACTAAGGACATGCATAAATACCGTCATTGTTTTTGTGGCCAGCGGTATCTGGCATGGGGCGAACGTTACATTTATCGTATGGGGACTGCTGCATGGCGTGATCAATGTAATAGAGCAGTTTATCCCGGCTTTTAGAGTCAGAGGCGGGAAAGGCGTTAAATGTATCCGGTGGCTGGTAAATTTTATCATTATCGATATATTATGGATTTTCTTCAGGGCGCAGACGATAACCGACGCTGTGTTTTTTATTGGAAATATGTTTCGGAACTTTTGGCAGCCAAAGGTATACTGGTCCGGTATTTCCGGGGTAATAACCAATATGGATCTTATGAAAGTCGTACTGATATTGACTGTCTGGGGGGCTTTCAGTTTTAGGGAACTAAATCTGTGCGGAGAAAGCAGTTATGACAGGCTGCCGAAATATATAAGGTGGTGCTGTTATGTTATGATCACCATGAGCATTATTATATTAACGCCCAGCGGAGCAGGAAAAGAATTTATATACTTTCAGTTTTAAGGAGAAGTATGAAAACTTTTATAAAGAATGTTTTGGCGTTTATTTTGATGATTGCGGTAATTGTATTTGCAATGAGCAGAGTATATGATGCGAGAAACCCTTATAATGATGGGACACTTCCGTATTTCAAAATGCCGGAAGAGATCGTGGTGGCAAATTTGGGCAGCAGCCATGGCCAAAATTCTTTTCTGTGGCCGGATGAAACGAGAATGTTCAACTTTGCCATGTCTTCGCAGACGTTGAGCTACGATTACAGGATATTTCAGGAGTATGTGGATCATATGGCGGAGGGCAGTACCGTTTTTATCGTAGTAAGTTTATTTAGCTTTTGTCAGGATGAATACGAGGAAGAAAGTTTTTGGGCAAAAAATTTACGGTATTATAAAGTTCTTCCGCCGGATAAAATAAAAAAGTATTCGATGTTTGATGATTATTTTTATCGATGGTTTTCTGTCTTAAATCCGACAAACCGGCATTTGAGCAGGATGGTAGAGGCATTGTCCGGCCAGAAAGAGGAATATGATGGAATTGCGACAAAAGAGAGTATCATAAAGGCTATGCTGACTGCAGATCGAGATGAAGTGATATACTCTAATGCAGCCGGGGATATCAATGAGGAAGAATTGGAAGCGCTTTGCGGAATAATAGAATTATGTAGAGAACGGAATATTACACCAATTTTGATTACGACTCCTTATACGGCGGAATATAATAAATTCATACCGGGGAGTGTGTGGCGTAATTGGTATACTATCATACAGGAAATCCAGGAGAAGTACGAAGTAGAATATTGGGACTATTCGCACGACAGAGAGTTTACCGAGCATTATGAGTATTTTTTGGATTGGTTCCACTTGAATAAGCAAGGTGCAAAAGTGTTTACAGAAAAGATACTGGTAAGATTGGGGGATAATTGCCATACTTTCAATCTTGAGGAGAAATAGAAATATGAAAATTTTTATCAGAAATGTTTGTTCGTTTACCTTGATAATAGCAGTAATTGTGTTTTGGTTGAGCAGAGTATATGATGCAAGAAACCCCTATGACGATGGTACGCTTCTGTATTCCAAGATGCCGGATGAAATTGCAGTAGCAAATTTAGGCAGCAGCCATGGGAAGAGGTCTTTTATTTGGCAGGATGACACCAGAATGTTTAATTTTGCAATGGATGGGCAGACCTTAAGCTATGATTACAGACTGTTTCAACAATATGCGGATCATATGGCGGAGGACAGCACTGTTTTTATCGTAGTCAGTTTATTCAGTTTTTGTCAAAATGAATGTGAGCGGGAGGATTTTTGGTCGAAGAATTTACGGTATTATAAAGTACTCCCACCGGAATTGGTAAAAAATTATTCTGTGGCAGATGATTATTTTTATAAATGGTTTTCTATTTTGAATCCGACCAACCGGCATTTGAGCAGGATTGCAAAGGCGGCAATGGGGAAAAAAGAGGAGCCGGATGGAGTGATTACAAAAGAAAATGCGATAAGCGCTATGCTGGCTGCGGAAAAAGAAGGACCTGCGGCTTTGAATATAACAGAGGATATTAATGAGGAAGAATTAGAAGCGATTTGCGGAATAATAGAATTATGTAAAGAACGGAATATTACACCAATTTTGATCACGACTCCCTATACAGAGGAATACAATAAATTCATACCGGGGGGGGGTGTGGAGCAATTGGTATCATATCATAAAAGAGATTCAGGAGAAGTACGAAGTAGAATATTGGGACTATTCGCACGACAAGGAGTTTGTTGAAAATTATGAGTACTTCTCTGACTGGTGGCATTTAAATAAACAAGGTGGAAAAGTATTTACAGAAAAGATACAGGCAAGATTGGAAAGGAAATAGGATGCTGTTTGTAAAATTTCAGGGTGGGTTGGGAAATCAGATGTATCAATATGCATTTTATTTTCATCTCAAAGAAAAATATCCGGAAATAGAAGTAAAGGCGGATTTAGACAGATATTTATATAAGAAATATCTGGAACACAATGGGTTTGAACTGCAGGATGTTTTTGAAAATATGGATTTGGATGTTGCAGCTACAAAGGAAATTATGCAAAGCGGCGGGGCATATGAGAGGCATAAATACGGCATTGTCGATATAATAAAACGAAAGATTTGGAATAACTATTTATGGAAGAGGCGCATTGATACGCATAACAGAAGAGTGACGGAAAGCGAGTGGAGCAGAGAATTTAACAGCTTAACGGCGGAGGAAATAAGAGAATATAACTTATGGCTCTGCGGATATTGGGCGGGAGATTGGTTTTGGCGGGAGGCCGATTTTGATTTGGCAGAGATTTTTAAGTTCCGGGACACGTTGGATCAAAAAAACAGTGCTGTTTTGGAAGAAATTAAGGCATCCGAGTCGGTTTCCATCCATGTGCGCAGGGGAGATTATATAGAGAACCATATTAAAACACCGGGAATGCAGTATTATATAAATGCGGTCAATATTTTATGTGCGCATTATCCCCACCCTTATTTTTTTGTGTTTTCCGATGACAAACAATATATAAAAGAAAATTTTTCTTTTATAGACAACGTAAAAATTATCGATTATAACACAGGGAAAGACAGCTATAAAGATATGCTGTTGATGAGTTATTGCAAAAATAATATTATTTGCAATAGTACGTTTAGTATGTGGGCGGCAACTTTAAATCAAAATGAAAATAAAATGGTGATTGCGCCGCAGGAGTATTTGGCGGCAGTTGCACACGGTAAAAAGGGGAATTGGCTGGGCATTGAAGCATTCTATCAATAATTGGCAGCCATAGTGAGCATATGCGGAAGTTCCCCGGCCGGTCCTGTGTTCTGTTTAGTACGACCGGATTTTAGCAGATCAGGAGTGATTGATGTATGAAAATATTGATAATTACGCACGAGTACCCGCCAATTGGAGGCGGGGGCGCCAATGCATGTCTCAATCTGTCAAGGGAATATGCGAATATGGGGCATGCGGTTACGATCGTTACCGTGTGGTATGAGGGACTGAAAGAAGAGGAAACGGATCAGAATATTCATATCATCAGATTGAAAGCCAGGAGAAAATATCCGGAGCATTGCGGTTTTCCGGAAATGCTTGATTTCTTGTGGAGAGCCATTATAAGGGCTGATCAACGACATCGGGCAGAGCACTTTGACATTTGCCAGGTGTTTTTTGCCATTCCCAGCGGCCCGGTCGGCTTTTATTTGAAAAAGAGATATAAACTACCGTATATTATCCGTTTTGGCGGCGGAGATATTCCCGGTTTCCAGGAACGGTTTCGGTTTCTTTACAAGCTGCTAGGGCCTTTTGAGAAGATGATATGGAAAGACGCGGATGCGCTTGTGGCAAACAGCCAGGGATTGAAAAGTCTGGCCAATCGGTTTTATGATAAAAGAGAGATTGCGATTATCACAAACGGAGTGGATGAGAATCAGTTTTCTGCAGCAGACTCCTCCCAAATGGGCGACCGCCAGCAGTCTGACGGAGAAGTGCGGCTGCTCTTTGTTTCCAGACTGATAGAACGGAAAGGACTGCAGTTCGTTATCCCGATGCTTTCCGAACTGAACGAGAAATCCGGCAGACGGGTAAGTCTGCTGATCGTAGGGGACGGGCCGTATCGTCCGCATTTGGAAAAGATCACAGCCGAACACAAGCTGGAAGGGCTTGTGTCGTTTGTCGGGCAGAAGGATAAAAAAGAGCTGCCGTTTTATTACCGTCAGGCGGATATCTTTATCCTGCCGTCCCGCAAAGAGGGGATGCCGAATGTAGTGTTAGAGGCGATGTCCAGTGGGCTTCCCATCGTCATGACCGCCTGTGAAGGCAGCAAAGAACTGATCGATGGAAACGGGTATGCGGTTCCGGTCGGGGTGTTTGCGGAAAAACTTCTGCGATTGTGTAAGGACGACGCTCTGCGGCGGAAAATGGGAGAGAGAAGCGTGCAGATTGTGCGGGATAGTTTTCGGTGGGAAAAGATTGCGGCGGCGTATGTGGAATTGATGGAGAGAATTATAGAGAAAAATCATAGGTAGAAAAAGCAGTAATTGAATTTAGGCTTTCCAAACGGAAAGCCTTTTGCTATACTGTTCAAAAGGAAGTGATTACCAATGAAAAAAGACGATTTACTGAATATGCTGCCGATTCTGGTGGGGCTGCTGGGAACGATTGTCTCTGATCTGATAGCAGACAGGGTATTTCGGGTTTTATTTGTTCTTGCTGTTATGACGGGGATTGCCGCCTTTTTTGTGTATGACGGCAGAGATGAAAAAAAGAAGAAGGGCGTGTCCGGCATGTGCGGGGGTGTGGCTGTTGTAATTTTATTTCTGTCGCTCTGGGGGAACGGGATCACGGCGGATGATTTTGTAGGGCATCTTCTGCAGTTTATTGGGGCCAGAGCAGAGGAAAGCACGGCAGCGGAAGACTGCTTTCAGCAGGCGGCGGATGCAAACAGAGTCATAGAAAGCATGTTGGCTTCCGCTGGTCAGGACAGTGGGTACCTGCAGCGGCTGGGAGAGATTGGCACAGAAGTGTCGCAGCTCTCGGAGACAGTGCAGAAGGAGCAGTGGTGGGAAAGCAGAGAAGACCAGAAAGAAATCGATCAGATATTGTCCGTGATAGAAAAAGGAGTGGCAAAAACGCAGAACGATAATTCAGACAAATTACTATATCCGGATCCCAGACTGGATATAAGATCGGCGCAGCTATTTTATAAACTATGGATTTCCAAGGAAGCAGGGGCGGTTGGTTATTATAATATGGTAAAAGCGATGGAAGGCTACGGCATCGACTGTGAAAGACTGGAAATCGATGAATATACGTTAGTCTGCTGGGATGTGGACAGGCTGTTTGCCACCTATAATATGAGAAAGCGTGCGCTGCAGGAACTGGAGGCGGACACTCTCTATGAGGAGCGGTATTTTTATTACCGCAAAGACAAAGCCGCCACAGAGGAATACCAAGATCATTTTGATTATAGGGACTGGCGCCGGTATTTTACGGATAGAAAGGGCAGTGAAATTTTCGCTTTTTTTGATGGAGATATATACGGTTATTACGACAGATTTTATGCGAACTTTGGGGATATGTGACGGAAACAGAAAGAATGGGACGGCTGCCAGGCCAAAGGAGGAAAAGAACGGCCGGGGCTGACGGAGCGCAGTACAATACGAAAGAGGAAACGAGGATGGAAGAGAAGCAATATCAGGAAGAGGCGGAAGGCCAAAAAGCGCGGGAGACAAATGATACGACCGGGGTTTTCATTGCCGTTTCGGCGATACTATTTGCGACAATTGTCTCTCGGGAGATTGCAGGCACGGGGCTGCGGCTTGGATTTGTCGGCTGTTTTATGGCGGCAGTCGTGACATTTTTGATTGACCGCAGACGGGAAGAGGAAAAAAAGAAGCGTCTGCCGTTTGCACTGGGGGCGGCCGCTTTCGGCGTGCTCATGCTGTCCTGCCTGCTGGAAGGGAAGACGGCGGGAGATTATATAAGAAGGATCAGCAGTTTTTTCCACGCGCAAAAAGAGGAAGCGGGGATGTATTCTGAAGAGGAGCGGCAGGAAGTGGAGCGGCTGGTTGCGAATGCGCAGCAACTGGAACAGGTCGTGAATGCCTATATGGAAGGAGAAGCGGAGCTGGAACAGCTCGGCATGGATGCCCAGGAGCTTTCGGCATCTGTCGATACCGATGGTTTCTGGCAGGAAAAGGAGGATCCGCAGGAAGTAACGGAGATATTGCAACTGATCGAAGAGAAAATAGCGGAAGATGAAAAGGCAGGATATTTTACAGAGGTAAAAACAGACAGGTCGCAGGCAGAGCTTTTTTATAAAACACAATTGTCGGGAGAACCTTATGCTTATACGAATGTGATCACGGCGTTGGAACAGTATGGTCTTGACTGCAGGGAACTTGGGATCAATGAATACAGGCTGGTCTGCTGGGACGCGGACGTGCTTATGATATTTTATAAGATGCGCAAAAGCCTGGAAGCGGACGGGGAGTCGGACATAGATTACAGACAGTGGTCGGAATCTTTTAATGACTACAGGGCCGAGACGGAGAAATCAAAGGACACCTTTGATTATGGCGACTGGGAGGAAAGCTATGAAGATATGAATGCGGGTGAGATTATGAAAGCCTTAGATCAAAAGATTATGTCTTATTACGGAAAATTTATTTTAAACTTCAGAAGAAAAGGGTAACAGGGTCGTAAATGAAGAAAGAAGATTTATCGGTTGTCCTGGCGATTTCTTCAGGTCTGCTTGGATCCATAGTTTCTGACCTGATAGCGGACAGGCTGCTTCGCGTTGTATTTGTAGTAGCCGTTATGGCGGGTGTTGGCGCGTTTTTTGTATTTTATGGCAGTGATGACAAACAGAAAAAAAACGTGCCTTATCTGTGCGCGTCGCTGGCGATAGTCATTCTGCTGGTATCTGTTTTCGGTAACGGCATGACGGCGGGAGACATCCTGCAGCATGTCGGCGGATTTTTCGTTACACAGACGGACGAAACAGCAGCGGATGACGGTTTACGTAGGAAGATATCTGCCGCCAATCAGGAAATGGAGCGTTTGCTGGAGCGCGCGGATTGTGATTCCTTACGAGGAAAACTGGAACAGGCACAGGACAGCGCAGCCGGATTGTCAAAGGCTGCGTATCATGCGCAGTTTTGGAAAGACAGGGCGGATCAGCAGGAGGTTGCCGCCATATTATCGACGATAAAGGAACGGGCGGCGGATACTTATAGTAACGGCGACAAGGCGTTTCCGGATCTGCTGACGGATGAGAAAATGGTGGAATTTTTTTATAAGATGCGTCTGTCTGAGAGTACATGGGAATATTACTACTGTAATATTATAAAAGCGATGGAAGGCTATGGCATCGACTGCGAAGGGTTTGGGATCAATGAATTTACGCTGGCAGAGTGGGATGCGGATGTGCTGTTTATGGATTATAAGATGAGAAGAAGTCTGGCGTTTGAACAGCCGCAGGAAGGTGAATACGAAAAAGACTGGCCCCAGTTTAATGATTATAAAGTTCTCACTTCTGATTCCGACTATAGTGACGATCTGGATTACGGAAACTGGTATCTTGAGTTTTCCGCCCATATAAAGATTTGTGATATGGTGGAGGACAGAGATAACTCTATTTGGAAATACTATGATAAGTGGCAGAGGAATTTTGGTGGGAAGGAAGACTGAATTGTCTCTAACCTGCAGTCCCCTGAAATGACAGCGGCGCTCTAAAAAGCGATGGTAAAATAATCTTATATTGGAATACTATAGTTAGAAAACAAATGACATGGAGAAGAATACATGAAAATTATATTATTATCAGGCGGTTCAGGCAAGAGGCTGTGGCCGTTGTCAAACAATGCCCGGTCAAAACAGTTTTTAAAGGTGCTGCAGGATGAGGAAGGCAGTTCGGAGTCTATGATCCAGCGTATTTACAGACAGATTCGAAAAAGTCTGCCGGATGCGGAAGTGCTGGTGACATCCAGTGAAGCGCAGGGTGATTCTGTCAGACGCCAGTTGGGAGATCAGGTAGAAAATGTACTGGAACCGTCCCGGCGGGACACTTACCCGGCGATCCTCTTATCAGGTGCGTATCTGCTTGACCGCGGTCAGATGGACGAGGGGGAAGTCATTGCAGTGCTGCCGGTTGACCCTTATGTCGAGCAGGATTATTTTGAAAAGTTGCATGTGATGGAGCAGGCTTTGTGTGAATCGGGAGCGGACCTTTGTCTGCTTGGGATCAGTCCGACCTATCCGTCGGAGAAATACGGCTATATCACGGGCGGGACTGCGGCGGACAAGCCTTACGGCCATGTGAAAAGTTATGTGGAAAAGCCGGATCTGCAGACAGCGCAGCGGCTGGTTGGCGGCGGCGCGTATTGGAACGGCGGCGTCTTTGTACTGCGTGCGTCTTTTGTCAGGAAGCTGATCGAGAAGGAGATCGGAGAGGTTTCCTTTGAGCGGTTGTATGCACAGTATGCGAGCCTGCCATACACCAGCTTCGATTATGAGGTGACGGAGAAAAGCACTTCGGCGGTGTTTGTCACTTATGACGGTGAATGGAATGATCTCGGTACCTGGAACACGCTGACGGCAAAAATGAGGGAGCCGGACGGCGGCTTTGTCATCCGCGGGGAAAACTGCCATAACACGCATATTATCAATGAATTGGAAATTCCGGTAGTTGCGCTTGGTCTGCGTGATACGGTGGTGGTGGCAAGCGCAGACGGCATTCTTGTCAGCGATAAACATGCCAGCTCCTATATGAAGCCATATGTAGAGCAGATACACAACCGGCCCATGTACGAAAAACGGCAGTGGGGAGAGTACAGAGTGCTGGATTTTGCCCAGTGCCGTCATGGGAAGGAAAATTCTCTGACAAAGCATCTGTACGTAGAAGCGGGCAGAAGCATCAGTTACCAGAAGCATGATCTGCGGGATGAGGTGTGGACGATCATCGACGGGGAAGGATTGTTTTTGCTGGACGGAGAGGTGCGGGAAGTCAGACGGGGCGATGTACTCTATATTGCCAAAGGGCGCAGACATGCCATGGCGACGAGAGAAGGCGTGGATTTTATCGAGGTGCAGATGGGAACCGAGCTGGTGGAAGAGGATATTGAACGGTTTCCCTGGGACTGGGGCAGTCTGCTGCGGCCTGAAGAAGGGCCAGAGAGCGATACCTGACAGTGAGGAGAGAATTGGCAATGGGGCAGAAGAACATCGGCACATGGAAAAAGATATGTTATATCTTTGACAAGAGACAGAAGCTGAAAGGGGCACTGCTTTTTCTTGTGATTATAATCGGAGCATTTGTAGAGCTGGTGGGCGTCAGTGCGGTGCTGCCTTTTATCAGCGCGGTGCTGGAACCGCAGCAGATCGTGCAAAATCCGTATCTGGGGGCGGTTTACAGAGTGCTGGGCTTTGGAAATATGAATGAATATATTGTATTTCTGGGCGGCTTAATTATCGTCGTCTACATTGTGAAAAATGTGTATGTGTATGTGATGCACAGTATGCAGTACCGCTTTACGTATGAGAACCAGAGAGAACTGTCATACAGGATGATGAACTGTTATATGCGGCAGCCTTATCTGTTTCATATTAACCATAACAGTGCGGAGCTGAGCCGTAATATTAATGAAGACACAGTGTCTTTTTTTGAAGCGATATTGGCGGGTCTGCAGCTTGCTTCGGAAGGCGGCGTTTGTCTTGCGCTGCTTTTGTTTCTTTTGTACCGGGACAGCTTCATTACGGCAGGCATGATTGCGCTGATGGGGATTTTCGGGTTTGTGTTTTTAAAAGTATTCCGCAGGAAACTGAAGGCAGCGGGCAGGAGAAGCCGTGAGAAGCAGGGAAGTACCAGGCAGGCGGTGCTGGAAGCCCTGGGCGGTATCAAGGAAATCAAAGTGCTCAACCGGGAGCAGGTCTTTGTGGAAAATTATAATGAGGAATATAAGGAATATGCGGAAAGCAACCGGAAGTTTAAAGTGTACAGCATGATCCCCAAGCCGGTGATGGAGACGGTTGCCATTTCAGGGCTGTTGCTGATTGTGTGTGTGAAAGTGGCCTTGGGCGCGGATGCGGTCACGTTTATTCCCACGATTACCGTCTTTGCGGTGGCCGCCTTCCGTATGCTGCCTTCCGCCAACCGCATGGCGGAATATTTGAGCAGGATTATGTTCAGTAAGCCTGCAATTGATGCGATTTACCATGACCTGCAGGAGATTGACAGGCTGACGGAGAACTTGAAGACAATAGAAGATACGGATGAAATTTCTTTTGAAAAGGAGATCAGAGTGGAGAATATTTCCTTTCATTATCCGGGAACGGAAAAGGAGGTGTTTTCCCATGCTTCGCTTGTGATTCCCAAAAACAAGTCGGTGGCTTTTATCGGTCCGTCCGGTCAGGGCAAGACGACGCTGGCGGATATTATTCTGGGATTGTTGGAACCACAGGAGGGCGCGGTGCTTGTAGACGGGAAGGATATCCGGCGGGGGATGCATGCCTGGAACCGTAAGCTGGGTTATATTCCACAATCGATCTCTCTGTTGGATGCTTCGATCCGGGACAATATTCTCTTTGGCATCGAACGGGAGGAAATCGACGAAGGGCGGCTGTGGGAAGCGCTGCGGGAAGCACAATTAAAAGAGTTTATCGACACGCTGGAAGACGGTTTGGATACGGTGATCGGAGAAGGCGGTGTGCGGCTTTCCGGCGGACAGAGACAGCGGATCGGTATTGCCAGGGCACTGTATCACAATCCGCAGGTGCTTGTGCTGGACGAGGCGACTTCCGCGCTCGACAATGACACGGAGGCGGCAGTGATGGAGGCCATTGACTATCTGGCGGGTAGTAAGACACTGATTATCATTGCCCATCGGCTGTCTACGATCCAGAATTGTGATCTGGTGTATACGATTGAAGGAGGCAGGATAGTTTCTTCCCACAGATAAAGACGAAAATGGGAATGATCTGCAGGACGATACGGTTATAGGAGTCGTCCCAGTTGACCCACAGATTTTTCCCTACCGCGCAGTAGGAGATAAAGTTCAGGAGCACATAGCCGAGCCAGAGGAATGTGTCTGTATCCCAGAACGGCCGATACAACAGCGTAAAAACGAGAAGGATGCCGAACAGTACGGCGCTGATGCCCCAGGAGGAAGGGTAAAGAAGCATGTTTCGTATTGTCATGTCCACGTTGTCTATTACCTGGTTCCAGTCGCGCAGTGTGAGAACGGCCAGTAGGAGCATAAGCCCGCCATAAAGCAGCCACGTTTCAGAAAAGGGAAGCCGTTTGTCAAAGAGTGGGTGGAGGAGGAAAAGGTACAGGCAGGTGGCGGCAATGGCGGCAATGACAAATGCCACGTTAGCGTTGTTGGCAATGGAGGTAAACGCAGCCTGCTCAACAGTAGCTTTTAAGACGACCCGAACGTAGAACAGCCACCACAGCTCAGAGACAATGGACGGAAGAAAGAGAAAAAACAAAACGCTGCGGTTCCATTTACTTTTTAGGGCAAAGTAAACGAGTAAAAAGCATACGAAAATAATGCCGTCCTTGCGCAGTAGTGTGAGGGCGGTAAAAAACAGGGATGCGAGGATGCATGCCTCTTTTTTTGCGCGGCCAAAAGAAGGTTCCAACAGCAGCATGGAAAAAAACAGATAGGCCATGCAGTACATATTGGCCAGAACCCATGCAGAGGCGACGAGGAAGGAAGTGGAGGTAGCCAGAAACAGGGTCAGCAGCGCACTGAATAAAAGCGCGCCGCAGCGCGGGGGCAGCTTAGGCGTAAAAAAAGTGTTTCCAGCGCTCGTATGCAGCGCGTATTGGTACAATCCCCAGAAAAAGCAGACAAGGATATCGATCGTGAGAAATGCCTGGATTTGGAAAGCCTGATCAAGCCGCCAGAAAGCGGTGTAGGCGTTGAGCAGCGGCAGGAACTGGCTGATATTAGTCAGCGTAAAGCTGTTTTCTCCGACAATGTCGCGAAAGTTTTTTACAATGGTCAGTGTATTGCCGTAATTGGTAAAATAAAAATAAGAATCATAGCTGACAAAGACATAAATCAGGCCGCTGGAAACAAAAAAAGCGGCCCCCAGGAGCAGAAGCAGTGGCGTCGTGGCTTCCTGCCAAAAAGCAGGACTGCGGTCTGCCGGGGAAATTACAGACGGGGCGTCCATCCTGCCAAAGGCAGGCGTCCGGCTGTCGCTGTCGTAGTATTTATGGCGGACAGCGGGGCGGCGCATACGCACAAAAGCTAGGACGCCCAGTATGGCCGCGATTATAAGTATGGTATTGAAAAAGGTGTAGGGGATGCCAATGAGCAACAGAAGCAGGCTGGGAAAGACCCACAGGCAGATCCCTACAGGCATTGCCAGAAGCACGGTCCAGACAGGGGAGAGGGATTCCCGTATCACTGCCAGAAAGAACAGGCCGATGCACAGTAGCAGCAAAATAGATAAAAGCTGTCTGCACTGGTAAAAGACTGCCTTATCATAAGCCAGCCGTTCAAAGTAGGGAGCGTTTACGAATATACTTCCAGTAAAAACAAGACCGCATAAAAAGGCAGTGAGCGCGCTGCAGACAGCGTATTTTTTATTCATTGTGCATTCCTCCTGCTGTTTCCTCATAATAGTCTTTGGACATAAGATAAAGATTATAGTCCGCATCCATGACAGCGGCAAGCTGTTGCTGGCCGTCGAGAGAGGAAGTATTGATATAGAGCATGGGATATGCTTCCTCTTCGAAGGCGGGCACAAGCGCCTGCGGGATATCGTCGGTGACGTAATCCATAATCCCTATACAGGAAAACTCATGGGAAAAATCAAAATCCGTGGCGCCGCGTGCGCAGACGGCCTTTTTTTGCTGCGCGGAAACCGGCAGCCGTTCATAGTTTTCCGCGTATAAGGAGATAAATTTTTCATAAAAACCGGCGTCCGCATCAAGATAAACAGTTCTCCCACGCAGAACCGGAAAAATGATTTCGTCCTGAAACATAAATGCATCGGAATAGGCGAACAGGTTTCCGGAGAAGGTGCCATAGCGGAAACGGCCGTTTACAATGTCCATGTAGAAATCAGGAAACATGACAGCCGCGTTGTAGATCATATTGGCGGCGCATGACAGAAAAAGGACGAGAGTGAGTATGACGGCGGCCGCTTTTTTGTTCTTTTTCCATAAAAGGCGGTAAGCCAGATAAAAGACAGCCAGGATAAAAATCCCGGCAACTGCTTCTTTAAACATAAAATCTCCTGTAGTATAGAGCGCTTTTCCAAAGCGCAGATTAAATCTTTCCGGCCAGAATCAAAAGGCGGAAGGCAATCTCTTCCGCCAGGCTGTCACGGAGCCGACGGGGATAGAAAAATTTTCCAAGCCGCCTGCCGCTGTCAAAAAGTTCCAAAAAGGCCTTTCGATCGGCAGAAAGGTCAGAGCCGTAGAGGATATGATAATCATGAATGCCGTTGGTGATGTTTTTGCAGTGACGGTCCATATGCTTCAGCCAGTCACGATACCGTGCCAGCCCGGTTGCATCGCCGCTGCTGTATGTGCCTTCATGCCGCCTGTACCAGGCAAGGGGTTCATTGTCGTAAATAAGCGCGCCGTTGAACCCGGCGGCTACCCACGCCACAAAACAGTCCGTGGCTACGGAAGGCGTAATGTCTCCCCGGTCATAGGCGAGCTGCTTTAATGTATGGTTAAATACCTGCGACATGCCTACGCCTGCCCAGGTACCTGTCATAATGACTTTGGAAAGGCTGACAGCAGTCATCTCTGAGGGGGTAATGCTGTGTCTGTCCGGGAGTTTGGATTTGACATGCAGCTGCCCATCGCAGAGAAAATAATTGTGCACATAGAGCACGGGCGTGTTGGCAGGATAACGGCTGATGGCTTCGACGGCCCGCTGCACCTTCCGCGGCTCCCATACATCGTCCTGATCGCAGATCATGTAGCAGAAAGCTGGTTCGAGTCTGCGGAACACGGACCGGTAGCTCTCGTGGGCGCCTTTGTTCGTCCAGTCGCCGTCGGCTTCATTTACGAGAAGAAAACGTCTTTCACCTGTAAACTTTGCCTGATATTCCCGGAGAATGTCTATCGTGTTGTCTTTGGAACCGTCATCCCGCACATAGAAATCAATAGAAGGATAGGTCTGCGCACAGAGACTGTCCAGCAGCGCAGGAAGGTAACGCGCTCCATTGTAGGTGGAGATGATAATATTTGCTTTTTTCATGGTAAGATCGGTTTGTCTGTTCATTGTATTTTCAATAAGTCTTTGTAGATTTGTTCAATACCGTCCACCATGTCCTCATAGGGGAAGGAGCGGGGCGGTACATGCTCGAACGCATTGTCGCCTTTTTCAATCACGCTCTGCAGGCGGTCCGCCAACGCCTGGCTGCTGCGGTTTTCAAAAAAGAGACAGTCTCCATATACGACTTCCGTCAGGGCGCCTCCGGTGCTGGAAATGATCTTTTTGCCCATCTGGCATGCTTCCAGAGCGCTGAGGCCGAAGCCTTCCGTGACGGAAGGGACGACCACATAATCCGCCTGCAGGATACAGCGGCACAGGTCTTCCCTCTGTAGGGAATCGCGGATAAGGACTTTGTCATCAAGGCCGTATCTGCGGATGGAATCAATGAATTTACGGCGCAGCTTTACCGGTTCTGCTCCGAGGATAAAGCAGAACCGAATGTCTGACAGATCAACGCCCCTGGTCTGCAGCGCACGGATCGCTTCTTGGTATACATAGATGCCCTTTGTCTGCCCGGGCCTGCCATAATAAAGGAATATACGCTCTTTTTCACCGAGGCCGAAGTATTCCCGCAGGTTGAGGGAGGATGTCTCGGCAATAGAGGTATCCATCTCATTGACGGCGTTGTAAACGCATACGACATGCTTGCTTTTGCCGCAGTACTGCAGAATATCCCGCTTGGTTGCCTGGGAGACCGCATGGTACACATCGAAAGGCTGTCTGCATACAAACTGTTCATACAGATAGAAGCCGCTGGCGTGGATAAAATCTTCCACCCAGAACCATTTTGGGCCGCGTACCTCGTGGACAGTCAGGACAGAAGGCTTACGGTATTTGTGTGCCAGCCGGCTGGAAGGAAAGGCGGGGGTAAAGATAGAGGCGTGTACAACGTCGCACCATGCGATGTGCTCTTCGATATCCCGGGCAGGCACCAGTGGGTGTCCGAACATGGACTTCCAGGGGAAATACCAGACTTCCATCCCTTCCACGGTTTTGTGTCCCAGATATTCACTGCCGACATTTCTTGCCAGCACCCGTATCTCATGTCCTTTCTTCAAAAGACCCTTTACCATATCATAAAAGATTCGTTCTCCGCCTCCTACATAGGGGTAGAAGTGGGGAAGTACAAAACAGATCTTCATAGGTGCAAACCTTCCCGTATTTTCATTTTCCAGTAATAAAATTACCGAAATGTTATCATTCTATGTACATAAACAGAATTCAAACCTGCGGACGCATCCGGCAACACAATAACGGATGCCGTGCCATAGCGGCGGCGCAGCTTTCATTTCGCATGTTGGCGCTGCGTGCTGCCCGCGCAGATATTATATCATAAACAAATAGTATTTTCATCTGCTTTACATGATTTCTTGGATTTGCTATACTAAAAAAATAAAAAAATAACAAAATTTTTGTCCGGGATAGGGAAAAGGGAAAACGGATATGCAGTGAAAGCATGCCGTTAAAAAACAGGAATGAAGAGGCAGGAAATTGGTGAGATATATTTTGGGAGAATGGAAAAAGGAAAACAGTCTGAAAAAGGCGGCGGACATTTTAGGGCTATTTATGGTTGTGCTGGGAATTGGCGTCAGCATTTCTATGAACTGTGTTGGCAGATCGTTCTGGGTGGACGAAGCTATGCTGGCCTATTCTTTCAGCGAACGTCCACTCTGGAAGCTGACGGCTGCGCCGTTTGAATGGCTGCAGAGCGCTCCTGTGTTGTATCTGTATTTTGCCAAAGTGATTTCACTGGTGTTTGGCAACAGTGAATTTGTGCTGCGGAGTGTCTCTGTCTTTTCTTATATAGTGACGCTGGGGCTTGTATGGTATGCGGCAAAGCGGCTGTTTCAGATACGGTATGCGCTGCTGTGCAGCGCCTTTCTGGCGAATATGAACTTTATGCTGTTGTATTCCAATATGTTTAAACAGTATATGTGGGAATGCATCTGGGCGCTGCTTGTACTGGTGGCGTATTATTTGTATAAAGAAGAAAAACTGTCCTTTTGGCGGCTGTCGATTCTTTATATGGTTTTTTTGTGGGGCGCAAATCCGGCCTGCTTTATGATTGGCGGCGTGCTTGCCTGGGAATTTATTGCCGGGGTATGGACAAAAGACAAGACAGCGGTGCGGCGCAGCATTTTGACGGGCGTCGGTGTGCTTGCCAGCTTTGCGGTGTATTATCTGTACTGGCTGCGCGGCGTTGCAGGCAGTGAAGAAATGCAGCGTTATTGGGAGGGGGCTGTTTTCCCGCTGGTGCCCCGCAGCATAGCGGATTTGAAAGAGGCTCAGGCGCTTGCCTATGATATTTTTATTGTTTTCCGGGAAGGACGCATGTTTGTGATGGGGCTTGTTCTGGCGGCGCTTGTGTTCGGTATATTTCGTGAGAGAAACCGTTATGTAATTGTTACGGCTTTGGGATTTTTTCTCTGTCTTTTTGCGTCCTGGCTGAACATGTTTCCGGTGGCGGACAGGATGTGGTGCTTTGCCTATCCACTGTTTGCCATGCTGGTTTTTATGGCGGCGGACAGGATGTTCTGTACCGCCGCGGTCACGGAGACAGGTGGCGGGAGCGGTCGGCGTCCGGTTACTTCCGGCGAGGTGGCGGCTGTGATGCTGATGTTTGTACTGATTTTGACGAGTAACGGCATATTGGTGTACCGTCACGGTGAAACTGTTTATATGGCCGGAGAAGAGGTCAATTTTCCCATTGCTTATGTGCAGGAGCGCATAGAGCCGGGAGAAAGCGTATATGTGTACCATCACAGTATTCCGGCTGTAAAATACAAGATCGGGTATGATACGGACTGTTTTGGCGCCGCCGGAGAGGACAATGTGATCTGGTCTGCGGGAACGGCCAATGACAGCGAGGCTTTGGAAAGCGACGCGGCGCGTATCGAGGCGGCGGGCAGATGTTATCTCATTGCGTCTCATACTACAGAGGAGCGTTTTTCTCCGTTGCTGCAGGAGCTGTCCATGCGGGGCAGTCTTGAGGTGCTGCAGAATCAATATGATACGCCGTTATATTATTTTGCAAAGGAAGAAGCGGACAGTAAGCTGGCTGTGGAATATGAGCTGATTTCACAGGAGGAGGAAGGGGATACCTGCTATGTCACCATTCGGGTGAAAAATACCGGTGACAGTTTTATCAATACGACGTTTGACGATGTAACGCTTGGCTGCCGTGACAGGGAAGAGATTGGGACGAATTTGTGGCGTAATCTGGAACCGGGGGCTTATTACGATATGCCGCTGCAGTTCGACTGGCAGGGCAGCACCGCCGTTTCCCTGCAGCTGCGAAACGGCGAAAAGTACTGGTATGACGATCTGGGTTTCCCCGCTATAACGATTACAAAAGGAGAATAGGATGTCGTTTACTTCATATACCTTTTTCATATTTCTGCCGGTTGTGCTCTTGTTGTATTTTCTTATGCCGCGCAGACTGCGGACGGTGTGGGCGCTGGCTGCCAGTCTCATCTTTTATATGAGTTTTCAGCCCAGATATGTTTTTGTGCTTTTATTCGCAGCGCTCCTGTCCTATTTTACAGGTCTGGGGCTGGAGGGGCTGCAGAAGACGGCCGCTGCGGGGGAAGGGACAGAGCGGCGGAAAAAACTGCTCCTATGGTCAGGAATTGGGATTGTTTTATTCATACTGGTCTTCTTCAAATATAATAAATATTTTCCTCTGCCGTTTTCTTTTGCCCTGCCGCTTGGTATTTCCTATTTCACACTGCAGATCGTCGCTTATCTGGTGGATATCTATAAAGGGAAAATACGCGCGGAGCGCAATATCATAGAGTATGCGTTGTTTCTCTCTTTTTTTCCGAAAATGATAGCAGGACCTATTGAGCGGTCGCAGAATTTTATGGGGCAGATCAAAGACTGCAGGAACTGGAATCTGTTTGACGGCAGGCGTATCACCGAAGGTTTCAGCCTGGTTGCATGGGGGTATTTTCAGAAGCTGGTCATTGGAGACCGGATGGCTTTGCTGATCCGGGAAGTGTTTGACAATTATATGCTGTATGGCTTTGTGGAGTTATTTCTGGGGGCCCTGTTTTTTCTGATTCAAATCTATGTCGATTTCCTGGGCTATATGAATATTGCGATGGGCGTGTCCAAGATTATGGGCTTTCGGCTGCAGGAAAATTTTAACGCTCCCTATTTCGCCTGCAGTGTAAAAGAATACTGGTCGAGATGGCATTTGACGCTGAGCGCCTGGCTGAAAGAATATATCTACATTCCCCTTGGCGGCAACAGAAAGGGAAGAGCCAGAAAATATGTCAATATACTGATCACGTTTTTTGTCAGCGGCATGTGGCACGGCGCGAGTTGGAATTATGTGCTCTGGGGCGGCCTGCAGGGAGTATACCAGATATTGGAGGATGCGTTTGCGCCTGTGGCGGACAAAATCAACAAAAGGCTGCATACGAAGACAGATTCTTTCAGTTATCGTCTGCTGCAGTATGTGCGCACATGGTTTCTCGTGCTTCTGGGGCTTGTATTTTTTAACAGTCCCACAGCGCCGGATGCTTTCCGCTATCTGGGACGAATGTTTACCAGATGGAATCCATGGGCTTTGTTTGACGGCACGATCTATACGCTGGGGCTGAATGAGAAATCTTTTCATGTGGTTGCGGCAGGTCTTGTGCTGTTTTTTCTGGCGGACTGGATGAAATATAAGCAGAATGAACGGATCGACACATGGTTGTCCCGGCAATGTATTTGGTTTCGGTGGAGTGTGTGGATCGTATTACTATTATCTACCGTGATACTGGGCGCCTATGGGCCGTCTTATGATGCGGGCAATTTTGTGTACTTTGGCTTTTAGGCTGTATGATGCAGGTAAAAGGGCAGGAGAATGATAACATCCGGAGGAAATGATGGAGACTGGCAGTGTAAAAACCTGGGGAAAGGCGCTGGTAAAGACAGCGGTTTTCCTGACGGTCTTAAGCATACTTTTTGTGAAGGCGCAGGAAATATTAAAATTAAATATGGGACACCGCGGAACGGACAACGTAAAGGGTTTTTATGAGGAAAAGGAAAATTCTATCGAAGTGCTGTTCATCGGACCGAGCACAATGTTCTGTACGGCGGATCCGTTGGTTTTATATGAGGAATACGGAATTGCGTCGTACGATTTCTGCAGTTCGTCGCAGGCGTGGGATTTGAGCTGCCTGTTTATGGAAGAGGCTTTTCGGTATCAGAAGCCAAAGGTGGTGGTATTGGAAACGACCTTACTGACGAAGGAGCTGGACCCTGACAAAGCGGAAAATCTGAATTATGGAATTACAGACATGCCTTTTTCACTCACAAAGGCCAAAAGCCTGTATGAAATGTTCCGGGGGGATAAGGGCAGCTTTCTTTCGTACCTGATTCCTATGGCACAGTATAAAGACAGATGGCAGGAATTGACAAGAGAGGATTTTACGGATTCTTCTGTAAACTATTCCAAAGGGGCGTATACGCCGGCTAAAATAGCGGACAGCCCGTTGGATTTTTCTTCTTATTATGAGGAACAGGAGGCTGTCGTTCCGGACCATAATATAGATATACTGGACAGGATGCAGGAACTGTGCCGGGAGAACGGGGCGGAGCTGCTGCTCATCAAGGCGCCGAATGTGGGCTGGAATATCGGCGAGACGAAAGCGGTAGCCCGGCTGGCGCAGGAAGAGGGGATTCCGTTTATCGATTTCTTTGCTCTGATGGATGAACTGGGGATCGATGCGGCGTCAGATTTCCGTGACAATACGCATCTGAACCGGTTTGGCTCCGCGAAAGCATCGGATTATCTCGGATCGTATTTGTGCACGCACTACGCACTGACGGACTATCGTACTTTGGACAGCGAAAATTCCTGGGATATTGCGCTGCAGCATAGAAATCATGACAGAAAAAACGAACGGCTTGGTACGATAGCGGGGCTGCCGGACTATATGAGCTGTCTGCCTTATGAAAATCATACGGTGGCCTTTTCGGTGACGGGCGATGTATCGGGTATGGAAGAGTTTCTCAGGGGACTGGCACAGGCTTTTGGTCTGGACGGGGAACAATTATTATCCGGCGGTTCCTTTGCGGTCAGAGACGGAGAGTGCATCAGTGGTCTGGTGGGTACAGCAGGCGGCGCATGGCAGTGGGAAGAGGGATTTGATACGATAGAGCTGACAGGCTACAGCATTACGTATAACAGAGAAATTTACCAGCTTGTGGACAATGGACTGACGATTTTTGTTTATGACAATGCCTGGGGAAAGTTTGTGGACGTGGCGGGGTTTGACGCGGGTGATCCGGCCCACTGTGTAAGGCCAAAGATGGAGTGAGACAGGTATGGAAGAACCGATTCGTGTGTTGCAGGTATTGGGACGGCTTGACCGGGGCGGAGCGGAGACAATGGTGATGAATCTTTACCGTTGTATCGACAGAACGAAGATGCAGTTTGACTTTGTCATTCATACGGAAGATATGTGCGATTATACGGAGGAGATAAAGGCGCTTGGCGGAAAAATTTATGCCATGGAGCGTTTTCAGGCGTCTACGGTCTGCAGCTACTGCAGGAGCTGGCGGGTATTTTTCCGGGAGCATCCGCAGTACCGTATCATTCATGGACATATGCGCAGTACCGCTTCTCTGTATTTGTATGAGGCGAAAAAGGCGGGACTGGTTACGATTGTGCACAGTCATAATACCTCTTCGGGAAGGGGGATATCCGCAGTCGTTAAAAATATGCTGCAATATCCCCTGCGGTATGAGGCGGACTATTTGTTTGCCTGTTCTGTGTCAGCCGGCATCTGGCTATATGGGAAACGTGCGTGCCGGAAAGAGAATTTCCGCCTGCTTGCCAATGGAATCAGCCCGGAGCGTTTTCGGTTTGACGAGCTGGTCCGGAAAGATAAGCGGGGAGAACTGCTGCGTGCTGTGGAAACCGTGCCGGGTACTGCCGCGGGCGGGGAAGCGGCGCAGGATGCGCAGGATGTTACCGTGTTTCTGCATATTGGCAGGCTGGAAGAACAGAAAAACCACCTGTTTCTGCTCCGGGTAATGAAGGCGGTTGTGGAGAAGCGAAAGAATGCGGTATTGTTGCTGTGCGGCGCGGGACCGCTGGAAGAGAAAATAAAGGAAACGGCGGGCAGATACGGGCTGGGCGACTGCGTCCGCTTTTTGGGAGTGCGGGATGATGTGCCTTTGCTGATGCAGGCGGCTGATGGAATGCTGTTTCCGTCTCTGTTTGAGGGTTTGCCGGTGACGCTGATAGAGGCGCAGGCTGCGGGTCTGCCGGTGCTGATGTCTGACAGGATTACAAAAGAAGTGATACTGACTGATTTGGTTAAAGAAATGCCGCTTTCGGAATCGCCGCAGCGCTGGGCGCAGGAGGCGCTTTGCATGGCCGACCAGGCGGGCACGGCGCAGAAACGGCGCGTGCGTGGGAAATACGCGGATGCGGTCGCCGGGGCAGGATATGATGTGAAGAAAAACGCGGCGGATATGGAGCGGTTTTACCGTATTGCGGCAGAAAGGGCTGCCGGGCGCCGCGATGGAGAATAGCATGAGAAAATACAAAATTGCCGTATTGGCGGCGACAGTCTGTATGCTTCCGTTTTTTTTGCTGCTGCGTGCCCGGCTGATGGAGCGGGAAGCCGTAGCTGCGGGAGATATCACTTTTGCGGTGCAGGCCGGAGAGGGAGAAATCAGGCTGAAACTTTGGCACAATGATTATGACGGAAAAGAATATCTGTTTCTTCCTGCTTTCTGCGACGAAAATGTTTCCTGCGTCATAGAAAGCGGTTATGCTTTGTCAAAAAGCTGGGACGGGCAGCGCCTTGGGCTCTGGGGGAAGACGGACTGTCTGCAGAGCGGGGAGCATGTCCTGCGTGTGCGCGGCAGCGATTATACGGTAAAGGTGATGCGTTCGGCCAACATACCGGCGCTGTTTATTACAACGCAGTCAGGAAGTCTGTCTTATATAGAGGCCGAAAAGGGAAACGGAGAGCCGGGGATGTATGAGATGATCATGGCGGATGGGAGCGTATTGTCTGCGGGTGGTATCGAAAAGCTGAAATCGAGAGGCAATGTAACGTTTCTGGAAGACAAAAAGCCGTATCAGATGTCGTTGCAGGAGCCTGCAGACCTGCTGGGCACAGGCAGACTGGAAAACTATATTCTGCTGGCCAACAGACAGGACCGCTCGCTGCTGCGTGACAGAATTGTATATGAT
Organism: uncultured Lachnospiraceae bacterium; assembly: GCA_910585345.1. Classification (GTDB taxonomy): domain Bacteria; phylum Bacillota; class Clostridia; order Lachnospirales; family Lachnospiraceae; genus VSOB01. The sequence goes on along the minus strand of CAJUDS010000002.1, from coordinate 80,076 downwards.
ATGGCGGGGGAGATGGGGCTTGCTTATTCTCCGGCCAGCATACACATTGACTTATATATCAATGAAGAATACAGAGGCTCTTATCAGCTTTCGGAGAAAGCGGAGGCGGCGCCCGGCCGGATACCCGTCAGCACAGGCGGCAGCGATACGGAGACAGGTTTTCTCACGGCGCTGGAATATACGGAACGTGCGCAGGAGGAAAACTATTATTTTGTGACGGAGAACGGACAGAGCGTGATTATCAGGCGTCCCAAGGCGCCTTCCGCCGCGCAGTTTGATTATATCTGCCGGACATTTCAGGAGACGGAGGACGCCATCCGGCAGGGCAGGATAGAAGAAAGCTGCATTGACATTACCAGCTTTGCCAGAAAATATCTGGTAGAGGAGATCAGCAAAAATCTGGACGCCATGTACAGCAGCCAGTATTTTTATAAAGATGCGGGTGCAAAGGCCAGTCTGTATGCCGGTCCGGTATGGGATTATGACAAGTCTCTTGGTAATCCGCTGATTGAGCATACCCGCCCTGTCAATTACCAGGAGCCGAGAGGGATTTTCGCGGCTACGAAGCAGGAAAATGCTTCCTGGTGGTACGATTTATATGAGCAGCCCTATTTCCGGAAGTCTGTGATAAAGGAGTATCGCGAAAGCGCGGTCCCGGTCATAGAATGGATGGTTAATGAGCGGATAGACGCTTACCGGGACGAAATATGGGAGTCTGCACGGATGGACTATATGCGCTGGGACCCTTTTGAGGATTTTAAGTATGAGAGAGAGACGGATTTTGAGAAGGCATACGGGACGGAAGTCAATGAGATCAGAGAATTTCTGCGGCTGCGGATGGAATTTTTAAATGATATCTGGCTGGAAGGACGGCGTTATGACCGGATTCAATGCGACCCGGGGGACGGCGTTATGTATGTAACTTTGCTGGATGCCATAGAAGGCAGAACAATCAATGAACCAAGGGATCCGAAACGTGAGGGATATGTGTTCGATCACTGGATCCGGCAGGACACAGGGGAGCTTTATGATTTTACGGAAATCTATGACGGGGTTCCCTTTACGCTGCAGGCAGTCTATATAGAGGATAAATGAGATGGAAAATACGGCGGGGAATGTTTCGGCGCAGACGGTTCGGAAAAATATGCTGTGGAATGTAGCCGGTTCTTTTGGTTTCATAGGGGCGCAGTGGATGATGACAATTCTCATTGTGCATCTGGCAGGATATACGGAAGCAGGTTATCTTTCGCTCGGTCTGTCCCTCACAAATGTGTTTACCAATATTGCATATTTTAGTATCCGTAACTTTCAGGTGTCGGATGCATCAGGCAAATATGCAACGGACATTTATGTAACGCACAGGGTCTTTGCGGCGGCTGCCGCACTCCTGCTATACGCGTTATTTGTGCTGGCGAACGGGTATCCGCTCTATGTGACGGTGTTTCTCTTATTGTTTATGGGATATCGTCTGAGCGAGCCGCTTGTGGATGTACTGCATGGTATTGATCAGAAAGTGTGGCGGCTGGATATATCCGGCAAGTCCTTTTTCATGCGGGGGATTCTGACACTGACCGGGTTTATCGCAGTGGAAATGCTGACAGGCAGCCTGGTCATAACGACGGTTGTCATGCTGTGCGGCGCTTATGGCGTAATTCTTTTCTATGATATTCCGCGCGCGTATCGGTGCGAGCCTTTTCGGCTTTGTTTTGACAAGAAAGCTCTGACGGCGTTGACAAAGGAGTGTTTTCCGCTGTTTGTCTATGCGGTCTGTCTGAACGCGGTCGTTCCGATTCCCAGATATTTTCTAGAAAGGATTGCCGGAAGCGAGGTGTTGGGGTACTATGCTTCGGTGGCGATACCGGCTTCTGTCATCCAGTTGCTATCGTCTTATATTTTTACTACGTTTACGGTGCTGTTTACGGAATATCTGCGCAGCGGTGAGAAAGGAAAGTTTCTGACGCTGTTTTGGCGTTTGACTGCGGCGATTGCCGTGCTTGTGCTGGCGGCGGCGGTAGGGTGCGGGCTGCTGGGAGAATGGGCGCTGGTGCTGCTTTTTACGGAAAAAATCAGAGCGTACGCTTATCTGCTGACGCCGACCGTATTGTGCTGCGGTATCATTGCGCTGATCTGGTTTGCAGGCGCGGTGCTCACGATCATGCGGGACATGAAAGGACTGCTGCTTGGCAGTGTTGCCGGAACAGTGGCGGCAGCGGGGATATCGTATCCCTGTATCATGCAGTGGGGCGTGGACGGAGTGAACACCACGCTGTTTGTATCGAGTGCGATTACGCTGGGAATTTTTGCATGGAGATTGATTCGCTATGTGGGAAACTGGAGGCCTTCGGAAGCAAATGAAGAGAAATAAAATAAAAATGACAGTAGTTGCTTTGAATGTCATAGGCTGTGTCGTTCTATTAGGGAGCGGTTATCGCCAAAAGGCGGTAATGGCTGAGGTGGAGCATACGGTAAGCATCAATGAAGTCTGTCATAATTTTTCTACGTTTGCCGGGGAAGACGGCGTATACAGAGATTATATAGAGCTTTATAATGAACAGGAAAAAGAGATATCGCTGGAAGGATTTTACCTTTCGGACAGTGTGGCAGGAATCAATCGATATTTCTTAGGAGATTTTACAATCGACGCCGGAGATACGGCAATGGTTTTTCTGTCCAAAAAGAAAGATCGTATCTCAGGAGCCGCCTATGCCGACTTTGCTGTGAAAGACGGCGGCACAACGTTGTATTTGTTTGATCAGGAAGAAAACTTAATTGACTGGGTAAGCGTTCCCCAGTTAAGATATGATACAAGTTATGGAAGAAATGCGGATGGGCAGTGGCAGCATGAAACGCCGACGCCGGGCGCTGCCAACGATGCCGCGGAGCGGATTTTGCCGGAAAAGATGGAACAGCCGTTATTTTCCGTCGACAGCGGATTTTATGAGGAATCTTTTTATCTGGAAATCATGTCAGATCAGAAAGGGAGGATCTATTATACGCTGGATGGAAGCGAACCTACCGCGCAGTCTTTTTTGTATGAGGCTCCCATCCTGATTGAAGATGCAAGTAAAAATGAGAACAAATATGCTGCGAGAACGGACTTGTCCGCCGGTTTTTTTGCGGAGGAGGACAGATACGCAGTGCCGTCAGAAAAGGTGGATAAGGCCGTTGTTGTGCGTGCAGTTGTGATCAGCAATGACGGAATGGAAAAAAGCGCTGTCGCAACGAGATCGTATTTTGTAGGATTTGATGAGAAGGGGTATGATTCCTTTCCTGTAATTTCGTTGATAACGGACCCGGCACATCTGTTTGATTATGAGAAGGGAATTTATGTTGCAGGGCAGACCTTTGATCAGTTTGTGGAAAGCGGAGAGCTTGCCAGGATGCGTAATCCGGACAATTGGATGAGATGGAAGGGAAACTATACAAACCAGGGGCGGGAATGGGAAAGACCGGTACATATTGACTATTTTGATGCGGAGAGAAATCTGGTGATGGAGGAGGAAGCAGGCGTCAGAATTAAAGGCGGTGCAACAAGGTCTTATGTGCAGAAAAGCCTGAAACTGTATGCGAGAGACATTTATAGCGGAAGAGATTATTTTTCAGAACCATTTTTTGGGGATACGGGAGCCTGCCGGGTTGCTCTTTTTTCCGGAGCCAATGATTACAAGATGAAGATCAGGGATGTCTTGATTCATAACACTTGTAATGAACTTCATTTTTCCACGATGAAAAATATCCCGTGTTATGTATTTTTAGACGGAGAGTATTGGGGAATTTATCATTTGATGGAAAAATTTGATGAGAAATATGTCGAGGAAAATTACGGGGTTCCGGCAGATGATGTTATTATGATAAAAGCCACCCATCTTAACTGTGGAGAGGAAGAAGATTATGGCTATTATCTGGATTTGATGCAGATGGCGGAGGAAAAGGACTTTTCGGATCCGGAAGAATATGAAAAGTTGTGCGGATTGATTGATATGCAGAGTTTTATGGATTACTATGGAACGGAGATTTATGCTGCGAGGTGTGAAGACTGGCCGGATATGAATGAAGCGCTGTGGAGATCGCGCAGCATTACGGAACAAAGCTATCAGGATGGCAAATGGCGTTGGATGATTTATGATATGAATTGGGGAAACGGCGGGTTATCAGAGAGCCTTGCAGATATGGATTCTTTTCGTTATGTAAGAGAGAAAAGCAGACTGTTTGACAATTTGATGAACAATGTGCAGTTCAGACAGGAGTTTGTGCTTAATTTTTGTGATTTGACCAATACGTGCCTTTCAGAACAGGCATTATTGACAGAGTTCTTAAGACTTCGTGAGGTTATGAGAGAACCGCTTGTATGGGATTTTAAAAGGTTTTATGGAGAAAATCGTAAGGAATCCGATTATCATGAGGAAGCAGACGACCTGCAGAATTTTCTGCAGAAGCGTTATGACTATATTATAGGCTATATGAAAGAAGATTTCGGCCTGGAGGGTGCATTGGAAGAACTGCATATTACGGTCGAAAACAGCGAAGGAGGAATCATCAGCGTAAATGGTTCGGAGGTGGAACTTGTGAACGGGACGTGGAGCGGCAGGTATTTTACGGACTATCCTGTCAGGATAACGGCAGTTCCCAAGTCAGGCTGGCAATTTGCCGGTTGGGACGGGTCCGCTGCGCCGCAGTCTGATGAAATTCTGGTCGATATAAGAGAAGGCGGTGTATTTTTAACGGCGGCGTTTGTAGAATAGAACCGCATTCTATGCGCAGCCTGGGGGGATCATAAAAACGTGCTGGAAGCATTACCGCAGGCGCGCAGGGAAATACAGAAGATTTTTAACGATTTTTTTCTTTTAAATCCGTATACCTGTCCTCCGTTCGCTGAAGCTGGTATTCGAAATCCCGTCGGTTATTTTCGCTCATATTGCTTAAGATCAGTCCGGCAAAGAAAGCCTGGATAGCTGCCAGAGTAGCAAAGCCGCATACGACCAGGGTTGGTATCTGCAGGACGAGATGTGTTTCCAGAAAGCGGATGAACACGGGAATGAAGAAACCGATGGCCAGCAGCAGCAAACAAGCGGCGATCATGGAAAAAAAGGCCAGCGGCTTATAGGTCTTGAAAAGACGGAGAATCATTTTTAAAACCCGGAATCCGTCGGAATAAGTATTCAGTTTGGAAGTGCTTCCCTGCGGGCGGTCGCGGTAGTCTACGACGACGTTTTCGATCTGCATATGGTTATAGACAGCATGGATCGTCATTTCCGTTTCGATTTCGAATCCCTGGGAAAGAACCGGGAATGTCTTGACAAAGCAATAGCTGAATGCACGGTAGCCGGTCATGATATCTTTGATATTTGAGCGGAACAGATGATTGATGCTTTCTCTTACGAGGCTGTTGCCGAAATTATGAAAAGGCCGCTTGTTTTCCGTAAAATAGGTGGAGGAAAGCCGGTCGCCCACGACCATGTCTGCATGACGCTCCAATACATAGTCAGTCATTTCTTTTGCCTGTTCCAGAGGATAGGTATCGTCTCCGTCGATGAGAAGATAGCACTGTGCGTCGATTTCACGGAACATGCGGCGGATTACATTGCCCTTTCCCTGTTGATATTCCTGCCGTACGACGGCGCCGGCCTGTGATGCGATCCGGGCGGTATCGTCGGTAGAATTATTGTCATATACATAGATAACGGCCTCCGGCAGAGCGGCTTTGGCGTCACGGATCACTTTCCCGATGGTGGGAGCTTCGTTATAACAGGGAATCAGAACTGCTATCTTATCTAACATTTTATTTTCCTTTCCTTTCCATCATTTATTCCCGCGGGCATGAGTTAAGCGGATGCGTACGCGTACCGGGCTGCATTAAGGCAGCGTTTTTTTCCTGCTCTGCAGCAGCGCGGGTTTTAACTTCCGTATAACAAAGGCAAGTGTCAGGAGCAGCGCTGCCAGGATGGAGATCCAGGCGGATATCGTATAGGATGCCGGAATATTGTAATGTAAAGTGACGGTATGGGTTTTTCCGTCTCCCTGCAGCGGGATGCGGATTCTGTTGTTATAGCCTTCTTCCAGCGTGATGGGGCTGCCGTCTTCGTTGACAGCCTGATATCCTTTATAATAAACGACAGGCAGCTCAATATACTGGTCGCCGGTCCCGCAGGTATACTGCAGGGCGGTAGTAGTTCCTACCCGCCGGGTCTTTTTTATTTGAACCTGACTTTCGTCGGATACCTGGGGCTGCGTAACAAGATCCGCGTCGATGGTATGTCTTGGACGCCATTCAAAAGGGTATACCACGGTATTGGCGCCTTTGGGAATGCCGGTCAGTTTGCTTTCATGGCCTGCAGTGTAGCGGTTGTTAGCAGAGTAGGCAAAATCTTCGCCTTTAAAGCGTGTACAGGACAGCATGCAGATACCGGCAAGCGCTACGAATAGGATACGGCTATAACGTTTCAGCATTTGGGAGCGGAAGCAGTGAATGCTTCCGGCAACGGCGAACAGCAGGCTGACAGGACCAAGCAGCCGCCAGGCGAACTGCACTTTTTCCAGTACGATCTTCAGGGGAAGGATGGACATCATCTTCCAGCCCGGGAAGATGGGCAGCATCATAAAAGTCAGGAAAGCGCCGAGCACAAACAGATAACGGACATAGGCTTCCTGTTCGCCCTTTCTTTGTTCCAGCAGCACATAGGCCAGGGAAATAGCGGCGCAGACCGCAAGCGGAATCCCCAGTGTGAGCATGTAATAATCACCTGTCGTCTGCAGACCGAAAAGCGCTGACAGATGCATCGTATATTCCTGGTAGGTGCCCAGATCAAGGGCATCCATCCATAGATTTCCGTTCCGGTAAAAATCAAGAAACGGTACGAGAAAACCAATATTGAGCAGCAGAGCGATGCCAACTGCTTTCAGCAGTCCGGCAAAGCGTTTTTCTGTAAAGAGCTGTTTCAGATAAATAATACAGAAAATTGCGCAGAAAACGCCTGCCAAAGTCACACTGAGAATATGGGTCTGCAAAAGCCCGGTCATGCCGAGTGCAAGATAGATCCATTTTTTGCGGTCGCCGATGCAGATGTGGTAAAGGCCGGTAAAAACGAGAGGGAAAAATGTCATAGCGAGAAATTCCCCTACGGCGCCTCTGGCATAAATGTTCGTAAAACGATACGGGCAGCATGTATACAAGAGAGAGGCCAGCAGCGCGGCCTTGCGTGTGCCCCCAATTGTTTTTGCGCAGTGGTAGGTCAGAAAGGCAGTGGCAATGTTGAACAGGAAGATGAGGCATTTAAAGCTGTCCGCCATGGAGATGCCTTTCATGCGCAGAAAGGCGGGAAGGTACAGAAACAGATTGGGATACATGCAGTTCAGATATCCGTTTCCATACATAGCCTCCGGATAGATGACCACGGGAAACTGGCCGGACAGCAGTCCGTTCTTGATCCCCTCAATACGAATCAGATGATAGCACAGGTCTACTGCCCAGGAAAGACCTGTATTCAGATAGGGGAGCGAGGCAAAGAGACCGATGCCGACCAGAGTCAGTGTGATGTAGTTGTCGCGGATACGCCGTCCGCGTTTTTCGAAAAGATATCGCCAGAGGCCGAACGCGGCCGTCAGGCAGACGAGAAGCGTGATCAGCAGAGAGGTGTCATGATAAAACCGCCCCGCCGGAATCAATGTGGCGCTTTCAATGAGAATTTTGCTTGTGCCGCTATAGTCAATTGAAAATTGAAAGTCGGGAGAAGAGCGTTCCAGTTCAAAGGTGTATTCTTTATAAGTTACATCGGGGTCAAGTTTATATGCGCCAAGCTCGGCGCCGTTGTCGCGGATGACCAGTTCATCCTCCTCACCGTCCGTCATATAGGCGATTCCCAGCGTATAGACGCCGGGATCAAGCAGATAACTGGAACTGGACAGCATGGTGCCGGAAAACTGGCTGTCGGGAGTAAGGCCGACGGAAGTGTTGTCTTCATAACCGGAGTAGCGTTTCATGTCGCAGGCGTTGATTGTAACCGGCGTACGGCTCTCGTCGCCCATAACGAGAAAAGCGGCGCCTGCAAGGATAAACAGCAGATAGGGAATCAGTTTTTTGGCTATTCTCTGTATCATATTAAACATCCTCAGTGTATTTTTCGAATTTGCGGCACATGGTAAACAACAGCAGGCCAAACAGTAAAAATGCGGCATAATAGGGCAGGCAGTGTTCTGCGTCTATTTGATCGCTATAGGTGTAGATGACCGCGGGCATATGCTTCTCTTCCGGAATATCATTATAATAGAACGGTCCCGCTTCATTTGGCCCGATGACGGGACTGCCGGAATAAAGAGCCAGGGAGGCCTCTTCATAGTCGGCGGCGCGGAGCTGCCAGGTATATGTGGCGTCCGGTTCCAGTTCCAGATCAAGCGGGAAATCGATCCATCGATAGTTCATAATATCTCCGGATTCCAGTTCGACGGAGCAGATTTTCTGTTTTTGCCGCTGCGGGCCGCTGTGCAGTTCCAGTGTCACTGTGCCGTCCGGCGCCTGTCCGCTGATCAGAAAGCGGAAGGATATACTGTCGAGCTGTCTGTGCGCCGGGGTAAACTCTCCCGCAGGCACGGAGCCGTCGGAAAGGTTTAAGTTGGGAAAAATCCCTCTTTCCAGAGAAGCGCTCTCGTAAGACGTATGACCAAGAAGCTGCAGCGGCCAGACTGCCAGACATAACAGAACGACAAAAAATGCGATACAATATGGATAAAAAGAAAACAGTTTTTTGCGGGTTTCATTTGTCATAGGCTGATCGATCCTTTTCCAGGTCATGAATGAATAGAGTTCGTATTTCATTATCGCTTATTATATCATATATTTTCCAAAAGATGTCAATCCGGGAAAAAATTGTGATAAAGTTGTAATAAAATGGGGAGTATGATAAAATATAGCAATCTAGTGAGGGACTCCCATGGCAGAGCAAAAACGATGGAAAGAAATAGACATATTGCGGGGGATGGCGATATTGATGGTGCTTCTGTATCATTCTATTATTGTGTTTCCTCTGGACTTGCACGAGATTTTGTGGTGCAGGATGCTGCATAAGTTTTTGTGGACAGTGCAGATGCCGTTGTTTTTTCTCGTATCGGGATTCTGTTATTCATGCAGAGGCGGTTACAAGGAATATGCTCTGCGCAAATGCAGACGGATTCTTGTTCCTCATGTTGCGTTTTCGCTGCTTGATATACTGCCGAGACTGGTGCCCAATCCGCTCGTCCATGAGCAGATGGATGCGAAGGGCGCTGTCCTTGATTTTGTGTTGTATGGCGGCAGCGACTGGTTTTTGTGGACGTTGTTTGTAATTGCGATGGCATTTCCGGCGCTGGAGACGCTGCTGCAGGGAAGTGAGCGGCAGCGGAAGGCAGGCGTTGCAGCTGTGGCGGTTTTGTTTGCGCTCAAGCCGTATATGACGGATTTCCTGCTTTTTAATATGGTCTGCCAGTATTTGTGGTACTTTTTCCTCGGATATTGTCTGCACAAAAAAGCGGATACGCTGTTGCCTGCCGTCGAACGGAAACGCAACCTGCTGCCTGCCGGTATTTTGATGTCGATATGCTTTGCAGGATTCCATGCATTTGAAAGCGGAGGATATTTTTATCCGTTTGGCATGCTGCTGGAACTAGTATGCGTCATGGGAAGTTTTGTATTCTTTTTTGCCGCCGCATCTGTGTGCCGGGGCAAAGCGGCCGGTTTTATCGGCGCCTGCGGGAGGTGGTCGCTGCAGATGTATCTTCTGGACGCGTATGCCCTGGTAGCGACGCGGACAATGCTGGTGTCCATTTTGCAGATACGGAATCCTGTTGCCATTATTGCCGGTAATTTTATAGCGGATACGCTGCTTGTACTGGCGGTATCCAGATTTATTTTAACAAAAGCAAAGGTGTTCAGGATCCTGTGCGGGATTCCTGAAAAGAGTAGCGATGCTGTTTAATTCTTATATTTTTCTGTTATTGTTTCTGCCCCTTTGTCTGGCGGGATATTTTATCTGCAGCGCATGGGGGAAATATGAATGGGGCAAGCTGTGGCTGACAGGAATGTCTCTTTGGTTTTATGCCTGGTTCAATATCCGGTATCTCCCGATTATTGTGGGAAGCATTGTGGGAAACTATTTTCTGTACAGAATCATTCTGGGACACAGGGGGCGTCAGGAGTGTCGCAGGAGGGATTTGTACCTGACGGCTGCCGGGGCGGCGGTCAATCTTGGCGTACTGTTTTATTATAAATACTTTGATTTTTTTCTGGAAAATATCAATGCGCTGTTTCATCTTGATCTGGCGCTGCAGCATGTGCTGCTTCCCCTGGGTATCAGCTTTTTTACTTTTCAGCAGATTGGATTTCTGGCGGATACCTATCGTGGGGAAACGGAAAATTATTCTTTTATAGATTATGCATTGTTTGTCACTTTTTTTCCGCAGCTCATTGCGGGGCCGATTGTAAGCCACGATGAGATGATCGGCCAGTTCCGCGACAAAGAGAAAAAGAAGTGGGATGCGGGCAATGCTTCCAGAGGCGTTTACGCATTTGTCTGCGGGCTTGCCAAAAAAGTGCTGATTGCGGATGTATTCGGGAAGGCGGTTGCCTGGGGGTTTGGCAATCTTGAAAGTCTGAATGGTCTGGCAGCCGTCTGGATGATGGTCAGTTACATCGTGCAGCTTTATTTCGATTTCAGCGGATACAGTGATATGGCGCGCGGCATCGGTTTTATGTTTAACATTGAGATTCCGGTTAATTTCCTGTCTCCGTATCGGGCGCGGCATCTGGTCGATTTCTGGCGGCGGTGGCATATTACGCTCAAACGCTTTTTTACGAGATATCTTTATATTCCGCTTGGCGGCAACAGGAAGGGCGCGCTGCGCACGTATTTTAATTTGTTTTTGGTCTATCTGGCCAGCGGTATCTGGCATGGCGCGGGATGGACATTTCTCTGCTGGGGCGCGCTGCATGGCGGTATGTATGTGCTGGTAAAACGGTTTCTGCCCGCGATAGAAAAGCTGCCCGGCGTATTGACATGGTTTGTCAATCTCGTATTTGTGCTGTTTACGTTTGTGTTTTTCCGGGCGGACAGTATGGAGCAGGCTTTTTACATACTGCAGAAGGCGGCCGGGGGCGGTTATAGCCTTGCCGGGATACCAGTAGCGTTTGCAGAACAGTTCCGGACGCCGGAATTTTTCTATTGTTTGAAAACGCTTCGTGTGGACAGGCTGGGCGGCGGGATGTTTGCGGGCGCTGTCTTATGTGATTATATGCTTATGTGCGGTTACATGGCGGCTGCCTGGTTTCTGCTGCTTTTCTGTAAAAACGTTACGGAAAAAACACAGCGGTTTCGGCCGACGGCTGCAAAAGGGATATTTGTGGCGGTTTTGTATTTATGGTGTCTTATTTCGTTTTCGGAAGTGAGCGCTTTTCTGTATTTTAATTTTTAGACATTCATGACGGGTATTTTTACACAGGGGTGATCACGATTACAAAAGATATGACGTATGCGGGATGGCTGAAAATGACGGGTCTGCTGATAACGGCAGGCCTGGCCGGGATTGCCGCGCTTGTGGTATGGGTGGATCCGTTTTTCCATTATCACAGGCCGCTTGACGGATTTCCGTATCAGATCGACAACCAGCTCAGCCAGAATCCGGGGATGGCAAAACATATGGAATATGACAGTATCATGCTCGGTTCTTCCATGACAGTGAACTTTGAGACGGACTGGTTTGCGGAAAAGATGGGTCTGCAGATGATAAAGCTCTCTTATAACGGCGCGTATCCCAGAGACATCCGTAACATGATAGAGCGTGCGGATGAAAGCGGGCAGGAGCTGAAGCATGTGTTTATCGGTGTGGATCTGGCTTCGTATACGGGCGGTACGGAGGAGACGAAATATCCGCTGCCGGAATATTTGTACAATGACAGTCTGGCGGATGATGTGAATTACTGGTATAACAAGGACGTGCTGCTGGACTATATCGTGAAGCCGGTAATAGAGCGTCAGCCTACCGACTTAAGCGCTGTGTATTCCTCGGAGGAGCAGCTGCAGGGCTGCTATAGCAGGGAATATGTATTGTCTCATTACACGGCGCCGGAAAAAAACGACGCATATTTTCCTGATGACATGTTTATCGACGGCCTGGAGGCAAATCTGCAGGCCAATATTCTGCCCATGCTGGAATCTCATCCGGATACGACCTTTACCATATTTTTCCCGCCGTACAGTATCCTTTACTGGTATGAGTATGTCCGGAACAATCAAATGGACGCGGTGATGTATGAATATGAGTATTTCATGGAAAAACTGTTAGCATATGACAATGTGGAGCTTTTCTTCTTTCCGGCCGAGGAAGAGATTGTCTGCGATCTTGATTTCTATGCGGATGCCGGGCATTATAACCAGAGCGTCAACCGCTTTATGACGCATTGCTTTGCCGACGGCCGCAATTACTACAGACTGTCGCGGGAAAACTATAAAGAAGAGCTGCAGAAGATGAAACGCATGATAGACGGCTATGACTATGATGCGCTTTTGGGAGAAAGTGAGTGAGTGCAATGTGGTTACATTTAGGTCTGCTGGCGGTCTGTACATGGGTGCTGCCGTTTTGCATGGGTCTGCTGCCGGTTCATTTTATGAGAGAGGAGCATAAATCCTTCGGTATGGTCTGGCTGAGCGGATGGATGATGATGTTCGGTGTATTTCAGGTGTTGACAGTGCCGTTTATCGTCTGCGAGTCTTCCTTTACAAGGGCGGTGCAGTGCTATACGATTGTGATCGGTGTTTTGGCTACCGTATTTCTTTTTATGGGGCGGCGGTGTTTCCCCGTATGTCTGCGGCGGCTGAAAGAGGCAAAGCCGGACCGGGGACTGATTTTTTTGATGGCTCTTGTACTGCTTTTGATTGCGCTGCAGATGTATTTTGCTTTCCATATGCAGTATCTGGACGGAGATGATTCCTTTTATGTAGCTGTTTCCCTGACAAGTCAGCACACGGATACGATGTACCGGTTTACGCCTTACTATGGGGCTGACGGAGAACTGGATATCAGGCACGCGCTTTCCTGTGCGCCGATCTTTATGGCCTGGCTTTCGGAGGTGAGCGGTATCCACGTGACGATTATCTGCCACAGTTATATCAGCATTCTGTTTCTGCTGTTGATGTACAGCATTTACGGACAGGCAGGAACGCAGTTGTTTCCTTTGCAGCGAAAAAGCAAATGGCTGTTTCTGCTGTTTCTGAATGTATGGTATCTGTTTGGCAATGTGTCCATTTATGCGGCGGAAAGTTTTGCCTATACAAGGACCTGGCAGGGAAAAGCAATGTTTTCCAATCTTATGGTGCCGCTGTTGTTTCTGTGGCTGTTGTTTATGGCCAGGGATGAGATGGACGTAGGAGAATGGGCCATGCTGTTTGTGCTGATTCTGTGCACTATCTTTACAACAAGCACCGGTATTTTCACGGTTCCGATTCTGTTGTTTCTGGCGGCTGTTATTATGTCGGTGGTAAAAAGGAAGGCGCTGCTGCTTTTACAGACAGGCGCCTGTCTCGTGCCGAGCATGTTTTTCGGCCTGTTATATTTGTTCTTAAAATAAAAGCGCCTGCTTACCGGAGAAATCTCAGCATTCTTATTTCCGCGGGCAGGGAGGAATGAGGGAAACTATGGGCGACGTATTCAGGACTACGCTTGCGATCTACCGGGATTATGGCGGCAGCAGTATGATGACGATACTGGTGACAGCGGCAGTTTTATATTTGTGGGTGGTGGAGGAGCGAAAAGAGATCAAAATATTGTTTGTCTATCTGACGGCGGGGCTGGCAGGACTGTTCTTTTTTCCCTTGTTTTCCTATGCGGCCATTCATATTTTTCTTGATTCCCAGGTTTACTACAGGCTGCTGTGGCTGATTCCTATGGGGATGGTAACCGCCTATGGGGCTGCCAGGGCCGTCAGCCAGATCGAGGCGAGAAGGAAACGGGCTGTGATTTCCGTACTGTTTGTGCTGTTTCTGGCGCAGAGCGGCAGTCTGATCTATTGTAATCCAATGGTGACAAAAGCGGAGAATCTCTATCACCTGCCGGGTTCGGTGATTTCCACAGCCGATGTGATGCATGTGGAAGGCAGGGATGTAAAAGCGGTCGTACCCAGCGAAATGCTGCAGTTTATTCGTCAGTACGATGCGGGAATCCATCTGGCATACGGCCGGGAAGCGCTGGTGGACGGCTGGAGCAGTAATCCGTTGTACCATACGATGGAGGAGAGTCCGGTTCATTCGTTTGATGTGACAGACTATGCCAAGCAGCAGGGGGTGGAGTACATCGTACTGCGCGCAGGCACCCCCATTGTGGGCAGTAAGCCGATTGAGGATTATGAATTTACGTATTTAACGACCGTGGAAAATTATGATATTTATATTTTTGACCGGGCGGAATTTGCGGAAGAGAAGAAAAAAGAGTATAAGTCGTCTGCGGATGCGGACAGAGATGATTTTTATATTCGGACGGAGCCTTTGAGCAACGGACAGATCATTATGGAGGAGACAGAATGAAAGAGTTTGATAAAACGAAAGTGTATTGTATCACAGGAGGCGCCGGGTTTATTGGTTTTCATTTATCAAGACGTCTGCTGGATCATGGGGCGAGGGTGATCGGTTTTGACAATATGAACGATTATTATGATGTGTCTCTGAAAGAAGAGCGGTTAGCGGTTTTGAAAAAGTACCCGGCGTATTGCTTTGTAAAAGGTGATTTGGCGGACAAGGAAGCGGTATTTTCTGTTTTTGAGACATATCGGCCGCACATCGTGGTCAATCTGGGCGCGCAGGCCGGCGTGCGGTATAGCATTGACAATCCGGATGCCTATGTGTCGTCCAATCTGGTAGGATTTTTCCATATTTTGGAAGGATGCCGCCGTTTCGGAACGGAGCATCTGGTGTTTGCGTCATCCAGCTCTGTCTATGGGGGGAATGAAAAGGTGCCTTTTTCTACCGACGATAAGGTAGACGGCCCGGTGAGCCTGTATGCGGCCACCAAGAAATCCAATGAGCTGATGGCGCATGCTTACAGTAAACTGTATGATTATCCGGTGACGGGGCTGCGGTTTTTTACCGTCTACGGTCCGATGGGACGGCCGGATATGGCATATTTTAAATTTGCCAAAAAGATTATGGAGGGTCAGCCCATTCAGATCTATAACAACGGCGATATGATGCGTGATTTCACATATATTGACGATATTGTGACAGGGGTATACAATATCCTGTGCAATCCACCGGAGAAAAACGAAAAGGGCGTTGCTTACAAAATCTATAACATCGGCAACAATAAGCCGGTGAAGCTGATGGATTTTATTTCTACATTGGAGAGATGCCTTGGCAGAGAAGCGGTGAAAGAATATTATCCCATGCAGCCGGGGGATGTATACCAGACCTATGCGGACGTATCGGAACTGATGCGGGATTATCAGTTTAAACCGGATACTTCAATTGAAGAAGGCCTGGCGGCATTTGTCGAATGGTTCAAAGAGTATTATCGGTACTAACAGGGAGACCGGATGAAAAGAAGAACGATCTGTTTTATAGTATCAGCGATTTCCCTCCTGCTGCTGACTGTGACCGGCGCCGTCTGGGGAGAGCGGACAGTGGGAGACGGCCTGCCGGGCAGGAAGCGCTGGAAGGAAGAAAACGGCGGGATTTATGTTTCGGTGCCGCTCGCCCATTACCGGCGGGAAACGATCAGTTTGTGGTGGAATGAAAAAGAAAGTAAATATTATCTGTTTCTGCCTTCTTTCTGGCAGGAAGGCGACAGTTTGAAAGTATGGACCACCGAGGGCGGTGAGATCACCATAGACGGCAGCAGGCCGGATCTTTTTGGCAGAACAGATCTCCTGACGGCGGGAGGCCATGTACTGACGGCAGGCGGTAAGGAATATGCGCTGGAGGTAATGACGGCGGCGCATATTCCTGCGTTGTTTGTGGATATGGACAATGCGCAGCGGGAGGCGTTGCCCAAATCGCCTTATGAGGAGCAGGCGGGAGCCGGCGTGCTGCTGGTGGATGCGGATGGCAGGACGCAGGCGGCGGGAAAGGTTGCAGGTCTGCGGGTACGGGGCAATACATCTGCGGACTGGGTGAAGAAGCCATACCAGATGACAATGGAAAAAGCGACGGATTTTCTGGGGATGGGAAGCGCTGTAAAGTGGAACCTGCTCAGTAACTGGTCGGATAAGACGCTGTTGCGGAACAAGGTGACATATGATATGGCGGCGCAGGCGGGGATGCCGTATTCGCCGGAAAGCGGATTTGTCGATTTGTATCTGAACGGAGAATACCAGGGCTGTTACCAGCTGTGCGAAAAGGTGGAGATTGGACCGCAGCGGGTGGATATCCGTAATTTAGAGGACTACACGCTCTATGATCCTGCGCCCTGGGAGCGTGATCTTGCCGGTCTGTCGGAGACTGCCAGAGAAGATCCGGAACAGGCGGGCATTGTGCTGGCGGAAAACGGTACCGCTTACCGGGGGTATGATACGCAGATGGGAACGGAGGATATTACAGGGGGCTACCTGCTGGAAATCGAACGCCCTTCCCGGATTTATGAGAGCGCGAGCTTCTTTATTACCGGACATGGACAGCCGGTGACAGTGAAGCGGCCCAAATATGCGGACAGCGAACAGGTACGGTATATGGCGGCCTGCTGGCAGACATTTGAAGACGCACTCTATGCGGAGGACGGGAGGAATCCGGGCACAGGTCTGTACTATACGGACTATATCGACCAGGAGAGCTTTGTAAAAAAATATCTGGTGGAGGAGATTGTGCGTAATTATGACGCTTCTTCCACGAGCCAGTATTTTTATAAAAATGCGGATGCAGAAGATAAGAGGATCTATGCGGGTCCGGTCTGGGATTATGATATGAGTCTGGGCAATCCGATTATGAGTCCGCTGACCAATCAGCATTACATCAGCAGTGTCAGTCCTTATGGGCTGTTTGCGGCATTGCCGATGGATGATTTTTCAATTTGGTATCGTCTGTATGAAAAAGAGGATTTCAGGCGCGCAGTCAGGGACTGCTACGAGGCGGATTTTCTTCCGCTTCTGAAAGAGCTGGAAGGCGGGCGCCTGGATGAACTTTCACAAAAGACGGAGGCAAGCGCGCTGATGGACGGCGTGCGCTGGGGCAGAAACAAGGGGACGGATGCTGTTTCGCGTCTGCAGGAATACAGGGACAATGTGGAGCAGCTAGAGACATTTATCCGTGTCAGAGAACAGTATCTGACAGGGCTGTGGGTCGAGGGCAGGGAGTCGAAAAAGGTGTATTTGGACGGCGGGGATGCAGATATGTACATATCCTATGTGGAAGGTCTGGTAGGAGATGTGCTGGAAGAACCGCTTGCGCCGGTGAAGGAAGGCTATACTTTTGTAGGATGGCTGAATGGCTATACGAAAGAGCCTTATGATTTTACGGCGCCATATGATGGCAGTGACCTGTATTTTGTGGCGCAGTACCGCAGTGATGCAGACGGCAGCCTGCTGACTGCCGGGGAGTAAAAGACTGGCGTTTTCATTTGGAGGGAGCATGATTCTTTTATTGTCTATGATCAGCCTGGTTTTATGGGGGTATCTGACTGCAAAGATAAAACCGGGCGTTAATTTCATTAAAATGATCGTTTTTTCTGTGTGCGGATTTTTTTCGCTCTATATTGTAGTGAGCAGTCTGTTTTTTTGGACGGATACGTTCCGCTTCACAGGCGTTTTAGTGGTCTGCATACTGATGCAGGCGGTTCTGGCCGTGATTTTGACAGGCCGGGCGCTGCGCGGCGGGGGAACGATAAGGGAGGCGGTAAGACCGGAGATTACCTTTTACGTAGGTTCTTACTGGATTCCGCTGTTGATTGCGCTGCTGGCGCTTCCTTTCACATGGAATAAATTCGAACTGTACAGTATGGGGCAGGATCAGGGTACGTATCAGGTCAAAGCGCTTGCTCTGATGGCGTATGATACCCATAATTATATGGAAATGGAAGAGTTTACAAAGCTGGAAACACCGATGGAGCGGCAGAAATATCTGGACTTTATCTATGAGCAGAATAACCTGTATCTGCCCCGTGTGGAGGCGGAGACTGATGCGAATGCTTCTCATTTTGCTACGATTACCGGGACGATTCATGGACTGCCCACATATTCCGCTCTGCTGGCGCTCTGGGGTATGATTTTCGGATATGATTCTATGATCGGCGTGCAGACGCCGCTTTACCTGTGCATTCTATTTCTGATGTATTTTGTCTGTGAAAATCTGCATCTGAAAAAGAACACGGCGGCTTTTGTGACGCTGATGACAGCCGCAAGCCCTATTGTCGTATGGCTGTCGAAATCCTCGCTCACTGAAATCGGGATCCTGCTGCTTGTGTGTTGTTTTCTGTATTTTCTCACCGGAGAAAAGCGGCATAGTTTCTGTATGATTCCGATTATTGTATTTGCCTTTTTCCATATCAGCCTGTACGCGTTTATGCCGATCTTTGTCATTGTTCTGGCAGTGATGTATGTGAGGCGCAGAGACAGAGGGTTTCTGGCGGCCATTGCCGGAAGTGTGACCGGATATGCTGTCGGCGCCATCTGGGCGTTTCTGATCGCGCCTTATTATTCTTACGGAAATTATAGCGAGCTTGGCAGAATTACGGGAGGGATCCTGGGAGAGAAGGTTCTGATCCCTCTGATCGTGGGAATCTGTACAACGCTTACACTGCTGTGTCTGTTGCTGCTTTTCTACAGAAAGGCGGAAAAAGCGTTGTTTCAAAAGGTTGATGCGGCTGCGGCGCACAGGCGGATCGTGACCGGAGCGGCCTGTCTGCTGATCCGGGTTTTTCTTGTAGCATCGGTTGTGTTTTTTGTTTATCAGGGTGTGATCCGGGGAGATACGGCAACTGCCTGTGAATACCTGCAGATCAGCACCTATATTTATATGTCCGGGATTTTGATGATTCCCATGATCTATATCGCCTTGTTTTTGAGGCCGCGCATGCTGTTGAAGAATGAGACGCAGGTGAGCCTGGTCCTGTTGTTTCTATACTGTGTCGTTATGTATTCCATGGTGATGCGGGTGCGGATCCTGTTTTATTATTATTTTGCCAGATATGCGGCTCTTTTCCTGCCCATTATTTTCCTGTTGGGCGCGCTCATATTGGAACAAATAAACAAACGCGCTGCGGTTGTGCTGGCGGCAGTGATGTTTCTGTCATTTGTACCCTATGATAAAGGGCTGATCGTGCAGAAAGATCATACGCGCTGTGAGTGGGAATTTCTGGATGATGTCTGCGAATATATCGGACCAGAGGACGCCTTTATCGTAGGCCCCGAAGAGCAGCAGATCGTCTATATCTTTCCGGTGAAATTGCTGACCGGGTGCGATGTGTACTATGCGGACGAACAGCTTGACGCGCAGCTTGCAGGACTTGCGCGGCGTTATGAACATGTGTATTACATGGACTATGACACGGTATTTGAAGATACGTATGGCGGCAGCGCCGTCCTGCGGGAGAATGCGGTATCAAAAATCTATACAAATTGGAATCACCTGAGCTATCTGGATTATTTTAACATTACCAATCCACTGACGCCGATTCCGCTCAATTATGTGGAATACAGACTGAAGCTGTCTCTTTATGAGATCAGCGGCGGAGGAAACGGGGAATAAGACTTCCCCGTTTGTCCGGATAGCGCGGCAGGTGCGCCGGGAGGAGGAAAAATGAAGCTGATTATACAAATTCCCTGTCTGAATGAGGCCAAGACACTGGAAATCGCATTGAATGATCTGCCCAGGCAGATTGATGGTATTGATACGATCGAATACTTGATTATCAACGACGGCAGCAGTGACAATACGGTGGAGGTGGCAAGAAACTGGGGTGTGCACTATGTGGTAAACTTCCCGCGTAACAGAGGGCTGGCCAGAGGGTTTATGGCGGGACTGGATGCATGCCTGAAAAACGGAGCGGATATTATCGTCAATACGGATGCGGATAACCAGTACTGCGGGGCAGATATTGAAAAACTAGTGCGTCCGATTCTGGACGGAAAAGCGGAAGTGGTGATTGGGGAGAGGCCGATTGATACGACAGAACACTTTTCCCCTCTGAAAAAGAAGCTGCAGCATCTTGGCAGTTATGTGGTGAGAAAGGCTTCGGCAACGGACATTCCGGACGCGCCCAGCGGCTTCCGGGCATTTTCCAGAGATGCGGCCATGCGCATGAATGTTATTAATGAATACACTTATACGCTGGAAACGATCGTTCAGGCAGGGCGCGACAGAATGGCGATCACCTCCGTACCGGTGCGCACCAATCCGGAGCTGCGTTCTTCTCGTCTGTTTCACAGTATGCTGGGGTATGTGAAACGGTCTATGCTGACGATCCTGCGCGCTTTTATGATGTACAGGCCGTTGTTTTGTTTTACGGTTGTAGCCATGTTTCCTTTTCTGACCGGCCTTGGAATAGGCGTACGCTTTTTGTATTTCTTCTTTACAACCGGAGGCGCGGGCCATGTGCAGTCGCTGGTACTGGCCTGTACACTGATGATTATGGGATTTATGACCTTTGTGATCGGCCTGCAGGCGGATATTATCGCGGCCAACCGGAAGATCCTGGAAGATATCCGCTACCATCTGCGCAGGATGGAATATGACAGGGGGAAAGAGCCGGAAAAGGAGCCAAAGGAGTAAGGAGACTATTCCTCTTTTCCGTCTGTGGTTGACGCAGGGCATTGGAGCGCGGTATCTTTGCATCGGAGGATACAGTCAGCAAGCGCCCGGGCATCGCCCATGGGAACGTAGGAGACGGGTACTTTCCAGGCATGCTGCAGTTCTCTGGTGGCTTCATTGTCTCCAAGAATCATCGGTTTGCCCATGGCTTCATAGATGTAGGCTTTGCCGGGGATGGTGCGCTGCGCTTTTTGGATCGTGGGATGGAAGTGTCCCGCCAGACACAGGTCTGCCCGGGCGATCTCATCAGCCAGTTCTTCCTGGGGCAGCCAGCGGATATATCTGATCTGGCGGCTGCGTGGTTTTTTTTGTGTATCGGGGATGGGGCCGACGATAACGAAGGTGATATCGGCTCTGTCTTTGAGCATCCGCACGGCGTCCAGTATGACGGGAAGGCCCTGGAGCGGCAGGATGGAGCCGAAGTAGAGTACACGGAATGGACCACAGTGCTGCGTTTTGCGCGGATAGTAGAGGGAAGGATCGGCTTCCAGATAAAGCGGTTCAATCCGTGCGGGATCAGCGCCAAATTCCGCGGCGAAGTAGCGGCCGTGCGCTTTTGTGTCACTGATGATCAAATCGGCTTTGTGGATGGTAATCCGGTCAAGCATGTGAAGGAAACGGCCGGGGATGCTCCGCGGGGCAACTTTCTGTCTGTCACATACCAGTGTGTCATACAGAGAGAGAAAGAAATCTTCGATCAGAAATGTATGACGGAACTTGAACGCGAACAGAGGCACGATTAGCTGTGGGGAAAAACCTGCAAATACAACGGTATATGGTTTTATGGAGGTAAAGAGCAGACGGCTCCATACGGACAACAGACGTTTCGGATAGGAGGGGCTGCTGCTTCCTATAATATGAACGGAGGCGGCATGCTTTTGCAGTAATGTAATTTCCTGCGAATTGCGGATATAATCCAGATTTTTGGTGGTGATAAAGAGGACGGATTTGCCGGAAACCCTGTTGGTCAAAGCAGTCATAGAAACCTCCATGGAGTATTTTTGTTTTGTTCATCATAACACAGGAAACGGGCAGGGGCAATCTGGTTTTGGCTTTGGTTTCCGTAATATTAGGAAATTTTGCGGCCCGGTGGTTGTTCCTTTCAATGTTAATCTTCAGGAAAGGATTTATCATGTATACAGGCATTCTGCTTCATATATTGAATAAGATGATGTTTGTCATCGGCAGCTATACGATGCACTTCTTTTTGGGAAGGTATCTTTCTGAGGAGCAGTATGGCGTGATCGGCACGATTATTACCATCATCAATTTTGAATACATTTTTTTTACGGATGGGGTAAGGCAGGGAATGTCCAAGTCGATATCGGCTCTGCGGTATGATGAGAAACATTTGATCCGCATAGGAGTTTTTGTGCAGCTTGTAATGATTGCCGCCTTCTTCGCAGGTACGTATCTGGGAGCGCCGTTTATTGCCTCTATCCTTGGGGATGCGCTGCTGGCGCCTTATATCAGGGGCGTAGCGCTGCTTCTGCCTTTTACGGGTATTTATTCCCTGATGCTGGGTATTTTAAACGGACACAAGGCATTTGCTTCGGAGGCGGGTATCAGTATGATCTATCCGGTTCTGAAGCTTTCTGTGATTCCTGCCGTTCTCTTTGTGTTTGAAGATGCCGTAGTGGGTACGGAGATGGGATTCTTACTGGCCGGCGTTATTACAATGGTTCTTTCTGTATGGCAGGTACTGCGCAAACGTTCGCTTTTTCTGGAATCAGGAGAGAGAATCCGCATGGCGGAATATCTGAAAACTACATTGAATTACCTGCTGCTTTTCTGTGTTTCCACAGTTATGATGAATCTGGACACGCTGATTTTAAAGAGCGTTTCGGGCAGCAATGAGCTGGTTGGATATTATACGGGAGTAGCTACTTTTGCAAAAGTGCCTTACTTTTTGCTGACTGCTTTTTATACGGTAGCGCTTCCGGTAGTGACGAGAAACTATGCGGCGGGAGAACTGGTGCAGGCTTGTAGTGAAATTGGCAGTTTGATGACGATGATTCTGAGTCTGGTGCTGCCTGTTACGATAGTACTTTCCGCTGCAGGCGGACAGGTTCTTTCGTTGTTCTATAAACCCTCTTATGCGGCCGGTCGGGATGCGCTTTCTTTTCTTTCTTTTGCGATTGCCTTTCTGGGCATGACGCTTGTATTTACGATGGTACTTTCTGCTGCGGACCGAAAGCGGTTTATCGCAGGTCTTTCCGTGGGTATGCTTGTGCTGGAAGTTGTGTTGTGTCCGTTTCTGACGAGGCATTTTTCCCTGACAGGCACGGCGGCGGCCACATTTGCGGCGGCGGGTCTGGGTATGCTTATTTCGGCGTTTCATACGAAAAAGGTGTTTGGTCTGTTTTGGCAGAAAAAACATACGCTGCTGCTCCTTGGGAATCTGGCGGCGTATGTTGTGTTTACGCTGTTATTTCGTTATGTGGAAATCCGAAACTTTTTTGTCCTTGTGGGAATCTGCGGTGTGTGTTATGCGGCGGCGGCCGGAGCGTCGATATTTTATTCCCGCGGGAAATGAGTCAAGCGGATGCGCCCGCTAAGCGCCGATAAAGGAAGCAATGCGCTGTGCGATGGCATATCTGCCGTCGCTGTTGAGACGTTCTTTATCATCCTGCAGATATTGCGCGTAATTGTCCTCATTGATGGTGCCGAAATAATGGTCGATAAAAGAAACTTCAGCTTCTACGGCAATGTTTTTATAGGCGATCATATAATCTGCAAGTGTGCCCTGCCCCATGTCATAGGTGCTGCCCGGTTGGAGCTCGTCGTTGTCGTCTTCTATATAATTAAAATAGGGAGAAGACACAATGATGCGGATATGGGGATAAGCCTGTTTGAACAGATAAATGGACTGCAACAGACAGCCGCAGCAGGTAACAGGCAGCTCGTTGTCATATGGGCTGGCCAGCATCCTTTTATCTTCATAGTCATGAGAATCATACATGATTACCAGTACGTCAATTGCGCTCATATCCAGATTTTTGAGCATTTCCACGGTCTCCTGTACGCTTTCATCACCGTCCCAGGTACGGGCGTTGTCCTCTAAAAGCGTATAGTCTCCGGATGTGATACATTGGGAAAGCCAGTAAAGGCTGAATACGTCCGCAGGATACGACTCTTCATAAACAGCGTTTTTAACGGACAGATAGGTGTGGTTTAAGCTGGCATCATAGACCTTTCCGCCGGTCAATTTCTCAAGCTGTGCGCCGATGCTGTCTTCCTTTCCTTTTTCCCGCGCCAGGGAACCGTTTCCGAGCAGAAGGATGGAAGTAACGCCGTCGTCTTTCTGCATGGCGGCAGTGGCGGCGTCCAGGGAAAGGGGATAATCTTCCGATTCTGTATCAAATTCTGTGGTAACTTCGTTCGGGTCATAGTCCGATTCTTTTCCACGGTTCCATCTGATGAGCTTCACAATTCCTACAATAGCGATCAGAAGAATGAGAGCGACGAAGCCAAGATGGATGTACAAAGATATTTGCTGCTGTTTTCTGCGGCGTTTTCTGTCTGCTGAAGTCCTGGATGAACCGGATTTAGAGCCCGCAGGTCTGCGGGCATTCGTTTTTTGATGTGTTATGCGGCGGGCGCCGGACTTATGCCCTGTGGTTTTGTGCGCGGCAGGGCGCTTAGGGCGTTGTCCGGACTTGCTGCGGCCTGTTCCGGCGGCGCTTTTCTTTTTCTTTGCAGGCTGCCGGGCTGTTTGCGAATCGCTTTCCTCCGCAGGAGAGGTGTGGACAGGTTTTTCAGGCATTTTTCTCATAAAATCGGGTATGTCAAATTCATTATTTTTCTGTTTTTTATTCATGCTGGACTCCTGAATTTAAATTTAATCATCATTTAACTTTATTACAGTTACCCCGTCGATTACACGGATGGACCCGTCATGGGGGAAACGCGGCATTTCCTGAAACGCAGGAGTTGCCTTCAATGCTTCTTCCTCTTCCGGCGTCACGACAGTGATATCTTCCCCAAGACAATTTTGGAAAAAGGGAAGATAGGCCCGGCTGGCGCCGCCAAATACGCGGGGGCCTTTTGTTCCGACCATGAAAGAGAGCAGATTTTCCGCAGGTTCCATCTTATAGGTCTTACTATAATCACCAATGAAGGCAAGCGGTCTGTCACTGTCATAGTCGTCGGACTGTTCTATTCTATCCATTATTTTCATGCATAATGCATAGGTTTTCTCATAGCGGAAATTCATATTAAAGTATGCGGTGTTGGTGAGAAGAACGTAATTCCACACCGCGAGGGAAAGAGCGGCCACGCAGATCCATTCCAGCAGACGCCGCCTGGTCAGACTGAAAAGGGGGGCGGCTTTTTCAAAAAACACGGCTGGGGCAATAAACAACAGACACCAGCAGTGGCGCATTAATATATGGTAGTTTACTTCGGAAGATATGAGGTAAATGGTATTGGCGCATAAGGGGGCTGCCACAATACAGAGCAGCAGAAGGACCGTGCGCAGAGGATTTGTATATAATCTGCTGCGGCAATACATGACAAACGCAAGGACTGCAGGCAGCAGCAGACAGACGCAGAGGGCTACAAGCATCCAGCGGTTAAAGGCAAGCATCTGTCCGGGTTTGAAAAGCCGGAAAAAATCTTCATAGACAAGACGCAGGCGTGCACCGATATCGGAAAGCCCCGGGGCCGTGCTCTGACTGATGCCCTGATAGGAGCTGAGGGTTGTCTGTTTTGTGCGCAGCGCGGCGGTGAGAAGCAGGTAATAGGCGCCCATACCGGCGCCCAGCATGAGCACACAGCGCAGAAGCAGTGAAATAATCTGTTTATCGCTGTATCTGGCGGGCTGCAGCAGCGCCAGAATGAAGTACAGAAGCAAAAGCAGCAGGACAAATGTCAGATAGGCCTGATAGATGCCCGCGCTGCAACAGAGGCATACCGCACCCGCAATCCAAAACCAGTTGCGGTTCTCATGGACTGCGAGGTAAGCGGCAAGCGCTGCCAGAAGACAGCTCAGGTAATAAGCGTCCGCCGTAAACATATAGGAAAAGGTGCAGGCAACGGAAGGAAAGGTGACCAAAAGTCCGCAGACAAGGATGACACAGCATTTATTCTGCAGATGGAACATACGGACGATTACCATGCCGGTAAGCGAGAGAAAGAACAGGGAGAGCAGGCCGTTGACAACAGGCAGGCTGAAAAAAGAAGAAATGCCTGCGGCATAGGTCAACAACCACCTGCCGAGATCGGTTCTGTCCTGGCTGACATACAGGTTACGGATATCGTCATTGTTATACATCGAATTGGTAAATATAAATAAATGGCAGAAAAAACCGATCAGGAAAGCGCTGCAGAAGGCAGTCTTTTCCGCGCCGGAGAGCCGTCTTTTCAAATCGGCAAGGCATTCCGCCGGACCTTTTATGGGATACATAGTCGTTAACCTCCTGATTTGGTGTGCGGGAAGGAATCATCCCGGATTTTGCGGGAATAAATATGATCTATTATATTACATTTACCAATTATTATCAAATTCAGAATATTTAAAGTTTTTTGTTTGCCCTGCCGGAGTACGGAAAGCAGATTTCCGCCCATTGGCACAACTATTGATTCGTGTTCCATGTTACGGACATCAGAATCTCTAAGTGTCCTGATGGTGTCCATTTTATGACGCAGACGGCCTTTACGCGCCATCCGGGCACGAGCGGCCTTTTCCGGACATCCATGTCCGGAAACTGCTGGCAGAGAGCAGGACACTAAGAGATTCTAATATCCTGCACAATGGAACGCTCATCAATCTGTTTGTGCCAATGGGCAGAAATCTGCTTTCCGTAACCGGGCGCAGCCTCTTCTTGCGGCATAGTCAGGGACATGTTATGATAAAAACCGTATTACTGCGAATTGGAGGAAATTTTCAGAATATGAAAAAGAAAATAACGATCAAAGACATTATTTTTCTACAGGTTGTGATTATGATTTATACAGGGTCGAGCATTGCCGCCAAGTTCGCGGCGGCGCAGTCCTTTTTTTCAATCCGTTTTTTTATGTTTTATGGAATTGAGATTATTATTCTGGGCGTTTATGCGGTGCTCTGGCAGCAGATTATTAAACGGTTTGCTTTATCCACGGCTTATGCCAACAGGGCTATGGTGCTTGTCTGGTCGATGTTGTGGGCGGCAGTTATTTTTCATAATGAAATTACGGTGCAGAATGTTGCCGGGATGGCGCTGGTGGTAGCGGGAACCGTGATTGTTAATCTGGATACCCGGGAGGAAAAGGCATGAATGTATATTTTCTGATTTATGTATTGTCGGTGACAGTGGCGTCCCTGTCCCAGCTTTTGCTGAAAAAAAGCGCAATGAAAGACTATGGTTCTTTTCTGAAAGAGTATTTGAATCCTTATGTAGTCAGCGGGTATGGCCTGTTGTTTTTGTCCATGTTTCTGACGATACTGGCGTTTCGGGGGATGGATTATAAAAACGGACCGGTGATAGAATCGCTTGGCTATGGAATGGTACTGTTTTTAAGCCGGATTTTTTTTGGTGAGAGGATAACCGGCAGGAAGGTGGCGGGTACGCTCTGTATACTGGCAGGCATACTGGTGTTTTATTTGTGAAATATGTTGGCGGAGCGGCCACCGGGTCCTGAATGCGCGGCGTTTGTCTGTCAGGATTTTTTTTCGTGACAGACATCGTCGCGGCAGCGCTGCAAAAAAGCTGCCCGTTCGTCTGCATTCATATTGGTAAAGTCGAGGAAGCTGATGGCAAGCTCCGTCAGAGGACGGCCGCAGCCGGGGCAGATAGTTTTATGGCCGTTCAGCATATGGATGCGGCTGCAATGGCCGCAGTAGTGCATATACATCATGGAAGATCCCTCCTGCAAGAAACAGCCCGGATAAGCTGTGGTGTTCGACAGTGATTTGCACAATTATTCTGCCATTTTCGCCTAAATAAGTCAATGGCCTGCCATAAGATTCGCACGACAAAAAAGGACAGAATGTCGAATCGCGGCGGCCCGTATCAATCTGACTGTGCGTTTGCTGGTGTCGGATTTCCTTGGGAATTGGTGGAAAGGTTCGGTTTTTCTTGAAGTATCGGATGTATGATGTTATAATGTTACAGAATTGTTAAGCGGCAGCTGGTTGACATAACATGCGAAAGAGGATTCCCATTTCATGGTTGATAAAATACGAAATTGCGAAAAACGTCGGAATGCAAAGACGTATCATTTGAGAATATTCAGGGAGGAGAAGAAAAGGCTGTTATGAAAAAAGATTTTGATAACGAGTTCGGGTTTCTGGATGAGCTGGAACCCGGTGCACATACAAAAGAAAAAAAAGCCGGAAGAAGCAGGCCGGGAAAAAGGGCCGCTTCTGAAAATACAAGAGACAACACCGTAAAATCCGAAAGACCGGAAAAAAGGAAAAGCAGGATAGAAAAAGCAAACGCAGGAAATGCGGAGGCAAAAAAGAAAAAAACGGATAAAATAAGAGAAGAGAAAGCAGAAGCGAAAAGAAAAACGGAAAAGATAAAAAGAGAAAAAACGAAAACAGAAAAAATAAAAACACAGAAGCCGGGCGTTGCAAAGGTAGTGCGGCCGAAGAAAGTAAAATCGTCCGTATCCGGAAAAAGAAGACGGAAAAAAGAAAATCCTCTGATCGCCTTCTGGGAAAATGTATGCGGAACCGCGGCGGAGATGAGCGCGGGCGACAGAATCGTGGTTTCCACAGGCGTAATTGTGCTTGTAATGGCGATTATTACGGGAAGCGTATATGTATCTGCGAAAAGCATGGACAACCAGGTGGCGGCTTTTGCAGATTTGGGAGAAGATCTGGGAGAGGTCAGTCTGGTAGGGGAGAGCGGCCTGATTGCGGTTGCGGATGCGGAAGTATCCGCAATGAATGCGGAGATTCTTGAGGAAACGGAGGGGACGGAAGAAGACGGAGAAGAGGAAGAAGAGACAGAGGAAGACGTAGAAAATGAAGTTCTTTTGAATCTTACCTCCGTACAAAAGGACTTGAAAATTAAATTTATGAACCGTGCAGGCGGAAAACTAATTTCGGGCATTCCGTTCCAGGCCAGCGTCAAAGGGCCGGACGGAAAGACAAAGACCTATGAGGATGACGACAAAGACGGCATCATTTATAAAACAGATTTGACGCCTGGTAATTACGAGGTGTCGATTGTGGAAATCGATGGGTTGGACGGTTATAAATATTCCACTGCGCCTGTGAGCGTCAAGGTAAAAGATAAGATTGAGTACAAGCAGGTGGACGTGGCGGATGAGATCAAAACAGAAGCACAGGTAAATGTGGCGAAAGAGGACACCGCAGTGCAGGAACCCGAGTCGGCGCCTGCGCTGAAAGATACGGTGGAATGGGTGGAATCGACAAAGACTGCGATTGGAAGCGACGGTTCCGAGGGTAGCGGCGAATACGAGGAAGTAGAGAAAAAGGATATCCCGGATCCGTCGGCATCCGTACGCGGAAGAAGCCTTTTCAGAGCTATGACGGAGATACAGGAGACAGAAGCGACAGAAGCAACGGAACCTACGGAAGCGACCGAGCCCACTGAGCCGGATCAGCCCGATCCGGAACCGCCCAAAAAAGATCCTGATCCGGTAAAACCGACGGAACCTGAGAAACCGACAGAACCTGAGAAACCGACGGAGCCTGAGAAACCGACGGAACCTGAGAAACCGACGGAGCCTGAGAAACCGGCAGAACCGGAAAAGCCGACGGCAAAAGTGACGAATGTGACGATTTCGGGCGGTTCTGATATTATGGCGGGAAATTCCGTTACGCTTTCCGCAAAAGTGGAGGGAGAAAATCTTGCCGACAGCGATAAGGGCGTGAAATGGAGCAGCAGTGACAACTCCATTGCTTCCGTGGACAGTTCTTCCGGCAAAGTGACAGGTGTGAAGCCGGGTACGGTGACAATTACGGCGGAATCCTTGAAGGATTCCGGTAAAAAAGCGACCTGCAGCATTACCGTAAAAAAAGAAGCAGTGACGGTGACGCTGAACCAGACGGAACTGGCGCTGAAGGTGGGAAGTGACTCCACGCTGACGGCGAGCGTATCAAGCGGCAGTGTGAAGTGGTCAAGCGACAATGACAAAATTGCCAAAGTAGAGAACGGAAAGGTTACTGCGGTAGCAGAGGGAACCGCCATGATCAAGGCAGTTTCCACAGAAGACGGCAATGTAAGCGCTGCTTGTAAGGTGACAGTTACAAAAGCAGACGCGCTGGCTGTGACGCTGGATGCGGAAAGCGTGAAAATTTATACGGAGAATGTAAAGGAGCTGAAGGCGACGGCGGTGAACGCCAGCGGAGCGGTGACGTATACGTATGCTTCCGACAAAAAGGACATTGTCAAAGTGGAAGGGAACGCCGAGACTGCAAAGGTGACCGGTGTGGCTGCCGGCGAGACAGTCATTACGGTTACGGCGAAAGATGCAGCCGGTGCGACGGCCACGGCCACCTGTAAGGTTACGGTTACACTGAATCCGAAAAATGATACGGCCAGCAAATTGAAAGACAAAGACGGCAACCAGCTCTATGTGAAAAACAAAAAGGGCGAATATGTGGAAGCTGTGCTGGCAGACTATTATACAGCGGATAAGTTTTATAAAAAACTGGAAAATGTGCAATATAAGTATACCGGTTGGCAGACGATTGACGGCAAAACCTATTTCTATGATAAAAACGGAAATGCGGTAACGGGAGAACAGATTATCCAGGGCGCCAAGTATACATTTGGCAGCGACGGGGCGTTGGTTACAAACGCAAGCTCCGGCATAATGGGTATTGACGTATCTAAATGGAATGGTACAATTGACTGGACGGCTGTAAAAAATTCCGGCGTCAATTATGCAATTATCCGCTGCGGATACCGCGGGTCTTCCACGGGCGCACTGATTCAGGATCCGAAGTTTAAAGCCAATATCCAGGGAGCTTCTGCAGCGGGCATTAAAGTGGGCGTATATTTCTTTACGCAGGCGGTCAATGAGGTGGAAGCAGTGGAAGAGGCTTCCATGGCGCTGAACCTGATTAAGGGGCATAAGCTGTCCTATCCGGTCTTTATCGATGTGGAATCGAGCGGAGGCCGTGCGGACGGTATTGACAGGAATACAAGAACTGCCGTTGTCAATGCATTCTGCAGGACGATTCAGAACGGCGGATATACGGCAGGCATCTATGCCAATAAAACATGGTTTGAGAGCAAAATGAATACGGCTTCGCTGAGCGGCTATAAAATTTGGCTGGCGCAGTATGCGGCCGCGCCTACGTACAAAGCTACAAGACATGATATGTGGCAGTATACTTCCAAAGGAAGAGTGAGCGGAATCAAGGGAAATGTGGATATGAATCTCAGTTATCTGGGATACTAAAAAAGGCATGACCCGGCAAAAGAGAAATGACAGGAAAAAGAAAAGCACAAAAGAAAAAGCCCGTACCGGGCAATGATAAAAAAGCGAGGGAAAATGATGAGAACCTATTTGGTAACAGGAGGCGCGGGATTTATCGGATCCAACTATATCCATTACATGTTCCGCAAATATGACAATGAAATCCGTATCATTAATCTGGATGCCCTGACATATGCGGGCAATCTGGAAAATTTAAAGGATGTGGAAGAGCGGGACAATTATACTTTTATCAAAGCTGACATATGTGATAAGGAGGCTGTTGCGCAGATTTTTGCGGAAAATGACATTGACAGGGTAGTGCATTTTGCGGCGGAAAGCCATGTGGACAGAAGCATTAAAAACCCGGAGGTATTTATCCAGACGAACGTACTGGGCACAGCCGTTTTACTGAATTGTGCAAAAGCGGCGTGGGAGCTTGCGGATGGCAGTTTCCGTGAGGGAAAACGTTTCCTTCATGTTTCTACCGATGAAGTGTACGGTTCCCTGGAGGAGGACGGAGGGTATTTTTATGAGACGACGCCCTATGCGCCGCACAGTCCGTATTCCGCCAGCAAGGCATCCTCGGATATGCTGGTGAAGGCGTACATGGATACGTACCGGTTTCCGGCCAACATTACCAATTGTTCCAACAATTATGGGCCGTACCAGTTCCCGGAAAAGCTGATTCCGCTTATTATTAACAATGCGCTGCATGGAAAAAAGCTGCCGGTATATGGGGACGGAAAAAATGTAAGAGACTGGCTATACGTGGAAGATCATGCGAAAGCGATTGATATGGTGCAGGAGAAAGGACGTCTGTTTGAAACGTATAATATAGGCGGCCACAATGAGAAGCAGAATATTGAGATTGTCAATACGATTATAGAAACGCTGCAGGAAATGCTTCCTGAAGGCGATCCGCGTAAAGAGCTCGTGAAGAAAGACTTGATTACCTATGTGGAGGATCGGAAAGGGCATGACAGACGATATGCCATTGCGCCGGATAAGATCAAGGCAGAGATTGGCTGGGAGCCGGAGACGATGTTCAAGGAAGGGATCAAACTGACAATCGCGTGGTTTTTCCAGCATGAAGACTGGATGAAAAACGTGACAAGCGGTGAGTACCAGAAATATTATGATGATATGTATCATGTAAAATAAACAGAAGAAGCAAAAAGAAGGGTTATCGTGCGTGACATTCCCGACGGACTGGCGCATACGCAGTAAGCCTTCTTTCTGCGCATTAGGAGGAACAGACAGTATGAAAGGGATTATT
The DNA here is from genome assembly GCA_910585345.1 of uncultured Lachnospiraceae bacterium. GTDB lineage: Bacteria > Bacillota > Clostridia > Lachnospirales > Lachnospiraceae > VSOB01. The sequence continues at coordinate 47,673 of CAJUDS010000002.1, read as the reverse complement.
CTTGCAGGCGGGTCAGGAACCCGTCTGTACCCATTGACAAAGGCTATTTCCAAACAGATTATGCCGGTATATGACAAACCGATGATTTATTATCCGCTGTCCACACTGATGCTGGCAGGCATCCGGGATATTCTGATTATTTCTACGCCCAGAGATATCGGTGTGTTTCAGGAATTGCTGGGTACGGGCGAGCAGCTGGGGATGCACATGGAATATGCGGTGCAGGAGTATCCGCGCGGACTGGCCGATGCCTTTATTATCGGCGCGGAGTTTATCGGAAATGACAGTGCGGCGCTTGTACTGGGCGATAACATATTTTATGGGCAGAGCTTTTCCAGGGTGCTGAAGACGGCGTCCGAACGGGAGAGCGGCGCTACGATTTTTGGCTATTATGTACGGGATCCGCGGGAATACGGCGTTGTGGAATTTGACGAAAACGGCAGGGCGCTTTCCATTGAGGAAAAACCGGAAAAGCCAAAGAGCAATTATGCGGTGCCCGGGCTGTATTTCTATGACAATGACGTAGTGGAGATTGCCAGGAACGTAAAGCCTTCTGCAAGAGGTGAAATAGAGATTACAAGCATTAACAATGAATATCTGCGCAGAGGCATGCTTCATGTGGAAACGCTGGGACGGGGCTTTGCATGGCTGGATACGGGAAACCATGATTCCCTGCTGGATGCATCGGATTTTGTGGCGGCGGTGCAGAAACGCCAGGGAATGTATATATCCTGTATTGAAGAGATCGCATACAGGCGTAAATTTATCAATCGTGAGCAGCTGCTTGCGCTGGCGGAGCCTTTGATGAAGAGTAATTATGGGAAATATCTGGTAGAGGTTGCCAATGGACTCTAAACTCAAAAGGCTGACCATTTTGTGCGCCTGTTTTATGACAGCGTTGATCCTGGGTACGGTGGTAGGGGTGAATGTATGGCAGGATCAGAGCCGTACGGCGTTTTCCAAAACGGAGGGAGAGGAAGATGCCGGGGAGACAGCTCCCATGCAGGAGCAGGAATTGGCAGAAGAGGTTGATTATTCTGCGTTTCTCGGCGACGAGACTTTTTTCGACCGGGATAAATCAGACTATGACAAGCTGATGGAAAGTACGGGGAAAAAGCTGAGTCTGTTTGCTACTTCCGTGGAAAAGGATTTGCGTGTTCAGGTGCTAAACGAGCTGGGAGAGCTGGTGTCAGGAAGAGAGCTGTTTATTACGCTGAACGGCGAACAGTATAAAGATCTGGATCAGGACGGCATTATTTATGTAGGCGACCTGAAGCCGGGAGAATATGAGGTTGCGCTTGCCGAGACGGACGGCTATAAGGTACCGTCGACGCCTCTTGTCATTCATGTGAAGGAAAAGGTGGAGTATATTCCCATTGACGATATTTCACTGCTCATTAAAACAGAGGATGAAATTGATGCGGAAAAAGAGGACACGGAAGCAGGCGGCGCGGCTAAGGATGCTGATCAGACGGAATTGACAGGTATCCAGCAGTCGGAAGAGAACCGCAGTTTTGGAATCGACGTATCGAAGTGGAACAAGGAAATTGACTGGGAGAAAGCCAGGGCAGCCGGTGTGGAATTTGCGATCATCCGCTGTGGATACCGCGGTTCTTCAACAGGCACGCTTGTAGAGGATCCTTATTTTTACCGGAATATAGAGGGCGCCAGAAAAGCGGGCGTAAAGATCGGTCTGTATTTCTTTACCCAGGCTACGAACGTGGTGGAGGCAGTGGAGGAGGCCAGTATGGTTTTGTGCCTCAATGGAGGCAGATCCCTTGATTATCCGATGTTTATTGACACAGAGGGCGCAGGCGGAAACGGCAGAGCGGATGGCCTGGATACAGTGACAAGAACGGATGTGGTGGAAGCGTTCTGCGAGACGATCGAGAATGCAGGATACCGTGCGGGCATTTACGCTTCCAGAAACTGGTACTATAATAATCTTGACATGACCAGGCTGGATTCGAATGTAATCTGGCTGGCAGAATACAGAGAACATCCGCAATATGAAGGGAAATACCAGATGTGGCAGTACACTTCCAGCGGTAAAGTGGATGGAATTGAAGGACGGGTGGACTTCAATGTCAGCTTTTTGAATGAATAACGACAGGAGTGATGAAAATGGGAAAAATTACGGTGGAAACATGTGAAATAGAAGGACTTAAGGTGATTACGCCTGCAGTACACGGGGATGAAAGAGGCTATTTCATGGAGACATACAATTATAATGATTTTAAGGAAGTCGGTATCGATCAGGTATTTGTGCAGGACAACCAGTCGTCGTCCAAACGGGGCGTGCTCCGGGGACTGCATTTTCAGATCAATTTTCCCCAGGCCAAGCTGGTGCGCGTTGTAAGCGGCGAGGTATTTGACGTGGCGGTGGATTTGCGGGAAGGATCTCCCACCTATGGGAAGTGGTTTGGTATCCGGCTCTCAGCAGAGAATAAAAAACAGTTTTTCATCCCACAGAATTTTGCCCATGGCTTTCTGGTATTATCCGATTCTGCAGAGTTTGCCTATAAGTGTACGGATTTTTATCATCCGGGCGATGAAGGGGGACTTTTGTGGAGCGATCCGGACATCGGTATACAATGGCCGCTGCAGGACGGCGTATCGTTGATTATCTCCGACAAAGATACGAAATGGCAGGGAATTAAGGCATATACCAAAGGAAAAGGTTAAAATGAATAAGCGAAAAATATCAAAACGGGCCAATATCGCCATTGTCTTCACAATTGCCATTGCGTTTCTGCTGGTTATTGTGCTGCATGAAAACCAGTTTGCGAATCCGCAGGACGAACGGATTAAAAAGTGGATTGCTGCGGCCATTATTGTGGCCAGTATGGCGCTCTATGTTGTGTTGTATGAAAAAATTACCGTACTGCCGGCAGAATTGTATCAGAACAGGCGTCTAATCTGGAAGCTGGCGAAAAACGATTTCAAGACAAGGTTTGCAGGTTCTTATCTGGGCATTGTGTGGGCGTTTATACAACCGGTGGTAACGATTCTAGTTTATTGGCTTGTCTTTGAAAAGGGGTTGAATGCCAAGGCGGAGACGCTTGCCAGCGGCGTGGAAGCGCCATATGTGCTTTGGCTGACTGCCGGACTGGTTCCCTGGTTTTATTTTTCGGAGGCTCTGAGCAACGGGACGACCGCGCTTCTGGAATATAGCTATCTTGTGAAAAAAGTCGTGTTTAAAATCAGTATCCTGCCAATTATTAAAATTATTGCAGCTACGTTTATTCATGGCTTCTTTGTGCTGTTTATGCTGCTTCTTTTTATGGCGCATGGTTATTTCCCGGATGCCTATACGCTGCAGATATTCTATTATAGTTTCTGCCTGTTTATTTTTGTACTGGGAATTTCTTATGCCACATGCGCTATTGTCATTTTTTTCAGAGATCTGACCCACATCATTGCGATCGTGCTGCAGGTAGGAATGTGGGCTACACCGATTTTGTGGAAACTGGGTATCGTGCCGGAGCAGTACCAGATTTTGTTTAAATTAAATCCGATGTTTTACGTTGTCAACGGTTACCGCAGCGCCCTGTTGGAAAAGACATGGTTCTGGGAAGATTTTTATTCAACTATGTTTTTCTGGATTACGACAGTTGTAATCTTCGGAATCGGCGCGCTTATATTCAAACGCCTCAAGATACACTTTGCGGATGTGCTCTGAGCGCTGCAACGCTGTGCAGACGCCGCTGTGCGTGCCTGTATGGCAGCAGCGTGAAGAGGGAGTGTGAGAGCGGAAAGCCGCGGAAAGGAGCTGCGCGTGCCTGCATGGCTGCAGCGCGAAGAGAGGATAGTCAGCATATGGATGAGAACGTTACGATCCGGGTCAGGGATCTGAACAAAATTTATAAATTGTATGATAAACCGATGGACAGAATGAAAGAGGCGTTAGGGTTTTCCCGTGGAAAACGCTATAAAGAGCATTATGCGCTGCGTAATGTAAATCTTGATGTCCGGCAGGGAGAAACGGTGGGCATTATTGGAACCAATGGCTCCGGCAAATCGACGATGCTGAAAATTATTACAGGCGTACTCAATCCAACTGCAGGGAGCGTGGAGGTGGATGGGAGAATTTCAGCGCTGCTTGAGCTGGGGGCCGGATTCAATATGGAGTACAACGGAGTCGAGAATGTATATTTGAACGGAACGATGATCGGTTTTTCCAAAGAGGAAATCGACGCAAAACTGGAAAGCATTCTTGCGTTTGCAGATATCGGAGACTATGTATATCAGCCCTGTAAGACGTATTCCAGCGGTATGTTTGTCCGGCTTGCCTTTGCGGTGGCCATCAATATTGATCCGGAAATACTGATTGTCGACGAGGCGCTTTCTGTGGGAGACGTGTTTTTCCAGGCGAAATGCTATCATAAATTTGAAGAGTTTAAAAAGATGGGCAAAACGATTCTCTTTGTCAGTCATGATCTGAGCAGCGTCAGCAAATACTGTGACAGGGTTGTGCTTTTGAATAAAGGAGAAAAATTGGCTGAGGGTTCTCCCAAAGAAATGATTGATCTCTATAAACAGGTACTGGTGGGGCAGTTTGCAGCGCATGAAGTCCATGAAGCAGGCACGGATCTGCTGGAAGATGAGGAAGTGACCAGCGCCGCCGGGCGGGATGGGACAGAAGCGGGAGAAATACGGTCAGAAGCAGGAGGAACGGATACGGGGACTCTGGACTATGGCACAAAAGAGGCGGTGATTACAGAGTATTATATCACCGATGACAAAGGGATGCATACCAATGCGGTATTAAAGGGAAGCAGCTTTTCCGTGCATATGCGGGTGCGGTTTTGGCAAGATTTGCCGGCGCCTATTTTTGCGTGCTCGATTAAAAACGCGAAGGGTGTGGAAATTACAGGAACCAATTCGATGGTAGAGAAGTCTTTTTTAGAGCCGGTGCATGCAGGAGAGGTGAAGGAAGCTGTCTTTACCCAGAAGATGAATTTACAAGGCGGCGAATATTTGATTTCTCTCGGTCTGACAGGATACGAGGGAGATCGTTTTATGGTATATCACAGACTTTATGATGTGATGGATATCACGGTTATATCGGATAAAGATACGGTAGGATACTATGATATGGATTCCAGAGTAACGGTAAAGGATGTATAGGATGATTGAGAAAATAGGGAATATTACGATCGATGACACCCATTATCCCGGTGCGGATCTGTACTGCGACGGCGCAGTGGAAGACGAGATACTGGAAATTGTAAAGACGAACGGGCCGTCTTCTTACAGCAGAATCATAGAAGAGGCAAAAAGCTGGCCGGTGCTCTATCATCTCTCGCATCTGCGGGAAAACATTGTAGGCTGGATTCCGGTCGGAAAAAAGGATAAGGTACTGGAAGTGGGATCCGGCTGCGGGGCGATTACAGGAGCTCTGTCGGCAAAGGCGGGAAGTGTCACTTGTATCGAATTGTCAAAAAAGAGAAGTCTCATTAATGCATACCGCCATCCTGACTGTCGCAATGTGACAATCCGGCTTGGTAATTTTCAGGACATCGAACCGGAGCTGGCGTGCGATTATGATTATATTTTCCTGATCGGTGTATTTGAATATGCACAGAGCTATATCGGCGGCAGCAATCCCTTTACCATGTTTATGACGATTCTGCAAAAGCATCTCGCGCCGGGCGGCCGTATGGTCATTGCCATCGAAAACCGTTTCGGACTGAAGTACTGGGCAGGATGTAAGGAAGACCATCTGGGAACATATTTTGACGGGATAGAAGGCTATCCCGCGGGCGGCGGTGTGCGTACTTTTACGAGAAAAGAGCTGGAAGAGATTTGCCGTGCCAGCGGTGTCAGCGACTATTCTTTCTATTATCCATATCCGGACTATAAATTTATGACCTGTCTCTATTCCGATGCCAGACTGCCGGGAATCGGCGAGTTATGCAATAATAACAGAAATTTTGACAGGGACAGGCTTTTTTTATTTGATGAAAAAAACGTATATGACGGATTGGTGCGCGAAGGGTTATTTCCACAGTTTTCGAATTCTTATGTATTGGTTACGGGCCAGGCGATTCCGGTGTCTTACGCCAGATTTTCCAATGACAGGGCGCCGCAGTACGCCATTTTAACAGAGATCCGGAAACAGAGGCAGAGCGGGAACCTGGAAGTGCGTAAAATTCCTTTGCATGAGAAAGCGAAGGTTCATGTCAGAAAAATGGAGGACACCTGCCGTAAGCTGACGGCGGCATATGAAGGAAGCGCTCTGGCGGTAAACCGGTGTACGCTGGACGGAGAGGAAGCGGTATTTACTTATCTGGCAGGCAGGACATTGGAGGAACTTTTTGACGACTGCCTGGAACGCGGCGATATGGACGGTTTTGACAGACTGTTTGAGAAATACCGGGAAATGGTGGAATATCCAACGAACCCGCCCGTCTATAATTATGACATGGTTTTTTCCAATATCATCGTGAGCGGCGGCGTGTGGAATCTGATTGACTATGAATGGGTATCGGAAGAAAAGGTTTCTGCGAAGGAACTGATTGGAAGGGCGTTGTATTGTTATGGGATCGGTTCTGAAAAAAGAAAGGAAAAGAGTCTCTCGCTGATCCGGGAAGTAATGGGATGGCGGGAACAGGGAGCATGGAACGAAACGTTTCTGGCAGAGATCGTGGAGAAAGAGAGGGTATTCCAGAAGAGCGCCACAGGCAGCCGCATGTCAATGGTGGAAATCCGGGATGCCATTGACATGCCGGTTGTGCCGGCGGTCCCGCTGGTACATCAATATGTGGAAAAGCGGCAGAGAAACCGTATCCAGATTTATGAGGATTACGGAGAGGGGTTTTCCGAGGCACAATCATATTTCCTGCATGACGTATATTGCGAAAAAGAAAAAATAACAATAGATATAGAATATCGGCAGGGGCTGCGCGCCATTCGCCTTGACCCGGCGCTCGATTACTGTATCGTGCAGGTGGGCGCATTGTCAATAGGCGGAACCGCGTTGTCCTTGAGAGGGAAAGAAATAAAGTTAAATGGAAAATTAATTTCCGATCAGGCTGTTGTGTTTGCTACGGAGGATCCGGGCATCGTCATCTGTAACGGGAAACAGGCGCAGGCGGGCAGTCTGCATGTGGAGCTGGAAATCGTCCGCATTTCTCAAAAGATGGCCGCGGGTATGAGCGGAGAAGAAAAAGAGAAAAAACGGGGACTTTATAAAGGACTGACATGGCTTTCAAAATAAAGGAAGAAATTCAGGGGAAATTAAATAGCATATGTTATAAAAAATATGCCAAGGAAGTGGAACGTCAGAAAGACTGCTACAGGCAGTGGTATCTGCACAACGAAGACTGGAAACGGGAAAAGTTTCCACTTCTGCCGGAGGAGATCGTGGTATTTGCTGACAGAGACGGTATCGTGGAAGAAAAGGCGGCGGGGGTGATGGCGGCGTTCTTTCAGGCCCATCCCTATGTGCAGATCGCTTATGCGGACGAGGACTGTATCGACGAAAACGGAGAGCGGTATGCGCCCTGGTTCAAGCCGCAGTGGTCGCCGGATACGCTTGACTGTTTTCAGTATTTTGGACATTATTTTGCAGTGCGGCGGGAACTGCTGGCGGATATGGCAGAAGAGACATGGCGGAAGTGTCTGACGGACTGTAGCAGCCGGGCGTGCTACCGACTGCTGCGGACGCTTACCCGCAAAGTTACCGACAGCAAATGGATTTGCGCCAACGACAGGGAGAAGGCGATCGCACCTGTGGGCCGTGTGCTGATTCATATGAAGGAAGAGAAAGACGATGTGGAAAACGAAGCATCGTTCCTGGAATGGACGGGAAGAGCGGCGGCAGATGGACTGCGGGAACTGTCCGTATCGGTTATCATCCCCTCCAGGGATAATCCGCAGGTTCTGCGCACCTGTTTGTCGAGTCTGCGTGAAAAGACAACATTATCCATGGGAGATGGACCGCAGATTGCGCTGGAAATTATCGTGACAGACAACGGCAGCAGTGCGGAAAACAAAGCCGCCGTGGAAGCTATGGCGTCTTTGTATGATTTCCGCTATCTCTATGCGCCCATGCCTTTCAATTTTTCTAAAATGTGCAATCTCGGCGCGCAGGAAGCAAAGGGGAACTATCTGCTCTTTCTCAACGACGATATGGAGATTCTGCAGCAGGACTGGCTGCTGAAACTTCTGGAAAAGGCCGTCCTGCCGCATGCGGGCGCGGTGGGGGCAAAGCTGCTCTATCCGGACAGCGATTTGATTCAGCATGCAGGTATTACCAATATCAAAGTTGGGCCTGTGCATAAACTTCTCAAACATCATGACGAAAATTCGTATTATCATGGTCAGAACAGGCATATTTATGATATGATAGGAGTAACGGCAGCCTGCCTGCTTGTCTCGAAAGAAAAGTTCAGGGAAGCAGGATGCTTTTATGAAGGGCTGCAGGTGTCTTATAATGACGTTGATTTTTGCTTTACCTTGTATGAGCTTGGATATTATAACATATTTCGGGGCGATGTTGCGTTGTATCACCATGAGTCTTTCAGCCGGGGAGACGACAATCTGTCCGATGAGAAATGGCTCCGTCTCCTGCAGGAAAAGGACAGGCTGTTTGGCAGACATCCTTCGCTGAAAAGTTTTGACCCTTTTTACAGCAGAAATCTGGCTGTGCATTCCAGCCTGTATTACCCGAATTTTATGTATGCATTTGAAAAGCGGGACTATTATACCGAAGTGAAGCGCTGGAAGGGCCGCGAGCCGGTGAAGTGGCAGAATGGCTGTCTGATTGTCAATGTGGAGCATGCCAGAGAGGAAAAGAAACTGGAATTCACGGAACGGGGCGACGTATACTGGATCGAGGGATGGTCCTATGTGCTGGGGATGGATAACTGCCGTTATGCAAGGAAACTGCTGCTGCACGGTCCACAGGGAACGATTTACGAGGCCAAAGTGCTGGAACGGTACCGGGAGGACGTGGCGCGCATTCTGCCCCGGCAGAAACAGGTGGAGCTTGCCGGTTTCGTATGCAGGATTCCGAAGGATACGCTGCCCAAAGGCGTTTACACCGTATCCATGCTGGCAAAAGACAGATGCTCCAAGCAGAAACTGTACTGCAGAACGGAAAAGAGCTTTCAAATATGAAAAACATCGAAAAGAAAGAGCAGACGGAGGAGCTTTTGTCCTATTATCGTCTGGCGTATGAAAAAGAAAAGGAAAAGAATACGGATCTGGCGGCCAGGCTCGCGGCTGCAAAAGCGGAGGCGGAAGATTTGGATTTTAAGCTGAAACGGATTAAGAACAATCCGCTTTGGAAGCTGTCAAAGCCTTTGCGCAGCGTCATGCACTGGATCATCCGTATGAAAGACCGCATTGTCCGACTCGGAAGCCCGCGGGGAATTGCCAGAAAGCTGCACAGCAAATTGATAGAAAAGAAGGCCATGCGGCAGCATGGGAAGGCCAGCTTTCCCACGCAGGAGCAGGTTCAGGCCATGCGCAGGACCAGTTTTCCAAAGGATATTACGTTCAGCATCCTCGTCCCTCTGTATAATACGCCGCACAAATTCCTGACAGAGATGATCGACTCGGTCATTGCCCAGACCTATGAAAAATGGGAGTTGTGTCTGGCGGACGGTTCTGACGGGGAGCATGGCTATGTGGAAGAAATCTGCCGCCGGTATCAGGCAGAGGACAGAAGGATTGTCTATCGGAAGCTGGATACAAACGAAGGAATTTCCGGCAATACAAACGAGTGTTATCGTATGGCTTCAGGGCAGTATATCGCCTTGTTTGACCATGACGATATTCTGCACCCGTGCGTATTGTTTGAATATATGAAAGTAATCTGTGAACAGGATGCGGATTATATCTATTGCGATGAAGCCACATTTAAAAACGGGAACATTGATAATATGATTACGCTGCATTTCAAACCGGACTATGCGATTGACAATCTGCGCGCCAACAATTATATCTGCCATTTCAGCGCCTTTGCAAGGGAGCTTTTGGAAGGTACGGAGTTGTTTCGTTCGGAGTTTGACGGAAGTCAGGATCATGATATGATACTGCGTCTGACAACCCGCGCCAAAAAGGTAGTGCATGTTCCAAAGCTTCTGTACTACTGGCGCTCCCATAAAGCGAGCGTGGCTTCGGATATCAGCGCTAAATTATACTGCATTGAGTCTGCCAGAGGGGCGATTGCCGATCATCTGCGTGTCTGCGGCATGGAGCATTTTGAAATTACAAGTACGCGGGCGTTCGAGACGATCTTCCGCATCCAATACCAGTTGACTGCGTATCCGAAGGTATCGGTTATCATTGCCAATAAAGACCATACGGAGGATCTACGCAGATGCATCTCTTCGATACTGGACAAGTCCACATATGAAAATTATGAGATTATTATCGTGGAGAACAACAGTACGACGCAGGAAATCAGGGAGTATTATGAAGAGATCGGCAGACATCCGCGGATCAGAATAGTGACCTATGAGGGAGAATTTAACTATTCCAAAATCAATAATTTCGGAGCTTCCTATGCAGAGGGAGAGTTTCTGCTGCTGCTGAACAATGATACCGAGGTGATCACGGTAAACTGGCTGGAAGAGCTGTTGATGTACGGGCAGCGGGAAGATGTGGGAGCGGTAGGCGCTAAGTTGTATTACGCAGACAGGACGATCCAGCATGCCGGTATTGTTCTTGGGCTGGGGGCGCACCGGACTGCCGGTCATTCTCATTATAAAGTCAATTATGAAAACGTCGGTTATATGGGCAGACTGTGCTATGCGCAGGATGTGTCCGCCGTGACGGGCGCCTGTCTGCTTGTGCGGAAAAAACGGTTTGACGAGCTGGGCGGACTGGACGAGCGCTTTGCAGTGGCGCTGAATGATGTGGACTTCTGCCTGCGCCTGCGGGAACAGGGGCTTTTGAATGTATTTACGCCGTTTGCGGAGCTCTATCATTATGAATCCAAATCGCGGGGACTGGACGATCAGGATGAGAGGGCGCGGCGGTATGACGAAGAGTCGGCGCGGTTTCGCCGGAAATGGAAAGATGTACTGGAACAGGGGGATCCCTATTATAATCCTAATTTTTCTCTGGACAGGAGTGATTTCAGCCTGCGCCTATGGAGGGGAACAAATGAATGAAACAGGTTTTTAGCGGGCCCGTTCATTTGGAAATATATAAAATCAGGAGGTATGGTAATGAGCTACAAAGAGGAATATCAATTTTGGCTGGAGGATTCTTATTTCGACGAAGAAACCAAAAAGGAACTGATGGCAATCAAAGATGACGACGCGGAAGTGGAAGACCGGTTTTACAAAGAGCTGGAATTCGGTACGGGGGGTCTGCGCGGCGTGATCGGCGCCGGCACCAACCGTATGAATATTTATACGGTGCGGAAAGCGACCCAGGGACTTGCCAATTATATTTTAAAAAAGGGCGGCAAAGAGAAAGGAATTGCCATTGCTTATGATTCCCGCCGGATGTCTCCGGAGTTTGCAGATGAGGCGGCTCTGTGTATGGCGGCAAACGGTATCAAGGCCTACGTGTTTGACGCGCTTCGCCCTACGCCGGAGCTTTCCTTTGCCCTGCGCAGGCTGGGCTGCATTTCCGGCATCGTAGTGACTGCAAGCCATAATCCGCCGGAGTACAACGGTTATAAAGTATATTGGGAGGACGGCGCACAGGTGACGGCTCCTAAAGATAAAGAAATCATTGCGGAAGTAAAGGCGGTTACTGATTATCATACGGTGAAGACGATGGATAAGGAAGAGGCCAAAAAAGCGGGCCTGTACGTTGTTATCGGTCAGGAGATCGACGACGCTTATATGGCAGAGCTGAAAAAGCAGATTATTCATCCGGAAATTATTCAGGAAATGGCTGATGATATCAAAATCGTATACACACCGTTCCATGGTACGGGAAATGTGCCGGTAAGGCGGATTCTCTCAGAGCTTGGCTTCAAACATGTGTATGTCGTACCGGAGCAGGAACTGCCGGATCCTGACTTTACGACACTGGACTATCCGAATCCGGAAGATCCCAAAGCGTTTACACTGGCGCTTGCGCTGGCAAAGGAGAAAGACGCCGATATCGTGCTGGCAACTGATCCGGATGCGGACCGTCTGGGGATTTACGCCAAAGATACGAAAACAGGGGAATACGTGCCCTTTACAGGCAATATGTCGGGTATGCTGATTGCAGAGTATATTTTGCGGGAACGCCGTGCGGGAGGCACGATGCCCGAAAATCCGGCTTTGATAACGACGATTGTGACAACGAATATGGCGAAAGCGATTTCCGATCAGTACCAGGTAAAATGTATCGAAGTTTTAACAGGATTCAAATTCATCGGGGAACAGATTAAGCTGTTCGAGCAGACTGGCAGCAATAATTATGTATTCGGCCTGGAAGAAAGCTACGGCTGCCTGGTGGGAACCCATGCCAGGGATAAGGATGCGGTTGTCGCCGTGATGTGTCTGTGCGAAGCGGCCGCATGGTGCAAAAAGCATGGAATTACGCTTTGGGACCAGATGCTGAAATTATATGAACAGTTTGGCTATTACAAGGAGAGCCAGTATGCCATCACCTTGAAAGGAATCGATGGTTCCAAGCAGATCGCGGAAATTATGGACCGTCTGAGAAGCAATCCGCCGAAAGAATTTGGCGAGCTGAAAGCAACGGCTATCCGTGATTATGTCAGCGGCAGGGTAACGGATCTGGCGACGGGCGCGGAGTCTGAAACCGGGCTTCCACAGTCCAACGTACTGTACTTTGACCTCACAAACGATTCTTGGTGCTGCGCAAGACCGTCCGGTACAGAACCGAAGATTAAATTCTACATGGGCGTAAAGGGTGAAAATCTGGAAGACGCGCAGGCAAAAGTTGACGCGCTTACCGAAGAACTGAAAAAGAAACTGGATGAGGGTAAATAACGGCGGCATGAAGAAACTAATTGATCAGATTTTAAAATTCGGCGTTGTAGGGTTGATTGCCTTTTTCATTGATTTTGGCGTTTTCAAGCTCCTTTCCAGCGTATTTGGCGTACATTACCTGGCAGCGAACTTTTTCAGTTTTACCGTCTCCCTGATCTTTAATTATACGGCCAGCATGACGTTTGTATTTGAGCGGAAGGACCATGCGGATAAGAGAAAAGAATTCCTTATTTTTACGGCGCTGAGCGTGGTCGGACTGCTGCTGAACGAGTTGGTTATTTATTTGTGCATAGAGGGAATTTATCTGCATCTTCCGGCTTTGATGCAGTATATGAGCAGACAGTGGGCGGAAACTTTTGGAAAAGTTATTGCCACAGGTATTGTTATGGTTTATAATTTCATAACGAGAAAAATTTTTCTGGAGAAGAAGTGACAAGACAGCATGGAGAGGCAAAGACAGTACAGACATGAATATAAATTTCTGATTGATGAGCGGCAGAGGGCGGAGCTATACTACCGTTTGAAAAATCTGATTCCGCTGGATGCCAATGCGGGTGAGCGGGGGAGCTACTGGATTCGCAGCGTTTATTTTGACGACTACGAAGACAGTTGCTTCCACCAGAACGAAGACGGCATCAATGAAAGGGCAAAATACAGGATCAGGATTTACAACGTATCCGATGCCGGGATACGTTTGGAGCAAAAAAGCAAGAAAAACGGTATGACTTGTAAAGAGTCGGCGTCGCTTACGCGCGCCCAGTGCGATCTGCTCCTGAGGGGGAACACGCTTCCTATGCATACGCGGGAGGCGCAGAAGTATCCGGAAGTGTTAAAACAATTTCTTGTTCTGATGATGAGCAGGGGAATGCGGGCCAAAACCATTATAGAATATGAGAGGATTCCGTTTATTTACCGGGCGGGCAATGTGCGGATTACTTTCGACAGAAATATTACTGCTTCGATGGAAACAGGCCGTTTTTTCGAAAAGGATACGCTGCGTTATCCTGTGCTTGCCAAAGGACAGCAGCTATTGGAAGTGAAGTTTGACGAATATCTTCCTGCGTTTATCCGGGACAACCTGGAAACGGGGAAGCTACAACAGACGAGTTTTTCCAAATATTATTTAGGAAGAAAGTATACAGTTCCCTGTGCAGGAGGTAGGTTAAAATGAGTTTTCGGGATATTATTAAAAAATCCGTACTGCAGAGCTTTACGGGCAGTAACATTACAACGACAACCGTGTGTATCACACTGATGATCACCGTGATTCTGGCATTGTATATATTTGCCGTGTATTATCTTTCCACAAGAAAGACATTCTATAATAAAACATTTAATGTGTCGCTGGCGGCAATCGCAGTGATTACGGCCAGCATCATTCTGGCGATGCAGTCTAACCTGGCAATTTCTCTCGGTATGGTGGGCGCGCTTTCTATCGTACGTTTCCGTACGGCAGTAAAAGATCCGAAAGATCTGGTCTTTCTGTTCTGGTCGATCAGCGTAGGGATCATATGCGGGGCCGGGATCTACGAGATTGCGTTTATCTCCTCCCTGATTGTAACCATAGGGCTGTTTGCACTGGAGCTGACACCGGTCGGCACGGCCGGTAGCATTCTCGTTGTGAATTGTGATTCCCTGGAGCGGGAAGCCCGGATTATGGAGATCGTAAAAGAAGGAAGCGGACGCAGGACTGCGGTCGTAAAATCGAGAAATGCTTCCGTTGCGGGCGTGGATTTTGTCATTGAATGCAAGGCAAAAGAGCCTTCCGGGATGCTGCAAAAACTGCAGAGTCTGGACGGTGTTACGGGCGTGTCTCTGCTGGAACATGACGGAGAGGTTCATTTCTGACACTGCTTTCAAAATACGGGAAATGTGATTGGATTCTGCTGATGCAGAATCCAATTTGCTTACACGGTTACGTCAGGAAAAAGGAGAGGTGCATGGCATCAGCGGTTTTTAAGCTGTCTAATTTAAAAAAAGCATATAGATACTGTAGGAAAAATGGGTTTTTGCCGACAGTGTACGCCGGTCTGGAACGGATTCAAAATAAAAACGTGCGTTATGAAAAGAGAATTCTCACACAGCAGGAGTTGGAAAGACAGAAAAATGCGGAATGGAAACGGAAAGAATATTTCAGTATCCTGGTGCCTGCCTATGAAACGGATGTGAAGCATTTCCGGGAGATGGTGGACTCCGTGCTGAGCCAGACATATAGCGCGTTTGAATTGATCATTGCGGACGCCAGTGTTTCGGATAAACTGCAGGAAGTCATGAAATACTATAAGGACAGCAGAATCCGCTATATGAGGCTGCAGGAAAATAAAGGCATTTCGGAAAACAGCAATGCGGCGCTGGCAGCAGCCCGCGGGAGTTATATCGGTTTGCTGGATCATGACGACGTGTTGGAAGCCGACGCCCTATACCGGATGATGGAGGCAATCCATGCTGCCGGACAAACCTGTAAAAAAGCGCCGGGACTGTTATATTCTGATGAGGATAAGAGCAACGGGGATATGTCGCAGTACTTTGATCCACATTGGAAAGACGAATTTAATCTAGATTTAATACTTAGCAACAATTACATCTGTCATTTTATGGTAATGGAAGCGCGGCTGATGAAAGCGCTGCGCTTTTGCAGTGCATATGACGGCGCGCAGGACCATGACCTGGCGCTGCGTGCGGTGGAACGTTTGCTTTTCGACAGAGAGCGTATTGTGCATGTGCCGTATGTGTTGTATCACTGGCGGTGTCACACTGGTTCTACCGCAGAAAATCCCGGGAGCAAATTATATGCATACGAGGCGGGAAGGCGCGCGGTTGAAGATTTCTGCAGACGGCGGGGATGGTCGGTACAGGTAGTTCACACGCGTCACCTTGGATTCTTCAGAGTGGAATATGATGGCGATATCCTAGTGCAGCGGCCGGATTTGGCGGCTGTCGGGGGCAGAGTGGTCGCTGCAGGCAAAATTGTGGGCGGAGCCTATACAAAAGACGGTACGGCGTTGTACCGCGGTCTGTCCGTTCACTTCAGCGGTTATATGCATCGCGCCGTGCTGCAGCAGGAGGCGGCGGCAGTGGATGTGCGCAACATACGGGTACGTCCTGAGCTGCTTGCTGAACTGCAGGCTGTCTGCCGAAAGGAGCAGGACCCTGTTGCCGCCAGTATGCTTTTTGGCAGGCGGGCTGCACAATTGGGGTACCGGATACTGTGGGATCCATTTTTTACAACGGGCAATGGAGCAACAGGATTTTGCGGTACACACGGCGCAGAGAATGCAGCAGGGAGGAATTTATGACATTTTCGGAAAATACAAATGGACGGCGCTGGGAGTGGTTATGCTAGAGACGACGGTTATTATACCGAATTTCAATGGAATGAAATATTTAGATGATTGTCTGTCGTCCCTGTACGCCTGCGAAGATACGTCTTTTCCGGTGATCGTGGTAGACAATGGTTCTACGGACGGAAGCGCGGCGTTTATCCGACGGCGGTTTCCGGCAGTGAAGCTGATCTGTTTTCCGGAAAACAGAGGATTTTGCGGCGCGGTGAATGCAGGAATTCTTGCAGCCGCCACCCCTTATGTGATTCTGCTGAACAATGATACGACAGTAAGCCGAAAATTTGTCTCTTATCTGACAAAAGCGGTGTGTGAAAATGAAAGATTTTTTTCAGCAGGCGCCAAGATGGTCACAATGAAGGACCCGCAGGTGATTGATGACGCCGGGGATTATTACTGTGCCTTCGGGTGGGCTTTTGCCAGAGGCAAAGGGAAAAATGAGAGACGGTATCAAAAACCGTGTAACATATTTGCGGCCTGCGCAGGGGCGGCAATATACCGGCGGGATATTCTTTTGGAATTGGGACTGTTTGACGAGGCGCATTTCGCTTATTTAGAGGATATCGACATTGGCTACCGGGCGAGGCTGCATGGATACAGCAATCGGTTTGCGCCCGAAGCGGTCGTCCGTCATGTCGGCAGCGCCGTTTCCGGTTCCCGCTATAACGCGTTCAAGGTACGGCTTTCTTCCCGCAACAGCGTTTATCTGATTGGAAAAAATATGCCTTTTCTGCAGATTTTATTGAATTTCCCCTTTTTATTTGCAGGATTTTTCCTAAAATATCTTTTTTTTATGAAAAAAGGATTGGGAGGAATTTATGCGCGCGGCATTTGGGAGGGTCTGCGGATGTCCTTCTCAGAGAGCGGCAGGGCGCGGAGAGCAGCGTGCCGGAACGTACCGCTGTCAGTCTATTTGAGGCTGGAAGGGGAGCTGCTTTATAATCTTTTTATTCGACGGATTTTTTATTAATAAAAATTTAAGTTGTACTTTTTGTAATATTAATGTAATATGTTATGAGGATAGGAGACAGAGTGTGCTGTTATGATAAAAGATAACCAGAAATATTTTAACAGATTGAACTTGTTGATTGATGCTGTTATCGTAGCATGCTCCTACATGTTAGCCTGGTATTTAAAATTTGAAAGCATATTTGCGGCAAAAAGAGCGGGTGTAGGCGTCCTTGGTATGGATACTTATTTCTATGCCCTCTATTTTATTGTGCCGGGTTATATTATCCTCTACTATTCCTTTAATATGTATACGTCCAAACGGACTGCCCGTAAAAAATACGAAGTGTACGGCATTCTGAAAGCCAATACGGTAGGAGCGCTGCTCTTTATCGTTGTGTTGTATGTCGTGAACCAGCCGAACTTTTCACGTACGATGATTTTTATCTTTTATGTGATTAACATTGTGCTGACGACGCTGAGCCGGCAGGTTCTGCGCAATACACTGCAGTATTTCCGCCGAAAAGGCTATAATCTGAAGCATATTCTTCTGGTAGGCTATTCCAGGGCTGCGGAGGAATATGTCACACGGATCAATGCAAATCCCCAATGGGGGTATGTGGTGCGGGGCATTTTGGATGACAGGGTGCCGCGCGGTACTCTGTATAAAGGCGTCAAAGTACTGGGTTCAATCGAAAATCTGACGATCATTCTTCCTGAAAACAAGCTGGATGAAATTGCTATCACGCTTGCGCTTCAGGATTATGGCATGTTGGAAAAAATTGTCGATTTATGTGAGAAGTCCGGTGTGCATACTAAATTTATACCGGATTATAACAGTCTGATTCCAAGCAGGCCTTATACGGAAGATCTGATGGGACTGCCTGTTATCAATATCCGTTATGTGCCGCTGACCAATACGCTTAACTGGGTATTGAAGCGGGCGGTGGACGTGATCGGTTCCGCTGTGGGGCTTGTGGTGGTTTCACCGATTATGCTGCTGACTGCCGCGGCGGTAAAATTTTCCAGTCCGGGGCCTGTCATTTTTAAACAGGAGCGGATTGGACTGCACAATAAGCCGTTTCAGATGTACAAATTCCGTACGATGGAAATACAGAAGGAGTCTGCCGAAAAGAAGGCATGGACGGTAAAAGACGACCCAAGAGTAACAAAGGTGGGGAAGTTTCTGCGCAAGACGAGTTTGGACGAGTTTCCCCAGTTATACAATATATTGCGGGGCGATATGAGTCTGGTGGGACCCAGGCCGGAAAGACCCCTTTTCGTGGAGAAATTCAGGGAGGAAATTCCCCGGTATATGATCAAGCATCAGGTCCGGCCGGGACTCACCGGGTGGGCGCAGATCAATGGTTACAGAGGGGATACTTCTATACGCAAACGTATTGATTATGATATTTTTTATATTGAGAATTGGACGATGGCCTTGGACGTCAAAATTTTGTTTCTGACAATTTTCAAAGGGTTTATTAATAAAAACGCATATTAGAGTACATGCAAATGACAAGGGAGAAAGGGAATATGTCAACAAAAAATGGAAAGAATGTGAGGCATTCCACCAATAAAAAAAGGCCTTCTGACGAAAGAAGCGGCAGACCTTCGCATACGGGAAGCAGCCGCTCTTCCAGTGTAAGAACGAAAAAATCTTCCGGCGGCAAGAAGTCTTCCGCAAGGAAACGGGCGGCAAAAAGACGCAGAAAGACGATGCTGTTTATTGCGGAAATCATTATTCTTTTGGTAATGCTTGGCTTTCTTTATATGGTTTTGAAGACGGAAAAAGTCGAAAAGATCAGAATTGATGAAGAAAGTATTGTCATGGAGATGAACGAAAACGTAGAGAAGAACGAGGTGATGAAGGGCTACCGGAATATTGCGCTGTTTGGCGTGGATTCGCGGGAAGGCTCTCTTGGCAAAGGGACGAGAAGCGATACGATCATAATTGCTTCCATCAATCAGGACACGGGAGATGTAAAACTGCTTTCCGTATTCCGTGATACGTATCTGAACCTTGGAAATGACAGTTACAATAAATGCAACGCCGCTTATGCGCAGGGCGGCCCTGAGCAGGCGATGATGATGCTGAATAAAAATCTGGATATGAATATCACGGATTATGTAACGGTAGGCTTTGAAGGTCTGATTGAGGTGATTGACGCGCTGGGTGGCGTGGAGATCAACGTGACGGAAAAGGAAATCAGCCATCTGAATAACTATCAGATCAGTATGGTGGGTACCACTACCGACGGCGTGACGTTTACGGCTACGGAGGGCAAAGATTATACACCTGTGACCCATGCCGGTATGCAGACACTGAACGGTCTGCAGGCGACGGCGTACTGCCGTATCCGTTACATTGGCAACGATTTCCAGCGTGCACAGCGTCAGAGAGACGTCATTGCGGCCATTGCGGAAAAGGCAAAAGGAGCCAGCGTTTCGGAACTGAATGACATTGCCAACAGCGTGATGAAAAATGTATCCACTTCCCTGGATATCAAAGAGATCCTGGGCGTAATGTCCAGTCTGGCAGATTACAGTATTGTTGGCAATGACGGATTCCCGTTTGAACAGTACCGCACGACCGGAAGGGTCAGCAGCAAGGGAAGCTGTGTCATTCCGCAGGATCTGGAGAAAAATGTAGTTGAGCTTCATAAATTCCTCTTTGATGAGGACAGTTACCAGGTATCTCCGGAGGTGCAGGAATTCAGCAACAAGGTGGCGAACGACACCGGGAAATATGCGAATACGCAGGCGGATGAATTCACGCAGAAGGAAGGCAATGAAGTGGCGGCTGCAAAGCAGTAGAGGCGGGGAAACCGTATAAACCGGTTCCCACAAACAGCGTAAGATGCATAATTATATAGAAAAAATCGGAAGGGGCCGAATCTCGGTCCCTTTTTCGGGATATATGTTATAGCTGAAAGAACATACAAATATAAGGCAGAGGAAGCAAAAAGATGGAGCCAATTGTAGATGTCATTATACCGACCTGCAAGCCGGGAGAAGAATTTATACAACTGATGGAGGGTTTGGCAAACCAGAGCATGGCGGTCAGAAAAATCATTCTGATGAACACGGAAGAAAAATATTTTGAACGGCTGAAATTTGGCAGCAAACCGATAAAAAAATATCCCAATGTAGAGGTTCATCATCTCTCAAAATGGGAATTTGATCATGGAAATACGAGAAACCAAGGAGTGAAAAGGTCGCGAACGCCGTATTTTGTCTGTATGACGCAGGACGCGGTTCCGGCGGACCGCCATATGCTTGAGAGGCTTCTTGCGCCTCTTCTTGCGGGAGAGGCGGTAGTCAGCTATGCAAGGCAGCTTCCCAGAGACGGCTGCAATCCGGTGGAACGGTTTACAAAAGCGTTTAATTATCCGGAAGTATCCAGGCTCAAGGGGCAGGAGGATGTGCAGGAGATCGGCATCAAGGCCTTTTTCTGTTCCAATGCCTGCGCCGCCTATCAGAGAAGTACCTTTGATGAATTGGGCGGATTTATCCGTCATACCATATTTAATGAGGATATGATTTACGCGGCGAGCGTGATCAGGGCAGGAGAACGGATTGCCTATGTGGCGGAGGCGCAGGTGGTGCATTCCCATAATTATACGTGGCGTCAGAACTTTCACAGAAATTTTGATCTGGGCGTTTCACAGGCCGATCATCCGGAGATTTTTCGCGCGGTGAAATCAGAATCAGAGGGGATCAGGCTTGTCAGGCAGACAGCAGGCTATCTGAAAGAGACGGGCAATCAAAATCTGATAATTCCCATGCTCTGGGGAAGCGGCTGGAAGTTCCTTGGCTATCAGATGGGGAAAAATTATCGCAGGCTGCCCAGGCGGCTTGTAATTCAGTGCAGTATGAATAAAAATTATTGGCAGGGGTTGTCGGAAAGGTAGGATTGGATATGTGCGGTATCGTTGGATATATTGGTAAGAGGCAGGCGGCGCCTGTGATTTTAGACGGCCTTGCCAAGCTGGAATACAGGGGGTATGATTCTGCGGGTATGGCGGTCTTTGACGGGACAAACGTCAATATTACCAAAGCGGTTGGCAGACTGAAAGTGTTGGAGGAGCTGACGCACGGCGGAGAGACGATGCCAGGCACAGCCGGAATCGGTCATACGAGATGGGCAACCCACGGGGTGCCGAATGACGTCAATTCCCACCCGCATTTTAATAAGGACAGGACAATCACGGTCGTGCATAATGGTATCATAGAAAACTATATTCCTTTGCGCAATAAGCTGATCAAAAAAGGCTATGAGTTTGTCTCGGACACGGATACGGAAGTGGTGGCGCAGATGCTGGATTACTACTATAACGGCAATCCTTTGGAGACGATATTGAAGGTGCTGCACAGAATAGAGGGGTCCTATGCGCTTGGTATGATGTTTGCCGACCATCCGGGAGAAATTTTTGCCGCCAGAAAGGGCAGCCCGCTGATTGTGGGACAGAGCGGCGAAGGATGTTTGATTGCCTCTGATGTGCCGGCGATCCTTCGATATACGAGAACGGTATATTTTGTAGATGAGCAGGAAGTGGTGCGTCTGGAAGCGGACCATATGCATTTTTATACGATGGATGAAGAGGAGATCACAAAAGAGCCTGTTACGATCGAATGGGACGCGGATGCGGCGGAAAAGGCAGGCTATGAGCATTTTATGCTGAAGGAGATGTATGAACAGCCAAAGACAGTGACGGATACGCTCGTTCCCCGTATTCAGAAGGACCGGATAGAGATCGAGGAGCTGGGGCTTGATGAGGAAGAGATCAAAAAAATACGAAAAATACATATTGTGGCCTGTGGCAGCGCATATCATGCGGGGGTTACCGGGAAATATGTAATGGAAGGCCTTGCCAGAATACCGGTGGAAGTGGATTTGGCTTCGGAATTCCGTTACAGGAATCCTATTTTAGAAGAGGGCGGCATGGTCATCGCCATCAGCCAGTCCGGCGAGACGGCGGATACGCTGGCGGCGGTACGCGAATCGAGACAGAGAGGATTTAAAGTACTGGGGATTGTCAATGTGGTGGGCAGTTCTATTGCAAGAGAGGCGGACAATGTCATGTATACATGGGCGGGACCGGAGATTGCCGTAGCGACGACAAAGGCGTATAGCGCGCAATTGATCGCGCTCTATCTGTTGGCGGTTAAATTTGCTTCGGTGAGAAAGACGATAGATGAGAAAATGTACGGCGCTCTTCTGCGGGATCTGAAACGGTTACCGGACCAGATTGAGCTGTTGTTAAATAACAAAGAAAAAATACAGCATTTTGCCAATCGTTATATCGGGGCAAGAGATGTATTTTTTATCGGACGCGGCATTGATTATGCCATTTCTCTGGAAGGCTCTCTGAAGCTGAAGGAAATTTCCTATATTCATTCTGAGGCATATGCCGCAGGCGAATTAAAACACGGCACGATCTCCCTGATTGAAGAAGGGACGCTGGTAGCCGCAGTATCCACACAGCCTGCGCTTTACCAGAAGACGATCAGCAATATGGTGGAGGTAAAAGCGAGGGGCGCGTTTCTGCTGGCAGTGACAAACGAAGGCAATAAAGAAATCGAAAAAGTTTCGGATTATGTCATTTATATTCCGGAAACAAATCCATTTTTCTCCAATTCGCTGGCGATCATTCCCCTGCAGCTCTTTGGTTATTATGTGGCCGTCGGAAAAGGGTGCGATGTCGATAAACCGAGAAATCTTGCCAAGTCGGTTACGGTAGAGTAAGAATTTTATAAAATTTGCATAGTTTCATCACATTTTGGACACAAACGAAAGCTATACTGTAGTCAGACAAAAAGGAAGAGCAAAATTCCTGAGGAAAGCAGACAAAACAGAAAAGGGGTTTG
This sequence comes from uncultured Lachnospiraceae bacterium, assembly GCA_910585345.1. Lineage (GTDB taxonomy): Bacteria > Bacillota > Clostridia > Lachnospirales > Lachnospiraceae > VSOB01. The sequence continues at coordinate 24,596 of CAJUDS010000002.1, read as the reverse complement.
ATTATGTACGGAAATAATTATCCAAATGATTTTGACAGTAATTATGAAAATAGTACACCGGGGGTGTACAGCGGTTATCAGAACGCGCCGCAGACGCCGCCGGAACCGCCGGTTCCTAAAAAAGGAAACAAATGGGTCAGGAAACTGGCGGTCGGAGCAGGCGTAGGGCTTTGCTTTGGTATATTTGCGGGAGCCGGATTTTATGGCGTGCAGTCTGTTGTCGGACTGGTGGGCGGAGGCGGCGAGCCTGCAGTGACGGCGGAGACGCCCGTAGAAAAAGCGGATACGGCGGCTGCAGGCAGTGTGACGGCGGTCAGCAACTCAGTGACGACAGTAACGACGGATGTGACCGGAGTGGTAAAAAACGTGATGCCTGCCGTTGTCTCCATTACCAATTCCTATACGGAGCAGTCCAATTTCTTTGGTCAGACGCTGGAAAGCCAGAACCAGGCGAGCGGATCGGGTATTATCGTCGGTGAAAATGATACGGAGCTGTTAGTGGTGACAAATCAACATGTGATTGCGGATGCGGATGCGCTGAGCGTTCAGTTCATTGACGGCGAACAGGTGGAAGCGCAGGTAAAGGGATACGATTCCGATAAGGATCTGGCTGTGATTGCCATACCGCTGGAAAAGGTGGAGAGTTCTACAAAGAACAGTATTGTAGTCGCTACGCTGGGAGATTCAGACGCCCTGACGGTAGGGGAACCTGCTATTGCCATCGGCAATGCGCTTGGTTACGGACAGTCTGTTACGACAGGCGTAATCAGCGCGCTTGACAGAGAAATCGAAGGAACCAATAACGGAAACAAACTGATTCAGACGGACGCGGCAATCAACCCGGGCAATTCCGGCGGCGCGCTGCTCAATGTGAAAGGGGAAGTCATCGGTATCAATTCCAATAAAATCGGCGGTTCCGTAGTAGAGGGCATGGGGTATGCGATTCCGATATCTTCTGCGAAACCGATTATTGAAGATCTGATGTCTAAAACGACGAAAGGCGAGAAGGTTGCGGAAGGGGAAAAATCTTATCTTGGAATTTCCGGCGTCAATGTGACGGAAGAAGTGTCGCAGATGTACGGGATGCCGAAAGGCGTATATGTAGGCCAGGTTTACGAGGGCACGGCAGCGCAGAAAGCAGGACTTGTAAAAGGCGATATTATTACGAAATTTGACGGCAGCAGTGTGTCTTCCATGGAAGAGCTGCAGAGTATGATGGAATACTATGCGGCCGGAACGGAAGTGGAGATTACAATCCAGCAGGGGAGTCCAAACGGATATCAGGAGAAAAAAGTGACGGTGACGCTTGGTTCCAGGGAGGAAGCAGACCTGGAACAGTAGGACTTGGTATGGAAAAAGAACAAAAAGGAGGCGTTGTATCCGGGCTGGGTACAACGCCTCTTTGCGGTGTCTGCCTGCGTTTTTAGAAAATGTTAACTTGTAGGAAAATGGGGGATGCTATATAATAAAAAGAGATGTGCCCAAACGGGGCGAGGCGTGGAAAATAAAAGGAGAATATACATGTCAGATTTATATGATAATGAGGGAATAGAAAACGAAGAACGGGAAGAACTGTCCGAGAAGGCGGGAGAAGAGCGGCAGGAGAGCGGCGGGGATGCAGGGCAGGGGGACAATGCCGGTCAGGCAGACGCGGAAGGAAGCGGTCAGGCGGACAAAAAAGAGAGCGAGTACGAGGATGTATGTTTTATCTGCCGCCGCCCGGAAAGCAAGACGGGAAAGATGTTTAAGCTGCCCAATAATATCTGCGTATGCAATGACTGTATGCACAAAACGATGGATACGGTCAGCCAGTTTGATTACCAGGGGATGCTCAATCATGATCTGTTTGATAATATCAATAAAAGCGGTAAAGGCTTTCCCAGCATTAGTTTTGTAAATATTGCGGATTTACAGGGAGACGGCGGGATACCGAATAAGCAGAAGCTGAAGAAAAAAAAGGAGAAAAAGAAACAGCAGCCCGTGCTGGATATCAAAAATATTCCCGCGCCTCATAAGATTAAAGCGCAGCTTGACGATTATGTGGTAGGACAGGAACATGCCAAAAAGGTTATATCTGTGGCTGTTTATAATCATTATAAGAGGGTTGCCACGGATACGATGGATGAGATTGAAATTGAGAAGTCCAATATGCTGATGATCGGGCCGACAGGCTGCGGCAAGACATATCTGGTGAAGACGCTGGCAAGGCTGCTGGATGTACCGCTGGCGATTACGGACGCCACTTCCCTGACGGAGGCCGGTTACATCGGAGACGATATTGAAAGTGTTGTTTCCAAGCTGCTGGCGGCCGCAGACAATGACGTGGAGCGGGCTGAGAAGGGCATTATTTTTATTGATGAAATTGATAAGATAGCCAAAAAGAAAAATACCAATTCCAGGGATGTGAGCGGCGAATCGGTACAACAGGGGATGCTGCGTCTGCTGGAAGGCGCGGAAGTGGAAGTGCCGGTAGGCGCCAACAGCAAAAACGCGATGGTGCCTTTGGCGACAGTCAATACAAGAAATATATTGTTTATCTGCGGCGGCGCGTTTCCGGATTTGGAAGAAATCATTAAACAACGGCTCAATAAACAGACGTCTATCGGATACAATGCGGAGCTGAAGGACAAATATGACAGGGATAAAAATATTTTAAGCAAGGTTACGATTGAAGATCTCAAAAAGTTCGGTATGATTCCGGAGTTTCTTGGCAGACTGCCGATTCTGTATACGCTCAGCGGGCTGACAAAGGAAATGATGATAAATATTTTGAAAGAACCGAAAAATGCGATTCTCAAACAGTACCAGAAACTGCTTGCGCTGGATGAGGTAAAGCTGGAATTTGACGAGGGATCGTTAGAGGCCATTGCAGAGAAGGCTATGGAAAAGGATACCGGTGCCAGGGCGCTGCGGGCCATTATTGAGGAATTTATGCTCGATATTATGTATGAAATTCCCAAAGACGACAATATCGGCAGAGTGACGATTACGAGAGAATATATTGAGGGAACCGGAGGGCCTGTGATTGATATCAGGCGCAACGGCTATACGCTGGAAGAGATGGACGGGATGCGTCAGATAGAGGATGCCGCCGTTTCTGCCCCGGCTGCGGACTGACGGCGGACGGGGCGGCGGTTTGCTGTGATCTGTCTGGCACTGTCATTTTTTTGCTTTTGTATCATATGATGGAAATAAGAATACGATAACGGGTTGTTTCCATGACATGTGAAGAAAAAGTAAGTTCGGAAGAGTATGTAGAACTTCTGGTAGATTATGCCGTAAAGGAGCCGGCGAATATAACCGGCGTAACGGATTATTGCATCGTGCCGCTGGATGCGGATACGAGCATTCTCTATTTACGGACGGATACGGGGAGAGAAAGGGATATCAACTGGTTTATAGAAAGGTATTCCTATTATATGGTACCAAAATGTTATGGGCTGATGCAGCAGGAACAAATACCGGGCAATCAGCCCTTTGACATGCTGGCGCTGTCAGAGTCAGGCATTGCGCAGGTGCAGAGAGAGCCTTTGTCACTGACCGGGTGCGGTGTAATCATCGGTTTTATTGATACCGGAATCCGTTATACGCAGGATGTATTCCGCAATGCTGCGGGGGACAGCAGGATTCTGGCAGTCTGGGACCAGACCATACAGGACGGCGCGGCGCCGGAAGGATTTCTGTTTGGGACTGAGTATGTGCGGGAACAGATCAACGAAGCGCTGCAGTCAGACAGACCGCGGGATATTGTGCCGACATGGGATACGGAGGGCCATGGAACGGCGATGGCAAGCGTGGCGGCGGGCAGCGCTCTGGACGGAGGCCGCGGCTTCCTAGGGGCGGCGCCGGATGCGGATATCGTCGTTGTGAAGCTGAGAAGAGCGAAGCAGTATTTACGCGATTATTATATCCTGCCCGAAGATGCGGATGCATATTCCGAGGCGGATATCCTGCTGGCGGTAAAATACCTGGAGAGTTTTGCGGTAGATGCGGAAAGGCCCATCATCATCTGTCTGGGAATCGGGACCAATTATGGCAGTCATACCGGTTCCTCCATACTGGACCGCTATCTGGATACGACAGCGTCAAGAAGAAGCCGGGCGGTTGTGGCCTGCGGCGGCAATGAAGGGGCGATGGGGCACCATTTTCAGGGGATTTCCAGTATGGAGCCGCAGAATGTGGAACTGCGGGTCGGAGAAGGGGAAAACGGCTTTATCCTGGAAGTGTGGGCGGAAGGTCCTAACCGCTACCGGATGTCGGTACGGACGCCGGGCGGCGAGACGGCGGCGGGGATATCAGGTAAAAGCCGCCGGACGGAGGAGCACCGTTTTATTTTTGACCGCACGGTAATTATGACCAACAGCATTCTGCTGGAGGAGGCTTCCGGGAGAAGCCTGATGCTGTTTCGATTCGTCAATCCTACGCCGGGCGTATGGACGTTCACAATAGAGGCGGAGCTGGTGATCAGCGGCGGCGCGTATAATATGTGGCTTCCGATTGAAGCATTTATCAAGAGCGACACCCGGTTCCTGCGGCCGGATCCGGAGATCACGCTCACGGCGCCTTCCATGACCGGAAGTGTGATTACAGTGAATGCTTATAACGATGCGGACGGCAGTTTTTATGATAAGTCAGGACGGGGATTTACCGCGGACAGACGGATTAAACCGGAGTTTGCAGCGCCGGGCGTAAATATCTCGACCTCACTTGGCAAGCGCACAGGAAGTTCTCTGGCGGCTGCAATTGCGGCAGGCGCGGCTGCCCAGATGATGCAGTGGAGTGTGGTGGAGGAGCATTATCTTTTGGCATCCAGCCGGGAGATCAAATATTATCTGGCCCTGGGTGCAATCAGGGAGGAAAACATCCAGTATCCGAGCAGAGAATGGGGACTGGGAAAGATCAATGTACAGCATACCTTCCAGGAGCTGGCCGGATTGTTTTAACAGAACTATCGTGTGGCGGCGTTATCGTTCTTTTTTCCGCCGGATTTTCCATGCAGGCGGTTTGTGCGCACAGCCGGGTGCGGCCGGTCTTTCCCGGATATTCATGTCCGGGAAAGTCTGCGTCTGGGGCGGAATGGTAAAAAAGCATGATAAATAAATGCAGCGGATGTCTGGTGCGGAAAATTGGTAAAAATTGGCAATACTCGTTGACTTGAATTGTCCCGAATGCTACAATCTGTACAAGATAAGCGTGAAAATGCATCTTGTCTCTATTACTATTGACAGTATTGCTGTCTGCCTGGCATACAATGTCTGCAGACTCTGAAAGCGTGAGGGACAAACCTATGAAAATTATTAAGCAAACGAACCGAACCGTACTTTTTGACGTGATCAATCCGGAATGCCTGGATTTGATCAATCTGATGGCGGGTATTGAGACGACGGGCAAGAGCCTGACCGACGAAAAGATCAAGGAAATCCACAGTCACTTGCTGGTACACAGTTTCGACGAGTTTCTGCGGAAATTTGCGCCTACCATTTACAGTTATTTTGATGCGGAAAGCAAGCGAATGGTGTATACGCTGGAGCGTCCTATGGGGATTCCGGCTCAGTTTGTAAAAGAGATCGTGATTGACCGCAACAACAATTTTCTGAAAACTTTTATAAGACTGATTGATGAGAAGCGCAGCTCTAATAAGCCCAACGTAACTTTTAATTATGAATCAATGCTGGAAATGCTTTCTCCGCAAAAGACGCTGAATGATATGAAGCGTCTGAATAAGGATGTGAATTATCTGGCAAAAGAGAGCATGAAACTGGAAAGCGATTCCCCGGCCAAGTTAAAGCGGCTTAAGATGCTTTCCAAGAAGATCAATGAGACAGAGAACTTTTACAACGAGTTCCCTACGCAGATTGCGCTGATGATCGGGACAATCCGGGAAAACCTGGTGGCGATTGAGGCTGCGGGACAGAAAGGCGGAGCGACGCCGGCCCCCGCGCTGCCCTATTTTGACGGGGAGGGCGAGATGAAGACGATCACGTTCCAGCCGGGGCAGGAGATACCGCTTCTGGAGGTGGACGATAAAGCTACGGAGCTTTTGGTATCCGAGATAGAGGAGCGTTATGAACTGATCGAACAGCGCCGCAGGGCCGCCGTTGGATTTAAAGAAGAGCAGGAAACCGGCATGGAGAAGGTGTCTTCTCTGATGCAGGAATTGGTGGTTTCCGCATTTACGAATAAGATGTCCTCTAAACTGGCTGTCATGGAAACCGGAAAAAAGGTGGAACTGTTTAACAATTACAGCGCTCTGTACAATACATGGCAGAAAGACTTTATCAAAGTAGCGAAACCGGTATTTGAACGGATTTTGGGCGTGAAAGCATTTTTTGACGCTTATTCACCAAAGATCAAGGGGATGGCGCCTTCTCTGCTGGTGACCAATCTTCCGATCGAAGAGCTGGTAGAGGCCCAGAATATGGATAAGCTGCGGTTATATCTGGAAACCGTCAACAATAAGACGGATTATACCGATACTATCTGGTTCGGCATCGTACCCCGGATTGAACTGCAGCGGGAAACGTCACTGGATGATTACACAACGGAAATGACAGTGGATTTTGCAGAAAAATGGGGCTATGCGGGTGAATATGACGAGGACGATCCGATATTTTTCTCTTCTATGGATACACTGCAGAATCTATTGAACGGAATAAAAAAATATAAGATACAGACATTTTTCGGGTTTGAAACCGGAGAAGAGAGCACCTTCTCTAAAATGGCGACCGACGGCGCTTCGATTTATATGGATAAGGCGGAGGAGATAGCAGGCAACGTATATGACGAGTATGCGATAGCATGCTTCCCCAATATGACAGTGGTGCCGGAAGATAAATCGAGGGTTGTGACATCGAGAGGCGCCAGGATCAATGAAACGGGCGGCGTGGAATTCCCCAAGGGTATGGAAAATGATGTGAAGTTCTGGATGAAGGGCGTGTACATCGGGGCGGAATTTGCGGCGGCAGGCATTGTAGCGGCGTGTCAGTGCCCCAATTATTTGAAAACGTATTTGAAAAAGGTATATCCAGATTTCCCAGGGGTGCGGTTTGATCTGGAGGAAAATGAAAATGCGCTGCGTCTGCCGATTGTGTTTGCCAAGGAAATCTCCGGCTTTACCAATGATGTAAAAGAAGAGATCGATCAGAGTAAATTCGGCTTTGTTTTTTCTTCCGATAATTATACACTGGACGGCAAGGTGGTCAGCGGTATTACGGTTATGAGCGCCAGAAGTATGCATATGGACCGGCGGACATACCGGAGTGTGTTTCAGACGACGAGACGCACTTACATAGAACGCATGATGGCGGCCCAGCTGCGCAACAAAGATGAACGCAGTATCCGCGCTTACTTTGAACCGAGCGGACAGATCAGCGAGTGGATGAAGTTTGGTACCTGGGACAATTCGATCATACGGGAAGGGGAGCGGGTAGAGCTGGAAAATATTGCGGAAGGACTGTGCGACATCCGTATTGAATCAAAAGGGGTATCGGAAAGCTTTACGATCAATATCACAGAAAACGAATAGGCGCTACGGCCCGGCTTATGAAATTGGCTGACAATAAAAGAAAGAAGGGATACATATGGCTTTAACAGTTCAGGCAAACAGTTTAAAAATTGCAGATATCGCGGAAATAACGGAAGGGATTTCCTATGTGGAATTTACTTCCACGATTGACGAGCGCTCTTATGCACGTTCGTCAGATATTTACTGCACCCTGGTAATACAGGGGGTAATCAATATGGATTCCGAGAAAAAAATTCTCGGGGACGAGTCCAAAAAGATGCTGGAATGGTCGCTGGTGGCATCCAACAGCGCAGACTGCTATAAGGCGGTTGAGGTTTCCTATACGCACAATGACGTAACAACCAAGTATAAATTCAGCCATGCTTTCCCGGTTTCCTACAAGGAAGAAAATGCCGACCAGGAGAAGAAATTCACTCTGGTGGTAAGACAGAAGAAAGACCGGTTGGCAGATATCACAGTAGAATAAGCAACAGCAGCCAAATTTCATACGGTAGGGCAGATTTTGGAGATTTTGGGACTTACGTAGTAAGTCGGCGCAGGAGAGAATTGCAGAGGATGGATTCTCTCCTGCAGCATATGATGATAAGTGGGAGGGCCATATGGCGGATCAGAGTGCGCTATCCATTTTTCAGGCAGTTTCCACGGTTGCTTTATGGGGAATTGTCATCTGGCTCGTCTGTATCCATATAACGGAGTACGTGAAAAAGAGAACCCGGATCAGAGCGGTGGTTTTAGACGGTCAGGGAGGAATACGGGACGAGCACGTGCTGGGAAAACAAAAAGAAGTATTGATTGGAAAATCTACGCCTGCACGGATGGTAAATATTGATTTTTCTGACTCAGCCTATGCCGGCTCTATCCAGGCGGAGCATGCATCCTTTGTGCGGTATGGGGCGTACTGGTATATTCAGGCGGTATCGGAACAGGGTATGGTGGGATTGCGGCAAAAGAGCGGCGATACGGTATATAAGCTGCGGAGAAATATTCCTTACCGGATTAAGCAGGGTGATATTGTGTATATCTCTTATGAGAAGATCGTAATACAATAGACAGTCTGGGTCCGCGGCGCAGGAAAAGACAGGAGTTTTACCATGGGTTTGATCAGATGTGAAAACGGACATTTATTCAGTGAAAAACGGTATGGGACAATCTGTCCCTACTGCAGTACGGCTGTTAATATAGCCAGGAAAAAAGGTGAGGATGTAGACGGTATCCTCAAAGATACAACGTATCTGGAAGAATTGGAGGTCATGCATCCTGTTGTGGGATGGCTGGTCTGTATTGAAGGACCGTCTAAGGGTAAGGACTACCGGATGATCGCGGAAAAAAATTTCATTGGCAGAAGCCCGGAGATGGACATCCGGATTCTTGGGGATAACAATATTTCATATAAAAATCATGCGATTGTCTCTTACGATGCGAAGAAGAGAAGTACGTTTCTGCTGCCGGGTGATGCCCAGGGACTGGTTTACCTGAACGGGGAAGCGGTATATGCGCCTGCGCAGCTTGAGAGTTTTGACCAGATCGAACTGGGAAAGAGTAAACTGCTGTTTATTCCTCTGTGCGGCGCCAATTTTGAGTGGGAAGAAGACGATGAATAGACGCTACGGCAATGCCCAGACGATAGGAAGCAATGTAAACCAAAATACATATTTTATGACAAAGCAGATTGCAGGCGGCTTTCTGGCAGTCCTGGCGGACGGCACCATTGACAGTGTCACAGGAGCTTATGCTGCAATTCTGGCATGTGAGAGCGTTGCCAGAGGTATTGGATCTGTGGAGGATGTGGAAGGACAATTGGCGCGGCAGTTTACCGGCACGGCGGCTTTGCTGCATGAAAGGTTATACAAGGGGCGGATGCCCAGGGTATCTGTTCTGGCTGTCTGCTTTACGCGGGATGACCTGTTTTACCGCAGTGTAGGGGAATTGTCGCTGGTAAATTTTGACGGCAGGAAATTGTATGTGACGGGTGCGGGCTTCGGGCGGATGGACAGAAAAGGGATGCTGACACTGCTTTGCAGCCAGGGCGTCTGGCAGGCGCTGACCGAAATCGATGTGGAAAGGCTGCTTTCCGGACGGAGCCATCCTTATCGGAAAGCACAGAATATAATAGAAGCGGTGAACGGCAGAAATCTGAAAGAGCAGCGGAGCGCACTGGCGGTTATTGTTGCATGACCGTTTGCGTAAGATTGGTACATGAGGTAGCCATATGAGAAAATTAAACAGCCAGTTCATAACCACCTTTGTTGCAGAGGCGGGACTTGGAGGAGCGGACGGGACGTATTACGGCTTTGTGGAGATGGACAGGTATTATTGTATGGCAGTGGCGGAAGGGTACGACGGCGACGGCGGCCAGGAGAGCGCAAAGCTGGCCGTGGATGCGGCGATTGAGGCATTTGTGCAAAAACCGGGCCTGTCAGCGGGGAGGATACGCGCATGTCTGCAAAAGGCGCATAAACGTCTGGTGCGGGAAAGCGTACGGATCCGGCTAAAGGCAGGTATTCTGCTGCTGGTTTCCGACTATACCAGATTCCGGTACGGAGTATGCGGCAGCGTGATGCTGTTTGCGCTGCGGAATGCGGGAATTTATCATCAGAGTATGCCCCATACGGTGTATCAGCAGCTGGAGGAGCGCGGCGGCAGTATCGGCGCGGGGATGGGACAGAAAGAAGAGACAGGGAATCTCTACCACTATTTGGGCGGAAAAGCAGGGATATCCGTTTCGCGCAGAATGATGCTGGAAGAGGGGGATCTGCTTCTGGTTGCCACGGAAGGTTTCTGGAGCCGTGTGAACCGGATCGAGATTTTGGACGCTTATGAGTCCATTCAGTCGGTAGAGGAATTTACGGGGGATTTGCAGGAGCTTTATCTGCGGGGCAGTGCGGACGCCATACCGTGCTGCTGCCTGGCAGCAGTGGAGATTAAAAAAACATATAAGGAAAACCGGGCGCTGAAAAAGAAAATACTGCTTTGGTCGCTGATATTTTTATTAGCTGCCGCTATCATCGCAGCGGTTTTGACAATCTGGATCAGAGGAAAACGACGCAGGCAGCAGGAAATACGCAGTACGGCAGCCGTATATGAGGATACGGGCGATCAGTATATGACGGAGCTGAACTGCCCGCTTGCAAAACAGGAATACGAAAAAGCGGTAGAGGAAAGCAGAAAACTGGACAAAAACGCGGAGCGTCTGGAAAAGGAACAGCTTCTTTCCGAAAAAATAAATATCAGTGTTATGGTAGAAACGGCGGGAACCGCCTATGAGACGCAGGATTATGACCGGGCGCGCGCCGAATATAAAAAAGCGCTGGAACTCGTGAAAAAGTATGAAGAACTTGGTCCGCTTGCCAGTTTGATTGGGCAGAAGCAGAAACTGGTCAGTACAGGCATAGAGATTGCCGGTTACATGGAAAGCGCGGCCATGCGGGAAGCGGAAGGAGACATGGCGTCGGCCGGAGAATTATATGAAAAGGCGGAAGCCATGCTTAGAATTGTAGATGATCCGGAACGGCTGAAAGAAGTGCAGCTGGCCTTGCTGCGGGTGAAAGAGCAGACAGAGCAGGAGGAAAAAGACGAACGGGCTAAAGCCAGAGATGAAGTGATTATCGAAGCTGACAAACAGACGGCGCTGGCTGCTATTCTGGCGGGCGATTTTGAAGCGGCGCTGGATGAATATATCAAAATAAGAGATTCTTATATCGCAATGGAAGAAAATGAAAAAGCGGAGGAGACGACGCAGATCATATTGTCTTTGCAGAAACAGGCCAGAAAGTCGCAGGAGACAGCGCAGGAAACAATCGACGCAGACAAGGACGCCGCTTTTGCAGCCATATTAGAGGGAGATATCAAAACGGCGATCGAACTGTACGAAAAAGTACAAGATGCTTACCTGCAGAACGGGGATGACGCGGGAGCGGAAGAAATGGAAAATATCATTACTTCCCTGCGGGCACAGAACGAATCGGCAGAGGAGGAACCTGCGGCGGAAAAAGCGCAGGAGCCGGTATTTCCAGCGATAGAAGAGCAGCAGGAAACGGGAGGAGAAACCAATGGATGAGAGCTTTGTTTATGAACGCCTGAAGGCTCTCAGCAGCGGTGCGGAGCGGGCCGAATACAGGGATATCAGCAAAGCGTTTCAGGAAGTAGTGCGGTATAACAGAAATGCACTGGAAGAACTGAAAGAATCGCTGCGCAGGGAACTGCGGGATGTATCGGAACGATTTTATCTGTATGGAGCCGTAGCTTTGGCGGGCGATGTCTCTATGGTCAATGACTTCCTTTTCCCGATGGAAGAAGGGCGGCCAAAAGAGAGCATCGCCACGGTGTTTTGTCAGTGTTCCGGGAGCAGGATGAAGGAAGTCTTTGCAGGAAGCCAGGAAATGACGGTGGAGACAGATGACGGGACTTTTGCCGTCACTGCCGACATCAGGCCATGCAAACGTTTTTACAGAAAAATAGAACAACTGCGGAATCTGTTTTATGAAAATGGGATTTATTGGCGGACGCCTTATCTTCCTTATCTGGACAGATTCGGCGATGTGTACTGCGAAGGCTTTCAGACGCAGTCGCCTGTACGGCAGATTCGTTTTCGGGATGGGGATATTCCGGTGCGGGCGGATCTGATACCGCTCTGGAACGTGGAGCCGCTCAGTCTGAAATGTACGGTTTTTCCCGTTCCGGCAATCGATGAATGGAATTACCGTCATACCATCAGACTGCCTTTTAGGCAGGACGGCTATGTAGTGCGTATGGAACAGGCAGTGAAGCACGTTTACATGAGCGAGGACGGTTTGGAGATCATATCGGAGGAAAAAGCGCAAAGAAATTTTGACTTGTACAGAATTGCGGTCCGCCGTGATATTACGATTCCGCACTATCCCCTTACTTCCAATTTCCGCCGGATGCGGCATATCGACAGGCAGGCGGATCATGCCGTGCGCAGACTGGGGACGAGAGCGGAAATCGGGCGTATTGTGACTGGTTATGAAGCGGGGGCGGGTCTGGAGCTTACTGGGATCGAGGAGGGCGGACTGGGACAAATTGGCGGAGAGGACGCTTCCTACCAGTTTTGCTCTGCGGGGCGGGAAAGGATTCTTTTAAAATTCCGCGTGTTGTCTCCGGGATTTTTGACGGAAGATCAGGCATTATTCCTTGTGCGGGAGGTGCAGAGTTATTATCCGCAGTTTTTGGTGACAGGGGAGTTATCGGTTTACTGACAAACTGCGGCCGGACTGTCTGCGCGGAGGAAGCGTAAATATTTTCCGTATGGAAGAAAGGAAGCGGACAGATGAAACACCTGTGGCAGGCTGCAATGGAAGCCTTAGAGAACGGCGTCCGGGAGAATGATTTGTTTTTTGACGTGGCAGATACCAGCTCCCCCTACGGGGAAGCTACGGTGAAGAACGCCTATCATCCGTACGGGCCGTCGGAAGGTCATATTGCGGTAAATCCTTATTACAGTTATGAAGAGATATTCAGTCCGGTGATCAAACCGGGCAGGATTTCCAGGCTGACACAGTTTTTATGTGATCTGCTGCTCCATCATTTGTGGGAAGTGGATGCTTTTTCGGGCACGAACCGGGATGCGTTTTATGTAAAGTTTCTGGAAGAGGATATTCTGAAAGGGGCGTTTGGACCGGAACTGCCGCTGGCAGATTTTACGGTGGGAGAAATCCACAAAATTGCATATTTTTATCTGCGTTTGTGCCGGACAGGGGAAGCGGAACGGTGCTTCTGTGATATGATGCGCAGTCTGTACCGGAACGCGTGGGTCAATGTGCGGGAAGACGGCGGCGTGGTGCTGATTGTTAACCATGCTGCGTCTGCGGCTGATGAAAGAAGGGTATCGGCTATACGAAGTATATTTTTACAGGCGGGCAGATCCTGTCGTATTTTTTGGGAGATTCCTCCGGGCATAGTGGAATGCAAAGAGACGACGATCGGTAATTTTGTGCTGTTTTAGCGTGGCAAAGCGCGCTGCGTACCCGGCGGACGCGGGGCCGGGATGGAGGGTAGAAGGTGTCATATAAATACAGGCTGTTAAAAAATGGCAGAGAGCAGAAAACCCGGCGTTATACATGGGGCGAACTGCGGGATATGGGAACTTTTATGCTGCGGGATATCTGTGTGCGGGAAAAAATTATGACAAGATCTGCGGGGCTTGATCCGAAACAGTTAAATCGGTCGGAGCTGATGGCGCTTTTGTTCCGTTACCGGGGAAGAGAAGAGGATTTTCTGACGGAGGATCTGACAGAAGAATCAGCGCAGTTATTGAAAGATCTGACAGGCAGAGTTTCATTGGCGGCAGAAAAACTGGAAATGCCGTATAAGATAGAATTGAAGAAGGATGTACCGATTTCCGAGGCGGAGGATGTGCTCGTCCGCCACGGGTTTGCGGGGGATTATTTTGTGGGAACGCTATCTGATGCGCAGGGGAGTGTGCTGGCCGTTTTCGAAGTACGGGGAGAGCGGATGTCGCTTTTGCCGGGACGGGTCTGTGACACATTGTCTGTCGGTATTTATCATGACCTGACGGTGATGCTGTTTGATGCGGTTTCCAGTCAGAAGGTGATACGGGCTTATAACAGCCAGCGGTGCGATCCATGCAGAGAACGGGGGATGACGGCGGCGATGGCGTATCTTCCCATTTTATCCGTTGTGGAAGCCGTGGAGGCTGCGGAGCCGCTGGTGATTGATTTTGGCGCAGGGTATACGGTGGCGGCGTCTGCACCGGCAGGCGTGTATGAGGTTTTACGGGTCAGATTCCAGGATGGCCGTTGCCTGTGTCCCAGCGCGGCGGCTGTACAGCGCTGCGGAGACGGGCAGGCGGTATTTCGCTTTGGCTATGAGGCGCTTGGGCTGATCCGGCGGGATGGGTATGGCTGCGGCATGACTTTCTGCCATAATCTGAAGCTGTTTTTATACGAAGAAAAAGAGCTGGCGGTATGCGACTGTGACGGAAATGCGGCGCAGATTTCTTCCGATGTACTGCTGCGGGGCTTCTTTTCCTATGTTATCTCTCTGGCAAAGGCGCAGCATGGAAGAAACTACAGAAAACTGTGCTTTCTGATGCCGGAGAAAAGAGGTAGTCTGGCGCTGCAGAGACTGCGGAAACTGCTGCCGGAGTATGAGATAGAGAGCGCGCGGTCGGAATCGCTCAATCGTGTTTATCGGGAGATTATCCAGCGGGCAGACTATGAGGGAGAAGCACCGGTGACAGAGCTGGTTTTTCACTGCGGTGCGGGCGCGTCTTCGCTCGTTGCCTGCGCGCATGAGACGGAGAATACCGGTATGGCATATAAGGTGCGTCTGCGGGAGCGGTATTTGAATGGTGACGGCGGTTTCGGCGGTAACCGTCTTACTTGTCTGATTTTTATGTATTTAAAAATACGCGTGATGCTGGCCGCTGCGGGGCGGGAGGAAGAGATTTTCGGAGAACGGTTTTATGACGCGTATTCGTGTGTGGACGAGTATGGCGGGACAAAAGAAGTATATGAACGGTTTAACTGTCTGTATGAAGAGGCGGAGCGGACGGTTCCCACCCGGTTTGCATTGCCGGAAGGTACAGATCGGCACAGACGTCAGAATTTTTATAGATTATGGTTTTTGGCAGAGAATCTCAAACTGGCGTTTTTTTCCGGAGATCCGGTCAATACAATCAGGCTGCCCGGACAATTTGCGGAATTTTGTGCGGTAAATGTGGTAACGGAGTCGGGGGATTTGGAATACCGGCTGACGTTTACGGTACATAAAGATGCGCTGGAGCTTGTGATGGCACCGGAAATCTATCAAATTGTCAAACGCTTTATTGAGCCGTTGTGTAATGAATATGGTATCCTGACGGGGTACAGAATACGGTTTTCCGGCATGAGCTGCCAGCTCCCGCTGTTTCGGGATGCACTGCGGGAATTTACGGTAGGGCGCAGAGCCAGACCGCAGAAGGGCGGGCCGGAAGCGCTGAAAACAAAGGCGCTGGAAGGCGCTATTTTATGCAGCCGTATGGAAAAGGCGGGCCGGGTGATACCGGAGATGACAGAGGAAGCGGAAGAGATTTCTTATATTGTTACGGTGGAATCGCATGAAAAGGAGACGATACGGATCGTATCGGACAACCGTTCGGGGAACGCCGTGTTTGGGTATATCAGACGTCATGCCGCTACCAGGCAGGTGGAATTTACCATATGTGACAGACTGGGAAACGAAACCGGCAGGCGGACAGTCGATTTGGACATCCGCACATTCAGACAGTCGTCGTATGAGCAATTGTTTGCGGCTTATCCTGTGTTTCGCAAATTTCAGGGAGATTTTGACTCTATTGGGGAAGAGGAGATCCGGTTGTTTGTGTACCGGGAAGAAAACTGGGATTTTTGTGTGCTTCCGGCTGCCAGAAGACAGGGAGCGCTGGGTGTGGGAAATGTCAGCCGCTTTTTGTTTGATGATGACAGTGTGGATTATTTTTGCGGTCTGTTCTGATGTTGACGGCGGGTTGTACCGGGCGCAGACAGACGGGCCGGCGGAGGTTGCTATGGAGGTAAAGCAGTATTTTCCGTTGTTTGCAGAAGGGCGGATTTTGAAAAAAGATGCGTTGGATATTATCCGGGATTATGCGCCGGACTTTTTCTCTTTGCTTTTTGAGGAGTACGGGAACGGTATAGTGTGCGGGTTTCAGATCAGGGGACAGGGAAAGGAGATCAGGGTTGGTCCGGGTATTTTGAAAAACGGCCCGGCTTTTTTCTGTTTGAAGGAAGAGGCCCGGCTGCAATATAGCCTGTATGGACAGATGGTACAGATTGTTTTAAAAAGGACGGCCGATGAGGCTTCCGCGGATTTTCAAGAACAAACCTATCGTCTGACATTGGAACCTGTGCGGACGCTGGGGGAGGAAGAGTATGAACTGGGCCGGTTTATGTTGGAACAGGGTGCAAGACTGCGGGCATACGAAGATTATAAGGACTTTAATGATCTTACGACAGAGTTTAATACGTTGAACGCCGTTCATGTTCCGTTTTCCTGTCAAAACGGCAGCAGCCTTGCCCCGTTTATACTGCGTCTGTATGGCAGGGGTGTGCTGCACTCGCCGAAGGCGGAGCCGCTTGATCTGTCGTTTGCAGCTCTTTGCCTGAATGGTTCGCGCATATCATCGCAGTTGATACGGGAGTATCTGCTTGTAAGGGAGCAGGCTGGGGATAACTGCCAGAGCAATCTGCAGTTGTATCTGGGTCTGCGGCGGTTGTATACCAGAATCGTGTCCGGCGGGGAGGCACGGCGGAATCTGCAGGATATGAGTGGAAAAACGATGATTGACTGACAGGAGGTTTTTGTATGGGGAAATCGTATGTTGTGAACGGAGCGACTTTGAAATGTATGCTCGGGGCCGCGCCTTCAACGCTGACGGTTCTGCCTGTGAACCGGGTGGAAATAGGAGGGAAGGCCAAAGCCAATATCGGAGACTGTAAGCCGATGGTGAACATCAAACCATTTGGCACCTGCGCCAAAATGGCGCCGCCCGTTCCCTGTACGCCGGTGATTGCAGGAACATGGCTGAAGGGAAAAACCAATGTCATGGTAGGCGGACTTCCGGCATTGATGAGTGACTCGATGGCGATCTGCTCGTGCGGCGGCGGTGTGATCAAGATCCAGAAAGACGGACAATAAAAGCGGCGGGGAGGCGCAGACGGATATGGAACCGGAGTATGGAGATGAGGATTTCATTGCCTGGATGGCGGAATTGATAGAAGAGCAGGAGGAAGAGGAAGATGATAATTGATGTGACCAGGCTGCAGATCAGTCCCTTTGCCATGGAAGGCATTGTGGAAATGAAGATCGAACAGTCTCTGAACGACCATGCGGCCATGTATGTAAAAGGCATTGTACCAAAGGAAATAGGAAATGCAGGCGTGATGGATACGGACGACTGCACTGTGGTTACGGTGTCGGTATCCGACAGGGTCATTTTTAAGGGGCTTGTGCAGGATATCAGGGCTTCTTTTGAAGGACAGGTTTATTATCTGGAAGTATGGGCCGTGTCATTCAGCATCAGGGCGGATACGGAAGTGTTGTCGCGTTCTTTTCAGGATGCCGGTATGAATTACAGGCAGATAGCGGACCGGCTGGCGGGAGAGAACGGGTTATCGGTCAGCGTGGAGACTGCGCCTCTTGCGGTAAACCGTTTACTGCTGCAGTATGAGGAAACGAACTGGGCGTTTTTGAAACGGATTGCTTCCCATGATCATTCCGTGCTTTTGCCGTCGGTAACGGAGGAGACATTTTATTTTGGCATACCGAAGGGCAACCAAAAGGGCAGCCTGCTTTCTTATCGGTTTTCGGTAGGTAAAAATATCAGGCGTTTCCGCAGATATGCGGGGGCAGGCGTGGAGGTATCGGCAGAAGATTCTATGGAATATATTGTGACGGCGGATGACAGCGTACTTTCGATCGGCGATACGGTGGACTATGAAGGCAATCCGCTGTTTGTGCGGGAGGCGCGAATCCACCTGAAGGATGCGGTGCTTAGCTGCCGCTATGTGTTGTGCCCGGAGAATGGGCTGAAAGTTCCGGCGGCCTATAACCGGCATATAACCGGGCTGACGCTGGCGGGAGTGGTGTTGGAAGTGAAAGAGGATACGGTAAAAGTGCTGCTCTGTGTGGATGAAAGTCAGGATACGGCGGCGGCTTATGCATTTCCGTATATCACACCGTACAGTGCGGAAAACCATACAGGACTTTATCTGATGCCGGAAGTGGATGATGTGGTGCATATCCTGTTTCCGACGGAGGACGAGAGTCTGGCGGTGGCGCAGTCTTCTTACCGTCAGGCGGTCAGCGACCGCTCCGTAGATCCGGGTATCAAATATCTGCGCACACCGAATGACAAAGAAATCAGGATCAGTGATAAAGAGATACTGATTACGGCCAAAACAGGCGGACTCTTTGTTAAACTTCATGAAGACGAAGGGATTGAGATCTTTTCACAGCATGGTATTTTGATCAATACGTTATCCGGTCTTGATGTGCTGGCCGGAGGGCATATCACAATGACTGCAGGGGACAGCATTGTTCTCAGCGCAGGCAGCGGATGCAGCATCCATGCAGGCAAAGACATTGACGCGAGAGCGGGCAAGGACATCAGTATGAACGCCGGTGCGCAAGTAAGTGCAGGCAGCGGCAAAGAAATGACTTTTTCCGCGATGGAAAAGCTGGGCATGGAGACACAAAAAGAGTTTGTGCTGAACGCGGAGAAGGATATGACAATTGTTACGCAAAAAAAGCTGTCGCTCTCTTCCAAAGAAGATATGGCGCAGGAATCGAAAAAGAAAATGAAGATCAGCGCCGGTTCGGAAGTGGGCATTTCCTGTAAATCAAGTTCGATTAAGATGGATGGCGCTATGAACCTGAAGGCGTCCAAGATTAAAGAGAATTAACCGATGAATGAAGATTTCAGAAACGAGTATATTGAAGTAAAGAACAGGGCGCTGCTGAAAGCCAATGCCTATTATTTTTCTCATATGGAGGAAATAACTGCCATATTTCAGGAAGCGCTGCGTGGCGCCTGCAAAGGGACAGCGCGGCTGCAGGCAGAGGGATGTCCGCAGACGGAATATATGGAAGTGACAATGCTGCGTACGCGTCTGACAGACCATGATTACCGGATTCCCATTCTGATTTATGGGACGGACTGGTATGCGGACCCGGCGCAGGCGCAGGCGGGTACGGCGGACGGCAGAGGGATTTTTTCATTTTATGAGGATATGATACAGGAGACGAAAAGTCTGGTTAAAAAGTACCGTATGAAGCTGCCGGAGCGCATACTGGCAGAGTGTATGTGTGCAGCGGCGGGAGATTTCTGGGGATATGTGGAGTTGGCATGTCAGCGCGCCGTGATGGGATTTACGCCGGCAGGCATGGCTTTTACGGACGCTTTTCGGGTCCGTGTCTGCGAATATATGGGATATGGACAGGTTTGCCGCCGATATACGCCGGAAATGGGGCGGGAAGCGCTGCGGAAATGGTTTGGGGAAAGAGAAGAGGAGGCATATCAATTCCGGGATTACAGGGGATTTGATTTTACAGGCTGGGACTTTCGCGGGCTGGATTTGAGCGGTTGTGATTTCCGTGATTGTAAGCTGGACGGGTGTAACTTTGAAGAAGCGGTTCTAGAGGGCGCGTGGTTTTGCAACAGCAGTATGAAAAAAGCGTGTCTGAAAGGCGCATGGGTTACTGCCGCCAGGTTTGACGGCGCCGATCTGGAAAATGCCGATCTGGTGGGCGCCCACAGTGTCAGCAAAATCAATGGGGAACTGTGGCTGCGCCCTGACAATGAACGGGTCAGTTTTGTGGGCTGCAGGATGTGGCAGGCGGACTGTAGATTCAGCGCGATGGAGGAGGCGGATTTTGGGGGCGCCGATTTGGAAGGGACTGTGTTCAATGAGGAACACAAGGCATATTACAGGCTCGACGGGCGTCAGAGCGGCCAGATCCGGTCCTGCGGTTTTTGACAGGGACACTGAAGAATACGCTTCTGACAGCGGATTTGTACTGGGAAGCGGTATACGGGGGACAGAGGGATGGAATATTTTTTAATGAAGCCTTTTACGGGGGGCTGCAGACTGAAAATAATGAATCATGATAAGGATATTTTGATCTGCGCTGTTACAAAAAAAGGAGAACTGCCGGATTTTACGCTTCGTCCCTGTCCTCTGGTCAGCAACCGGTTTAAGGAACTGCTGGAACAGTATATGCCATCGATGGACTTTATACCGTGTGTGATAGAAGGGGAGGGAAGCGCCGTGTTGTGGTCGTTTTTGCCTGCCGTCCAGGAAGCGTCCCGGGCGCGTTTTCGCCCGGACGGGACAGTCAGCGCGGTGCAGCCATTTGGGCTGCGGCCGCTTTTTCTGGTAGAGAATTATAAAAGAGTGTCGTATGTGGTCAATCTGGCGCTGGCGGAAAGTCTGCTGCGGCGGGGCTTTGTGAATTTGGAGCTGGAGCGTATTGAAACGATAGGAGGCGGAGAAAATGGGTAAGGCGACAGACGGGGCGAAAGGATGCAGGGGCAGCAGCGTAAAACCGGGTGATCATAAACGCAAAGTGAAATGTCCATGCAATGCATTTCTGAACTGCAGCAGCCGGGTTCCCTACGGCGGCAGCGTATGGAGCGATCCGGTAAAGAAAAAGGACGCCATGTCGATCATTACATACGGCAGTACAGGAGCGGGCCAGACGAGGAGCTACGAAGGGCGGGGGTATTATAAAAAGCTCCACAAACTGCTGGACAACGGACAGACGAGAACATTGATCCTGCATGAACTGACAGACAAGTATGTGAAAAACCACATGGAAAGTCTTGTACTTGAGAATACAGGGCATTACACGAATTTTCAAAGATCGATGATCCTGCGTGCCAATCTTGTAAAAAACGGACTTGTGTTGAAGTCGGACGGATTTCCTGACGGGCGGGATGATTTTGAGAGGATGATGCCATATTCCGGTTTGTATCAGGGAGATGAATGGAATATTGATCATGTGAAAATACGAGCCAAAGGGGGATGCAACCGGTTCTGCAATGCCCAGATTTTGAGCAGGCAGGTGAACATGGACAAGGGAGACCAAGGACAGGGCTGTCCGTGCGCAGATGCCCGCAAGCAGGGCGAGAGTCCCGCACCCGGGCAGGAGGAATTTGAAGTCGGAGGGAATACGGAGAAAACACGCTATCAATTGTGGCAGTGCACTGCTTTGAGCAACAATCAGGAGAAGCCGGCCAATAAAGTGCCGTCCTATCCGCCGGGTATGATGAAACGATATACGAAAGACTGTAAAATCTGCGATCTAGACGATCCCTGTAACTGGTCGGCGGCGTTGCAGAGAAATGCAAAACAAAGTGTGATGCAAAAGGTTGAAAAAATCTGTAAGTAGGATGTGGGAAAGGCCGTGAGGTAGGAATGAGTGACCTGGAAAACAGGGAAGTAAGCAGGCTGTCAGTCGACAGCAGGGGATTGTGGGAAGGTTGTATTCTGGCATTGTGTGTGCATGGAGTCATGCTGCCGGAATATCCCTTTACGTTGTATGATCATCAATGGTCCGGGGGAATCTATGTAACGGAAGAGAGCGGCGGGAAGGCGGCGCTTGTGTTTTCCGAAGACGGCAGTCTACTGCTTGGGATGTTTTGCGATTTGTCGAGTGAACGGACCGGACTGGTTCTTACGGAGCAGTATGCCCGTTCCCATTATAAGGAGGCGCCACAGGAGACGCAGGAGATGGCGCAGGCGTTGTCAGTTTTGTTTGAACAGGGAAAAGAGGGGAAAAGACTGCCTTATGTCACCACAGGGTTATGGCAGGAAAACGGCCTGATCTGCAGCCGGGATGACGAAGCGGACTGGTATGCGCATGGAGGCTGGATGCTGGAATTTCAGACAAAGCCTTTTGAAGAGGCGATAGACCATTATGCGGCAGTCTGCTCGATGGATACGCGCAGAATCGAAATTGCGGAGCGGCTCTACCGGGAACGGATCAAATCTGCGCAGGAACAGGTTATTCTGACAAAGGAGGAGATCAGCGCGCTGCGGGAGAGCGGCCCTTACAATATGGGTCTGTGCCGGGAAGTATTTGAACAGTTCGGGGTTTTATTTGAGAAGGAAAAGAAAAAATGATTACCCCTTTCGAGGACGTAACAGAAGGAGAGAGCATATGTTATACATCGGTATTGCGGCGGGGATTTTTCTGCTGGAACTGTATCTAAAAAATCATGTTGAACGATATGGGGAAGAGGGGAAGGAAAGAAAAATCTGCCGGGGCGCTCTGCTGATTCGAAAATATCATAACAGAGGCGCTTTTCTGAATGCCGGAGAAAAGGTCAGACCTCTTGTGGCGGCGCTTTCTCTGTGTCTGACTGTCTGTCTGAGCGTTTTGTTTCTTGTGACACTGGGCCGGAAGGGAAAGAAGGCGCTGAAAATTGGGCTTTCGCTTTTGCTTGGCGGCGCGTTCAGCAATACGTATGACAGACTGCGGCGCAGATATGTGGTGGATTATTTCAGTTTTGGGGCGCCATGGAAACCGCTGCGCGCAGTTGTGTTTAATATTTCTGATTTTTGTATTCTGATCGGAACGGCAATGGCAGTATGGCAGCAGGAAGGGCAGAAGGAGAAGGAATATGATAAAAAATCTCATTTTTGATATTGACGGCACGCTTTGGGACTCTACGGCGATTGTGGCAAAAGGGTGGCAACGCGCTGTCACGGAGACGGGGTATTCCCATGCGGTTATTACACCGGACATACTGCGGCGGGAGTTCGGACAGCCGATGGATGTTATTGCAGAACATGTGTTTCGCGATGTGGAGGATATGGAAAAGCGGAAAGCGCTTTTGCATAAATGCTGTGAATATGAGCAGCAGCTTTTGGAGGAGAATGAAGAGGATATTTCTTTTCCGGGTGTGCGTGCGGGAATGAAAAAACTGGCAGAGCACTATCATCTATATATTGTCAGTAACTGCCAGTGCGGTTATATTGAACTGGTTATGCAGAAAATCCAAATCACCGGTCTGATTGATGATTTTGAGTGCTTTGGCAATACCGGAACGTGCAAAGGAGAGACAATCCGGCTGTTGATGGAGCGCAACGGCATTCGCAAAGAAGAGACGGTCTACATCGGTGATACGAGGGGAGACTATGAAGCATCTGCGATGGCGGGGATCCGTTTTATACTGGCGGCATATGGATTTGGAGAAGCGCCGGAGGCTGTTGTCAGTATCGGAGAATTTTCCGAATTGGAGCGTGTGGTGGAAACGGCTGCGTGCAGCGGCAGCGTTTAAGCCATACTGTCTGGCAGCGAAACGCTGTGCGGGTTTTAGAGAAAAAAGGAGGAAAGGTTTCCGTCGCCTTTCCTCTTTATTTTTTCGTTATGTTCTTGTCATAACGGTTCCTGTTTTTCCTTTGAGGGCTTCCAGTGCATGTGCGATAGAGGTGATCAGGACCTTTCCGCCGGGCACTTTTTCCAGATAGACGATACCGGCTTCAATCTTGGGAAGCATGTTGCCTTTTCCGAAATGGCCTTCTTCGATATATGTCTGCGCTTCGGATACTGTCATGGAAGCAATGGATTTCTGGTTTTCCGTATTAAAATGCAGGCAGACTTGTTCGACGCCGGTCAGAATGATGAGCAGATCAGCTCCCAGATCGGACGCCAGCCGGCCTGCAATGGCATCCTTTTCAATGACTGCCGAGGCGCCTTTTAATACGTGCTGCTGTTCAATAACTGGAATACCGCCGCCGCCGCAGGCAATGACTGCCTGACCGGCATCGGAAAGCGTGCGGATCGTATCAATCTCTACAATGTCAAGAGGCTTTGGCGCAGCGACAATCCGCCGGAAGCCTTTTCCGGGGTATTCCGTTACATAATTGCCCTTCTGTACTTCCACGTCCGCTTCTTCTTTCGTCATATATCTGCCGATAATTTTATCCGGTTCGTAAAATGCCTCGTCATAGGGATCCACCGTAACCTGTGTGAGAACAGTGCTGACTGCTGTGGAAATACCGCGGCTTAAAAATTCCGACCGAAGGGAATTCTGGATATCATACCCTACATAGCCCTGGCTCATGGCGGAACAGACACACATGGGAACCGGCGTGTAGTCCGGATTCACTCTGCGCAGTTCTGTCATAGCTTTATGAATCATGCTGACCTGGGGGCCGTTGCTGTGGGTAATGGTAAGCTGGTAGCCGCACTGTGCCAGATCAGCCAGTGCTTTTGCGGTCTTTTTTACGGCATCCCACTGTTCTGTTGTCGTATAGCCGAGGGCTTCATGCCCGAGGGAAACGACTGCTTTTCTTTTTTTCATAGATGCACCTCTCTTTTCTGCACGGCTTATGCTTTAAAAACAGTATAGCAAAGTTAGGAAAATTTGTACACTGATAAAATGGCGGAGACAGGACAAACGCATGTGTTAACATTTTAGCAACATGCAGAATCGGTTATCCTGAGAATTGCCCGGTATAGATTTCTGTGCGTACGCCGGGCAGAAAAGATTGCATTTTCTAATAGTCCGCGCGTTATGCGGAGATTTTTCCACGCAGGCGGCCTT
>CAJUDS010000001.1:503857-551600 GCA_910585345.1 uncultured Lachnospiraceae bacterium | reverse complement strand
CCAGAGAAGGGGATGGGTGTTTGGTGGTTCCAGTGTTCGGTTTTGAGGGTACGGCTGCAAAAAGAAGAAGGACGAAAAGTCCTTTTTTTATTTCTCCTTTGCAGATCAGTGTGTTGAAACGGGGCTGGCTCTTGGCAGTGCGGTCGTACGGCTTAATGGGGCGGAACTTTTGATTGAAGGTGCGGAAGGAAAGGGTGCTGCGTTCTAGGTCGTGTTTGCCATCGAAAATGGGTATTTTTTATTGAAATTAGTAGAATTCTCAAGAAAAGAATGAAAATATGTTTGTTTACTATATGTTTTTTTAAAAATATATGATATAATGCTGAAAGGGATGATATATCACTGAGATGCAATACGTGAGAGGTGGAAGGGTATGGACACAAAAATCTTATTGGAAAATGGAACGAACGAACTGGAAGTATTGGAATTTATGCTGGATGGGAATCTGTATGGCATTAATGTTGCAAAGATACGCGAAATCATCACTTATCAGGAAGTTACGCCTGTGCCAAATGCGCATCCAAGCATAGAAGGAATTTTTATGCCACGCGATAAGATGATTACAGCAATTGATTTAAAGAACTGCCTCCAAAGAGGACAGTCTAAACCAGGCGGATTATTTATCGTAACAAACTTCAACAAGCTGGACATTGCATTTCATGTAGATTCCGTAATCGGAATACATAGAGTTTCCTGGAAGGATATTATAAAGCCGGGCGCTACCGTGTCAACACCGGAGGATGGAGTTTCCACAGGTATTATTAAGTTTAATGATAAATTGATTATTATTCTTGACTTTGAGAAGATCGTAACGGATATCAATCCGGAAACGGGATTGAAGATAACGGAAATCGATGCCCTTGAAGGCAGAGAACGTTGCGATGTGCCGATTCTGATTGCAGAAGATTCTGCTTTATTAAATAAACTGATTGTAGATTCCCTGAAAAAGGCAGGATACCATAATTTAATCCATACCGAAAATGGACAGCAGGCCTGGGATGTGATCAAAGAATGCAGGGACGAAGGGACGCTGGCACAGCATGTGCAGTGTGTGATTACCGATATTGAAATGCCTTTGATGGATGGACACCGTCTGACAAAATTAATCAAGGACTGTGAAGAAACAAAAGACATTCCGGTTGTTATTTTCTCATCTCTTGTCAATGAGGAAATGAGAAAAAAAGGAGAAGCATTGGGTGCGAACGCACAGCTTTCGAAACCTGAAATCGGTAATCTGGTCAGGGTGATCGATGATCTGGTAATGTAAGTGAAAATAAAAGCCGGGAGTCTTTCCCGGCTTATTTTATTCCCGTGGAGAACAGTGCAGGCAGATATGCCGGCATGGGTGTCTGATGATGGATGCGAGAGGTATTATATTTTTAGGAAAGAGGAACAATGCAGCAGGTTATATCGGAGAAAATAAAAGAAGCCGAACTGGTTTTGGTAGGAATTGGGGAAGATTTTGCCCTGAAAAAAACAGAGGAAGAGATACAAAGAGCCTGTCAGAGGCTGTCTGCTCTTTTGGAGGGGAAAAATTATTTTATCATAACAACTGGGGCAGGAGATATGCTTTGTAAAGTGGGCTTTCGGGGAGAACGCATTGTACGGCCGCTGCGGGAGGAAGAAACGGCGGAGGAAGAGAAGACGGATACCGTATACTGGCAGCAATGGGATGATTATACAAAATGGCTTCAGGGAACTTTGCATAAAAAGCTGCTTGTCATGGAGTTGGGCGTGGGACTGCGTTATCCGACAGTTATTCGATTTCCTTTTGAAAAAATCGTTTATTTCAACAGAAAAGCGCAACTGCTAAGAATCCATGATAAATTGTATCAGCTTCCTGCAGAATTAAACGGCAGAGGCATTTCAATTCAGGCAGATCCGGCTGTGCTTTTTGCCTCCGGTGAAATATGAGAAAGATATTTGATAGAATAAGAGAATGTGGTATAATGAGCGTTATCGGGAAGGGTATGTCTGTGCGTATTGCAAACAGGACAGCGTCATAAAGCAAGACAGACCAGAATATAGAAGATAAGGTTTTTGTGTGGAGGAGTCTATGGGTTCAAATGAAGAGTATCTGGATAGTCTGCTGCGGCAGGTCAACGGGGAAGCAGCATCCAGTGAGACGGAATTGGAAGGTGTATCCGGTCAGCAGGCGGAGGAGGCCGGTACGGGAGAGGCCGGGGAGGAGTCTGCCCGGTTATTGTTTGATGAGGATGAAGTAGAGTTTCCGGAACTTGCCAAATTGTTTGAGGAAGAAGACGAGGACGATATTGATTCCCAGACGGCAGAGCAGATTTCTGTTCCGGATCCTGAACCGGAGATGGCGGATGATGTGTTTTCTGAGGAAAGCGGGCCGGAGGCTGAGATGGTGAAACAGCCGGATCCGGTGGAAGAGACACCGGATCTGGAAGAATTGCATAATATGGATCTTTCCGATCTGGAAGCAATGATGGAGCCGGACCCGTTTGAGAGCGGGGACGAAGGAGACAGGCAGGAACTGAATTTATTGGAGGATGCGGATGTGACGGATCTGATTGATGCAATGGATGATGACGACGAATTGGCGGAGATCAGCGAACTGCTGAAAAAGGCAGACAGCAACGAAGCGATCGTCGACAGCGGGTCTGTTGAAGATGCAGAGGAAAGTGCTGGCTTACAGGAAGAAGAGACAGAGCCTGCTGAAGGCAGCGTATCTGATGGTTTCGCTGCTGAAGAAGATGTTCCCGGAGAAAAAAGAAGACAGAGGAAAGAAAAGAAAAAGCGGGAAAAGAAAGAACGTTCTGATAAGGGTCCGGGATTTTTTCAAAAAGTGGTTGCTTTTTTTATGGATGACGATGTGCCGGAAGAGGAAGAAGATGATGAAGTACAGGTAGATCTTTCCCAAGAGAATATTGCAATTCTGGAAGAATTGGACAAAGGAACCGGAGCAGCGGGCAAAGAGAAAAAAGCGGCCAAACCGAAAAAAGAGAAGAAGCCAAAGCAGAAAAAAGAAAAGAAACCAAAACCCAAAAAGGAGAAGAAACCGAAGCCGAAAAAGGAAAAGAAACCGAAGCCGAAAAAAGAGAAAAAGCCAAAAGAACCGGAAAAGCCATTGAAGCCAATCGGAAAGAAAAAGATCTTTACTGCCGTGCTTCTGGCGCTTACGGTATACGGTATTATTATGATCTGCACTTCCTATATTCCTGATTTTACCGACAGACAGAACAGCAAAAAGGCGTTTGAAGAAGGCGACTATAAGAGAGTATATGATCTGCTTGTCACAAAAGAACTAAAAGGACGGGATGAAGAACGTCTGCGCGGCGCTATGCTGTGTCTTGAGATGGAACGTAAGCTTGAGTCCTATGAGAACTTTGGCAAACTGGACGGGATGGAAGTGGAACAGCTCCATGCACTGGTCAGCGGTGTAGACAAATACCAGAAGATCCAGGCAGAGGCGGAGAAGTATGGCGTAGCGGCGCAGGTCAACGACAGTTACCTGAATATTCTTGCAATTCTGCAGTCGGAGTATGGAATTGCAGAGGAAGAAGCGCAGGCCATCGCTTCGCTTACCGACAAAGTATCCTATACGAAAGAACTAAAGCGGATACTTGGCATGGAAATAACGGCTGTTACGCCAGAGGAAGAATAAGAGATGATAGCGATTATTGATTATGACGCGGGCAATATCAGAAGCGTGGAAAAGGCGCTGCAGTTTCTGGGTGAGAAAACCAGCGTGACAAGGGACCGCAATACGATACTGCAGGCAGATCATGTGATTCTGCCGGGCGTCGGTTCCTTTGGCGATGCCATGGACAGGATCCGCGGTTACGGGCTGGAAGATACCATCCATGAAGTGATCGACAAAAAGACGCCTTTTCTCGGTATCTGTCTTGGACTGCAGCTCTTATTTGAGACGAGTGAAGAGAGTGAAGGCGTAAAGGGATTGGGGATTCTTCCGGGAAAGATTATCAGGATCCCGGAAAAGCCAGGACTCAAGATTCCGCATATCGGTTGGAACTGCCTTCGGTTTCCGGCAGACGGGACTTTGTTTCAGCATATTCCGCAAGGAGCGTATGTGTATTTTGTCCATTCCTATTATTTGCAGGCGGAGGATATGGCAATGGTAAAGGCAGTAACGGAGTATGGAATAACGATTCATGCTTCTGTGGAAAGAGACAATATATTTGCCTGTCAGTTTCATCCGGAAAAAAGCTCAGGCGTGGGGCTGCAGATATTGAAAAATTTCATAGCAGTGAAAAACAGGGAGGGAAGATGAGTGGATACCTTTAACGATAGCCGGGCGCGTACCGGGGACGGAGCGGCGGGCGGGTATACGAAAAGAATTATTCCCTGTCTGGATGTAAAAGACGGAAGGGTTGTAAAAGGGGTAAATTTTGTAAACCTGCAGGATGCGGGAGATCCGGTGGAGATTGCGGCGGCTTATGATAAAGAAGGCGCGGACGAACTTGTATTTCTTGATATCACAGCCTCATCCGATGCGAGAAATACGGTAATTGATATGGTGCGTAAAGTGGCGCAGCAGGTGTTCATTCCTTTTACGGTAGGCGGCGGCATCCGTACACTGGATGATTTCAAACTGATTCTGCGGGAAGGAGCGGATAAGATATCTGTTAATTCTGCGGCAATTGCCAGACCGGAACTGATCAGTGAAGCTGCTGAGAAATTTGGCCGACAGTGTGTTGTAGTAGCGATTGACGCAAGGAAGAGAGCCGACGGCAGCGGCTGGAATATTTTTAAAAACGGCGGGCGTATCGATATGGGAATTGATGCAGTGGAATGGGCAATGAAGGCGGACGCTCTTGGCGCGGGTGAAATTCTTCTTACCAGTATGGATTGCGACGGTACGAAAAACGGTTATGATTTGGAATTGACCAAAGTCGTTTCCCGGAATGTGTCAATACCGGTAATTGCTTCGGGAGGCGCAGGAAATGCGGAGCACTTCTACGAGGCGTTGACGGAAGGCGCAGCAGATGCGGTTCTGGCTGCTTCCCTGTTTCACTACAGGGAACTGGAAATTCGGGAAGTAAAAAAATATTTGCAGGAGAGACATGTGCCGGTAAGATTATAAAAGATTGCAAAGACAGGAGATGAAAGATATGCCACCGATTTCAAATGACTGGCTGGAACCGTTAAAAAGCGAATTTTCAAAACCGTATTACAAAAAACTGCATCAGAAGATTATGGAAGAATATGGAAGCAGAAAGATTTTTCCGGCAGCGGACGATATCTTCAATGCATTTCATTTAACGCCGTTATGTGATGTGAAGGTTGTCATACTGGGACAGGATCCGTATCATAATGACGGACAGGCCCATGGACTTTGTTTTTCCGTAAAACCGGATGTGGAGATTCCGCCTTCTCTTGTGAATATTTACCAGGAGCTGCATGATGATGTAGGATGTAATATTCCGAATAATGGTTATCTTGTAAAGTGGGCAAAGCAGGGTGTGCTGATGCTGAATACGGTTCTTACGGTGCGGGCGCATATGGCAAATTCCCACAGAGGAATTGGCTGGGAGGAATTTACCGATGCGGCGATACGCATACTGGATGAACAGGACAGGCCTCTTGTATTTATTCTGTGGGGCAGACCGGCGCAGATGAAAAAGAGTATGCTTCACAATCCGCGGCATTTGATTTTGGAAGCGCCTCATCCCAGTCCTTTGTCTGCATATAGAGGTTTTTTTGGCAGCAGGCCTTTTAGTAAGACGAATGCTTTTCTGCGGGAGAACGGATTGGAAGAGATTGATTGGCAGATCGAGGATGTATAGCGTACTCCTAGGCGGTGAATATTACAGGAAATGGAAAAAGTAGGATTTTATGGCTTGCAATCAACGGCCGGATATGATAATATAATATTCGGTCGTTATGGCTTGTAGTTAGTTTTATTGAAATTGGCAGGAGTGGCGGAATGGCAGACGCATCAGACTCAAAATCTGACGTAGGTGACTATGTGTGGGTTCAAGTCCCATCTCCTGCAGTTTTAAGGATCGGCGGTTGCCGGTCCTTTTTTCTTTTTTAGTGATGGAAGATTCCTGTTTTAATACTGGCCGGGTGTTTTTCGCTTTTTCCTACAACGCTTCTAAGTCATCCTCACGCAGGCATATATATGGAAAAAAGAAATAGAAGCGGAATGGCGAAACTATGGCAAATGAGTATAAGGTACTGGCCAGGATCGGTTTTTTATTTGTTATGATGTATATGCTGGGCGCCGGACTTGCCGGCGGGGTAAACGTGTGGAAGGAAACGTCTGCCATTGCCCATGAGACAAAAGACTGGGGACTGGGGTTTGGTGAGGAAGGACAGAAACCTACGGGCAATACGAGTGCGGAGGCGCTTTTGGAGCAGGACGCATGGTATGTGGGCAGTACGGATGAAAAAGTGATCTATCTGACGTTTGACGCCGGCTTTGAAAACGGGAATACGCCGGCCATACTGGACGCGCTGAAAAAGCATGGCGTATCCGCTACTTTTTTTGTAGTAGGCAATTATCTGGAAACCTGTCCGGATCTGGTGAAACGTATGGAACAGGAGGGGCATACGGTAGGAAACCATTCCTATCACCATCCTGACATGACGGTAAAGTCAGATGGGGAATTTGAGCAGGAGATAACAATGCTGGAAGACAAATACAAAGAAATAACCGGAAAAGAGATGACAAAATTTTACAGGCCGCCACAGGGAAAGTATAGCGATGCAACGCTGCAACATGCAAAGAAGATGGGATACCGGACTTTTTTTTGGAGCCTTGCCTATGTAGACTGGCTGGAAAAGGATCAGCCATCGAAAGAAGAGGCTTTTGATAAGCTGATCGGCAGGATCCATCCGGGCGCGATCGTGCTCTTACATAGCACGTCTGCCACGAACGCACAGATTCTGGATGAATTGCTGACAAAGTGGGAGGAGATGGGATATACGGTAAAATCCCTCAGGGAAATTGCATAAAAACAGATCAGGACCGCGCAGCCTTATGGGGATTGCGACGGTCCTGTTTTGTTTTTTCGTTCCCTTTTCCAGACATTGCTTGGCTGGGCTTTGTAGGTAGGCCGCCGGAAAAACAGCGTAGAAAGCGCTTCTCTATTAAAAGGATAGAGGGGCCAGAAAAAACTTTTTCCGGCAAAAGAAGGCGTTGTCAGGGCGGACAAAAGGACGAGGAAACATCCGGCCAGAAAGCCCCAGAAGCCGAAACAACCCGTCATGAGGAGCAGAAAGATCCGGTAACAGCGGATTCCCTCGGCGAAAGCGGTGCTCGAGAGCGCAAGGGAAGCAAGCATGGTGGCGGCGGCATAGAACATGACTTCCAGAGATACCCAGTGCAGGTCGATTGCCACATCGCTGAGAATCAGGCCGCCAACAATGGAGAGAGAGCCGGAATAAGCGCTTGGGCTGTGCGCGGCGGAATACTGGAACAGGTTCAATGACAATTCTGCGAACAGCACATATAGAAACAGTCTGTTGCTGGAAGCGGTTTCCACCGGAAAAAGGGACAGTGTATCGGCAATATCCGGGAAATAGGAACCCAGCAGCAGAAACACGGGGAGGAGGAACAGACTGATTAAAATACAGCAAAAGCGAAGCAGGCGGCTGTAACTGCCTGTAATGGGACTTTTATAGTAATCTTCCGGGCTTTGTGTAAACTGAAATATTGTGCTGGGGAGAATGAGGACGGAAGGCGAGTTGTCAACCAGAAGCAGCAGGTTTCCTTCCAGCAAATAGCTGCACGCCACATCGGGCCGCTGGGTTTGCTGGATACTTGGAAGGGGATGATACCATTTTTTAGGAACCAGAAGTTCTTCGAGACTTTTGGCGCCCATTGTCAGGGAAGTAATGCGCAGTGCGTCCAGTTTATCATATAGTTTCTGCAGCAATGCGCGGTCTACATAGCCGTCAATGTAGGAAACTGCTACGTCGGTACGGCTGTCGGTGCCAAGCGGGCGGACAGAGAAAGTAAGACGGGGATTGCGGATTCTGCGCCGGATCAGATTGGCGTTAAACAGCATGGTCTCCACAAACCCGTCGCGGGCGCCCAGGGTGACGCGTTCGGTGTCCGGTTCGGAAATCCCTCTGGCAGGATAGGTCCGCGTATCCAGCACAATGGCATCGGAAAAGCCGTCCACGAACAGGACGGAAGGGCCGCTTAATACGGCAGAAATAATTTGTTCCCAGTCATTGGTCAGTTCGGTTTGGGCATAACCAATCTTTGAAGCCATATAGAGAGATAGATCCCGGACGTCGCTATCTTTCATAAAAAGAGGATTCTGCAGATCGGAAAAAATTTCCTGCAGCACTTCCGTCTTACACATACCGTTGACGCCGAGAAACCAGGCTTTTGTGGCGCCGAGAAAAAGATCTCTTGTAATCAGGTCAAAACTTTCTCCAATCGGAAAGATTTTGTATGCCTGTTCTTTATTGACTGCAAGGGAATTTGATAGTTTCATGTGACTGCTCCTTCCTGAAGTGGTATTTTGTGCACATAAAGTTTGAATTATACGGGGATTGCAAAATTGTGCACCTTGCACAATTAAAAATGGCTTATAAACAAAAAAGGATAAAAGTTGCAAAAAAACTTGTTGACAGATAGTGAAAAAGATTTTATACTTATAACAGTTGAATGACTCACGGGAATGGATTGTTACTGGCGGCAGGCAAAACCAGATTTCGTAAGTTAATCAGAGAATGATTGATTTACGAAATTTGGTTTTTTTGCTTCACGCATGTCTGTGGGGAGTACTGCGAAAGTTTAGAAGGGATAAGAATTGGTAATTGAGAGAATTATAAATAATAATGTAGTCAGCGCTCTGGATGAGGAAGGAAAAGAAATCGTAGTGATGGGCAGCGGGATCGGTTTTGGAAAGAAGAAAGGCCAATCCTGCGATGAAAGCCGAATTGATAAAATATTCCGAATGGAAGATGAAGCGGCGCTTGGAAAGTTTAAGGAACTTTTAGCGGGACTCCCTCTGGAATATATTCAGGTATCCAATGATATTATTTCCTATGCCCGTAAGGAGTTGGGCGTTACGCTTAACCAGAATGTCTATATTACATTAACCGACCATATCGGTTTTGCATTGGAGCGGTTTCACGATGGTATGAATTTCACCAATGCCCTGCACAATGAAATCAGGCGGTTTTATCCGGCGGAATATTCTGTTGGGCTGCATGCGCTTCAGCTGATCAAAGAAAAGACGGGAAGCGCTCTTCCTGAGGATGAGGCGTCGGCTATCGCGCTGCATCTTGTGAATGCGGAACTCAATTTAAGGGTGAGAGATATCTGGGTCATGACAGAGATGTTGGAAAAGATGATGGAAGTGATCGTGTCTTATGTGCCCGTTCTGCAGGAAGAAAGTCTGGAAAAAGACTGGCTGTTGTCCGATTTGAAATTTATGATGCACAGAGTATTGGTGTTGAAGCCTCTGAAAGAAAAGGGAGATGCAAGGCTGCAGGAATATATGGAAAAAAACTGCTCCGATTTGGTAGAGGCAGTAAAAAGTATAAGCATACTTTTGCAGAGAGAATATGGATGCCGCCTGACGGAGGAAGAGCAGTTCTACCTTGTATTTATTCTAAAAAGAATTGAAAATTTATATAAGTGAGAAAGGAGAACGTATGGGATTTTTAGACGGCGTTTTTAAGAAAAAAGAAGTGGAGATAGGCTCTCCTGCAGCTGGAAAATGCGTCAGTATTAAAAATGTGCCTGATCCGACATTCAGCGAAGAAATACTGGGAAAGGGGACGGCCATTGAGCCGTCAGACGGAAAATTTTATGCGCCCGCGGACGGCACCATCAGCACATTGTTCCCGACACTGCATGCAATCGGCATCACTACTGCAGACGGTGTGGAATTGCTGATCCATGTGGGACTTGACACGGTCAATTTAAAAGGCGCGCATTTTACGGCACATGTGGAAGAGGGAAAAAAGGTGTCAAAAGGCGATCTGTTGCTGGAGGCTGATTTGAAGGCCATTGCAGAAGCAGGATACAATACGATTACACCGGTATTGATTTGCAACAGCGCAGATTTTAAGGAAGTAGTTCCTGGCGAAGAAAGAGAAGTAGCTGCGGGCGACGGCGTATTAAAAGTTAAATTATAAGATCAGGCCGGAGGATATAAGGATGGAGATTTTTCGTGGGAAAAGTGTATTGCAGGGTATCGCAATCGGCAAATTATATGTATATGAGAAAAAGGAAAGCAGCTGGACAAAACAGACAGTGCAGGATGTGGAAGCGGAGATTGTAAGATTCCAGAAAGCCAGAGAGAATGCGATCGGGGAGTTGGATGACTTGTATCAGGATGCTCTCGCACAAGTGGGAGAAGAGAATGCCATGATCTTTGATGTGCATAAGATGATGCTGGACGATCTGGATTATGTGGAAGCGATCGAAGCGTGTATTCGGACAGACAGTGTCAATGCAGAGTATGCGGTGACGGTAACAGGCGAGGAATTTTCCGCTATGTTTTCGGCAATGGATGACGATTATATGCGGGCGAGAGCGGCGGACGTACTTGATATTTCCAGCAGAGTCGTGCGGATTCTGGAGGGGAGAGATGATGCCGGCCTGCATACGAAGGAGCCGGTCATCATTTTGGCGGACGATCTGTCGCCGAGTGAAACGATCCAGATGGATAAAACAAAAATTCTGGCCGTTGTGACCAAACATGGTTCGGCGAATTCCCATACGGCGATTCTGGCCCGGTCTTTGAATATACCTTCTCTTGTCAATACGGATGTGGAGATATCAAAAGAATATCATGGCAAAGAGGCCGTTGTGGACGGTGTGACAGGTACGCTTTTCATAGAACCGGAAGCGGAAGTGTTGGATCAAAAGAAGAAAGAGCAGGCTGAAATCAAAGAAAAGAATGAAAGACTGAAACTTTTGATCGGCAAGGAAAATGTTACAAAAGATGGCAGAAGTATCAAACTGTATGCCAATATGGGAAACGTAGAGGACGTGGATAAGGTACTTGCCAATGATGCGGGCGGTATCGGACTATTCAGAAGTGAATTTCTCTATCTGGGCAGAGATGATTTTCCTACGGAAGAGGAGCAGTTTGCCGCATATAAAGAAGTCGTATCCCGTATGGAAGGGAAAAAGGTTATTATCCGCACACTTGATATCGGAGCGGATAAAAAAGCGGATTATTTCGGTTTGGACGTGGAGGAAAATCCCGCTCTCGGATATCGCGCGATCCGTATCTGTCTGATGCAGCCGGAAATTTTTAAAACACAGCTCCGGGCTATCTACAGGGCGTCTGCATTTGGCACAGTGTCCATTATGTTCCCTATGATTATTTCTGTGGAAGAAATCAGAAAAATCAAAGGCATCGTGGAAGAAGTCAAAGAAGAGCTTACAAGGAAAGGCATCTCTTTTGGAGCAGTAGAATTGGGTATTATGATAGAAACGCCTGCGGCAGCCATTGTCAGCGAAGAGCTGGCCAAAGAAGTGGGATTTTTCAGCATCGGAACCAATGACTTGACGCAGTATACGCTTGCAATAGACAGACAAAACCAGAAACTTGAGCCGTTCTATGATTCTCATCATCCGGCTGTACTTAAACTGATTGAGATGACTGTGCAGAATGGCCATAAGGCAGGCATTTGGGTAGGTATTTGCGGAGAGCTGGGCGCTGACGATACATTGACAGAGACATTTCTTGATATGGGGCTGGATGAATTATCGGTTTCACCTACCTATATTTTGAAATTACGAGACAGAATCCGAAATATCGGATAATTTATAAAGAAAGAAGGAGAAAAATATGAAAACAGTAAACTATGCCATTACGGATCCGGTAGGACTTCATGCGAGACCGGCGGGAATCTTTGTGAAAAAGGCGGCTGCGTACAAGAGTACGATTACCATCAAGAACGCGGAGACGGGAAAGACGGCGGATGCAAAGCGTATCATGGGCGTTATGTCTCTTGGCGTAAAACAGGGAAATCGGATAGAACTTTCCATTGAGGGAGAAGATGAAGCAGTTGCTGCGCAGGAGCTGGAGGTGTTCCTGAAAGAGAATCTTTGATATACGCTTATGGAAATAGATTCCATACCATCAGAAACAAAAGCGGTTGCTTTTGCGGTAATAAAGAGAAAATAACACTCTATGCCAGGTTAGAGTGAAAAGAAAGGGGTAGTTTTTATGATGAAGTATTTACAGAAATTAGGGAAATCCCTGATGCTTCCGGTAGCCTGTCTTCCGGTTTGCGGTATTTTGATGGGCATCGGGTATGCGTTGTCCCCGGCAGCCATGCAGGGCGGTGATATTACAGGCGCGGCTGCAATTATTGGTTTCTTCCTGATCAAGGCAGGGGGTGCTTTGATTGACAACATGTCATGGTTGTTTGCAATTGGCGTAGGTGTTGGTATGTCTGATGACAATGACGGTACCGCAGGTCTTGCAGGCCTTGTATCATGGCTGGTAATTACCAATGTACTGGCATCGGGCGTAATCGCCGTTATTACAGGCGCTGATCCGAATCCTGCTTTTGGAAAGATCCAGAACCAGTTCATCGGTATTCTTGCCGGTATTATCGGCGCTGCATGCTATAACAAATTTAAGAGTACGAAACTTCCGGATTTCCTGGCATTTTTCTCTGGGAAAAGAAGCGTAGCCATTGTTACGGCAGTGATCTCTCTGGTAGTTTCCCTGGCATTGTTCTTTGTATGGCCGATCGTTTATACAGGACTGGTTGCTCTGGGTACAGGCGTCAGCGGACTTGGTGCAGTTGGCTCCGGTATTTATGCATTCCTGAACCGTCTGTTGATTCCGTTTGGTCTGCACCATGCATTGAACTCCGTATTCTGGTTTGACGCAGCAGGCATCAATGACCTCGGAAACTTCTGGGGCAATACAGGTACGCCGGGCGTAACAGGTATGTACATGGCAGGATTCTTCCCGTCCATGATGTTCGGTCTTCCGGCAGCCGCTCTGGCAATCATACATACTTCAAAACCGGAAAAGAGAAAAACAACTGCAGGTATCATGGGCGCTGCTGCTCTCTGTGCATTTATCTGCGGCGTAACAGAACCTTTTGAGTTTGCATTTATGTTCCTTGCACCGGCTCTGTATCTTGTATATGCTGTTCTTTACGGTATCTTCGCAGCCGTAAGCGTCGGCCTTGGTTTCCGTGCAGGATTCTCCTTCTCAGCAGGACTTACCGACCTGATCTTCAGTTCTCAGCTTCCGCTGGCACAGAAGGTATGGTTGATTCTTCCGCTGGGTCTTGCAGCAGCAGTTGTATTTTATGCGGTATTCCGTTTTGCAATTACCAAATTTGACTTAAAGACACCCGGACGGGAAGACGATGATCTGGAAGCAGAAAAGAATGTCGTACTTGCTAACAATGACTTTACAAAGGTGGCAGAGATTATTCTTGCAGGTCTTGGTGGTAAAGGGAATGTGACATCTCTGGATAACTGCGTAACAAGGCTTCGTCTGGAAATTAAAGATTACACGGCTGTTGATGAAGGCAAGATCAAATCTGCCGGCGTGGCAGGCGTAATCAGACCGAGCAAAAATTCCGTACAGGTCATTGTCGGAACAAAAGTTCAGTTTGTTGCGGATGAAATGAAGCGTATGCTGTAAGCTCTGCATGTTATATGACAAAAAACCTGGCAGGAGAGAGGAGAGATCCTCTCTCTTTTTTGTGATGTATGGGTGTCGGCAATGAAATGAATAGTTTGTGGATACGAAGCGTTTCGAATATCCTTCACAATGGAACATTCTTCCAATCTATTTGTTACAATGAACGAAAAATTGATTTCCGTGAAACAAAAGTGCTTTATCTTTCCAAATTCTTCATTTTGTTATATAATAGGAACACTTGGCGAGATATTTTT
This sequence comes from uncultured Lachnospiraceae bacterium, assembly GCA_910585345.1. Taxonomy (GTDB): domain Bacteria; phylum Bacillota; class Clostridia; order Lachnospirales; family Lachnospiraceae; genus VSOB01. The sequence continues at coordinate 537,757 of CAJUDS010000001.1, read as the reverse complement.
GAATCTGGTAATAATAGACAGCAGGACACTTAATGAGGTAGTTGTATGGATTGCAAGGAAACCCGTAAAAATATCTATAGATTTATTGAGGACGAGATAGAGGGAAAAGAGCTGCAGAATTTCATGAAGCATGTGACGGAATGCGAAGAGTGTCAGGAAGAGCTTGCAATCCAGTATCTTGTCACGGAAGGCATGCGGCGGCTGGAAAAGGAAAGTTCCTTTGATCTGCAGAAGCAGTTGGAAAAAAAGATGGAAGGCGCCAGAAAGAAGATACGTTCCAGAAGGAGAGTCATATGGTTTATGTATATCATGGAAACATTGGCAATACTGGCGGTGCTTCTGATGACGGTGTTGGTGATTATTAAATGAGTGAAAAAATTGTTTTGATCGACGGGCACAGCATATTGAACAGAGCATTTTATGGCGTTCCTTTGCTGAGCAATGCAAAAGGACTGCATACCAATGCAGTATATGGATTTTTGAATATTCTTTTTAAAATTCTTGAGGAAGAAAAACCGGATTATCTGACGGTGGCTTTTGATGTCAAAGCGCCTACCTTTCGGCATGAGATGTATCAGGCGTATAAAGGGACAAGGAAACCTATGCCGGGAGAATTGGTGGAGCAGGTTCCTGTTTTGAAAGAACTGCTTCAGGCTATGCGGGTGCAGATTTGTGAAAAGGCAGGTTTGGAGGCGGATGACATTCTCGGTACGCTGGCCAGGAAGAGCGAGAGGGCGGGATTGGAAGTGACGCTTGTTTCCGGCGACCGGGATTTGCTGCAGATTGCTTCCGCGCATACTAAAATACGGATTCCAAAGACGAAGGGCGCCAGAACGGAAATAGAGGATTATTATGCTGTGGATGTGGAAAAAAAATACGGCGTCACACCTGCGCAGTTTATAGAACTGAAAGCGCTTATGGGAGACGCCTCTGATAATATTCCCGGCGTGCCAAAAGTAGGTGAAAAAACCGCCATAGCGCTTATAACACAGTATGGTTCGATTTCTGCAATTTATGAGAATCTGGAATCCATATCCAAAAAGTCTATTCGTGAATCACTGCAGGAAAACAGAGAGCTTGCAAAATTAAGCAGGGCGCTGGCTGCGATTAAAACGGACGCGCAGTTGTCTTTTTCGTTTGAGGCTGCCAGGATGCACGATTTGTTTACGCAGGAAGCCTATGCGCTCATGAAAGAACTGGAATTTAAAAACCTGCTGGGACACTTTAAAATAGAGGAACAGGCGGCGGGCCTGACAGAAAAATTCCGCCTTGTGACAGAACGGTCTGAGGCGGAGGCTATATTCCAGGCCTGTGCCAAGGCGCGGCGGACAGGTGTTTATCTGCTTACGGATAAAGCGTCAGGACTTTCGGGGGTAGGACTATGTTATTCTGAAAACGATATCTGCTTGATACTGTGCCAGGGCTTTTTGACAGAAACTTATTTGGGGGAAAAGCTGGCGGGAATGCAGGGCAGTACGATGATTTCAGGTTTTTTTCTAAAAAGCATGTATCCTTATTGGAAGAGCGATGACACGGACGGGTGCTTTGATATCCAGCTTGCGGCATATCTGCTCAATCCGCTGAAAAGTGATTATGCCATAGAGGATGTGGCGCAGGAACATCTGGGGCTGATGATGGCGGGTTATGGGGAATGTTTTGGCAGGAAGAATATGCGGGAGGCAGCGGAGAGTGACTTGGAAAAGTTTATAGCTTATGGCTGTTATGGTGCGTATACTGCCTATGCTGCACAGAGTGTACTGCAGCGGAAACTGGAAGAGAGCGGGATGTCCCGGTTGTTCCGTGAGATTGAAATGCCGTTGTCATATGTATTGTATGATATGGAAAAAGAGGGTATCCGGGCGGAGGCACAGGAGCTGAAGCGCTATGGAGAGGCGTTGGAGGGCAGGATAGCGGAGCTGGAACAGTCTATTCATGAAAAGGCAGGAGAGGATTTTAATATTAATTCCCCGAAACAGTTGGGAGAGATCTTGTTTGGAAAGCTGGGGCTTCCAGGCGGAAAGAAAACAAAGACCGGCTATTCCACAGCGGCGGATGTATTGGAGAAACTGGCGCCGGAGTATCCGATTGTGGGTGAGATATTGGAATACCGGGGGCTTGCAAAATTGAAGTCTACCTATGCGGACGGTTTGTCCGTTTTTATCGGAGAAGACAAAAAGATACACACAAATTTTAACCAGACGATTACGGCCACAGGGAGGATCAGCTCTACGGAACCGAATCTGCAGAATATTCCTATGCGTATGGAGCTTGGCAGACTGATCCGCAAAGTGTTTGTACCGGGAGAAGGACATATTTTTACCGACGCGGATTATTCGCAGATTGAACTGCGTATTCTGGCTCATATGTCGGGAGACGAACAGCTGATCGAGGCATATCGGCAGGATGAGGACATTCACCGGATTACGGCGTCAAAAGTGTTTCATACGCCATTGCCGGAAGTAACAGATGCACAGAGACGGAATGCAAAGGCGGTCAATTTCGGCATAGTATATGGGATCAGTTCTTTTGGTCTGAGTCAGGATCTGAGCATTTCCAGAAAAGAAGCCGAAGGATACATCAAAGAATATTTCGCCACATATCCAAAGGTGAAAGCATTTCTGGACAGATCAGTGGAAGAGGCAAAGGAAAAAGGGTATGTGACGACGATGTTCGGGCGCAGACGCCCGGTGCCGGAGCTGTCTTCCGGTAATTATATGCAGCGTTCTTTCGGAGAGCGGGTGGCAATGAATTCGCCGATTCAGGGTACGGCAGCGGATATTATTAAGATAGCGATGATTCATGTATATAAGGCTCTGAAAGAGGCGGGTTGCCGGTCTAAACTGATTCTGCAGATTCATGATGAACTCCTGATTGAAACACTGCAGGAGGAAGCGCAGCTAGTGGAGCAGATACTGCGGGAGGAGATGAAGCAGGCAGTGCATTTGTCCGTCTCACTTGAAGTGGATCTGCACACCGGGATGAACTGGTACGAGGCAAAATAAAGACGGTGTGACCGGGCGAATTGTATCACGGAGCAGGTTGTAAGAGGGATAAACGGAGAATACGGATGCGGGTAATCGGAGTGACCGGCGGTGTGGGCGCCGGTAAGACAAAAATACTCAATTACATGAAGGAGCGTTATCACTGCAGGATATTGTTTGCGGATGAAGCCGCCGGGATTCTGCAGGAGCCGGGTCAGGTCTGTTACGACCGGATTGTTTCTTTGCTGGGCAGGGACATTGTGCAGGAAAACGGGCGGATTGCCAGGGAAAAAATGGCAGAAAAGATTTTTCACAACAGGGAGCTGCTTGAGGCTGTGAATGAAATCGTCCACCCGGCGGTAAAGTCATATATTCTGCAGGAAATCGATGCGGAAAGACACAGGGGAGAAACGGCTTTTTTCTTTTTGGAGGCGGCGCTTTTAATTGAATGCGGATATGAGGAAATCGTAGAGGAAATGTGGTATATTTATGCGGAAGAATCTGTCCGGCGCAAGCGGCTGCGGATTGGAAGGAATTATACGGATGCGCGGATTGACAGCATTTTCGGTGCGCAGCTTTCCGATGAGACATACAGGAAGCATTGCGGCTTTGTGATTGACAACAGCGGGGAAATGACATACGTTTATAAACAGATTGACAAAAAGATGGGGGAATATCTGTGGAAGAGATAAGGAAATATCCGGGGAAACTTGTATTTGGACTTGATATCGGGACGAGGAGCATTGTGGGAACGGTGGGGTATAAGTCAGGCGACCAGTTTCAGGTTGTGGCGCAGCGTGTCAGGGAGCATGAGACACGGTCTATGCTTGATGGACAGATTCACGATATCGGCAGAGTCGGCGCGACGATAGCGCGGGTAAAGGCGGAACTGGAAGATGCGATCGGCGGCCGGCTGGACGACGTGTGTATTGCAGCGGCGGGCCGTGTGCTGAAAACTGTTACAATACATACAGATCAGGAATTTGAAGAGGAAAGAGAAATTAGCGCCGAGGAAATCTATGCGCTGGAATCGAAAGGAATTGAGAAGGCCTATGAAGAGTTTATAAACCAAGGCAATGACTCCGGGATAAAGTTTTATTGCGTTGGCTATTCCGTTATGCGTTATTATATGAACAATTATGTGATCGGCAATCTCGAAGACCACAGGGCGAAATCGATCGGTGCGGATATCATTGCCACATTCCTGCCGGAGGATGTCGTGGACGGGTTGTATAAAGCGGTGGGGCAGGCGGGCCTGGAGGTAGTCAATATGACATTGGAGCCCATTGCTGCCATACAGGTTGCCATTCCGGAGATGTACAGGATGTTAAATATTGCGCTCGTGGATGTGGGAGCGGGAACTTCCGATATTTCTATTACCAAGGGCGGCAGCATTGTGGCGTATGGGATGATTCCGATTGCGGGGGACGCTTTGACGGAAGCTGTGGCACAGCATTGTCTTGTGGATTTTGTTACCGCAGAACAGATCAAGCGGGATGGCGGCGAACGGGAGAACATCGAATACAAGGATATCATGGGACTGTCTCAGACCATAACGAGGGAAGAACTGCTGGAGGTAATGCGTCCGGTGGTAGAGACTATGACAAAACAGGTGTCGGATAAAATAAAGGAACTGAACGGCGATAAGGCTGTCAGCGCCGTTTTTGTAGTAGGCGGAGGCGGTAAAGTCTGCAGCTATACGGACACACTGGCGGGATATCTTGGCATTCCGGCCCAGCGTGTGGCGCTGCGCGGGGAAGAGGTGATGCAGAAAATTAAATTTCTCGAAAAAGAGATCAAAAAGGATTCTCTGCTTGTAACCCCGATCGGTATCTGTCTGTCTTTTTATGAACAGAGCAATTCGTTTATCTTTGTTACATTTAATAACCGGAGAATTAAGTTGTACGATAATTCCAGACTGGCAGTGGTTGACGCCGCCATGCAGGCGGATTTTCCCAATGACAGACTCTTCCCCAAAAGAGGGAAAGCGCTGCATTTTTCTGTGGACGGAAAGAGCCGTATGATCCGCGGAGAGCTGGGTGAGGCTGCGGTGATTACTGTTAATGGCGGAACAGCTGATATTTATACGCCGATTCATGCCAATGATGTCATTGCGGTTCAGGAGTCTACGGCAGGACGGGGGGCGGCGATGGAGATTAAGCAGCTTCCGGAATATAATGCCGTTATTGTCGTGGAGGTAAATGAAAAAAAGATTACCCTGCCTAAATTTGCCAGCGTAAACGGGCAGCTGCAGTCAGGCTATTATGATATACAGGAAGACGACCGGATTGAAATGATCAGTTTCTATACGGTGCGGCAGGTTGCGGAATTTATGGATGTCACCATCAATGAAGAGATGAACATTTATGTCAATAACAAATTGGCTGATATGAATACAAAAGTGTATGAAAATTTTTCGGTGATCTGGACAATGGAGGTGCTGGAACTTTCTGATGTGGAGCAGTATGAAGAATCAGGCGGGGCGGAGGCTGCAACTTATGCCGATCTGCCGGATGACGATGGGGAAGCGCAGTCCTGTCACGACGCGGAGCAGGCGGAAGCAGTCGGCGGGACGAGGCCGGATTTCTCTGAGCCTTCAGAAGGCGAGGGGGCAGTGCAGGACTTACCCCGGCAGCCGGACGTAAAAAACGAGGACTCTTTGGCGGCGGAAGATACGAACGCAGCGGAATCTGTTTTGCCGGCGGCTGCAGATACGGCAAAAGTACAGGCGGGTTCTTCTGGTGCGGAACCGTTTGCCGATAAGGGCCAGCCTGTTGCTGCGCCTGACGGCGGGCAGGAAAAAGAGACGCCTGCGGCAGACGGTCCGGCTTCCCTGGCGGTGATTGTCAACGGCGCATCCGTGACGATGCAGGGAAAACCGTCGTATGTCTTTGTGGATGTGTTTGATTACATTGAATTTGATCTGTCAAAGCCCAAGGGGAAAGGGATAGTCACGCTGTTGAATGGAAAGGATGCACAATATATGGCGGCGCTTTCCAGTGGAGACAGGATAGAAATTTATTGGAAGGAATGACACTAATGAGGATGTGCAGCATTGCAAGCGGAAGCAGCGGCAACTGTATATACATCGGAACGGATGCGACGCATCTTCTGGTAGATGCGGGGATCAGCAGAAAACGAATCGAAGACGGACTAAAGAAAGTGGAATTGTCCCTGCAGGATATTGACGGCATTCTGGTCACCCACGAGCATTCCGATCATATCAGCGGGCTGGGTGTGCTGGTGAGAAAACGGCAAATACCGATTTATGCCACAGCGGGGACGATCCGGAAAATCAAGGAGGCGAGCTCTCTGGGGGAAATACCGGAGGAGCTTTTCCAGGAGATCAGAGAAGATGAAAAGTTTGTTATTAAGGACATGACGGCAGTCCCGATGCATGTTTCCCATGACGCCGCGCAGCCTGTGGCATACCGTTTTAGGCATGACCGGAAAAAGGCGGCCGTTATAACGGATCTGGGTGTGTATAATGACTATACAGTGGAATGCCTGAAAGGCATGGACGCGGTTTTGCTGGAGGCGAATCATGATGTCAGGATGCTGGAGAGCGGTCCGTATCCGTATTACCTCAAACAGAGAATACTGGGCGAAAGAGGACACCTGTCGAATGAAGTGTCAGGGAGATTTCTGTGCCGCATTTTGCACGATGATCTGAAAGCGGTCGTTTTAGGACATTTGAGCAAAGAAAATAATATGGCGGAATTGGCGTATGAGACGGTCAGAGTGGAAATTACGATGTCGGACAATGATTTTAAGGGAAATGATTTTCCCATTTCGGTGGCAAAACGCAGTGAAGTATCGGAAATAATACGGATATAGGAGGAGATTATGAAAAAAACAATTATTACGGTAGTTGGCAGAGACACGGTGGGAATTATTGCAAAGGTCTGCACGTATCTGGCAGAGAATCAGATCAATATTCTGGATATTTCCCAGACGATCGTGCAGGAATATTTTAATATGATGATGATTGTAGATACGACCAAGGCAGCGAAGCCGCATGGGGATATGGCGGATGAATTAAAGGCGTTGGGAGAGGAGATTGGTGTGGTGATCAAGTGCCAGCGGGAGGATATTTTTAAATCTATGCATCGGATTTAAAGGAAAAACAGAGTATAACAGGAGAAAATCATGCTGAATATATTTGAGGTTTCGGAAACAAACAAAATGATTGAAAAGGAAAATCTGGATGTGCGTACGATTACGCTGGGAATCAGCCTTCTTGACTGTATTGATTCCGATCTGGAAAGGCTGAGCCAAAAGATATATGATAAGATCACAAAAGCGGCGGCCGGCCTTGTGCCCGCCGGACAGGAAATCGAGAAGGAATTTGGTATTCCGATTGTCAACAAACGGATCTCTGTGACACCGATGTCTTTGGTTGGCGCGGCGGCCTGCCATACAACAGAAGATTTTGCAGCGCTTGCCTATACGATGGACAGGGCGGCAAAGGCGGTGGGGGTCAATCTGATCGGCGGCTATTCCGCTCTTGTTTCTAAGGGGATGACCAAGGCGGATGAATTGCTGATCCGTTCGATTCCAATGGCGCTGGCGGAAACGGAGCGCGTATGCAGTTCCGTGAATCTGGGTTCCAGCAAGACGGGCATCAACATGGATGCTGTCAGACTAATGGGAGAGATCATCAGGGAGGCGGCGGAACTGACTGCTGACAGAGATTCCATCTCCTGTATGAAGCTGGTGGTATTTTGTAACGCACCGGATGATAATCCGTTTATGGCAGGCGCGTTTCATGGCGTTACGGAGGCGGATGCGGTCATTAACGTAGGCGTCAGCGGGCCGGGGGTCGTGAAAACCGCTTTGGAAAAAGTACGGGGCGAAAATTTTGAAGTCTTGTGTGAGACAATTAAAAGAACTGCGTTTAAGGTGACGCGGGTCGGTCAGCTTGTGGCACAGGAGGCTTCCCGGATGCTTGGCGTCCCCTTCGGCATTGTAGATTTGTCTCTGGCGCCTACGCCGGCTGTCGGGGACAGTGTGGCCGACATTCTTTGTGAAATCGGACTGGAATATGCAGGCGCGCCGGGCACGACTGCAGCGCTTGCCCTTTTAAATGACCAGGTAAAAAAAGGCGGTGTTATGGCGTCCTCCTATGTGGGCGGATTAAGCGGCGCGTTTATTCCGGTATCCGAAGACCAGGGGATGATTGATGCGGTCTGCGCGGGCGCGCTGACACTCGAAAAACTGGAAGCAATGACCTGTGTCTGCTCGGTGGGACTGGATATGATTGCGATCCCCGGCAAAACGAAAGCGTCTACCATTTCCGGTATGATTGCGGATGAAATGGCCATCGGCATGGTAAACCAGAAAACCACGGCAGTCAGGATTATTCCGGCGATCGGAAAGGATGTGGGAGACCGGGTGGAATTTGGCGGTTTGTTCGGCTATGCGCCGATTATGCCGGTCAACGCGTTTTCGTGTGATGATTTTATTCGCAGAGGCGGCAGGATTCCAGCCCCGATTCACAGCTTCAAAAACTGATTTTCATGCAAAATGGATAAAAATTGTGGAAACATCGGCTTCTATTTAGGCAAAATATTGACAGACATCTATCGTATATTGTACAATAACAAAGAATGTCATAAGTATTTTCTATGATATTATCTGCGCCGGTTTTTGCTGTGTCAACGCAGAATGTCCTTGCGGAAACCGTGTGCAATGGAAGGGGATCATAAACGGCAGGCTGATCTGCCGTTTATGATAAAACACGATACGAAAGGTGGTAGTAAAAATGGAAAATGACAAAAAGGAATTTAAGCCATTTATTCCAGCGGACAAAATAGTGCCTGAGCTGACAGGAACATCGATCATTATCGGCGCATTGCTGGCTGTTCTGTTCGGTGGAGCAAATGCTTATCTGGGACTGCGGGTAGGTATGACCGTATCGGCGTCTATTCCGGCGGCAGTGATTTCGATGGGGATAATCCGTGTACTTTTGAGAAGAGATTCGATTCTGGAAAATAACATGGTACAGACGATCGGGTCAGCCGGCGAGTCGGTGGCTGCGGGTGCGATTTTTACAATGCCCGCTTTGTTTATGTGGGCGGCGGAGAGCGGAAGCGCAAATCCGTCTCTGCTTGAGATTTCCCTGATTGCGCTCTGCGGCGGCATTCTGGGAGTGTTGTTTATGATTCCGCTGCGCTCTGCTCTGATTGTGCAGGAGCACGGCAAACTTCCCTATCCGGAAGGGCAGGCATGCGCGGAAGTGCTGCTGGCCGGTGAGGAAGGCGGTGCAAAGGCGGGAACCGTTTTTGCAGGTCTGGGTATTGCGGCGCTTTACAAGTTCATTGCGGACGGTTTAAAGCTGTTTCCGAGTGAAGTGGATTTCGAGATTTCGAGCTATAAGGGCTCCGGCATCGGTATGGATGTGCTGCCGGCTCTGGCGGGTGTAGGTTACATCTGCGGACCGAAGGTGTCTTCCTATCTGCTGGCGGGCGGTACTGTGGGCTGGTTTGTGCTCATGCCCCTGATCGTATTGTTTGGCGGCGATATGATTCTTTATCCGGCTACGGCGCCTGTCAGTGAACTTGGCACATGGGGTATCTGGGGAAGCTATATCCGTTATATCGGCGCAGGGGCGGTGGCAGCAGGCGGTATCCTTTCCCTGATCAAGTCATTCCCGATGATTATCCGCACGTTCCGGCAGGCGATGGCAGTGTACGGAAAGAAAGCCGGGGACAGCGACCGTTTGAACAGAGATCTTTCCATGACGGTTGTAATGATTGTAGTGGGTGTTGTGGCCGTTGCTATGTGGCTGATTCCGGCGATTCCGGTAAATCTGGTAGGTGCCATTATCATTATTGTGTTCGGATTTTTCTTTGCTACGGTTTCTTCCAGAATGGTGGGGATTGTGGGAAGCTCAAACAATCCGGTATCCGGTATGGCCATTGCGACGCTGCTGATCGCGACAATGCTGTTAAAAGCAACCGGAAATATCGGCATGCCCGGTATGATCGCGGCAATTACGATCGGCTCGATTATCTGCATTATCGCGGCCATTGCCGGAGATACATCACAGGATTTAAAGACAGGTTTTATCGTAGGGGCAACGCCTGCAAAGCAGCAGGTCGGAGAATTGATCGGCGTGGTGATATCGGCAATTGCCATTGGCGGGGTACTGTATCTGCTCAGCACGGCGTGGGGCTATGGTTCTCCGGAGCTGCCGGCGCCGCAGGCAACTTTGATGAAGATGGTAGTGGAAGGCGTTATGGGCGGAGAACTTCCGTGGGCGCTTATTTTCTGCGGTGCGTTCATTGCCATTGTCGTGGAAATTCTGCAGATCCCGGTGCTCCCTTTTGCGGTAGGCCTCTACCTGCCAATTCACCTGAGTACGCCGATTATGGTGGGTGGCCTGATTCGGCTTTACTATGATAAAAAGAAGATGGATTCCGAGCATGACAGGAAGCAGATGGTTGAAAATGGCGTACTGTATTCCTCCGGCCTGATCGCAGGAGAAGGCCTGGTAGGTATCCTGCTGGCCGTATTTGCGATTATTCCTTATGGCGCAGGTACGCTTGGTGATTTCCTGGGAAGTTTTCTGGGCATCAATTTAGGAAACTGGGGCGGCTTGTTTGTCTTTGCTCTTCTGTGTGCAACGATTGTTCTCTTTATTAACAAGAAACCGAAAAAAGCCTGAGACTATGAGTAAAAAACAAAAAGCCAATTTTTTGGACTATGTTCCAAAACATAATACATTGTTTCCCTATGAGGAAAATAAGAGCGGTATGATAGAAATTATCAGAAAGAACAGAGGGCTCTTCAACCGCATTGCACAGCTCTTTTTCGGGAAACCGAAAACCAGCCGTATTGAGCTGGATGGTTTTGGCAGTTTTATCTGGAAACAGATTGACGGAAAAAGGGATGTATACGAGATTGGTAAATTGGTAAAAGATAAGTTTGGACAGGAAGCAGAGCCCTTGTATGAGCGTCTGACGGAATTCCTTCATATATTGCGGAGCAATGGTTTCATTTTATATGTGAATTTACAGAAAAAGTGAGGAGAATGAAATGGGCGTTTTATCAAAGCTGGAGCCGAGGGAAGTGTTCGGATATTTTGAGCAGATCTGCAGTATTCCGCATCCTTCCTACAAAGAGAAACAATTAAGCGATTACTGCGTCAATTTCGCGCACGAACACGGTCTTGCCGTACAGCAGGACCATCTGGGGAATATCATTATTGTAAAGGAAGCGACGGCGGGGTATGAAGAAGTAGAGCCGCTGATTATCCAGGGGCATCTGGATATGGTTTGTGAGAAGGAACCGGGCTGTGAGATTGATTTTGAAAAGGAAGGACTTTCTCTGGAGGTTGTTGGCGATTATATTACGGCCCGCGGCACTACGCTGGGTGGGGATGATGGAATTGCCATTGCCTATGCGCTTGCGATACTCGCTTCCGATACGTTGGAACACCCGAGGATTGAAGCGGTGTTCACGGTGTGTGAGGAAGTAGGGATGGAAGGCGCCGGCGCCATTGATCTGTCCGGGCTGAAAGGACATAAGCTTTTAAACATTGATTCGGAAGAGGAAGGATATCTGTTGACGAGCTGCGCGGGAGGCTGTCGGGCTGACGTATCCCTTCCGGCAGCATATGAGACAAGGCGTGGCAGCGTATATGAGATTGTTGTGGAAGGACTTAAGGGCGGCCATTCCGGCGCTGAGATCGACAAGGGCAGAGCCAATTCCAACCTTTTGATGGGACGCATGCTGCTGGCGTTGGAGGGAAAGGTATCCTATTCTCTCCTAAGCATGCAGGGAGGATTAAAAGATAACGCCATTCCCCGTGAGACAAGGGCGTCAGTGGTAGTGGAGAGTGAGGATGCGGAGAGACTCGAAGCGATTGTCAGGGAAACCGGCGAAGTGATTGCCAGAGAATATGCCGTAAATGATCCCGATATCCGGGTTGTTGTATGCGCGAAAGGAATCAAAGAGACAAAAGCGCTGCAAAATGACTGCAGGAGAAAGGCGCTTTCCCTGATTTGTCTGCTTCCAAACGGGATACAGTCTATGAGCGCCGATATCAAAGGTCTTGTAGAGACATCATTGAATCTTGGTGTTCTGACGCTGGATGAAGAGAAACTGGCAATGCGCTATGCGGTCAGAAGTTCCGTACAGACAGCAAAAGAGTTTCTGGTGGACAGGATTCGTTTTCTGACGGAAGAACTTGGTGGAAGTCTGACAACGGAAGGCAGTTATCCGGCATGGGAATTTAGAAAAGATTCTCCGCTGCGGGAAGCGATGGTCAGGGTTTATAAGGAGATGTACGGAAAAGAGCCTGTGATACAGGCAATTCACGCCGGTCTGGAATGCGGACTTCTGGCGGGTAAAATCAGCGGCCTTGACGCGGTGTCTATCGGTCCTGATATGGTGAGTATCCATACGACAGAAGAGAAATTGAGCATTTCGTCTACGAAGCGTGTATGGGATTACATTGTGGAAGTCATCAGACAGAAATGAGAGAGTAAAAAGAAAAGAATCCTGTTCTGCAGGATTCTTTTCTTTACGGCAGTCGGAAGCAGTCAAGCTGTGGTTTCGTTTTGCGCAGTTTTATAATGTGATAATCTGCCGCTGCATTTCACCAGGCAGTTTTGTGCGGTAGGCCTGCTGCACAAGGGCATTGTAAAGATGAGCGGCCTGAATGTCCTTTTTAAGCTGATGCATGGCCGCATCTTCAAGATAATTGCCGACGTCTGCCATTTTTGAAATCAGTGGGATAGAAGAGTTCGCTTTAATGGCAGTCAGCAATGGAGCGCATGTTTTGCGGAATCCCAATATACGTCCATAAAAGACCAGTCCGCTCTGTACATCATATTTCATGTCGGATTTTCTGATATTTAAAAAAATATGCAGAAGACTGCGGCTGATTCTTGTATAAGTCAGATCTTTTGTCTTCAGCAGGCTGCAGAACGAGGAAAAATCCTGATAAGCGGGCAGCGCGTTGCGTATCTTATCGGACAGTTCTTTTGAAACATCCTGATAACAGGTATATCCGGTGTCTGCCTCAGCAAGGAGTTTGTAAAGCAGCATGCCGGAAATCATATCCGGAAAAATCGGGAATGTTTTTCCATATTGCTGCTGCATAACAGTATAAACGTTTTCAGGTACCTGGGAACGGATTTTTTCCAGAGAGTATTCTGTCTGCAAGGTTGTCCTGATGGCCAGGGCAGAACTGTTTTCCTCCTGCAGCTCCTTGTCGGCATAGCCGCCGCCGTTGCGCAGTACGGCTACCGGCAGTATGGAGCTGCCGCGGGAGATCAGGCTTTTACAGTATTCAATGCCCAGAATATTGTTGGGGGAAGACAATAGCGCAGACAGCTCCTGGGAGTCTGCCATATTCAGGCTGCTGTCGCTGGAAAAAGCAATGTTGTGGCTTATGTAATCAATTAAGGATTTGGCCTGGGCAGACGGATAGGACAGACCGGACCGCAGTCCCGCTTTTAATGCCTTTGTATAGTCAGGCGGCTCCTGTACGAGAATAGAGGAGGCTTCCTGCAGCATAGATACGTTGCCGCATTCACTGCCAAAGGCGAGGTAGTCTACCACACCGAGATCATCCAGAAGGGATACGGCGCTTTCGGCAAAAAAGGGAGCGCTGGCACATGAGAAACAGACCGGCAGTTCCAGTACCATGTCTGCGCCTTCCATAAGAGCCATCTTGGCACGCATGTATTTGTCCATAACAGCGGGTTCGCCGCGCTGGGTAAAATCTCCGCTCATAACGACGATGCAAAAGTCGGCGCCGGTTTTTCTGCGTACCTTATCAATATGATATTTGTGCCCGTTGTGAAAAGGATTGTATTCTGCAATGATGCCAGCAACTTTCATAAAAACCCCTCCTTAGATGCTGATATTATATTTATTATAGCACGTCTGCAAGGAGGATGTATCTAATTTAACACAATTTTTTTACAAAGATAGCTTGTATACAATATGGAAAATGGTATAATTTACATAAGGGCAATGGGAGGCACCGAAACCGATTATGGTGCGGATTAAGAGAAGAAAAAGGAGATTGGGCGGATGAGCTATATTGATGTAATGAAAGAAAAGGCAAGACAGGACATGAAAACGATTGTGCTGCCGGAAACCAATGACAGAAGGACGCTGATAGCGGCTTCCCACATCCTGGAAGAGAAGATAGCCAGAATTATTATGGTGGGAAATGAAGAGAAGATCATGGACGGCGCAGGATGGCTGGAAGTGGATCTGACCGGAGTAACCGTTGTAAATCCGCAGACATGTGAAAAACTGGATGAATATGTGAATCTTTTATATGAGACAAGAAAAAACAAAGGAATGACGCCTGAAAAGGCGAGGGAATTATTGCTGACGGACTATCTGACGTTTGGCATTATTATGGTAAAGGCGAACGATGCTGACGGCATGGTGGCGGGAGCCTGTCATGCCACGGCGGATACCCTTCGTCCTGCGCTGCAGATTCTGAAAACAGCGGAAGGGACAAAGCTTGTTTCCGGATTTTTTATTCTGGATGTTCCGGATTGTGAATATGGGTATCATGGTACGTTTCTGTTTGCAGACTGCGGTCTGAATCAGGACCCGACTTCAGAAGAGCTGGCGGCTATTGCGGATACAAGCGCCAAGAGCTTTCGGAATCTGGTAGGAGCAAAGCCGGTAATTGCGATGCTCTCCCATTCGACCAAGGGGAGCGCCAAACATCCTCTTGTGGATAAGGTAGTCGAGGCGGTGCGGATTGCCCATGAACAGTATCCGCATCTTACGTTGGACGGCGAGCTGCAGACAGACGCAGCTCTGGTGCCGCATATCGCGAAGTCCAAGGCGCCGGGAAGCGAAGTGGCGGGTAAGGCAAATGTACTGATTTTCCCCAATCTGGACTGTGGTAATATCGGCTATAAGCTGGTACAGAGACTGGGTAAAGCGGAGGCGTACGGTCCGATGCTGCAGGGAATTGCAAAACCGGTCAACGATCTGTCAAGAGGGTGTTCCTGGGAAGATATCGTAGGGGTGGTTGCGCTGACAGCCGTCCAGGCGCAGCTTACCTGAGGTAAGCGTCCAGGCGGAGCAGACGCATGGGTGAATAATTTGTAAACGTTTGTGCAGCAGATGACAGCTTTGGCAAGTGTCTGTCAAAGGATTGTACAGTTTCCGTATCAGCTCCTGCCTGCGGATACCGTATTTTCTAACTGCCCTGGCTATTTCAATGAGATATTCTACAAGGTATTCATCTTTTTGCTGTCATATTAGCGACGCAGACGACCTTTACGTGCCATCCGGGCACGAGCGGCCTTTCCCGGACCTCCGTGTCCGGGAACTGCTGGCAGAGGACAGGGCAGTAAGAAAATGCTGATATCCTATGGCAAGTCACAGATACGGAAAGCTGTCAATCCTGCGTCTGTTTCCAAGCTGCTTGTTTGTACGCAGGAATAGACAAACGATTCTGCAAATGAAACAGTCACTACGAAAATGATTTGTTTACAATCGTGTGATTTCAGCAGGCGCTGTCCGGCATATGTTTCTGTCTGAAGCATGAACAGAAATTTATGACAGGAAGCGACCAGAAAAGCCGGTTATCAATGTTCATATTTGTTCCTTCCTGCGTTTGCCGTGGTGCATAGGAAATATCGGTTGACAAAGCGCAGAGCGTTATGTATAATAAGACAGGTATGAGCAGGAGTCTACAATGATATTGAATCTAACAGATGTGTTAACGGCAGAAGGCAGGACGGAAAGCAGGCAGGCAGAGTTTACGGCATCCGTTCTGGAATACGGGCATGACAGATATCCGGTTACCAGAAAATCTCCGGTGTCTTTTCTGATTACCAATACGGGCAAAGGGAGAGCACAGATTGCCGGAGAGATGGAACTGACCGTGTTGCTTCGCTGTGACCGCTGCCTGAAGGATGTACCTTATACATTTTCACTGAAATTTTCAAACGGGGTGACTGCGCCGGAGTTTGGAGCGGCTGTTTCAGAGGAAGAAGCGGATACAAGCCTGATTGGACATCAGTTCGATGTGGATGATCTTGTGTACAATGAAATTTCGGTCAACTGGCCAATGAAAATCTTGTGCAAGCCGGACTGCAGAGGAATATGCAGTGTGTGTGGTAAAGATTTAAATGAGGGAGCATGCGAATGTGATACTTTCGTTCCTGACCCAAGGCTGGCAGCGATAAAAGATATTTTTAACGCGGGTAAGGAGGTGTAACGATGTCTATCTGTCCAAAAAATAAATCTTCCAAAGGGAGAAGAGACAAACGTAGGGCTAACTGGAAAATGAGTGTGCCTACATTGGTAAAATGCAGTAAGTGCGGGGCTTTGATGATGCCGCACAGAGTGTGCAAGGCCTGCGGATCATACAATAAAAAAGAAATCATCAGCGTTGACTGATCCGGTGGTGATACGGACTTGTATGTGCATGGCAAAGTCAGTAACAGGACATTTCCTGAGAGGGAAGTGTCCTTTTTTCTTTGCCTGTGTGTGGTTTTTGACTTCGCAGCTTGCTTTTTATGTATCGGTTTAGTATATTTATATAAGGTGTATTTCAAATGTGGAGGAAAAAGAAATGAATGAACTAATCAAAGTGGCTGTGGATGCCATGGGTGGAGATAATGCGCCTGCCGAGATTGTAAAAGGAGCGGTGGAGGCAGTGCAGGAAAGCAAAAAAATAAAGGTATTTCTGGTAGGCCGGGAAGAAGCCGTCAGGGTAGAGCTTGCCAAATATACGGTGCCGGAAGGACAGATTGAGATTGTGAACGCTACGGAGGTGATAGAAACGGCAGAACCACCGGTGGCGGCGATTCGTTCGAAAAAGGATTCCTCTATTGTAAAAGGTATGAAGCTCGTGAAAGAGGGAGCGTGCGACGCTTTTGTGTCTGCGGGAAGCAGCGGCGCCGTTCTTGTAGGCGGACAGGTGCTTGTAGGCAGAATCAAAGGTGTGGAAAGGCCGCCGCTTGCGCCACTGATTCCCACGTCGAAAGGGGTGGCGCTTTTGATTGACTGCGGGGCGAACGTGGATGCAAGAGCGTCTCATTTGCTGCAGTTTGCCCGGATTGGTTCCATCTATATGAAACATGTAATGGGGGTGAACGATCCCCGGGTGGGTATTGTCAATATCGGTGCGGAAGAAGAGAAGGGAAACGCGCTTGTCAAGGAAACCTTTCCGATGCTGAAAGCCTGTGACGACATTCATTTTATCGGCAGCGTGGAGGCGCGGGATATCCCTTCCGGTGTGGCGGATGTGATTGTATGCGAGGCTTTTGTAGGCAACGTGATTTTGAAAATGTATGAGGGCGTGGGTTCGATGATGCTTCACGAGGTAAAGCAGGGAATGCTGTCCAGCCTGCGGAGCAAAATCGGCGCATTGCTCCTGAAACCGGCTTTGAAAAAAACGTTAAAGAAATTCGACTTGGAACAGTATGGCGGCGCTCCGCTTTTGGGATTGAACGGGCTGGTAGTAAAGACCCATGGAAGTTCGAAGGCTGTGGAAATAAAAAATTCGATTTTACAGTGTATTGCGTTTCAGGAGCAGAAAATTAATGAAAAGATAAAGGAACAGACCGTACGGGAAGAGAAAGCATAGGAAGGATTGTTTTGCTATGGAATTCGATAAATTGAAAAAAGTGATCGCTGAGATTTTGAGTGTGGATCCTAATGAGATTACGGAGGAGACAACCTTTACGGATGATCTGGGAGCCGATTCGCTGGATTTGTTTCAGATTGTAATGGGGATTGAAGATGTTTTCCAAATTGAAGTGCCGCCGGAAGAATCAGAGCAGATCAATACGGTAGGGGAAGCGCTGCAGTTGATCAAGAACGCGGTGGATGAAAAAGATTAATTTATAAGGAAGAAATACGATGAACAATAGTAAGGCGATGGAAGAACTGGAAGAGCGCATCGGATATGTGTTCCGTAATAAAAAACTGCTGAAGCAGGCTCTGACGCATAGTTCGTTTGCCAATGAGCAGAAAATAAATAAATGGGAGGACTATGAACGAATTGAGTTTTTAGGCGACGCAGTGCTGGAGCTTGTTTCCAGTGATTATCTATACAGGATGAACGCACGTCTGTCTGAAGGCGAACTGACAAAGCTTCGTTCTTCCATGGTGTGTGAGCCCGCATTGGCGTATTGCGCCAGAGATATCGAATTGGGGCAGTTTATTTTTCTTGGAAAAGGGGAAGAGTCCACCGGCGGCAGAAAACGCGATTCGATTACTTCCGATGTGATGGAGGCGGTGATCGGCGCCATTTATCTGGATGGCGGACTGGACTGTGCAAGAGCGTTTATTGACAGATTTGTATTGTCCGATCTGGAAGACAAGCAGCTTTTTTATGACAGCAAGACGATATTGCAGGAACGTGTGCAGAAGGATGGAGAGGGCAGACTTCATTACGTCCTTGTGGAAGAATCCGGGCCGGAGCATGACAAGTTGTTCCGTGTAGAGGCTATGATAGACGACCGGAAAGTGGGAGAAGGCAGCGGCCGGACGAAAAAACATGCGGAACAACAGGCTGCGTATCAGGCGCTTGTATCCCGTTACAGAAAAGAGCAAAGCAGGTAATATATGTATTTAAAGAGCATTGAGGTACAGGGATTTAAATCTTTTGCCAACAAAATTACGTTTCAGTTTCATAATGGAATTACGGGGATTGTCGGTCCGAACGGGAGCGGTAAGAGCAATGTAGCGGACGCAGTGCGCTGGGTGCTCGGGGAACAGCGGATTAAACAGCTCCGGGGGGCTTCTATGCAGGACGTGATTTTTTCCGGAACGGAGGCGAGAAAGCCGCTGAGCTATGCCTATGTGGCCATTACACTGGACAATGCGGACCACCAGCTGGCGATTGATTATGATGAAGTAACGGTCGCCAGAAGGATCTATCGTTCCGGAGAGAGCGAGTATTCGATTAACGGCGTTCTCTGCCGCCTGAAGGATGTAAACGAATTGTTTTATGATACGGGTATTGGAAAAGAGGGTTACTCAATCATCGGGCAGGGACAAATTGATAAAATCTTAAGCGGCAAGCCGGAGGAGCGGCGGGAACTTTTTGATGAAGCTGCCGGTATTGTGAAATTTAAGCGCAGAAAGAGTACGGCGCAGAAGAAACTGGAAGATGAAAAGCAGAATCTGGTGCGTGTCAATGACATCCTGACGGAATTGGAAAAGCAGATTGATCCTCTGGAAAGACAGGCGGAAAAGGCCCGGATCTATCTGAAGAAAAAGGAAGAGCTGAAGACGCTGGATGTCAATATGTTTCTTGTAGAGAATAAGCATATCCGGGAGCAGTTAGATGCGGCAAAAGAGAAATACCGGATAGCGGACGGTGATCTGCAGGAGACGACAGAGCAGTATGAGAAGATAAAAGAGGAGTATGGGCAGGTTCAGAAGGAGCTTGAGAGATTAGAGGAAGAAATCGAGGGCAGCCGTCAAACGCTGACAGATACGAGTGTGCGCAGAGGAAAACTGGAAGGAGAGATCAATGTACTGCGGGAGCAGATTCATTCCGCCGAGGGGAATGAGAAGCATCTGGCCAGCCGGAAGGAGACGGTGCAGGCGGAAATTAGCGCCAAAGAAAGTGACAAGGATGTCATTTTAGAAGAAAAGCGGCAGATTGATGAAAAGGCGGAGCAGGTAGAGCAGGAAAGGGCCCGGGCCAGAGAATTTCTGACAGGGCTGCAGGATACCATTGCGGAATATAATACGAAAATAGAGGCCGGTAAGAATACAATTATCGGCGCTTTGAATGAAAGAGCGGCGATTCGTTCCCGAATGGGGCGTTTTGATACGATGCTGGAGCAGGTAGAGATTCGCAAAACAGAGCTGAATGCAAAATTGCTGCGTGCCCGTTCGGATGAGGCGGAGCAGAAAGAGACGATCCGGGAGTTGAAGGCGGTTTTTGCAAAAACTGTGGAGGATATTGAAAAACTGCATGAAAAACAGGCTGCCCAGGAAGAACGGATCGGACAGATTAAACCGGAACTGACAGATCAGGACCGCAGGCTTCGGGAAGTGCAGGCGTTGTATCATCAGGAGAGATCGAAACTGGACGCATTGCATAATCTGACGGAGCGGTATGAAGGGTATGGCGGCAGCGTCAAACGGGTGATGGAGCAAAAGGAAACGGAAAAGGGAATTGTAGGTGTTGTTGCGGATATTATTAAAGTAGAGAAAAAGTATGAGACTGCTGTGGAGACGGCATTGGGCGGTAATATCCAGAATATTGTCGCAGAGGATGAAGAGACCGCCAAACGCATGATTTCTTACTTAAAAAAGACAAAAAGCGGCCGCGCTACATTTCTTCCGCTGACGAGTATGAAAAATCCGCAGGAGTTCAGGACGAAAGAAGCGCTTTCTGAAATAGGAGTGATCGGTCTGGCGGATTCTCTCGTACAGGTGGACCGTAAATACGAAAGCGTGGCAAAATCTCTGCTGGGCCGCATTATGGTAGTGGATACGATCGATCATGCGGTAAAAATTGCCAGAAAATATCATTATAGTATCCGTATGGTCACCATAGAAGGAGAACAGCTGGTGCCCGGCGGCGCGATCAGCGGCGGCGCTTTTAAGAACAATTCCAATTTGCTGGGAAGGCGGAGAGAAATCGGCGAACTGCGGGAAAAGGTCAAACGGTACGAGGATGAAATCAATCAGATCCAGACCGGGATCGAAGCGATCAAAGAAGAGCGTAACAGACTCCGGCAGGAACTGGAAAGCACCCGCCAGATATTGCAGAATAAATTTATCGAGCAGAATACGGCGCGTCTGAATGTAACGGCGGCGGAGGAAAGATGGAATGAGACGGAGGAAGGCTTTGGTTCTCTGCAGGAGGAAAAAGAAGAGATAGAACGGCAGATCAGAGAGATCGGCGAAGATAAGGAAAAGACGATGCAGGAGCTGGAAAGCTCGCAGCGGCTGGAAAAGGATACGGAAGCGCAGATCAGGGAGTTTCAGGCGGTATTGGAAGGAAAACGCAGCGAAGAGTCCGCACAGACAGCGAAAGTGTCGGAATGGGATGTAGAAGCGGAAAAATTCCGTCAGCAGCAGGAATTCAGCGGACAGAATCTGGAACGTATTGAAGGAGAGATAAGGCGTCTTTCCGGCGAGCTGGAAGAGATTGTCGAAGAGTTGGAGAAAAGCAGAGAAGAGATCCGGCAAAAGCGCGGCGATATCAGTGAAATTGAACAGACGATAGAAAGCTCCCATACGCTGCAGGGCGACACAGAGGAAAAGATGAGAGCCGATATGAACAGAAAAGAGAAGTTGGCGGACAGGCAGAAAAATTTCTTTGCTGTGCGGGAAGAGCTGGCGGAAAAGAAAAACGGGCTGGACAAAGAGGTGTACCGTCTGGGCGCCCAAAAAGAAAAGCTGGAAAGCGCAATGGAAACCCAGATCAATTATATGTGGGATGAATATGAAATTACGCTGACGGACGCCGCATCCCTGCGCAATGAGGAACTCAATGATCTGCAGGTTATGAAAAAGGAGATCTCTTCTCTGAAAGAGCAGATCAGAAGACTGGGCGATGTGAATGTCAATGCGATTGAAGATTACAGGAATCTGATGGAACGGTATGGGTTTCTGAAAACACAGCATGACGATCTGGCGGAAGCGGAGCAGACGCTGCTTGGCATTATAGATGAGCTGGATACTGCCATGCGCAGGACTTTCCAGGAGAAATTCAGCTTGATCGGCAGAGAATTTGACAAAGTGTTTAAGGAGCTGTTCGGCGGCGGCAAGGGTACGCTGGAACTGCAGGAAGACGAAGATATTTTGGAGGCGGGTATCCGGATCATCGCGCAGCCGCCGGGAAAGAAGCTGCAGAATATGATGCAGCTTTCCGGCGGAGAAAAGGCGCTGACGGCGATTGCCCTGTTGTTTGCCATACAGAATCTGAAACCTTCTCCATTCTGCCTGCTGGATGAGATTGAGGCCGCTCTGGATGAAAGCAACGTAGGCCGCTTTGCAAAATATTTACATAAACTGACCAGAAATACGCAGTTTATCGTGATTACGCACAGACGCGGCACGATGGAAAAAGCTGACAGGTTATATGGCATTACGATGCAGGAGAAAGGGATCTCCACTCTGGTCAGCGTGAATCTGATTGAAAATGAGCTGGATGCGATGGAGAAAAACGGTGCGTAGTGAGAGCGCGTCGTGTCATGCAGATAGAAAGAAGGGAGCCGGATACAAAATATGAGCGGAGAAAAAAAGGGATTTTTCAGCCGTCTGAAGGAAGGACTGAGTAAGACAAGAGAAACCATTGTCAATGGGATTGACGATTTGTTTAACGGTTACTCCATGATAGATGAAGACTTTTATGAGGAGCTGGAAGAGATTCTGATCATGGGAGATATCGGAGTAAACGCTACGAATGCCATATTGGAGCGGCTGCGGCAGCAGGTGAGGGAAAATCACATCAAGGAGCCGTCCGCCTGTAAGCGGCTTTTGATTGATAGTATCCGGGAACAGATGCAGGTGGGGGAAACGGCTTACGATTTTGAAAAGCAGCAGTCGGTGATTCTTGTAATCGGTGTCAATGGCGTGGGAAAAACGACATCGGTGGGAAAGCTGGCAGGGAAGCTGAAAGCACAGGGAAGGAGAGTGATCCTGGCGGCGGCAGATACCTTCCGGGCGGCGGCCGGAGAGCAGTTAACGGAATGGGCGGGCCGGGCCGGGGTGGAAATCATCAGCGGCAGCGAAGGCGCTGATCCGGCTTCGGTGATTTTTGATGCGGTGAACGCGGCAAAGGCGAGAGGCGCGGACGTGCTGTTGTGCGACACAGCGGGCAGACTGCATAACAAAAAGAATTTAATGGAAGAATTGAAAAAGATCAACCGGATCATAGAGAAAGAGTTTCCCCAGGCACACCGGGAGAATCTTGTGGTCTTAGACGGCACTACCGGACAAAATGCGCTGCAGCAGGCGAGAGAATTTGGGGCGGTTACGGATCTGACCGGTATCATTCTGACGAAGATGGATGGTACGGCGAAAGGGGGGATCGCGGTCGCGATACAGTCGGAGCTTCATGTACCGGTGAAATATATCGGTGTGGGTGAGACGATTGATGATTTGCAGAAATTTGATTCGGATGAGTTTGTCAATGCGTTGTTTGATCTAAAAGGAGAAGGACAGAATGAGTAAAAAGATGCTGACGCTGGAGGCGTTTGAGGAAGCCGCCGAAGTAGTGAAAAAGGTAACTTTGGAGACAAAGCTGGTATACAGCGATTATCTCAGCGGATTGACCGGTAATAAGGTGTATCTGAAACCGGAGAATATGCAGTTTACAGGAGCCTATAAAGTGAGGGGCGCCTATTATAAGATGAGCACGCTTAGTGACGAGGAGAGGCAGAAAGGGCTGATTACGGCGTCCGCGGGGAATCATGCGCAGGGGGTGGCTTATGCCGCAAAGTGCTATGGCGTGAAGGCGACAATTGTGATGCCTACCACTACGCCGCTGATGAAAGTGACGAGAACAAAGAGCTATGGCGCGGATGTGGTATTGCATGGGGATGTGTATGACGAGGCCTGCGCACATGCCTATGAACTGGCCGAGCAGTATGGCTATACGTTTATCCATCCGTTTGACGATGAGGCCGTGGCTACCGGACAGGGGACGATTGCCATGGAAATATTTAAGGAACTGCCGCTGGTGGATACGATTCTGGTTCCGATCGGCGGGGGCGGGCTGGCCACGGGCGTATCGACGCTTGCCAAGCTGCTGAATCCGAAAATTAAGGTGATCGGCGTTGAACCTGCGGGTGCAAATTGTATGCAGGTATCTGTGCGCAACGGCAAGGTGACTACACTGCCCGGTGTGAACACAATTGCGGACGGCACTGCCGTAAAAACGCCCGGCGCCAATATCTTTCCTTATATCCAGGAAAATCTGGACGATATTCTGACGGTGGAAGATAAGGAACTGGTAGTTTCCTTTTTGGACATGGTGGAAAACCATAAGATTGTTGTGGAAAATTCGGGTCTGCTTACCGTAGCGGCGCTCAAACAGTTGAAACCGGAAAACAAAAAGGTTGTTTCTATTTTGAGCGGAGGCAATATGGATATTATTACCATGTCCTCCGTTGTACAACAGGGCTTAATTTTCCGTGACAGAATCTTTACCGTATCTGTGCTCCTGCCGGATAAGCCGGGAGAACTCTGCGAAGTGGCGTCGGTTATTGCAAGGGAAAGCGGCAATGTGATCAAACTGGAACATAACCAGTTTGTTTCCACGAACCGGAGCGCTGCCGTGGAACTGCGCATTACGATGGAAGCGTTTGGAACGGAGCATAAGGAACAGATTATTGCAGCGTTGGAGCGCGAAGGTTATCAGCCCAAAGTGGTCGCGACAAGCATTTAATCCCGCTTCCCCGCAGGACATGCCTCTTTATCTGCGGCAGGATGTCTGCCTTCTGCCAAGGAAGAGAAGAAGCGGGCCTGCACGAGAAAAAGAACGCAGATGTATATAGATACCCCTGTACCGGAGAAAATAGAAATAAAAAGACGGAGATTGTGGAGGAAGTCATGGAGGGAAAACGCGTCATAAAGAAAATTCGCAGTTACGCCATGATCACACTGGCGGCGGTTGTCTATGCGGCGGGAATCAGCCTGTTTCTTGACCCGAATAATCTGGCGCCGGGCGGTGTGACGGGAATTGCCATTTTACTGAACAGGTTGACAGGCCTGAATACAGGCTCATGGATTATGATCCTGAATGTACCGCTGATTTGTCTGGGGGTGTGGAAATTTGGATGGAAATTTATCGTTTCTACCTTTTATGCCATATTTGCCATATCCGTAGCTACCGATGTGCTTGCGCCGGTGGGCGCTTTGACAAGAGAACCGATTTTGGCCGCTATAGCGGGAGGCACATTGGCAGCAGCCGCACTGGGCGTTATCTTCAGAGCGGGAGCCACAACAGGAGGCATGGATATTATCATTAAAGTACTGCGTCTGAAGTATCCGCATATGCGCACGGGTTCCCTTTTTCTGATCACAGATGTGTTGATCGCTTCCTGCTCAATCTTTGTATTTGGCAATGTCGATCTGGTATTATATGCGCTGCTGGCAGTGTTTATCATGTCGGGCGTCATGGATGTGGTGCTATATGGAACGGATGAAGCCAAATTGATTTATATTATCAGCGACAGACCGGAAGAGATCACAGACAGGATTCTGGCAGAAATTGACGTAGGGGTGACTTATCTGGAAGGAAAAGGCGGCTATAGCAGCCAGAACAAAAAAGTTATCATGTGTGTAACAAAGAAGCAGCAGGCGCCGGGAATCGAGTCGGTTGTTAAGGAGGAAGATCCCCATGCGTTTATGATCGTGACAAGCGCGTCTGAAATATACGGGGAAGGATATAAAAATATTTTTGCCGATAAAATCTGAAAACGAAAGACATAAAAGGCGGGCCGGTCTGTGCGCCGCCTTTTGTTATGCCGGAAAATAATATACGGTACCGTACGCATGGATATGGGCGTATCCGTGCGCTCTTTCGTTGTCAGCGCAGCCGTCTTCGAAAGGAGCGGGATCAAGGTATCCCTGGTCATGCAGATAAGCCCTGAATATTTCCTGCGTACCGGGATTTGCGGATATTTCCATACCGTCGGGAGTCAGTACTCTGACGGTCATTTTTTGCTCTGCCATAATGGGGCCAATGAGAATATTTTCATAATTCTGGCCGAAGTTTCTGTTTGCAATGGCCTTGAAAAGCGTTTTTGTGAATTGGGCGGGGTTGCGCGCTGGGTCGTAAATGAGATAGTTTTTTTCCGAATGCCGTTCGGATTTATGATATTTTTTAAAAATGAGTTCCATAAGCATCCCCCTTTCTGTATTTCTACTATAGCAAGCATTTAATTCTATTTAAATAATAAATATTGCTCTTTATATTGCAAAAAATGCGCATTGCCGGTAAACTGATGTGGTATGGCGGAGGAATCGCTGCAATGACTGCATTTTGACAAGAAAGAGGGGAAGAGAATGGAAAGTTATGAAAAAACCGGATATCTGCAGGAGCCCTTCCGGCTGTTTCATTTAAGGGATACCGCCATCGGGGAAGTAGGACTGCATTATCATGATTTTTATAAAATGATTGTGTTTTATGCGGGAAATGTCACTTATATGATAGAAGGAAAGTCCTATGTGCTGGAACCGGGGGATCTTGTTCTTGTAAACAGAAACGACATCCACAGGCCGACGATTGATTTTTCCGCGCCTTATGAGAGAAGCATTTTATATATCTCGCAGGAATGTCTGGAGAGCTGCCGGGCAGACGGTTATGACCCGTTTCTCTGTTTCGAGCAGGCTTCGGCTAAAAAGTCTTACGTGCTGCGCGCCGGTGACTTCAGGGCGACGGAGGCGGGGACGCTTTTGGCGAGGATGGAGGAAGGAGATAAGCGGTATGGGTATGAGGCGGAAAAAATACTCTTATTCCGCCTGTTCCTGCTGGCGGTAAACCGTGTCTGTTTTGGAGAAGGACGGGAAGAAATTGCGCGTCCGGCGGCCGTCTGTAATCAGAAGGTGATTGACCTGCTCAGTTACATCAATGAACATATCTATGAAAATATTTCCATTGACGGGCTGGCGGAAACTTTCTATATCAGTAAGTATCATATGATGCGCCAGTTCAAAAGCGAAACCGGGTATACGATACACCGTTATATGACGGAAAAGAGAATTGCCGCCGCCAAAGAAAAGCTGCTGCGCGGCGTTCCGGTGACCAGGGTGGGAGAGGAATGCGGTTTCCAGGAGTATACCATCTTTCTGCGCGCCTTTCAGAGCTGTGTGCATATGACGCCTACGGCTTTTGTAGAAGCCCGGAAAGCCCGGAGGTCGGGTAGAGCTTGTGATCTTCCGTGATAAAGACTGCTTCAATGCCCGGAAGGGATTCTGCATAAGCCATACCGTCTTCCAGGCCAAGCAGGAAGCAGGAAGTGCTGAGGATGTCTCCGTCGGCTGAGGAATCGGACAGTATCGTTACGCTGGCCAGACCGTTATGTTCGGGCATGCCGGTTTTGGTATTGAGCAGATGGTGATAACGTGTTCCGTCCAGTTCAAAGTACCGTTCATATACGCCGGAAGAAACAAGAGAGGCGTCTGTAACGGCAAGGACGGCGATCGGAGAGCCGTTTTGATCAAAAGGCTTTTGGATGCCCAGACGGAAAGCAGAGCCATCCGGTCTGCCACCGACGGTGAGCACATTGCCGCCGAGGTTAATGATGGCGTTGTGAACGCCCTGTTCTTTCAAATAGGTTTTCAGACGGTCGGCAATATAGCCTTTGGCAATGCAGCCTAAATCCACGGCGGCGCAGGGGTCCAAGAGGGTGACGGTACTGCCGTCTATCCGTATATTGCGGTAATCCACATGCGTAAGCAGGTCTTTGATCTGTTTGTCGGACGGCAGACGGTCGGGGGTGTTTTCATACGTCAGGCTGTCGGAAGAAAAATTCCACAGGCTGGAAAGCGGCGCAATGGTAATGTCCACAGCGCCATTTGTGGCTTCACAGTAAGACAATGCTTTCTGCAGCAGCGCCGCCGTCTCAGGGTTCACTTCGACCGGGTTTCCGTGCGCGTGGTTGAGATTCCAGATGTCGCTGCCTTCTTTTGTGCGGCTCAGCATGTTTTCATAAGTTTCGCAGAGGGCAAAGCAGTTTTCAAAGAGATCGTCTGTCCGCTTTGCGGTGAGCTGGCCGTCGTCATAGAGGGTAATGGTAATAACCGTATCAAAATAGAAATCCGTTTTTGACAGGGGCTGCGCATTTTTGCCGCAGCCGGATAAAGAGCAGAAACAGAGAGCTGCGGCGCACAGAACTGGTAAATATTTTATTTTCATATAAATTCCCCTTGCTTGTATTTTGGCAGAAAATATTATAGTATTATATCATGTCAGGTGTATTATAGCATATTTGGAAAACGGAGAACACGGAAATCAATTTTTCGTTTTTCGGCACAAAATTGATTTCCGTGAAAAGAGGATAAGGGGAAAAAGATGAAATTGTCGGATGATTTTGATGATAGAAATGCGGGCGCGCCCTTACTTTATATGTCGGTTGGCGTGCTGTTGTTTGCGGTAACGGTGGTGGGTGCGGTAGTACTGATGAACAGAAAACCGTCCGGTGGACAGAGTGTGCAGAATAAGACGGAGACTGCTGCCGCGCAGGCGGAAAGTAAGGCCGATGTGCAGGAGGCGGTGGCGGATGATCCTTATATTTCAGGCAGTACGCTGAGAAGCGACGATCTGGATTTCTGGCATATGTACGATGAGACGGAAAGTGTGGAGGCCGAAGAGGAAAAGAAAAAGAAGGAAGAGGAAGAAGAAAAGGAACAGGATCCCTCTACCGACGGAAAACATACGAAGCTGGTTGCGGAGGACGGCACGGAAGAATGGGTGGATATCAATCCGTATCTGACGAGAAATACGTATGATTATGCCGGACTTGTCTACCAGTATCCGATTATGAAATATTATGAAGACAGTGAAAAGGTATCCAAAGTGGGTATCCGTATTTCGGCTGATGACGGGGACGTAAACTTCGGCAGGCTGAAAAAGGCAGGGATTGATTTTGCTATGATACAGATCGGCTCCCGGGGGTATGGGAGCGGCAATCTGATGGCTGACGATATGTTTTATGAGAATGTGCGCAAAGCCACGGAAGCGGAGATGGATTTTGGGGTGGTTTTCTTTTCCCAGGCCATTACAAAAGAAGAGGCGTTAGAAGAAGCAGACAGGGTGATAGAGGGCCTGCAGGGCTTTTCGGTTGTGTATCCAGTTGTCTTTGACATGGAGTATGTGAAGAATGATACGGCCAGAGTGCAGGGGCTCTCGAGAGACGCCAAGACGGAAGTGGCCGCGGCATTCATGGATGCCATAGAACAGGTCGGTTACAAGACGATGCTTTATGGGGACAAAGAGTGGCTGATCCGGCGGGTTGATCTTACCAAGCTGATCAAATATGACATATGGTTTTCCCAGGAGGCGGATACGCCGGATTATCCTTATAAGTTTACGATGTGGGAATATACAAAAAATGCAAAGGTGGACGGGATAGACGAGCCGGCAAAACTGAGCGTCTGCTTTATTGATTACGCGTCCAAATAGACGCCGGGGACAGAGCGCGGGGAAAGGGATTATGGAGGAAACGGATGGAAGCGAGAAAAGCTGCACTGACAAGAAAGACAAAAGAAACGCAGATCACAATGACATTGAATTTGGATGGCAGCGGGGAATGCCGGGCAGATACGGGCATTGGTTTTTTTAACCATATGCTGGACGGTTTTGCCAGGCACGGTCTGTTTGACCTGGAGGTGGTGTGCAAAGGGGATCTGCAGACCGATTCCCACCACACGATTGAAGATGTGGGAATCGTATTGGGAGAAGCCATCCGGCAGGCATTGGGCGAAAAGAAGGCGATCAGGCGTTATGGCCATATGATTCTTCCAATGGATGAAGCGCTGGTGCTGTGTGCCATTGATCTGTCCGGCCGGCCGTATCTGCGTTTTGATGCGGAATATACGGTTCCGAAGATCGGAGAGATGGACACGGAAATGATCTATGATTTCTTTTATGCGGTTTCTTATTCCGCCGGAATGAATTTACATATTAAGAAGCTGGATGGAACGAATAACCATCATATTGCGGAGGCAACTTTCAAGGCGTTTGCCAAAGCACTGGATGCGGCAGCGGCGTATGAACCGAGGATAGACGGTGTGTGGTCCACAAAAGGGGTGCTATAGAATCTGGGCGGTCAGGCCCGGTATTCCATGATTTTTGAGGAAATGGCCAGTGTATTGTAGAGGTCGGCGTACAGGGAGGGGGATATGTTTTCCATATAGTTGGGGACGTACTGCTTTGCAACGCCGGCTTTTTTCAGAACATCGATGGCTTTATTATAGGCAATGGCGGCCAGTATTTCCGTTTCATAATATCCGATGACAAAGTCGCCGTTGATATGGATTTTGGCTTTATAGCATGGTCTGCCATTTTTTACGGTTTGGCTTACGCCGTGAAAGCAGTTGAGAATTTCTATATTTTCATAGCGGAAGTCGAAGGGATCGCCGTTGACAAACCGATAGTCTCTTCCTTCCACACCATAATTTTTGATGCCGTAGCGTGAGGCGATACCGATCTGCATACCATAGTCGGATACGAAAAAACGATTACCGCGTTTCATAATCTTACGGGAAGAATAATAAAAAAGGTCGTCGAGATCAAACTTCAGTACGGTATCGGGATCCAGGTAATATTCAAAATATTTGATGCGGATATAAATGGGATTGGCGATATAGATCCGATTGTCACGGAAGTTCATCAGGCTGACCCATTTCACAAAAGGAAGCATGTGTTTTTCACTGTAGGAATCCAATGTGACAGAATTGTCATTCAGTATCCGGCAGGCTTCGGTATATGCCTGGTGGGCAGACTGCTGCGAAAAAAAACTGCCCAGACTGATATGCTTGGAGCGGTGTGTGACAGAAGCGCGGTAATAGATCGTACCGTCTTTTTTTCTGGCAGTGTATACGCCGGGCAGATTCATAGGACGCTCCTTTCAGAATGGATTGGCAGTGAGGCGCAGATGCACAAAGCCGTCGCTTTTTTTGTACGCCGATTCACTGTCCGTATGTTATAGTATAACAGATTCTGCGTATGTCAGGGAAGAAAAATAGAGATTCTTATATCCGCAGCCTGGAACACAGAGCAATCTATGCGCCCAAAACGCAAATATGATTTCTGTGCGATGCCCGATATTCAGCTTTTTTGTATTAAGGCAGGATTTTGATACACAATGGCGGAAATATCATATTTTTATTGCGGGGACTGCAGGATAATGACAGGGAGAACGGCAATAGCCGGCATACAGGAGAAGGATGCGCGGCAGACGCGTTATAAAAGGAGGAAAACATGGAATTAAACAAACAAACCGCAGAACTGGCGCTGAAAGAAGCGTCGAAATCCAATCCGGGGGCGTGGACAGACCATTCGCGTTATGTGGCGCAGGCCTGTAAAAATATTGCGATGCGTTGTAAAGGATTGTCTGTAGACGAGGCGTACCTGTATGGGCTGCTGCATGACATCGGGCGTTATGCGGGAGTGAGCTCGGAAAAACATCTGCTGGACGGTTATCGGTATTGCAGGAAGCGCGGATGGGAAAAAGCAGCGCAGATTTGTATAACCCATGCGTTTATGATACAGGATATCAATACCTCGATTGGGGAGTTCGATATGAGCGAAGACGATTACCTGTTTATGAAAGAATTTGTAGCCAATGCAGGCTATGACGACTATGACCGTCTGGTGCAGTTATGCGACTCTCTGGCTTTGCCGACGGGTTTCTGCCTTTTGGAAAAGAGGTTTGTGGACGTAACAATCCGCTATGGCGTTCATCCGGCGACGATAGACAGATGGAAGAAGATATTTGAGATAAAAGCATACTTTGAAAAGGAGACCGGCTGTTCTGTGTATGATCTGCTTCCAGGGGTTGTGGAAAACAGCTTTCGCTGAAAGCCGCGCAGCAGACTGCATATGGGGTTTGGCAGAGCGAAGATGGGGGCGTGACAATTGACAAAGATCCGTTGTGTTGTGGAACGAATTACATACCAGAATCCGGAAAACGGATATTCTGTGCTGAAGGTGCGTGTCAAAGGGTATGATGATCTGGTGACGGTGGTCGGGAATCTGCTGGACGTAACGGTTGGTTCCGTGCTTTTGCTTGATGGAAACTGGAAGATAGATGGCAAATATGGAAGGCAGTTCATGGCGCAGCGGTGGGAGGAGACTCTGCCCGCCACGGTTTACGGGATGGAGAAATATCTCGGCAGCGGTTTGATCAAGGGAGTCGGCCCTGAATTTGCCAGAAGAATCGTGCAGAAATTTGGTGTGGACACGTTTACTGTCATAGAGGATAATATCAGACTTCTGCTTGAGGTGCCGGGCATCGGCGGCAAAAGGGTCCGGCAGATCGCAGAGAGCTGGCAGAAGCAGAAAGAGGTAAAAAATATCATGCTCTTTCTGCAGGCGCACGAGGTCAGCACATCGTTTGCGGCAAAGATCTACAGGCAGTATGGAAACAGGAGCATCGAAAGGATGAAAGAGAACCCGTTCTGTCTGGCGGACGATATATGGGGGATCGGTTTCCGGACGGCGGACAGCATAGCGGAAAAGCTGGGATTTGAAAGGGAATCTTTTGTCAGGCTCCGCAGCGGGCTGATGTATACGTTGAGCGGACTGGCGGATGAAGGGCATGTGTATGCGCATAAGAGGCAGCTTGTGGAAAGGGCGGCGGCTCTTCTGGAAGCGGAGGAAGCGTGTATCGTTATGACGATGGACGAAATGCTCAAATGCGGTGATTTACGCAGCGAGACCGGAAAAGCACGCAAGACGGGGGAGACCGCGGAAGAAGAAGCCGTTTATCTGCCGCCGTTTTATTACGCGGAAATCGGCACAGCCAATAAACTGTCTGCGCTGGCCGCGCAGCCGGCCGGGGACAGGCTGTGGACGGCCTTGTCAAAGGCCAGGCGTGAACAGGGAAATGAAAATCTGTCCGTAGATGTGTCCATGATTGAGCGGTCTGTCGGTATACAGTATGATGCAATACAGACAGAGGCAATCAGGCAGGCGGCTCTTTCCAAGGTGATGATTCTGACAGGCGGTCCGGGTACGGGAAAAACGACAACGACGCAGGGGATTATAGCTGCGCTGCGCGCCTATGGGCTGAAAATTCTTTTGGCGGCGCCTACGGGAAGAGCGGCCAGAAGAATGACGGAAACAACGGGTCTGGAGGCAAAGACGATTCACAGACTTCTGGAATGCAAACCGCCACAAGGATATCAGAGAAATGAAGAAAACCAGCTGGAAGGGGATGTACTGATCGTGGACGAATGTTCTATGATCGATATTGTGCTGATGAACGCTTTGCTGAAGGCGGTTCCTTTGGGGATGCGGCTTATTTTGATAGGCGATATTGACCAGCTTCCCAGCGTGGGCGCAGGCAATGTATTACGGGATATGATTGACTGCGGCAGATTTCCCGTGATCCGGCTGACAAGAATATTCCGGCAGGCTAAAGAGAGCCGCATTATTATGAACGCACATCGGATCAACGCGGGACGGATGCCGGATCTATCCAACGGGCCACATACGGATTTCTTTTTTCTGCCAAGAGAGACACCAAAAGAAGCAGTGGAAGAAGTCGTATCACTGGTAAAAACCAAGCTGCCGAAGTATTACCGGATACCCGCATGCGAGATACAGGTGCTGACGCCGATGCAGCGCGGCATTGCAGGCGCGTCCAATCTGAATATGGTTTTGCAGGAAGCGCTCAATCCGGAAGGGGAAGGCGGCTGTGGAAAAGCGCAGCTGCGCAGAAGCGGTTTTGCGTTCCGTACAGGCGATAAGGTAATGCAGATCAGAAACAATTATGACAAAGAAGTGTTTAACGGGGATATTGGCACGATAGCATCGGTAAACAGGGAAGAGCGCTGTCTGACCGTCGGCTTTGAAGGCAGAGAGATTCTATATGAAGCGGCGGATCTGGACGAACTGGTCCACGCCTACGCAACAACGATCCATAAAGCCCAGGGATCGGAATATCCGATTGTAGTGCTGCCTGTGCTGATGAACCATTATGTGATGCTGCAGAGAAATCTGCTCTATACCGGCATTACGAGAGCAAAAAAAATATTGGTGATGGTAGGAGCGAAAAAGGCGCTTTCCTATGCGGTCCGCAATGTAACCGTTGCGCAGAGAAATACGAAACTAAAAGAGCGTCTGGCGGAGGGCGGGAGGCAGGGCCAATGAGCCATGCCCTCGTCTGCGCTGCGCTGCGACTCGGTCACGGGCTTGGCGGAATGGATGGATGAAGAGGCCAATGAGCCATGCCCTCGTCTGCGCTGCGCTGCGACTCGGTCACGGGCTTGG
>CAJUDS010000001.1:237107-503757 GCA_910585345.1 uncultured Lachnospiraceae bacterium | reverse complement strand
TCTGCGCTGCGCTGCGACTCGGTCACGGGCTTGGCGGAATGGATGGATGAAGAGGTCAATGAGCCATGCCCTCGTCTGCGCTGCGCTACGACTCGGTCACGGGCTTGGCGGAATGGATGGATGAAGAGGCCAATGAGCCATGCCCTCGTCTGCGCTGCGCTGCGACTCGGTCACGGGCTTCGCCCTATGGAAATAAGTAGCGGGAAACGTGACTGCGGGCAGTCAGTTTTCCGCTATTTATTTCCGCATGTCTCATTTTGCGTGCATAATTTTGGTACAACCTGTATAGAATAATATGGGTGAAGAAATATGTATAAGAAATATGGGCTTTTGCTTGTTTTGGTCAATATGGTGGCGCTTGCCTCCCTTTGTTGCATCAAAATTGCGGAGAGAAGCCAGTATGCGGCAACG
This sequence comes from uncultured Lachnospiraceae bacterium, assembly GCA_910585345.1. GTDB lineage: Bacteria > Bacillota > Clostridia > Lachnospirales > Lachnospiraceae > VSOB01. Next base: position 503,346 of record CAJUDS010000001.1, on the reverse strand, counting down.
CCTGCGTTTCAAATACAACTGCAGGAATGTATGCAGGAGGAAGAGACATACAGTCTGACTGGCAGTATGGAGCACGCGGAATCAGGGCAGCATGTCATAGACTATCAGGTCATGGAGCGGCCGGAGCATTGTCTGACAGAAAATGATTTTGATATTCTGTGCAGAATTGTGGAGGCGGAGGCAGGCGGAGAAGACATAAATGGCAGGATCCTGGTGGCGAATGTGATACTAAACCGGGTTGAGAGTCAGTCGTTTCCGAATACAATAGAAGGGGTCGTGTTCCAGAAAGACAATGGAACATTTCAGTTTTCGCCGATTCGCGACGGGCGGTATCAAAGAGTTAAAATTTCAGAGGAAACACAGGAAGCGGTGCAAAGGGCTCTTTTGGGTGAGGATTATTCAAAAGGGGCTCTCTATTTTGTATCCAGAAAGGCGGCTGCGCCGGAAAAAATGAAATGGTTTGATAATCATCTGACGCGTCTGTTTCAGTACGGAGGCCATGAATTTTTTCTTTGACAACGGGATAAGGCATAGGCGGGGTGTACATAAGAGTATGGCGCAGAAGGACCAGATGCGCCGCCTGGGCGCGGGCGGCCTTTTTCGGCCGTCCGTGTCCGGAAACTGCTGGCAGAGAGCAGAACACTAAGAGTTCCGAATATCTTTTACAAAGGAACACTCCTCCATATATTTGTGCCAAGGAACAGAAAATGGATTTCCGTGGCTGGGAGGCATTTCCCATAGCATTTCCCTGCTTTCTATGATAAAATGACTGTAAAAAAGCGGACAGGCGTTCTGAAAAGGCAGCCGGGATGGATCCGGTTTTCCGCAAAAAGCGGAACCTGAAATGGAGCTTGTCAAATAGGTTATACATATGCAGTATATAAATCATTATCATACGCCGATCGGCGGTATACTCCTTGCCGCTGATGAAACCGGGCTGACCGGTCTGTGGTTTGACGGGGCAAAATATTCTGCGGACTGCCTTGCCTGGAAACATGAGGAGAGAGATATGCCTGTCTTTGAGCAGGCAAAAGAATGGCTGACAATCTATTTTTCAGGCCAGGAACCGGATTTTCTGCCTCCTGTCCATATGACCGGCACGCCTTTTCAGCTTACGGTTTGGGAAATTCTGCGGACAATACCTTACGGAAAAACGATTACCTATGGAGAAATCGCAAAAGAAATTGCCGTGCGGAAAGGGATTCCCCGGATGTCCGCGCAGGCAGTGGGCGGCGCGGTAGGACATAATAAAATATCTGTTATCATTCCCTGCCACAGAGTTGTAGGGACGAATGGAAGTCTGACGGGATATGCCGGGGGAATCGATAAAAAACGGAAACTGCTTACGCTGGAAAAAGCAAAGATAGGGCGCTGATTTCCATGTGCAAAATGGTTGACCATTGCGGTGGCAATTGCTTTGTGTTATACTATACAACTGACCGGAACGATAACTGTTGCGGGAAAAGAAACGAAAGGGTATGCGATATGGAGATTTTATATAAGAGTACACGGGGCGGCGGCGCAGCGATTACCGCGTCAAAGGCGGTCCTGCAGGGACTTGCGGAGGATGGCGGCTTGTTTGTGCCGGACGCAATTTTGCCTTTGGACAAAACACTGGATGAATTTGCGGCTATGAGTTATCAGGAAACGGCTTATGAGGTGATGAAGCTGTATCTGACGGATTATACGGAAGAAGAGCTGAAGTCATGTATTGCCAGGGCGTATGACAGTAAGTTTGACACGGAGACCATTGCGCCGCTTGTGGAAGCCCAAGATGCATTTTATCTTGAACTGTTCCACGGCGCTACGATTGCGTTTAAAGATATGGCGCTATCCATTTTGCCGCATCTGATGACGACGGCGGCCAGAAAGAATCAGATTACAAACGATATCGTCATTTTGACTGCCACTTCCGGGGATACGGGAAAGGCGGCGCTGGCGGGCTTTGCAGATGTGGAAGGTACAAAGATTATTGTGTTTTATCCGAAAAACGGCGTCAGTCCCATACAGGAGAGACAGATGGTGACGCAGAAGGGCGACAATACCTTCGTAGTGGGAATTCGCGGCAACTTTGATGATGCGCAGACGGGTGTAAAGCAGATTTTTTCCGATGCCGCATTAAAAGAAAGACTCAGGCAGGCCGGGTTTCAGTTTTCTTCTGCCAACTCTATCAATATCGGTCGTCTTGTACCGCAGATTGTCTATTATGTCTATTCTTATGCGGCGCTGCTGCGGGAAGGAAAGATCAGCAGCGGTGAAAAGATCAATGTAGTAGTGCCAACCGGAAATTTCGGCAATATTCTGGCGGCTTATTATGCAAAAAACATGGGACTGCCGATTGCAAAGCTGATATGCGCGTCCAATGAAAACAAAGTATTGTTTGACTTTTTCCGCAGCGGAACATATGACAGGAACAGAGATTTTGTGCTGACATCATCGCCGTCCATGGATATTTTGATTTCCAGCAATTTGGAACGGCTGATCTATCAAATCGCGGGAAAGGATGCACAGGTTAACGCCTCCCTGATGCGTCAGCTGGGAGAGACGGGCCGATATACGATTACGGATACGATGAAAAAAGAGCTGGAATCGTTTTACGGAGGCTATGCGTCCGAAGAAGAGACAGCGCGGCGGATCCGGACATTATATAAGGATACGGGATATGTGCTGGATACGCATACCGCTGTGGCGTCTGCAGTCTATGAACGATACAGAAAAGAGACAGGAGATGAGCGGAAAACGGTCATTGTCTCCACAGCCAGTCCGTTTAAATTTACAAGGAGTGTCATGGATGCTATTCTCCCGGGACATGATAATGCAGATGATTTTGCGCTGGCGGATGCGCTCTCAGGCATTGCCAACAGAGCCGTTCCCGCAGCCGTGGCGGAGATACGCAGCGCTCCTGTGCTGCATAATAACGTATGCGGAAAGGACGAAATGGCGGAGTGTGTATGCCGTTTTTTGAACGTGTAAGTTTGCATAAGAGAGGATAAAATATATGTATATGATGTTAGACGGGTTTATTGCCTTTTTTGGGGTATACCTGATTTACTGTGCGGTAAAGATGAAGCGGACAGGAGAACTGGTCAAGGGCGTTATGGTGAGAAAGGATGCGGATCTTTCCAAGGCCAGGGATCTGCAGGGATATATTGGATATATGTATGCAAAGACGGTGGCAATGGGCGCCTGCACCTGTGTCTGTGGTCTGGTCGGCATTTATAATGATACATACGGCGGGCTTGGCATGGCGTATCTTGGCGTCGTGGGCGTATTTTTTGTGGCAATTGTAGCCTTTGGCTATGTGACGACAAAAGCGCAGAAAAAATATCTGGGAATTTAATCCCAGATATTTTTTTGTGCAGACCCGTGCAGATGAGCGATGCCGCCAGGGCGGCGTACGGGCCGCGCGTGAGCAGGGAAGCTTTTCTCTGCTCGATTGATGCGGAAAATGCTACCGTTGGTCTATGGGAATATAAGTCTGTTCCGTACATAATGTTTTGTAGGCAGGCCGCATGATTTTACCGTTGGTGGACAATTCTTCCAGCCTGTGGGCGCTCCATCCAACGATTCTGGCGATAGCGAAGATCGGGGTATACAGCTCCATGGGCAGATTCAGCATCTTGTACACGAAACCGGAATAGAAATCGACATTGATGCTGACACCCTTGAACATCTGTCGTTCCTCGGCGATAATCTTTGGCGCGAGGCGTTCCACGAGGGAATAGAGTGCAAATTCTTTATGCAGCCCTTTTTCGATGGAAAGACTCTCTACAAACTTGCGGAAGATTTCCGCCCGGGGATCCGATTTGGAATAAATGGCATGGCCGACACCGTAAATCAGTCCTGCGTTGTCAAAAGCCTCTTTGTGGAGCAGACGGCGCAGATACACTGTTACCTCTTCTTCATCAGTCCAGTCAGATACCTGCTCCATCATGTCGTCAAACATTTTTACCACCTTGATATTGGCGCCGCCGTGCCGCGGTCCTTTCAGTGATCCGATGGCGGCTGCAATGACGGAATACGTGTCCGTCATGGTAGAGGAAACGACATGTGTGGTAAAAGAAGAGTTATTACCGCCGCCATGCTCCATGTGAATGACGAGGGCAATATCCAGCAGCTTGGCTTCCAATGGTGTATAGGCGCTGTCCGGCCGGAGAATATGCAGAATGTTTTCGGCGGTGGATAAGTCGGGCTGTGGCTGGTGTACATAGAGACTGTCGTTGTTGTGATAATGGTTATATGCCTGATATCCATAGATGGACAGAAGCGGGAACAGACTGATCAGTTCAAGACATTGGCGCAGTACGTTGGGAATAGAAGTGTCATCCGCGTGATTGTCGTATGAATATAAAGTCAGTACACTTCTTGCAAGCGTATTCATCATATCCCGGCTGGGCGCTTTCATAATGATGTCCCGGACGAAATGGGTTGGCAGAGAGCGGTAGTCGGCAAGCAGTCTTGAAAAATTCTGTAATTCCTTTTGGTCTGGCAGTCTATTAAAAAGAAGCAGATATGTAACTTCTTCATAGCCGAAACGTCTTCCGGATGTAAATCCGGTTACGAGGTCCTTGATATCGTATCCGCGGTAAAACAGCCGTCCGTGGTCGGGTAGCGTTTTACCGTTCACTGTTTTTACGGCGCGGACGTCGGAGATATTTGTCAGGCCAGTGAGTACCCCTTTGCCGTTTAAGTCACGGAGGCCTCTTTTTACATCGTATTTTGTGTAGAGCGCCGGGTCAATGTTCCCCGCCTCTCTGCTAAGCTCCGCTAATGCTAGAATCTCTGGCGTAATAGTTGAATAGATATTGTGGTCCAAATCTTTCGCCACCTTTCTGAAAAAAGAATTTGCAGTATCGAATCGTATACCCAAATGGATATGCGTTGGTATAGATGGTAATTTTACCAAGGCATGCAGAAATATCTGCATTTTTACGAAATGAATATATCTATGATATCATAAGTGTTAAACGGTCCGCAAGGAAAATGCCTAACTTTAGAAAAAATTTATAGTCTTGTAAAAAGCCAAAAAAGGCATATTATAATACTATAGGGATCGTTAAGACTTCGAATGGCTGTTTTATGCCCGGATTAGAGGGTGTGTAGAGAGAAGGAGAATGAGAGATTGTCAGGATTTTGGAGAAGAAAAGAGGAAGGCATGGATAAAAAAGAGATCAGGCAGCGCATGCGGATGATGCGCACTGCAATGCGGGAAATGGGAATTGATTATTATCTGGTTCCGACGGCGGATTTTCATAATTCGGAGTATGTCAGCGGATATTTTAAGGCCAGAGAATTTCTGTCGGGATTTACCGGCTCTAACGGCACACTTGTGATTTCTCAGGAGGAAGCGGGGCTGTGGACCGACGGACGTTATTTTGTCCAGGCCGTACAGGAGCTTGCGGATACGGATATCCGGCTGTACCGGATGCAGGAGGAGGGGGTGCCGGACATTATCACGTATTTGCAGCAGAATATGTGGGCAGGGCAGAGCCTTGGCTTTGACGGCAGAGTAGTAAGCGCCGATTTTGGGAAAAAGCTGGAAGAGGCGTTGGAGGAAAAGAGAATACGCTTTCTTTATGAAAGGGATGTCGTGGATACGATATGGCGGGACAGACCGGCATTTCCATGCAGCAGAGCGGAAGTTGTCCCGGCGGATTACTGCGGGGAGAGCGTTCAGGAAAAATTAGGCAGTGTGCGGGGAAAGATGCGGCAGGAAAAGGTATCCAGCCTGTTTGTAAGCAGGCTGGATGATCTGATGTGGCTGTTTAATCTGCGCGGCAGTGATATCAAATGCAATCCCGTTTTGTTGTCGTATGGGTTTGTTACGCAAAAAGATGCCTATCTTTTTCTGCAGGCGCGGTCGCTGCAACGGGAAACAATAGACAGTATGCGGGAAGCCGGGGTGCAGATTATGGATTATCATGCGGTTTCGGCATTTTTATGGGGATATTTTCAGACCGGAAACAGGGGAACCGTCTGGTATGACAGAAGGAATATCAGTTACAGTATGTACCGTATCTTCCGTACATACGGAAATGTACGGGAGGCGGTCAACCCTACGGAGAGGCTCAAAGCGGTCAAGACAGAGAAAGAACTTGACTTTATCCGCAGGGTTTATCTGAAAGACAGCGTTGCGGTAACAAAATTCATTTACTGGCTGAAAAATATGGTGATGTCAGAAAAAGTGGGGCAGGAGAAGGAAGATGCGACGGCAGATACGGCGGAGAGCGCCAATGACTATGGCGTGCTTACGGAATACAGTGCGGCCCGGTATCTGGACGGCCTGCGGAAAGCGATACCGGAATTTTTGGAAGTCTCCTTTCCGACGATCAGCGCTTACAAAGAGAATGCGGCCATGATGCATTATGAGGCGGATCAGAATGACTGCAGCAGAATAGAAGCGGACGGTATGTTGCTTGTGGACTCCGGCGGACAGTATCTGGGCGGCACGACCGATGTGACGAGGACGGTGGTGCTGGGGGATATTTCCGAAGAAATGAAAAAGCACTTCACAGCAGTCGCCACGGGTATGCTGCGGCTGGCGGACGCCAGGTTTCTCTATGGATGTACGGGGAGAAATCTGGATATTCTGGCCAGAGGCCCTCTTTGGGAGATGGATATGGATTATAAATGCGGTACGGGACATGGGGTAGGTTATATGCTGAATGTACATGAAGGCCCGCACAGTATCCGCTGGAAATATACGGAGGGAGCGCCGGAAGCCGTTTTGGAAGCGGGGATGATTGTGACGGACGAACCCGGCGTTTATCTGGAAGGAAAATACGGCATCCGTACGGAAAATGTGCTGGAAGTGGAAATGGGCGTAAAAAACAGCGACGGTCAGTTCCTGCATTTCCGGCATCTGACCTGGGTGCCTGTTGATCTGGACGGCATACTGCCGGAATGTATGCCTGAAAAAGAGAGAAGAGCGCTCAATGTCTACCACCGGGAAGTATTTGAAAGAGTTTCCCCTTATCTGACGGAAGAAGAGAAAGCGTGGCTGGCGGAGGCTACCCGGGAAATATAAAAAACGATGAGATAACAGCGTTTGCCGGTGCAGGAGCGGTGCGGCAGGCCTGAGGCGGAGCATTCCTGAAATTATTGTGAAACTTCTCAAAAATCACAGGTTCATTCTTGACTTTTTACAGGCGTTTTGAGATAATACTAGCGGTGTACCAGTGTATTGGCGCACCGTACCGTGCATGTATCTGCCTGCGGTCTGCAGGGCCGGGAGGCATGATATTCAATACATAATTTTATGAAGGAGGACGTAATATGTCAACAAAAGCGTATTACCCGTTAAATGAGATCGGCGCCGGAAAGCCTGGTTTTTCCAAGACGCGTTCCATCATTGAAGCAGCTTTCTACGGAAACAATGTGGTAAAGGTAAACACATTGAAGGAAGCCTATGAATTAGCTAAAAATTCTCCGGGAACCGTTGTAACGGACATGCCCGTATATCATGGAGAAGAGTTCGGCCTTGAAAGAGATGCGAAGGTTCTTCTGTTCAATGACGGCGCTGTGACAGGACGTTATGCGGCAGCGCGTCGTATCAAGGGCGAGCCCGGCGTAGATGAAGCAAAACTTGACAAGGTAGTTATGGACGCTGTGTATGAGACACGCTGGAAAACACTGTATCATGCAGAGTGCTTTATCGGTCTGGATCCGGAGTTTATGGCAAAGGCTCATCTGCTGATTCCGGAAGGGGAAGAGAACATTCTTTACAACTGGATGCTGAACTTCCAGTATATGTCTGATGAATACGTGAAAATGTACAAAAACTCCAAGCCCATCGGTGATGGCAAGGAGCCTGACATCTATATTTTCTCCGATCCGCAGTGGGCGCCTCATGACGCACCCGATGTGGATTACAGCTGCCTGAGCGATCCTCTGACTCTGTGCTATTTTGATACCAACCAGAACTGCGCGGCAATTCTCGGTATGAGATATTTCGGTGAGCATAAGAAAGGCACACTGACGATGGCATGGGCGCTTGCCAACAGAAACGGCTATGCTTCCTGCCACGGCGGACAGAAAGAATATACACTGGCTGACGGTTCTAAGTTTGTGGCATCCGTTTATGGTCTGTCAGGATCCGGCAAGTCCACTCTGACACATGCTAAGCACGGCGGCAAATATCCGATTACCGTTCTGCATGATGATGCATTTATTATCAATACGGATACCTGCTCTTCCGTAGCGCTGGAGCCTACTTATTTTGATAAGACAGCAGACTATCCGACCGGCTGCCCGGACAATACCTATCTTCTGTCCGCACAGAACTGCTCTTGTACAATGGATGAGAATGGCAAGATTCAGCTGGTAACAGAGGACGTAAGAAACGGTAACGGCCGTGCAATCAAATCCAAATTATGGTCTCCGAACCGTGTGGATAAGATCGAAGCGCCTGTTAACGCAATTTTCTGGATTATGAAAGATCCGACGATTCCGCCGGTATTGAAATTAAAAGGTTCCGCTCTGGCTTCCGTAATGGGCGCTACACTGGCTACGAAGACTTCCACAGCAGAGCGTGTTGCAGCAGGCACCGATCTGAATGCACTTCGTATCGTACCTTATGCAAACCCGTTCAGAACCTATCCGCTTGTACATGATTATGAGAAGTTCAAAAAGCTGGTAGAAGAGAAGAACGTAGCATGCTATATCGTAAACACAGGCGATTTCATGGGCAAGAAGGTAAAACCTGCCGATACCCTTGGCATTCTGGAAACGATCGTGGAAGGAAAGGCCAACTTTGAGAAATGGGGACCGTTCGAAGATATCGAAATCATGAACGACTGGTCCGGCAAGACAGGTGATTTTACACCTGATTTAAACGATAAAGAATATGCGGCAGCATTAAAGAATGCTATGCAGAACCGTGTTGACGCAGTAGAAGGCTTTGCAAGCAAGAAGGAAGGATATGACAAACTTCCGGATGAAGCGCTGGCTGCAGTAAAGAAACTTGTAGATGCACTGGCTTAAGACCGGCATAGGATAAGAGAGAAAAAGGACGGGGAAAAGCGAATGCTTTTCCCTGTTTTTTTGTGAACAAAGCCGATTTTGAACGTTTATAAAATATTCATTCATGCGTTTGTCGTGATTTTCCATCATCTTTATATTGTAATTTTTGATCTGTTTGGGTATAATGTAGGTAACCTCAGATGTGGATAAAATTCTTGTTATTTTTGAACCTACATTTACTTTAAACGGGATTCCTATATCGCCGGACTAATGTCAGGCCTTCATTGTGCAGAGGAAGACAGGCATCCGTGCTGCGGTCACCCACCTGGCGTCAGCTAGGAGTCAAAAGACAGGAACCACATTTTGAGGACACTGAAGATAAAGGCAGCCGCAAAGCAGCGGCTGCCTTTTTTATTCGCAGACCCGCGCAGATGAATTATGCCGCTAAGGCGGCGCGCGGGACGCGCGCGAGTAGGGAAAGAGCGCCCTACTCGATAGCGCATGGGCGCGCAGATGAATTATGCCGCTAAAGCGGCGCGCGGGACGCGCAAATGAACGATGCACGGGTGCCCAAAGGAAATATGTCAGCAAAAGCGGACGGGCGGCAGGAACATGATAAGAAATTTTGCGGACAGCAACTGGCGGAGGCGGTATGGAGAAGAGAGCGCGTATGTGGCTGAAAGCCCTTCTGGTGATAGCGGGGCTTATGTTATTTTGTTTTATGGCGGGACGGCGGGAGCCGGGGATTGATTATGAGAAAGAGGCGCGCCTTAAGCAGTATGAGGCGGATGAAAGTATAGAGAAGATACAGATTATGCTGCTGGCATACGGGGATTTAATCAAAGAAGGAGCGGACGGGCAGCAGTCCGCTGTTGTGCTGACGACGGACGGCATGTATACATATGAGTCCGAAGAAGTGGAGACAGCTCTCTACAGACAGGTAACGGCTTATATCAGGGAAGATACGATTCTGGAAGTTGTGGAGCGCGGGACACAAGAAGAGATAACGCTTTCCAATCTTTGGGTCAGCGAGGTGGAGGAAGCGCGTATTCTCTGTTTTATGTCAGGGGTCAGTTTCTATGTGCCGTTTCGGACGGAGGCGGAAAACCGGGAACAGGTGGCGGATATTGTGCTGAAAGACGGCGCGGTGGACTGTCGCTTTAAAAAGGAGAAGACGACAGGGAAGCTTCTTCGTGTGACGGATACCACGATCAGTCTGTCTGGTAAGGAGTTTCCCCTGGCGCAGGAAGTAAAGGCGTACCGTCTGTACGGTGATCTGCAGGAGATTGCTTTACGGGATCTGCCGATCGGTTATGAGAATACGGATTATGTGTTAGAAGATGGGAAGATATGCGCCTGCCTTGTCAGTTCGGAAGAGAATATGGAGACAATCCGTGTACTGCTGCAGAGCGGAAATTATGGAGGCCGTTATCACGATCAGGTGGCTTTGTCAGCGGACTGTGGATATACACTGCAATATGGAGAAAAAGTGCAGGAGTATGCTGCCGGAGAGAGTGTAGTGATTGCGCCGGAGAGTCCCTGGTTTGCGGAGACGGAACGGATCGTTGTCAGTCTGTCGGCTAATACGGGAAAAATGTTGTTGCAGTCTATTCAGAGAGCGCGGGAGCGTACGGATTACAGGGGCAGTCTGGAAATCATAAAGACGGGGGAAGGACTTGTCGTCATCAATGAGCTGCTGTTGGAAGAGTACCTCTATGCGGTTGTACCCAGTGAAATGCCCGCCTCTTATCCACCGGAGAGTCTTAAGGCACAGGCTGTCTGCGCGAGGACGTATGCTTACCGCAATATGGAAAAAGCCGGGCTGCCGGAACTGGGGGCGCATGTGGACGACAGTACCGCCTTTCAGGTATATGGCAATACGACGGAGAAGGCGGAGACAACTGCCGCGGTGAAAGCCACCAAAGGAGAGCTTTTGCTATATGGAAACGAGCCTGTGGATGCGTATTACTATTCGACATCCTGCGGGTACGGCACGGATACCCGGGCTTGGAACGGGGCGGATTCGGAAACGGTTCCTTATTTGTGTGCCAGGGCGATAAGCGGCAGTGCGGCGGAATCTTCCCAAGGAGAGCAGGAGGAGGCCGGGGATGCGCCCAAAGCAGCAAAGGAGGGCGGATATCCGACGCCGGAAGAGATGCGGCAGGAGGCGGTATTTGCACAGTTTATTGCGCAGGGACAGCCTGATTATTTTGAGAGCGGTGAGGCGTGGTATCGCTGGAAATATATTGTAGACGAGATAGATATCGGGGAAATGGAGCGGCGGCTGGCGGACCGATACGCACTGCAGCCGCAGTTTATTTTGACAGAGACGGACGATGCGGGGTATGTAAGCCAATCTGTGGGGAAAATAGGCGTCCTGAGAGAACTGGACATTGTGGAGAGGAATGCAGGCGGAAATGCAGCCGGTCTGCGGATAGAAGGGAGCGAAGGAACATATCTGGTGCAGACGGAATATAATATCCGGTACATTCTTAATAACGGGCAGCATCCGGTGATCCGCGGGGACGGGAGTGAGAGCGCGTCTCCTATGCTGCTTCCAAGTGCATTTCTGGTGATTACGACTGGCAAAGAAAATGGGGATGTGATAGGATATAGCATATCGGGAGGCGGCTATGGGCATGGAATCGGCATGAGTCAGAACGGCGCGAAAAACATGGCGCTTGCCGGTATGACACAGGAGCAGATATTATCCTTTTTTTATGAGGGCAGCCGTCTGGAAAAAATGTATTGAGAAGGATACGACAGGGGCGGCCGGTCAGCGGAGAAAATGATGTGGTATAAAATGTATGAAATAGCGCGTAATTTTGCAAGAAAAGTTTCACAGGATAATGTAAGCGCCCATGCGGCGAGCACGGCTTTTTTTCTGTTTCTGTCGATGATTCCGCTTTTGATGCTGGTCTGCGCCATTTTGCCGTATACGCCGGTGACGGAATCTATGTTAATGCAGTTTATGGTGGATATGACGCCGCATTCGGCGGACGGCCTGATGGTGTATCTGGTCGGGGAAGTATATGATAAATCAGCGGGCGTGCTCTCGGCGGCGGTTGTTATGCTGGTATGGATTTCCGCAAAGGGGATGCTTGCGCTGATGCGGGGGCTGAATGCGGTAAATGGTGTGACAGAGCAGCGCAATTATATACTGCTGCGGATAGAAGCCTGCCTGTATACGGTGCTGATGCTGGCCTGTATGATACTTGCCCTTGTGATTCTCGTATTCGGCAACCAGTTTACGGAACTGTTTTTGCGCAGAATGCCGCGTCTGGGACTGCTTGTGCAGACGTTTATGCAGTTTCGTTTTATTCCGGTGTGGCTGATTCTGACACTGGTATTTGCGGTGCTTTATACATATGTGCCGAGAGTGCGGACCTGCCTGCGCTACCAGATTCCGGGCGCTTTGTTTGCCGCCGTGGCCTGGAGTGTGTTTTCGTGGGGATTTTCTATTTATGTGGAAGCGTTTAATGGTTTTAATATGTACGGGAACCTCACAACGATTATCATTGTTATGCTCTGGCTGTATTTCTGTATGTATCTTTTGCTGGTGGGAGCCAATATCAATTGTTATCTGCGGCCGGCAATGGAATATCTGCACAGGAAGCGTCATGCGGCAAAGCAGGCAGATGCATGAAAGTTCACAAAATATCATTTATGCGTTTGTCCGCGTGTATGCCAAAATAATATTTGACAATCTGTTGCAATGCCGTTACAATAAAAATCAGATTTTATTTGATAGCGTATGCCCTATGGGCGGCGCGGGAAATCTGTTCGAGTATGGAAAAGGCATGGATGGTGTCAGTAAGAATACATTTTCTTTCAGAGAGAAGAAGTCGTCGGCTGAGAGCTTCTTTAAGTGCAGATGTATTTCCGAATTTCTCACCGGAGCCGCCTGGCGGAAAACGGCGCAGCAGGCTGTGAGTAGGGCAGGACGCGGGCGCACGTTACGCGCATTGAGAGCCTGCCGCAGGCAGGAACATGGGTGGTACCGCGGAGCATTTCGTCCCTTGCATAGAAATATGCAGGGGATTTTGTTATGGCGGGAAAAATAGAAGGAGAGAGCTATGAAAGAGAAATTAAAACAGATCAAAGAAGAGGCATTGAAGCAGATCCGGGAGGCGGGAGCGCCGGATGCGCTGAATGACGTGAGAGTGAACATTTTAGGGAAAAAGGGCGCGCTTACCGCATTGTTGAAAGGGATGAAGGATATAGCGCCCGAGGACAGACCCAAAGTGGGACAGCTTGTCAACGAGACAAGGCAGGAGATTGAAACGGTGCTGGATGGCGCCAGAAAGAAAATGGAGCAGATCATTCGGGAAGAAAAGATGAAGGAGGAAATTATTGACGTCACGCTTCCCGCGAAAAAAAACAGTGTCGGGCACAGACATCCCATTACGATTGCCCTGGAAGAGGTAGAGCGGATTTTTATCGGCATGGGATATGAAGTTGTGGAAGGGCCTGAGGTGGAAACGGATTATTATAATTTTGAGGCATTGAATATTCCCGCGGACCATCCGGCACGGGATGAGCAGGATACTTTTTATGTGAGCGGCGATATTCTGCTGCGTACGCAGACATCTCCGGTACAGGCCCGGGTGATGGAGAAGGGGAAGCTGCCGATCCGTATGATTGCGCCAGGCAGAGTGTTCCGTTCGGACGAGGTGGACGCCACCCATTCTCCGTCGTTCCATCAGATTGAAGGCCTTGTGGTAGATAAAAATATTACGTTTGCCGATTTGAAAGGCACGCTTGCGGAGTTTGCAAAAGAGCTGTTCGGCGAGGATACGAAAGTAAAATTCAGACCGCATCATTTCCCGTTTACGGAGCCAAGCGCGGAAGTGGATGTAAGCTGTTTCAAATGCAAAGGCGCCGGCTGCCGTTTCTGTAAAGGAAGCGGCTGGATTGAAATCCTTGGCTGCGGTATGGTACATCCCCATGTATTTGAGATGTGCGGCATTGACCCGGAGGAATATACGGGCTTTGCATTTGGTATCGGTCTGGAGAGAATTTCTCTGCTGAAATATGAAATTGACGATATGCGTCTGCTTTATGAGAACGACATTCGTTTTCTGAAGCAGTTCTGAGAGAAGCACAGCATAAGATCAGAAAAGGAGAAAATACTATGAATACAGCGTTATCTTGGGTCAAGGCATATGTACCGGAGCTTTCCTGCACGGATCAGGAATATTGTGATGCAATGACTCTTTCCGGTACAAAAGTAGAAGGATTCGAAAGGGCGGACAAAAATCTGGAACGGATTGTGATCGGACAAATTCTGAACATAGAAAAGCATCCGGATGCAGACAAACTGATCGTCTGCCAGGTTGATATTGGCGGTAAAACCATACAGATCGTTACCGGTGCGCCGAATGTAAGGGAAGGAGATAAAGTGCCTGTGGTACTGGACGGCGGCAGGGTGGCGGGAAGCGCGCACAGTGACGGACCGCTGCCGGAAGACGGTATTGTGATCAAAGCCGGAAAGCTCAGGGGGGTTCCTTCCAATGGCATGATGTGTTCGATTGAAGAACTGGGTTCGAACAGGGAGATGTATCCGGAAGCGCCGGAGAACGGCATTTATATTTTCCCGGAGGATGCGCAGGTCGGAGCGGACGCAGTGGAGGCGCTTGGACTGCGGGATACGGTCTTTGAATATGAAATTACGTCAAACCGTGTAGACTGTTACAGTGTGCTTGGCATTGCCCGTGAAGCGGCGGCTACTTTCGGCAAACGTTTTGTTCCTCCGGTAACAGAGATCAAAGAGGAAACGGGCAATGTGGAAGATTACGTCAGCGTAGAAGTGCAGGATCCGGATTTGTGCAGCCGTTACTGCGGCAGGGTGTGCACGGATATTAAAATAGCGCCTTCGCCGAAATGGATGCAGAGAAGGCTGGCAGCCAGCGGCATCCGTCCCATTAATAACCTGGTGGATATTACCAACTATGTAATGGAAGAATATGGGCAGCCTATGCATGCCTATGATCTGGACCAGGTGGCGGGACACAAAATCATCGTGCGCCGCGCAAAGGACGGCGATGTATTTCAGACATTGGACGGACAGATCAGAAAACTGGATTCCGAAGTGCTGATGATCTGTGATGCGGAAAAGGAAATTGGGATTGCGGGCATTATGGGCGGAGAGAATTCCAAGATTACGGATGATGTGAAGACTGTTCTGTTTGAAGCGGCGACTTTTCACGGACCGAATATCAGGAAATCGGCAAAACGGATCGGGCTGCGGACGGATGCTTCGGGGATATTCGAAAAAGGGCTGGATCCCCGCAATGCGGAAGCGGCCATTAACCGCGCTTGTCAGTTGATCGAGGAGCTTGGCTGCGGCAGGGTAATAGGAGGCATGGCGGATGCGTGCGTATCTGTTCCGCCTCTGCGGGAAATTCCGTTTGATCCTGCGCGCGTTAACAAATTACTGGGAACAGATGTTCCTGCGCAGGAAATGCTGCGTATTTTTGAGAAGCTGGAAATAGAATACCGGAAAGATAAAAATGTACTGGTCATTCCTTCGTTTCGGCAGGATCTTGTGGGATTTGCGGATATTGCGGAGGAGGTCGCCAGATTTTATGGATATGACAAAATCCCAACGACACTGCCGAGCGGGGAGGCGACGACGGGCAAGCTGCCATTTAAACTGCGCGTGGAGCAGAAGGCAAGGGATATTGCGCAGTACTGCGGCTTTTCCCAGGGGATGAGTTATTCTTTTGAGAGCCCGAAAGTATTTGACAAACTGCTGCTTCCCGCGGACAGTGAGCTGCGCCGGACAGTAAAAATTGCCAATCCACTGGGGGAAGACTTTTCGGTGATGCGGACCACGTCTCTCAACGGGATCCTTACGTCTCTTGCCACAAATTACAACCGGAGAAATAAGGATGTGAGACTGTATGAACTGGGAAATATTTATCTGCCGCGGCAGATTCCGGTCACAGAGCTGCCGGATGAGAGAATGCAGTTTACGCTGGGGATGTATGGCGAAGGCGATTTCTATGTGATGAAAGGCGTAGTCGAGGAATTTTTTACGAGCGTAGGCATGACCGGACATATCCAGTATGATCCTAAGGCAGGCAGACCTTTCCTGCATCCGGGACGCCAGGCGCTGATCCGGTACGAAAATACGGAAGTGGGATTTTTAGGAGAGCTGCATCCACAGGTGGCGGATCATTATGAAATCGGTACGAAAGTATACATTGCGGTGCTGGATATGCCGGAAATCGTGAAATTTGCTACTTTCGAGAGGAAATATACAGGGATTGCCAAATATCCGGCGGTAACCCGGGATATCAGTATGGTGGTTCCAAGAGAAATTCTGGTAGGACAGATTGAGGCAATGATCGAACAGAGAGGCGGCAGACTTCTGGAAAGCTATCGTCTGTTTGATATTTATGAGGGAACGCAGATTAAAGCAGGATTTAAGTCGGTGGCATATTCCATTACCTTCCGCGCCAAAGACAGAACCCTGGAGGAGGGCGATGTATCGGCAGCCATGAAGAAAATCTTAAACGGTCTGGAAGGTATGGGAATTGCGCTGCGTAAGTAGACAGGAAAGAAGGAAAATTGATGGAAAAGAAAAATGTGTGGGAAACCTATGACGCAGGCCAGTTGGCGCAGTTGGAAGATTTTACGAAAGAATATATGCAGTTTCTGGATGAAGGAAAAACAGAAAGAGAGTGCATTGACACAATTGTCAACAGGATTACGCAGAAGGGATATCGCGATTTGTCCCTTCTGCGCAGGGAAAAGAAAAAACTGCAGGCAGGTGACAAAGTGTACACGGTCTGCATGAACAAATCCATTGTGATGTTCCATATCGGCAGCCGTTCTCTGGAAGAGGGCATGAATATTCTCGGCGCCCACGTGGATTCCCCCCGGCTGGATGTGAAGCAGGATCCGTTGTATGAGGACGGCGGTTTTGCCTATCTGGATACGCACTATTACGGCGGCGTCAAGAAGTACCAATGGGTGACGATTCCGCTTGCGCTGCATGGCGTTGTGGTCAAAAAGGATGGTACGACAATTGAAATTAAAATCGGGGAAGACGACGATGATCCCGTATTCTTTATTTCTGATTTGCTGATTCATCTGGCAGCCGAACAGATGGAGAAAAAGGCAGGCAAAGTGATTGAAGGAGAGGCGCTGGACATCATCGTAGGCAACAGGCCGCTGAAAGTAGAAGGCGCTGTGGACGGTAAAGAGAAACGGGATGCCGGGAAGGAGACAGATCCGGTAAAAGAAGGGATTCTGAAACGCTTAAAAGAAGAGTATGATATGGAGGAAGAGGATTTTCTTTCTGCGGAACTGGAGGTCGTTCCGGCAGGCAGAGCAAGAGAGGCGGGGTTTGACCGCAGCATGATACTGGCGTACGGGCAGGATGACAGAGTCTGTGCTTTTGCTTCTCTGCAGGCGATGCTGGAACTGGACCGCCCGGAACGTACTGCGTGTTGTATTTTGGTGGACAAAGAAGAGATCGGCAGCGTCGGCGCTACCGGAATGCGTTCGCAGTTTTTTGAAAACAGTGTGGCAGAGCTGACAGCGCTTTGCGGCGGATACAGTGATCTGGCGCTGCGCCGCTGCCTGGCTGCGTCTACGATGCTTTCTTCGGATGTGAGCAGCGCTTTTGATCCTTCTTATGCTTCCAGTTTCGATAAAAAGAATGTGGCTTATCTTGGAAATGGTATGGTGTTTAATAAATTTACAGGTTCCAGAGGAAAATCCGGTTCCAATGACGCGAACGCCGAATACCTGGCTTATATCCGCAATATTTTTGAGAAAGAAAAGGTGCGCTTTCAGACAGCAGAACTTGGCAAAGTGGATCTTGGCGGCGGGGGAACGATTGCTTATATTCTGGCATTGTACGGTATGCAGGTAATTGACAGTGGTGTGGCAGTACTCAATATGCACGCGCCCTGGGAGGCTACAAGCAAGGCGGATGTGTATGAAACAATGCGCGGCTACGCGGCCTTTCTGAGATACAACGGCATGGAATAAAACAGGGATAGAAGAGAAATCATGGAAGGATTCAAAACATCAGATTACGACTTTGCTCTGCCACAGGAACTGATTGCACAGGATCCGCTGGCAGACCGGAGCAGTTCGAGGCTGCTGACACTGGATAAGAGGAGCGGCGCGGTGGAACATCATCAATTCAGGGAAATTGTCTCCTGGCTGCGGCCGGGAGACTGTCTTGTACTGAATAATACAAAAGTGATTCCGGCCAGACTCTACGGCGTAAAAGAAGGAACGGGAGCAGTAATTGAAGTGCTGCTGCTGAAGAGACGGGAACGTGATGTGTGGGAGACACTTGTCCGGCCTGGCAGAAAGGTCCGGCCCGGTGTTCGGCTTGTCTTTGGAGACGGAGCGCTGTGCGCAGAAGTGACGGATATCGTAGAAGAGGGGAACCGCCTGCTCCGCTTCTCTTATGATGGTATCTGGGAGGAGATTTTAGACAATCTTGGAGAGATGCCCCTGCCGCCTTATATTACGCATAAACTGCAGGATAAGAACCGTTATCAGACCGTATATGCGAAATATGAGGGTTCTGCGGCAGCGCCTACGGCTGGACTGCACTTTACGGCAAAGCTGCTGCGCAGCATCGAAGAAAAGGGCGTTTCCACCGCTTATGTAACGCTCCATGTAGGACTTGGAACGTTCCGTCCCGTGAAGGTGGAGGATGTGCGGGAACACCACATGCATTCGGAATACTACCAAGTGACGCAGGAGGCGGCGGACCGGATTAATGAAACAAAACGCTGCGGCGGGCGTATCATCTGTGTGGGTACCACAAGCTGCCGCACCGTTGAAAGCGCAGCCGGTGAGGATGGGATCGTACGGCCGGGATGCGGCAATACGGAAATCTTTATTTATCCCGGTTATCGTTTCAGGGTGCTTGACGGCCTGATTACCAACTTCCATCTGCCGCAGTCGACGCTGTTGATGCTGGTGTCCGCGCTGGCAGGCCGGGAGTCCGTATTGTCCGCTTACAGGGAAGCGGTGGAAGAAAAGTACAGATTTTTCAGTTTTGGCGATGCGATGCTGATTTATTAGTTTTATGATGAGATAAAAGGTGATATGATTATTTTGTATACAGGGAAGGGACAGTTCTATGGCAATCAACAAAGTAATGCAGGCGGCGCTCAGCGCTCTGTCCTATCCGGATATTGATATTAAAAAGACGTACCAGATTGAAAGAGAGCTGGAAAAGATTACCGCAAGGCGGTTGAAAAACCCCTTTCTATACCGGTTGTGGGATCATGTGGTGCCATGCGGGGACCATGAGATTCCCGTGCGTATCTTTGCGCCGCCGGGGGAAGGGCATCATCCGCTGCTTATCTTTTTTCATGGCGGCGGATGGGTGAAAGGAACGATTGACAGTTATGACGGTGTCTGTGCGGATATGGCGGTTATGACGGGACGGGTGGTGGTATCGGTGGATTACCGTCTGGCGCCGGAACACCGTTTTCCGGCGGCGCCGGAGGACTGTTATGCGGTAACGCGGGAAATTTTTCTGGATGCGGCGCTGCTGGATACTAAGCCTGAGGAGATCGCCCTGATCGGGGACAGTGCGGGAGGCAATCTGGCGGCGGCAGTTTCCCTGATGGCCCGTGACAGAGGAGAATTTCTGCCGCAGCGGCAGATTCTGATCTACCCGGCAACCGGAACGGACCATTCGGATGCATCCCCGTTTCCTTCCGTACGGGAAAACGGAAGCGGGTATTTGCTGACATCGAAGCGGGTACGCGATTATATGGAGCTATACCGTTCTTCGGCGGCGGATTTGCAAAATCCTTATTTTGCCCCACTGGCGGCGGATGATTTTTCAAGACAGCCGCGGACGCTGATCGTGACGGCGCAGTATTGCCCGCTGCGGGACGAAGGCGAGGCATACGGGGAGAAACTGCGCTGCGGCGGCAACCGGGTGGAGATTGTGAGAATGCCGGATGCTCTGCATGGGTATTTCGCGCTTCCCGTCCGATTTGAACTGGTCAGAAAAACTTATGATATTATCAATCATTTTTTAAAGGACTGAGTCAGCCAATGAAAACGATACGTACGCCGCGGTGGAGCCGGCTGGACAACGCCGCAAAAATATTTCCATCCAACAGCAGTAAAGCGGATTCCAAAGTATTCCGTTTTTTCTGTGAATTGAAAGAGCAGGTTGAGCCGGATTTACTGCAGTCTGCGCTTGACCGTACAATGGAACAGTTTCCGTTTTATCAGGCTGTTATGAAACAGGGATTGTTCTGGTATTATTTTGAGGACAGCGATCTGAAGGCCAGGGTGAGCCAGGAAAGCAGACCGCCGTGTCTCCCCCTCTATGATGCCGAACGCAGGAGCCTGCTGTTCCGTGTTCTGTATTTCGGCAGACGAATTAATCTGGAAATTTATCATGCGCTGACGGACGGCACCGGTGCGCTGCAGTTTTTGTGCACGCTTGTGTATTATTATCTTTTGCAACGGCATGGGGAGGATTTTGCCGGCTCAATGCCGGAACTCAACTATGATGCTTCCCAGTCGCAGAAATGGGACGACAGTTTTCAGAAATATTATGAGAAGCCGGAAGAGAAACCTTCCGTATCGCGTATTCCCTGGAAACGAAAGGCATATCATCTGCGCGGGGAGCGTATGCCGGAAAAAAGGATTGCGGTGGTAGAGGGGCGTATGTCTCTGCAGGCGCTGCTTGCCTGTTCACGGGAGAGAGGCGTAACGCTGACCGAATTTCTGACAGCGGTTCTCATCTGTTCGATTCATGAGGGAATGCGTCTGCGGGAGCAAAGCCGTCCGGTGGTTATCACGGTGCCGGTCAATCTGCGGGGCTATTTCCCTTCGGAGTCGGTTCGTAATTTTTTTGCAACCATCAATGTGACATATGATTTCAGCCGTCAGGAGGACAGCCTGGAAGCTGTCTCGGCGTATGTGAGGCAGAGTTTCCGGGAAAATCTGACGCAGGAAAACCTGCGTCAGCGGATGAATACGCTGTGCGCGCTCGAACATAATATTCCGATGCGTATTGTGCCGCTGCCAGTGAAAGATCCGGTACTGCGCGGGGCGAATTATGTGTCCAACCGACAGGTGACCGCATCTTTCTCTAATGTGGGCCGTGTGACGATGCCTGCGGAAATGCAACGGTATATTCATCTGTTCGGCGTGTTCAGCTCACCGAATAAACTGCAGGCAAGCGCATGTTCCTTT
The DNA here is from genome assembly GCA_910585345.1 of uncultured Lachnospiraceae bacterium. Classification (GTDB taxonomy): domain Bacteria; phylum Bacillota; class Clostridia; order Lachnospirales; family Lachnospiraceae; genus VSOB01. Next base: position 482,178 of record CAJUDS010000001.1, on the reverse strand, counting down.
TTAGACCATTATGTAGTCAGTTTTGCGGGGCCATACTGCAGTCATGATGTGGAGCGGGTCTTTTTCCGTACGATGACACAGCTTGGTTTGGATGTGGTGATTACTACAAATGTTTCCTACGGGGAAGCGGAGGTATAAGGATGCGGTATTGTGAAAAATGCAATGTAAGTGTAACAGGGCAGCTTTTGCAGTGTCCGCTGTGCCAGGGGCCACTTACGGGCGAGGCGGACCGGGAAGGCAATGTATTTCCGGAGATCCCCCTGACAGGGAATCCGTTCTGGCTGATAGTGCGCCTGCTTCTCTTCGGCACAATTGTCGTATGTACGGTCTGCATTGCAGTGAACGTCATCTTTCCGGAGAGGGGATGGTGGTCCCTTCTTGTAGGAGCCGGATTGTGCAGTGGGTGGATAACGGTTGGGCTGGCCATTAGAAAGCGGGGGAAACCGCTGAAGGCGATTCTGTGGCTTGTCTGCGTAGGCTCGGTCATTATTTTTTTGTGGGATTATTGTACCGGCCTGATTGGCTGGTCAATCGACTTTGTGCTGCCGATTTTATATACCTGTACGATGATTGCCATATTTGTCATTGCCAGACTGATGCACCGCAGGATTCAGGATTATCTTGTTTATCTGATTCTGAATATTCTGCTGGGACTGATTCCGCTCATTCTGCTGCTGACGGGTGCGGTGCATACCGTCTATCCGTCTTTAGTCTGTGTGGTTGTGAGCGTGATCTATCTGTCTGCGCTGATTTTGTTCGCAGGCAACGCGCTGAAAGAGGAATGGATACGGAGGATGCATTTGTGAAGTCATAAGGAGAAAGAAAGGCAGTAAGATGAAAGTCACATATTTATACCACAGCGGTTTTGCGGTAGAACTTACGGAACATATACTGATATTTGATTATTGTAAGGGCAATCTTCCCGGCCTCCGCGCCGGGAAGGACGTTCTTTTCTTTGCATCCCATAAGCATCCCGATCATTTTGACTGGAAAATATTCGATTTCTTTCAAGGACAGGAAAAGATTCATTACTTCCTCGGTTCCGATATCCGGTTCAATGACAACTATCTGCGGCGAAGGGGCATCGATCCGTCAGTGCGCCCGGCTGTGACACGAATCGGGGCAGATACGGCAATCTGCCGGGGAGACGTGACGGTGGAAACGCTGCGTTCCACCGACGCAGGCGTAGCGTTTATCGTGACAACGGAGGGAAAGACAATCTACCATGGGGGCGATCTAAACTGGTGGCATTGGGCGGGGGAAACAGATGTCTGGAACCGGCAGATGGAAGCGGACTATAAAAAAGAGATGGCAAAAATCAAAGGCAGACATTTTGATGTGGCTTTTGTGCCCTTAGATCCCAGACTGGAACAGGCGTATGGTCTGGGGATGGAAGTGTTTCTGCAGAATGCGGATGCGGACGTTGTGTTTCCGATGCATATGTGGGATGCGTACCATGTGATTTCCCGGTTCCGAAAGAGTCCGGCCGGCAGAAATTATGCGCATAAAATATATGAAATTGCCATGCCAGGAGAGGAGTTTATAATATGATCTGGACACTGGCGCTGGTTACGATTGGCGTTGTACTGTTTTTTTTGTTGAGTTGGGCGCTGACAACGGTTATCATGATTGCCGTTGTGCTGATTGCCCTGTTTGTCAGGGGGCTGCTGGACGAAAAAAAGAATCGGGCGGCATTTCGGCGGGAGCTTACGGAATTGTATGGAAAACTGCCTATGGGATATGGAAAAAAGAAGAGGATTGTGCCTGGCGGCGGCCGGCGTATGGACAGAAGGCAGGACGGCGGCGCATGGATGGCGGAAAGTAGGTTTGCGGTTGATGAAATAACATGGGACGAGCTGGATATGGATGCCGTTTTCCACAGAATCAATTATACGTTTTCCCAGGCGGGAGAAGAGTATCTGTACGGTGCACTGCACTGGCTGGCGGAAGATACGCGGGAGGCAGAAAAATGGGAGTATGCGGTTTCCTATTTCGATTCCCACCACCAGGAACGCGTGGCGGTCATGGAGCTGATGGCAGAGATCGGCAAAGGAAGCGAACTGTCATTTTCCGAGTGCCTGGACCGTCTTAGGCGCAGTGGGAAACAGAGGATTGCCAGGGAGCTGGCGGCTGACGCGTTGTATCTGGCGGCGGCTTTTCTTGCTTTGTTTCATGCGGGGGCGGGCTTCTGTCTGCTTGCGCTGATAATGATTTTTCAGATTATCACCTATTTCCGGGCAAGAAGCGGGATACTTCCTGCGGTACGAAGTGTTGCGGGTATGCTGCGCATGACGGAGGGAGCGGGCAGGCTGTGCCGGGATCTGGACCGCAGTGTGCGCGAGGATGTGGAAAGACAGTTTTCGGTCAGTCTTGAAGACTGTGTCAGAAAAGTGCGCGCGCTCAAACGAGGCAGTTTTTGGGTGCGGCAGTGTGGCAGGACGGGCAGCAGCCCGGTTTCCGTGTGCGCAGACTATATCCGTATGCTGCTGCATCCGGATATTATACAGTTTATGCTGCTGCAAAACAAAATAGCGGCTCTGGAACCGGCGCTGCAGTCACTTTATGCCTTTACCGGATTTCTGGACAGCGCCGTGAGTATTGCCATGTACCGTGCTTCGCTGAAGCGCTATTGTATTCCGGTGTTGGAGGGCGGCCGGGAGTTGGTCTGCGGCGCTGCACCCGGGCGGGCGCAGGAGCCTGTAAAAAGCCATGGGATATCCGCGGGCCTGTGCATGACGGAGGGGTATCATCCGCTGCTGGAAGAGGCTGTCGCCAACAGTATCGCGATAAGTCCGGAGAAGGGAGTGCTGCTGACTGGCTCCAATGCGTCGGGTAAATCTACGTTTTTGAAGACGGTTGCGGTGAATCTGCTGCTTGCGCAGACGATTCATACGGCGCTGGCCGTACGCTTTACAACGCCGTTCTGCCATGTGTATACCGCAATGCGGTCGAATGATGATATCCGGAAAGGCATGAGCAGCTATATGGCTGAGATCCTTTCGCTGAAACGGATACTGGATGCGGGAAAAGAGGCGGAAAAGATTCCGGTTTTCTGCTTTGTGGATGAGGTTCTGCGGGGGACGAACACGGCGGAGCGGATTGCCGCGTCTACGCAGATATTACGCTCGCTCAGACCGCCGGGCGTGCATTGCTTTGCGGCTACCCATGACAGGGAGCTGACGAAGCTGCTGGCAGAGGAGTATGACAATTATCATTTTACGGAGGAAATAAGAGAGGGAGAGATAACGTTTCCTTATAGACTGCTGGCGGGAGAGGCGGATACAAGCAATGCGATCAGGCTGCTGGGCGTTGTGGGATATGACAGAGAGATTGTCGAACGGGCGGCGGCACAGGCGGCATATTTTTTGAAGGAAGGAGTTTGGAGATGAAAGTAACCATGTATACGGACGGCGCGGCGCGCGGGAACCCGGAAGGGCCGGGCGGTTATGGGACGATCCTGCAGTATATTGACCAGTCCGGGAAACTGCATGAGAGAGCGTACAGCGCGGGTTATAAAAAGACGACCAATAACCGCATGGAACTGATGGCTGTTATCGTCGGACTGGAAGCGCTGACCAGGCCCTGTGAGGTGGAAGTCATCTCTGACTCGAAATATGTGACGGATGCTTTTAACAAAGACTGGATCAGCGGGTGGTTAAAGAAAGGCTGGAAAGGGTCAGCGGGACCGGTCAAAAATATTGACCTGTGGAAGCGTCTGCTGGCAGCGAAAGAGCCGCACAGAGTCGCCTTTATTTGGGTGAAGGGGCATAACGGACATCCGGAGAACGAACGGTGCGACGAACTTGCCACATCCGCAGCGGACGGCAGCTGCCTGCTGGAAGACGTGGTAAGGAATATTTTGTGAACATTGCAAATCGGTTTTTCCAGGCGCTGCCCGGCATAAATTTCCGTTCGTGCTCCGGACAGAAAAGACTGCATTTTCTAATCGTCCGTGCATACTACATGGGGATTTTCGACGCAGACGGACCGGACGCGCCATCCGGGCGCGGGCGGCCTTTCCCGGACGTCCGTGTCCGGGAACTGCTGGCAGTGAACGGACAATAAGAAAATTCGAATCTTTTCTGCAAAGTCGCACGCACAGAAGTTTTATGCCGGGCAGCGCCTGCTGGAAACGCACGAGTGTAAAGAAATGATTTTTCGTGGTGGTTGTTTCATTTTGCGGAATCGTTCGTCTGTTCCTGCACACAAACAGGAAACGTGGGAACAGCCGCAGAACTGACAGCTTTCCGTATCCGCAGGCAGGAGCTGGTACGGAAACTGTACCATCCTGCGGCAGATGGTTACTCTGGCTGTTATCTTCTGCACAAATGTGTTAACATGTTAGGAACATGTAGAATCGGTTATCCTAGGCGCTGCCCGGCATAAATTTCCGTTCGTGCTCCGGACAGAAAAGACTGCATTTTCTAATCGTCCGTGCATACTACATGGGGATTTTCGACGCAGACGGACCGGACGCGCCATCCGGGCGCGGGCGGCCTTTCCCGGACGTCCGTGTCCGGGAACTGCTGGCAGTGAACGGACAATAAGAAAATTCGAATCTTTTCTGCAAAGTCGCACGCACAGAAATTTATGCCGGGCAGCTTCTACAGAAATGCCGAAAATACAAGGGAAAGAAACGCTCTTTTTGGTGGCGAGTGTTTCAATTTACAGAATCATTTTTATATAGCAGCATAAAGATAATATTTTTGTAGAATATCCCATTGGAATAGTCAGGGCAGTTAGAAAATACGATATCCGCAGGCAGGAGCTGATACAGAAACTGTCAATTTGGCAAAAGGGCGCTCACTACGGTTGTCACATAAATGGTTATGATTTTTCTCTCATGCGTTTGTCTTGGACAAAAGGCTGTAAAGAATTGCTTTTTGGCGGACGATTGGTTATAATAGTTCTGGAAGTATAAAAAGATGGAAGAAAAGGCGGGATAGATATGGCGAATTTAACTGCATTTTTAGGATATTTTGTATCGTATCTGATTTTGTTTTTGGTATTTGCGGCGATTGTAGTCGCAGCATGTATGATTGGCATCAAATGGAGAAAGAAAAAAGACGCTGTGGCAGCTCTTGCGGAGGGAAATGTGCCGCAGGGCGGAGCAGAGGAATGACAGCATAAGAAAAGGGCGGGCGGTATTTCGAAAGATGCCGCCCGGTTTTGTATCGGGGCATGCCCTTACAGTCTGCGCAGTTTTTCAGGACAATACTTTACTTTCGATTTCGCAAAACAAATCAATGACATGCACCGTAAAAAAGACAGTTTTCGCGAATTTGTATGACAGTGGCGGACATCCTTGTCCGAAAATGGCATACAAATTCGCGAAATTGTACTTTTGCCCGGTGTGTGAATGATTTATCTTGCGAAATCCTGACAAGTTTTTTTATCTGAAAACTGCGCAGAACCAGGCAGGAGCTGATACAGAAACTGTCAGTTTGGCAAAAGGGCGCTCACTACGGCTGTCACACAAATGTTTATAATTTGTTCATTCCTACATTTGCCCCGGCGGAAGAAAATCTTCTATTGACAGCGGGACGATGTATATCTTATACTGAGAAATGCCACTACATATAGTGTTTGACATTTGTATGATCTCTATATCATGTTATATCATAAGATGTTGAGGAGGTATCAGTATGGATATAGCAAAGGAGAATGAAACAGATTACAGCCTGCAGTTCAAACCGCGCCGCAAAACGTGGGTCATTAAGAAGGATGGAAGCAAAGAAGCATTTCATGTCCAGAAGGTAATCGATGCCGTCGGGAAATCGGCCTACCGCGCCCTGACCAAGTTTACGGATGAAGAAAAGCAGCATATCTGCCAGTATGTGATCGATAAAGTGGAGGAACTGGATACGGTAGAGATACCGATTCCGGTGATGCATAATATTGTGGAGAGCGCGCTGGAACAGGTAAAGCCCATAGTGGCTAAAAGCTACAGAGATTACCGCAATTATAAACAGGATTTTGTCAGGATGCTGGACGATGTGTATAAGAAGAGTCAGTCGATTATGTATATTGGCGACAAAGAAAACGCCAATACGGACTCCGCGCTGGTATCTACAAAAAGAAGTCTGATTTTTAACCAGCTGAATAAAGAACTATATCAGAAATTTTTTATGACGACAGAGGAAATTCAGGCGTGCAGGGACGGTTATATTTATGTACATGACATGTCGGCCAGAAGAGACACGATGAACTGTTGTCTGTTTGACGTGCAGAGTGTGCTGTCCGGCGGTTTTGAGATGGGGAATATCTGGTACAATGAGCCGAAGACGCTGGATGTGGCGTTTGATGTAATCGGTGATATTGTGCTCAGTGCGGCCAGCCAGCAGTACGGCGGGTTTACCGTGCCGAGCGTAGATTTGATTTTAGAACCTTATGCAGAGAAATCTTATCGGCGGAATATTGAAAAATATGTAGGCCTGGGGATTGACAGGGAAAGAGCGGAAGCGGAATCCTATAAGGATGTAGTCAGGGAGTTCGAACAGGGTTTTCAGGGCTGGGAGTATAAATTTAATACGGTAGCCAGCAGCCGGGGGGATTATCCGTTTATCACGGTTACGGCTGGCACAGGCACGGGGCGTTTTGCAAAACTGGCGACGATATCCATGCTGAATGTGCGGCGGACGGGACAGGGAAAAGCCGAGTGCAAAAAGCCGGTATTATTTCCCAAGATCGTTTTTCTGTATGACGAAAATCTGCACGGCCCCGGGAAGGAACTGGAGGATGTGTTTGAAGCGGGCGTACAGTGTTCTGCCAAGACGATGTATCCGGACTGGCTTTCTTTGACGGGAAAGGGCTATATTGCCAGCATGTATAAGCAGTATGGCAAAATCATTTCGCCGATGGGCTGCCGGGCGTTTCTGTCGCCATGGTATGAAAGAGGCGGTATGCATCCGGCCGACGAAAAGGACGTGCCTGTCTTCGTGGGCAGGTTCAACGTAGGCGCCGTATCATTACATCTGCCGATGATTCTTGCAAAGTCAAGGCAGGAAAGCCGGGATTTTTATGAAGTTTTGGATTATTATCTGAATCTGATCCGCCAGCTTCATATCAGAACCTATGCGTATCTGGGCGAGATGCGTGCTTCGACCAATCCGCTTGCATATTGTGAAGGCGGCTTTCTGGGCGGCCATCTGAAGCTGTCGGATAAAATCAAACCGCTTTTGAAATCGGCGACCGCTTCTTTTGGCATTACAGCGTTTAACGAGCTGCAGGAGCTTTATAATGGAAAGTCTCTTGTGGAAGACGGCGCATTTGCTTTGGAAGTTTTGGAGCATATTAATAAAAAGGTGAATGAATTTAAAGAAGAGGACGGCAATCTATACGCCATTTACGGAACGCCTGCAGAAAATCTGTGCGGCCTTCAGGTAAAGCAGTTCCGGGAAAAATATGGTATCGTAGAAGGGGTTTCTGACAGAGAATATGTAAGCAATAGTTTCCATTGTCATGTAACGGAAAACATTACGCCCATCGAGAAACAGGACAAAGAATACCGCTTCTGGGAGCTGTCAAACGGCGGCAAGATTCAGTATGTGAAATATCCGATTGACTATAATATCGAAGCAATCAAGACATTGATTCACCGTGCGATGGAGATGGGATTTTACGAAGGGGTTAATCTGTCTCTTGCATATTGCGACGACTGCGGGCACCAGGAGCTGGAAATGGACGTATGTCCCAAATGCGGGAGCCGCAATCTGACGAAGATTGACCGTATGAACGGCTATCTTTCTTATTCACGGGTACATGGAGACACGCGTCTGAATGATGCCAAGATGGCGGAAATTGCGGACAGAGTCAGTATGTAAACGGGGAGAGGACAGAGAATGAGGTATCATAATATCACAAAGGACGACATGCTTAACGGGGACGGTCTGCGTGTCGTTCTGTGGGTGGCAGGCTGCGAGCACTGCTGCAGAGAATGCCACAATCCGGTGACATGGGATCCGAACGGCGGACTTTTGTTTGATGATGCCGCCCGGCAGGAAATATTTGAACAGTTGGAAAAATCCTATATTTCAGGCGTTACATTTTCCGGCGGCGACCCGCTGCATCCCGCGAACCGTGCGGATGTAAAGGAGCTGATCAGTGAAATCAGGAGTAAGTATCCGGATAAGACGATCTGGCTCTATACGGGAGATATATGGGAAAACGTAGCGGGATATCCGATGATGAAAAATATAGATGTGCTTGTAGACGGGGAATTTCATATAGGGGAAAGAGATCCTAAACTTTTATGGAAGGGCAGCAGAAACCAGAGAGTTATTGATGTGAAAAAGAGTCTGGCACAGACGGATGGTGCGGCTCCGGTTCTGCATTGCGGAGATTATCGGTAAAAGAGAAACCAGAAGAGATGTATCACAGCAAAGGAGGAAACATGAAACGGATTGCGAGATTTCACAGAGTGAGCGAAGAGCAGTTTGCGGAGGATTTTAAGGAGGCTATGCCGGGGTTTACGGATGCGGAGATCCATGATATATATGGCAGGATACAACTTCCGACAAGAGCTACGGTAGGCAGTGCAGGGTATGATTTTTATTCACCGTTTACATTTAATCTGAGACCGGGAGAGGGAATCCGGGTGCCTACCGGTATCCGTGTGGAGATGGAGGACAGCTGGGTGCTCAGCCTGTATCCAAAGAGCGGGCTTGGGTTTAATTACCGTCTGCAGTTGAATAATACGGTGGGGATTGTGGACAGCGACTATTTTAATGCGGATAACGAGGGGCATATCATCGCACAACTTACAAATGATTCCAGAGCAGGGCGTGAGATGCGGATCGAGAGCGGCATGGGCATTATACAGGGTGTTTTTACGGAGTATGGCATTACCACGGATGATGATACGCATGAGCTCCGTCACGGCGGCTTTGGCAGCACGGCAAAGAAAAAGACGCTTTAACAGGGTGAGTTAGACATATTGTTCGCAGCGGTAAACGGTTTGTAACAATTTGGCTTTTGCTCCGCATAAAAACTTCTTTCGGCGGACACATTAATGAGAAACAGTCCGAAAGGAGTTTTTTGATTGGGAAGTTTGATGAAAAACGAAGAGCAGGAAAAAATGACAGGTAAACTGTCCTTTGATCTGCAGTATATGAAACAGACCCTTTCCATCGGCAAAAATTTCGATATTGTTTACAGGGTCATCCATATCGGCGGGAAAGAGGCGTGTTTTTTCTTTATCGATGGATTCTGCAAAGATGAGCTAATGGAAAAAATGCTGCAATATCTAATTGGAATTACAGAGCAGGATATGGCGGCGGATGTGCATGAGCTGTTGAAAAAGCATATGCCCTATGTGGAAGTGGATGTAAACGATACATGGCAGGACATTGTCCATAATGTAATGTCCGGCGTGCTGATTCTTTTGATTGACGGATATGAGAAAGCTATTTTGATCGATGCGCGCACGTATCCGGCCAGAAGCGTATCCGAACCGGAGAAAGATAAGGTGCTGCGGGGTTCCAAAGACGGCTTTGTGGAGACAGTGGTATTTAATACGGCGTTGATCCGCAGACGCATTCGCAGCACGGACCTGTGCATGGAAATGATGAATGCGGGTGAAAGTTCCCAGACGGATATTGTGCTGTGTTATATGGATTCGCGTGTGGATCATGCGTTTTTAGAGAAAATCAAAGACGGTATCCGCAATATCCGGGTGGACGCCCTGACGATGAATCAGGAAAGTCTGGCGGAATGCCTGTATAAACGGAAGTGGTATAATCCGTTTCCGAAGTTTAAGTTTACAGAGCGGCCGGATACGGCGGCGGCGCATGTGCTGGAAGGAAATATCGTAATCCTTGTGGATAATTCACCTTCGGCAATGATCACGCCGACAACGGTGTTTGATGTGATTGACGAGGCGGATGACTACTATTTTCCGCCGATTACGGGAACGTATCTGCGCTTTTCGAGATTTTTGATTGCTTTTATTACCTATCTGCTGACGCCGACTTTTTTGCTGCTTATGCAAAATCCACAGTGGATACCGCAGTCTTTTGACTTTATCCGGATACAGGATGAAATCAATCTGCCGCTGATCTGGCAGTTTCTGGTACTGGAACTAGCCATAGACGGTCTGCGGCTGGCGGCTGTGAATACGCCGAATATGCTGAGCACGCCTTTGAGCGTCATGGCCGCGCTGGTGCTGGGAGAGTTTTCCGTGAACAGCGGCTGGTTCAATTCCGAGATTATGCTCTACATGGCCTTTGTGGCCATTGCTAATTATACCCAGTCCAGTTATGAGCTTGGCTATGCGCTGAAATTTATGCGTATTTTGAATTTGATTGCTACCAGCCTGTTCGGTTTATGGGGCTATATCGGGGCGGTTTTGCTCTGTCTGCTCAGCATTGCCTGCAACAGGACAGTAGCCAATACAAGTTATATTTATCCGTTGATACCCTTCCATGGCAGGGAACTGATGCGGCGGATTTTCAGACTGCGCCTGCCGGGTGCGAAACAGCAGTAGAAAGTGATCGATCTCTCATTGTGCGGATACGGTTATGGAATGCGGGGGTGCTGTCTGGTTGATAGGAATGATGGAGAATACGATGATGAAAAGGACGATACGATTGTTTTTGGCAATTCTGACAGCTTTTCTGGTATCCGGGTGCGGCGGCAGCCAGGATCCGTCCGGAAAAGATGAGGCCGCGGAAGCATCCGCATATGAGGATGCGCTTGCTATATTGGATGCGGTAAAAGGAGCCTACGGGGAAGATGAGCTGTTTGCCATGTATGGCGGGAATCAGGATGCAGCGGTTATGGATGCGCCGGGTAAATTTGATATCAACAGCACGGAGGAACTGCAGTTTACGCTGGGGCTGCCGGAAAGTCAGTGCGCCAATATTGACGATGCGGCTTCCATGGTGCATATGATGAATGGAAACATATTTACGGGCGCGGCCTATCATTTGAAAGACGGCGTTAACAGGAATGATTTTGCTGACGCGGTAAAAACGGAAATACTGGACAGACAGTGGATATGCGGCCAGCCGGATACACTGCTGATCATCCAGGTAGACGCGTCTTATGTGATTACAGCTTACGGTGAGGCTGAAATGATGGAAACGTTTCGGGATAAGGCGTTGTCTGTGCTGGACGGCGCAGAGATGATAGCGGAAACGGCAATCGGATAAAACTGCAGAATATGGTATTTTCAAGTCTTTGTTTTTTATATTACTTTCTGCCTTTAACGGCAGCGCTCTATTTTTTCGTTTCCGACCGTCTGAAAAATGCGGTTCTGCTTCTGGCCAGTATTGTATTCTATGCCTGGGGAGAACCCCAATATATTTTTTTACTGGGTATTTCCGTTTTGTCCGGATATGGTTTTGGGCTGCTGGCAGAGAAATACAGAGGGAAAAAATCTGCCTTCCGATGGTGTATTATTTCTGTTGCCGTCAGCCTTTCCTTTTTACTCTATTTCAAATACGCAGATTTTCTGCTTGCCAATGCAGCCGTTTTGACAGGCGGAAGAATGCCTGTTTTACATGCTGCGCTGCCTGTCGGCATCAGTTTTTATACGTTTCAGATGATCAGTTATACGGTGGATGTATACCGGGGAGAGACGGCGCAGAAGAATTTTTCCAATTTGGCGGTTTATATCACGATGTTTCCCCAGTTGGTTGCCGGGCCTATTGTACGGTACCGCGATATTTCCGGACAGTTGGCAGTGCGGATGCATACCTGGGATATGGCGGCGGGAGGAATACGCCGCTTTGTGACAGGTCTGTCCAAAAAGATTCTGCTTGCGAATCAGCTGGCGGAACTTTGCGGCGCTTTTCGCGCTTCGCAGGAAAAATCGGTATTGTTCTACTGGTTGTATGCGGTTGCTTTTATGCTGCAGATTTACTTTGATTTTTCAGGATATAGTGACATGGCCATTGGATTGGGGCGGATATTCGGTTTCCGGTTTCCGGAAAACTTCAGATATCCTTATGTTTCCGCCAGCATTACGGAATTCTGGCGCAGGTGGCATATTTCGCTTGGCGCATGGTTCAGGGATTATGTTTATATTCCGTTAGGAGGAAACCGCGTAGGAAGAGCGCGGCAGTTCCTTAACATCACAATCGTATGGATGCTGACCGGGCTGTGGCATGGAGCGTCATGGAACTTTGTGGTATGGGGATTGCTTTTTGCGGCGCTGCTGGCGGCCGAAAAGCTGTGGCTGCTTGCATTACTGAAAAAATGCCGGGTCTTGTCGCATATTTACGTGCTGTTTTCTGTACTGCTTAGTTTTATTGTGTTCAACGCATGCGATATGGGACAGGCGTTTGAGGATATTGCAGGACTTTTTGGCGCGGGCGGGATTCCTTTCGTTTCGCCGGAAGCATTTTATTGTCTGCGGAGTTTTGGCATTGTAATATTGGCGGCGGCAATCGGGGCTACGCCTGCGGCAGGCAGTATTTTGAAAAAAGTTTCTGAAAACCGGGTTGCCGGCAGGATCGTAAATGCGTTGGAACCGCTTATGCTGTTGTTGCTGCTGCTGGTGATTACGGCTTATCTTGTGGACGGATCGTTTCAGCCTTTTTTGTATTTCAGATTTTAGGAGCATTGTCTTATGGATATGCGGAAGAAGAATATTGCTGTCTGTTTCCTGTTTGCATTGTTGTTGGCGGGAGGATTTGCGCTGTGTATTTTACTGCCGGATAAAAGCTATTCGGACAGTGAAAGAAGAAGTCTGGCAGCGATGCCCGGACTGCGGGCAGATACGGTATGGAGCGGGCAGTTTATGGATGCTTTTGAAGAATATGCGGCGGATGCATTTCCTTTTCGGGACCAGTTTCGTACGATAAAGGCATTGACAGCGGATGCTGTTTTTGGGAGAAAAGATAACAATGGAATCTATATAACAGACGGTTTTATTGCGGCCATGGAATATCCGGCCAACGAAAACGCGATGGAACGGGCGGTGCAGCGTTTTCGGTATATCTGCGGCAAATATCTGACAGAGGAAAATAAGGTTTTTCTTTCCGTGATTCCCGATAAAAACTGTTATCTGGCACAGGAGAGCGGACATCTTTCCATGGACTATGCGGATTTTGAGAGACGGATGGCACAGAAGGCTGATTTTGCAAAGTACATTCCGGTTTCAGATCTCCTGGAGAAGGATGACTACTATAAGACAGACACGCACTGGCGGCAGGAAAAAATTACGGATGCAGCCCGGCGGCTTGCAGAAGCTATGGGAACGGAAATTACGCAGTCGTATGAACTGCATACGCTGAAGCAGGATTTTCACGGTGTGTATTATGGACAGGCGGCGCTGCCGCTGCCGGCGGAGAAACTATGTTATCTGACAAACGAAAGCATTGATGGCTGCACGGTATATGACTGGCAGAACGGAAAGGAAATTCCCGTATACGACATGGAAAAGGCAGCAGGCAGAGATCCTTATGAAATGTTTCTGGCAGGCTCCGTGTCGCTTCTGACGATAGAAAACCCAAAAGCGCGGAATAACAGGCGGCTTGTGGTGTTCCGAGATTCTTTTGGTTCAAGTATGGCGCCGCTGCTGGTCAGCGGATATTCCCGGATTACGCTGGTGGATATTCGTTACATTCATCCGGATTATCTGGGCCGGTTTATTGATTTTGCGGGGTGCGACATACTATTCCTCTATAGCAGCCTTGTAATAAACAACAGCGAGACCTTGAAATAAGTTGTTTTCATTTCCCGTTTATGGTATACTTTTCCTATAGTATATTCGCAGTGCCAAACGGCATATGCGGCATAAGGAGAGAAAAGTATGGGCAATCAACTGGTATGGCAGGACCGCTTTAATATCGGCGTGGATTTTATCGACAGGGAGCATAAAAAACTTTTCAGTATTCTGGATAAGCTGTTCAGGAACGGGAAGCAGAAAGAAAAAAGCCAATGGGTCTGTCAGGAGGGAATTAAATATTTTAAGGACCATGCCATGAAGCATTTTGCAGAGGAAGAGGCTTATATGGCATCGATTCATTATGCTGATTATGAAACGCATAGACATCTTCATGATAATTTCCGGAAAAAGACGCTTCCGGCCCTGGAAAAGGAGCTGCAGAAAACGTCTTTTTCGGCGGACGCGGTCAGTCACTTCCTGGGCGTCTGCGCAGGATGGCTGATCGGGCATACTCTGACGGAAGACTGCGCGATTACGGGTAAGGTAACCAGTAAGTGGCGGGATCTGCTGCTGGAGGAAGAGCAGGCGGCGATGTGTCAGATCATTATCCGGCTTATGGACGATCTGTTTCAATTAAAAGCGCAGGTAGTCAGCGAATGCTACAACGGGGAAAAATTCGGGAACGGGATTTATTACCGTCTTGTCTATGGCGACGGAAAGGATGAGAATTGGGAAATTATTCTTGTATTGGAGGAAAAGCTGATTCTCAATACGATTGGCAGTATGATGGGGGGAGAATCGAATACGATGAATGAATTGCTGGTAAACGCTTCCCGGTACACGGCGCAGCAGTTTGTGAACCGCATCAGGATGCATTTTCCGTCTTCCGGTCCCTGTGAAATGAAAGAAGAAAATCTGCTGACTTACGATCAGTTTCAGAGAGTGTTTGAGAGGCAGAAACCGCAGTTCAGCCTTTTGTTTCATACGGGCGGGAAAGGGTATTTTGCCTACTGTGCCATGGCGCCGCATCTGCTGGAACAGGAGGAGGAAACTTCTATCAAAGCGGACAACGCCATGCTTGAGGTGAGGAAATATCTGGCTAAAAATAAACAGAGCAAGAAAAATAAGGTGCTCGTGGTAGATGATTCCGAACTGATGCGTCAGGTTATAAAAGATTTGCTGTCAAAAGACTACGAAGTTTCCTTGGCGAAGTCCGGGCTGTCCGCCATCCGCTGCATAACGCTGGACCGGCCTGATCTGGTGGTGCTGGACTATGAAATGCCTGTCTGCGATGGCAGCCAGATTTTGAAAATGATTCGCTCGGAAGAAGAATTTGCGGATATTCCGGTAATTTTTCTGACGAGCAGAGTTGACAAAGAGAGCGTCAAAAAGGTGGTGGCTTTAAAACCGGCGGGTTACTTTTCGAAATCGTTGGAGCTGGAAGATATTAAAAAAGGCATTGATGATTATTTTAAGAAGAAAAGCAGTTCACCTAAGTGATTCCCGGACAGGGATTTCGATTTGAATGCAATAATTTCCTGCGGGCTGTATATGCAGTCCGCTTTTTTGTTGAAAAGAGGGAGTTTCATAACTTGCTTGACAGGAAAGAGGAAACTGCCTTTTCTTATGTCTGTCAGTGTAGTATAATAAAACAAACGACAAAGGAGGCAGTAACCATGGAAAGCTACTGGTATAAATGTCCGGTCTGTGGGATGACGCATCAGGTGCCGGCATATTGGGTTTCGTTCTCTCCGCAGTCCACATATGAATTTCCGCATATGAATCCGGAGACAAAGGAACCATGCGCTTGTATGGAGATGGAATTACAGGGAGATGGCAGCATATGACGCTTTATGAAGGAAAGGCAGGCGCTTCGTACCGTGTGGAAGGGGTCTTTGTAGAGGAAGCGGTGACGCGCAGGCTGCAGGCGCTTGGCATCAATGACGGCACATGGGTAAAAATTTTAGGCCGCAGGAAAAAAGGCGCTATGATTATTCAGGTAAGAGGTACAAGACTTGCGCTTGGCAGGCATATTTCCTCCTGCATTGAGATCAGGGAGGGACTGGAAGGATGAGAGGAAAAAGAGAAATTAAGGTAGCGTTTGTAGGGAATCCAAACTGCGGGAAAACGACGCTGTTTAATGCGGTGACAGGTTCCAGACTGAAGGTGGCTAACTGGCCCGGCGTAACGGTGGAGAAAAAAGAAGGCTATGCGTCGTATGAGGACTGTGGTCTGACAATTGTAGATACGCCGGGTATTTATTCGCTCACCTGTTATACGATAGAAGAGAAGGTGACAAGGCAGTGCGTAATGGATGATGAGATTGACGCCATTGTAAACGTGGTGGACGCTTCTTCACTGGAGCGCAATCTGTATCTGACGCTGCAGCTGCTGGAACTGGGCAAGCCGGTAGTGCTGGCGCTCAATATGATGGATATTGTGGAAGAGCGGGGAATGGAAATCGACCTGCACAGGCTGCCGGAAATGCTGGGCGGGATTCCGGTGGTGTCGGTATCAGCGGCGAGAAGAACAGGCCTTGGCATCCTGCTGCATGCGGTGGTGCACCATTATGAGGAAGGCCCTGCAGGCAATATTCTGACTTATGGAGAAGAGATTGAAAGCAGGATTGCAAAGCTGGAAGTGATGATGCAGGCACGTTTTCCCGACCATTCTTCGGTGAGGTGGCATGCAATCAAGCTCCTCGAGTATGATGAAGATGTGAGAGAAGAGCATCCGATATCGGTTATCAATGTGGTTGACCGGAGCTATGAGAAAGATATTATTCAGAAAAAATATGCATATATAGAAAAGATCATAAAAGAAGTGCTGTTTCATAAAGAAAAAAAGGCGGCATTTACAGACCGGATTGACAGTGTGCTGACACATCCTATTTGGGGCGTGCCGGTATTTTTGTTGATTATGTGTTTTGTATTCTTTCTCACTTTTATGGTGGGGGATTTTCTGAAGGCGGGTTTTGAAACCGTGCTGTCGTTCGTTGCGGCCGAGGCGGCTGGGGCATTAAAATTCATAAATTGCGCGCCATGGCTGGTTTCGCTTGTGGTGGACGGCATTATTGCGGGTGTGGGAGGGATTCTCACGTTTATTCCCAATATTGTAATACTGTTTCTGGCGCTGGCTGTTTTAGAGGACAGCGGCTATATGTCCAGGGTGGCTTATGTGATGGACGGCATTATGGGAAAGGCAGGACTGTCAGGCAAGGCATTTCTGCCGATGATACTTGGATTTGGGTGTACTGTGCCGGCGATTATGGCGACCCGCGCGTTGGAGACGGAATACGACAGGCGTAAAACGATGCTGATCACGCCGTTTATGTCCTGTTCCGCCAGACTGCCCATATACGTGCTTTTTTCCGGTATGTTTTTTCCGCGTCATTCGTCTGCGGTCGCATTTTCGATGTATGTTGTCGGTATGCTGGTGGCGATATTGACAGCGCTTGCAGTACATGGGCTGGAAAAAGGGAAAGTGAATGATTCTCTTTTGATTGAACTGCCGGAATACAAACGTCCTAATGCCAGGACAATCGGCATTTATGTGTGGACGAAACTGAAAGACTATCTGGAGAAAGCAGGCACAACAATTTTTATAGCTTCCATTATAATATGGTTTGTGCTTAATTTCGGTATCCATGGGATGGTAGAGAATCCGGCGGACAGTTTCGGCGCTGCGATAGGCAGGGGACTGGTGCCGGTTCTGGCTCCGGCAGGACTGGGGATGTGGCAGATTGTGGTGGCTCTCATTTCCGGTATTTCCGCCAAGGAAGTAGTAGTGTCCAGCTTTGCAGTACTGTTTGGCGTTGTCAACGCCAATTCGGCGACAGGGATGGAAACGATTGTCAGCAGTATCCATGCGCAGAATCCGGGCTTTGGTCCGGTTAACGCCTATGCGCTGATGATATTTTGTCTGCTTTATGTGCCATGTGCAGCAACGATTGCTACAGTGAAGAAAGAGAGCGGTTCCTGGAAATTTACGGTAAAGATGGTATTGTTTCAGTTGCTGTTGGCATGGATGGCTGCAGTTATCGTATATCAGGCCGGTAGTCTGTTTTTCGTTTGATAAAAAAATAACAAAAGGGTTGATTTCCGTATTTTTTTATGGGAAAATAAAACATAGTATGTTGCCGCCCGGACTGAAGCATGGACGGTAACGGTATGGCATACGCAGGCGGAAAATCCCAACAGCGGGATGACAATGGAGGAGTCTATGAGAGGAATTGAAACACAGGTTAGAAAAATCAGACGGCGTGTATTTAAGGAAATTGCTTCCCTTGCCTATTATTCGGAAGATCTGATCGACGATATGGAGGCGCTTCCTTATAAAATTATAAATTATTCGGAATCAACGTATCGGGAGAGCGTTTACCGGGAGCGTGCGATTGTGCGGGAGAGACTGCGGCTGGCGATGGGTATGAGCCTGCGCCCGGAAAATGTGCCGGTTCATGTAACCCAGGGCTTGGAAGAAAGTAATATTGATGAAAAATATTATGAACCGCCGCTGATGCAGGTGATACCTTCCGCATGCAACGCCTGTCCGGTTAATGAATATGAAGTGACTAACCGGTGTATGGGTTGTACGGCGCATCCGTGCAACGAAGTATGCCCGAAAGGCGCCATAACAATGGTAAACGGGAAATCCCATATTGATCAGGAAAAATGTATTAAATGCGGGAAATGCAAGGCAGTCTGTCCATATGACGCCATTTCCCACCAGGTGCGGCCCTGCGCTGCCGCGTGCGGCGTAGGAGCGATCAAAAGCGATGATGCTGACAGGGCGGTAATAGATAATGATTTGTGCGTATCATGCGGACAATGCATGGTGAGCTGTCCTTTTGGCGCGATTGCGGACAAATCGCAGATTTTCCAGTTAATCCGCGCCATGCAGTCCGGCAGAAAAATTATAGCACAGGTTGCGCCTGCTTTTGCAGGCCAGTTTGGGCCGAAGGTGACGGCGGATATGCTGAAAACGGCTTTGAAGGAGTTGGGGTTTGCCGATGTATATGAAACGGCGATCGGCGCTGATATGGGAGCTATGGCGGAAGCGGAGCATTATGTGCATGAAGTTGCCACAGGCAACCTGCCGTTTCTCCTGACTTCATGCTGTCCGTCCTGGTCCATGCTTGCCAAGAAATATTTTCCGGAAACGATCAGCAATATTTCCAATGAGCTGACGCCGATGGTGGCGACGGCGCGGGTGATTAAAAAGCAGCATCCGGATGCAAGCGTGGTATTTATCGGTCCGTGTGCGTCTAAAAAACTGGAAGCTTCCAGACGGACAGTCCGTTCGGATGTGGATTTTGTCATTACCTTTGAGGAACTGGCGGGCATGTTCGAGGCAAAGGGGATTCTGCTGGAAGAGATGCAGGCGCTGGACGAGATGAAGGACGCCACCGGGGCCGGGAGAGGATACGGTGTGGCAGGCGGCGTAGCCAGCGCCATTGAGGATTGTATCCGGGAATATTATCCTGATGTGGATGTCAATATCGAGCATGCGGAGAGCCTGTCAGAATGCAAGAAAATGCTGATGCTGGCAAAGGTTGGCAAGAAAAACGGCTGCCTGATCGAGGGTATGGCGTGTCCCGGCGGTTGTGTGGCAGGCGCGGGGACGAATATTCCGGTGCCGCAGGCGGCAAAAGAAGTCGGGAAATTTAAGGCGGCGGCAAAGCATAAGCTGCCGGACAGGGAAGTGACAGAGGAGAACTGAAAAAATGACAAAGATCAGAACCAGATTTGCCCCCAGTCCCACAGGGCGTATGCATGTTGGAAATCTCAGAACGGCTTTGTATGCCTATCTGATTGCCAGGCATGAGGGCGGAGATTTTATCCTGCGTATTGAGGATACGGACCAGGAGCGGCTTGTGGAAGGCGCCGTGGATATCATTTACCGCACGCTGCAAAAGACGGGTCTTGTACATGACGAAGGGCCTGACAAAGATGGGGGTGTGGGACCTTATGTACAGAGCGAGAGGCAGGCGCAGGGAATTTATCTGCAGTATGCCAGAGAGCTGATTGCAAAAGGCCAGGCCTATTATTGTTTCTGTGATAAAGAAAGGCTGGCGACACTGACGAGAACAATTGACGGCAAGGAAATTAATATTTATGACAAGCACTGCCTGTCTCTTTCACAGGAAGAGATTGAAGAAAAACTGGCGGCCGGTGTTCCTTATGTGATCAGGCAGAATAATCCGACCGAGGGCGTTACTACGTTTCAGGATGAGATTTACGGAGATATAACAGTGAGCAATGCGGAGCTGGACGATATGATATTGATCAAATCGGACGGGTATCCGACCTATAATTTCGCCAATGTGGTAGATGATCATCTGATGGGAATTACCCATGTAGTAAGAGGAAATGAGTATCTTTCTTCCTCCCCCAAGTATAACAGACTGTATGAAGCATTTGGCTGGCAGGTTCCGGTTTATGTGCACTGCCCCTTGATTACCGACGAAGCGCATCAAAAACTTTCCAAACGATGCGGGCATTCCTCGTATGAGGATCTTGTGGATCAGGGATTTTTGACGGAAGCCATAGTCAATTTTGTGGCGCTGCTTGGATGGAGTCCATCGGATAACAGAGAGATTTTTTCCTTACAGGAACTTGTGGAGACATTTGACTACCATCATCTGTCGAAATCTCCGGCTGTGTTCGATTATACAAAATTGCGATGGATGAACGGCGAATATATTAAGGCGATGGAATTTGATGCGTTTTATGAAAAGGCGCTGCCTTATCTGCGGGAAGTGTTGGGAAGCGGCCTGGATTTGCCGAAGATTGCGGCGATGGTAAAAACAAGAATCGAAACTTTTCCGGATATCAGAGAGATGGTGGAGTTCTTTCGGGGATTGCCGGAATATGATCCGGAAATGTATTGCCATAAGAAGATGAAGACGACAAAAGAATCCTCTCTGGAAGTGCTGCGGGAGCTGCTTCCTGTTTTTGAAGCCCAGGAAGATTACAGCAATGACGCTTTGTATGAAACGCTGCGCGGCTACGTGGAAAAGAAGGGCTGCAAGAACGGATATGCTATGTGGCCGGTACGGACGGCAGTATCCGGAAAGCAGACGACACCCGCGGGGGCAACGGAGATTATGGAGATACTGGGAAAGGAAGAGTCTTTGCGCAGAATCCGCAAAGGCATTACGCTGCTTGCAGGACAAGTGGGATCTGCGGACATTTAATGTTTCCCAGCGGGAGGCGATCTGCCACAATACCGGACCTGCACTTGTGCTGGCAGGTCCGGGCAGTGGCAAAACCACTGTCATTACCAAAAGGCTTCAATATCTGACAGATTCACTTCATATTCCGCCGGAAGAAATTCTGGTGGTCACATTTACAAAAGCTGCCGCCCGGGAAATGCAGCAAAGATTTCGGGCGTTGGCGCGGGTTGACCGTCCGGTTCGTTTCGGTACGTTTCATGCGGTTTATTATCATATCTTAAGAGAACATGCGAAAATTCCCCTTATCGTAATACAGGAAAAAGAAAAACAGGATTATATACGGCGGATTCTGCGCCAGGAGCGTGTCAGTGAGGAGCTGGCGGATTCTGTTCTGACAGCTATCAGCAGAGTCAAGAACCAAGGGAGCGCAGAAGGCAGCCTTTTGGCAGTCGGCAAGGGAGAAGGGGCTCTGTCAGGAGGTTCGCTGCCACCGCAGCAGATGGACAGTATCTTTCGCAAATACCGGCAGCTGTGCAGAGAAAAAGGGAAACTGGATTTTGACGATATGGCGTATGAATGTCTGCAACTGCTTCAAAAGCGGCCTGATATCCTGCAGATATGGCGGCGAAGATGCCGCTATATTTTGGCGGACGAGTATCAGGATATTGCGCCGATACAGGAAAAGATTTTGTTTCTGCTGGCGGCTTCGGAAAATAATTTGTTTTTGGTGGGAGACGACGACCAGTCCATTTATGGCTTTCGCGGCGCCGGAACAGAGAGTATGTTGTCTTTTTCGAAACGGTTTCCGGAGACGAAACAGATTTTTTTGGAAATGAATTACCGCAGCAGGCCGGGTATAATACAGGCATCGGGGAAAGTAATCGCCCAAAACAAAGACAGATTTATGAAAATGCAGACTGCGGCAAGAGAAGCGTCGGGGCAGAAAGAAGTATACTGTAGGGGATTTTTCGACCGTACCATACAAAACAGGGAAATTGTGGAACTGCTAAGAGGCCTGCTGAGAGAGAACAAATTATCCGAGTCCGCCGTTCTGTTTCGCAAGAGCGCGGATGCGGATGCGCTGGCAGCGCTTTTGGAACGGGGCCGGATTCCGAGTGTGCGTATGGATAGAGCGAAGAACAGGGATTTCCATTTCATAATGGATGACATTACAGCTTATTTGCATTTTATTTACGGAGAGCGGACAAGGAAAAATTTTTATAAGATTATGAACCGTCCGGATAGAGGAATTGACAGGGCGGGATGCAGCCAGGAGACAGTTAGTTTCGGGGAACTGCTGACCTATCATTCTTATGACAAAGATATTATGCGGAATATACAGAAGCTGGAAAAGGACTGCCGCATGGTGGGCGGAATGAAACTTTATGCGGCGCTGATGTATATCCGCAAGGGCATGGGATATGAGGCGTTTTTGCGAAGCGAGCATAAAGGCGCGGCGCTGGAAGAATGTATGGAGACGCTTTTACGGTTACAGACGCTTGCGGGCCGGGTGTCGGGGTTAGCGGAATGGGAACGGCATTTGCAGGAAAAAAAGGAAAATGATGGGAAACAGCGTGCAGGAAACCTGCAACGGGGCGGCGTTCGTATTCTGACCTATCACGGGTCGAAAGGATTGGAATTTGACTATGTGATTCTGCCGGATTTGAATGAAGGCATTGTGCCGCATAAAAAGGCGGTTTCTGAAAAACAGATAGAAGAAGAGAGACGGATGTTTTATGTGGCCATGACCCGTGCCAGAGAAAAACTGTATCTCTATTATACGGCAGGGACAAAAGAAGAACCGGAACTGGCGTCCCGGTTCTTGAAACCATTGATGAACTAATGGATTATCCACATGTATTGCGTTTTTAGAAGTCTTTTTCACCTGCAATTTCATCATATTCCGCACGGTCCAGATATTCGTCAAAAGCATCCGCAACAATCTCATATTCTTCTTCGTCTTCAATGTAGCTCAGCTTAGGCTCTATGTCGGGATCGACTTCGTCTTCATAATAACGGTAGAACCATACTTCTCCGTCGGTATTCTCCCCTTTTTCATCCAGAGGGAGAAGAGCGATATAGTCCTGCTCGCGGACTGTCAGGATCGTGACAATGGCGCAGTTTACTTTGGAGCCGTCTTCCAATTCAAGCTCAACAGTCATTTCTTCATCCGGTTCATTTTTATTCCCCATAATGATACCTTCCTTTCGGTTCGTAAATTTCGATTTCCTTTCTATTGTACAAAAAGAATGAAAAAATGTAAAGTACGGGGAAAACTATTGTATAAAATGATCGCATATTGAAGAAAGACATGTTATAATGTTCACAAAAGCTATGAAAAAGCCGCAGGTTCTTTCCATGAGCGCTGCGGTAACATCACATCAAAAATGGAGATAAGTACTTTAATAACAGAGATTACTAGAGAAGGAAGGCATGCATGAGGAAAGGAAGTTATTATCCAAAAGGTGTAACAGTAACAGACGGGGGAGTACAGTTTGTATTTAAAATAGAACAGCCGACAGAAGAGATTGCAATTGGGATTTTTCATGGGGAAAAGGAGCTGGCGCGGTTTCCCGTGCCGCCGGGATTTCGGCAGGGAGCGATGTATTCCGTTATTTTGGAGGGGCTTCCGGAAGGAGCAGACGGATATTGTTATTATGCGGACGGAAAGGAAATTGCGGATCCGTATGCAAGGGCTATAGCTGGCATGCGCCGTTATGGAAAGGAAAAAGAGGCGGTTCGTTATTTGTTTGCAGGCAGGGCATACGATTGGGAGGATGATATGCCGCTCAGGCACTTGTACAGTGAGACTGTGGTTTATGGCCTGCATGTACGCGGTTTTACAAAACACAGTTCTTCGGGGGTGCGAAAAAAAGGAACGTTCGCCGGAATCCGGGAAAAATTATCGTACTTGAAGGAACTGGGTGTTACGGCGGTTGAGTTGATGCCTGCCTATGAATTTGATGAAATAGAAAAAACGGAAGGGACTTATCAGAAGGAAGCGGAAACAAAGATCAATTACTGGGGGTTTAAAGAAGGATATTATTACGCCCCCAAAAGCGCTTATGCCTATGACATAGACGCTACGGCTGAAATGAAAGATATGGTGAAATCGCTGCACAAAGCGGGGATTGAAGTATGGATGCAGTTTTGGTTTTCCGGGCAGGACAAATGCAGCGAGATACCGGATATTCTGCGGTATTGGGTAGAAGAATATCATATTGACGGTTTTCATCTGATCGGCGGGCAGGCGCCGGTTGTGATGCTGGGGACAGATCCTTTTTTTAAGGAAACAAAACTGATCTGCACTTCGTTTCCTTTGGATGAGATTTATCCTTGTAAAGGAACTGTTTACCAGAAAAATCTGGCTCTATGGAGAGAAGATTTTACGTATGCGATGCGAAAGGCATTAAAAGGGGATGAGGGTTGTCTTGAGGCTATGCTTTTCCATGTGCGCGACAATCTGCAGCGGGCCGGAGTTGTGAACGCGATTTCAGGGTATGGCGGATTTACGCTGCAGGATCTTGTTTCCTATGAGAGAAAGCACAATGAGGAAAACGGAGAAGAAAACCAGGACGGCAGCGATTATAACTGCAGTTGGAACTGCGGTGTGGAAGGAAAAACAAGGAAACGGTCGATTCAGCTCTTACGTTGGCAGCAGATGAGAAATGCGCTTGCGCTTGTACTGCTGTCCCAGGGTACGCCTTACCTGCAGAGCGGAGACGAGTTTGGACAGACGCAGAAGGGAAACAATAATCCGTATTGCCAGGACAATGGGGTTACGTGGCTGGATTGGAAGTTGTTGAAAGCGAACCGGGATTTTTATGAGTATACGAAAAGGCTGATTTCTTTCAGAAAAAAACACGGCGTATTCCATCGGGAGCAAATGCTGAAGGGGATAGATTATCTGGGATGCGGCAGTCCTGACATTTCTTTTCATGGGGAAGAGGCATGGAAGCCTGCGCTTTCGTATAACAGCCGGCATGTCGGGGTACTGTACTGCGGAAAATATGCAAAAGGGCAGGATGGAGGAGAGGATGCAGATTTTTACGTGGCATATAATATGCACTGGGAGCCTCATGAGTTTGCTCTTCCCAAGCTGCCCAAAGGAAAGATATGGCGGCTTTGCATGGATACGGCAGTGTCCTTGGCATATACTGTATATGAAGATGAAGATACGGAAAAAGCGGCTGCCAGCGCCGTCATGGCAGGCGCACGTTCCATACAGGTTTATCAGTCGGAAAAAGGATAAGAAAGATGCGGGCATGGAAACATTTTAAAACAATCACATATCATAAATATCTGGTTCTGAAAGGCTGTTTTGCGGTAGGGTTGTACAGGCAGGGGCTTCTGCATGATCTGTCCAAATATGCGCCTTCCGAATTTTGGGTAGGTGCCAGATACTATCAGGGTAACCGCAGCCCGAACAATGCGGAGCGGGAGGCGGCAGGATATTCCTCTGCGTGGCTCCATCATAAAGGAAGAAACAAACACCACTATGAGTATTGGATCGATTACTGCGCGGATGGAGCATCGGCGAAACAGGGCATGATGCCTGCGCCTATGCCTGACAGATATATCGTCGAGATGTTTATGGACCGGATTGCAGCGTCAAAAGTGTATAATGGCAGAGCGTATACAGATGGGGATCCGCTGGCGTACTATGAAAAGGGCGTGGGCAGGATGAAAGAATTTCTGCATCCCTATACGAGAAAGCGTTTGGAAAAGCTGCTTCATATGCTGGCGGAAAAAGGGGAACAAAAGACATTTGCCTATATCCGCGCAAAAAGGAAAAACGGATATCATAGAAAGGTCTGAAAGAATCCGGCGTCTTATCAGGGCGCCTCGGGCGCAGATTTTGTCACAGAAATGGAAAATCCGCATAGAATATTCATATAAAAAAGGAGTGGAATAAATATGAATATTTTATGGTGGTTGATTCTGTTATGCTGTTGTAATAACGGCAGTGGTTGTAACTGTTGCGCAAACTGTTGTGATGACGATGACTGCGGCTGTGGGAATGTGAATGTAGGCTGCGGCTGTGGAAATAATAACAACAGTTGTGGCTGTGACAACAATAACAATAACAGCTGTGGCTGTGACAACAATAACAATAATAACTGCGGGTGCGACAACAAGAATTGCGGCTGCGGCAGCATCAATGTAGGCTGTGGCTGCGGCAGCAATAACAGCGGTTGTAGCTGCAATACGAACAATAACTGCGGAAACAATAACAGCTGTGGCTGCGGAAATAACAACAGCAATGACTGTGGCTGCGGGATTGGCATTACGATTGGCTGTGGAAATAACAGCGGTAATGACTGTGGCTGCGATCCGATACCGCCCAGACCGGAGCCAAGACCGGGCTTTCCGGGGGGATCGTCCTGCGGTTGTAATGACTGATTGACAGCTTTGTTGACGATATGCAGCAGGAGTGATACACTGGATGGGGATTAGGAAATGAAAGTACGAGTGGAGGAAGCGTTATGACAGGTGATAAAAAGGTGCTGTTCAGCGGTATGCAGGCGACGGGGTCCCTTACATTGGGAAATTATCTGGGGGCGTTGAAAAACTGGGTTTCCCTCAGCGATGAATATGAGTGTTTTTATTCGGTAGTAGACCTGCATTCCATTACGGTAAGACAGGATCCGGCAGAACTGAGAAAACGTGCCAGAAATCTTCTCACTTTATATATTGCGGCGGGTTTGGATCCGGAAAAGAACTGCATTTATTACCAGTCCCATGTTTCCGGCCATGCGGAACTGGCGTGGATACTGAACTGTTTTACCTATATGGGAGAGCTGAACCGTATGACCCAGTTTAAGGATAAAGCAGCCAAACATGCGGATAATATCAATGCGGGCCTGTATACGTATCCGGTACTGATGGCGGCGGATATTCTGCTATATCAGGCGGATGTGGTGCCGGTTGGGAAGGATCAGCTTCAGCATTTGGAAATTACAAGGGATATTGCCCAGAGATTTAATCATCTGTATGGGGATGTCTTTACCATTCCGGAGCCCTTTGTCGGACGGGTAGGAGCCAAGATTATGAGTCTGCAGGATCCTTCGAAAAAAATGTCAAAGTCTGACGAAAATCCAAACGGAAGTGTCTATCTGACAGACGATGCAGATACGGTGATGCGTAAATTTAAACGCGCCGTAACAGATTCATGCGCCAATATCGCGTATAACGAAGAGCAGCCCGGCATCCGCAATCTGATTGATATTTATTGCGCTTGTACCGGAAAGACGCCGCAGCAGACCGTAAAAGAGTTTGACGGAAAGGGGTACGGTGAGTTCAAACTTGCAGTAGGGGAATCCGTGGTGGACGTACTCAGACCGCTGCAGACAAAATTCGCACAGTTGCAGAAGGATAAGGCGTATATTGACAGCGTGATTAAGAACAACGGTGAGAAGGCAGAGCGTTTTGCGGCAAAGACATTACGCAAAGTGCAGAAGAAAGTCGGATTTCCGGAAAGAATCAGATAAGGTGGAACAGAGAAAGAAAAAGCAGATCGGTCCGCAGGATGCCGTCAGGCATCTGCGGACCTTTTGTTTATGACTATAGAAAGTTCGTATAGCAGTCAATTTATTCGGACTTAACTTCTTTCCACAGTTCATTGTAGAGTGCGTCTCCTTCTTCACCGAGATAGGAATAGGTTTCCAGGCCATTGTACTGTGAAAGATCCGGAAAGGCAACGGGAGAGTTTTTGATGTCGTCGTCTTCTATCAGATCCCGTGCGCCGTCGTTGGGAGTGGAGTAGGTAATGTATTCAAAGTTTTTCAGCGCGATCTCAGGTCTGCACATATAATCAATGAATTTCAGCGCATTTTCCATATTGGGCGCATTTTTCGGGATTACCCAGGAATCAATCCAAACGTTTGTCCCTTCTTTGGGAATGACATATTCCAGATCAGGGTTTTCACGCTGGGTATAGATCGCTTCGCCGGAATAGATTACGCCGATGGCGGCTTCGTTTCCAATCATTTTATCCCGGACCTGATCGATCACATATGCCTGTACAAGCGGTTTTTGAGCAATCAGATCGTTTCGCGCTTCCTGCAACTGTGCCTCGTCAACTGTGTTCATAGACGCGCCGTTGCGTTTTAAGGCCACCATAAAAGCGTCGCGGACAGAATCCTGCATGAGGATATTGTCTGCATATTTTTCATTCCAGAGAATGTCCCAGGAGTCTACGGTTTCATCGACCATTGTGCGGTTGTATAAAATGCCTACGGTGCCCCAACAGTAGGGAACGGCATATTCGTTGGACGGGTCAAATTCTCTGGATTGTTCATAATACTGCTGCCCGATATATTCTTTGGCATTTGGCGTCTTTTCAAAATCGATTTTGGCAAGCAGGTCGTTATCAATCATTTTTTTGATCATATAATCGGAGGGACAGACAACATCATATGCCGATGCACCGGCTTCCACTTTGGGATACATAATTTCGTTTGTCTCAAATTCATCATACACGACTTTGATCCCTGTCTCTTCTTCAAAAGAAGTGAGTACTTCAGGATCGATGTATTCCCCCCAGTTGTATACGATCACCTCTCCGTTTTCGCCTCCCTGGCTGCCGCAGGCCGTAAGGGAAATAAGGCATGCGGCGAGTATAAGCAGCGTGATAAGTTTCTTTTTCATCATGTATTCCTCCTTATAAATGTAATCTGTTTCGCTATCGTTTCCGCAGTTTCTTTTTCCCGGAAGGCGTTTTGTTCACAAGCAAAAGAAGAACGAGAACCGTTACAAAAATCAGTGTGGACAGCGCGTACATTTCCGGCTTGATGCCCTTCTTCACTTCCGTATAGATTTTGGTGGACAACGTATCGATGCCGGGCCCTTTTGTAAAATGCGTGATAATGAAATCATCCAGCGACATGGTAAATGCCATTAGAAAACCGGAGAGCACGCCAGGCAGGATATCCGGAAATACAACTTTAAAAAACGCTTGTATATGAGAGGCCCCCAAATCGAGCGCGGCTTCGTAAATACTTGGATTGAGCTGCTTCATGCGCGGCATAACGCTCAGTATCACATACGGGATATTGAATGTGATATGGGATAACAGGATTGTCATGAAACCAAACCGCAGTCCCAGCGTGATAAATAGAAGCATGAGAGAAATACCGGTTACAATATCCGCATTCAGCATGGGAATATTGGTAACGCCCATGATAACCGCTCTGTTTCTTCGTTTCATCGACTGCATGGAAATACAGGCGACGGTGCCAATCACGGTAGCGGTCAGGGAAGAGAGCAGGGCGATAATCAGAGTGTTGGACAGCGCCTGCAGGATCGCTTCATTCCGAAACATGGACAGATACCATTTCATAGTAAAGCCGCCCCATTTGGCTCTTGTTTTACTGGCGTTAAAGGACAGTACCATCAGAGTCACGATCGGTGCGTACAAAAACAGAAAAATGAGACCGATATAAAGTTTACGGAGTGTGTTTTTCATAGTGCGGTTCCCTCCCCGTTTTTATCAAAGAACGCTTCCGCAGCCATATTGATGAGGATAAATACCATCAGGACGATGGAAAGGCCGCTGCCCAGATGCCAGTTGCCGGTCTGGGTAAATTCCTGTTCGATCACATTGCCGATCAGCAGGATTTTGCTGCCGCCCAGCAGTGTGCTGATCACAAAAGTGGTCAGTGCAGGGATGAATACCATTGTGATACCGCTTATGATGCCCGGTATGGACAGAGGAAAGATGATCCTGAAAAATGTCTGCATGCTGTTGGCGCCCAGATCGCGTGCGGCGTTGATCACATTTTTATCAATCTTAGTCAGGGCATTGTAGACGGGCAGTACCATAAACGGCAGAAAATTGTATACCATGCCCAGAATGATAGCCGCCGGGGTATTGATGATTTCCAGGATGGGCAGATGGAAAAAGGCCAGAATGCTGTTGAGCACGCCTGTTTTTTCCAAAAGTGTCTGCCACGCAAGGGTGCGCAGCAGGAAATTCATCCACATGGGCAGGATAAAAATCAATACAATAAAGCTGTGCTGGTTTACATTCATATTCGCCAGAATCATGGCAAGCGGATAGGCCAGCAAAAAGCAGACGGCAGTACTGACCAGTGACAGCCAGGCGGCCAGCAGAAGCGCTTTGGAATGTTCTGCGGTCGCGATGGTGGCGATGTTTTCCAGGGTGAAAGCGCCGGTTTTATCGGTCAGTCCATAGTAAAAGATCATACCAAGGGGGATGACGATAAAAGCCACAGACCAGAATACATAGGGAAAAGCAAGTGTTTTTTTATTCATCGCAGCCAATTGCCTCCTCGTCTTCGGATTCCGGCTTGTTCATGATCTGGATATTAAAGGGGTCTACCAAAAGCCCTACCGGTGTTCCTACAGGGAACATTCTGGTGGACTGTACAAGCCATTCAAAGCCGTTTGCCGTCACTTCCATTTCATAGTGGACGCCTTTGAAGATGATGTGGGATACGACGCCCTGAAGGATACCCCGCTGCGGTTCTACCAGTTCCACGTCTTCCGGGCGGATAACCACATCGACGGGCTTGTTTTGTCCGAAGCCTTTGTCCACACATGCAAAGCGGGTACCCAGTATTTCTACCAGCTCATCCCGCACCATAACGGCGTCCAGGATATTACTGTCACCGATGAAATCAGCCACAAAGGCGTTTTCCGGTTCATTGTAGATTGTTTCCGGCGTGCCGATCTGCTGGATATACCCCTGGTTCATAACGACGATTGTATCGGACATGGTCAGAGCTTCTTCCTGATCATGGGTAACATAGATAAAGGTAATTCCCAGCTCGTTTTTTAAGCGGATCAATTCATACTGCATATCCTGGCGCAGTTTCAGATCAAGAGCGCCGAGCGGTTCGTCGAGCAGGAGCACTTTCGGTTCGTTGACAATGGCTCTTGCGATCGCGATACGCTGTTGCTGGCCGCCGCTGAGAGAGTCGGGCATCCGTTTTTCGTAGCCGTCCAGATTGACAAGTTTCAATGCGTATTTGATTTTATCCCGGATATAATTTTGAGGTTTATTGCGGATTCGCAGACCGAATGCGATGTTTTCTCCAATGTTCATGTGGGGAAAGAGAGCATACTTCTGGAATACGGTATTGAGCTGCCGCTTATTGGGCGGCAGGCTGGTAATATCGCAGCCGTCAAATATTACCTGACCGCGGTCGGGGGTTTCAAAGCCGCCGATAATGCGCAGAGTGGTGGTTTTGCCGCAGCCGCTTGGACCAAGCAGCGTCAGAAATTCATTTTCCCTTATGTATAAATTCATATCGTCCAGAACGACATTGGAATCGTATGTCTTGGAGATATGTTGTAAGTCGATGAGTTTATTCACATTGAACTCCTCCTGTGTATCAAATTAGATTAAAAGCTGGGAGGGCTGCTGACCCAGATCAGGACGGCTCCCGTTTTTCTGCCGCCTACGATATAATGTGTGGTATTTGGCGTAAAGTAAAAGGATTCTCCTTTTTTGACCGGATAGGAGCGTTTTCCCAGATGAAGCGTGATACTGCCGGAAAGTACATAGCCGAATTCCTCCCCTTCGTGTGGATTATCGGGATAAGTGGCGCCTTCGGGCTCCAGTGTCAGACGGATCGGCTCCATAATATTCTTCTGGGCGTTTGGAATAATCCATTCCACTCTATTCTGTAAATCGGTATCGGTTTTTTCGAAGTAGTCTTCTTTGCCAAAAACGATCTGTTCTTCCGTGTCTTCATTGAAAAAATCTTTCAGATCGGTGCCCAGACACTGCAGAATATCGACGAGAGTGGCTATGGAAGGAGAGGTCAGGTCACGTTCCAACTGTGAGATAAAACCCTTGGACAGTTCGGCCCTGTCAGCAAGTTCCTCCTGTGTCAGACCTTTTTGGACTCTCAGTTCCTTGATTTTATTTCCGATGTTCATAAAAATCCTCCCGGCAAGCAGTGATAATAAACAGAAAGTTTACTAAAACTAAACAAACGCTGATAATTATTATACTAGATTTGCAGGTGATGTCAACCGCTAAAACGTAAAAATCACGGAAATCAAGGTTTCGTTTTTGTGCACAAATATTTGATTCGTGTTCCAGGTTACGGATATAAGAAACGCTTCAATCTATTTGTTCCAATGAACGAAACATTGATTTCTGTGCGTAAAAATTTAGGGAATAGCGCTATGTCTGCGCCATAGAAAAGAGCCGCCTGCGCGGCTCTTGTTACGATCGGATACAATACAGGGTGGATCAAAGCAGATTCTATGGACAGGGAGACTGGTTCGGCGGCCGGAATCCGCCGGGCCGGTTAGGTAAAGGAAGAAGCGTACCATGCGGCCTCCTGCAGAATATAACTGTGTTGTATCCAGATTTTCGGATATTGGCCTGCGGGAAGAGGGCATTCCACATTTCCCGTTTCAAATGTAATGGAGAGGACGGGTGTGTCGCCGCTATAGATCCAGTCGAGATAACTGCCTGTGGCACTGCCGCTCCCCATCCTTTTGTAAGGGATAATTGACAGCATATAGGCGGAAAAGTAAGTATTGATGTCCGTATATCTGCTTTCCAGGGTATCCCAGTATGCGACCTCTCCCATGGAATGGTAGTTAATAACGACAGACGGCTTGTACTGCAGGGTCACTGCGGCCAGAGATGCGGATTCGGGCTCGGAAAACGGCAGCAGTCCTGGGTATCCCGCATAGGAAGGCAGCACGGCTTTTGTATTGACGGCAAAGCCGAAAGGAAAGTTTTTATTCAGATCCACGCCGCGGGCATTGGCTTTCCATCTGGCAAGATAGTTATCATAAGGCCGGCTTGTCCGTCCGGCGGCAAGATCGCAGGCATAGCAGGCGCGCACCATCTGCACCAGCTCCGGCGAGTGCAGGGCGGCTTCTCCGAACTGGCTGAGGGCAATCCCGTCGGGATTGACCATCGGTATGATGTGGACGGCTGTCGCAGAAAACAGTTCGCGGTAGCTCGTTCCACGAAACTGTCCGCAGTCGTAACAGTCCAGACACTGCTCAAGCTGTTCCATCACAAGAAGCGGATTGGTGTATTCACGGGCATGGATACCGGCGTGGACCAAAATGTGCCGCGCCGCGTTTTTATTACCGAGAGTCAGCGCGTACAGATTCCGGCCGTCGGCGGAAGTTCCTGTGATATCGACCTTTAATAGTTCCGGGTATCTTTCCTGCATCTGCCGGATGTCCGTTTCCATCTCTTCATAGGTGTAGATATCAGATTCCTTTACAATGGCATCGGTGCGTTTGAGATAACGCATATCGACATAACCTTCCAGCCCCGTATCCGCTACCCGGATGCGGGCAAAAAAATCGGCAGGTCCCTGGATGATCCGGACAATGGTCTGATCGGGCAGCATCGCTATTGGGCTTTCCAAAAGAGCGGGGTCGGCATAAACCGGAAGACCTGCGCCGGAAAAACGGACGGTGTAAGAGGGAAGGCTTTCTTCTTCTGCCACAGGTTTGTTTGAGGTGGTTTCCTGCGCCTTGGCGGGAAGCGATATCCAAAAACACAGGATAAAAAGTAAGAAGGCCGCTCGAATGGTAATTTTAAAAGATTTCATCGCTCTGTATTCTCCTGTTTGACGTGTATTATCATCTGTTATTGTCACAGTTAGATGGCGCAACAGACAACAGCAATACTATAGCAGAATTATCTCCGGAAAGGAATACCTTGCGGCGAATCGACTGGGAAACAGATGCAATGTTCCGTGGAGTATAGATTTGTCCCGGGAAAAATGGCACGGCAAACGTATGTGTTAACATTTTATGGACATCGGGAACCGGTTTTTCAGGACAATACTTTACTTTCGATTTTGCAAAATAAATCAATGACATGCACCGTAAAAAAGACAGTTTTCGCAAATTTGTATGACAGTGGCGGACATCCTTGTCCGAAAATGGCATACAAATTCGCGAAATTGTACTTTTGCCCGGTGTGTGAATGATTTATCTTGCGAAATCCTGACAAGTTCTTTTATCTGAAAACTGCGCAGAACCTGTTCCTTCATGTGTTTGTCATAGGAAAAATCGGAGCAGGTATTGAGGCGGAAAAAAGAACATGTTATAATAAGCGTTAACGAGAAGAGCGGAGGCGAATAGAATGGGAACGATGAATGACAGATATGTTGCTTATGTGTCCACTTATACGACGCGGGGAGACGCCCATGGCATTAAAATCTATGATGTGGATATGGAAAATGGCAGATTTATAGAAAAAGATCAGGTTATGATCACCAATTCATCCTATGTGACGATTTCACATAATCAGAAATTTTTATATTCCATTACCGATACTGGTGTGGAGGCATATAAGATTGATCCTGCCACCGGAGAGCTGGAAGTAGTCAACCATGCGTCCATTAACGGAATGCGGGGATGTTATCTGTCAACGGATTACGAGGACGCCTATTTGTTTGTAGCGGGATATCATGACGGAAAACTGACTGTGCTGCGGCTGCGGGAGGACGGCGGTATTGGCGAAGTCACAGACGAGATCTTTCACAAAGGACTGGGGAGCATTGCAGAGCGTAATTTCAGGCCGCATATCAGCTGCGTGAAGATGACAAGGGACAATAAATATCTTCTGGCGGCGGATCTTGGCATGGATCATGTCAATGTGTACCGGTTTAACGACAAAACGGGCGAAGTGAAGCTGATTGACGTAATCCGCAGTGAGATAGAATCTGCGCCCCGTCATGTAAAATTTACAAAAGACGGCAAATTCCTTTATATTGTCCACGAATTAAAGAATATCATTGACGTATACAGCTATAAGGAAGTAAAGGGGAATCCGGAGTTTGAAAAGATTCAGACAGTTTCCACACTAAATGATTATCATGCGGGCGGCTCTGCGGCCTGCACGCTGAATTTTTCTCTGGATGATAATTATCTGATCAGCTCCAATGCAGGAGACAACAGTGTGGTTGTCTACCGGGTAAACCATGATACAGGAGAGCTGGATAAGGTACTCTGTCTGCCGATCAGCGGAGACTATCCGAAAGATGCAAATTTCTTCCCCGATCTGCGCCATATTGTATCGCTGAATCACGAGTCTAACACGATGACGTTTTTCAGTGTGGATCTGGAAGCCGGACTGATTGTAATGAACGGAAAGGAGATTCCGGTGGACAGGCCGAACTGTGTGATTTTTCAAAAGCTGCAGTGACGGATGCATTCTAAAAATTCGTTTACGGCTTCATTCGACACATTGTTTTCATGGAAGGCGAAGCCGATTTTCCGCTTTGGGATGACGGCGGGGGGCTTCAGACGGATCAGGATTCCGTCTGCAAGCTCCTTTTTCACGAAATCAGAAATAACACAGGCCACGCCCAGGTCGATTTTTGCAAGTTCTATGAGCAGATCCATTGTCGTTACTTCGATTAAGCGGTCGTTTTCTACCAGGTCTCTGCTTAAATAGGCATCGACATACTGCCTGGTAAGATTGTCTTTATCCAGAAGAATGAGCGTGGCCTGGGAATAAACAGACAGGGAACTGCGGGAGTGACCGATGTCCATGCGTTTTCTGAGATTGTTCAGGTAGCTTTTGGTGGTGACAAAAATATCCTGGATCTCTTTCAAAGGATAGAAATGCAGCTTTCCGGTGCGGATTGGCCCGCCAATCAGACCGATATCAAGGCTTCTGTTTTCCAGGTCGCAGATTGTCTGAGAGCTTGACTGGCAGGAGATGGAAATCTTAATGTGCGGATGTGTCTGGATAAAATTTTTTAGATAAGGCAGGAGGACATAGCGGCAAAGCGTAGCGCTGGCGCCGATGGAGAGATGCCCGATTCCAAGTTCGCTCATTCTGCGGAGCTGTTCTTCTCCCTGCCTGATGGCGGTAAATGCGGTCTCTGCCTGCTGAAAGAGCAGTTCGCCTTCCTGTGTGAGCGTAACGCCCCGGGAGCTGCGGTGAAAAAGTGTGACTTCCAGATTCTGTTCCAGTTTGGAGATGGATTTGCTGATGGCAGGCTGACTGATAAAGAGCCGGCTCGCTGCAGTGGATATATTGCCGCATTTTGCTACCGTATAAAAAACATAGTATAAATTGAGGTTATTTTCCATACGAAATTGTCCCGTGATTTTTATATGCCTGTGTATTGACAGGAAACGGTACAGTCAGTTTCCTGATGAAGGTTCCTATAGTTATACTATCAGAATATATCATAAAAAATAGTTATAGTAAATATGAATAAATGCTATTGGGAAAGAAATTGCGGATGTGGTAGGATAAAAGCAAACACCCGTGCGGGAGCGGCTGCTGGTCTGCTGCCTGTGGGAATACATATCATTTTAAGAAAAGAATCAGGAGGTCGAAAAGATGGGAATGACAATGACGCAGAAGATTCTTGCTGCGCATGCCGGTCTGGAGCAGGTGGAGGCCGGACAATTGATTGAGGCACAGCTTGATCTTGTGCTGGGAAACGATATTACAAGTCCGGTGGCAATTAAGGAAATGGAAAAAATACACGGCGAGGGGGTTTTTGACCGGGATAAAATTGCGCTTGTACCGGATCATTTTGTGCCCAATAAAGATATCAAATCGGCGGAACACTGTAAATGTGTGAGGGAATTTGCTTATCGCAATCAAATCACCAATTATTTTGAAGTGGGCGAAATGGGGATAGAACATGCGCTCCTGCCTGAAAAGGGGTTGACGGTGGCGGGAGACGTGATCATAGGCGCGGATTCCCACACCTGTACCTATGGGGCTCTGGGCGCGTTTTCCACGGGTGTGGGGAGCACAGATATGGCTGCCGGCATGGCGACGGGAAAAGCATGGTTTAAAGTGCCGTCCGCTGTCCGTTTCAACCTGACAGGGAAGCCGTCGGCCTGGGTCAGCGGCAAGGATGTGATTTTGCATATCATCGGTATGATCGGCGTGGACGGGGCGTTGTACAAGTCGATGGAATTTGTGGGAGACGGAATAGCGAATCTCTCTATGGACGATCGGTTTACCATTGCCAATATGGCAATTGAAGCGGGTGGTAAAAACGGTATTTTTCCTGTTGATGAGAAGGCGGCTGCCTACATGAAAGCGCATTCTACAAAACCGTATACGGTTTATGAGGCGGATGGAGATGCAGCGTATGAAGCGGAATATACGATTGATCTGGCGGGTCTGCGTCCGACGATTGCATTCCCGCATCTTCCGGAAAACACGAGGACCATTGACGAGATTACGCAGGAGGTGAAGATTGACCAGGTCGTGATCGGCTCCTGTACCAACGGCAGGCTGGATGATATGCGTATTGCGGCCAGGGTGCTGGCGGGCAGACGCGTTGCAAAAGGCGTACGATGCATTATTCTTCCTGCCACACAGGCAGTTTACCTGCAGGCAATGGAAGAGGGGTTGTTAAAGACCTTCATTGAAGCGGGGGCTGTTGTCAGTACGCCGACATGCGGGCCGTGTCTTGGGGGATATATGGGTATTCTGGCGGCAGGAGAGCGGTGTGTATCGACAACCAACCGTAATTTTGTGGGACGTATGGGACATGTAGACTCGGAAGTATATTTGGCCAGCCCGGCGGTAGCGGCGGCCAGCGCGGTGACAGGAAAGATTTCCGGACCGGAAGAGCTTGCGTGAGGAGGAAAAAGAGATGAGAGCAAAAGGCAGTGTATTTAAATATGGAGACAATGTGGATACGGATGTAATTATTCCGGCAAGATACTTAAATTCTTCCGACCCGGCGGAGCTCGCAGTCCACTGCATGGAGGATATTGACAAGGACTTCATAAAAAAAGTGAATAAGGGAGATATCATAGTAGCCAATAAAAATTTTGGCTGCGGCTCTTCGCGGGAACATGCGCCGCTCGCCATCAAAGCGGCCGGGGTGAGCTGTGTAATTGCAGAGACGTTTGCAAGAATTTTTTACCGTAATGCTATCAATATCGGACTTCCTATTATTGAATGCCCGGAGGCGGCAAAAGCGATTGAGGCGGGCGATGTGGTGGAGATTGATTTTGACAGCGGCGTCATTACGGATGTAACGAAAGGCGCGTCGTATAAAGGGCAGGCGTTTCCGGCGTTTATGCAGAAGATCATTGCTGCGGAAGGGCTGATCAATTATATCAACCGGAAAGAGGCGGATTAGAGGATACATTTACGGCACAAAAAAAGAATTTCGCGAACCGAAATTCTTTTTTTGTGCCGCTCTTATTGATTTGCCGCTTCTGCCTCTGTCTCTTTTTTCAAATTCTTGTGCGCCGTGGACAGCATCAGCTTGATTCTGTTGAGCTGGTTCACTTCACTGGCGCCCGGATCGTAATCGATGGCCACGATATTGGATGCCGGATAGAGACGGCGCAGTTCTTTGATGACGCCTTTCCCTACCACATGGTTTGGCAGGCAGCCGAAAGGCTGTGCACAGACGATATTGCGTACGCCGCTGTGGATCAATTCCATCATTTCCCCAGTGAGGAACCAGCCTTCTCCTGTCTGGTTGCCGATAGAGACGATGGGTTTTGCATAACCGGCCAGCTCATAGATATTGGCAGGCGGGGAGAAATGCCTGCTTTGCCGGAAGGCCTTTGCCGCCGGCCTGCGCAGGAACATGAGCGTGCGGATACCCAGTGTGGACAGTCTTGCGGCCTTTTTGTCCGTGCCGAGGTTTTCTGCTTTATATACCTGATTATAGAAGCAGTAGAGCATAAAATCCAGCAGATCGGGCACTACGGCTTCCGCGCCTTCCGTTTCCAAAAGATCTACCAGATAATTATTGGCGGCGGGCATGAATTTAACAAGGATTTCCCCGACGATGCCGACCCGGGGCTTCTTTTGGCCGGTAACGGGCAGCGTATCAAAATCGTGGATGATATCTCTGCAAAGCCGGCTGAAACGGAAGTAGGAGGGATATTTGGCCGTTACAAAGCGCTTGCAGGCATCGGCCCATTTTCGGTGCAGCGCATTGGCTGAACCGGCCTCTTTTTCATAAGGACGCATCCGGTAGAGGCACCGCATGAGGACGTCGCCGAGCAGCGCCGCATAGGCAGCCCTTGTGAGCAGCGCCGCATTGATATGGAAACCGGGATTGCTTTCAATACCTGCCAGATTCAGAGAAATAACAGGAACCTGTTCCATACCGGCCTTCTGCAGCGCACGGCGTATAAAGCCGATATAGTTGGTGGCACGGCAGCCGCCGCCCGTCTGGCTTATGATCACGGCCACTTTGTGCAGATCATATCTGCCGGAGTGCAGCGCTTCCATAATCTGTCCCACTACCATAAGAGAAGGGTAGCAGGCATCGTTGTTGACATATTTGAGCCCCATATCCACCGCGTGCTTATTGTCGTTCGGGAGCACCTCCAGATGGTAACCGCATTTGTTGATAGCGGCTTCCAGCAGTTCAAAATGGATAGGAGACATCTGCGGACAGAGAATCGTATATTCTTTCCGCATTTCTTCTGTGAAAGCAATCTTTTGTACCGCGGTGGAGCGTATCTGCCGCTTTGTTCCTTTCTGCTCTCTGACGCGCAGTGCGGAAAGCAGAGAACGGACTCTGATTCTGGCAGCCCCCAGATTATTTACTTCGTCGATTTTCAGGCATGTATAGATTTTATCGGAAGCGGACAAAATGTCGCTGACCTGGTCGGTGGTTACCGCATCCAGACCACAGCCAAAGGAATTGAGCTGGATCAGATCCAGGTTTTCCGTAGTGCGCACATAGGATGCCGCCGCATACAGGCGGGAATGATACATCCACTGGTCGGAAACGATCAGCGGCCGCTGGGGTCTGCCAAGATGACAGATGGAATCTTCTGTCAGTACGGCTATGTCATAGCCTGTGATCAGTTCCGGAATGCCGTGGTTGATTTCCGGATCAATGTGGTAGGGACGTCCTGCAAGCACGATGCCGTGTCTGCCTGTCTCTTCCAGATATTGTAAAGTTTCTTCTCCTTTCCTTCGCATGTCTTCTCTGGCATTGCCCAGTTCTTTCCAGCCGTATGCTGCGGCGGAGCGGATCTCGTCTGCGGGGATTTCCGGAAATTCCCTGATAAGGGCGTTTGTAACAGTGTGCACATCCCGGAAGGAGAGAAAGGGATTGCGGAAAACTACGTCTCCCCGGCGGATCTCGTCAATGTTGTTTTTGATATTTTCCGAATAAGACGTCACAATGGGGCAGTTATAATGGTTGTTTGCGTCTTCAAATTCGCTGCGCTCGTAGAAGAGGGCAGGATAAAAAATAAACGGTATGCCCTGGCGCAGCAGCCATGTTACATGGCCGTGGGCCAGTTTGGCCGGATAGCATTCGGATTCGCTGGGAATGGATTCGATACCGAGTTCATATATTTTGCGGGTGGAGACAGGAGAGAGAACTACCTGATAGCCAAGCCGCGTGAAAAAAGTGAACCAGAACGGGTAATTTTCGTACATGTTCAGCACCCTTGGTATTCCCACTTTGCCGCGGGGCGCCTGGTCTGCGGGCAGCGGTTCGTAGTCAAAAACACGCTGCAGCTTATAGGCATATAAATTCGGCACAGTATGCTCGTTTTTCTTTTTTCCCAGTCCTCTTTCGCAGCGGTTGCCGGAAATATATTGTCTGCCACCGGTAAACTTATTGACGGTAAGACGGCAGTTG
This sequence comes from uncultured Lachnospiraceae bacterium, assembly GCA_910585345.1. Lineage (GTDB taxonomy): Bacteria > Bacillota > Clostridia > Lachnospirales > Lachnospiraceae > VSOB01. Next base: position 441,818 of record CAJUDS010000001.1, on the reverse strand, counting down.
TTTGTGCAGCCTCTGCATTTTGCCATGCTTGTTTCAAACTGCAGAGTATTGATTTTTTCGACGGACAGCATAGATGTCCGGTAATCTGTTTCCGCCAGGAATCGTTCGCGTGCGATGAGAGCGGCGCCGAAAGCGCCCATGATACCTGCGATATCCGGACGGACAGCCTCGCATCCTGCAATTTTTTCAAAACTGCGCAGCACTGCATCGTTATAAAAGGTGCCGCCCTGTACAACGATGTGTTTTCCCAGTTCCGAGGCATCGGACACCTTGATCACTTTAAACAGCGCGTTTTTGATAACGGAATAGGCCAGACCGGCTGAAATGTCGGAGACCTGCGCGCCTTCCTTCTGCGCCTGTTTTACTTTGGAATTCATAAATACGGTGCAGCGTGTTCCCAGATCGATCGGATGCTCTGCAAACAGTGCGGCTGCCGCGAAATCCTGTACACTGTAATTCAGCGATTTGGCAAACGTTTCGATAAAGGAGCCGCAGCCGGAGGAGCATGCTTCATTTAACTGCACGCTGTCAACGGTCTGATTTTTAATCTTGATACATTTCATATCCTGCCCGCCGATGTCAAGAATGCAGTCTACATCGGGATTGAAAAATGCGGCGGCATAGTAATGCGCTACGGTTTCCACCTCCCCGTCGTCAAGTAGAAATGCAGCTTTCATCAATGCTTCTCCGTATCCGGTGGAGCAGGAGCGGACAATCTTCACGCCTTTGGGAAGTTTGGCATAAATGTCTTTGAGTGCGCCGATGGCGGTTTTCAGCGGACTGCCGTTGTTGTTGGAATAAAAAGAATAAAGCAGCGCGCCGTCTTCTCCCACGAGGGCGATTTTGGTTGTGGTGCTGCCTGCATCGATACCGAGATAACAGCGGCCCTGATAAGCGCTCAGATCTGCGGTTTCCACGTGATGTGCATTGTGGCGGGCGCAGAAGGCTTCATATTCTGCCGTGGAAGCAAAGAGCGGTTCCATACGCTCGACTTCAAACTCCATTTTGATGTCGGAAGAGAGCTTTTCCACCATCTGCGCCATCGATACGGACACGTCGCTTTTATAGTTAAGAGCGGAGCCGATGGCGGCGAATAAGTGGGAATTGTCCGTATTGACGATATGCTCGTCGTCGAGTTTCAGTGTGCGGATGAAAGCTTTTTTCAACGCAGGCAGGAAATGAAGGGGACCTCCCAAAAACGCCACATGTCCCCGTATGGGTTTCCCGCAGGCAAGGCCGCTGATTGTCTGGTTGACAACCGCCTGGAAAATAGAAGCCGCCAGATCTTCCTTCGTGGCGCCGTCGTTGATCAGAGGCTGGATGTCGGATTTGGCAAATACGCCGCAGCGCGCCGCAATAGTGTATAAAGACTGGTAATTTCCGGCATACTCATTGAGACCGGATGCATCTGTCTGCAGCAGAGAGGCCATCTGGTCGATAAAAGAACCTGTACCGCCGGCACAGATTCCATTCATGCGCTGTTCCACGTTACCGCCCTCAAAATAAATGATCTTGGCGTCTTCCCCGCCCAGTTCAATTGCGACGTCGGTTTTAGGCGCAAAAGTTTCCAGGGAAGCGGCGACTGCGATAACTTCCTGGACGAAAGGAATCTGCAGATGGCCTGCCAGCGTAAGACCGCCGGATCCGGTAATAACAGGATGCAGGACGATGTTACCCAGTTTGTCATATGCGTCTTTCAGTAAAGCGGAGAGAGTCTCCTTTATATTTGCAAAATGTCTTTTGTAATCGGAAAAAAGGATTGTATTGTCCCCGTCCAGTATGGCTATTTTCACTGTGGTGGAACCGATATCGATTCCAAGATAACAAGGAGCGTTATTCATAAAATCATCACTCTTTCTTCTTATTTATTAACATATTCGAAATAAGGTCAAAAACCGTGACTATTATACGACAGCTTCCGACAAAATGCAATCATGCAAATTCTTAAAAAAGTATGACAGAAATGTTTAGAAAATGTTCGGTTTACTTTTACATACCGGAATGATAGAATATATTCATATATGCAGCAGAAGATGATGGGAGATATTGGGAATGAAACTGTTAAATAAACTGGAACGCAAATTCGGCAGATATGCGGTGCAAAACGTATCCCTGATGTTGATTATCTGTTATGGATTCGGGTATGCGATTTCGTTTGTGAACGACGATTTTCTGGAATTTCTGTCGCTGAATCCGTATTTGATCCTGCACGGACAGATCTGGCGGCTGGTCACCTGGATTATCATACCGCCTGGCAGCTTTGGATTTTTTACGCTGATCTCCCTGTATTTTTATTATATGCTGGGAACGACGCTGGAGCATACATGGGGGGCGTTCCGTTACAATTTGTTTTTGTTCGGCGGTATGCTTTTTACGATACTTGGCAGTTTTGTACTGCTGCTATACTGTTATTTTGCGTTTGGGTCCGATATTGCCATAGTGGGGAGCGCAGTTTTTTTCCGCCAGGTTGGCTGGGATTTGTTCGGCGCATTCAGCACATATTACATTAATTTATCGATTTTTCTTGCATTTGCCATGACCTATCCGGAGATGCAGGTGTTTTTGTTTTTTATCATACCGGTTAAAATCAAATGGATGGGGATTCTTGACGCGGTTTTGACACTCTATATCTTTCTCATGAGCGGTATTGCCGGCAAGATTGTGATCGGCGCCTCGCTTCTCAATGTGATTGTGTTTTTCCTGGCTACGAGAGATATGGTGCGGCTGGGTCCCAAACAAATCCGCAGAAGACAGACATTCCGGCAGGAGGTAAGAAAAGGAACGGGCGTTACAAGACATAAATGCGCGATCTGCGGCCGGACGGAGCAGGACGGCGATCTGGAATTCCGCTTTTGTTCCAAATGTGAAGGAAATTATGAATACTGTCAGGATCATTTGTTTACCCATGAGCATGTGAAACGGCATTGACAGGAGGGAAAATGGACAGGGAGATTGTTTTCGGACAGGCGCTGCAGGCGGTGCGGCAGAAGGCGGGCGCACAGGGAAACGTGATTACCGGGGAGGAAGTAAAGCAGGCGTTTGCACCGCTTTCATTGGATGCGTCCCAGTTTACCATGATTTATGATTATTTGAAAAAGCATGGCATAGGCGTGGACGAACCGGTGGATACGGATGACTGGCTGAATGATGCGGATAGAAATTATCTGCAGCAGTATCTGCAGGAACTGGATCTGCTTCAGGGAGCCGCAGCCGTAGAGAAAGAAGAGGCCGCTTTACTGGCTATGGCAGGCGACGCGGCGGCAAAACAGCGGTTGGTTACCATGTATCTGCCACAGGTGGCGGATATCGCGAAACTGTATGCGGGATTGGGTGCAGACATGGAGGACCTGATCGGAGAGGGCAATGTGGCGCTGGCAATGGGTGTGGAAATGCTGGGTGCGCTGGAGCATGTGTCGGAAGTACAGGGAATGCTTGGCAGGATGATTATGGACGCCATGGAAGGGCATATCGCTGAAAATACCCGGTCGGCGGATATTGGCAGGCAGGCGGCGGACAGAGTCAATAAGGTGGCGGATGCAGCCAGGGAGCTTTCCGGTCTGCTTCTTCGCAAAGTAACGGTAGAGGAACTTTCGGCGCAGTCCGGGCTGCCCCTGGAAGAGGTGCAGGAGGCGGTTCGTCTTGCCGCAGGAAAAATAGAAGAAATAGAGGATGAACGTGGAAACACAAAATCATGATTTTAAATATGTGATGCAGGATGTGTCAAAAGTATATATAGGGGCAAGATATACTTATCAGGAGATGATGGATACGGATGGGATTCCGTTTAAGTTTAAAGCGATTCTGAGCCATTATATCCTAAAGGAGGTGGCTGCGGATACGACGCCGGAAAATCATATCTTTTATATGAGGGACACGGATATTTCCTATATGGTATATAAACAGATGAAGATCCGGTTTAAAATGAGTTTTCCGATGTTGTCGCCCAAAGGGGAGTGGCAGTATAAAAGTGAATACCATACCATTGACGAGATTGCAGGCAACGAAACATGGAAGGAACAAAGAGACGCAATTGTAGTGGAGGAATTCATGGTCAACAAGCTGCAGATGATGATGATGAGTCTGTAGCGGCGGGATTGCAGGAAACGGGACAGGACAGATTGACGGAGGGATTTATGGACTTATCAACATGCACAGCATATGAAGTGATAGAGCAGAGAGAGATCGGCGGGATTGGCTGCGTGAGCTGTCTGCTCAGACACAAAAAGACCGGCGCTAAAATAGCGCTTTTGTCAAATGACGATGAAAATAAAGTATTTTATATCGGTTTTAGGACGCCGCCTACGGACAGCACCGGCGTGGCGCATATTTTGGAGCATTCGGTGCTCTGTGGGTCAAAAAAATTTCCGGTGAAGGATCCCTTTATTGAGCTGGCGCAGGGTTCCCTGAATACGTTTTTAAACGCAATGACGTATCCGGATAAGACGGTATATCCGGTTGCGAGTTGTAATGACAGGGATTTTGCCAATTTGATGCATGTGTATCTGGATGCGGTATTTTTTCCGAATATTTATGAGGAGGAAAATATATTCCGGCAGGAAGGATGGCATTATCAGATCGAAGATCCTGCGGATGAGCTGAAAATCAACGGTGTGGTTTACAATGAGATGAAAGGAGCCTTTTCTTCCCCGGATGATGTGCTGGACCGGGAAGTGTTCAGTTCCCTGTTCCCGGATACGCCTTACGGCGTGGAATCCGGCGGAGATCCGGCCTGCATTCCACAACTGACATACCAGAGCTTTCTTGCGTTTCACAGCAGATATTACCACCCGTCCAACAGCTATATTTATCTGTATGGCAATATGGATATGGCCGAACGTCTGAACTGGCTGGACGCGGAATATTTATCCCATTTTGAAGCGATTACCATAGATTCGGAGATCAGGGAGCAGTCCCATTTTGCAAAGCCGGTGGAAGTGCGGAAGGAATATCCCATTACGGACAGCGAACCGGTGAAAGATCATGCCTATTTGTCTTATAATACGGTAGTCGGCACCAGTCTGGACAGAGAGTTGTATCTGGCGTTTCAAATATTGGACTATACGCTCTGTTCGGCGCCGGGCGCGCCGCTGAAACAGGCTCTGACGGATGCGGGTATCGGCAAGGATATTTACAGTGTCTATGAGAACGGCATCCGGCAGCCTTATTTCAGCATTGTCTCCAAAAATGCCAATATTTCCCAGAAGGATGCTTTTCTGCGTGTAATCCGGGATACTTTGGAGTCGCTCTGCAGCGAGGGAATTGACAAGAAGGCGCTGAAGGCGGCAGTCAATTATTATGAATTTAAATATAAAGAAGCCGACTTCGGCTCTTATCCGAAGGGGCTGATGTACGGCCTGCAGATACTGGACAGCTGGCTTTATGACGAAAAGGCGCCGTTTTTGCATGTGGAGGCGGATGAAACATTCCGCAGTATGAAGGATAAGGTGGAAACAGATTATTTTGAAAAGCTGATTCGCAGGTATTTGCTGGATAATACGCACAGATCCGTCGTATTGGTGGAGCCTGTGCAGAACCTTGCGGCCAGAGAAGAGAGGAAACAGAAGGAGAATCTGGCTGCCCTGAAGGCGTCTCTGAGCGGAGAGCAGCTGGATAGGCTTGTACAGGAGACGAAGGCGCTGGAAGCATATCAGGAGGCGCCGGATACAAAGGAAGCGGTGGAAACCATACCCCTTCTGCGGCGTGAAGATATGAAGAGAGAGGCGCAGGCGTTTCAAAACCGCGAGGAAATCTATGACGGCACGGTGATTCTGCATCATGATATTTTTACAAACGGCATTGGCTATGTGAAACTGCTTTTTGATATTGGCACAGTGCCGGGGGAGCTGTTTCCTTACGTTGGCGTTTATAAGGCGGTTCTGGGGCTGATGAATACGGAGAACTATAGCTATGGAGATTTTTACCATGAAGTGAATCTGCGCACAGGGGGCATGGCTACGGCAGTCAGCACATATACCAATGCTCATAATCTGGATGAGTACCGGATTATGTTTGAGATCAAAACGAAAGTGTTTTATGAAAATCTGGATCAGGCTTTTGCGCTGATGCAGGAAATGATGCTGCGGACGATACTGGATGATGAAAAGCGGCTGCATGAGATTATCAGCGAAGCCCGCTCCAGAATGCAGGCCAGCTTTATGAGCGGCGGTCACACACTGGCCGCCCGTCGCGCCATGTCTTATTTTTCGGCGCCCGCCGCTGTCTCAGAACAGCTCAGCGGCCTGCCTCTGTACAGGCTGCTGGAAGATTTGGACGATCATTTTGAGGAACGGAAGCGGGAGTTGATCGCATGTCTGCAGAAGCTGCCTGGTTATCTGTTTCGTCCGGAAAATCTGCTTGTAGATTATACGGCGGAGGAAAAAGGGAGTAAAGGGCTGACAGAACAGGTAAAAAAACTGAAAGCGGCATTGCATACGCAGCCGGTACGGAAGGAGATTTATGTACCGGGAGTCAGCAAAAAGAATGAAGGGCTGATGTCCTGCGCACAGATACAATATGTCTGCCGGGCAGGTAATTTTATAAAAAAGGGATTTCCTTATACAGGCGCGCTGCGGGTATTGCGGGTGATGATGGGCTATGAGTACTTGTGGACGCAGGTACGCGTAAAAGGAGGCGCGTATGGTTGTATGTGCGCCTTCGGCAGATCCGGCGACAGCTATTTTGTCTCTTACAGAGATCCCAATCTGGAAAAAACAATCGAAGCATACCAGGGCGCTTCCGCATTTGTCAGAAACTTTCATGCGGATGAGCGGACGATGACCAAATTTATCATTGGCGCGGTCAGTGAGATTGATATGCCTCTGACGCCTGCGTTGAAGGGCGCCCGTTCCCTGACGGCGTATATGACGCATATGACGTTGGAAGAGACACAGAGAGAACGAGACGAACTGCTGGAGGCTACGCCGGAAAAAATCCGCGGGCTGGCCGACTATCTGGATGCGTTTCTGTCATACGATTGTCTGTGTGTGGTGGGGAACGAAGATAAGATCAGGGAGCGGAAGGATATGTTTCTGCGCCTGGAACATTTGTCACAGGGGGAAGAAGGAGCGCAGGCTTAGCTGCTCATTTACAGGAGGAAGTATGCGTAAAGGCGCATGGCTGCGCGTAAAAAATAAGGGGAGAAAAGGATGAAAAGGAAAAAGATATGGACCTGCATGACGGCGGCGGCCATTGCGGCGGTTGTTACCGCGTGCGGCGGCGCCGCGACGTATGAATCGGCTGCGGATACATGCACGGCCGCTCCGGCAGCGGGCGGGGAGATTGTCGGAGCGAAAAACGCAGCTGCGGAATATGAATATGCGGCAGAGGAAGATGCGGTGGCGGAAGCCGCGGCGGAGGACGGCGGTATGTCTTCCGGTACATACGAAAATACGTCTTCCGGGGCGGCCGTGCAGGAAGCCGTTACGAAGAAGCTGATCCGCAATGTCAACCTGAGCGTGGAAACGACAGAGTTTGACGCGCTGCTGGCAAATGTTTCCGCAGAGGTGGAGGCACTTGGCGGTTATGCGGAAAATTTCAGCGTCAACGGCTATGTGCAGGATGGGGAACGGACCGGATACATAACTGCCAGAATACCAAGCGAACGGGTCGATGCGTTTTTGGGCAGGATTTCCGAACAGTCGAACGTGGTATTCCACGGTGAATCGGTGGAGGATGTAACGCTGCAGTATGTAGATCTGGACAGCCATAAAAAGGCGCTGGTTACAGAGAGAGACAGGCTTTTGGAGCTGCTGGAGAAAGCGGAGACGGTAGCCGATATTATTGAGATTGAAAGCCGTCTGTCGGAAGTGAATTATCAGATCGAAAGCATGGAGTCACAGCTTCGGACCATTGACAACCAGGTTACTTACAGTACCGTCTGTCTGGATATTTATGAAGTGAAGGTTTTTACACCGGCGGCTGAAAAGGGTGTATGGGAGAGAATTTCTGACGGATTCGGCAACAATGTATATTATCTGCTGACCGATTTGGAAAATCTGCTGATCGGCTTTTTGATCAGCCTTCCGTATATGATTGCATGGATCGTTGTTTTGGGCGCATGTCTGCTGATCGTCTGGGTCTGCAGAAAAAAATGGGGCGTTTGGGCGGAGAGACGGCGAAAAAAAAGGGAAGAGAAGAGACGACGGAGAATGCCGGCCGGTCAGGAAGAAGATTATGAGATAATACCGGCAGAAGGCGCAGAGGAAAACAAAAAGGACGGACAGGATGGAAAAACAGTATAAGGCGGGGTTTGCGGCCCTGATCGGACGGCCCAATGTGGGAAAATCGACGCTGATGAATCAGCTGATTCATCAAAAGATTGCCATTACCTCTAAAAAGCCACAGACAACGAGAAACCGGATCAGGACGGTCTATACTTCCGGGGAAGGCCAGATTATATTTGTAGACACGCCGGGCATTCATAAAGCGAAAAACAAGCTGGGCGATTATATGGTGCATGTGGCGGAGCGAACGGCAGGAGATGTGGATGTCGTGCTGTGGCTTGTAGAGCCTTCGACTTTTATCGGCGCGGGAGAACGGCATATCATTGATATGCTCAAAAACGGGAAAACGCCGGTTATCCTTGTGATCAATAAGACAGATACGGTTCGGAAAGAAGAAATACTGCCGTTTATCGATACTTACCGCAGAGAGATGGAGTTTGCGGAAATTGTTCCTGTTTCCGCACTGAAAGGAGATAATACGCAAGAACTGGTATCCTGTATCATGAAGTATCTGCCGAATGGTCCGGCATTTTATGATGCGGATACGGTGACGGACCAGCCGGAGCGCCAGATTGTGGCGGAACTGATCCGGGAAAAGGCGCTTTGGTGTCTGGAAGATGAGATACCGCATGGAATAGCGGTTTCCATTGAGCGGATGAAATACCGCAAAAAGATTGTGGATATTGAAGCTACCGTAATCTGTGAGCGGGATTCCCATAAAGGCATCATCATTGGCAAAGGCGGCAGTATGCTGAAAAAGATCGGTTCAAAGGCACGCCTGGATATCGAAGATCTGCTGGAATGTAAGGTGAATCTGCAGTTGTGGGTCAAGGTGAAAAAGGACTGGCGGGACAGTGATTTTCTGTTAAAAAATTTTGGGTATCGGCAGGATTTGGAAGAAAAATAGCCGCATAGAAAACCGAAATGTGCAAACCCTACTATTATACATTACGAAACGGCACGGGCTGTGGAATGCCTGTGTGGTGTACGGGAAACAGGGGGCGCGAGATGAAGGCAGAAAGCGAATGGGAACGGTTTACCTGTTCCGGCAAGATTACGGATTATCTGGCTTTTAAGGACCGGGAGGCTGTGGAAAGGGCCGGGGACAGGGCAGGAGAAAAAATTTATGCAGGATTTCGTAGAAGTAATGGGAATGGTAATCAAAACGATGCCTGTAGGTGAGTATGACAGAAATGTGACGATACTGACAAAAGAAAGAGGAAAGATTTCTGCATTCGCTAAAGGCGCAAGGCGTCAGACAAGCCGGCTTTCGGCGGCAGCAAATCCTTTCTCTTTTGGTACGTTCAAACTCTTTGTGGGGAAAACATCCTATACGGTGCTGGAAGCGGATATCAGTAATTATTTTGAGGGGCTGCGGACGGATATGGAAGCCGCCTGCTACGGCGTCTATTTTCTGGAAGTTGCGGATTACTATACAAGGGAAAACAATGACGAGAAGGAAATGCTGCGCCTTCTATATCAGTCGCTTCGGGCGCTGCAGAATGAGCGTCTGCCCAATCTGCTTGTACGGTACATATTTGAAATTAAGGCAATGACTGTGAATGGTGAATTCCCCGGCATTGGGCAGGACGAACAGGCCGACGAATCCACCCGGTATGCGGTGGCTTTTATTGTACAGTCCGCTATAGAAAGGCTTTATACGTTTACGGTGACGGCGGACGTGCTCTCACAGCTTGGCGCGGTCGCGGAAAAGGCGCGCAGAAAAGTAATGGACAGAGATTTTAAAAGTCTGCAGGTGCTGGGCAAATTGTGTGTTGAAAATCCGGGGTAACTCCGCTATAATAAAAAAGTTGAGGAGGGAAGCCATGAACAGAAGAATAAGACGATTGTGTGTGCTTTTGCTGCTGGCATGCAGTCTTGCCGGATGTGGGGAGAGCGGACGCGGACAAAAGGGGGCGGACGCGCAGGTAAGCAGCAACATTGTAGAAATGAAAAAGGATGGGATGATTACCAATACCATTGAGGAGGATTTTGCTTCCGAATATTATGACGAACAGTCGTTAAAAGATTTTATCGTAAAGGAGGCAGGCCGGTATAACGGCCGGGCCGGTGAAGAGTGTATTACGGTAAAAAAACTGGAAGTGAAAAAAGGCAGGGCGAAGCTAACGATGGAGTACAGGACGGCGGAAGATTACAGCCTGTTCAACGGATATCCCTTTTTCTGCGGCACGATAGCGGAAGCATATGAAAAGGGATATAATCTGGATGTGGAGCTGCTCGATGTGGAGGGTACGGATGACGGTCAGTCTGCCGTGACAAGAGAACAGCTTCTGGAAATGGGCAGCCGCCGGATTGTGATTGTGCAGCTGCCGGAGACGGAAGGAAGTCTGACTGTTAAGACAGGCGGGAAAATTCTGTATCAGGCAGGAACAGAATCTGTGAAAAAGGATACGGCAGTGATAGCCGGAGGCGGCAATACGCCCGTATATATCGTATTCAAATAAATTGCAGCAAAACAGGGAGAGGATATGAGTATGGAAAAGACAATGGAAAAAATCGTTGCACTGGCAAAGGCGAGAGGGTTTGTATATCCCGGTTCCGATATCTATGGAGGCCTTGCCAATACATGGGATTATGGCAATCTGGGTGTGGAACTGAAAAATAATGTCAAGAAAGCATGGTGGCAGAAATTCATTATGGAGAATCCCTATAATGTAGGAGTGGACTGCGCCATATTGATGAATCCGCAGGTATGGGTGGCGTCCGGGCATCTGGGCGGTTTTTCTGATCCGCTGATGGACTGCAAGGAATGTCATGAACGGTTCCGGGCAGACAAGATAATAGAAGATTACTGTGCGGAAAATGGCATTGCGCTGGAAGAAAGCGTGGACGGCTGGAGCCAGGAGCGGATGAAGGAATTTATTGAAAAGCATCGTATTCCCTGTCCTACCTGCGGCAAACATGACTTTACGGATATCCGCCAGTTCAATCTGATGTTCAAAACGTTTCAGGGTGTGACGGAGGATGCCAAAAATACCGTCTATCTGCGGCCGGAGACGGCGCAGGGAATTTTTGTTAACTTTAAAAATGTGCAGCGGACTTCCCGTAAAAAGATTCCCTTCGGAATCGGTCAGGTGGGAAAATCGTTCCGCAATGAGATTACACCGGGCAATTTTACATTCCGCACAAGGGAATTTGAGCAGATGGAGCTGGAATTTTTCTGCGAGCCGGATACGGATCTGGAATGGTTCCGGTACTGGAAAGAATTTTGCATCCACTGGCTGACGTCTCTCGGTATGAAAGAAGATGAAATGCGGGTACGGGATCATGACCCGGCCGAGCTTGCTTTTTATTCCAAAGCAACGAGCGACATTGAGTTTTTATTCCCCTTTGGCTGGGGAGAATTGTGGGGAATTGCCGACCGAACCGATTATGATCTGACACAGCATCAGAATACGTCGGGACAGGATATGACATATTTTGACGATCAGAAAAATGAGAAATATGTTCCGTATGTCATTGAGCCTTCCCTTGGCGCGGACAGAGTGGTGCTGGCATTTCTCTGCGCCGCTTATGACGAGGAGGAGATTGGGGAAGGTGATGTGCGGACAGTACTGCATTTCCATCCTGCACTGGCTCCGGTTAAGATCGGGGTGCTGCCTTTGTCTAAAAAATTGAATGAAGGTGCGGAGAAGATCTTCCATCATTTGTCTAAAAAATATAACTGTGAATTTGACGACAGAGGGAATATTGGCAAACGCTACCGTCGTCAGGATGAAATCGGTACGCCGTTCTGCGTTACATATGATTTCGATTCGGAGACTGACAATTGTGTTACAGTACGCTTCCGTGATTCCATGGAGCAGGAACGCGTGGCAATAGCGGAACTGGACGCTTATTTTGCCGATAAATTTGATTTTTAATCTGTGCCGATCGAGAATGCAGGAACAGGCTGGGCAGTTTTGCATGCCGCAGACTGTTTTTGCGTTCTTTTACAGGACGCTTTGATCTATCATTACGAAATTTGGAGGAAATCACGTGAAACCATACGGTGTAAATGAATTGCGAAAAATGTTTCTGGAGTTTTTTGAAAGCAAGGGACATCTGGCCATGAAGAGTTTTTCTCTGGTGCCGCATAACGATAACAGTCTGCTGCTGATTAATTCCGGTATGGCGCCATTGAAGCCATATTTTACGGGACAGGAAATTCCGCCGCGCAGGCGGGTCACGACCTGTCAGAAATGTATCCGCACAGGCGATATTGAAAATATCGGCAAGACGGCAAGACACGGCACCTTTTTTGAAATGCTCGGCAATTTTTCGTTCGGCGATTATTTTAAGCATGAGGCAATTGCCTGGACATGGGAATTTTTGACGGAAGTCGTTGGACTTGACCCGGACAGACTGTATCCTTCGATTTATGAGAATGATGAGGAAGCCTTTGCCATCTGGAACCAGGAGATCGGCATTGCGCCGGAGCGTATCTTCCGTTTTGGAAAAGAGGACAATTTCTGGGAGCATGGCTCAGGTCCCTGCGGTCCCTGCTCGGAAGTATATTATGACCGTGGTGAAAAATACGGTTGTGGGAAACCCGGCTGTACCGTAGGGTGTGACTGTGACCGTTACATTGAGATATGGAATAATGTGTTTACCCAGTTTGACAATGACGGAAAGGGCAATTATACGGAACTTGTTCAGAAAAACATTGATACGGGTATGGGGCTGGAACGTCTGGCTACGGTTGTGCAGGATGTGGACTCTATTTTTGATGTGGATACCATTCAGGCTCTGCGCAGCCGTGTATGTGAATTGTCAGGGAAAGAATACCAGAAGGAATATGCATGGGATGTTTCGATCCGCATTGTGACCGACCATATCCGTTCCGCCACTTTCATGATTTCTGACGGTATTATGCCTTCTAATGAAAAGAGAGGATATGTGCTGCGCAGAATTATCCGACGTGCGGCTCGTCACGGCAGGCTTCTGGGAATTCAGGATACTTTTCTTGCAAACTTAAGCAGCACGGTGATCGCGGGAAGCAAAGACGGCTATCCCGAACTGGAAGAGAAAAAAGATTTTATTTTTAATGTGCTGACACAGGAGGAAAATAAATTTAACCGCACCATCGACCAGGGACTTTCCATTCTGGCAGAAATGGAGGCCGCAATGGAAAAGGAAGGAAAAACGGAATTATCCGGCGGGGATGCCTTTAAATTATATGACACTTATGGGTTTCCGCTTGACCTGACAATAGAGATTTTACAGGAAAAAGGGTTTGGAGTCGATGAAAAAGGCTTTGCATCCGCAATGAAACAGCAGAAACAAAAAGCGCATGACGCCCGTAAGGAAACAAATTATATGGGGGCGGATGTGACGGTATATGAGTCGATTGATCCTTCCATTACTTCCCGCTTTGTAGGGTATGACAAGCTGGTCCATACATCGAAAATTTCCGTCATTACGACGGAAACTGAGCTGACGGAAGCTGTCTCAGAGGGGGAAAACGCTACGGTGATTGTTGACGAGACGCCTTTTTACGCAACGATGGGCGGACAAACTGCGGATATCGGTGTGATCAGCAGCGGGGAAGGAGAATTCCTTGTAAAAGATACCGTGAAGCTGCTCGGCGGTAAGATCGGCCATATTGGAACGGTCACAAAGGGCATGATCCGGAAAGGAGATACGGTGACGCTTCGTGTGGAGGCGGCAAACCGCGACGATACCTGTAAAAACCACAGCGCGACCCATTTGCTGCAGAAAGCGCTGCGGATGGTGCTTGGAACCCATGTGGAGCAGGCCGGCTCTTATGTAGATGGAGAGCGGCTGCGCTTTGATTTCAGCCATTTTTCGGCAATGACGGAAGAAGAGCTAAAAAGAGTGGAAGCCATTGTAAAGGAAGAAATTGCCGCTTCTCTGCCGGTTGTGACAAAGGAGATGACCGTTGCGGAAGCAAAGAAAACAGGGGCCATGGCATTGTTTGGAGAAAAATACGGAGAAACGGTACGGGTGGTATCCATGGGTGATTTTTCCGTAGAGCTCTGCGGTGGTACGCATGTGGCGAACACGGGAATGATTGCGGCTTTTAAAATTATTTCTGAGAGCGGTGTGGCGGCCGGGGTCAGGAGAATCGAAGCGCTTACCGGCAGCGGTCTGTTCCGGTATTATGACGAATTGGAAAAGACAGTAAAGGAAGCGGCAAAACTGGCAAGGACAACGCCGTCGGAACTGACGGAACGCGTTTCCCATCTGCTTGCGGAGGTGAAGAGCCTGCAGAGTGAGAATGAGGCGCTGAAGAGCAAACTGGCCAAGGAAGCTCTCGGTGATGTAATGGATCAGGTCATTGCAGTAAAAGGGGTGAAACTGCTGGCAGCCAGGGTGAACGGCGTTGATATGAACGGCCTGCGGGATCTGGGCGATCAGCTAAAGGACAAGCTGAAAGAAGGCGTAGTGGTGCTGCTTTCCGAAAAGGACGGCCGGGTGAATATTGTAGCGATGGTTACGGAAGGCGTACAGAAGGCAGGCGCGCACGCAGGTAATTTGATTAAGGGAATTGCGGGTCTTGTAGGCGGCGGAGGCGGCGGAAGGCCGAACATGGCGCAGGCGGGAGGCAAAAACCCGGCAGGCATTGATGACGCTATTGCCGAGGCTGCAAAAGTGCTGGAAGGGCAGTTATCATAAGGATGAAATTTTATCCGTTTTCTATGCAAAATCGCAAAATTTTGTAAAAAATGGTTGACGTATGTACCAAATGTGCTATAATGATAAATGTGCATATGGATGCATAAAAAATTACCCGGTCAGTCGTGTTGATTCGAAGGGACTGAAGGGAGGTCAGGTGTGGTTTATGTCGAACGTCATCGTAAAAGAAAACGAGACTTTAGATAGCGCTTTACGTCGTTTCAAAAGAAGCTGTGCAA
Organism: uncultured Lachnospiraceae bacterium; assembly: GCA_910585345.1. GTDB lineage: Bacteria > Bacillota > Clostridia > Lachnospirales > Lachnospiraceae > VSOB01. Next base: position 426,718 of record CAJUDS010000001.1, on the reverse strand, counting down.
AAGCAGGAATCCAGCAGGAAATCCGCAAAAGAGAGCATTATGAGAAACCGAGCGTAAAACGTAAGAAAAAATCTGAAGCGGCAAGAAAGCGCAAATATAATTAGTGAATCTGAAAAGTCCTTGGTGTGTGCCGGGGACTTTTTTGGATATGCAGTATATGGGGAGAGAGGAAATATGTGGACGAAGCAAATGTTTGGGACAGATATTTATCACATTATAGCATCGTTTATGATTTACAGTATGATTGGCTGGCTGGTGGAATCGGTATATATGTCTGTCTGCAACAGAAAAATAACAAACAGAGGATTTGCTAAGGGGCCTTTTTGTCCTATTTATGGATTTGGCGGCGTGCTGGGCTATCTGATTCTGCACCCTTTGGAGGGGAAATACATACAACTTTATGTTGCGGGGGCGCTGATTGCAACATTGTTTGAATTTCTGGTAGGCAAGCTGATGCTGGCGCTGTTTGGACAGTTGTGGTGGGACTATAATGAAAAACCTTTTAATTACAAAGGCATTATCTGTCTGGAGAGTACCATTGCCTGGGGATTTTATGCAGTCATCATTATTATGTTTTTAAACGGAAAAATTATGGGTTTTATTGACAGATATTCCTATGAAGCGGGCGTAAAGGTGTGTACGGTACTGGCATTGGCGGCATTTTTCGATGTGCTGTTTCATCTTTTCCGCGCCCTGAATTGGAGCGCTGCAAAATACCGGGATAAGATCAAAGAAAAATACGAGATGTTTCGCGCACGTTGGTATTAGGCTTCTGCGGCATTCATATACATGTGGTAGAATGCGCAATCAGGAGTGATGATGTGAAACGAAGCAAGTATAGAATCTTGGCGCTGCTGGTCAGTCTTTCCGTTCTGGCGGGAAATACAGTATGGTTTTGTACGGATACATATGCTGCCGAAACGGTTTGGAACACAGAAGAGAAGGAAACAGCCGAATCTGCGCAGGAAAAGGAGGGCGGCGGCAGTTCCGCCAGAGTGGAAATTGCCGCACCGTCGGCGATTCTAATGGAGGCGTCCACTGGTCAGACAATTTTTGAAAAAAATGCACAGGAGAGGAGAAGTCCGGCAAGTATCACCAAAATAATGACGCTGCTGTTGATTTTTGATCATCTGAAGGCGGGAAAAATCCATCTTGGCGACGAGGTGACAACGAGCGCGCATGCCAAATCTATGGGAGGTTCCCAGGTATTTCTGGAAGAAGGAGAGGTACAGACCGTGGATACGCTGATCAAATGTATCACGGTGGCAAGCGGCAACGATGCTTCCGTTGCTATGGCGGAATATATCGCCGGAACGGAAGATGAGTTTGTGGCCATGATGAATCGAAAGGCGGAAAGCCTGGGCATGGTTGATACACACTTTGAAGACTGCTGCGGGCTCACCAATGCCGACAGCCATTATACGACGGCAAAGGATGTGGCGCTGATGTCGAGAGCGCTGATTACGCAGCACCCGGAGATTTACGAATATACGAAAATCTGGATGGAGGATATTACCCATACGACGCGCAAGGGAAGCAGCCAGTTTACACTGTCCAGCACAAACAAGCTGCTGAAGCAGTATCCTTATGCGACAGGACTGAAGACAGGTTCCACCGGTAAGGCAAAGTATTGTCTGTCGGCTACGGCAAGCAAGGACGGTATTGATCTCATTGCCGTGGTGATGGCGGCGCCGGATTATAAGATCCGTTTTCAGGATGCGGCGCGGCTGCTCGATTATGGATTTGCCGCCAGCAGCCTTTATACGGACGAGAATACGGAAACGCTGCCGGCGCTGTCTGTTGCGGGAGGCGTTGCAGAGCAGGCAGGCATCGCTTATAAAGAAGAGTTCCGTTATCTGGATACCCAGGGCAGCGATATCAGCCAGATTGAAAAATCGCTGAAACTGCCGGCGGAAGTGGCGGCGCCGGTCAGAAAAGGGGACATTGCGGGAAAGGCTGTCTATACGCTGCATGGCAGGGAAATTGGCAGTGTGGAGATTCTTTTTACGGAAACGGTGGAAAAGGCAACTTACCGTGATTATGTGAAAAAGGTATTTGAAAATTTCTTTTAGGGGCTTTCGTGGATTTTAAATTCATGATATACTTACAGACATGCGATATTTGATTTCCATTCTTTTTTTTGCGGCGGTGTATGGCGCGATTGTCATAATTCGTGATATGAATCGTTTTGTTGTGGCGCCGTATGAAGTAAAATCTGATAAAATAAAACAGAAGTACACGTTTGTCATGCTTTCCGATCTGCACAATAAATCATATGGCAGGCAGAATGAAAAGCTGGTGAAAGCCATTGCAGACTGTCATCCTGACAGTGTGATAACAGTGGGGGATATGTATACTTCCAAGGAGGGAACGGGCTTTGACAATGCGCTTTTTCTGCTGCGGGCATTGTCAAAGCAGTTTCCGGTTTATATGGCAAACGGCAATCATGAGCACAAGACGAGCGAGTATCCGCAGGCTTTTGGCGGCATGTATGAGCGCTATGTCAAGGCTCTGCAGGAGCTTGGCATCAAGCCTCTTGTGAATGGACATTTGATTCTTCCAAAGGAGAATATTGATTTGTGCGGTCTGCAGATTGACCGCTCCTATTTCGGGCATTTCCGGAAACAGCAGATGCCGGAGAATTATCTGGAGGGCCTTGTCGGAAAACCGGCTGCGGGCCGTTTTCAAATTCTGCTCGCCCATAATCCCCTCTATTTTGAGGAATATGCACGGTGGGGGGCCGATTTGGTGCTTTCCGGGCATGTGCACGGCGGCATTGTCAGACTGCCTGTTTTGGGCGGCATGGTTTCTCCGGCAGTGACTCTGTTTCCCAAATATGACGGCGGCAGGTTTCGCTTGGGAAACAGTATCATGATATTAGGCAGAGGATTGGGTACCCATACCCTTCCGGTGCGTATGTGGAATCCGGGCGAGCTGGTGCTTGTGACGCTGCTGCCGGACACAAAAAGGACACAGTGATGGCAATAACGGTAAAACTGCAGGCATTTGAAGGCCCTCTGGACCTGCTTCTGCATCTGATTGATAAGAATAAAGTGGATATCTATGATATTCCGATCGTGGAGATTACAGAACAGTATCTGACCTATATCCGGCAGATGGAGACGGAAGATATGAATATCATGAGTGAATTTCTTGTGATGGCGGCGACGCTGATTGACATCAAATGCAGAATGCTGCTTCCAAGAGAGGTCAATGAAGAGGGGGAAGAGGAAGATCCGCGTGCGGAACTGGTGGAAAAGCTGCTGGAATATAAGATGTATAAGTATATGTCTTATGAATTGAAGGACAGGCAGTTGGATGCGGGCCGGAACTTCTTCAAAAAACCAACGATCCCGAAAGAAATCACGGAGTATCAGACACCTGTCAATTATGAAGAACTGATCGGGGACATCACGTTGAAACGTCTCCATGTCATTTTCAGGGATATGTTAAAAAGGCAGGAAGACCGGGTGGATCCAATCAGGAGCCGATACGGCAGGATTGAAAAAGACGAGATTAATATGGACGAAAAGTCCAATTTTATTGAAAAGTATATCGAAGAACATAAAAAAATTAGTTTCCGCAGTCTGTTGCAGAAGCGGGGCAGCAAAATGGAAATGATCGTTACATTTCTTGTTATTCTGGAATTAATGAAAACAGGGAAGATTCAGATTGAGCAGGAGGATATTTTTGACGATATTACGATCACGTATGTGGAAGCGGCGTAAGACCTGCACGGAAAGAAGAGGTACTTAAATTTTGGAAAGAAAAAAAGCAGAAGCGGTAATCGAGGCGGTTTTGTTTACGATGGGTGAATCTGTGGAGGTTTCCAGGCTGGCGGATGTGATTGGGGAAGACAAAAAGACGACGAGAGAAATTGTAGAAAATATGATCCAAAAAATGGAAGAGGAAGAGAGGGGGATTTCCATTATTGAACTGGACGATGCTTATCAGATGTGTACAAAGGGGGAAATGTACGAACACCTGATGAAAATTGCCAGGGCGCCAAAAAAATATGTGTTGACCGATGCGCTGTTGGAGACACTCTCTATTATCGCTTATAAACAGCCTGTCACCAGGCTGGAAGTGGAAAAAGTGCGGGGCGTTAACAGCGACCATGCAGTGAACCGGCTGGTAGAGTTTGGTCTGGTGGAAGAGGTGGGCAGGCTGGATGCGCCGGGACGCCCTCTTCTGTTTGGGACAACGGAAGAATTTCTGCGCAGTTTCGGCGTTCGGTCTCTGGACGAGCTCCCCTCCCTGGATGCGGAACAAATCGATGATTTCAGGCACCAGGCGGAGGAAGAGATCGATTTAAAAGTGGACATTTGATCCGCCTGTAAGTCAAATATCCCGCGGCAGGCTGACGGGGCATGACAATTACGGTCAGGGAAACCTGCCTTCGATCCGTTGTCCGTGGGAATAAAAATAAGAGAAAGAAGAGGGTATCGGTATGAAACGTTCGGAAGTAAACAACTGCATCCGCTATATGGAGAAACTGATTCGGGAGCATGGATTTGAACTGCCTCCATTCTGCCACTGGACACCGGAGGAATGGCAGGATAAAAGCCATGAATACGATGAAATCCGGGACAATATGCTTGGATGGGATATTACGGACTATGGTCTCGGCGATTGGGAAAAGGTTGGGTTTGCGCTGGTTACACTGCGCAACGGCAACCAGAATAATCCCAAATACAAAAAAGTATATGCGGAAAAACTGCTGATGTTAAAAGAAGGGCAGCATTCTCCGATGCATTTCCACTGGAAAAAGAGCGAGGATATCATCAACCGGGGCGGCGGTACACTGATCATTCATGTGTATAATGACAAAGGCGACGGTACGTTTGACGATAAGGATGTACTGGTCAATTCCGACGGCCGCTCCTATTATGTGCCGGCGGGAACCGGCGTGGAGTTAAAGCCGGGAGAAAGCATTACGCTGTGGCCGCACCAGTATCATGACTTTGATATCAAGCCGGGAACCGGCGATGTGCTGATCGGGGAAGTGTCCATGTGTAACGATGACAATACGGACAACCGTTTTTATGAGGAGATGGGCAGGTTTCCGAAGATTGAGGAGGACGAACCGCCGTACCGCCTGCTCTGCTTTGAATATCCGCAGGCGCCTGGCGTATAATTGATGCGAGGAGGTTTGAACTGTGCGGATAGCAATTTGCGATGATGACGAGCAGGAGCTTGCCAGGCTTGCGGGACTGGTTGCCGAATACCAGTTAAGCCGCGGAGAGAGTCTCAATTGCCGTCCTTTTCATAACGGGATCGATTTTTTGTGCGATGTGAAGGGTGGGGAATACGATCTTGTTCTGTTGGATGTACTGTTGCCGGGAGTAGGCGGGATACAGATTGCGCAGGAGCTGCGGAAGCTGGACCAGAGTGTGAAGCTCATCTTTATATCATCATCACCGGAATTTGCCGTAGAGAGTTATCATGTAGGGGCATACCATTACCTGCTGAAACCGACGGACGCAGATTCGCTGTTCCCGTTGCTGGACCGCGTGGAGAGCGAACTGTCCGCACAGGAAGAACAGGGATTTATATTGAAGAGCCGGGAAGGCATTGTACGGATTTCTTATGCCAGGCTTGAATATGTGGAAGTGATCAATAAGACGGTTTTTTTCCATTTTTCTGACGGTGAAATCCGGGAGGCTGTCGCCGCGTTGGCTGATTTTGAGGCAGTGCTTTTAACCAGGCCGGAATTTTTAAAAACGCACCGTTCCTATCTGATCAATCTGGATTATGTGGAGTCTATTGGGATCAATTGCGTAGTGACCAGAAACGGGCATAGCGTTCCGGTATCGCGGAAACGGCGCAGTGAGGTGCGGGAAGTCTATATGCGCTTTATACATCAGACGGGTGCGGTAACTCCTGTATGTGACGCGCAGGCGGTTGCAGTCTCAGAGAGTCCGGGACGCCTGGGAGGGCCCTGGCGGATTCTGCTTGTGGATGACGATCCTGCTGAAAGTGATTTTTGGGCGGATATTTTGAGGCAGCACGGTTGTATTGTGCAGACGGCGGGCAGCGGTGAGGATGCGGTTTCATTGGTATCTGGCGGCCCCTGTGACTGCGTACTGCTTGATGTGATGATTCCCGGAGAGGACGGGTTTGCGATTTGTGAAAGACTCCGCAGGTTGACGAAGGCTCCTGTTATCTTTCTGAGTTGCATGACAGAGACGGATAAGCAGTTGGAAGGATTTGCGGTCGGCGGGATAGATTACATCACGAAAGACACTCCGGCTGCACTTTTTTGGGCAAAGATAGAGACCCACATACGTCTTGCGGTTTCAGACCGTACCGAGCTGCGGTATGGTCCGCTTCTTTTGGATTTGTCGGGACACAGGACGATGATTGACGGGAAAGAACTGCCGCTTACTCCGGTAGAGTTTGATATTTTGTATCGGCTTTCGGAGCAGGCGGAGCATATCTTTACGCCGGAGGAGATCTACGGTATGATCTGGGGCGACCAGCCATGGGATGGCGGGCAGATGGTGCAGATGCATATGTCCCGGCTCAGGCGTAAACTGGAAACGGCATGCGACAGACATCATTTTATTGAAACGGTTTGGGGACAGGGCTATCGTTTTGTCCCGGAAGAGCATTCATGTTATGGGGAGAAATAGGAGGTGCGCATGGGACAAAAGAGAGTCTGGTGGCAGCCGCCAGTTATCGTGACCGCGATGGCGGTCTTTTTTATATTACTTTTTTATACCGATAATAAATACCAGACGCTTCCTCCTTATGGAAAATCAGGCGTGATCGTTTTCAGCGAACAGGATCTGGAACGCAATACCCCCATTTTTTTGATTGACGGCTGGCTGCTCACTGACGGGCGTGTTGTGGACAGACCTACCTATATCGGTGAATTTTCTAATCTGCAGCGGGGAAATCCGTTTGTTCCTCCGCACGGGAAGGCACATTACCGGCTCACTCTGCGCTATAAAGGCGCTTCCCGGATTGTATCGGTGGATTTTCCGCAGCTTTTTTCAGAATATGCCGTTTCTTTGGACGGCGTATGTCTTGCTCGGGGAAGCGGCAATGGGAGGATTACGTTTCCGTTGACAGACGGCGATCATGATTTGCTTGTGGAGACCGTATCCGAACTGGGATATTACAGCGGGATGTATTTCCCGCCCGCCCTGGGCGTGACTGCAAAGCTCCAGCGGGTAGACAGCATCCGGAGTTTTGCCTATGCCCTGGCTTTTCTGGTTCCGCTGGCGCTGGCGGCATATACGCTTTTTCTGTGGCGGACCGGCGGGAGCCTCAGCCGTTGGTTCGGGCTGTTATGTTGCTGCTATGCGCTTTATATGTTCCGTTATTTTGTGTTTCTTTTTTCGATGTCCGTGGCGCGGTACTGGTTTCTCATACAAAGTCTGGCGTTATATGGGCTGTGCTTTTGCGTGGTGCAGCTTACTGTTCTTGCTTCCGGCATTGCCGGGAGCAGGGTATGGCAGGGACTGCGGGCGGCTCTGCTGGTGCTTTCAGCTTCGCTGGCGCTTTTGTGTCTGCTGATTCCGATGGTTCCCTGGGCGGTTTTTGTCCATGGCAGGCTGACGGACAGCTATTATGTGTTTACATTCTGCTGTGCCGCTTTTTTCACTGTGCGGGGAATCACGGCGCAGAGCTGGGAGAGCCGCTATACGTTGGCAGGATGCTCTGTATTTGGAGCGGGGCTGCTCGCCAATCTCTTTTTTTCCAACCGTTTTGAACCGATCTGCTTTTTTTGGCAGTTTGAATGGTGCGGTCTTTTGCTGGTGCTTTTGTTTGGAGCGATGATGGTGTCGCGCAGCCGCCGCATCCTGCAGGAAAACGATGCGCTCACCAATCATCTGGAGGAGCAGGTGAAAAAACGTACGGAGGAAGTGACGCAGCTTTTGGATGAACGCAAGGCATTTTTTTCCGACATGGCGCATGATTTAAAGGCGCCGGTATTTGCCACCCAGTCGTTTATCCGGGCGATTCGCAGGAGCGGGGTTGGAGTGGATGCCGAGCTGCAGGGGTATCTTGACCAGGCGGAGGCGAAACAGTGGGAAATGGCGCGCCGTCTCCAGGGGCTTTCCACCATCAATGCGTTGGACAGAATTGAAGAAAAGAGGGTCCGTGTCTCCCTCCGGGAAATGCTTTCGGAGATTTACGCGGCCCATCATGGAGAAACAGAGGTGCAGTCCGTGTATCTTATTGTGCAGCCGCCCCAGCAGGATGCGTTTCTGATGGCTCAGCCGGAGAAACTGCACATCCTCTTTGAAAATCTGATTTATAATGCGATCCGGGCGACGCCCCGCGGCGGAAGCATTACTGTGTCGGCCCGGACCGGGGGCGGCAGGATCTGCGTAGTTGTGGAGGATACCGGATGCGGCATTCCCAAAGAGGAGCTGCCGTTTATTTTCCGGCGGTTTTATGTGGGCGTCAATAACAGGGAAACAGGGACCGGGCTGGGTCTGTATATTGTACGCAGCATTGTGACCGAGCTGGGCGGCACCATTAACGTCTCTTCCGCTGTGGGGAAAGGGACGAGATTTATCATTGATTTCCCGCAGGATATGTGAGAAAACGCCGGAAAACTAATTTATATGGAAAAGTCTGCGTAGTATGCGGAGGATTTTTCCAGTGACGTTACCGGATGGTCTGTTCATTGTTTTTATGCCGGAAGCTGCGGCAGTCAGGAGAATGACTGCACAGACGCCGATTGCAGAGAACGCCGCTATCGGTAAAGAAAGGTTCGTGTCCGCCGCCTTCCATATAACGGGCGTTTTTTTCCGTTTTCCGTTTTCATTTTGCTGCTGTGATATGGCGGGGACAGCGTCCGGGTCCTCTTGCGCAGAGAGGAACACTGGTTTTTGGGGCGTTGTGATTTCCGTTTTGCTGTCTGCTGCCATATTTGGGATGGTGTCTGTCGCCGGAGGGATTTCGCCGTTTTGTGTGTCTGCTGCTGCCTGTGCCGCGGTGGCGGGTTGTGTGGCGGCGGCAGGCGGGCCGTACAGGTATCCGTCCTCTTGTTTCGGCATTATTTCAGGGACGGGCCCGTTTTCAGGCAGCGTGTTCGGATGTGCGGTCATTTCCGGCTGGTCCTGCGGGGCTGGTGATGTATCCTGTGTTTTTCCGCCTGTTTTTTCCTCTGCCTTAAGCGGGAGGTTCGGCCGCTGGCCCTGTTCTGTGCCATCTCCCTTGTAAGAAGAGCCGGCGTTGGCTTCATTTCCCTGGGAGTCGCCGAGTTTCGGCAGATCCGGAGGAAGATCGTATGTACCGGGCCATGGGAGGATCAGCTGTCTGCCGTCATAAACACCGCCTTTGATTTCCAGGCCGATTAAGAAAGGCGTCGGTTCTCTGCCGGAAGTTTCTGCTTCCAGATAGGAGCGGTACGGCTCACAGGATTTGTCAAGGAGGAGTGTGTACGCGCTGCTTGCAGTAGAGGGCTGGGCGTTTACATCTTTCAGCAGGGAAACGCCAGACAACGGTATCCACTGCGCAGCGCCTTCCGTAAGGGTATATGCCCGGATATCCGTGGCGCCGGTCGGTTTCAGGTCAAAGGCTATTTCTAATCTGCCCAGTTCACTTCGTAATACCCCTGTGGGATTTGCGTTGTTTGGTACAACGTTTAAAACGAGTGTAACGTTACCATTCGTAAGGCTGAGCGGCCCGGTCAGACGGAATGTGTCAAGTACTGTATTTACCGCAGTACCGGCCGGAACTACGAGTTCTCCGGCGGCATCCTGAATCGTCACACTTTCTCCCGCAGTAAGACGGGGGAGTGACAGGGGCTTCCAGGCGACGGGACAGTCTGTGATATCTGATCCGATGTGTTCTCCCCCTTTAAAAAGATCAATTTCAACAGGAAGTGTATCCGGAAGCAGTGCAGAGATATCTTCCGCTGATGCGTCCGCACTGACTGTGAGCTGATATTTGCCATAGGAGCGATATACCGGCCTGTATTCACGGACAATGACGGAAGGGGCAAACTGGACCACAGCGCTGATTTCCTCCGGGACCGGCTGCGGTTCGCTGTGTTCAATAACGGCCGCCTGGCTATCGTATGTAGTCCCGTTTTCTCTGGTGATTTCCAGTTTCAGGTAAAAGCGTCCGAGTTCTCCGGCCAGGTAACTTTTCAGCGGTTCGCTGTTGTTATTGAGACAAGGCTGGTTCTGCAGCTCGTGCAGCTTGTCGGGGTCTTCTGTACCCAGCCGGTATAAGTTCCAGGTGTAGCCGCAGGGCTGCCAGTTTTCCCCATCGATGGAATACATTGGCTGGACAAGGGTGGTATCAGGTGCAAATTCCGTAAAGGTCCCGTATACAGTCCATCCCTGGTTCCATTTTATGAATACATGGAATGCCGGAGGAGCAGCGATATTTTCCCAGGCTGTTTCCTGCGCCTGTTCTTCCCCGGAAGGCAGGTCGGCGGTATCTTCCGGCATCTGCTCTTGTTCCTGCTGCTGCATCGCGTCTGAGGGCGGGTCGGCGGTATCTTTCGGCATCTGCTCTTGTTCCTGCTGCTGCATCTCGTCTGAGGGCGGGCCGACGGTGTCCTTTGGCGTCTGTTCCTGCTCCTGCTGCTGCATCTCGCCGGAAGGCGGATCGGCGGTATCTTCCGGCATCTGCTGCTGCATCGCGTCTGAGGGCGGGTCGGCGGTGTCCTTTGGCGTCTGCTCCTGTTCCTGCTGCCTTGCCCCGCCGGAGGGCGGGGCAGCCGCGTCTTCCGGAGCTGTCGCAGATTCCTGCCGCTGTGTCTGGTCCAATGTTGTTCCGCTGTCCTTTTGGATGTCTGCTTCGTGCTGCAGATCGTCTGCCTTTACTGCCAATCCATTTGTAATCATCAGTAATGCGGCGAGTACCGCCGCAGATTTTCGGGATATTCTCACATATATACACTCCATTTCACATCATAGTCCTGTGGCTGTTATCGAAAGGTATCAGCCTGCCGTTCGCGCAGTTTCGGCTACCTTTTGCGCCGACGGCAGTTTCGGAATCAAACAGGATGGTATGATAATTCCATCCGTCAGAATAAAAACCTCATTCGTCCCCGGATAACGGGTTGTCATTTATCATAATAAGGATTGACTGCTGTGTCAAGCGTCCACACGCTGCCAGATTTGCCCGCTTTTCGGTCTTTACGCTGCGGATTTTTTGTTTTTAGGTAATCTGAGAGATTTTTACCGCAAAATTGTGTCTGTGGGTCAAGATCCGCGGGCCACAGAAAGGATATGGTCGCTGTTATGTTAAGGATCGCATTCTGCGATGATGATTTGTCTGTATTAAATGAAATCAATCTGCTGCTTCAACAATATTGTACGGAACGCAGTCAGGAAATGGAATATGCGGCTTTTTTCAGTCCGTTGGAATTGCTGGCTGAAATGGAAAAGAGAATGCACTGGGATATTCTGTTTCTGGATATTATTATGCCGGGGGAAGATGGGATCAGTGTGGCGAGAGAAATCCGTCAGTATGATAACACCGTAAAAATCATTTTTTTGACATCGTCTTCTGAATTTGCGGTGGACTCCTATACGGTCGGTGCGTATTACTATCAGATCAAGCCTGTGGAGAAGCAGTCCTTTTTCCGGCTGATGGACGCCGCCATTTCGGAATGTGAAAAGGCGCGGCGGTGCGGTCTGATCCTGCGTTGTAAGAGCGGTATCACGCGCGTCGATCTGGACAGACTGGAGTACTGTGAAGTAATAGGGCGTACACTGTTGTTTTATCTGGAAAACGGAGAGATTCTGGAAAGTATCGGGAGCCTGGACGAGCTGGCAGGAAAACTCTCGCAGTACGAAAATTTCATGCGTCCGCACCGTTCTTTTTTAATCAATATGGAGTACATCCGGCATATCTCCTACAAGATGATCGTTATGGATAATCTTGCAAAGATCCCCATCCCGCATGGGAAATGCTCCGAAATCAAAAACCAGTATTTGCAATATGCATTTCAGAGAAAGCAGGTATTTCTGCCATGAGCACTCTGTACCTGGCAAACCATATTGTGGTAAGCGTTTTTGGTATGGTCTTGTCCGCGGCATTCTGCAATATTGTCTGGACACGGCGCAGGCGTCTTGTTATGGCAGGCAGTATGGCGGCGCTTCTGGTATTTCAGGGAATGATTTATTTCTTCATAGCTCCGGAAACCGTCGGGTGCCTGTATCCGCTGACAGTACATCTGCCTCTGGCTGTGGTACTCTGTATTCTCAGCCGGGAATGTGTCTGGCCGGTTATTTCCGTACTGACTGCATACCTGTGCTGCCAGCTCCGGCGCTGGCTGGCGCTGCTGATCGTTGCGATATGTTCGGGCAGCAGTGTGGTGCAGAGTACGGCCGAGCTGGCGGTAACGCTGCCGATCCTGCTGGTTCTGCTGCGCGCCGCAGCGTCTCCCGTACGTTCCGTCTCGCATTTTACGGTTTCAGTACAGTGTCAGTTCGGGCTGGTGCCTGCGTTGTACTATGGTTTTGACTACTTAACCCGTATTTACACAGATCTGCTTTTGGAGGGCGTGCTGGTTGCGGTGGAATTTATGCCGTTTGTATGCAGTGTGGCATATCTGGTATTTGTAGTTTACACTTCCCAGGAGAGACAGATCCGCAGAAGGATTGAGCAGAGACAGGACATCCTGAATCTGCAGATAGCCCAGGCTGTCCGCGAAATCCGGACTCTGCGGGAATCGCGGAAAAAGGCCAGCGCTTACCGGCATGATCTGCGTCATCATATGCAGTATCTTTCCGCCTGTATTGAAAACGGATGTTTGGAACAGGCACAGAGATATATCCGTGAAGTCTGCACAGAGATTGAGGCGGTCCGTGTAACGGTTTTTTGTGAAAACGAAGCGGTAAACCTGATTTTCTCCGCTTTTGCCGGACAAATCGCAGAATGTGGAATTCCCATCGAAATCTGGGCGCGGATTCCCAGGACCATTCCCATATCCGAAAGCGATCTGTGCGTACTGCTGTCCAATGCGCTGGAAAACGCGCTGCATGCCTGCCGGAAAGTACAGGAAAGAGGCGGTACGGCGGCGATTGCGGTTTCCGCTTATGAAAAAAACGGGAAATTCTTTCTGCAGATTATAAATTCCTGTGACGGTGAGGTCACTTTTGAACGGGGAATCCCCGTGACGGATACGAAAGGGCACGGGATTGGCGTACACAGTATCTGTGCGATTGTGGAGAAGTACGGAGGTGTCTGTACTTTTTCAGTAAAAGACAGGCAGTTCATTTTACGGGCGTCTCTCTGACGACTGTCGATTCCATGCATTTCCCGGTCGTTTCGTGCGCGGGGAGCCATAATCCAAGTTTGTTGTTGTATATTATATTCGGGGTGATGGTGAAAACCATAAAATATAAGACTACGGTCTAACCCAAAATCAAAAGTAGGAGGATTAAATATGAAAGCAAAAAAATTATCAAAGGTTCTGCTGGCTGCTGCTGCGCTGGCTTTCACAGTAGTGGCAACGCCGGCATCGGTTGCTGAAGCGGCGGGTCCGCAGAATGCGGCCGGACAGACGGATGCCGTTCAATTGGATTATAACGAGATCGCTTCGTGGGTTGACGGTGGATTTATCGGAAACGACGCGTCCGGTTCACCGATGGTTATGGCAATTGATGCCGCGAATCAGAATGCGGTTATTATCTTTGGCGACAACAGTGACATGACGGCTGTCAGTTTTGTAGGCCCTATTATTTATGCGGGCCAGTACGCTGCAATTACGGATGTGTCAAATGGAGCGACTCTGTTGTTTACCATCTCAGCGGTGAATGAAACAACGCTTGCGTTTGATATGGGTGATATCGGAACCGCAACGGTTACTGCTGCCACGAAGGAAGACGTGCTGAATACGATAAAAATAGCGATTGAGAATTATGTGCATATTGCATAAGAGGAGAGAGGGCTTTTATGAAAGCCTGTCAAAAATTGCGTAATATCGTAGTGTGTGCAGGAAAGGCCGGGGATTGAGATTTCATCAAATTCCCGCCTTTCACTTTGTAACGGTATTTGTAAAATAATGGAAAATAAGAAAAGGAGAAATGAAAAATGAAAAAGAAGGTTATTGCGCTGGTATTGAGTGGTATGATGGTATGTTCGCTGACAGCCTGCGGAGGCTCCGGGTCCGCGGCTGAGAGCAGCGCTCCCGCACAGACTGAGACCGCCGCCGCAGTGGACGATGAAGAGGAAGAGGCCGAAGTGGAAGAAGAAGCTGAAGTGGAAGAGGACGTTGAGGCAGAAGAAGAGGACGTAACGGAAGATGAGACAGGAGAAGAGGAGGTAAGCGATGATCTGCAGGCGTTCCTGCAGCAGTTGTCACTGCTTGCGCCTACGGAAGACATTATCGGCACTGGCTGGACATTTTCCGGCGGCATGGTAGACGGTGCGGAGATGGAACAGGAAGATGCCGATGCGGCTCTGGAATTATACAACGGCAGTCTGGAGATTGTGTTTGACGATGAACAGAATATCAGCATGGTACAGGGCGGCGGCACACTGGAAGGCGTATACGGGTTGATGTCTGACGGTTATGTGCTGGAGATTGTGTTTGACAATGGTGGAAGCGAGTTAAAATATGCGGGCGTGTTTGCGGAGGTTGACGGGACAGTCGCACTGATGCTTTTCCCGGATGCGACCGGACAGAACGCTATGTATTTCACCCAGATTACGGAAGAGTAAAGACAGCCTGGCAAAAGCAGACTGCAGCCGGAAAGCTCTCTGCAGCCGCAGGACGGTCTGTATCAGAGAGCTTTTCGAAATTGCTGCGGAGGAAGTTTGAAAGCAGAAGGGGGTTTTATTATGGGACTGATCAAAGCAGGAGCGGGCGCATTGGGAGGGACGCTTGCAGACCAGTGGAAAGAGTTTTTCTACTGTGAGGCAATGGAGAAAGATGTTATGGTCACAAAGGGCAGGAAACGCACCAGCTCCCGCTCTTCCAATACGAAAGGAAACGACAATATTATTTCAAACGGCAGTGTGGTCGCCGTGGCTGACGGCCAGTGTATGATGATTGTGGAACAGGGAAAGGTCGTAGAAGTGTGCGCGGAGCCGGGTGAATTTCGGTATGATGCCTCTACCGAGCCAAGTATTTTCACAGGAAGTCTCGGCGGAAGCATTCGGGAAACTTTTCGGACGGTCGGCAGGCGTTTTACTTTCGGCGGCGATACCGGTAAAGACCAGCGGGTGTATTATTTCAATACAAAAGAGCTGGTGGACAATAAATTCGGCACGCCCAACCCGATTCCTTTTCGTGTGGTAGACTCCAAGATCGGGCTGGATGTGGATGTCTCCGTGCGCTGTTCAGGGGTTTATTCTTATAAAATAACGGATCCGCTGCTGTTCTATGCCAATGTCTGCGGCAATGTGGAACAGGACTATACGCGCGGAGAGTTGGACAGTCAGTTGAAAACAGAATTTATCAGTGCGCTGCAGCCCGCATTCGGCAGGCTTTCTGATTTGGAACTGCGCCCCAACCAGATTGTTTCCCATAATACGGAACTGGAAGAGGCGATGAATGCCGCTCTATCGGCTAAGTGGGGCGGACTGCGCGGACTGCAGGTGGTCAGTATCGCGCTCGGTTCGGTTACGCTGCCGGAGGAAGATGCAGAAATGATTAAGCAGCTTCAGCGTACAGCCGTTCTGCAGAATCCGAATATGGCAGGCGCTGCGCTGGCAGGAGCGCAGGCGGATGCCATGAAAGCGGCGGCATCCAATTCTGCGGGCGCGATGGCAGGCTTTATGGGCATGGGAATGGCCATGAACGCGGGTGGCGGTATGAATGCACAGAATTTATTTGCCATGGGGCAGCAGCAGGCACAGACAGCCCGGCAGCAGCCGGCAGAGCAGCGGCCGGTGCAGCAGACGCCGGGCGCGTGGAAGTGTTCGTGCGGCGACTCTGCGACAGGAAAGTTTTGTCCGGAATGCGGCTCTGCACGGCCTGTGGAGAGCAGTGGCTGGACGTGCTCGTGCGGCGCGGTGAATAAGGGCAGGTTCTGTCCGGAATGCGGCGCCAGAAAGCCGGAAGGCGCGCCGCTTTATCAATGTGATAAATGCGGATGGGAGCCGGAGGATCCTGCGCATCCGCCGAAGTTCTGCCCGGAATGCGGCGACCCGTTTGACGAAAACGACAGAAGGCCAATAACCCCGCCGCAGGAAACGGGGTATTGATTATGACAGAAGGAGGAACGGGATGGCGGCAATACAAGAATATAAATGTCCATGCTGTGGCGGTGCCATTGCTTTTGACAGTGCGGCGCAAAAGATGAAATGTCCATTCTGCGACACGGAGTTTGAAGTGGAAACACTGGCCAGCTACGACAAGGAATTGAAAAACGAAAAAGGCGACGACATGAGATGGGAGACCGCTGCCGGGGAGGCATGGCAGGACAGTGAGACGAAAGGGCTGCGTTCCTATGTCTGCCATTCCTGCGGCGGTGAAATCGCATGCGATGAAAACACGGCGGCGACATCCTGTCCGTTCTGCGGGAACCCTGTCGTTATGACGGGACAGTTCGCGGGGGTTCTGAAGCCGGATTATGTGATCCCGTTTAAGGTGGATGTCAATGCTGCGAAGGCTGCCCTGAAGAAACATTATGACGGAAAACGCCTGCTTCCGAAGGTCTTTCAGGATCAAAATCACATTGATGAGGTGAAAGGAGTGTATGTTCCCTTCTGGTTGTTTGATACCGGCGCAGAGGTAAGTATGCGCTATAAGGCGACCAGGATCAGGACATGGAGCGACAGCCGGTATCAGTATACGGAGACTAGTCATTATGCGGCGATCAGGGAAGGCAGTATTGTGTTTGAAAAAGTTCCCGTTGACGGTTCGACAAGGATGCCGGATGATCTGATGGAATCTCTGGAGCCTTTTGATTTCTCGGAGGCGGTAGCGTTCAAAACCGCGTATCTGGCTGGTTTTCTGGCTGATAAATACGATGTGGACGCCGGAACGAGCGCCGCGCGTGCCAATGCGCGGATCAGGAAAAGTGTGGAGGACGCCTTTTACGCAACGGTAGAGGGGTATGCAGCGGCTGAAAAAGAGGCGGGCAGTATCCGGCTGCAGAAGTCCGTGGTGAAATATGCGCTTTTCCCCGTCTGGCTGCTGAGCACGAGATGGAACGGGCAGAACTATCTCTTTGCCATGAACGGACAGAGCGGGAAAATGATCGGCGATCTGCCGTTGGATAAAGCTGCATATCAAAAATGGCTGTTTGGATTGACAGGAATCGTAGGCGCGGTGGTGTTTGCCGCTTCTTACCTGTTATGGCTGTTATAGGGAGGGCGGATTATGAAAAAAAGACTGTGTGCGATATTTTTTGTGCTGCTTTTCGCTGTTATTTCTGTGTGCCCGGTATTTGCTGAGGACGGCCTGCAGAGACTCGTGGATGCGGCGGATCTGCTTTCGGACAGCGAGGAAGGGGAACTGTCGTCTTTGCTGGATGAGATCAGTGAGCGCCAGCAGACAGACATTGTGGTAGTTACGGTTGACTCCCTGGAAGGGCTGTCCGCCGCGCAGTACGCCGATGATTTCTTTGATCATAACGGGTATGGTTTCGGGGAGGGGAAAGACGGGATACTTTTTCTCATCAGTATGGAGGAGAGGGACTGGTACATAACAACGTCTGGTTACGGAATAACGGCAGTCACTGATGCGGGACGAGAGTATATGTCGGAACAGTTTGTGGACGATCTGAGTGAAGGCGCGTACGCGGCAGCGTTTACTACATTTGCCAGTCTGTGCGATGATTTTATCACGCAGGCGGATCTGGGTGAACCATATGATATTGGCAATCTTCCGCAGGAGCCGTTTGGGTTTGTCACGCATCTTGCGGTCTCAGCCGCAATCGGGTTTGTAATTGCATTGATTGTAACCGGGATTATGAAAGGGCAGCTTAAGACGGTGCAAAGTCAGTCAAAGGCTGATGATTATGTAAAAAGCGGCAGTATGAAACTGACAAAGCAGAACGATCTGTTTCTTTATAAGCATGTGGAGCGAAGGGAAAAACCAAAGGAAAGCGACAGGAGTGCGGGCGGTTCTAAGACCCATACTTCGTCTTCCGGCAGCACGCATGGCGGCGGTGGTGGAAAATTTTAAGGATCGGTGACGGAAACGTTTCCCGAAGCAGCAGGCTATTGGCGGGTCGTGCGCTGCCTGAGAGGAATGAAGCGTCATACTTTTTACATATATATGGAGTAAGAATGTATATGGGCGGATTCAATGGGCGGAAAGATCAGGATTGCCATAGTTACAATGATAACAGTTACAGCGATGACAGGATTATTGCCGGAGGCGGCGCTTCTGCAGGCAGAAGGTGCGGCAGAGGAAGAAAGCATACATAGTCTGCATGAGGAAGCAGAGCAGGAGCAGACGGATGAAGCGCAGAGGAAGGAAAAGGAACTGACAGGCCGGCTCTATGCGAAGGCTGCGGTACTGCTGGACATGGACAGCGGGAGAGTGTTGTATGAAAAAAACGGGAAGGAAGCGCTTCCGATGGCCAGTACGACTAAGATTATGACATGCATTCTGGCGCTGGAAACCGCGGACAGGGAGGACGTGGTAACGGCATCCGCCTATGCGGCAGGCCAGCCCAAGGTGCATCTGGGAATGCAGAAGGGAATGTCCTATAAAATGGATGACCTTCTGCATTCTCTTATGCTGGAGTCACATAATGATTCGGCGGTTGCGATTGCGGAATATATTGGCGGCAGAGAGCTGGATCTGCCGGCGGCAGATGCGCGGACAAAGGAGGAAAGTATGGAAGCGGTACGGGTGTTCTGCAGCCGGATGACAAAAAAGGCGGAAGAAATCGGCTGTGAGCATACACATTTCCTGACGCCGAACGGACTGGACGCGGAGGCGGCAGATGCGGACGGGGAGAAAATCATACATTCCACGACCGCGGAAGATCTTGCAAGGATTATGCGTTATTGTGTGATGCAGTCGCCGCAGAGAGAAGCCTTTCTGGAGATTACGCAGTCGCCGTTTCATTCTTTTGGAGATACAGAAGGAAAGGCCGGTTACTCATGCAGTAACCACAATGCGTTTCTGCATATGATGGATGGCGCTCTGTCGGGAAAGACCGGATTTACCAGTCAGGCGGGCTACTGCTATGTAGGCGCGCTGGAACGGGACGGGAAGAGACTGGCGCTGGCGCTGCTTGCCTGCGGCTGGCCGAATCATAAGACGTGGAAATGGGCGGACAGTAAAAATCTGTTTGCCTACGGCTTGGAAAACTATACTTATCGTGAATTTTCGCCCGAAGCCGTCCTGCAGCCGATACCGGTTGCAGATGGGGCGGCAAAGGACGGCAGTCCGTTTCACGGCGTGTCGGTGGCGGTGTGCAGGGAGCGGAAGGAGCTGCCGATTCGTCTGCTGGTAAAACAGGGTGAGGACGTGGTCGCGGAAACAGAGATCAAGGAGACGCTGCACGCACCGGTGGAAAAGGGGATGCAGGTAGGAAGCGTTACCTATTATCTGGTAGGCGGGGACGGCGGCAGGGAGTATTTGGCACAGGAGGCTGTCTATACTGCGGGCGCGGTGCCAAAAAGAGATTTTTTATTTGTACTCCGGTTCATCTGCGGGCAGTTCCTTATTAGATAGGAAATACCGCCGCATGGATACATTGAATGCGGTTTCCGGTCGATTTATGATGATGCGCCCCCTTCAGCAGGCTGTCACGGTATACTGTGTGTGGATGGCAGCGTGGACTGTGGCAGAATATGCTGCCGTGCAATTGTGCGGAAACAGCCTAAGCGGGATAACCGGCAAGGTATGCGGAAGCTGCTGTCAGAGGGATAATCCGGAGTGTGGAGAAGACAGGACGAAGGAGGAAAGACTGTGAAAAAGGGAGCAAAAATCGTAAAAAAGAGTGTGGTGCTTCTGTTTTCGGTATTTGCGATGCTGTCTGTGTTTACCGGCTGCGGCCAGGAAGGCGTTCCAGAGCAGGAAGAGGCGTTTTCCGGGGCCGGGCAGACTGCGTCCGATGCCGTGGCGGAGGAAGGGAGCTGGGCCGTCTACTGGTATCTCTGCGGCAGTGACCTTGAGTCCGGCGGCGGATTTGCCACATACGATCTCGGCGAGCTGCTGGAAGTGTCTCTGCCTGAGAATGTAAATGTGGTCATTGAGACGGGGGGATCCTCCGTCTGGCATAATGATTTGGTGGACGCTGGCCTGCTTCAGCGCTGGCTTTATAACAGCGAGGGTCTGAGTCTGGTGGATGAGCAGCCTGCCGCCAATATGGGCGATGCCGGGACACTGGAGGAGTTCCTGCGTTTTGCGAAGGACAACTACCCTGCGGAAAAGACAGCGGTGGTGTTTTGGAATCATGGCGGCGGTTCCGTTGCGGGAGCAGCGTTTGATGAGTTGTATGATTATGATTCTCTGACGCTGGAAGAGATGTATGATGCCTTTACAGGTGTGTGGGATTCTTCTGTGGAAAACCCGCCGCTGGAGATGATCGGCTTTGACACCTGCCTGATGGCAACGGTGGATGTGGCGTATACCTTCGCTGATCTTGCGCACTATCTGGTTGCCTCGCAGGAGAGCGAGCCTGGCAACGGCTGGTATTATGCCGGATGGGTGGGCGCATTGGCAGAGGATCCTTTGATGGACGGCGCCGCACTTGGCAGGATCATCTGCGATACCTACTATGCCGGTTGTGAGGAGGTCGGCACGCAGGACAACGTTACGCTTTCCCTTACGGATCTTTCTATGGCAGGCCCGCTTTTGGACGCTTATGAGGCTTTTGGAGCGGAAGCTCTGGCCGCTGCCTGTGCGGATCCGAGATTTTTCTCCGAGTTTGGCCGTCTTGCCGCTCGGAGCGAAAATTATGGCGGAAACACCAGAGAACAGGGATACACCAACATGGTGGATCTGGGGCATATGGCCCGCCAGAGTCTTGACGTTCTCGGATCGGCGCAGGCTGTGGTGGATGCGCTTAACGCATGTATTCTTTACCAGGTGAACGGACAGTACCGGACTGAGGCGACAGGGCTTTCGTGTTACTATTCCTACGACGGTGATGTGGACAATTTTAACAGTTATGCAAGTCTTGGCGCGGGTACGGCATTTAAATATTTTTATGCCTATGAGCTTACCGGAGAACTGGATGAGTCCGGAATGGAGTATATTGCGGAGAGCGGATTCGATACGCTGCAGGAAGTGCAGAGTCTGGCTTCCATGGGCTGGGACGGCGTGGCTCTGGACGTGGACGAGGAGGGTGTCTCCTTCCTGACGCTTGGCCCACAGGCTGACGGAATCCTGGCCGGTATCGGTTTTTCTCTTTATTATGTGGATGAGGAAAATGATATGATGATGCTGCTGGGTACGGATAACGATATGGAAGCCGACTGGGACAACGGTATATTTTCCGATAATTTCAGAGGCGTCTGGGGAAGCATCGACGGCAGTCTGGTCTGTATGGATCTGAGCTTCGAAGGCGAGGATTACAATCTTTATTCTGTTCCGGTGCTCCTGAATGGAGAAGAGTATCATCTGCAGGTATCTTATGACTTTGGCGTCGGACAGTGGAATATTCTCGGTGCGCGCAGGGGAATCGATGAGAACGGTATGGCGGACAAAGATCTGCGGCTTCTACAGGAAGGGGATGAAATTACTACCGTCTGGTATCTGGCTACGGCTACCGGCGAGGATGACTTTGAACCTTATGCGGCCGAAACTATTTTAGTGGGGCCGGATACCGCATTTGCGGAAATGCCGCTGCCAGAGGGGAGATATGCAATGATTTGTGAAATGCGGGACGCTGCGGACAATTATGCGTATTCCGATCCGGTCATTTTTGACTGTGACGACGGCGAAATCTTCACTACGGTATACGGGGATTAAACAAAGAGATTTTTATGGCAAAACAGAAAGAAAAACGGAGGAAAGTTGAAATGAGCAAAACATCGGCAATATTGATCACATTATTTTTAGGAGGGCTTGGCGTACATAGGTTTATGACTGGAAAAATAGGCACCGGTATTATCTGGCTGCTGACAGGCGGCTGTCTGGGGATCGGATGGCTGATTGACCTGATTCAGGTATGTACAGGAAAGTTTACGGATAAAGACGGTAATGTCTGGGGTGAATGACCCATAGCATACGGATTCGTAAAGAAATTTGCCGCCCCGCGGCGTATATCGGTGCAAAAGAGACTCTAATGAACGCTTTTTAATACCAGAAAGAAAAGCAGGCGGCCGCATCACAGTGTTGATGCGGCCGTCTGCTTTGTTCACGCGCTGGAAATTGGGCGCAAACAGAAAAGAGCGGACAAAATTTTTTCTGAAGATTCGCGCTATTTTAGCTAGGCAGAGCGGTTCTTTTATGATATACTGATTCAGATGCGGGAGGGGATTTTCTGCGCTTTCCTGCAAAATACGTTTTTTTTATTTACTATTTATATAAAATGGAGGGCTGAAAAATGAGTACTACTTCACAAGCGAGTCAAAGAATAGCAGCTTTGCTCGATGAAAACAGTTTCGTTGAAATCGGCGCGCGCATGACAGCGAGAGCTACGGATTTTAATCTGAAACAGACAGAGACTCCTTCAGACGGTGTGATTACCGGTTACGGAGTGATTGACGGCAGTCTTGTGTATGTATACAGCCAGGACGCTTCCGTATTAAACGGCAGTGTAGGTGAAATGCATGCAAAAAAAATTACAAACCTCTATGATCTGGCATTAAAAACAGGCGCGCCTGTTATCGGTCTGATTGAGTCTGCCGGGCTCAGACTGCAGGAGGCTACCGATGCGTTAAACGGTTTTGGGGAAATTTATAAAAAACAGGTTATGGCATCGGGCGTGATACCCCAGATTACGGCAGTATTCGGGACATGCGGGGGTGGACTTGCCCTGATTCCGACACTGACTGATTTTACATTTATGGAAGAAAAAAAGGCCAGACTTTTTGTGAATGCGCCCAATGCGCTGGATGGAAATACAACGGAGAAATGCAACAGCGCATCCGCCGCTTTCCAGAGCCAGGAAGCGGGAATTGTTGACGTTGTGGCGGATGAAGCCGAAATCCTCGGAAAAATCCGGGAATTGGTTTCTCTGCTTCCGGCAAACAATGAGGATGACGCTTCCTATGCGGAGTGTACGGACGACCTGAACAGAGCCAGCGCAGAGCTTGCAAACTGCGTGGGGGATACCTCCATTGCCCTGTCGATCCTCTCCGACAACAATGTATTTTTTGAATTGAAGGAAAATTATGCAAGAGAAATGGTGACCGGATTGATCAAATTAAACGGCGTTACGGTTGGCGCAGTGGCAAACAGAACGGAAATTTGTGATGCCGACGGAAATGTGACGGATAAGTTTGATGCGGTTCTGACGGAAAAAGGATGTGCGAAGGCAGCTGATTTTGTAAATTTCTGCGATGCGTTTGAGATCCCGGTTCTGTCCCTGACCAATGTAAAAGGTTATGAAGCAACGGTGTGCGCGGAAAAAGGAATGGCAAAGGCGGCGGCAAGACTGACGGCTGCGTTTGCACAGGCTACGGTTCCGAAGGTAAATGTAATTATCGGAAAAGCGTACGGCAGCGCGTATGTGGCTATGAATTCCAAAGCGATCGGTGCGGATATAACGATTGCGTGGCCGGATGCGGAAATCGGCATGATGGATGCAAAACTGGCGGCCAGAATTATTTGCGACGGACAGGGCGCAGAGGCGATAGACGCCTGCGCGGCGGAATATGCGAAGCTGCAGACCAGTGTGGAAAGCGCAGCCAGGAGAGGCTATGTGGATGAGATCGTAGAAGCGGCCGATACAAGGAAATACATAATCGGCGCTTTTGAGATGCTCTTTACGAAGAGAGAAGATCGTCCGGCTAAGAAGCATGGAACAGTTTAAAAAGAAAGGATGATACTTAATATGAAAAAAATATTATTAGTATTAGGTATGATTACTTGTATCCTGGGCCTTACAGCCTGTGGTTCCAAAGCGGATGAGACGGTAGCTGACGATAGGATCACAGAGGAAGATGCGATTTTGTATGCAGATAATCTGGTGGAGAGTATCAATGCTGTCGTACAGGCCGGTATGGAGGAGCAGTATGCCGGTGATGAAGTGCTTGCTGCCGCATTTGCAAGTTGGAAAGCCGCTCAGGAGGATATGGGTAGTTATCAGGCTATCATGGAAGACCATGAAGTTGAAATCAGCGAGAAATCTACAATTATCAGTGTGATGGTCGACGGTTCGATCAGAGATGCGCAGGTTGAAATTATATTGGATAAAAATCTGGAACTGACCAGTGTCACCACAAATGTACAGTATAGTTTTGGGGAACTGATGCAGAAGGCGCTGCTTAACACAGTGATCGGTATGGGTACCGTATTTGTCGTGCTGATTCTGATCAGTGTGATTATTTCCGCATTTGTGCTGATTCCGAAGATTCAGTCCGCTTTTTCCAGAAAAGGAAAAGAGGTACAGGAAGAAAAGAGAGAACCGGTGGTCAGCGCTGCTCCGGCCACAGCCGAAGCCGAAGAAGATCTGACAGATGATTTGGAACTTGTTGCTGTAATTGCCGCAGCGATTGCCGCCAGCGAAGGCGCTGCTTCCACAGACGGTTTTGTGGTAAGAAGCATCAGAAGGGCAAATACGAATAAATGGCAGAGAGCTTAACGAACAGGAGGATATGAAAATGAAAAATTATACCATTACTGTAAATGGAAACGTATATGATGTTGTAGTAGAAGAAGGCGTATCCACAGGCGCAGCGCCTGCAGCAGCGCCCAAAGCGGCGCCGAAGGCCGCTCCAAAAGCAGCGCCTGCAGCAGCGCCGAAGGCAGCCGGCGCAGCAGGAAGCATTAAGGTGGAAGCCGGTGCGGCAGGCAAGGTATTTAAAGTGGAAGCAAGCGTAGGACAGGCATTGAAGGCCGGTGATCCTGTGGTAATTTTGGAAGCGATGAAGATGGAAATTCCGGTTGTTGCTCCTTCAGACGGTACAGTAGCAAGCATTGATGTGGCAGTGGGGGATCCTGTGGAAGCAGGCGCTTTACTGGCAACATTAAACTAATTACTGTCGTATGAATGCGAACGACAACAGGAGGTCGATAAAATGTCTTATATCGCAACAACTTTAGACAATCTAATACATCAAACGGCATTTTTCAACTTGACTGTTGGAAATTACGTTATGATTGTAGTGGCTTGTGTATTTCTTTATCTTGCTATTGCAAAAGAGTTTGAGCCGCTCCTTTTGACTCCGATAGCATTCGGTATGCTGCTTGTCAATATCTATCCGGATATTATGATCCATGCGGAAGATGCTGCAAACGGCGTAGGCGGCTTACTGTATTATTTCTATGTTCTGGATGAATGGGCCATCCTGCCGTCCCTGATTTTTATGGGGGTAGGAGCCATGACGGATTTTGGTCCGCTGATTGCGAATCCCAAGAGCTTTCTGTTAGGAGCGGCAGCGCAGTTTGGTATTTTTGCCGCATATTTCGGCGCAATTGCAATGGGATTCAATGATAAAGCGGCTGCGGCAATCTCTATTATCGGCGGCGCCGACGGCCCGACTTCGATTTTCCTTGCCGGAAAATTAGGACAGACCGCATTGCTGGGTCCGATTGCTGTGGCGGCGTACTCCTATATGTCTCTTGTTCCGATTATTCAGCCGCCGATTATGAAGCTGTTGACGACAAAAGAGGAGAGAAAGATCAAGATGGGACAGCTTCGTCCGGTTTCTAAACTGGAAAAGATTCTGTTCCCGGTTATCGTTACGATTGTAGTATGTATGATTCTTCCTACAACAGCGCCTTTGGTTGGTATGCTGATGCTTGGTAATCTGTTCCGGGAATCCGGCGTGGTGAGACAGCTGACAGATACCGCATCCAACGCACTGATGTATATCGTTGTCATTCTGCTTGGTACGTCCGTAGGCGCCACGACAAGTGCGGAAGCCTTTTTGAACTGGGATACGATTTTTATTGTAATCTTAGGTCTGATTGCTTTTGCGTTCGGTACGGCGGCCGGTGTATTGTTCGGAAAGATTATGTGCAGGCTGTCAGGCGGCAAGGTAAATCCTCTGATTGGTTCCGCAGGTGTATCGGCGGTGCCTATGGCAGCGAGGGTGTCGCAGAAAGTAGGCGCGGAGGCGGATCCTACCAACTTCCTGCTTATGCATGCGATGGGGCCTAATGTGGCCGGCGTAATCGGTACTGCAGTGGCAGCCGGAACATTTATGGCTGTATTCGGAGTATTCTAAGACAGGAGGAAAATAGAAAATGGAAAAGAAACCAATTAAAATAATGGAAACCGTTTTGCGTGACGCGCATCAGTCATTGATTGCAACAAGAATGCCGACCGACATGATGCTTCCCATTGTCGACAAAATGGATAAAGTAGGTTATCATGCAGTAGAGTGCTGGGGCGGCGCTACCTTTGACGCATCTCTTCGGTTTTTAAAGGAAGATCCGTGGGAAAGACTGCGAAAATTGAGAGACGGATTTAAGAATACAAAGCTGCAGATGCTGTTCAGAGGCCAGAATATCCTCGGTTACAGACCGTACGCGGACGATGTGGTAGACAGCTTTGTAGAAAAATCCATTGCCAACGGAATTGATATTATCCGTATTTTTGACTGCTTAAACGATCTGCGCAATCTGCAGGCGGCGGTAAACGCTACAAACAAGATCAAACAGCGTGAAGGCAGAGGCCATGCACAGATAGCGCTTTCTTATACGCTGGGTGATGCGTATACACTGGAATACTGGGTGGATATGGCAAAGAAGATCGAGGAAATGGGTGCGGATTCCATTTGTATCAAAGATATGGCGGGTCTGCTTGTGCCGTATAAGGCATCTGAAATGATCGGCGCTATGAAGGCGGCAACCAAGCTGCCGATCCAGCTTCATACACATTATACATCCGGCGTGGCTTCCATGACTTATCTGAAGGCAGTGGAAGCGGGCGTAGATGTCATTGACTGTGCAATTTCTCCTTTTGCGATGGGGACTTCGCAGCCCGCAACAGAAGTGATGGTGGAAACATTCAAGGGAACTCCTTATGATACAGGATATGACCAGAATGTTCTTGCTGAGATTGCCGATTATTTCCGGCCTTACAGAGACGAGTGCCTTGCAAGCGGTCTGCTCAATCCGAAGGTTATGGGCGTTGATATTAAGACGTTATTGTATCAGGTACCGGGCGGAATGCTTTCCAATATGGTAAGCCAGTTAAAAGAGCAGAATGCGGAAGACAAATATTATGATGTGCTTCGTGAGATTCCTGCAGTGCGTAAGGATCTGGGCGAGCCGCCTCTTGTAACGCCTTCTTCCCAGATTGTCGGGACACAGGCCGTATTTAATGTACTTATGGGTGAGCGGTATAAGATGGCGACTAAGGAGACGAAGGCAGTGCTCCGCGGTGAATATGGCCAGACTGTAAAACCGATGAGCCAGGAAGTGATTGACAAGGTAATTCCCGGCGAAAAGAGAATTACATGCCGTCCGGCTGATTTGATTGAGAATGAGATGGATAAGCTGGAATCTGAGATGAAAGAATGGAAACAGCAGGAGGAAGACGTATTGTCTTATGCGCTGTTCCCGCAGGTAGCAACAGACTTCTTTAAATATCGTCAGGCACAACAGGAAAAAGTGGATATGACGCAGGCGGATACAAAGAACGGCGCTTATCCGGTATAATTCTATAAAATGAATCGGTTATTGAAAAGTTAAAAATGGCGGTTCTGATTGTTGCTAATCAGGACCGCCATTTTTTTATTCCTGTGCTGTCTCTATTCCTTAAATTAGATGGAAATGTTGGCAGGCTTTTAAAATACCGTCTTCTTCAATGTTCTCTGTCACGTAATCTGCTACTTCTTTTAGCGCTGGGATGGCATTTCCCATTGCGATTCCCACGCCGGCGGCCTTCAAGATCTCATAGTCGTTCATACTGTCGCCAAATGCATAAGAGTCTTTTATATCTGTTCCCAGATAATCACATAAAAATTGCAGTCCAATTGCCTTGGAATTACGTTTTTCAATGATATCGGCGCCTTTTACACCTTCGAACAAAGGACATTTCAGTGCAGGAAAGTTTTCTTCTAACGTTTTGGCGCCTTCCCGCTCTCCAATATAAACTAAAGTCCGGATGTTTTTGTCTGTCAGTTCCCATGGATCCTTATACTGCCTGTTTGATTCCCCCCAAACTTCCATATCCCTGTCTCTGACCTGTTCCGGATGGGTGTAGTAATCATTATTTCCAAGCGTAATTCCTACGGATAAATTGTTCTGGTCTGCAAACTGCAGAATGGATGTAACCAGTTCTTTTGACATGCAGGTCTCATAGATAACCTGCTTACCGACTGTAATTTTGGTTCCATTATTATGTATAATAGCGTCTGCCTGAACAATATCCCGAAACTGCCGGCTGAAATAATTATCCATATCCCGTCCTGTCGCAAGAACGATGTAATGGTTGTTACGCAGTCTGTCAATGGCCTCCATAGCGCTGTCCGGGATGCGGTATGTTTTATGATCGAGCAGCGTCATATCCAAATCAAAGCTAACAATTGATTTCAAATTTATTTCTCCTTCATCA
The DNA here is from genome assembly GCA_910585345.1 of uncultured Lachnospiraceae bacterium. GTDB lineage: Bacteria > Bacillota > Clostridia > Lachnospirales > Lachnospiraceae > VSOB01. The sequence goes on along the minus strand of CAJUDS010000001.1, from coordinate 398,201 downwards.
GATGTTCTTTTTTTCCTGTTCTTCGTTTTTGATCTCCCAGTGGATCAGGAAGGTGAGAAGCGCCCGCAGAGAAATAATACTGGCAACGATCAGTATTTCGCGAAATTCCCTCACAGCTACGGTCCTGAGGATCTCGCTTCCAAGTTTAAATTCCAATCCCATAGCCATACCCTTTGCAAGATTCAGACGGATGTCGGGACTCTTTTTGATATAGTCTACGATACCTTTTAAACAGGCAATGATGATAACAAAAACACCTACAAACTCAAATAATAAAATGGCGTAGGCAACGATCGTGTTTAATACAATGTGTAAAAGTTCTTCCATTTTTTGGCTCCTCGCACAGTAGAATATATTTATTATAGCACAGGTTGTCCATAACTGCAATTGTGTGCGGGACAAACCGCCTGGCTTGTGCTATAATATTTTGCAGGATTTTCGACGAAAAGTACAAAAGGAGCGAAGGTTATGCAGTCAGATTATAAAAACAAAGGGCTTTCCTTATTAAAAAAGGGACAGAAAGGGATTGTTCATGCCATATTCAGTCGTTTTGGATTGATGCTGCTGTTGTTGGCAGCACAGATTGTGATTCTCTTTGGCATTTTTCACTGGTTTGAAGAATTTCTGCCGCATATTTGGGGCGGTGCGATGCTGTTTACGGCAGGGATGGTAGTTTATCTATTAAATAACAGGATGAATCCTATGACAAAAATCACATGGCTGATTGTAATTATGCTCCTTCCCGTATTTGGCGTCGTTTTGTTTTTATATATGCAGAGTGATATCGGGCACAGAGCTTTGAAAATGCGTATGCATCAGATTCTGACAGATACAAAAGAAGCGATTTTGCAGCCGTGTGAAGTGATGGAACGGCTTTCAGAGGAAAACCCCGGGATAGCCGCTTTGGCGCACTATATGCACAGGAGCGGATGTCATCCTGTATATGAAAATACATCTGTTATGTATTTCCCGTCGGGAGAGAAAAAGTTTGAAGAGATGCTCAGACAGCTGCAGATGGCAAAGCATTTTATTTTTATGGAGTATTTCATTATAGACGAAGGGATTATGTGGGGCAGGATACTGGAGATTTTGGCACGGAAAGCAGCGGAGGGCGTGGATGTGCGTGTCATGTATGACGGAACCTGTGAGTTTGCATTGCTGCCGCATGATTATCCAAAACGTCTGCAGGCATTGGGGATTCGCTGTAAAATATTTGCGCCTGTCACACCGTTTGTTTCCACACATTATAATTACCGGGATCATAGAAAAATTTTAGTGATTGACGGTCAGGTGGCATTTAACGGTGGTGTAAATCTTGCAGATGAATATATTAATCAAAAGAAAAAATTCGGGCATTGGAAAGATGCCGCTCTTATGCTGAAGGGAGAAGCAGTAAAGAGTTTTACCCTGATGTTTCTGCAGATGTGGGGGATTGATGAGCGGGAGAATATACCGCTTCATTTTCTTTCCGGTTCATCGGAGTCTGCGCGGGGGACGAAAGGGTATGTGATTCCATATGGTGACTGTCCGCTGGACAATGACAAGCTGGGGGAACGGGTGTATATGGATATTCTGAACAGATCTCTGCAGTATGTGCATATTATGACGCCCTATTTGATTTTAGACGGTGAAATGGAGACTGCCCTGAAATTTGCGGCGGAAAGAGGGGTGGAGGTGGTCATACTGCTTCCGGGTATTGCTGATAAATCGATTCCCTATGCATTGGCAAAGACCCACTATGCTTCTCTGCTGGAATCAGGGGTGAAACTATATGAATATACGCCGGGATTCGTACATGCAAAAGTATTTGTCAGCGATGCAAGGGAAGCGGTCGTAGGTACGATCAATTTAGATTATCGCAGCTTATATCATCATTTTGAATGCGCCACATATCTTTATCAAACGGACTGTATTTCTGAAATAGAGGCGGATTTCCAGTCTGCTCTCGGAAAATGCAGACAGGTTACAATGGAAACGGCACGGAAGGAGAGATGTTCTGTGAAATTAGTGGGATGTCTGATGAAAGCGATTGCGCCTCTATTGTAAACGGCGCAGCGGGATGAGCAGATGAATCGTGTAAAAAAATGGAACCTTTTATCGACACTTGACTTTTTGGAAAATTCAGGCTAAAATTTCATATGTTATCACCTGTTAAATAGAGTTAGAGGAGAAAAGTATGGCGAGAAAAGCAACTGTTACGGAAAATATGATTTTAGACAATGCTTTTGCATTGATGCAGGAGGAGGGGTTTGAACAGGTGACTGCCAGAAGGCTGGCGGCAAAAACGGGGTGTTCGACGCAGCCCATTTTCCGGTTGTATGAAAACATGGATCAGCTGATCGGAGATGTATATAAAAGATCGGTTGTGTTTTTTGAAAATTTCTGTAGATTTTATCCTAAAAGGGACGAGCTTCCATTTGTCAATCTGGGAATGGCGTATATTGAATTTGCTACGACCGAAAAAAATACATTCCGGCTGTTATTTTTATCCGGACACCGGGGTGAAAAGAGTATGTACGAACTTTTGAACGGCAGCACAGGCATGGTGAGCCGGGAGATAGCAAAGGCAAAAACGGCGGGCGTGGGAAATCCGGGGGAGCTGTTTATGAAAATGTGGATTTTTATTCACGGGGCGGCATGTATGTCTTTAACGGGAGATTTTGATCTGACGGAAAAAGAAACGTTAACTTTATTGATCAATGTTTATCGTGAATACAGCGGACTGGCGGAGTAGGCATGGAAGAAAACAGAAACGATATTATTACCCGCATGAATGAGAAATTTGTTTCCATGAGTAAGAGTCATAAAAAAATTGCGGCGTTTATTACCGATCATTACGAGCAGGCGGTGTTTATGACTGCGGCGAGGCTGGGAGAAAATCTTGGCATCAGCGAGTCAACTGTCGTGCGTTTTGCATCGGGGCTTGGGTATGACGGTTATCCTGAATTTCAAAAGGCATTGGAAGAGTGGGTACAGAGTAAGCTGAGTACTGTACAGAAAATCAGTGTGAAATATGGTAAAAGCACCCAGTCGGAAATTTTAAGCGCGGTGCTGACGGCAGATATTGAGAAAATTCAGGATACGATTGAAAATCTGGATCCTGTGGCGTTTGAGGCCGCAGTGGACAGCATATTGGAAGCGGAAAATATTTATATTGTCGGTATCAGGAGTTGTGAGCCGCTTGCGGATTTCCTTAGTTTCTATCTGCATATGATCCGTGGCAATGTCCATTTAATCCGCACGACGAATGTAAGCGAGCTGTTCGAACAGATGATTCGGATTAATGAAAAAGATGCTGTGATCGGCATCAGCTTTCCAAGATATTCGATGCGCACGTTAAAGGCTATGGAGTTTGCTAATGACAGAAATGCCAAAGTCATTACCATTACGGACAGTGTACACTCGCCTATGAACCTCTACTCTTCCTGTAATCTGCTGGCCAGAAGCGATATGGTGTCCATTGTGGATTCGCTTGTGGCGCCTCTGAGCGTGATCAACGCGTTGGTAGTTGCGCTTTGCCTGAAGTGTCCGAAGGAAGTAAAACAGGGATTGGAAACGCTGGAAGATGTATGGAATACGTATCAGGTATATTACAATGATGAAATCAATTATATCGGCGACGAACCGATGATGGTGCGGTCGCTGAAAAAGGAATCAGATGTGTAAAGTAATTATTATTGGGGCCGGCGCAGCGGGAATGATGGCGGCGTACCGGGCAGCGCAGTGCGGTGCGCGCGTATTGCTGCTTGAAAAAAATGAAAAAGCGGGTAAAAAAATATTTATTACCGGAAAGGGCAGATGTAATTTGACAAATGCCTGTGATAGGGAAAATCTGTTTGAAAATATTGTGCATAATGCGAAATTTTTGTATAGCGCCTTTTATCATTTTTCAAATTATAATGTGATGGATTTTTTTGAACAAAACGGCTGCCGGCTGAAAACGGAACGGGGAAACCGTGTTTTTCCCCTGTCGGATCATTCTTCTGATGTGATTGGCACAATGGAACGGCTGTTAAAAGAAAAACAGGTAGAAATCCGATATCATGCAAAGGTAAAGGAGATTTTGATGTCTGACAATAAAGTAACAGGAGTCATGATGAAAAACGGCGGGAAGGAGGCAGCCGACGCGGTGGTGATAGCGACAGGAGGACTTTCTTATCCGTCTACGGGCTCTACCGGCGATGGGTATCGTATGGCGGAAAAATCCGGGCATACGATTGTGGAAACGTCTCCATCGCTTGTACCGCTGGAAATCCGGGAAAGTTATCCAATGAGATTACAGGGGTTATCTTTGAAAAACGTAAGAGCATGCCTGTATTCTGGGCAAAGGCTGTTATATGAAGGATTTGGGGAAATGCTGTTTACGCATTTTGGAGTAAGCGGGCCGCTGATCTTAAGCGCCAGCAGCTATTTGGACAAAAAGGCAGAAAACAGCAATTGTTTTTTAACGCTGGATTTAAAACCAGCGCTGACGATGGAACAATTGGACCAAAGAATCCTGCGCGACTTTGGCGGTAACCAGAATAAACAATTTAAAAATGCGATAGGAGGGCTGTTTCCGGCCAGACTGGTTCCTGTGATGATAGAACTGTCAGGGATTCATCCTGACAAAATGATAAATAAAATTACGAAAGAGGAGAGGAAGAAATTTGTTTCTCTGATCAAAGGCTGGAAGCTGGAGATCATCGGTACAAGAGGATATACGGAGGCCATTGTGACCAGAGGCGGCGTGCATGTAAAGGAAGTCAATCCGGCCACCATGGAGTCTAAGAAAGCAAAGGGATTGTATTTTGCGGGAGAAGTAATGGATCTGGACGGGCTGACAGGCGGTTTTAATCTGCAGATCGCATGGTCTACAGGATATCTTGCAGGAGAGAGCGCGGCGGCTGCTGTTCGGAAACGGCAGGATGTTCCATCTTAATATAACAAACGATATAATAACAGGAGGTTGTAAAATGAGCCATAAGATTGCGATCGACGGACCTGCAGGAGCGGGGAAGAGTACTATCGCGAAGAAAATTGCGGAGAAACTGAATTATATTTATATCGATACAGGCGCTATGTATCGTGCGATGGCGTTGTTTTTGCTCCGCAACGGGATTTGTCCGGAAGATACGGCAAAGATCAATGCGAAGTGTGAGGAGGCAGATATTACCATCGGATATGAGCAGGGAGAGCAGGTTGTCTTTCTCAACGGGGAAAATGTAAACGGAATGATCAGGACGGAGGAAGTCAGCCGGATGGCTTCTCACAGCTCAGTGAATCCCAGAGTAAGGGCAAAACTGGTCAGACTGCAGCAGGAGCTTGCTTCCAGAGAGAATGTGGTGATGGATGGAAGAGACATTGGAACCTGTGTTCTGCCTGACGCAGAAGTGAAGGTGTATTTGACGGCCAGTACAGCAGTGCGGGCGAAAAGACGTTTTGAAGAGCTTGCCGCCAAAGGAGGTACATGCAGCCTGGAGGAGATTGAAGCGGATATCCGGGAGAGAGACCATCGGGATATGACGAGAGACATTTCTCCTTTGAAGCAGGCGGAAGATGCGGTGGTCATTGATACTTCTTCTATGACGGTGCAGGAAGCGGCGGATGCCGTGATCAGACTGTGCGGAGGATTGTAATGGAAGTGATTGTGGCAAAGAGCGCCGGGTTTTGCTTTGGCGTAAAACGGGCGGTAGACACAGTGTATGAACAGGCCGGAAGCGGCAGGAAGATCTATTCGTATGGACCGATTATCCATAATGAAGAGGTGGTCAGGGATCTGGAAAGAAAAGGGGTTCATGTGATCCAGAGCGCTGCGGAGCTGGATGCTCTGCAGGAGGGGGTTGTCATTATCCGTTCCCATGGCGTACCAAAGAATATCAGCCGTAGTATTGAAAATAAGGGACTGGTCTGCATAGATGCAACCTGTCCTTTCGTGAAGCGGATCCATGGGATTGTAGAGAAGGAAAGCAGGGCAGGCAGGCAGATTGTGATTATCGGGAGTCCGCTGCATCCGGAAGTGGAAGGAATCATGGGATGGTCAGAAACGCCGGCGGTTGTGATTGCGTCAGAGGAGGATGCCAGAAATTTTATTTCTCCGGCGGACGGGGATATCTGCATTGTGTCGCAGACGACATTTAACTACAATAAATTTCAAGAATTAGTTGAAATTATTCAAGAAAAAGGTTACAATACTAGTGTTGTGAACACTATATGTAACGCAACTGAGGAGAGACAGACGGAAGCAAAGACGATTGCTTCTCAAGTTGATGCTATGATAGTAATAGGAGGGGCTCACAGTTCCAATACAAGAAAACTGTATGAGATATGCAGACAGGAGTGTGAGAACACCTATTTTATACAGACACTGGATGACTTGCAATTAGACTTCCCTGATTCTGTTTTTCGTGTGGGTATTACTGCAGGGGCATCAACCCCGAATAATATTATTGAGGAGGTTCAAAATTATGTCAGAATTAACTTTTGAACAAATGTTAGATGAATCATTTAAAACAATACATGCAGGAGAGGTAGTCGAAGGCACGATCATTGATGTGAAACCAGATGAAGCGGTTCTGAACATCGGATACAAGTCAGATGGTATCCTTACAAGGAATGAATACACCAATGAATCCAATGTGGATCTGACAACGGTACTGCATGTGGGCGACACGATGGAAGTAAAAGTGTTTAAAGTAAACGACGGTGAAGGACAGGTTCTTTTGACATATAAACGTCTGGCGGCTGACAGAGGCAATAAGCGTATTGAAGAGGCATATAACAATAAAGAAGTGCTGACTGCAAAGGTTGCCCAGGTTTTGGATGGCGGCCTGAGTGTTATTGTTGAAGAAGTAAGGATTTTTATTCCGGCAAGTCTTGTATCCGATACGTATGAAAAGGATTTGACAAAATATGCCGGACAGGACATTGAATTTGTAATCAGCGAATATAATCCTAAGAGAAGAAGATATATCGGTGACCGCAAACAGCTTATTGTTGCCAGAAAGGCGGAGCTTCAGAAAGAGTTGTTTGAAAAGATCAAAGAGGGCGATACTGTTACGGGCGTTGTGAAGAATGTAACAGATTTTGGCGCGTTTATTGATCTTGGCGGCGTGGATGGTCTGCTGCATATTTCAGAGATGTCGTGGGGCCGTGTGGAGAATCCTAAAAAAGTATTTAAGGTTGGCGATGAGATCAAAGTGCTGATTAAAGAAATTTCCGGCACAAAGATTGCGCTGAGTTTGAAATTTGCCGATGCCAATCCGTGGAAAGACGCCGCTTCCAAATATGCTACAGGCAGTGTGGTGACAGGCAGAGTAGCGAGGATGACTGATTTTGGCGCTTTTGTGGAATTGGAGACAGGTGTGGACGCACTGCTGCATGTATCGCAGATTTCCAAGGAGCATGTGGAGAAACCTTCGGATGTGCTTAAAATCGGCGAAACCGTAACTGCAAAGGTAGTTGATTTCAATGAGGAAAGCAAAAAGATTAGTCTCAGTATGAAAGCGCTTTTGATGCCGGAGCCGAAGGAAGAAACAAAAGAAGAGGAAGATGCGGACGTTGTTTCAGTGGATATTGATGCGGTGATTGCACAGGACGAGGCTGCTGAAAAGTAATTTTTGGGGAGTGGGAAAGTGGCATACGATTACGAATATTTAAAGAAAGCAGTTTATGATCTGACGAAAATTGATCTGAATGCATACAAAGAAAAGCAGATGAAAAGGCGTATCGATACGCTGATTGCAAAGCATCATATAAAGGGATATGATAAGTATATACAGGTTTTGAAAACGGATAAAGAACGATTTGAAGAGTTTGTCAATTATCTGACGATCAACGTTTCCGAGTTCTACAGAAATCCCGTGCAGTGGGACCAGCTTGACAAGCAGATTATTCCGGAACTGATACAGAAATTTGGCAAAAATCTGAAAATCTGGAGTGCGGCCTGTTCCACAGGAGACGAGCCATATTCTCTTGTGATGGCCTTCTCCAAGCATATTCCGTTAAATCAGATTAAAATTTATGCCACTGATCTGGATAAACAAGTGATTGCAAAGGCAAAGACCGGATTATACTCTGCCAAAAGCGTAGCTTCTGTCCCATCCGATTTGAAGCAGAAATATTTCACAAAGGTTGGACCTTCTTATCAGATTTCCAATGAAATCAAAGCCAGAGTAGAGTTTAAGGAGCATAATCTTTTAAAAGATACATATCAGACAGGATATCATTTGATTGTGTGTCGGAATGTATTGATTTATTTTACAGAGGAAGCAAAGGATGCGGTATTTGTAAAGTTCCAGCAGTCGCTTGCCAAAGGCGGTATCCTGTTTATTGGCAGTACGGAACAGATTATCAACTATAAGGAAATCGGACTGGAAAGAAAGAATTCCTTTTATTATGAAAAGATGTAGTATATAGAATATGACGCTGAAAAGCTGCAGTCTAAGAGGAATGAAATTGATACATCCCTCAGGCTGCAGCTTTGTTTTTAGCAAGCACGTAAGTTTACTGCTTTTCGGACATCATCTGCAATACGTGAAATGCGTACGTTTGAAATGCCTCCCTGTCTTTTCGGAAAGAGTCTGTAATTTCAAAAAACAAATCTTTGTCTTTGTATTCCCGTTTAAAAAAGGGTTCAAATACAATATCCCATTGCGGTAGATAAGAAGACCGTTTCCGTGTATAACAATTTTGGGCTTTGGCCGGTATGCGGTTTTGCTTGTCCACAAAAGAGGAAATGGATTTATGGATGGCAACGTCTTCTATCGGCAGATAGTAATAGTTTTTGTAGTCAGAATAGAAATATTTTAATTCTTCTTCGTAGAGGGGAACTTTGATCGTTCCGGTTATACCGCTGCCGCTGAAATAACAGTTGTTGACAGAATAAGAAATTTCTTTTGGCAGGGGTGTCGGCAGACGAAGCTTCATGTATAATTCCTGGTGTTTCTTTCCATTGATATCACGGTAATAATTTGCCTGCACCTTTTTTACTTTTGTCCGCTCAGAAAATATATCGCTGTATGCAAGAACCGGAAGGATATGAAGCATTCCGGCTAAATCGTCGGAATTATGGCCGAGTATTGCATCATAAGCTTCGTCTGTGCGGTTTTTCACATAATCGTGATAGATACTGATTAATTGTGCGCCGCTATAGGGGTCTTCCCGGTGAAGGCCAAGGAATTGTTCCAGCGTTTTCTGTTTGCAGTCTGCTAGTTTTAGAAAATTTTTAAAAGGGGAAATGCGTTTGTAAAGATCAATTCCGGAAAATCCGGAAAAATCATAGGGAAGTTCATACTGGACGCATTTTTGTAAAATAAAGGGCAGATCAAATTGATTGCCGTTAAAATGGATCAGGTGGGTATAGTGTCCAAGGGCAAATTTAAAAAAGGCTTTTACCACATCGATCTCGTCTTCATAGCAGGTGGCGAACCACTGGATCGTATGCCATTGCGCTTCTTCATAGTAGGCGCAGCCAATGAGATAAAGGATGGAATTGTGGGATGAAAACCCGGTTGTTTCAATATCTATGAAAAGTATATCGGATAAAGGCGCTTCTCTGTCAAGCGGGTAAGCTAAGCTGTTCTCTGCAAGTTTTCTGCGGATTGTGCGCATAGGTACCTCCTGGATGTTTTTAAGATGTCTCGTGTACTGTCAGTTTCCTGTCCTTCATTGTACCATGATTCCAAAATTTGTAGTAGTATTTTTACGGAAAAAATAGTATGATTGAGAAAGGATAATTTTTATCAAAAGAGAAAGAAAGAAGGGTAGAAAATGGCGAAATTGACATTTACGGGCGGGATTCATCCATATGATGGAAAAGATTTGTCCAAGGATAAACCGATCAAAGCCATATTACCGAAAGGTGATCTCGTGTATCCAATGTCGCAGCATATCGGCGCGCCTGCAGTGCCTGTTGTGGCTAAGGGAGATCATGTTCTAACCGGTCAAAAGATCGCGGAAGCAGGTGGATTTGTGTCTGCTCCGATATATGCAACCGTATCCGGCACAGTGAAGGCGGTGGAGCCGAGAAGAGTAGTGACAGGCGATATGGTCACGAGCATTGTCGTGGAAAATGACGGTGCGTATGATGAGGTGACATATGGCCCGGTGAAGCCGCTTGAGGAGTTAACAAAAGAAGAGATCAGGACGCTGGTCAGAGAAGCAGGCGTTGTTGGTATGGGCGGAGCGGGTTTTCCCACACATGTAAAGTTGTCACCGAAGGAACCGGAAAAGATAGAGTATGTGATTGCAAACTGCGCGGAATGTGAGCCCTATCTGACATCCGACTACCGCAGAATGCTGGAAGAGCCTGAAAAAATTATCAATGGGATGAAGGTGATCCTGCATTTGTTTGACCATGCGAAAGGCATTCTTGCAGTGGAAGACAATAAACCCGATTGTGTAGAGCTGTTGAAAAAACTGACTGCGGATGAGCCGGATATCACGGTGAAGGCGTTGAAGACGAAATATCCGCAGGGAGCGGAAAGACAATTGATTTATGCGGTAACAGGACGTGCCATTCATTCCGGTATGCTTCCAGCGGATGTGGGCTGCATCGTTGATAATGTAGATACGATCGTAGCGGTAAATCAGGCGGTCCGGGAGGGGAAGCCTCTGATGCACCGCATTGTGACAGTGACAGGGGATGCGGTTGCGGATCCGCGTAATTTTATCGTCAGGATCGGAACCAACTATCATGAATTGATAGAGGAAGCGGGCGGATTCAAGAGCGAGCCGTCAAAAATCGTTTCCGGCGGTCCGATGATGGGGTTTGCTCTGTTTGGGTTGGATGTGCCTACGACGAAGACATCTTCCGCGCTGCTATGCATGACAGAGGATGAAGTATCGAGATATGAACCGAGCGCCTGTATCAACTGCGGCAGATGTGTGGAAGTATGCCCCGGGAGAGTTCTGCCAAGCAAACTGGCGGATTTTGCAGAAAATGGCGATGATGAGAAATTTCTTGCTTATAATGGCATGGAATGCTGTGAATGCGGCTGCTGCAGCTATGTATGCCCGGCAAAAAGGCCTCTTACGCAGGAGATTAAGTCGATGCGCAAAATACAGCTTGCAAAGAGAAAGAAATAGGAGGTGCTGCAATGAGTGATTTGATGAAGGTGTCATCCAATCCGCATATACGTTCCAGAGCAACTACCGGAAGTATTATGGGAGCAGTGGTGCTGGCGCTGCTTCCGGCTACATTTTTCGGAGTCTATAATTTCGGGCTGGGGGCTCTGCTTTTGATTTTGGTAACAGTGGCATCCGCCGTGCTGACGGAATACATATATGAGCTTTTACTGAAAAAACCGATTACGGTATCCGATTTGTCCGCTACCGTCACGGGGCTTCTGCTGGCATTGAATCTTCCGCCGCAGGCTCCTTTGTGGATCGGTGTGGTGGGCGGCGTGTTTGCGATCCTTGTGGTAAAGATGCTGTTTGGCGGTCTGGGGCAGAATTTTATGAATCCCGCGTTGGGAGCAAGATGCTTTCTGCTGATTTCCTTTGCCTCTATTATGACAAATTTTGACTGTGACGCTTATACGGGAGCTACGCCTCTCGCTGCGCTCAAAGCGGGGGAAAGTGTCAATGTGATGGATATGATTGTCGGCCGTACCGGAGGTACAATCGGAGAAACATCGATGATCGCAATTGTACTGGGTGCATGCATCCTGATTATGCTGGATATTATCGACTTGAGAATACCAGGCAGTTATATTGTCAGTTTTGTGATTTTTGTCGTACTGTTTGGAGGACGGGGGTTTGACAGCGCCTATATTTCCGCACAGCTTGCAGGCGGCGGGCTGATGCTGGGTGCATTTTTTATGGCAACAGATTATGTAACGAGGCCGGTTACGAAGAGAGGACAATATGTATTTGGTATTTTTCTCGGTATTCTGACGGGGATCTTCCGGTTGTTCGGACCGGGAGCAGAAGGCGTTTCCTATGCGATTATCATTGGCAATCTGCTTGTGCCTCTGATTGAACGGGTGACGCTTCCGAAAGCATTTGGTAAAGGAGGGGAGAGGGCATGAAAAGTATGTTGAAAGATGCTGTGATCCTTTTTGCCATAACGGTAATTGCGGGAGCAGTCCTTGGCTTTGTCTATGATATGACAAAGGCGCCTATTGCAGAGCAGGAAGAAAAGAAAAAGATGGAAGCCTGCCAGGAGGTATTTTCGGACGCATCGGTATTTGAGGACATGAAAACGAGTGCGGAAGACATGACTGCGGCAGTTGCCGCCGGCGGTTTTGATAAGTCTTCCGTTAACGAGGTATTGCGGGCGAAGGATGCGTCAGGCAATCCTCTCGGCTATGTGATTACTGTCACTTCCCATGAAGGGTATGGCGGCGATATTGTGTTTTCCATGGGGATCAGGGACGACGGTACATTGAATGGCATTTCTATTCTTTCCATATCGGAAACACCGGGCCTTGGGATGCGGGCGGAGGAAGTACTCAAGCCTCAGTTTGCGGACCGGCATGCCGCGCAGTTTCTTTATACAAAGACAGGCGCTGTGTCGGAAGACCAGATCGACGCCATCAGTAGTGCAACGATCACGACAAACGCCGTAACCAATACGGTGAATGCGGGTCTGTATTATTTCCAGACTGTTTTGGAAGGAGGAAATGGCAATGAATAATGCGGGAGAAAGACTTTACAATGGTATTATTAAGGAAAATCCTACATTGGTGCTGATGCTGGGCATGTGTCCCACACTGGCGGTTACAACCTCGGCTGTCAATGGTCTTGGGATGGGGCTGACAACGATGGTAGTACTGGCATTGAGCAATGCGATCATTTCCCTGCTGCGGAATATGATACCCGATAAAGTCAGAATACCGGCTTTTATCGTGATTATTGCTTCTTTTGTAACGGTTGTACAAATGGCGCTGCAGGCTTACCTGCCGTTTTTGTATGATGCGCTTGGCATCTATATTCCATTGATTGTAGTAAATTGCATTATTCTGGGCAGGGCGGAAGCCTATGCTTCCAAAAACCCGGTGATCCCGTCTTTTTTTGACGGCGTCGGAATGGGACTTGGCTTTTCTCTGGCGCTGACAATGATCGGCGGCATCAGGGAACTGCTTGGCGCCGGGAAACTATTCGGATTCGGCGTGATGCCTGCTTCTTATGTGCCGTTCAATATTTTTATTATGGCGCCGGGCGCCTTTTTTGTACTTGCCTGTCTGACAGCGCTGCAGAATAAAGTGAAAATAAACGGAGAGAAAAAGGGCAGGGATATGTCTAAGATTCAGTCCGGCTGCAGTTCCGACTGCATGAACTGCAGCGACAGCGGATGTTCCCGCAGATTTTATGGAGAAAGCAGGGAGGAGGTAAAGTAAGATGGCATCGACATGGAAAGAGTTACTGATGATCCTGATTGGCTCGAGCCTGGTCAGCAATGTGGTATTGAGCCAGTTTCTTGGTCTGTGCCCGTTTCTCGGTGTGTCAAAGAAAGTGGAAACGGCTGCCGGTATGGGAACAGCGGTTATCTTTGTCATTACCCTGGCATCGGCAGTGGCGGGCGTTATTTACCGGTTCGTATTGATTCCTCTGGACATTACATATTTGCAGACAATTGTATTTATTCTTGTTATCGCTGCGCTTGTGCAGTTTGTGGAGATGGTGTTGAAGAAATTTATGCCGGGCCTGTATACGGCGCTTGGCGTGTATCTGCCGTTGATTACGACCAACTGTGCCGTACTCGGTGTAGCGCTGAATAATGTACAGAAAAGCTATGGAATCCTGGCCGGCATCGTCAATGGTTTTGCAACGGCGGCGGGATTTACAGTTGCGATTGTCATTCTGGCAGGTATCCGCGAGAAAATGGAATACAATGATGTGCCGCAGTCATTTCGGGGTATGCCGATCGTGCTGGTGACAGCGGGGCTGATGGCGATCGCCTTTTGCGGATTTGCAGGTTTGATAAGATAAGGAGGGCAGACGGATGGGAATCTCAGCAATTGTAACAGCGACAGCGGTGGTAGGCGCCGTAGGCCTGTTGATCGGTCTTTTTCTTGGAATTGCCGCAATCAAATTTGAAGTAAAAGTGGACGAAAGAGAGGAGGCCGTGTTGGGCGTGCTTCCCGGCAATAACTGCGGCGGCTGCGGCTATGCAGGATGTTCCGGTCTGGCGGCTGCCATTGCCAAAGGTGAGGCGCCGGTCAACGCCTGTCCGGTAGGCGGAGAGCCTGTAGGCAAAAAAGTTGCGGAAATTATGGGCGTGGAGGCGCAGACCGGTGTGAGAAAAGTGGCTTTTGTCAAATGCATGGGCACTTGTGACAAAGCGAAGGTGGACTATGCCTATCACGGAAGCATGGACTGCCGGATGGTTCCTTTCGTACCTGGCGGCGGTCCAAAGAGCTGCAGTTATGGCTGCAGCGGATACGGAAGCTGTGTGAAGGCGTGTCCGTTTGACGCCATCCATGTAGTTAACGGGGTGGCGGTAGTGGATAAAGAGGCATGCAGGGCATGCGGTAAGTGCGTGGCCGCCTGCCCCAAACATTTGATAGAGCTGGTGCCCTATGAGGCAAAGCATTTGGTGGCGTGCAGTTCGAAGGACAAGGGACCTGTGACGATGAAGGCATGTGAGATGGGATGTATTGCCTGCCAGCTCTGCAAGAAAAACTGTCCGAATGACGCCATTGTTATGGAAGAGTTTCATGCAAGAATTGATTATGAGAAATGTACAGGATGCGGTATCTGCAAAGAAAAGTGTCCGAAGAAGGTTATTGTGTAGTTCTGCGACTGGTATTTGATTTTTCTGCGAAGTGTGTTATACTCTTTCGATGCGGATGAATAACAGTTTTATATGTCTGTAAATGAGCAGAAGGAGAGGAAAGGCACAGAAAAATATGAGAGAAGTTGTTTTCGACACGATCCTGGACAGTATAAGACTGATTCCGTTCTTATTCTTAACATATCTGGTCATGGAATGGCTGGAGCATAGAATGGGCAGTATGACGGCGCGGATGGTAGAAAAATCAGGCCGGTTCGGACCATTGGCGGGAGCGGTTTTGGGCGTGTTTCCACAGTGTGGGTTTTCTGCCGCCGCAGGAACATTGTATGCGGGCAGAATGATTACGCTGGGTACGCTTTTTTCCGTTTATCTCTCTACGTCTGATGAAATGCTGCCGATTATGATATCCGAGGCGGTTCCGCCTGCGCTGGTTGGCAGGATTATTTTCTGTAAGATAATGGTTGGACTGTGCGTGGGTATCCTGATTGACACACTGATGCGCAGACATGGGAGAAACAGGGAATACGCATGTAGAAAACAGACCGGCGCGCAAGCGCATTGTCATTGCGGCGGGGGAGTTGTAAAGTCTGCGGCGGGACATACGCTGCACGTTACATTTTTTATCTTTCTGGTCAGCTTTGGGCTGAATTATCTGTTGTATGAGATGGGAGCCGACGCATTGTTTTCCTTATTTTTACAGGATGGGATTCTTGGGGTAATGTTAGCGGGACTGATTGGGCTGATTCCCAATTGCGCCGCTTCCGTCATGATTACGCAGCTTTATCTGAATGGGGTGTTGAACTTTGGCGCAATGCTCAGCGGCCTGCTCACAGGTTCCGGTATCGGCCTGCTGGTTTTATACAGAGTGAACGATAACTGGAAAGAGAATTTATGTATTACGGCTGGTCTGTATATGGCGGGTACTGTCTGCGGAGTTATGGCGAACGCCGCAGGGCTTGCCTGCGTATGAGAAAACGGACCGGCAGATGGGTTTGCTTCAGGGTGTCAAGAAAAAATACTTGACACCTGTTTTTGTTTACGTTATGATATAGCCTGTATCCGGAGCGTACGGGAGAAATGATGGAAAAGATTGTTGCCCAGGGAATTTTATATGATTTTTATGGAGAGCTTTTGACAGCTCATCAAAGGCGTATTTATGAGGACGCCGTGTATCATGATTTATCCCTGAGCGAAATTGCGGAAGAAAACGGGATCAGCAGACAGGGCGTGCATGATCTGTTGAAACGGTGCGATAAGATTTTGACGGATTATGAAGATAAGCTCCATCTTGTTGAAAAGTTTATCCATATCAAACAAAAGGCAAAGGAGATCGAAACGCTGAGCATGTGCAGAGACACTGCCGATACGCAGGCGCTGCAAAGAATTGGCAGGCTTGCAGAGGAGATATTAGAGGAGTTATAGATGGCATTTGAAAGTTTAACGGATAAACTGCAGAATGTATTCAAAAAGCTTCGTGGCAAGGGACGTCTGACGGAAGAAGACGTGAAGGCGGCGTTAAAGGAAGTGAAAATAGCGCTGTTGGAGGCGGATGTAAACTTTAAAATTGTGAAGCAGTTTATCAAGTCCGTAGAAACGCGTGCGATAGGCGCAGATGTGATGAACGGTCTGAATCCCGGACAGATGGTCATAAAGATTGTAAATGAGGAAATGGTAACGCTCATGGGTTCCGAGACGACGGAACTTGCTTTACAACCGGGGAAAGCTACGACGGTAATTATGATGTGCGGTCTGCAGGGCGCCGGTAAGACGACGACGGCAGCGAAAATTGCGGGCAAGCTGAAGGCAAAGGGGAAGAAGCCACTGCTTGTTGCCTGCGACGTATACAGGCCTGCCGCAGTCAAACAACTGCAGGTAAACGGCGAGAAACAGCAGGTGGATGTTTTTTCCATGGGAGAGAGCCATAAGCCTGTAGATATTGTAAAAGCGTCATTGGAACATGCCGCTAAGAACGGACATAACGCTGTCATACTGGATACGGCGGGCCGTCTTCATATTGACGAGGAAATGATGCGGGAGCTGCAGGAAATCAAGGCAAATGCCAGAGTGCATCAAACCCTGCTTGTTGTAGACGCCATGACAGGGCAGGACGCTGTGAATGTGGCGAAGGATTTTGATGAAAAAGTAGGAGTGGACGGCGTGATCCTTTCCAAAATGGACGGTGATTCCAGAGGCGGCGCCGCTCTTTCTGTCAAGGCGGTGACCGGAAGACCTATTTTGTATGTAGGAATGGGTGAAAAATTATCGGATCTGGAACAGTTTTACCCGGACCGGATGGCGGGCCGGATCCTTGGCATGGGGGATGTGCTTTCCCTGATTGAAAAAGCGCAGAGCAGCATGGATCTGGATGCCGGCAAAGAGAAAGAGATGGCTTCCAAGCTGAAAAAGGGGAAGTTTGATTTTGAAGATTATCTGGAAAGTATGTCGCAGATGAAAAAAATGGGCGGTCTTTCCAGTCTCCTGTCTATGATGCCTGGTATGGGAGGCGGTAAACTGAGCGGTATTGAATCGATGATTGATGAGAAGCAGCTGGCTCATATGGAAGCTATCGTACTTTCCATGACAAAGGAAGAAAGAAGAAATCCTAAATTATTGAATCCCGGTCGAAAGCATAGGATTGCCAGAGGAGCGGGTGTGGATATCAGTGTTGTCAACCGATTTATCAAGCAGTTTGAGCAGTCGCAGAAGATGATGAAACAGCTTCCCGGAATGATGGGTGGATTCGGCGGTAAAAAGGGAAAATTTAAATTTCCTTTTTAGTGCGCAGGGGCGTATAGGAAATGAGCCGCTTATGCGGCGGGCGCCGCGCGCGGACAGGGAATACTTTCCCTGCCCGGTATACAAGGGCATGGCCCGAAACAGATAGTATTTAAATTTTCGGAGGTGAAAGAAAGTGGCAGTAAAAATCAGGTTAAGAAGAATGGGACAGAAGAAAGCTCCTTTTTATAGAATCGTAGTTGCAGATTCCCGTTCTCCAAGGGATGGAAGATTTATTGAAGAGATCGGCACATACGATCCGAATACAGATCCCAGCACATGCAAGGTAAATGAAGAGCTGGCTAAGAAATGGCTTGCAAATGGTGCGCAGCCGACAGAAGTTGTTAGCAAGATTTTTAAGATAGCAGGTATTGAAAAATAAAAACTTGTTAGCGCTGCAGTTGAGCAGTCAGACTTCCGGAGGTGGATTATGAAAGAATTGGTTGAAGTGATTGCAAAGGCGCTTGTTGATCATCCGGATGAAGTTGTCGTGACAGAAAAGGAAAGCGGAAAAAACGTTACCGTGGAACTCCATGTGGCGGCGTCCGATATGGGAAAGGTGATCGGAAAACAAGGCAGAATTGCAAAAGCAATCCGCTCTGTTGTAAAAGCAGCATCATCAAAAGACAATAAGAAAGTGGATGTAGAAATCATCTGACAGTCAAAAGGGGCGATTCAAAGGAGTCGTCCCTTCTATCTATCCGGCACGATGTGCTGCCGGGAATTTTTTCATAGCACAGGAGAGCTTACATGGAACAGTTGTTAAAAGTAGGAGCTATTACCTCCACCCATGGTATTAGAGGGGAAGTAAAGGTGTTCCCGATGACGGATGATGCGGCACGGTTTAAGAAATGTAAAGAACTGATCCTTGATACGGGAAAAGAGAAGAAGATCGTACAGGTGGAAGGCGTTAAATTTTTCAAGCGGCTGGTTATATTGAAATTCAAAGGGTATGACAGCATCAACGACATAGAGGCATATAAGGGCAAAGCATTATATGTGACAAGGGAAAATGCAGTTGCATTGGAAAAGGACGAATATTTTATAGCAGATTTGATCGGGATTTCCGTGTTTGACGAACACGAGCGGGAAATCGGCACACTCAGGGATGTTATTGAGACAGGCGCCAATGATGTTTACAGTGTGGTTACGCAGGAAGGCAAAGAAATTCTGTTTCCGGCCATAAAGGATTGCATTTTAAACGTGGATATTGAGAAACGTCAGATGCATGTGCATATTATGCCCGGCCTGCTGGATTGATGGGAAAGGAATACCGGGATGCGATTTCATATACTGACCTTGTTTCCGGAGATGGTGGACGGCTGTTTGGGAGCAAGCATTTTAGGGCGGGCGGCAAAGGACGGCCGTATCTCTTTTCATACGGTCAATATCAGAGATTATGCACAGGACAGGCATAAGAAGGTTGACGATTACACATATGGCGGGGGCGCAGGTATGCTGATGCAGGCCCAGCCTGTTTATGATGCTTGGCGGGCTGTGCAGGAGACGGAACGTTTCGGCAGCGGCTGTCCGGAAAACGGACCGAAAAGGAGAAAACGGCTGCGCACCATTTATGTGACGCCCCAGGGCGAGACCTTTACCCAAGAGACTGCCCGTGCGCTTGCGCAGGAAGAGGCATTGATTTTTCTCTGCGGACATTATGAGGGCATTGATGAGCGGGTACTGGAAGAGACGGTAACCGATTATATTTCCATCGGGGATTACGTACTGACAGGCGGAGAGCTGCCGGCTATGGTTATGATAGACGCGATAGCCAGACTGGTGCCGGGCGTGCTGCATAATGACAGATCAGCGGAGATGGAAAGTTTCCAGAATGGGCTGTTGGAATATCCCCAGTATTCCAGGCCGCCTGTATGGCATGGCAAAGCGGTTCCGGAAGTGCTGCTGTCAGGACACCATAAGAAGATAGAGGAATGGCGGCTGGAACAGTCTGTGGCGCGTACCCGGGAGCGCAGGCCGGATCTGTACCGGGATTACAGAAACAAAATGCCCGAATAAAGAGATGGTAATATTTGCGGGTTTTCGGCCAGGGAAACGTTTGTCCTGGCAGGACTGTAAAAAAACTTGCATTTATGGAACAGATGTGATATATTACTGATGTTGCGAAAAAGAGATGGTCCTCTGTTGCGAAAGCGCATTAAGAACGTCCGATGATACGAGGAGGCACAACATGAATGATATTATCAGAAGTATTGAAGAAGAGCAGTTAAAAGCGGAGATTCAGGAATTTCATGTAGGAGATACCGTGAAAGTATACGGTAAGATCAAAGAGGGAAATCGTGAAAGAATCCAGGTTTTTGAAGGTACTGTTTTAAAGAGACAGGGCGGAAGCAATCGGGAAACTTTTACAGTGAGAAAAACTTCTAACGGTGTGGGTGTTGAGAAGACATGGCCGCTTCATTCCCCCAATGTGGAAAAGATCGAAGTAGTGAGAAGAGGTAAGGTAAGACGTGCAAAGCTGTACTACTTAAGAGACCGCATCGGCAAAAAGGCCAAAGTAAAAGAATTGGTAAAATAAAACGGGAAAAAGGGGCAGCTTTGGAAGTTGCCCTGTTTTTATGCGCGGGTCTGTGCAAAGGCAGTTGCCGCCAGGGCGGCGCACAGGCTGTGCGCCGGGTATGGGGAAATTCCTTTTCCTGCCCGGTTTGACAGAGGTGCAGAAAGAGATGGGCAGAAAAAAAGGACTGAGTTTTTACCGTAAAAAAAAGAAAATCAGCAGCGCTGCCATTCGGGAAATTGCAGAATGGTTTTTCTTACTATTTACTGCAGTTTTCATCGCGGCGGTTCTTGTATTTTCCGTAGGGATGCGTACAAGCGTGATTGGAGTCTCCATGGAGCCTGGTCTGCATAATGGTCAGGAAATACTGATTAATCATTTTGTCTATCGCCTTGTCAGCCCAAAGCGGGGAGATGTGATTGTCTTTCTGCCGAATGGAAACCAGAACACGCATTATTATGTAAAGCGTGTGGTAGGGCTTCCGGGCGAGACCGTACAAATACGGGACGAAAAATTATATATCAACGGGGTTATGGCGCAGGAAGATGAGAGTTATGACAAGATGGCGGATGCAGGCATTGCGGAAAATGAAATTACACTGGCCAGTGACGAGTACTTTGTACTGGGGGATAACCGAAACAATAGTGAAGACAGCCGTTCCGGCAATATCGGGCCTGTCAAGCGGGATAATATAACCGGAAAAGCGTGGTTCCACATGGCCTCATCGGAAAGCGGCATTGGATTTATTAAATGAGTCGGAGAAAACAGATGAAGTATCAATGGTATCCTGGCCATATGACAAAGGCCAAACGCATGATGCAGGAAAATATAAAGCTGGTGGATCTTGTAATAGAACTGGTAGATGCCAGGATCCCCCTAAGCAGCCGAAATCCCGATATTGACGAACTTGGCAGACAGAAATCACGTCTGATTCTTTTTAATAAGTCGGATTTGGCCGATGCGGCCGTCAACCGCGCATGGATGGATTATTTTGCGGGAAAGGGCGTTCATGCGGCGGAAGTCAATGCCCGGTCGGGCGCGGGCGTAAAATCTGTGCACACAATCGTTCAGGAAGCATGTAAAGAAAAGATCGAGCGGGACAGGAAACGAGGTATACGAAATCGTCCGATCCGCGCTATGGTTGTGGGGATTCCCAATGTAGGCAAGTCGACGTTTATCAATACGTTTGCCGGAAAGGCATGTACGAAAACCGGAAATAAGCCTGGTGTGACGAAAGGAAAACAGTGGATTCGTTTCGGTAAAAATCTGGAACTGTTGGATACGCCTGGTATTTTATGGCCTAAATTTGCGGACCAGGCGATGGGCCTGCGGCTGGCGCTTGTCGGTTCCCTAAATGACGAAATACTGCATATCGACGAGCTGGCGCTGTCTTTGATTGCATTTTTGCGGGAAAGATATCCCGGGACGTTGTCGGGGCGTTTTGGCATAGAAGAGGCGGGAGATAATTTTTCCATTTTGGTGGAAATTTGTAAAAAGCGCAGATGTTTTCTGAAAGGCGGGGAACCTGATCTGCGAAAAGCCTCTTCCATGCTGATGGAAGAATTCAGAAGCGGAAAGCTGGGAAGGATTACTCTGGAAAGACCGGAGCAGGAAAAACAGGATGAAAAAGATATGTAAAGAATTGTTGGATACAAGCGTATATCTGTTGGTGGTATTGGCGTTGACCTATCTGGTGATTACATTTGTGGGACAGCGGACAGAAGTGAGCGGCAGCTCAATGGAATCAACGCTCAGCCATCAGGACAATTTGATCGTAGATAAAATCACATACCGTTTCAGTGATCCTAAGCGGTTTGATATTATTGTGTTTCCTTTTCAATATGCGGAAGATACCTACTATATTAAACGCATTATCGGCCTGCCAGGGGAAACTGTGCAGATCGACGTTGCAGGAAATATTTATATTGACGGGTCGCTGTTAGAGGAAACTTATGGCAGAGAGGTGATGGAATCACCGGGGCGCGCTTATGAAGAGATTACGCTGGCGGAAGACGAATACTTCGTGCTGGGAGATAATCGCAACAGCAGTTCGGACAGCCGGGATCCGAGTGTGGGGAATATCCACCGCCGGGATATTATCGGACGGGCCTGGATACGAATCTGGCCACTGAATAAATTTGGCATATTAAAGCACCAATAGAGGAAAGATATGCGGATCGCAATTGGAAAAATAAAAGAAGAACTGCAGGCAGCGGCGATAGCGGAGCTGCCTGTTTTCATACAAACCTATGCGGACGATACAAGGGCAGGCGTACGGAAGCTGGTGCAGATGGCACGGAAAAAGAAGGAAGACTACGATAAAGAAGTGGAACGTACGAGAGCTATGTCCGTATATGAAAAAGAATACGGAATGTATTCTTATATCTGCGGCATTGACGAAGTGGGAAGAGGGCCGCTTGCCGGTCCGGTTGTGGCAGGCGCAGTGGTACTGCCAAAGGACTGTGATATTCTGTATCTGAATGATTCCAAGCGGCTCAGCGCTAAAAAAAGAGAAGAATTGTACGATATAATATGTAAACGGGCGGTGAGCGTGGGGATTGGCTGTGTCGATCCGCAGCGGATTGACAAAATCAATATCCTGCAGGCTACCTATGAGGCGATGCGGGAAGCCGTCGGGAATCTTACCGTCAGGCCGGATATTCTGCTCAACGACGCGGTAACGATACCGCAGGTGGACATTAGACAGGTGCCGATCATCAAAGGAGACGCTAGGAGCATTTCTATCGCGGCTGCCAGTATCGTGGCCAAAGTCACAAGGGACAGAATGATGGAGGCGTATGACCGCGTGCTGCCCGGCTATCACTTTGCATCAAATAAAGGCTATGGATCGGCGGAACACATTGCAGCTCTGAAGGAGATCGGTCCCAGCCCGATTCACAGGCAGAGCTTTATCAGAAACTTTTTATAACCGGGGACGGTTTATGGAGTGGGGGAAAGATGGCGCTGAATTTATCAGGACTTTTTCATACAAATGTATCGGACACACGGGTAGATTCGTCTCCGCCCCGGGCGGAGACGGGCGCGTCCGGCGGACGGGAACAGGCGGCCGTGCAGACGGGCAGGTTGGAGCCGGGGCAGACGGTGAACGGTGAGATCGTCGGCAGGAGCGGGGATGAGATACAAATCAGGATAGCAAAAGATGTAGTGCTCAATGCCAGAATGGAGCAGGCGATCCAGGCATCCGTAGGACAGCAGGTAACATTTGAAGTGCGCTCACAGTCCTCTGGCGTATTTAACCTGCGTCCGTTGTTTCAAAATATGTCGCAGGAGAGCACGGCTCTGCAGGCGCTTACGCAGGCAGGCATAGAGGTCAATGGGAAGAGCATGCAGATGGTGTTCGCCATGATGTCGGAAGGTATGTCCATCGGGAAAGAATCGGTGCAGGATATGTATCAGCAGGTACTGGATCTGCCGGAGGCGGATGTGACATCCATTGTACAGTTGAACCGGCTGGGGATTCCGGTGACTTTTGAAAATCTGCAGCAGTTTGCAGCCTATAAAAATTATGAACATCAATTGCTCTCCTCGTTTTCACAGGTGGCGGATGGGATTCCCCAGGCGGTAACGGATATTTTTGCGACTGGTCTGCCGGAAGAAGGAAACGCCTTTATCAGCAGACTGCTGACAATATTTGCAGGAGAAGGCGGGGAAGCTTTGGCGGGTGAGCCGGAGGCCGTGGAAAACAATACGGCGGTGTTGGAAGATATCGTTATCACACAGGAAGGATCGGAGGAAAACGAAGCGGCGTCAAACGTCTTAAACCAGATGGGCGAAGACCATGCGGTGGACGCAGAAACTGTACCGGCAGGACAGAAAATGGTGTTTCTGGCAGAGGAGCAGACAGGAAAAGAGCCTGTCGGCTCTTCTACGGATCAAGTGGTGTCCGGGGATGTGACAGAGGCTGGCAGCCTGGCGGAGGCAGAAGAAAATGCCATTCCAGGGGAAGACCGTGCAAAGCTTGCAGCGCTCGTAAAAAATGCCGGAGGGAGTCAGGAAACTGTCCGGCAGCTGCAGCAGGGACAGCTTGGAAAAGACGAGTTATACAAAATTGTCAGTGAACTGAGCCGTCATGCCCAGACGCCGGAGTCCCAGGAGGCTGTCAAAGATCTGTTTGTGTCGAAAGCGTTCCAGAAGGTGTTTCAGGAGAAAATAGCCAATCAGTGGACGCTTACCACGCCGGAGAGTGTGGAGAAAAAAGAGGTTGCGAAGCTGTATGAGCGTTTAAACGAGCAGACACGTCAACTGACGCAGGCGCTGTCGGATGCGGTAAAGGCAGATTCGCCGCTTTTTAAAAGCGTACAGAATATCAGGGAAAATGTAGATTTCATGAACCAGATGAACCAGATGTATGCATATGTACAGCTTCCTTTGAAGTGGAAGGGAGAGAATGCGCATGGCGATTTGTATGTATATACCAATAAAAAGAATCTGGCCGGAAAAGACGGTAATGTTTCCGCTTTTCTGCATCTTGATATGCAGCATCTGGGTATGGTGGATGTGTATGTGGCAATGGAGCGCGGGAAGATCAGTACCAATTTTTATCTGGTGGATGAGAAGGCTCTGGAACTGCTGGAAAAAAACATGGATATGCTGACAAAGCGTCTGACGGAGAAAGGATACCAGGCGCAGGCGAAAGTGATGCTGAAAGAAGAAGCGGACAATGTGATGGAGGAAATTATCAAGACGGACAGAAATATCAGTATTGTCAGTGAATTGTCTTTTGATGTGAGAGCATAAGGAGGGAACAGATGGGGGATGGCAGGGAAAAACCAAAGCAGGCGATAGCCCTTTCTTATGATCCATCGGATAATGCGCCGCGGGTTGTGGCAAGCGGCCGGGGCGCAGTGGCAGAACGTATCATAGAAAAGGCCAAAGAGTCCGCGGTGCCGGTGCATGAAGATACGAAGCTGGCGGATACGTTGTCGCGTCTGGAAATCGGAGATGCGATTCCAACGGAATTATATGAGGCAGTGGCGGAGATTCTTGTATTTGTAGATGCCATGGATAAGATCAAGGCCAAGATGGATCAATAGGAGGGATATGGGAAAAGAGAATTCAAAGCGGGCGCTTGGAAAAGAGCGGGAGCGTCAGGCGGCCCATTATCTGCAGACGAGAGGCGTGCGTATCTGTACGACCAATTTTGCAGGCAGACAGGGAGAGATTGATATTATAGGGTACCATGGAGACTGTCTGGTCTTTGTGGAAGTAAAATACAGAAGAGACGCAAAAAGAGGGACGCCGGAAAGTGCCGTTACCATGCAGAAACAGAGAAGGATCTGCAGGACAGCGGATTACTACCGGTATCTTCATCATTATGGGGACGAGAGGCCCTTCCGGTATGATGTGGTGGCAATCAGCGGAGAAAGCATCAGGTGGTATGAAAATGCGTTTGAGCATGTGTTTTGAAAGCCGTCGTTTGAGACAGGATCAGCTGCGTTACTGTAAGTGTAAGGAGGACTTATGGATATTATAAGAAAAAATACAAAAACCGGAAAAGAACCGGAAATTCACAAAGAAGGTGAGCTGGTATATCTGACGTTTCCTGCTCTGACGGAAACCGGGATTGTCCGGCATCTGTTCAGCACCAGACTGGGAGGGGTCAGCCGGGGACATCTGGGCAGTATGAATTTAAGCGATAACCGCGGCGATGACAAAGAAAAGGTAGATGAGAATTTTAGAAGGATTGCAAAGGCGCTTGGAAAAGACAGGGCGGATTTTGTGTGCACTGACCAGACACATACGGCGAACGTAAGAGTCGTGACGAGAAAGGACAGGGGAAAAGGAATTACGAGACAGAGGGACTATTCGGATGTGGATGGATTGGTGACGGATGAGCCGGGAATCGTGCTGTCCGCTTTTTTTGCGGACTGTGTGCCGCTGTTTTTTGTGGATCCGGTCAGACGTGTGATCGGTCTTTCTCATTCAGGCTGGAAAGGAACCGTACAGAAAATAGGAAAAGTGACGGTGGAAGTGATGACAGAGAAATTTGGCAGCAGACCGGAAGATATCGTGGCGGCCATCGGTCCCTCAATCTGCGGAAGCTGTTATGAAGTGAGCGGGGATGTAGCGGGGCAGTTCCGAGAGACATTTGCGGACTATATGCAGAGGGATTCCTGCGGGAATTGGGCTGACGGGGCAGAGAAAGAAGAATGGATACTGAGGGAAAAGGGAGGTGGAAAATATCTGTTAAATCTGTGGGAGGCAAACCGGCAGGTAATGCGGGAGGCCAGAATTGCGCAGGAGAATATCAGCATAACGGATATTTGTACATGCTGCAATCCGGACTTTCTGTTTTCCCACAGAGCTTCCCAGGGGAAGAGAGGTAATTTAGGAGCCTTTCTGATGTTGGAGGAGGCGTGAATTTAAGAAAAATTTAATGAAAATACGAGCAATGTCTTAAGGTAGCCCTGTTAAGATACAGACAGGCGGAGAAAGCAGATCAAAGCGGGCGAACAGACGCAGCGTGAGAGGGGAAAGAGATGTCAAATATATTAGTATGCGATGATGACAGGGCGATTGTGGAAGCGATAGAAATCTACCTTGTACAGGAGGGATATCAAGTATATAAGGCGTATGACGGCAGGGAAGCGATCCGCATCCTGGAAACGCAGGAGGTGCATCTGCTGATTATCGATGTGATGATGCCGAAACTTGACGGTATCCATGCCACATTGAAAATACGGGAAAAATACAGTATTCCAATCATTATCCTTTCAGCTAAATCGGAGGATGCAGATAAAATCCTGGGGTTGAATATCGGAGCGGATGATTATGTGACGAAGCCTTTTAATCCGCTGGAATTGACCGCCCGTGTAAAATCTCATTTGCGCAGATATACAAAGCTGGGCAGTATTGGGAACATGGAGGAGCCGGAACAGATCTACAGGGCAGGCGGGCTTGTCATGAACGATATGACAAAAGAGGTGACAGTAGATGAGGAATCGGTAAAGCTGACGCCCATTGAATATAATATCCTGCTGCTTCTTGTGAAAAATCAGGGGAAAGTTTTTTCTATTAACCAGATTTATGAAAGTATCTGGAATGAGGAAGCCATTGGAGCGGACAATACGGTTGCGGTGCACATCAGACATATCAGGGAGAAGATTGAAATCAATCCCAAGGAGCCCCGTTACCTGAAAGTAGTGTGGGGCGTGGGGTATAAAGTGGATAAACAGGGATGATTCCGTGTACAAAACCATAATAATGCGGGAGGAATGGCTATGAAAAAAGAGGAAAATGAAAAACGTGCAAAACTGGCTCCGATAGCGGCCCGCTGCCGGAAAGGCAGTAGAATGGCAATGGCATTTCTGGAGATTATTCTGCTTACATTTTCCGCCGCCTGTCTGGGGCTTGTATCATCGAATGCTGTGATCCGCTTATCCGGCCGTCCCTATTATGTCAGTCCGTTCTCCAAAACAGAGTCTTTTGAAGATGCGGATGTGTTTCATGATATACTGCACGATAGTCTGGACGACGTGGTCCGCTACTGCGTGATCAGGGGGCAGATGGAGACAGACGGCGTCTTTGATGAGAAAAAGGAGATCGATATCGAGCAGTATGCCAGGCATTTTGAGGAAGTTCCGGTAACGGAAACGAGCGTCGCTTACCGGCTTGGCGATCTTATTCAGTGGGGGCAGTCCAGAGACGGCATC
The DNA here is from genome assembly GCA_910585345.1 of uncultured Lachnospiraceae bacterium. GTDB lineage: Bacteria > Bacillota > Clostridia > Lachnospirales > Lachnospiraceae > VSOB01. The sequence continues at coordinate 370,516 of CAJUDS010000001.1, read as the reverse complement.
TCCACCAGCGTTTATTCGGTGGAGGATGTGGAGGAGATGATACGAAAGGCGCATGGGATAGAAGAGGCAGCCGGTGAATCCGCAGTGGAGTCTGTTGCAGCCACAGACACATCGGTCAATGAAGAGACGGTTTATATTAGGGAGGACGAAGACTCTTTTGAGGCGGAGTATGTGTTGGAAGAAGCGGAGTATGCCCCGGATGAGGCGGAGTATGAGAAACAGGCGGTCTATGAGGAAGAGGTCTATGAACAGGAGAAGGAAGAACGTTATGTGAATGTGCCTATTGAGCGTTATCTTCCCGCTGACGGGCAGTCCATTCTGGCTCATGTGGAGAGTCCGGCGCAGCTCGAACAAATGGTAACTTATCTGAATGAGACGGTTTACATGCTGAAAAAAAATTATATCTCCTATAAAAAATATCAGGACATGTATGACCAGGAGGAAACCAATTTCAGATATTGCGTTCTGGTAGAAAAAGATGGAAAAGAAACGCTCTATTCCAATGCGGAAATAGAAGGAACAGATAGACAGGATATTAACGGTTATTTTGCAGGTATGGGAAAGTATCTCTGCTTTTCGCCGTCGGATTTCACTTTTGAGAGCAATACCAGTGTTTCTGAAGAGGAGGTCCGGGGAGTCTGGGAGAAGTATCATTATGCGTATTCGGATGATGTTGCGGTCTGGATTGGTGTGGACACGCGCTATCTATACGAAGATGCTTTTCAAAGCGCATTGGAAAGCTATCGGACGGCGCCGGGCTATCCTTATATTCTGCTGAGCATTATCAGCGGTATTGCAGCCCTGGCAGTACTGCTTGTTCTGACAGTTACGGCTGGGCGAAAAGACACCGCTGGCCGTATCGGTCTGTGCTGGTTTGACAGATGGTATACGGAAATATCCGCAGGGATTGGCATGAGTGTGGTATTTATCCTGTTTGCGCTGACCTTTATCGGTGTCGGGGTGTACAGGGATGCGGATGATCAGGTGCGGATGATGTCGATTCTGATAGCGGGCTCTGCCGTGACAGGCGGTGCTGCTTTGTTCTTTTACCTGAGTCTGGTGAGAAGAATCAAGGCACGGATTTTCTGGAAAAATTTCCTCATTTACCGGCTTTTTCTAAATTTGAAAAAGATTCTGATGGGAATTTATGACGACAGCAGAAATGTCGTGCGGTTGTGGGTTCCTTATCTTATTTTTACGGGCGTTAATCTGCTTTTGATCAGTGCGGATAATCCGGGAGGCCCGGGCGGCGGCACTTTTGCGGCGGTAGTACTGGATTTGTGCGTTGGCGTGTTTTTGTACCGCAATAACAGGACGAGAAGAAACATCCTGGACGGAATCGGAAACATCCGCAGCGGTGATCTGGATTATCAGATTGATGTGGAAAAAATGCACGGAGATAACCGGATTCTGGCGGAAGCAGTAAACAGCATCGGCAACGGCATCAGACAGGCCGTAGAAACCAGTATGAAAGATGAACGGATGAAAGCCGATTTGATTACGAATGTCTCCCACGATATTAAGACGCCTCTCACATCGATTATTAACTATGTGGATTTGATTAAGCGCGAGCCGATCGATAATGAAAAGATTAAAAATTACCTGAAGGTACTTGAGAGCAAATCGCAAAGGCTGAAGCAGTTGACGGAAGATCTGGTGGAAGTGTCTAAAATTTCATCGGGGAATATTGAGCTGCAGTGCAGTAAACTGGATCTGGTGGAACTGATGCACCAGGCTCTGGGGGAGTTTGTGGAAAGGTTTGAGGAAAAGGGGCTGCATCTGGTTGTCAGCATGGAGGAAAGTCCGCTTCTTATTTATGCCGATGCCCGGCGCATCTGGCGTGTGGTGGAAAATCTGTTCCAGAACGTGAGCAAATATGCGATGGACGATACGCGGGTGTATGTGGAAACCAAAAAGATTGCGGAAGAAAGTGGCGCCGGAAGGGTTCGTCTGTCTATTAAGAATATTTCTGACCAGCCTTTGAATATGGATGCCGAAGACCTGACGGAACGTTTTATCCGTGGCGATGTGTCGAGGACAACAGAGGGCAGCGGTCTGGGCCTGTCGATTGCCAAAAATCTGACTGAGCTGCAGAAAGGCAGGTTTGAGATCTTTTCGGACGGCGATCTGTTTAAGGTAGTTCTTACGTTTGCCCTTGTGGGATAGATAATAAAAAAACTCTGTCTGCCGGATTGCGGCTGCAGAGTTCTTTTTTTGCGTCAGGTTTGTATTTATAATTTTACGTCCTGCCGTGCATTGTACTGTTCCAATATGGTATGTATTTTTTCCGTCGGCGTCAGTACATTGCCGAGAGAACTGTCATGATTGCTGAAGTCAATGATAGAAGCGAGGAACTTGCTCATGTCCGCTTCCAGAAAATAAGGTTTGTTTTTGATGGCAGGCGGCAGATAGCATAAATTGGTGGTGATGATACGGTCAAAGTAACAATGCTCATATGCATAATCAAATTTCTGCAGGCCGTTTGTAAAGAGACCGAAGGTTGTGCAGAGGAAAACCCGTTTTGCATTTCTCGCTTTGAGCTGTTTTGCCGTATCAAGGATACTTTCTCCGGAAGAAATCATGTCGTCGATGACAAATACGTCTTTTCCGTCAATGTTATCCCCCAGAAATTCATGCGCTACTATTGGATTTTTGCCGGCTATAATCGTTGAGTAGTCGCGGCGTTTATAAAACATACCCGTATCGACACCGAGAACGCCTGCGAAATAAACGGCGCGGCTCAGCGCTCCCTCGTCAGGACTGATGACTACGGTATGTTTTTTATCAATGATCAGATCCGGTTCACTGTGGAGAAGCGCCCGCAGGAACTGGTAGTGGGCTGTAAAATTGTCAAATCCTGCCAGGGGGATGGCATTCTGCACGCGGGGATCATGCGCGTCAAACGTAATGATATTAGAGACGCCCATGCTGCTTAATTCTTCCAGTGCGTAAGCGCAGTCGAGAGATTCTCTGTTCGCTTTTTTATGCTGTCTTCCTTCATACAGGAAAGGCATGATGACGGTAATGCGGTGTGCCTTTCCGGCGGCGGCCGCGATCACCCGTTTTAAATCCTGATAGTGGTCGTCCGGGGACATATGATTGGTATAGCCGTTTAGCTGATAGGTGAGACTGTGGTTGCAGACGTCTACAAGAATGTACAGGTCTTTTCCGCGGACGCTTTCGTGGAATACGCCCTTTCCCTCTCCGGAACCAAAACGGGGGCATTCCGCATCGCATAAATAACTGCTTTCCGTGTAGCCGTGAAAAGCGGGATCGCTTTTCAGGGAATGGTGGATATTACGACGAAATTTAACGAGATAATCGTTGATTTTGCGGCCAAGGCTTTCCGCAGAATGCATAGCGACCAGCTTTAGCGGAGCCACCGGAAGCGCGGACTCCAGTTTTTCGACATTTGGCATGATGACCTCCCGTTTATTACGAACTGTTATTGCTTCAGGGTGTGCGCCCTTTTCTATCGGCGGTATGAAATTGATAGAAAATGACAGATTCGCTCATAAAATTTATAACATTATGTTAGTGACACGTCAAGGAAATTCTAGTAAAATGAAAAGAAAGGGTTAGAAAAGGAGCGGCGGATATGAAGCAGAAAGGGCATCTGATCAAAACCGTGCTGTCCGGCGGCATTGCGCAGGAACTGGGGATAGAGCCGGGGGATGCGCTGCTTGCCATAAACGATCAGGAGATTACCGATATTTTTGATTACCAGTATTATGTGCAGGACGAGTATATTGAGGTTTTGGTGAAAAAGAGCTCTGGTGAGGAGTGGCTTCTTGAGATTGAGAAAGAGTATGATGAGGATCTGGGGATAGAATTTGAAAACGGCCTTATGGATGATTACCGCTCCTGTCATAATCAATGTATTTTCTGTTTTATAGACCAGATGCCAAAAGGGATGCGTGACACCCTGTATTTTAAAGATGATGATTCGAGGCTTTCTTTTCTGCAGGGAAATTATGTAACGCTGACCAACATGTCCGATTATGATATTGATCGGATTATCAAATACCATCTTTCCCCTATCAATATATCGTTCCAGACAACTAACCCACAGCTGCGCTGCCAGATGCTGCATAACCGGTTTGCGGGGGAAGCCCTGAAAAAAGTGGACAGGCTTTATGAGGGCGGCGTTGCGATGAACGGTCAGATTGTGCTCTGCAGGGGCATCAATGACGGCGCTGAACTTGACCGCAGCATTCGGGATCTGACAAAGTACATGCCGCAGCTTGAGAGTGTGTCGGTAGTGCCTGTCGGGCTGTCAAAATACAGGGAAGGATTGTATCCGCTGCAGCCTTTTACAAAAGGGGATGCGGTTTCCGTGCTTACGCAGATTCATTCGTGGCAGGAGAGGATCTATGCACAGACTGGCAGATATTTTGTGCATGCCAGCGATGAGTGGTATATTTTGGCGGGGCAGGAACTGCCCGGGCAGGAGCGGTATGACGGTTATCCACAGTTGGAAAATGGAGTCGGTATGCTGCGGCTGTTGGAAGAAGAGTTTTTAGAGGCGCTGGCGGCGATGCCGGAAGGCTGTTTCCGGCGCAGCGGGCAGCGGCGGGTGTCCGCAGCTACCGGATTTTTGGCGTATCCGTATATCCGGAAGATGGCGGACCGCCTGATGGCAGCAGTTCCGGGACTTACGATAGAGGTTTATCCGATCCGCAATGATTTCTTTGGGGAAATGATTACGGTGTCGGGACTTCTGACAGGAGGCGATATCAAGGCGCAGCTGTTGGGAAAGAAGCTGGGAGAGACTTTGTTTCTGCCGCAGAACGTTCTGCGCAGCGGGGAAGATGTTTTTCTGGATGATATGACGGTGGCGGAACTTGGAAATGCTTTACAAGTGCCTGTAAATATTGTAAAATCAAGCGGACATGATTTTATTAAAAAGATGCTCGGAATGAAGTGAGCGGGCAGGCCCCGGGAGGGGTTTAAAGGAGAAGGGAATGGACGGAAGGAAAGGAAAGCCCATTGTTGCAGTGGTGGGCAGACCCAATGTAGGCAAGTCTACACTATTTAATGCCCTGGCTGGTGAGATGATTTCCATCGTAAAAGACACACCGGGGATTACGAGGGACCGGATTTATGCGGACGTAACATGGCTGGGCCAGCCGTTTACCCTGATCGATACGGGGGGCATCGAACCGGACAGTAAGGACGTGATTTTATCACAGATGCGGGAGCAGGCGCAGATCGCGATCGATACCGCAGATGTGATTTTGTTTATGGTGGATGTGCGGCAGGGATTGACGGATGCGGATTCCAAGGTGGCGGATATGCTCCGACGCGCGCACAAACCGGTGCTGCTGATTGTCAATAAGGTGGATGATTTCAATAAATGGATGCCGGACGTATATGAATTTTATAATTTGGGCATTGGCGATCCGGTGCCGGTTTCAGCTGCAGGCAGGCTGGGAATTGGGGACATGCTTGACCAGGTGACCGCTTATTTCCCGGAGGATGCGCAGACCGGAGAGGAGGACGAATACCCGAAGATTGCTGTGGTAGGCAAGCCCAATGTAGGCAAGTCGTCAATTATTAACAAACTGATTGGAGAAAACCGTGTGATCGTGTCGGAGGTGGCGGGGACGACCCGCGACGCCATTGACACGGAAGTGCTGCATAACGGAAAACAATATGTATTTATTGATACGGCGGGGCTGCGGCGCAAAAACAAGATTAAAGAAGAGCTGGAAAGATTTATGATTATCCGTACCGTAGGCGCGGTGGAACGTGCGGATGTGGTTGTGCTTGTCATAGACGCCCAGGACGGCGTGACAGAACAGGATGCCAAGATTGCCGGAATTGCCCATGAAAGAGGCAAGGGCGTAATCATTGCGGTCAACAAATGGGATGCGGTGGAAAAGGACGACAAAACGATTTATAAATATACAAATAAAATCCGCGAGGTGTTGTCATATATGCCCTATGCCGAACTGATCTTTATTTCGGCCAAGACAGGGCAGCGGCTTTCCAGACTGTTTGATCTGGTGGATGCTGTTGTTGAAAACCATGCGCTGCGCATAGCGACAGGCGTATTAAATGAAATTATGTCGGAAGCCGTAGCGCTGCAGCAGCCGCCGTCAGACAAGGGGAAGAGACTGAAACTTTATTATATGACGCAAGTGGCGGTAAAACCGCCTACGTTTGTGATTTTTGTCAATGATAAGGAATTGATGCATTTTTCTTATACGAGATATATCGAAAATAAAATCCGGAAAGCGTTTGGCTTTCAAGGGACGCCGCTGCGGTTTATTATCAGAGAAAGGAAAGAAAAGTAATGGAACGGGTAATATGCCTTGCAATTGGATATGGACTGGGGCTCTTTCAGACTGCCTACATTTATGGAAAGGCGCACGGGGTAGATATCAGAAAGATGGGAAGCGGCAATGCGGGGACGACCAATACCCTGCGTGTGTTCGGTGCGAAGGCCGGCCTGATTGTGTTTGTGGGAGATGTGCTGAAATGCGTTATTTCCATTGTGCTGGCAAGACTGTTGTTTGCAGACAGCCGGCCGGACATCATTTATCTGCTGATGCTGTATGCCGCTGCAGGCGCGATATTAGGACACAACTTCCCATTTTATCTGGGATTCAAAGGAGGAAAAGGCATTGCCGCCACAGCGGGACTGGTCGCTTTCCATCCTGCGTTCATCCCCATGGGCATTGTAGTTTTTTTCTCCATTTTTTTGATTACCCATTATGTGTCGCTGGGGTCGCTTATGCTTTATGCAGGTTTTCTGATCCAGTTGGTAGTGATGGGAGAGATGGGGATTTTCGGCATGAGCCGCGGTGCGTTATATGAATTGTATGCAGTGGGCGCGTTTTTGACAAGTATGGCATATGTAAAACACAGAGCCAACATTGTGCGGCTGCTGAAAGGGGAAGAGCGTAAGACCTATTTGACGAAAAAAAATAAAGTATAAGGGCAGGAGGAGATAAACATGGCATCTATTGGGGTAATTGGGGCAGGAAGCTGGGGAACTGCGCTGGCGCTTCTGCTGTGTCATAACGGACATGCGGTGACGCTGTGGTCGATTATGGAAGAGGAAGTAGCATTGCTGCGGACAGAGCGGGAGAATCCGTCCAAGCTGCCTGGGGTGAAGCTGCCGGAAAGCATAGCGGTGACTTCTGATCTGCAGGAAGCGGCGGCCGGGAAAGAGCTGCTGGTATTGGCGGTACCGTCTCCCTATATCCGCAGTACGGCTCACAGCATGAGAGAGCTGGTAAAAGAAGGGCAGAAGATTGTCAATGTGGCAAAGGGAATTGAGGAGAGGACATTGATGACGCTCTCTGAGATTATCGAAGAGGAAATTCCCGGGGCCGATGTAGCGGTGATGTCCGGACCTTCCCATGCGGAAGAGGTAGGAAAAGGGATTCCCACGACCATTGTGGTAGGGGCGGGGAAAAGAAAGACGGCCGAATATGTACAGAGCATTTTTATGAATGAAGTGTTCCGCGTGTATACAAGTCCTGACGTACTGGGCATTGAGCTGGGCGCCGCCTTGAAAAACGTGGTTGCGCTGGCAGCGGGTATTGCAGATGGTTTAGGATATGGAGATAATACGAAAGCGGCGCTGATTACGAGAGGGATTGCGGAGATTGCCAGACTGGGGACGGCTATGGGAGGTAAGATGGAGACGTTTGGCGGTCTTTCCGGTATCGGCGATCTGATTGTGACCTGTGCCAGCATGCATTCGAGAAACAGGCGCGCAGGCATTTTGATTGGAAAGGGTTATTCTTACGAAGACGCCATGAAAGAAGTGAAGATGGTCGTGGAGGGCGTTTATTCCGCGAAAGCGGCCATGGGGCTGTCTGAGAAATATGGTGTGCAGCTTCCGATTATTGAGCAGGTAAATGAAGTGCTGTTTCATGGCAAACGGGCGGATGAGGCGGTAAAAGATCTGATGCTGCGCGATAAGAAAATCGAAAACTCGGATATTCCGTGGGACTAAGAGGAGAAAAGTATGGCAGAACACAATTTTACGAGTACAAAGGATTATGTGGCTTCCGAGGAACTAATGGCGAGTGTGAATGTGGCGATCGCTCTGCAAAAACCTTTGCTGATCAAAGGGGAGCCGGGGACCGGCAAGACAATGCTGGCGGAGGCGGTAGCCAGATCTCTTGGCAAAAAACTGATCGTCTGGAACATTAAATCCACGACCAAAGCCCAGGACGGCCTGTATGTGTACGATACGATTCAGCGATTGTATGACGGGCAGTTCGGAGAAGAGGGTGTGGATGATATTTCCCGCTATATCAAGCTGGGGAAGCTGGGAGAAGCTTTCGACAGTGAGGAGCAGGTGGTGCTGCTGATCGATGAGATCGATAAGGCTGATCTGGAATTTCCCAACGATCTGCTATGGGAGCTTGATCAGATGGAATTCTATATCCATGAGACAAAACGTACGGTAAAAGCAAAGCAGCGTCCGATTGTGATTATTACCTCGAACGCGGAAAAGGAGCTGCCGGATGCGTTTCTGCGCAGATGTATTTTTCATTACATCGCTTTCCCGGATGCGGCGCTGATGGAGGAAATTGTGAAAGTGCATTATCCGGATATCGAAGAACATATCTTAAAAAATGCAATGGAAGCTTTTTATGAGATCCGTTCCATGCGGGATATCCGTAAAAAACCGAGTACTTCCGAGCTGATCGACTGGGTAAACGCACTGCAGATCGGCGGTATTCCCGCGCAGCAGATTAAAACGGCGCTGCCGTTCATCGGCGTTGTTGTGAAAAAGGATGAGGATTTACAGGCAGTGCTTCATAAAGCAGATTAACCACGCCGCCGGGCGGGAGATAGGAATTGCGATGTTTCAGAAATTTTTCCATGTATGTAAAGCGAAAGGGATGAAGATCACGCTCAGCGAGTGGCTGACACTGCAGGAAGCGCTGGATAAAGGACTGGCAGGAAGCAGTCTAACAGGATTTTATTACCTTGCCCGTATGATACTTGTGAAAAGCGAGGTAGAATACGACAAATTTGACATGGCGTTTGAGGAGTGTTTTAAAGGCGTACAGTCCGAAAATGCGCTGACGGAGCAGATGCTGCGCTGGTTAAACAAAGAAGAAATAAATGAAATGCTGCAGATGGAAGAGAAGCAGTGGCTGAACCAGATCGAAGAGATCCGGGTAGACAAGGACGATGTGGAGCAGAAGTTCAAAGACCGGCTGAAAGACCAGGACAGTGAACACAATGGAGGAAGTTTCTGGATTGGGACGATGGGGAAGACTTCATTCGGCAACACCGGAGGCAATATCGGTGGTGTGCGCGTAGGCGGAAGGACCGGCTACCAGTCCGCGTTTGCAGTGGTCGGCGACCGTAAATTCCGTGATTTCAGGGACGACCGTGTGCTGGATAACCGGCAGTTTCAGCAGGCGCTGCGCCGGCTGCGGCAGTTTTCCACGAGACTGGATATTCCCAAGACCGAATTGGATATCAACGGGACGATTGACAAGACGTGCAATAACGGCGGCTGTCTGCAGATCGTAATGGAAAAGCCGAGGAAAAACGCGGTGAAGCTGCTGCTGTTGATGGATTCCGGCGGAACAATGATTCCTTACACAAAGCTGCTCAATGATCTGTTCCAGTCGGTGAACAAATCCAACCATTATAAAGACGTAAAAGTTTATTATTTTCATAACTGCATTTACAGTCATGTATATAAAACGCCAGAGTGTGAGAACGGAGACTGGATTGAGACAGAATGGCTTTTCCGTAATCTGGACAGTGATTATAAAGTGATCATAGTGGGTGATGCGGCTATGGCGCCGGAAGAGTTATATTCCACGTCGGGAAATTACAGAGGCCCAAACGGCGGTCTGGCCGGTATGGACTGGCTGCTGCTGTTAAAAAAGCATTATAAAAAAATTGTCTGGATGAATCCCAAGATGGCGCCGGGAAGAGCGCCCTGGCGGGAAGCGGAGACGGCAGTCAAAGAGGTATTCCCGATGTATAAACTGACTGTGGACGGACTGAACCGGGCGATGACGACACTGATGACACAGGCCAGACGTTGAGCGGGTGCCGCTTTGCGAAGCCTGTATACCGTTCGCATGGGCGTCAACCTATGCAGACTGAGGAGGCCGAAAGAAATACAACGGTCCGGGAATACTTTGTCATAAATAAACGACCCCTTTCATACATTACAGTAAGTATGGAAGGGGTAATTTTATGGACGCTAGTACAAAGCAGGAATATGATTTATACAAAGATATCAAATACCGGTGCGGGGGAGAAATCTATCTGGGTGTAGTGGGGCCGGTACGGACGGGAAAATCCACATTTATCAAACGGTTCATGGATCTGATGGTACTGCCCTATATGACGGATGAACATGCCAGAACAAGGGCGCAGGATGAACTGCCGCAGAGCGCCGGAGGAAAGACGATTACCACTACGGAACCGAAGTTTATTCCCAAGGAGGCGGCGGGGGTGACGCTTGGCGGCAGCGTTGACGTCAAAGTGCGTCTCATAGACTGTGTGGGCTATATGGTGGACGGGGTGGCCGGACATATGGAAGAGGATGCCGAGCGGATGGTGAAAACGCCCTGGTCCGATGAAGAGATACCGTTTACCCAGGCGGCGGAGACAGGAACGAGAAAGGTAATCAGCGATCATTCCACCATTGGCATTGTTGTGACAACCGACGGAAGCTTCGGAGAAATCCCAAGGGAAAATTACATAGGGGCGGAAGAGAGGACGGTTGCGGAATTGAAGCGTCTGAAAAAGCCTTTTATCGTTTTGCTGAATACGGAAAAACCGTATTCGGATGAAATCAAGAGACTGGCCGGAGAATTGACGGAAAAATACAATGTAATGGTCATGCCGGTAAACTGTGAGCAGCTGAAGGAAAATGATATTTACCACATTTTGGAGAATGTATTGTATGAATTTCCACTGTCCATGATTGAATTTTACCTGCCCAAATGGGTGGAAATGCTGCCGGTGACCCATCCGCTGAAAGCGGATATCGTGGAGCAGGTAAGCAGTCTGGTGAAGGAAATGAATACGATACGGGATGTAATTGAGAATCCTGTGACTTTGAGCAGTGAATATATCAAACGGTGTAAGACGGACGGCATCTGCATGGCGGATGGTACGGTGAAGGTGCTGCTTGAGGTGGAGGACGCTTATTACTATCAGATGTTGAGCGAGCTGATCGGAGAGGAGATTACAGGAGAATATCATTTGATTTCCGTCATGCGTGAGCTGGCGCAGATGAAACAGGAATATGTGAAAGTGCTGCATGCCATAGAATCGGTACGTGCCAAAGGATATGGCGTTGTGACGCCGGAACGGGATGAAATCAGCCTTGCCACGCCGGAAGTGATTCGTCATGGCAATAAATACGGCGTGAAGATTAAGGCGGAAAGCCCGTCTATCCATATGATACGGGCTAATATACAGACGGAAATAGCGCCGATCGTAGGGAGCCAGCAGCAGGCGGAGGATCTGATCCGGTATATTTCCGATGCCGAAAATACGGAAAATGGTATTTGGGAAACCAACATTTTCGGCAAGACAGTTGAACAGCTTGTGAACGATGGAATTTCGAGTAAAATTGCCATGATTGGAGATGAGAGCCAGGTCAAACTGCAGGAAACAATGCAGAAAATTGTCAACGATTCCAACGGCGGCATGGTCTGCATTATTATCTAGACATGAGCCGTGCAAAAATGAAAAACAGACCGGACCGGCTGTTTACAGCCAGGAAGCGTCTGTTTTTCATTTTTATAGGGCGAAGCCCGCAAAGCGAGAAAACGTAGTTTTAGAGCTTTGACACGGCGGGAAGTGAGAGGGGAAACGAAGCCCGCAAAGCGAGAAAACGTAGTTTTAGAGCTTTGACACGGCGGGAAGTGAGAGGGGAAACGAAGCCCGCAAAGCGAGAAAACGCAGTTTTGGAGCTTTGACTGCTGTGTTTATTTTGTCAAATGTCTAAGCGCAGAATAGACTTTTGCACTTTGATTGTGGTATACTGTTTTCACCACAGGAATCAACGATGAGAGGGAGGAGCGATATTATGGCAGACAGTGAAAAACTTGACCTGATTCTTTCACAGATACTGGATATGAAATCGGAAATACAGGATATAAGGTCCGGGATGCAGGATATGAAATCGGAAATACAGGATATAAGGTCCGGGATGCAAGATATGAAATCGGAAATACAGGATATAAGGTCCGAGATGCAGGATATGAAATCCGAGGTGCATGAGATAAAACAACGTACTGCCAACATTGAGCTGCATATAGAAAATGTAACTGATAAAAATACCCAGTTAATAGCTGAAAATTTTATTGAACTGACGAAGAAGCTCAATCAGGCGATACCGGTTGCCGACAAAAATCTTGCTTATGAGGTAAAAGTTAACTATCTGATCTGTGAAGTAGATAAACTTAAAAAAGAGATTTCAGAGCTGAAAAATAGAAATAGTGTAACGGTATAGTGTATTGACCTGTTCATTCTGTTTCATTCCACTGAAAATGAACAGGTCAGTACATTAGCATCCTACCTATTGGATAAAAAGAGTGTAAAGTCTATAACTCCTGCAGGCTTTACACTCTTTTCGATAAGAAAACGCTATCTAAGACTTTGCAAATCCCCATAAAATCCCGGATAGGAGATATCCACACATTCGCTTTCCAGGATTTGCGTTTCCCCTTCAGCCATCAGGGCGGCGACGGCAAAGCTCATGGCGATGCGGTGGTCGCCATAGGAATGGATAACGGCGCCATGGAGGGGGTTTCCGCCGCGGATGATCATGCCGTCGTCCGTGGCTTCGATATCGCAGCCCATCGCCTGCAGGTTTTCCACCATAACAGCAATCCGGTCTGACTCCTTTACTTTCAACTCCGCAGCGTCCCGAATGACGGTGCAGCCGTTGGCAAAAGCCGCCATCACGGCGATGACAGGCAGCTCGTCGATCAGAGAGGGAATGATACTGCCGCCAATTTGCGTGCCGCAAAGAGAGGAAGAGCGTACGAGCAGATCCGCGGCGGGCTCTCCACAATCCGTACGGATATTTTCCAGTGTGATATCGGCGCCCATGGCCTTTGCGGCTTTGAGAACCCCGTCTCTGGTCGGATTAATGCCTACGTTGCGAATGAGAATTTCAGAGTTTGGCACAATGGCGGCGGCGGCGATAAAATATGCGGCGGAAGAGATATCGCCCGGTACATGGATATGACGGGCATAGAGAGGATTCCCCGGCCTGATGATGGCGGTAGTTCCATCTGTGGACAGATCCGCACCGAAAAGATGCAGCATGATTTCCGAGTGGTTTCTGCTCACATAGGGTTCTGTTACTTTCGTAACGCCGTCTGCATACAGACCTGCAAGCAGGATGGCGGACTTGACCTGTGCAGAGGCTGTTTTTGTCGTATAATCGATACCGTGCAGGGGCATTCCCCTGATTACAAGAGGCGCGCAGCCGTTTGCGGATTCACTGGATATATCCGCCCCCATCTGGCTGAGCGGATCTATAATGCGTTTCATAGGGCGTTTTTGGATGGAAGCATCACCGGTCAGTCTGGATGTAAAATTTTGTGCTGCCAGAATACCGGAGATCAGCCGGGTAGTGGTGCCGCTGTTTCCGGCATCCAGCGTAGCGGACGGGGCGGACAGGCCGTGCAGGCCTTTGCCATGCACAAGTACGCGGCCGCTGCCTTTTTTCATTTCTATGGAGATTCCCATCTTATGAAAGCATTCTATGGTAGACAGACAATCTGCGCCTTCGAGAAATCCCGTGATTTCGGAGGTCCCTTTTGCCAGTGAGGCGAACATAACGCTACGGTGCGAGATGGACTTATCGCCCGGCACGGTGATGATTCCCTGTAATTTTGCAGCTTTATGAAGTTTCATTTTTTCATCCTTTCCATGTTTTGTGCAGGAGACTGCATCGCATGTCGATTATGAGAAACCAACTGTTGTATGGATGTTGGTTTATTTTTTCCCGTAAATCGTATAGCCCCTGTTTTTCAGAACGGCGCTGGCGGCGTTTAAACCGGTTTCTTCATAAAATTCAATGCGGAGGATACCTTCTTCCAGTTCCCGGTTGTGCGCAATGCCGATGTTTTTAATGTTGATGCCGTTTAATGCCAGCATAGTGGCGATAGAGGCGATTGCGCCGGGTTCGTCGGCGATATCCACCTGAAGAGAGAATACTTTTTTGATTGGTCCGCTGGAGGCTTCAATAAAAGAATCTCTGTAGACGCGGGCTTTGTCGAAAAAGTTGTAGATTTCGTTTCCGCTGCCTTCTTCGATCTGTTTTCTGATCTGGCAGAGCGTGTCAATGTAGCGCGTCAGCAGGCCGGAGATATTTTCCGGGTTTGACAGGCAGATCTGCTGCCACATAGAGGATGATGAGGACGCAATCCGGGTGATATCCTTGAAGCCGCCTGCCGCGATCATACGCATGATGCCGTCCTTTTCGTCGCTGTCTTTGACAAGATTTACAAGAGAGGCGGCAATGACATGGGGCAGATGGCTGATGGCCGCGGTTACATAATCGTGTTGTTCGCAGGTGAGCACAAGCGCAATAGCGCCGATTGAGGAGACAAGTTCTTTGTAAAAATCGACTTTCCTGTCAGGGACGGTATCTGTGGGTGTCAGGATATAATAAGCGTTTTCCAGCAGATTAGCTTTGGCGTTGGCATAGCCGTAGCGTTCGCTGCCTGCCATGGGATGACCGCCGATAAAGAGATGTTCCAGTCCAAGGGCGGTGATTTGCCTGTGAATACCGTTTTTGACGCTTCCTACGTCCGTCAGGATACAGTCTTGTGTCAGGAACTGTTTCAGCTGCAATAGATTTTCGTCATTACAGGAAACCGGCGCGCATAAAAATAAGATATCACAGCCGGAAAAGGTGTTGTCGATCCGTGTCGAAATTTTGTCGGCAATTCCGTCCTGCTGTGCCTGACGGAGCGTGTCCGGATTACTGTCATATGCATAGATGGTTATTGTACTGTTATATCGCTTCAACGCCTTGGCAATGGAACCGCCGATCAGGCCGAGGCCGATAAAGCCGCAGGAAATTGCTTTCATAATGACTCCTTTCTTTTTCGCTTACTATAGTAGCACTAACCGGAAATTCAGGCAAGAGAAAGGCGCAGGACGACCGAAGTCTAACAAAATGTGCAAAGTTACTTGTAATTAAAGAGGAAATTTAGTAAAATGTACACATGGGAAATGGGAGAGGATCGGAAATTCCTGTCAAATCTTGGAAAGATACCCAAAACAGCATAATTGGAGGGAATTTATATGAATGTTTACACAACTGACAAAATTCGCAATGTGGTTTTACTGGGACACGGCGGTGCGGGAAAGACTTCTCTGGCAGAGGCAATGGCATATTTGGCCGGCCTTACTTCCAGGATGGGGAAGGTGACAGATGGAAATACCGTCAGCGATTTTGGAAAAGAAGAGCAGAAGAGAAAGTTTTCCATCAGTGCTTCTGTAATCCCGCTGGAATGGGAAGGCGCCAAGATTAATATGATAGATACGCCCGGTTATTTTGATTTTGTAGGAGAAGTGGAGGAAGCAGTGAGCGCTGCGGATGCGGCGGTTATCGTTGTCTCCGGTAAGGCGGGCATGGAAGTCGGAACGGAAAAAGCATGGGAGCTTTGTGAGAAATATAAACTGCCCCGTATGGTATTTGTAACGGATATGGATGTGGACAACGCTTCTTACAGACAGGTTGTGGAAGACATGACGGCGAGATACGGCAAAAAGCTGGCGCCGTTTCATCTGCCGATCCGGGAGAATGAAAAATTCGTAGGCTATATCAACGTAATCAGCGAGACAGGGCACAGATGGAAGGGTAAGGAAGTAGTTGACTGTGAGATTCCGGAATACAACAAGGCGAATCTGCAGCTCTGCAGAGATACGTTGATGGAGGCCGTAGCGGAAACGAGCGAAGAGTTTATGGATCGTTACTTTGCAGGAGATACATTTTCCGAAGCGGAGATCCGTGCTGCCGTGCGGACTAACGTAATGGACGGCACGATTATACCGATGTCTATGGGTTCCAACATACTCTGCCAGGGCATTTACACCCTGCTGGACGATATCGTGAAGTATTTCCCCAGTCCTGAGAACAGGGAGTTTGCGGGCGTAAACCTGAAAACCAATGAGATATTCCAGGCGGATTATGATTTTTCCAAGTCGAAATCGGCTTATATTTTTAAGACGATTGTCGATCCGTTTATCGGTAAGTATTCTCTTGTCAAGATTTGTTCCGGTGTGTTTAAGGCGGATGATCTGATCTACAATCAGGAAAAAGATCTGGAAGAAAAAGTCGGAAAACTGTATGTGCTTCAGGGCAGCAAGCCGATCGAAGTGCCGGAGCTGCATGCGGGCGATATCGGCGCAATAGCGAAGCTGACTGCCGCCAGAACAGGCGACACACTTTCCACAAAGGCGGTGCCGATCCGCTATGGTAAGGCGGAGATTTCGATACCGTATACGTATATGCGTTACAGGGCTAAAAATAAAGGGGATATTGACAAAATTTCCCAGTCGCTGCAGAAGATGATGCATGAAGATTTGACTTTAAAGGCGGTTAACGACAGTGAGAACAGACAGACGTTGTTGTACGGCATGGGCGATCAGCATCTGGAAATCGTAGCCAGCAGGCTTTTGAATGAATATAAAGTAGAAATAGAACTGTCCAAACCGAAAGTTGCGTTCCGGGAGACAATCCGTAAAAAATCAGATGTGGAATCCAAATATAAAAAGCAGTCCGGCGGTCATGGACAGTATGGCCACGTAAAGATGCGTTTCGAAGCATCCGGCAATCTGGAAGAAAGCTTCCAGTTCTCACAAGAGGTAGTAGGCGGCGCCGTACCGAAGAACTATTTCCCGGCAGTGGAGAAGGGACTTCAGGAATCTGTTCTCAAAGGGCCTCTGGCCGCATATCCAGTAGTGGGCGTAAAGGCTGTTTTGTATGACGGTTCTTATCATCCTGTGGATTCTTCTGAAATGGCGTTTAAGATGGCGACGATTCAGGCATTCAAAAAGGGATTTATGGAAGCGCAGCCGGTTTTGCTTGAACCGATTGTATCTTTGAAGGTGACGGTTCCGGATCAATATACCGGTGATGTTATGGGTGATCTGAATAAACGCAGGGGCCGTGTACTGGGTATGAATCCGGCGGCAGGCGGTAAACAGGTCATTGAGGCGGATGTACCGATGACAGGGTTATTTGGTTACTGTACGGATCTGCGGTCTATGACGGGCGGCCGCGGTATTTACTCTTATGAGTTTGCCCGTTATGAACAGGCTCCTTCTGACGTGCAGGAAAAAGAAGTGGCAGACCGGGCGGCAAAAGTATCGGAAAATGCAGACGCATAGCGTCCGGCGGGATACCGGCGAATAGACTCCGGCCTGTGGAAACGGTTTTGACGGCAAGCCGTTTCCACAGGCTTTTCTTGTTTTTAATAATTATTTAAGAGACGGAAGCGGGAATATGTAGTATAATTTTCCACATACTATTGAAAATGACAAAAAACGGAAGAGAGAATACAATGAAAAAAATAACGCGGAATCTGATATTTATTTTAGCGGGGCTATTGGCGGCAGGCATTTTGTATTATATTTATCTGCCGGCTGTGAATATCCATTCGTCAAGTTTCTGGTTTTTTATGATGGGGCTTATTGTTGTCTGTATGGCTGTTTATGGGGTGAAAAAAGCAGGACGCAGGATTTTGCTCACCGAAGGCAGACGGCTGGGGCTGAATCTGGACATCAGTGAGATGAAAGGGTTGAAATACATGGGAATCCTGCTGGTCGTTGTATTTGCCATCTATCTGGTCGGCAGCATCTTATCTTCTCCGATTGTGAACGCCGCAAAGTATCAGCGGCTTCTTACAATAGAAGAGAGAAACTTTACCGATGATATTCAGGAGGCGGACTATAACACGATTCCGCTTTTGGATAAAAATTCGGCGGCGTTATTGGGTAACCGTAAAATGGGAAGTCTGGTAGATATGGTATCCCAGTTTGAGGTCAGCAATGACTATACGCAGATTAATTACCAGGGAACGCCCGTGCGCGTGACGCCATTGTCGTATGCCAGCCCCATCAAATGGCTGACCAATCACAGAAGCGGTATCCCGGCTTATATTTTGATTGATATGGCTACACAGGATACCCAGTGTGTAAAACTGCAGCAGGGAATCCGCTATTCCAAGTCCGAATATTTTAACCGTAATCTGTACAGGCATCTGCGCTTTCATTATCCGACTTATATTTTTGACGACCAGTTGTTTTTTGAGATTGATGAGGAAGGGACGCCATACTGGGTTTGTCCGGTGAAAAAGTTTAATATCGGATTGTTTGGCGGGCAGACTGTGGGCAATGTGGTGCTCTGTAATGCCGTGACGGGGGAATGTGTCGACTATGATGTGGCGGATGTGCCGCAATGGGTCGACAAGGTGTATTCCGCAGAGCTTTTAACGCAGTTATATGATTATTCAGGCATTTTGAAACATGGTTTTTTAAACAGCGTACTGGGACAGAAAGATTGTCTGCAGTCTACTAACGGTTATAACTATATTGCGCTGGACGATGACGTATGGGTATATTCCGGCGTCACATCTGTCAGTGGCGACCAGTCCAACGTGGGTTTTATTTTGATGAACCAGCGGACGATGGAAACGAGATTTTATAAAGTGGAGGGCGCAATAGAGGATTCGGCTATGTCGTCTGCGGAAGGGCAGGTGCAGAATCTGGGATATGTGGCTACGTTCCCGCTGCTTTTGAATATTGCAGATGAGCCGACGTATTTTATGGCATTGAAAGATGCTTCCGGCCTTGTGAAAAAATATGCGATGGTAAATGTGCAGAAGTACCAGTGGGTTGCCATCGGTGATACGATACAGGAATGCGAAAAGAATTACAGCGCGCTTCTGAATACCAATGGTATCGTGAGCCGGAATGCGGATGCGCTGAAACAGATAGCGGGCCGGATTACGGCGATTGCGCCTGTTGTGCTCGAAGGCACGACACATTACTATATTTGTATCGAAGGCACGGATGATATCTTTGATGTAAATATGTCGGAAGAAGCGCTGATCGGCATTATCCGTTACCGGGCGGGCGATCATATTTCCCTTGGTTACGTGGAAGGATACGGTCTTCATGAGGTAAGGGAACTGCAGTAAAAAGGATGCGGCTGCTATATGGCGCGGTCTGAACGGAAACCGGTAAAAATTACCGGCCGCGGGAATGTTTCCATTGGTTGACAAAATATAACAGAATTTGTAAACTGGATATAAGACTTTCTGGAAAGGAGAGGTATCATGCGAAAAACGGGGAAAAAATTTCTGGCAATGGTTTTGGCGGCTGCCATATGTGTCATATGCTTTGTGCCGATGACGGCTGAGGCAAAAAAGATTGATCACCATGAGTGGTCAAATTCGTCGGCGGTATGGGAAGTAAGCGATGGGGTGAGAGCCTATGTGAAAGACGGCGTTCTCTATTTTGAGGGGACGGGCGCCATACCGGATTATACAAATGATACATTGTATACGCGCCCATGGCACAACGTTCTGATAGAGGCAGTAAATGTGGGACCCGGTATTACCGATATTGGGACAAAGGCATTTGCGGAATTTAAAAAATTAAAATATATTACGGTATACAGTACCACTTTTATCAAGAGCGGAAATGCATTTGACAAAATAGACAGCGCGCCGCAGGTACGCATTATGGGCAGTGAGGAAACGACGCGGATGATCGGCGGGAAGATTCCGTATACGAGTCTTGACAGCTGGGCGCGGGTTGCGCAGAGCCGTATCGGCAATATTGTCTATATTATGGACGATGGGGCTATGAAAATGAAGCTGCGCCAGAAAACGCTGCCCAATGTTCCTTTTGTATATTCGGCGGATAATGAAGACGCAACACGCCGTTATGAGATGGCAGACCGTGAAGAAGAGCAGACGCAAATGGAGCAGTTTACTTCACCGCTGCGGTTTGCCCCCGGATATGAAGTCACAGGACAGGCAGTAACTTCACGGCGCATCATACAGGGTGAGGAATATCTGGATATTATAGCATATTATCTGAATTATGTGTATGCGGGGTATACGTATGGATGTACGTATTCCAATATGGTAACAACCGGCGACAAGGTATACGATACGTTTGATACGCCAAAGAACTACCAGTTTCAGATACCTGCAAAGCTGCAGGCTCCGGGCAGGCAGTTTAAAGTGATACAGGTGGTTAACGGGCAGCCGACAGTGCTCGAAGACATCGACAGTTCCGATGATACAATTACTTTTACAACAAGTCAGGGAACATTTCAGTACAGTATTATTTATCAATAAAAATCCAAGCAGAATAGTTTTATAAAAAACGGCATACGCTGTCTGCGGCGTATGCCGTTTTTCGTGATAACGCTTGACAATCCCACTGCGGAAAACTAAAATAATAGGAAGTCAGCAGGCGCGTCAGGAGGAGAAAAAGATGGGAGTACCTTACAATCACAGAGAAATAGAAGAGAAATGGAGAAAGGAATGGGAGAAGCATCCGGTTAATGTAAATGACGGTAAGAAGCCGAAATATTATTGTCTGGATATGTTTCCGTATCCTTCAGGAAACGGTCTTCATGTAGGACATTGGAGAGGATATGTGATCTCCGATGTGTGGAGCCGTTATAAAATGTTGAACGGAGGACACTATATCATTCATCCGATGGGTTGGGATGCGTTTGGCCTTCCGGCAGAGAACTATGCGATTAAAATGGGCGTCCACCCGGCCAAATCCACGGCGGAGAATGTGTCTAATATCAAAAGGCAGATCGGTCAGATTGCGGCTTTGTATGACTGGGATATGGAAGTCAATACTACAGATCCGGCCTTTTATAAATGGACACAGTGGATTTTTGTAAAAATGTTTAAAGCCGGACTGGCTTACGAAAAAGAGATGCCGATCAATTGGTGTCCCTCCTGTAAAACAGGGCTTGCCAATGAAGAAGTTGTAAACGGCAAATGTGAACGCTGTGGCGCGGATGTGACGAAAAAGAGTCTGAAACAATGGATGCTGCGGATTACCAAATATGCAGACAGACTGTTAAATGATCTGGACAAACTGGACTGGCCTGAGAAGGTGAAAAAGATGCAGACGGACTGGATCGGAAAGTCTTATGGCGCAGAAGTGGATTTTGCAGTGGAAGGCAGAGAAGAAAAGATTACGGTTTATACGACGAGGCCGGATACGTTATACGGCGCTACTTTTATGGTACTTGCACCGGAGCATGCCATGGCTGCAGGCCTGGCCACGGAGGAAACGAGGGCTGCGGTTGAGCGGTATATTTATGAAGCTTCCATGAAATCGAATGTAGACCGGCTCCAGGATAAGGAGAAAACAGGCGTATTTACCGGAAGTTACGCGGTCAACCCGGTGAACGGCGCCAGAATTCCGATCTGGCTGTCTGATTATGTGTTGGCCGATTATGGAACAGGGGCCATTATGTGCGTGCCGGCCCATGACGACAGAGATT
Organism: uncultured Lachnospiraceae bacterium; assembly: GCA_910585345.1. Taxonomy (GTDB): domain Bacteria; phylum Bacillota; class Clostridia; order Lachnospirales; family Lachnospiraceae; genus VSOB01. The sequence continues at coordinate 348,987 of CAJUDS010000001.1, read as the reverse complement.
TTGAGTTTGCCACCAAATTCCATATACCGATTGTGCAGGTGATTGCGAAGGATGGAAAAGAGATCGAACCGATGACGGAGGCTTATACCAATGCGGAAGGCATGGTAATCAATTCTGGTGAGTGGAACGGTATGGAGAGCGCAACGCTCAAAAAAGAAGCGCCCGCCATGATTGAAAAGATGGGAGCAGGGCGGAAAACGGTTAATTATAAGCTGCGCGACTGGGTATTTTCCAGACAGCGTTACTGGGGAGAACCGATACCGATTATACATTGTCCGCAATGCGGATGCGTGCCGGTGCCGGAAGACCAGCTCCCTCTGCTGCTTCCTGAAGTGGAATCTTATCAGCCTACAGGTACGGGCGAGTCGCCGCTTGCCGATATAGAGTCGTGGGTGAATACAACATGTCCTGTCTGCGGAGCGGCCGCCCGGAGAGAAACCAATACGATGCCCCAGTGGGCGGGTTCCTCCTGGTATTTCCTGCGGTACGTGGACAATAAAAATGACAAAGAACTTGTGAGCAGAGAGAAGGCGGACAGGTATCTGCCGGTGGATATGTATATAGGCGGCGTGGAGCATGCGGTGCTGCACCTGCTCTATTCCAGATTTTACACGAAATTCTTACATGATATCGGAGTGATTGATTTTGATGAACCGTTTATAAAACTGTTTAATCAAGGTATGATTACAGGCAAAAATGGAATTAAAATGTCCAAATCAAAAGGGAATGTAGTATCTCCGGATGATTTGGTGAGAGATTACGGTTGTGATTCCCTCCGTCTTTATGAATTGTTTGTAGGACCGCCCGAACTGGATTCGGAATGGGATGACAGGGGAATTGACGGGGTATACCGTTTCCTGACGAGATTCTGGAAACTGGTAATGGAAAATAAGGACAGTGGAATACAGGCGACAAAGGAGATGATCAGACTTCGTCACAAGATGGTGCATGATATTACAATGCGTCTGGAAAGTTTTAGTTTAAACACGGTAGTTTCCGGTTTTATGGAGTATAACAACAAAATGATGGAACTGTCGAAAAAAGAGGGTATCGACAGGGAGACGCTGCAGACGGCTGTAGTTTTGCTGGCGCCTTTTGCACCGCATATTGCCGAGGAGCTTTGGAGAGAGCTGGGAGGCAGTGATTCCGTATTCCATGCGGTTTGGCCCAAGGCCGACAAAGAAGCCATGGCTGATGCGGAGAAAGAAATTGCAGTGCAGATTAACGGTAAAACAAGGGCGGTGATCCGTGTGGGCGCTGACATTTCCAAAGAGGATGCGATTGCTGCGGGGAAGGAAGCGCTTGGCAGTAAATTGAGCGGCAATGTAGTCAAAGAGATTTATGTACCGGGAAGGATTATTAATCTTGTGATGAAATAAGCAAAAAAAGGGGAGGGGAGAAAATGAAAAATGGCAGAGAGGTCATTTTGTTTGCCTGCGGGAATGCAGATATGAAGGATGCGGTCAGCACCTTTATGGAAGATAAGAGTTATATATCTGTCGTTGTGGAGGACGGCGAAGGGGCGCTGAATTATCTGAAGGATGACCCGTATGATACGGATCTGGTAGTGGCGTCGGCAGACCTGGCCGGCTTAAGCGGGATCGAGCTGCTGAAAATGCTGAAGCTTTCCCAGCGTATGAAAGAGGCGCCGTTTGTGCTTGTAACAGGCAGAGAAACTGCAGACAGCTTAGAAGGGGAAGCGATGGAGCAGGGCGCGGAAGATATCATCAGGCTGCCCTGCGACAAGAGGGCGCTGTCAAACCGCCTGCATAATATTCTTGTATCCAAAGGCAGGCCTATGTGTACGAATATCATGGAAAAGGTCGTGGAGAAGGAGCTCGACCAGTATCAGGAGAAACTGAATGTGTGCAGATGCAGGCAGTGCAGGAAGGACGTGCTGACGCTGGCGTTGAACCGTCTGAAGCCCCGCTACGTCTCTACGGAAAGGGGGAGACTGATTTCCGCTGTGGATCAGATGTCCTATGAATATCTGCCGGAGATTCTTCTTGCCATTACGGCAAGCGCGGAAACCGTAAAAAAGAACCCCCGTCATGAAATTTATGAGATGTGACGGAGATTGACCATACCCGTCTGCGGCGGTGTAAAAGGCGCCGCAGACGGGTTTTATGGTCATTTTTTTTGCTGCATCAGTTTCATGATTTTATCCATGCGGGCAATTTCTTCCGTTGTGCTGTTCTTTTTGACGACTGCGACGATCAGTTCCATTTCTTCTTTGGAAAAGGAGACTGCGTTGTCTTTTCCGCGTTTTGCAAGATTCATGAGAAACGGAAGCATTTCTTTTGGCGTGAGATTTTTTCCTTCAAAAACCATCATCTGCAAAAAATCAAGTTTGGCCTTATCGATGCCTGCAAGAGCAGGATCGTTTATCCATTCAGGTGCTGTCATTTTGCATTCCTCCCTTTAATAATTCCATCATAGTCTGCTGCTGCGGACTCAGCATGGACAGCAGCATATCCATATCCGGCATTTGCATGCCGTTTCCGGGGGCGTTTTGTTCTGACTGCGTCCCGCCGCAGGAGTCGTCTTCAGGCGCGGACGAATCCGTCATTGTCTGCATGACCTCCATCATCTCCATAATTTCCTTGTAAGTTTCCATAGAAGAGAGCATCTGCTCAAACTGCTGTACTTTCTGCTTTTGGGAATCCGTACAGTAGGGCAGAAGAGAAGGCAGGATTTTTTTTATGTCTGCTTTTTGACCGGCCCCGTCGCCGCAGATATGATAAGGATGATTTTTAAAATAAGAGATCGTATATTGCAGTTCCTGGTATTTGATATAAATGGCAAGATATTTCTGCATCGGATGATCGAAGCAGGGAAGGAGGGCCTTCATGATCTGTATCTGGTTTGTTGTGAACAGCGTATCGAAAGCCGCTACATTGTCCTGCTCTTTTTCATCCATAGGAATGTCTCTCCCTTTTCATTATTAAGGATTATGCCATAAGGGCAGAAGATATGCAGAAAAAGAGGCAGCTTTACGCCGCCCCTTTCCATACTGCAGGACAACAGGAACTGCCTGCATGAGCCAGAACGGCTCTTTTTAAGAATCAAAAGACTAGCAGCAGCAGAGAAGGATCAGGATCCAGAGAATGTTTCCGCCGCAGTTGAAGCCGCAGTTACATCCGTCGTTGTTCCCGCAGATGTTAAAACCGCCGCCGCATCCGCATCCGCCGCCGAATCCGTTGCCGTTGCCGCACAGGCAGAATAAGATGATGATCCAGAGGATGCTGCCGCATCCGCAGTCATTGGAAGGAGAATTGTTACATCCGCAGGAAGTAGCTGTTAAATCGCTCATATAAGCCTCCAAAAGTTTATTTATGGTTTATACTATGTGCTACGGCATGTCATTGTTTCCGGTATGGGAAAAAATTTTGACAGCAGTCTTTTGGTTGTGGCTGGGCAGGTTTTGTGATAGACTGTACGATACAGAAATATATTATAAAATTGTATCTATTTGTCGCAATATCTTGTGAAAGGGCTTGAATTTCTTTCAAGATATTGTAAAATAAAAGATATACGATAGAAATACTGGATAGGTATGTGCAGGAGGAGATGCGCAGCGTGGCAAAGGAGAGCTTGAAAAAACAGGCAGCCAGATACCACCTGGAAGAATATGATGAAGAGATGCAGAAAGCAATCCTTCTTCAGCTGAAAAAGAGGGCACGGCGGCGAAAGCTGATTACGGTGCTGTGCACGGCGCTTGCCATTGGCAGCCTGGGATATTTTGCAGGATATTATTATCTGGCGGACAGGTCAAGCAGTCAGTTTGCTTCCCTGTCTGATCTGAAGGGGAAAGATCCGGTTACCACCCGGTTTCAGGTCAATATGACAGGAGAGCAGGAGCGGCCTGATATTCTGGACGAATATAAAAATTTATATAATAAGAATAAAAGTATAATCGGATGGCTTAAAATTGACGATACAATAATAGATTACCCTGTCATGCAGTCACCTGATGCGGAATATTATCTGACGCATAATTTTAATCAGGAAAATGACAGAAACGGTTCTATTTTTATGGATCCGGCCTGTGACGTATTGAAACCAAGCACCAATTTGATTCTGTATGGGCATCATATGAGATCGGGAAATATGTTTGGCGATCTGGACTTATACGAATCGAAGGAATATATGGAAAAACATGCGGAGATCCGCTTTGACACCCTGTATGAGAAGGGGCGCTGGCAGGTCATGTATGTATTTCGGGACAGCCTGAAACAGGATACGGAGATTACATTCAAATATTATCAGTTTATCGATGCAAATTCCGCGGAGGAATTTGATTCCAATATGAAAGCAATGTCCGAGATGTCGCTCTATGACACCGGGGTAAAAGCCACTTACGGGGATCAGCTTCTGACATTGTCTACCTGTGACAGCAGAGAAGAGAACGGCAGATTTGTAGTGGTGGCAAAGCGTATACACTAGTACGGCGTATGGTTTACTTTCAGGCGTTTGGCTGATTGAAATGTGAGCGATACGGCATGCTGGGCATATTTCGGAGGAGAGTATAACTATGGCAAAGGCAGAAAGAAAGAAAAACAGAAAATTGCGCAGAAGGGTGCGGCGGACCACGGCTATTGTGATGCTGATTACATCCGTTATTGTGGCGGCTATTCCGGTGCCGGAAAATGCGGCTGCGCCGTCTTCGTCGGGCAGCGCCAGAGCGAATGAGCATAATACGGACGGACAGCGCTACGAATATGGTTACGACGTGAATACACAGTATAATGCGGAAACAGATCAGGCGTTTATCAATGCGGGAGGTATTTCCAACCGCCAGGCAGCCCGTACGGCAGTAAAGGCAGTTGACAAGTTGTCTGCAGTAGACGATATCGGCGGGGTATCCCTGGCGCCGGGCAGCAGTACGACAATTGATAAGTATTCTTATGTATTTGAATATGAGGGGGAATATATTTATCAGAAAGACCAGTTTGATCTGTACAATGTGGGCGCAAGCTCATCGGTAATCAATGATTATAATGATAACTATAACCAGATTGGAAATGGGAAAGTGGAGATTCCCAATTTCTTATGTCAGGATTATGAAGTGGTAACGGATGCGATGCTGATTGAGTTTGACCAGATCAGAAGACAGGGCTTTACGGTTACTTTAGGCAGTCCGAATTATATTAAAGAAATTAAATATAACGATATAAGCGGCAACAGCCATACGCTGACAGCTGCGGGACTGGATATCAATGACCTGCCTGCTCTGCGAAACGATGGGAACGACCATCTGATCGAGAGTTCCTCTAAAATAAGTACGCGGGAGCTGCTGACCATTATCCAAAAATATTTTGCCAATTCTACTGACTATACGGGGTATGTGGCGCGCTATAATGCGCATATAGCGCAGCAGGGAAATTCAGAGGAGACATGGATTGCCGGCAACAATGATGTGGAACTTTCCTTCTCCTATATTAACGACGCCCAGCGTCTGGAGTATTACTGCGATATGGTAAGGACGTCTGTGGATGCAGGAAACGGCTTTTCCATGGCGGGCTGTGTATTGCGGAGAGTGACGGAGACCGGAAATGAAAATGCGGTGGAATACATTCCACAGGTAAACGTTGATACGACGGATCCGGGCGTAACGGCAGGAATGCTGACCGTAGACGCCAATGGCGAGAGTACGAACAATAAAAAGGGCGGTTTTGTCTGCGGTGGGAGAAGCCGTACCATTACCGGTATTGCGGATTATGCGTTTTTTGGCGTACGTAATTTAAAGGAGCTTATTTTGCCGCCTAACCTGCAGACCATTGGAGACAGCGCTTTTGAGCATTCCTTTATCACGACGCTGAGCGGAAGCGGACTCAGGTCCGTAGGAAACCGGGCGTTCAAGAGTTCGGAGCTGAATAAGCTGGATCTTACGTCTGGCGGCATTGGGACGATCGGTATTATAGGAACCGAGGCGTTCAGCGGTACGAAGCTGTCCACCTTCAAGATACCGGACAGTCTGGAAACGATGGGGCCGGGGGCATTTTCAGGATGCAAATCTCTGGCGTCTCTGGAGGCGGAAACCAATACAATCTCCTGTGAGATTGGCGATTTCTCTTTCTATGACTGCAACGCTCTGGCAACGGTAGACTGGAAGGGCGCCGGCAGCGGCATTAAAAAGATTGGCAAGGCAGCCTTTGCACTTTCTCAGGGGCCGGGCGGCATGCGGGAGTTTTCATTCCCTGCTCTGGGACCGGATGAGAATGATAAAGACGGAGACTCAAAAATACTTGGCAATTACATATTGGCAGGACAGGATAATCTTGAGAGAGTGTATATGCCCTATTCCAGCTGGGCGGACAGCAATACAAAGCCTTTCGACCTGCCGAAATATACATTTGTGGACTGCCGAAGTCTGAAATTTGTAGATTTTACGACCGGTGGCAGCGATATGAGCAACACGACGCATGGGCGTGCGGTTTCTTATGACCCTTATATGTTTTATGAAGTAGAGAACACCGATTTCTATGTGCGGGGGCCGCAGTGGTATCGGTCGGGTGAGCTTGACCCGGCGAAACCGAGGGCATCCACCTGGTCGGCGGTAACGATGGTGAGCAACCAGGTTCCCTATGTTTATTATAACCAGGCCGAAAATGTGGATTACTATGAAATTGATGATAAATCTTATGTCAATGCGGTTAATACGGGCACGGGTATGCTTGTATCCGTTATTACTTCTCCGAGCAACGACGGCAGCGATATGACGGTGACGATACCGGGAACCGTTGGGAGTACAGTTGTAAAGGGAATCAGTTCGGAAGCGTTTGAACAGGATCCAAAGGTGAAGCAGGAAATGACGGGACTTGTCATTAAGAGCGGCGGGGAAATTGCTTCTATTGCGGACAATGCATTTGCAGGTTGTCCGAAGCTGACTTATATTGATCTGGGCGACAGTGTGACTACGGTTGGGGCAAGCGCTTTTGCCAACTGTGGAAATGCCAATACGTCGCAGAATGTGAATGTATATTTCCGTTCGCCGGAAGATGCCGGAAAGAAAGAGGCTTATTATGCGGCCTTTAAAATGGGTGACAAGGCGTTTGAATCAAGTGGAAACCCGGTGGAATTTCATGGTGATGTGAAGAAAAATTTTGCGCCGTTTACTTATGCCATGACTTCCACGATCAATGAGACGAGCGGTCTCGGCGTCTGCTACAAGTCGCTTTCGCCGCAGAATCTGACGATTATAGCAGACAGGGTGAGGGATGAGGACGGCAATCCGTCTATGATTCCTACGTTGGTGGATTATCCACACTATGAGGATGTGAATAAAGACAATCCGGAGTTTATCGCGGAAGCGGAGGCATCTTGGGAGAGCTCTTATGCCGGCGCACAGTATGATAAGTTCAGGATTATGTATCTTGAGGCGCTGATTGCAAATGATCAGGAGAAAATGGAGTTATATGACGGCCCGTGGAATAACAATCAGTATGGTACGTTTACGGATGGGAACAAGAAATACCGTCTGAAGGCGGGCAATCCGGATGAAATTTATGAGGTTGAGACGGCGGCTGACGGAACGGAAACGGAAAACAAAGTTGGGGAAGGCAGTCTTGGCAGATATTACGATAAACATCCGTATGATATTCTGAAAGTATATGAAAATGCCATGAATCATACCTATGACGGACCTGGTCCGGAGGAGGGAGATGATCCGGATGTAAGCAGCATTAAGACTGAGAAACAGAAAATCGCAACCAATTCTCTTGCCAAAGGTACGGCGATTGTGGAAGCTACGATGTACCTGACTGTACCGGAAGGCGTCAGATCCATTGATGCGTATTCGTTTTACAGAGATACGGCCAACAGTGCAAACAGAATGAATTATGTGGGTGATAAGACATCTCTGTATACGAGCATGGGCGGTCCGGAAGGAATGGAAGAAGAGACGGTTCCTGGGTTATTCAGCGGCTGGTTTGACGAAGATCTGCCGGCGGATCAGCAGAAACTGAAAAAGGGTAACGACCATATTAAGAGTGTTATTCTTGTAGATGTGGAGACGCTTCCTGATTATGCGTTTGACAGTTGTGAGGCTCTGGAAAAGGTAGACTTGGGAAATCTGAAAAAAGTGGGTACCGCTCCTTTCAGAGGCTGCGACAATATGAAGGAACTGATCGGCAGCGAAGACTGTCCGGCTGAAAATATGATTCTCTATTCGAAGCATACGGACGGCAGCCTGATTCTGGAGGAATGTCTGCCGCAGAAAGAAGGCGTTGTCAATTCGGAGACAGATCCTTTGCTGAAAGATGTGTCGCATATACAGGAGTCAGCGTTTGAAAACTGCAATAAACTTGCAGGTGTGGATTTAAGCGATTTGACAAAACTGGATACAATTCCCAAGTATGCGTTTAAGAACTGCGCACTTCTGAATAAAGTATCGCTTCCGTCTACGATCAAAAAGATCCAGGAGGAGGCGTTTGCCCGGCCACAGTATCGTGGAGAGAACGGGGAGCCGACAGGAGTGCCCGGACTGACCGTGACGATTCCCGGGAGAGAGGTTTCCGTTCATGATGAGGCGTTTGATCATTCTATGACGCAGGTGACAATCCGTACCTATAAGGACAGCGCTGCGGCGGCTTATGCGGAGGACAACGGCGTAGGAGTGGAATATCTGGAAGAATCGCACATCGTGCGTTTCTATGATTACGACGGGACACTGCTGAAGGAAGAAATTGTGGAGGAAGGTAAGGATGCAACGCCTCCGGAAGAAGCGCCTACGAGAGAGGGATATCGGTTTACCGGATGGAAAGGCAGCTATCAGGAAGTATTTGAAGACCGTTTGATTCTTGCGCAGTATGATCCAATTAATACAGGAAATAATGGCAGCAATGGCGGCAACGGCGGTAGCGGCGACAATAACGGCAGCAATGGCGGCAACGGCAGTAACGGCGGCAACGGCAGTGACGGCAGCAATGGTTCCAACAGTAGTGACGATGATGACGACGACGATGATGATGACGATGACGACGACGATGATGAAATCCATACAGTAACTGTTATAAACGGTATGGGTAGCGGACGTTATAAAAAAGGACGTACGGTTACGATTACAGCCAATCCGGCGCCGGAAGGCCAGAGTTTCAGCTATTGGACGACAGAATCTGAAAACGTGGCGTTGGCCAATGCACAGAATTCCACGACTACGTTTACGATGCCGGATAATCGTGTGACGGTAACGGCTCATTATAAAGAGGGTTCTGGCGGCAACGGAACGACTTATAGCACGACGGCGCCTGTGGTGGATACGAACAGTAATAACGGTTCGGGAGCGGGCACTGGTGGCGGCAGTACGACAGGAGACGGAGCAGACGGCGGCACAACGGTAACACCAGGTGGCACGACGCCGGGAAGCAATACGACTGTGATTGTTTCCAAGCCTGGATTTTCCAATACGGACCTGGCGACTGCCACGGTAGAGGGCTCGGATGATAGTTTTATTGTCCGTGTGACGGAAAATGCCGCGGCGGAAGAAGCGGTACAGAATGCGCTTCTCAATGAGTTTGGCAGTCTGGACAATATTGTATATACGGCAATGGATATTTCTTTATATGATTCTACCGGAACCGTGCAGATTGCAGATACATCCGGGCTTCGTGTAAATATTACTCTGCCAATTCCGGATGGTCAGATCAGCTATGGCGGAAACAATAAAGCGGCAGGTGTTGTAGACGGCATGCTGGATAAGTTAGATGCCAGGTATAATACGATCGACGGCGTTGACTGCATTACCTTTACGGCTACGCATTTTTCGCCATACACGATTTATGTGGATACGGCCAATCTGACGGCTGCAACGGACGATTCGCCGCAGACGGGTGATCCGATTCATCCGAAATGGTTCCTTGCGCTTGGGCTTGCATGTATCTCGGTTCTTCTGTTTATGAAGCGCGATGAGAAACCGAGAGCAAAGGCGGCGGTATAGAGATGGGTTTACGGCTTCTTTAGACAAAAAGACAATATAAGTGACAAATTCAGGCTTCCGGCATAAGATAATAAAAAAGCCGGGAGCCGATTTTGTTACGTGTAAGGAAACAGGTATACTGCAATACCGGGTATACCGGAGAAAATATAACGGCTGCAGTTCTGGATACCGGTATTTCCGGACATCCGGATTTTGACAGCCGTATTGTAGGTTTTACGGATTTTGTTAATAAAAGAATAGGTTTGTATGATGATGATTCGCATGGGACCCATGTGGTTGGATGATAACACAATATAGAAATGTACTGCATTTGGACAAGTCTGGTGTATAGCCAGGCTTGTTTTTTTCTGTAGATATGAAGTTGATGGAGAGGCAATGAGAAAGCTGAAGGCAGAAATCATTGACAAGTTAATAGCAGCGCGGGTCACCGGCGCGGAAATAGATTTTGTGATATGGCTGTCTCATTATCAGAACGAGGAAGGGCTTGTGCGCGGCGTCTATTACAGGGATGCCGCATCGGAGCTGCGGATGTCGTACCAGACTTTCTATAATGTAAAAAGGAGCCTGGAAGAAAAGGGCGTTATTGCGGTAGAGAAAGATGAGCGCTATCACGGAGACTGGGATATCCGGATCGTGGGGAACGATTTTTCCGGTGAAGGCCTGGCGCCGGGAAAGCCCGCGCATAATTACTTAAGCACCGGCAATGATGTTTTCTACAGCCGGGAATTTTATGAGCTGAAGGCCAATGAAAAGCTCATGACGATGCTTTATATTAAGATTGCCGCCGCTGGAAGTCCCAGTTACCACATCGGGACGGGGAAATTTTTTGACAAATATACGCGGCTCTTTGGCGTCGGGAAACGGACGCTGCAGAATTATCTGACAGGAATAAAACGGTTTTTTGCGGTCGGGGTGAAAGACAGGGAGTACTGGATTAACCCGCTACGCAGAAAGACCGGAAAGGGCTGTGCCTCCACAGACAAAGCGGAACGCGCCAAACAGGTGGCGCGCGGCCTCTGCCGGAGGTTTAAGCTGGAAGAGGCGCAGAAGGCGTACCAGGATCTGAAAGAGCTGGTTGAGCAGTATACCTACCAGGTGGGGCGCGCCGCTGACTTGGAATTGGTTTTGACGGAGGCTGTCGGGCGTGTCCTGGCTGTGATAAACGGCAGCGTCCGTCCGGAGAAATGGAGGAGGCGGAAGATAAGTGGCAGGCATGTACATAAGGTCATGCGGGAATGTCTTCCGGAAAGCGTTTTATTATAAATATCCAGGAAACGATTTTAGTCGTTTCCGCTTGCGCCGTCCGCATGCTGCGAATGCAGCAAAATACTCTATGCGGACGTGTGCATCCATGATAGGAAACTGCAGGCAGCCCGTTATACGGGCTTTTTGACGTAGCCGGAAGAGGAAGGACGGCGCCGGTGGTGCTGCCGGGAATCGGAGCCGGGGAGACTGGCGGCCTGCGGAAGATGGAAAAGCATGGGTCTGTATGCGTCAGGCCTTATTTTTTTGCCTGCGTGCGGTAAACAATTCAAATTCCGCAGCATAAAAAGCACCGGGCAAAAAAATAAAATTCCAAAATTAATACAGAAAGGAAAAAGACATTCCATTATGGCGGTATGAAAGGAAAAAAGATTCCAAATGCGTGGCATAAAAACAAAGAATGCATTCCAATTTTGCGGCAGATGGAATTATCAGGAAGGCCCGTACAGAAAGTGTCTGCGACGGAAATACGGGCTGCATATATTATCTCTTCTATATCGCATTTGCATTGTAGGAAGGCAATATATTTTATCTGCGCGCTGCGCGCGTTCAGGCAGGTTACACCTGGAAGAAAGACAGGCGTTCACAGCAGCGCCAGGAGACGGCAGCGGACGCTGGCCCCGCCGCCCGCCGCCCCATGGGTTCCCGCGGCCGGGGCCTTTACGCTGGGTATGGGAAAAGCACGGACAAGGGAAAGTGGGATCTGGCAGCGCTGAAAATTTTATACAAATTTTATAAAAACACTTGACAAAGACATAAACATGCCCGTAAAAGAAGTGCGATATGGCGTTTTAAAGAATAAGACTGAATGCAGAAAGGAGAGAGACAGTGGGTGGAAGAGAAAACAGCAGTCTGGAACAGCAGAACAAGGAGCTGCGCATATCGAAAAATATGTTGATTGACAAGGTTGAACTGCAGGATAAGGCGCTCCGGGAAAGAGATGAGCATATTACCAGTATGGAAAATGAGCTGCAGGAGCTTCAGGGGCAGTTGGCCAGACAGGAAAAAGTGCAGAAAAAGGCTGATCAGAAAGAGAGGCGGAAAAGAATCCGGAATGGTATCAATCGTTTTCTTGACCGGGTGGAAGCTGCATTATACAGACTGTGGCTGGGACTGTGGGTGGTCATTGTCGGCCTGGCGTTGTCGGTGACAGCTACGATTATTTTGAATGGGGAACTGCGGGAAAGCATATTCGGTTTTTTCAATAGTTATCTGTTTGGACACTGAAAGGAAGACGGTGGAAATATGCTTGTGGTGATGATTCGTGAATTTGTAGCGATTTGTACATACCTGGAAAAAAGCAACGCAAAGAAGGTAAAAGGTTATCTGATTATAGGACGGAACGATCTGGAATTACTGCTTGATAAGAACAAATATCTGACTTCACTGGAAAAATTAAAACATTGGAAAGCAATGAAATGGATTGACGCCGATTCTGATCAGACAACCAAAAAGGTATGCATTGAAGGGAAGCGGAAACGTTGTGTAAAGCTGGATATTAGTGTTTATGAAACGTTGAAAGAGCTGCTTGAAAGGGCACAGGGATAGCGGTACTGCCAGGGCATTTGCCAGGGCAGACGCGGAAAATAATAGGCGGAAATGCCCTGGGTATGGCAACAGGAAATAGCTGGATTTATGCTCCCAAAGGACCTGTCACGATAATAGGCTATATTACGTAGTAATATAGCATGAATGCAGGTGGACAGGATAGGTCCGCCGCGCTGGCGCCGTTTTGTAGGCGGGATGGCGCGTACCTGCGTTCATGCTGTATGGATACGTGGTATAGCCGGTAGAAATACAGGCATGGAATGACTGTATTTCTACCAAATATATAGAAAAAAGAAGAAGGAGGAAATACATGAAATATGATGATCTGGAAGCATTCAGAGAATATCTGTACGCACAGGTTCAAAATGCAAACACGGCAAGGAAATATTATAGCGCTGTGGTAAAGCTGTTTCGGGATGTTGGGATAAGAAAAGATATTAAGCAGCTTGACAGTAATTTCTATGAGGAAAAGATACCGGCGCTGTTTAAAACGCGCAATGAAGTAAGTGCGGTAAAAAACGGTCTTAGATATTTCAGGGACTATTTAAAGACTGGGAGGGAACTTGGAGGCGGTACAGTTCGGGCACAGGCAGACAGAATTACGCCGACATCTGCAGCCGCATTTCCGGAAGATGATTTTTATCATGAAATGAACCGGAAAAAAAGAAACCGTTCCGTTAAGCCAAAAAAAATATTATATCTTGATGAGATACAAAGAAAAGTCAATCAGATTCAGGATGAAACGACAAGATATGCTTTCAGGCTTGCGCTGGTATCCGGCCTTCGTGTATCGGAATTGGCCGGAGTGGATGCGGACAAGATTACGTTTGAAAATGGTCTTATTTATGTCAATGTAACAAATGGGAAAGGCGGCAGCAATGGGACTGTAGAATGTCTGCCGGATCATTACTTATATGAGAGGCTTCAGCAATATGTTCAGGAACATCCGGAAGGCAGGCTGTTTTACTGTGAATCTACATTAAGAAAAAAAGCATGGAAACTGGGTCTGGAATGTCATGATTTCAGAAGAATATTTGCGATCACTAAAAGGAACAGTCTGAAAAAAACAATGCCGGTTGCGGAAGCGAATGAAAAGGTAAAAGAAAGTCTGCGTCATAAGAGGTTTTCAACAACAAAAAGATATTTGTTTAACAGGAAGCTGGTCATAGACCAGAGAAAGGGGGAAGGAAATAATGATTAAGATTCGAAAAAGGCTGGGTATTTTATTGTTATGTCTGACAGTGCTTTTTTCTGTGATACCGGGCGGAGTGGTATGCGCCGAAGATGTGCTGCAGGAGACAGGAGGGGAAACGGAAGAGGAGATGAAATTGGAAGAGCCGGAAAAGGAAACACAGTTAGAAAAAAATGACGGCAGTGATCGAAAAAAAGGCGAAGAGAGAAAAGAACTGGAAGAAGCAAAGGAAGAACCAGAAAAGCCGGAAGAAACGGAGGAACCAGAGACAGAAGAACCGGAAAAGCTGGAAGAAACGGAGGAATCAGAAACAGAAGAACCGAAAAAGCTGGAAGAAACGGAGGAACCAAAGACAGAAGAAACAGAGGAACCAGAGACAGAAGATCCGGAAAAAACAGAGGATGCGGAAGCAGAAGATCCGGAAAAGTCGCCAGCGCCTGGCCCGGGAGGGACAGAGGAAAAGGCGGATGCGCAAACAGAGCTGCAGGAGGAGCCTGGACAGGAAGGCGCAGAAGAAAAAAGAATCATTTCCTTTTATGCCATGAAGCAGAACGGCGGGTACTGCCTTCTGGAAAAGAGGGAGACAGACGCTGAAGGGCGTGCTGTCTTTCCGGATGCGCCGGATGTGGAGGGATTCTTCTTTGACGGCTGGGAGACAGAGGATTTTAAGCGTGTGGATGAGGAGGAAACGTTTGCGGAAAGCTGCAGTCTGTACGCCGTGTATATGCGCTGTGCGGAAGAAGATGCGGCGCCTGCCGCTGTGAAGGCCAGGGCGGGCAGCCTCGGCATAGATGTGGACAGGCCCCGGGCAGGCCAGCAGAACATGTACGGCTACACCGGATCGGAACAGAGCTTTACCGTCCGTGTCAGCGGGTATTACAGTATCACGGCCGCCGGGGGAAAAGGCGGCAGCGGCTACATAAACAACAGTCTGGCAGACGACCATCATTTTGACAGCTATGTGGGGAGTGGGGAGTCCGGGGAGTCCAGGACCGCGACCTACTATATACCTGCGGGCACGGTTCTCGTGGTGCATGTGGGGAATGCGGGCGGCAGCGCCACGGGCAGCGAAGGCGGGGCCGCAGGCTGGAATGACGGCCAGAAAGGGAATTTCACCCACTATAAATGTGATGATACAAGCAACCACAATGCCAAAGCCGCCACCGGCGGCGGGGGCGGCAGCTCATACGTGAAGATAAACGGGACAAAGCTGATCTCCGGGGCAGGAGGGGGAGCGGGCGAGAGCGCGGCGATCGCCTGCGAGCATACCCAGCGGAAAGCCTATGCGGTGTCCGGAGGCGGTTCGTCAAATTATGTGACAAGCCTGGGCGGCGTCACATACCGGGACGGCGCGTCTTCCGGCTGGAATAACGGCAGCGGCTATGTGTCGCTCACAGTCGTAGAGCTGCTTCCGGCGGTGTCCCTCTCTGCAGATCCCAAGGAGTGGACAAACGGGGAAGTAACACTCACGGCCAGGGCCGCCAGCGAAGGGGAAGGCCTGGAAGGGGATTTTATTTCCTGGGAAGCGGATGAAAACGGCAATGACGTATGGACAGACGCCCTTACATTTACGGTGTCCCAAAACGGGACGTATATCTGTAAAATCCGTGATAAAAAAGGAAACGAAGCGCAGGCATCGATAGAAATTAAAAATATCGACAGGATATGCCCGGAAGTGGAGATCATTCCGGACACTGAGGAATGGACAAGGGGCGGCGTGGTTCTGGCAGCGTCCGGGGACGATGCGCAGGAGACGGGCGCCTACGGAAAATCCGGTCTGCAGGAGGCGGCATACCTGTGGGGCGCCGGAAAGGATGGCGGGAGCGTGGAATGGGAGACAGAGGAGGCGCCGGACGGTCCGGACGGCACGGGGAAGGATCCGGATCCGGGGCCGCAGGAAGCCTGGACGAAGGAGGATACCCGTACCGTGTCCCAAAACGGGACATATGCATGCAGGGTAAGGGACAGGGTCGGAAACGTTACAGAAGTGTCATACAGGGTGAAAAATATAGACCGCACCGCGCCGTCCATTTCCTTTACGCGCCCGGATGGATGGCATGAAGGCGTGGTGACAGTGACGTGGTCAGGAAAGGACCTGCAGCCTGACGGGAGCGCGGGGGCCGGTCTGCATGACGAGGCGTATTCCTTTGACGGCACGAATTTTGGGAAGGAATGCGCGCAGCAGATACCGGGTCCGGGCACATACAGAATATGGGTGCGGGACAGGCTGGGCAATACGGCGGAATATGGGATTTACATCGGGTATGACGAAAAACCGGCGCCGGAGGACAAAGAAATTCCCGGCGGAGACAGCGGAGACAGCGGGGGCGGCGGAAACGGCGGCGGAGGCGGCCCGAAGGAGCCTGCCGTTCCTGTAAAGCAGCCGGATGTCCCTGAAACGGAAGAGGGAGGGGGCGGCGGCAGTATCATAATGCCGGTCCTGCCCATGGAGCCGGTAGAGGAACGGCAGGAGACGGTGGTAAAACTGCAGGAGATTGCCCAGAATCCCGTGACGCTGCCGGAAATGCCGGTGCTTCAGAGAGCTGTTTTAAAAGATACCGCCTCTGCGGAAAACAGTGGAAGGGGCAGACTGACAGGAATCAGGCATACTTTATCAAATAACGGAAAGAATGCTGTCTATTATGCGGCACAGGGGACAGCGGCTGCATCCGGCGGGATTATGCTGTATTTCATTCTGTTTTATGCCGTCCGGTCCGCAGGTATTCTGGCCATGGATATGGAGAAAGAATATGTATATATCGGCCGCAGAAGAATTGTAAAGCGCAGAGGAATGTATCAGGTATACATAGACAGCTATTTGTATTCCAAGGCGGATACAGAATATTTCCAGATTAAACCGGGGAAAAGATTTATAAAAAAATACAGAGGAAAGATGATGGCCGTTAAGCATGGGGACAAAAAAATACAGGTGGTGATAGATGATGAAATTAAGGTAAAAATACCTTCGGAAAGGACTGAATAATGCGCGGGGCTGAAAATGAGATCAATCAATTGCTGGAAGAATTTTTGTCAGGGTTACTGCATCTGGTCAAAACCGTTTTTGTCGCGGCGTACAGAGGGCTCAGGAGGCTGGATGGTCTGAAAATGACCGCGGTATTTCTCTGTACGTTCAGTATCCCGGCCTTGGCGTATCTGGTGTTTCGGGAGAGGATATTTGCTCTGCAGATCCCGGTTTTTATCAGATATTTGTTGTATGGCGTGCTGCTGGTTTTTCCGTTTCTGTATCTGGTTGTCATTGGCAGTATGGGGACGGGCGGAAAAAAAGATTTTGCAGAAGCCTTTGCACAGATAGATTTTAAGGGGAGGGATGGGGAATATCCCTTTCTGTGCGGCACAGACAGGGAAGACAAAAAGCTGGTCTATATTTTCAAAAGCAACATTCCTGTCGAGGACTGGCGCAGCCGGAAAGCGTTGTTAGAGACAGCGTTTGACTGCACGATCTTTAAGATCGAGAACGGCAGCAGTAAAAAGATTGTGAAGGTGACGACGCTGCCAAGTGATTTCAGGATACCGGAAAAAATAAACTGGCAGGATGAATACATCAAAAAAGATTCAGGCGTTATTACGGTGGGAAAAAGCGCCCTTGCGGAGATCACCTTTGATCTGAACCGCGTGCCGCATGTGCTGGCAGCCGGTGAAACCGGTTCGGGAAAGTCAGTTATCCTGCGTCTGATTTTATGGCAGTTTATCAACCAGGGCAGCCGTGTGTACATGCTTGATTTTAAGGGAGGTGTGGAATTTGGCATTGATTATGAACGGTATGGGGAAGTGGTAACGGAGAGAAAGCGGGCGCTGCAGATTCTGACAGAACTGGAAACAGAAAATGCCAAAAGGCTGGCCCTGTTCCGGGAGATGCGTGTCAAAAACATCGTGGAATATAACAGAAAAACGGGCAGAAATCTCTGCAGGATTGGAGTATTCTGTGACGAGCTGGCTGAAATGCTTGATAAAAAAGGGGCTGTCAAAGAATTAAAAGAGCAGATGGAAAAGATAGAAGGGAAAATATCAACCCTTGCAAGACTCTCAAGAGCGACAGGGATTAATCTGATACTCGGGATGCAGCGTCCGGACGCGAACGTGCTCACAGGCCAGATTAAAAACAATATTCCTGTGCGGATATCCGGCAGGTTTGCGGATAAGACAGCCTCAGAGATCGTGCTGGGAAGCACTGACGCCTGCAGTATTCCTGATATAAAGGGCCGTTTCATCTACAAAGTAGGAAATGAGATGCAGCAGTTCCAGGCGTATTATTTCGATGATGAAACGATGCTGAAGGATATATTTGTGGAGGTCGGGGACATGCTTACGGAAGCGCCGGAATATGGGAGGAAAAAGGCGGACGGACAAAAGTCCGGTAAAGACAGGAAAACACCGGGAGCGGCGCAGGCGGATGCTGAAATAAAAACAGTGGAGAATCCCTATGCGGGAATGAGCAGTGAAGAGCTTGAGGCGGAAAAGGAAGCCATGGACCAATATGACCTTGATTTGAATTTTTAGGATAAAGGAGGAAAACATGTTTTGGAAAAAGGGAGATAAGACAAACCAGAAAAAGAAGAAAAAGAAGGAAAAGAAGGAGGTGAAAAAAGCGGCCGTAAAGAAAACGCCCGGGAGCAGGCCGGAGGAATACATCATGAGGAAAAATACGGTTATGCGCATGATGCGCATTGCCATATGGCTGATGCTCGTTTTCATTTTTATCCGGGGCGTAGCCGCCTGTATGCAGAAGGATTCCGCCCAGCAGGCGCAGACGATGATACGGGATTTCAGAGAAGAGTTTGGCGCATATAAGGATGACAATGAAGAAATCATGGGATTTGCGCAGAACTTTGTCAGGGAGTATATGACCTATGAAAGCCGTCAGGAGAATGATTACGCACAGCGGATCCGGCCGTACGTGAGCAGAGAAATCTATGGACGCGCCGGGGATCTGGTGGATTTCCGGGGAAAGGCGACTGCGGTGTATGCCAAAGCCTACCGGAAGGAGAGCTATTCCGAGCAGCAGTATGATGTGTATGTGCTTGCGGATATTGCGTACGAAACTGAGGATACGGTAGAAAAAAATGGGGAAACGGAGAAAACCGTTACCGTAAAAAAACGGCCTGTTACCGTAAAGGTGCCTGTCTACCGGCAGAAGGACGGGTATGTGGTGGAAGGGATACCGGTGATTGTCAATGACAGCATGGGAATTGAAGGATACAGTACGCCGTCCTATTCCGGAACGGCCATAACGGACAGCCGCACAGCGCTGGTGCAGGACGCCGTTACGAGTTTCCTGACGGCATACTGTGAGCAGGACCAGAATGTGATCGAGTATTATCTTACGAAAGACGCAGACCGGGAGAAATTCAGGGGATTATCCGGCAGGTATTTATTTGATGCCGTCGAAAGTATAAACTGTTACGACACCGGAACAGATATCCTGTGCATCGTCAGTTTCACAGTGACTGATCCGGAAAACGGAGGCCGTATGCTGCAGAGCCTGAATATATCAGTGTCGGCGGATGGAGACAGGTATTACATAAAAGATATGAACACAAAAACGGGACATTTGTAAGGAGGAAAACAATGGGAAAGGACATGAAAAAAAGGAATGACAAGAGAAAGAACAGGGGGAAGCTGACCGCACTGCTGTGTACGGTACTGCTCACTTCCCTGTGCTGGGGAAATATTGTGTTTGCCATGGATTATGTACAGAATCTTGCAAACGGCGCAATTTTCCCAAACCTGAAATGGGTGGTTATCATTGCGGTAATCTGGCTGATCCTCTCAAACGGGATTAAGAGAAACTATGTTGCCGCTCTGGTGACGCTTGTTGTGGGAGGAGTCGTATTGTTTTTTGTCTCCAATCCGACAAAGCTGGAAGAGATCGGCAATCTGATCGGCGGTACAATTTTTAACGGGTGACGGGAATGGAAGAGAAAAAGATTACAATATATTCCTATGCAAAAGTATGGAAGGTGGAAAAGAAGATATACAACATAGGAAACATCGTGTTTCCGGTTCCGGTGGATCTGTGGAGCGCGGTTTACTTTGCCGCTTCCGCATTTGCGGTGTACATCCTGCAGAAGATATTTCCTGTCATTATGGCGGTTCCGGTTCTTGTGCGCCTAGGGATGCTGCCTTACGGCATTATGTATGTGATGCGCAGGACAAAAGTTGACGGTAAGAACCCTGTCAAATATTTTGCCGGTTACAGTATGTATCTGCTTTGTGACAGGTACAGTTACCTGGAACGGTTTAACCGGTATACGGGGAATAAGGAACGGCTGATTCTTGACTGGAACTGCAGCGCGGCTTACTGCAGGCCGTCCGGAAAGGGATTTTTGAGGAGGAAGGGAAATGTATAAATGCCCGATTGATTTTTACACGGAGAATATTATCTTTAACGCGGATAAAAGCTGCTGGGGCGCTTTTAAGCTGACCGGTTATGATTATGACTTCCTGAATGAGAATGAAAAAACCGGCGTGCTGTTCCGGACAGCGCGGTTTCTGGCAGGTATTTTGTCAGAAGTGCAGATATTGATTATTCCGGTGAGCCAGGACATCGGGGCGCATTACAGGGCGTTAAAGAACAGGCTGGATAAGCAGGATACTCTGTATGACACTGCCCTGAATTATACAGAGCAGGTGGAAGCCTACCTGAAAGAAAAGACGCTGGAAACGGACAGCAGTGATTACCGGACGTACATATTTGCAAAACTGGAAGACCTTACGGGAAATGATCTTGTTTCCAGCCTGCGCCATGCCTGGCAGTTTTTTGTAAAAGATCCGGTGAACGCGGTAAATGTTTATCTGAATGCGGATACAAAAGATATCTTAATGAGCAGGGTGGAACGGCTGAAAAAGGCGGCTGCCGACTGGTATTTCTCACAAAACCAGAAAATGGGCATGAGTGAAGTCCAGGGAGAGGAACTGCAGTGGCTTTTCCGGCGGATGTCATACAGGGGACTGAAAGAGGAGGCGCCGCTCTTTTACCGGGATACAAAGAAAGCGGTATGGCAGCCCAGGTACCGGATGGACAGCATGGGAAGGGAAGAAATGATATGCCCGTGGGGCAGGGATACCGTCAACCTGTTTTCCGGAAGCATTACGAGCCGGGAGCGCGTTGTCCGGGTGGAGCATGACAGGGCTGTTTCCTATCAGACCTTTCTGGTCATTACGGGGCTGCCGGATGAATGGGAGTTTCCGGGAAACGAATGGTTGTATATGCTGCAGAAAGAGAACAGGCGGGCTGAGGTATGCATCCATATCCGGGCAACCGAATGCAGAGAGGCGCGGCGCAGGATTGATCTGAAAAAGCGGGAAATAGACAGCCAGGGAGAAAATGCGGAAAAAGGCAGGGCGGAAATTCCCGAAGATCTCTATATCGGCAGAGAATACGCGGCGGCGCTGGAAAACGAAATCAAGACGAACAAAGATCCGGTGCTGAGCACGTCGGTTACGGTCTGTGTGGCGGCGGACAATGAAAAGGAGCTGGCCAACCGGGCGGCGACAATCAGGGAAAAATACCAGGACATGAATTTTGTGGTGGAAAGGCCGATTGCCGACCAGGTGAAGCTGTTTCTGTCCTGTATTCCCACAGTGGGGACTACGATCCGGGATTATGTGATGCCGGTTACGCCCACCACGCTTGCCAGCGGCGTGATCGGGGCGAACAGGGAGCTTGGAGACGGCAGGGGCGGCTATATAGGCACCACAGGGGAAGAGGAAAAAAATGTCTTTTTGGATATGGGTCTTGCGTGTCTGCTGAATAAGTCGGCGTCGGCTACTTTTTTCGGAAATCTGGGATTTGGCAAGTCCTTTAATGCCAATCTGCTTGTATTTTTGAACGTGATGTATGGCGGCTACGGACTGATCTTTGACCCAAAGGGGGAGCGGAGCCACTGGGAGCGGGAGTTTGCGATGCTGCGGGGGCTTATTTCCACCGTCACGCTGTCGGCGTCCGCAGAAAACACGGGTATGATGGATCCCTACAATATTTACGGCGACAATGTGGATGAGGCCAATGCGCTGGCGGTTAACATTTTGACGGAAATGTTTAAGATCAGCCCCAACTCCATGGAGTATACGGCGCTTCTGGAAGCCGCCCACAGGATGGCGGAGGATGCGTCCGGCAGAAAGCCGTCCATGCTGCGCTTTGCGGAAATGCTGGAAGGTTTTGCTGTGGAGGATGAGCTTTCCAGGCCTGCGCAGATGATCGCAAGGCGGATACGCCTCCACAGGTCGTCCGGTATGGCAAGGCTGCTGATCGGAGAGGGCGGGGAAAAGACGATTTCCCTGGATAACCGGCTGAATATCCTGCAGATACAGAATCTGAAGCTGCCTTCTCCGGAGACGCAGAAAGCCGATTATACGACGGAGGAAAGCATCTCGACGGTTGTAATGATGGTGCTTTCGCACTTCGCAAAGCGGTTTGCGCTCGTTCCCCGGGATGTGTTTTCCGTGATTCTGTTCGATGAGAGCTGGGCGCTCGGGAAGACTGCGGAGGGGGTTAAAATGTACGACTACCTCACACGTATGGGGCGTTCCCTGTATACGGGCTGCATCTTCAACGGGCATTCTGTCCTGGATCTCCCCACGGAGGCAATCAAAAATACGATTACCTATAAATTCTGCTTCTGTACCACCAATGAAAAAGAAGCGGTGCGGATGTGCGAATATCTGGGGCTGGAACCGAATGAACAGAACAAAGGGACGATCATGAGCCTGGGAAACGGGGAATGTATGTTTCAGGATATGGATAAGCATGTGGGCATCCTGCGTTTTGACGCGGTGTTCCAGGATATCATAGATGTATTTTCGACCACGCCGAAAGCAAAAGAGACCGGCGGGGAGGAAGAGGAACCTACACAGGGCGGCGCGCGGGAAGAGGCGCAGACGCCGCCGGAAACTGTAACGGCCGTGGATGAAATTCCAGTTGATTTTGATTTTTCGGCTTTTATGGGGCTGCAGACGGCACGCAGCGGGGCGGAAGAAGACCAAGAAGAGGTACAGGAGCTGCAGGAATACGAACCGGCGGAAGAGGCGCAGGAGTACGAACCGGCGGAAGGGCCGCAGGAGGATGGCGGTCCTGCGGAAGGAACCGGCGGCGCCGAAACGGAGATCGATTATGAAAGGATTGTGGAAAATCTGATGAAAAGGGAAGCGATATGAGACGGGCGGGCTGGGTCTGCATGTTCGCTGCAGCGCTGTCTGTCATGCTGCCGGTCGTCGTCCTGGGCATCTTTGCCGCCGGAGGCAGCGGACAGCCGCTGCCGGTGCCTGCGACGGAGGAAAAGGCATATGAGTACCAGTTTGTCTGTACGGAGCTGGGCGCTCCATGGGACGTGGCCATGCTGTCGGACGCGGTGCGGGCATATGCGGAAGGTGAAGACATCGAACAATATAATCCCATCATTACAGGGCTTGAGTTCTGCCGTCTGCGGGAGGAACGGTATATCCTTGTGGAGCATGAAAATGACGACGGAACGACAGAGGCGGAGTGGGTGGCGGACGGCGTGGCGTATTATGATGCGGCGGATGCGATTCTGGAATACGCAGGCCAGGACCGGCTGACGCTCGGCTACCGTGACGCGGCGCAGTTTATCACATCCCTGCAGGAGCGGGCGGCGGCAAAAGGCGGTGAGGAGGTCAGATACACCGTCGCGCTGGAAAACTATACGGAAGCGGAATATCCGGATGTGCTGGATGCCTACATCGGTTTAGAGGAAGCGGACAGAAAAGGCGTGGTCGATCTGTATGAGGCGCGTTACCTGCCCCAGCTCTACGGGTTTGACGAGTATGTGCCGACGGACGCCGTATGGTCCGGGAATGCGGGCGGCATGCCGGATGTCACCGTAGGGGATGTGACGCGTCAGGAACTGCTGGAAGTGGCGGCTTCTCTGCTGAACTGGCCGTATCTGCTGGGCGGCAAGTCCGCGCGCTGCGGCGCCCCTTCGGGGCCGCTGGACTGCAGCGGCTACGTGGACTGGGTCTATTACCAGTGCTTTGGAAAGACTGTGGCTGGCGGCGGCGGGACGACTTCGCAGTGGTATGCCAGCGACGAGATCAGCGCGTCTGCGCTGCGTCCGGGCGATCTGGGCTTTCTGCGGCATCCGAGCCAGGTGGGGAACGGCGTGTACAACCACGTGGGCATCTATATCGGGGAGATCGGCGGGCAGCGGGCCTGGATCCACTGCGGCGGGTCTGCCTACGGCTATGCGGACCGTCCCCTGGGAAGGGTGGGCATCTCGGTGGAGAGCGGCAGCAACGTGAGCAATCCGATCCTTGGCGGGACGTTTGCCCCGGCCATGAAGGGCTGCAGGTTCCGCTATTACAGAAGGCCGCATTTTACGTTTGCAGGAGAGGAGGCAGAGGATGAACAGACTGCATAGGATAAGAAAAGTGATCATGGCAATGATTTTTGCCTGTATGCTGTTTCTGGCATACCCGGGCATGACGGTGCGGGCGGATGAGGCGATTAAGGCACCAGAAGAATTTGAAAAAGGTAAGTTGGAAGGGGATGCGAAATACCTTGATGAGGAATACAGAGACAATTATATCTTTGACATCGAGGAGACGAGCGTCATACATTTCAACTATCTGATGGTCAACGGCATCGCCAATGTGCTGTTCGCGGCGATCCGCACGATTTCATTCGCGACGGTGACGCTGTTTTACTGGGCCATCAAATTTGACGTCGGGGAGCTTTTCGGCGGGCAGATCAACGGCATCCAGCAGGCGCTGAAGGATACCGTGTTTGAACCGCTGCTGCTTCTCGCCTGCGCGGCCTGCATGGCGGCGGTGGCCGTGAAGCTGCTGAAACGGGATACGGTCGGCGGCCTCACAGAGATGGCAAAAATAGTGCTGGTGGTGGCGCTCTCCACCTTTGTAGTGCTTAAATCGGACGCGGCGCTCTCCTTTGCCACCAATATTACAAAAGAAGTCAGCCTGGATGCGCTGGCAGGCGTCAATGACAGCGGCGGCCTCTCGGGTGATGTGGATGATTTTGCCGCGCAGGCGGCGGGCGTGTTGTGGGTGGATCTGGTGCACGAACCATGGAAGACGGTGGAGTTTATGCATGAGAGGGTGGACGATGGCACAGTGGAGGCGTTTCTCTCGACGGGCGACGCCGATCAGCGCGCAGAGCTGGTGGAGGATATGGAAGGCAGCAAATGCTTTAAGATGACGGTCGGCTTCGAACGTCTGGGCTTTTTGATGATCTATCTGATCCCCTGTCTGGCCAAGTGCCTGCTGTTTATGATTGTGGCGGGCGTGCTGATGCTCTTTCAGGTGCTGGCGGTCTTTTACCTGATCCTGGCGCCGGTCATGCTGCTGCTGTTTCTGTTCGCAGGCTATGAACGGATTTTGACGGCCTGGCTGAAGAAGATACTGGAAACGCAGGTTATGATCCTGGTGGTCACCTTTATGCTTGCGCTTCTGATCAGGACGGATGTGTTTTTGTTTGAAAAGGCGGATGAATGGGGCTGGTTCATCGTCCTGCTGGCACAGATCATCATCGGGGCGGGACTGTTCCTGAACCGGGGGAGGATCATCGAACTGCTCAGCGCCGTGCAGCGCGGTACGGCTACGCCCAGATACGCCGTCAACAGGATGCGCATGGGCGGGAATATCAGCACGATGCAGAAAAACGCAGCCGCTTCCGGAAAACGGATCGGACAGCAGACCGCGCTGCTGCGGGGAAAGATCGGCGCCGCGGCAAAAACAGCGGGCATGGCCACGGGTATGTCCTCCGGTGGTCAGACGGGCCAGAACGCGGCAAAAAAGCCGGTATATCAACCGCCGACGGCCGGAGGACAGCCAAAAGGCGGCGCCGGCGGAAAGAATAATCTGGTCATGGCTGCGGCAGCGGTGCATCCGGGTCTGGCGCCGGCGGCAAAGGCGCTGCAGACAAAGACTCTGCAGGCAGGTACGCAGGCCAAGGCCTATGTGAAGAGCGGCAGACTTGGAAGGGATGTGGGAAGGGCTGCAGGCGCGGCAGCCGACGCAGTGCCGCGTCTGAAGGATTCCCTTGGTATGGCGGGAGAACGGCTGCGCAGCGCGCCGGTGCAGTTCCGGTATGCGGTCCACACAGGAAATGAGAAGGCCAGAGAAGCAGCCGCCGGTATGGCGGAGACTGCCAGGGAGAAGGCCGCGGCGGCCCGTACGGCGGTCATAAATGAAGCGGGCCGTATGAAACAGGACGCGTCCGCGGTCATAGACAGCAATGCGGCAGGATACCGGAAGGGATACCAGGAAAAGGAAAAAAGGAGACAGGACAGATCAGAAAAGAGAGCCGCGTACCGGGAGTCTGTGGATGCCAGACGCAGCCAGCTTAACCAGGCTGCAGAAAAGCGCAGGGCGATCCGGTATGTGGAAACAGGGAAGAAAGAAGAGTAGCGGATGGATATGGAAAAGTAACTGCAGGACTGCAGTTACTTTTTTTAGAAATAAAACAGGGGTATGTTTTTGGGCAAAAATGAATTGATATGTACGCATAATAGGCGTATAATTGTACTATAAGGAGGAAACCATGATGTCTATGAAAAAGACGGAAAGAGGGAAAGCATTATAAGGCACAGGGAAATGGACGAAGGGTTAGCAAAGGCAATCATCAGACGGAACGGGCTGAAATAAGTACTGTATGTGTAGGATATAATAAATAAAGTTACATTAGGGAGGTCTGCAGAATGAAAAAAGCATATCCAGTGATTCTGTCACAGGGAGAAAAATTCATTGTGGCGTATGTACCGGATTTTGAAATCAATACGCAGGGAACCGATGTCGCAGACGCAATTGAAATGGCAAGGGACGCAATAGGGGCTGTTGGCATTGATATGGAAGATGACGGGGAGCTTTTACCAGAACCGAAGGCAATATCAGAGGTAAAGAGTAATTCAGCAGCGGATATTGTGACACTTGTCGATGTGGATTTTGGAGAGTACCGCAGGAAAAATGATATGAGGGCAGTCAAGAAAAACTGTACAATACCGTCTTGGCTGAATTTTGAAGCTGAAAAAGCAGGCGTAAATTTTTCTGCAATATTAACGACAGCGCTTAAAAATGAGTTGAAAATTCAAAGCCGCTAGACGAGCAGTCAAAGAAGATGAGCGCTGCCCGCTTATTAGCCGCGTAGTTTCCGGATATTGTTGCAGGCACGGCTGATGGAAAGTACATGATATTGGTTTATTTGTGTAAAATCTCAGCAGCAGATTTGCAAAAGAACCATAAAATTGACAGGGGACGATAAGTCTGGTATAACAAAATCAGAACAAAGGCGGCATTTTCCGTATGGCTGTGATCAGGAAAAAGCCTGTGACGGAGGATAAAATGACAGTGAAAAGCAGTATTTTGGATGCAGTGGAGGCTGCAGGCAGCAAGGCCAGATATGACGCGCAGGTGAAGTGGATACTGGGCAATAAACCAATTCTGGCATGGATACTGCGGGATGCGGCGGAAGAACTGCGGGGGTACGATATTGACACCATTACAGAGTGTATTGAAGGAGAGCCGCTTATATCAAGCCTTCCGGTCCATCCGGGGAAAACGAATGCGGAGAGGATCACCGGCATGAATACGGAAAACAGTATTCCGGGAGAAGGGGAAATCACGTATGACATCCTGTTTCATGTCATGGTGCCGGGCGGCAGCCGGATCAAGCTGATCGTAAACGTGGAGGCGCAGAAAAAGTTCCATACCCCGTATGACCTGGTGACAAGGGGAATCTTCTACTGTGCAAGAATGCTGTCGGCGCAGATGAATACGGAGTTCCGGATCCCGGAATATGACGACATAAAGAAAGTATATTCGATCTGGATATGTATGGATACGCCGCAGTATGCAGAAAATACGATTACGAGATACGAGATCAGCGAGAAAAAAATAGTAGGAAATTATACGGGGAGGGCGCGGTACGATTTACTGTCGGCGGTAATGATCTGTCTGGGAAAAGCCGATATAAACAGTGAAGAGGCGACATTACACGGGCTGCTGTCTACGCTGTTATCGGAGAGATTAAAGCCGGAGCAGAAAGAGGAAATCCTAAGCAGGAAGTACCGGATCCCGGCAACGGCGGAAATGAAGGAGGCGATCAACCTTATGTGTAATCTGAGTGATTTAGTGGAAGAAAGAGGAATTGAAAAAGGGCTTAAACAGGGAATCGAGCAGGGAATCGAGCAGGGAATCGAAAAAGGAATCGAGCAGGGAATCGAAAAAGGAATCGAGCAGGGAATCGAGCAGGGAATCAAAAAAGGAAAGCTGGAAATGCTTCTTCAACTGGTAAGGGAGCATGTATTGTCTGAAATGGACGCAGCAAAGCGTCTCGGGATGACAGAGGGAGAATTTAAAAAGCTGGTCTAAGCGTTGTCAGGAATAGGAACAGAAAGCGGAGGCTGCGTCCCAACATGGGACGCAGTTTTTTTATTGCAGATTAGTCTGTGTGGGAAATTTTTCCAGCTTCTATTGTAAAAATGATGTGGAGTATGATAAAACAGGAGTAAGGAAAACAGCGTCCCAAGTTGGGACATATACGGGAGGAGAAGAAAATGAAGACACCAAAGTTAGTATTGGCGGGAATCGCGGCGGTTATGCTGCTGTCACTGGCAGGCTGCGGGAGCAAAGGAGAGGAAGCCGGGGAAGCTGCAGCGTCTGTGGAAACGGAAAAGGCCGGAGGAGAGCAGAAAGACGCCGCCGGGGCGGAAGCGGCAGGCGCAGGAGCAGAGGACGGCACGTTTGATGATCTGGCGGATATTGTGGGAGAGAAGGCGGCGAAGCTGCTTACGGAAATGTCTGAGGAAGAGCGGGCAGCCCTGATCCCGGATACGGAAGTCACAGTCTCAGGCTATTACATAAACCGCTATGGAAATCCGGAAGAATTTGAGACAACCGGCTATATGAAGGAATATGAGGTCGTCCAACAGGACTGGGAGTGCATCACGGCAAAAGGAGTTATCGTCAATGAGGCGTTCCAGACAGAAGAGGCGGTCAATGCGGTTTATTACCTAAGTGTAAATGAGGAAGAGACGGAAGTTATTCTGAGGTCTGCATCCACTACGGATGAAGCTGAAAAAGTGCACATTATCCCTACAACGCCTTTACCGGAAGCGGAGGAGCTATTGGATAAGGATGTATACGCGGTATATACTAATGCCAATCACTATCCGTTAACAAGGGATAATGTGACAGATATCTGGTATGATGAGGAGTATTCGTCAGTATCAGACTGGGGATATGATGGTTTGGTATATTGTATTGTGAATGGTGTACAGATTGATGGTTCAGTCGAGGTATATTATAGTCCATATGACAATAAAGAAGATGGTTGGTTGATTGATGATCAGTGTATCGGTAGTATCAGTTACAAAGAAGAAAAGGCGTTAGGTCTGAGATAGTGACAGGCATTAAAAATGCGTCCCAAGTTGGGGCGCATTTTTAATGCAGTTTTTAAATCAAAGTTTCTAAATAAAACTATTTTTTGTTTACTTTCTTTGGAAAAATTGATAAATCTCTCCATATAAGTATGACAGGTTTTCCTTTTTTGGAGCAAGTTTGTGAAATAGTAAGAGAATATAGGGATCCTCTGATAATAATGCTGGCATTTTTGATCTGGTAAGTAAATAGCCAGTGGTTATGTTAAAAACAGGTACCTGAACGGTAAGGAGAAAAATATTGTAAAGTTAATTTTGATCGTCGGGATTAAGGAGTTTCTTCTGAGTGTTAAGAAGTTCTTTTGCCATAAGAAGAAGATACTGCTGGGTTGCTGGCGCAAGGTTGCTGAACACTTCAGTAAACTCTTTTTCATAAGGCGAAGAAAAAAACATGTCTCCATCCCCAGTTCGTAACCAATTTTCATTTACATTAAATGCAGAACAAATAACCTTGATATGTCTATCTGATAACGGATTGTTACCATTTTCAATCATGGAATAGGCAGTTTGGGTGATTCCAAGTTGCTTGGCAAAGTTCGTCTGATTGATTTTTAATGTTTTACGTAGTTGTTTTAATCGTTTTATCAATATTTTCACCTCACTTATTATATTGTTTAAAATAGAATATCATAGTTATAATAAAAATTCAATATTTCTAACATTTTATTAATACTACATTGACATTATATTAATATTATGTTATTTTAAAATCATAAAATTAATTAAAGGAGGAAGTTAAATGGAAAATATGATTGTAAAAGAGACAATGGATATTTTGAAAAGGCTTACGCCTGCAAACCAGTCATATTTTATGACATTAGTAAGATTGGCAGAAGTAGCTGAAAATGGTGTAAAAAAAGAGTCAATGAGTAATTCTAGAAAGTCTTCTAAACAGACCGCTTGATCTTATGTGTTTGATAACGATTTACATATTCTGGATTAAAATTTAAGAAGTCAAAAATGAATTTCCAAATAGGAAACCTACACAGCGGAAAGAAAAATACGGAAAGGTAAGGGAAGGTGAAAATGGATATTTTTAAAAACAGAAAAGCATTTGTAAAGTATATAGCGAAGAGTGGAAATTTTACGATCGGTGTATCAGACAGCGGGGAATTTACGGTCAATCTAATGGATTGTGAAAACTTTACGGTCAATATTTATAACTGCAAAAGCTATAAAATAAACCAACAGGATTTTAAAAATCTCTTAAATGCAGATGAGACAGAAGAAAAGTTGGAGCTCTGTCCTTTGTGCGGCGGGAAAGGCAGAATGTATGAGGGGATACCTTCGGCGGGAAACAGGATATACTGCGAGAATGAAGCATGTTTGCTCGGGATTTTCGGAGGGGTGTCAAAGAACAGTCAGGATGCCGTCAGACTGTGGAATATGAGATCAGGAAAATGATGGAGGCAGGCTGAGAAGCAGGAAGGGGGAATTTTTATGGTGATGCCTAAAATAATTATGATGATGGCGTCTGTAGGTATTGTATCGGCTGGTGCATTATTGTGTCTGACATCTGCAGAAGCTGCGGCTTTATTAAAGCGTAAGAAAAAGAGCTGCAGGATGGAAACGGCGGGTACCATATTGAGGACAGAAATGTCTGTTGTGTCCGGGGAGCGGCAGAATGCAGATATGGTGTTTTTTCTGGTCTATGAATATGAGGCCGGAGGGCGGAAAATTGTCAGGAAAAGCAGAGTCGGGCGCAGCAGGCATATTTTTAAAGACGGGGATACGGTTACGGTATATTATGATCCGGATGATGCAGAGAGTCATTATGTTGCGGAACTGGAAGCGGGGTCGATGCGCAGTGCATTTGGGCTGACCGGAACAGTACTTATTTTGGCGGGCCTGATCGGGCTGGCAATAGTGAGGAGGATTTAAAAAGGTGGAAAGAAATGAAAAAAGCATGTGATTCTGTTTTGGCGACACATCACATGCTTTGAACAGCATATCATCCATACCTGTCAGGAATGTCAGATACTTGACCACTATTGTAGCAGAAGCGTCAGGAAAAGACAAGAGGGCTTATGGTTGAGCAGCATATGTAGATACAAGGTGCTTAAAATTCATAAATGCTGTGTATGCGGACGGGAATTTTTTATTCCGTACGGGCAGCACAGTATGTGGATGTACCAGTACACTGAGAAGAGAAAGCAAAAATACATATGCAGTTATGTCTGCTTTCGGACAAGCATGCTGCAAAGAAGCGGAGGAAGATAATATGATGGCTGCATCGCACCGGCTCGGAGGAGCCGCAGCAGGAATGATACTGGCGGGTATCCTGACGCCGCCGGATGATCTGGCAGGCAGGACAGTTATCCTGTCGGCTGCAGTACTGGGAAGCCTGATTCCGGATATTGACAATCCACGCAGCAGCATAAGCAGGAAGCAGAAGGGGATTCGCGCGGCGGCGGGCATATTCCAGATGTCAGTCAGGGGGATGGCTTCTCTGCTGCCGGAGAAGCAGCAGCGGTATGTGAAAGGGGCCGCGGGGCACAGAGGGGCAAGCCATTCGCTGGTTATGGCGTTTCTGTGCGCCTGCCTGGTACATATGGGGACAATCGTACTGCCGGGATGGGAGTCTGTGATCAGCCTGGCGGCCTGGGGAACCGGCGCGGGCGTTGTAAGCCACTTATGCCTGGATATGTTTGCGGGCGGCGTGCCGCTGCTGTTCCCGTTTACGATGAAACGGGTTACACTGGCCCGGATCAGGACGGGCGGTCTTGCGGAATGGATGGTGCGTATGGCGGCGCTGGGAATTTTGACGGCATTGATCGGAAATGAGATCATGCAGTGGAGATAGGCAGTCTGAAAAGAGAACTACGGAAAGGGATAAGAACGATGAGCAATACATGCAAGGTAATAGCGGTAACAAATCAAAAAGGCGGCGTCGGAAAAACGACTACCACAGTGCATCTGGGGGTCGGTCTGGCCGAAAAAGGCTATGCGGTACTTTTGATTGATACGGATCCACAGGGAAATCTGGCCAAAGCCCTGGGATACGACCCGGATGATTTGGAAATTACGATTGCGGACATTTACGGGAAGATCATACGGGAGGAAGAGGTATATCCGGACGACGGGATTCTGGTCAGTGAGGAAGGGGTGCATATTATGCCGGCAAACCTGAACCTGTGTCCGATGGAAATGACGCTGATGTCCGCCATGAGCAGAGAACAGATACTGAAAAGCTATATACATATCGTAATGGACCGGTATGACTATATCCTGATTGACTGCCCGCCTTCTTTGGGACTGCTGACACTGAATAATCTGACTGCGGCGGATGAAGTGATCATTACCGTGGAACCGGAAAACTTATCCGCTGTGGGGATGCAGCAGCTTTTCCGGAGCATTGGGATGGTGCGCAAGAAATTAAATCAGCAGATTCAGATCAGAGGTATTTTGTTTACGAAAGTGGACGCCAGGACGAATGAGCACAGGAATATTATGAACGAAGTGAAAGAAGCCTATCAGGATGCGATTCCCATCTTTACCACATACATACCACGGAATATCAGCATTGCGGAGGCGCCGGGCAGAGGAAAGAGCGTCTATGCGTATAAGGACAAGTCGGTTGGCGCCTGTGCGTATAAAAAGTTTACGGAGGAGGTATTGTCATGCAGATGAAACCGCTGGCGGAACTGTTTGGCATTCCGGAGGAAACGCAGCAGGAAGACCTTTCTGTACAGATTATGGAATTGGCTCTGTCAGAGGTGCGGGATTTTTCGGACCATCCGTTTGCCGTAAAGATGGACGCCGACATGGCGGAGCTGGTTGAGAGTGTGAAACAGAACGGAGTGCTGCATCCCGGCATTGCAAGACCCATGCGGGATGGAGGCTATGAAATAATTGCCGGACACAGACGCAAAATGGCCTGCAGTCTTGCCGGGATTTCGTCAATGCCTTTTATGGTCAGAGAATACAGTGATGAAGAAGCCGTTATCATTATGGTTGAGTCCAATATCCAGAGAAGCCGGGTCAGCATCAGGGAAAAGGCGTTCTCTTACCGGATGCATATGGAGGCGCAGAAGAGACTGACTGCTGCAGGACGGGAAAAGCGCAGCCAGGATATGCCGGGAGGGAAAGAAAAGGCAGAGACAGGCCGGTCGGATGAAATACTGGCGCGCAGGACAGGAGAAAGCCGCAATACGATCCAGAGATATATCCGTCTGACGTATTTGATACCGGAACTGATGGACATGACGGATGCAGGCAGGATTCCGATGATAACGGCGTCGGATCTGTCTTATCTGAACAGCAGGCAGCAGACGGAGCTGTTTGGGTATATGGAGGCACACCATATCGTTCCCAGCGGGGAACAGGCAAAGATTCTGAAGGAGATAAGCCGGAAAGGCTCAAACTTTACATCGGAAGAACTGCTTAACTCTATTTTTTCAGAGGGAAAGGCTGCAGACAGGCGGAACCTGGTATTCAAAAAGAATACGCTTTCCGAGTATTTTCCAAAGAATTATAAAACGGAGGATATGGAGAAAGTCATTATCGGGCTGCTGAAACAATGGCGGAAAGAACAGGGGATCCGGGATACGGGGCAGATACCTGGGCAGACGGATATTGAAACGCTGGAAGGCGGCAGGTATATGCCGGGATAAATAGGATTACATGTGTTATATATGGATGAAAAGAAAAGATCGGCAAAGGAAAGGAACGTACAATGCGAAGTGATGATGAGAAGAAATACCTGGAATTTAAGGGAAGGGTGTTCGGGGATGTTCTGCATGATATGATATATGCGTCAGGAGGCGACCAGTACGCATTTGGAAAGCAGACGGGAATAAATAACGTTATGCTTTCTAATTTTATAAAGCATAAAAAATACCCGGGGCTTGTCAGTCTGCATAAGATTTCACAAGTTCTTCCCCGGGAGCAGCAGGAAGAATTTGTACTGTATTTCCACAATCCGGAAGTGCGGATTATGTGCGGCAGAGAGCTTAAGAAAAGAGGGATTACGATACCATATTCCTACACTTATTACGATAAAAGAAGATCATATACCGGGATGTTTGAAGAAGTAGACGAACATATTCTCGGTACGCTGCAGTTACAGGGATTGTTTAAATATCTGACCGGGGAAGAGAAAAAAGCGTTAAAAAGTATGATAACGGGTTATATCGTAAACCGGAATAAAGAAATGAGAAAAATGAAACTTTTATCGGAAGCGGGAGAGACAGATGCCGTATAAGAATAAAAAAGTCAGGAAAACACCGACCCTGGCCGCAAAAGTTTGTATTTAACGGGTGCGGGACGGTGCTACTGATCAGTAAAGTATATTCTGTCTGGAATGTTGTCAGTCACAGAGATTGTATTTTTGTTAACAGGGCATCCTGCAGTACTTTTGAAAAATTGATGCTTTTTTCCTCACAAAGAGTATTCAGCCACATGGGGATGCTTAAAGTTTTTTTTACTGCTTTGTCGCTGTGCTGCCTTGCGTATTCGGTCATATCCACCAGTACCATATTAACGAAAGCGCTCTCTGCCGCTGATTCCACTTCAAAATCCCTCAGGACGGCAGCAGGATTGATTTCATTTAATGCACTGGGAGCCGGGAGAGATTCACCGTCACGAAGGGCAGTAAACAAATACAGACCGCAGGCATCCTGGGCCATGCGCATGGCGTCCGCTACATTATTACCAAAGGTTGCGAGGTTTCCCAAATCAGGGAAAATGACAGATATTTTTCCCTCTTCTTCATAGAAAACAGCCGGGTACACATAGTTCATAAAGCAATGTTCCTTTCTGTGATTTATTTATGGAGCAGGGCTTATTTAAGCCCCGCCTGGTTGCGTATGGATTTAACAATACTTTTCGGGATGTCGCCGTGGTGATTCGGAACGCTTACTTTTCCGGGCTTTGTCGGATGTTTGTATTGGTAATGTGAGCCGCTTATGTCTGACACATACCAGCCATCATCTTTTAACATCCGGTCGGCTTCTCTGAATCTCATGTATGTTTCCTCCTTACAACAATATGATAACACGTATTTTACGTATTGAAAAGAGGGGAACACAAAATATAGACATTTTAAGTAATTATTATATGCAGATACCGGGAAAAGATGCGGAATGGCGGTAAGACAAAGCGGTATTCCTGCAAACAGGAAAAGCATAAAACAAGACAGCAGTTCGTTTTATCATACGAACGGGCTTATGACCAATATATTAGAGAAAACCATATAATATTCTGAAGGAGGAAAGGTATGTCCAATATTATCGTCCTGAATATATTTCGTTCCGATGAGGAGGAAAGAGAAGAGAAAATCGTGAATATTCTGATCGAAGAAATTAACAGGAAAGCAAGGTAACATGATATGGAAACGCGTTTACGTGCCGTATTATATTTACGATTAAGCAAAGAAGACATGGACAAGGCCGACTCCGGCGACGACAGTGCGAGCATTGTGAACCAGAGACTGCTTCTGACGGATCATGCGTTGGCACAGGGCTGGACCGTGGTGGATACATATATTGACGATGATTATTCGGGTTTGTATGATGATCGTCCGGAGTTTGACCGTCTGATCAGAGACAGTAAGCTGGGCAGGTTTGATATTGTATTGTGTAAGTCACAATCCAGGTTTACGCGGAACATGGAACATTTGGAAAAGTATCTGCACCATGATTTTTTACTGCTGGGGATCCGCTTTATCGGCCTGGTGGACGGAGTAGACACCAGCATTGAAGGCAATAAAAAAACAAGGCAGATATACGGCCTTACCAATGAATGGTACTGCGAGGATTTATCCAGGAACATAAAGTCCGTGTTCCGCCAGAAAATGAAGGCGGGACAGTTTCTGGGGTCATTTGCGCCGTACGGTTATCTGAGAGATCCGGAAGACGGACACAGATTTATAGTTGACGAATACGCGGCAAATATTGTAAATATGATATATGACCTTGCCATGGAGGGCTACGGTTCCAAAGCGATCAGTCATATTTTGGAAGACAGGGGCATTGACAATCCGACTGTCTATAAGAAGAAACAGGGTAATTACGCCAATGTAAAGGCGGAAGCATTCAGTGTAAAGTACAATTTCTGGAGCACGACGACAATCAACAGAATTTTGGCCAATGACACGTACCTGGGCACGCTTACACAGGGCCGCTGGGCAAAGGTGAGTTATAAGGATAAGAAAGTCAAAGAGACGCCGAAAGATCAGTGGATCATCGTGGAAAACCACCATGCCCCTATCATATCCCGTGACAAATATGATAAAGTGCAAAAGATAAAAGCGCATAGAAGAAGGGCCACGGAAGGCGGAAAAGTGCATAAGCTGGCCGGAAAGATACGGTGTGCGGACTGCGGGTCCTCCCTTGTAAAATCAGGATACACCAATCATAAAATGGAAGACTGGAATCTGCGGTGCCAGTTGGCCAACAAATCCAGAAAAAAGCTGTGCACGAATCATTTGATACGCGCTTCGGTCATTGAGAAGATCGTACTGGAAAATATACAGATGCTTGTGCGGTGTGTGCTGGAAAACAAGGACAGAAAAGAACAGATCGGCCTGGTCTTAAGCCGGTTGACGGGAAATGGGGACCGCCTGAAGCAGATGCAGTCGGAATGTTGTGTTTTGCTTCATAACAGGGAAACACTGAACAGAAAACTTTCCTTATTATATGACGACAGGATTAACGGGGTCGTTACGGATCAGCAGTTTGTGCGGCTGAAAGAGGGATTTGACAGAGAATACAATGATGTGGAGAAAAATATTTCTGTTCTGCAGGACAGGATTGCTGCGCTGGAAAGCGAAAACAAAGAGAAAAAAAGTATTGAAGAGCTGATCAGGAAGTACTGCAGCTTTGAAAAGCTGACGCACGAGATGGCAGCGGATTTTATAGATTATATCGAAGTCGGGGAAAAGAATCCCGATACAGGGAAACAGGAAATCAAGATACACTGGAACTTGTAAATGTATTGTGTTAGGAAACCATCACCCATGTTTCCGGAATTTTAGCAGGCAGCGGTAGTCTTTCTGCCGGAAAGTACCGGGGAATTGCCCCCCGCTGCAGGCTTGCTGTCGGAAAAGTGCTGAACAGCAATGGTGATGGTTCCATAGAGCATATGCTGCAGGGAATTGAGTGGGTCATGCGGATGA
Source organism: uncultured Lachnospiraceae bacterium (assembly GCA_910585345.1). Taxonomy (GTDB): domain Bacteria; phylum Bacillota; class Clostridia; order Lachnospirales; family Lachnospiraceae; genus VSOB01. The sequence continues at coordinate 311,506 of CAJUDS010000001.1, read as the reverse complement.
AAGAGCTTTGGAATATCAGGATTTTGAATATTTCCGTAGGACTTGGACTGGACCTGCAGGGCAGTCAAAAAGAAACTTTGATTTCCTGCGTAGAAGAAGCATGGGAACGGGGCATTGTAGTTGTGGTAGCGGCAGGAAACGGAGGACCGCTTCCGGGCACGCTTTCCCCGATCGGAAACAGCAGAAAGGTGATTACGGTGGGCTGTCATGAAGGCGGGTATTTTGCGGACAGAAACTCGCTGTGCGAACATTTTTCAGGAAGGGAAGCGGAGAATGCAGACGTTAGAAAGCCAGATATAGTAGCGCCGGGAACTGATATTGTGTCCTGTAACAGCCGGGCAAAGCGTACACTGTATGGATGGTACCATGCGTATGCGGCCAAAAGCGGCACATCAATGTCGACTCCCGTCGTATCGGGTGCGGCAGCGCTTTTTTTACAAAAATATCCGGAATCCGGAAACGGGGAAGTAAAGCGTAGAATGACATATTCTGCCACGGACCTGAAAGAGCCATGGTATAAGCAGGGGTGGGGTATGCTTAATATAGAAAGAATGCTGATCTAAAAAAATGTGCGGACACAGGCACAGGGAAATCAATTTTTTGTTTTTGTGCACAAATATTTGATTCGTGTTCCAGGTTACGGATATAAGAAACTCTAAGTGTCCGGAAGCTGCAGGAAGAGGGCGGGACACGAAGCGTTTCAATATCCTTCACAATGGAACACTCCTTAATCTATTTGTTCCAAGGAACGAGAAATTGATTTCCGTGACAAATGCAGGTTTGATATTGACACATCTCGTATAATTGTATACAATCATACGAGATGTATTTTATAATACAGGGAAGTTTTAGCAGCTTTTCTATGATTAAAAGCAAGGATAGAGCTGTTGCGGGTTGGAAGCGTATTGCTGTATCGGTCCGCCGCAGGCTGAAAATCACACAGCGTATGTAATGATAGGACAGAGGAGGGATATGATGGGAATACGTGATGAAGAATATTTTGCAGATCGTCCTGTTACCCTGAATGAACATAACAATCTGCTTCAAATAGAGGAGCATATGTATATTCTGGATGATGTGAAAAAGCCGAATGCTTTTCGCAATATGTTTCCCTATGAAGAAATACCCAAAATTCCATTTAATGACAGGATTGTGCCGCATAATATGCCAAAAGAAATATGGATTACAGACACGACTTTCCGTGACGGCCAGCAGTCCAGAGCGCCTTATACAACAGAACAGATCGTGACAATCTACGATTATCTGCACAGGCTGGGAGGACCTAACGGCATGATCCGCGCGAGCGAATTTTTCCTGTATAGCAAAAAGGACAGAGACGCGGTATATAAATGTATGGAGCGCGGCTATGCGTTTCCGGAGGTTACAAGTTGGATTCGAGCGAGAAAAGACGATTTTAAACTTGTAAAGGAAATCGGCATGAAGGAGACGGGAATTCTTGTAAGCTGCTCCGATTATCATATTTTTCTTAAATTGAAAATGACAAGACGCCAGGCGATGGATCATTATCTGCGTGTGATTCGCGATTGCCTGGAGGAGGGAATCAGTCCGCGGTGTCACTTGGAAGATATTACAAGAGCGGATATTTATGGTTATGTAGTGCCGTTTTGTCTGGAGCTGATGAAACTGATGGATGAATATAAAATTCCGATTAAGGTCCGTGCCTGTGATACAATGGGATATGGCGTAAACTTTGCCGGGGCAGTCATACCCAGAAGCGTACAGGGAATTGTTTATGCACTGCATACCCATGCGGGCGTACCGCACGCACTCATAGAATGGCATGGACACAATGATTTTTACAAGGCTGTGACAAATTCGACGACCGCATGGCTATATGGCTGTTCCGGGGTCAATACGTCTCTGTTCGGGATAGGAGAGAGAACGGGAAATACTCCTCTTGAGGCAATGGTATTTGAGTATGCCCAGCTAAAGGGAGAGCTCAATGGGATGGATACTACGGTTATTACAGAGTTGGCAGAATATTATGAGAAAGAGATCGGTTACCGGATTCCACCGAGAACGCCCTTTGCAGGAAAAAATTTCAATGTGACAAGAGCCGGCATCCATGCGGACGGTCTGTTGAAAAATGAAGAGATTTATAATATATTTGATACGGACAAGTTTTTAAACCGCCCGGTTCTCTGCGCCGTTTCGAATACGTCGGGTTTGGCGGGCATCGCGCATTGGATGAATACGTATTTCCATCTGAAGGGGGAGGATGCAGTAGACAAAAATGCGGATCTTGTAAAAGCTGTCAAGGCATGGGTGGATACGGAATATGCCGGCGGCCGTGTGACAGTGCTTACGGACAGCGAGCTGCTTTCCGTAATCAGAGAGGTTTGTGAAAAGCTCGGTGTGAAATCCGTATTATATGAAAAAGTGAAAGAACAGGCAGGAAAATAGAAGTGGAAAGTTATGATGTAAAAAAAGAAGTGACGGACAAATATTCGCTGCGTGGCCGTGTATTCCATAAGATTCGGGAAGATATTCTGAGCGGCAGATATAAGGTAAAAGAAGAGCTGCGGGAGGTTGCCATCGGGGAAGAGATGGGAGTGAGCCGTACGCCGGTCAGAGAGGCGTTCAGGCAGTTGGAGCTGGAGGGTCTGATTCGTATTGTACCGAATAAGGGAGCCTATGTAACTGGAATCACAGCAAAAGATGTAGGAGACATTTATATGATCCGTTCTCTGTTAGAAGGGTTGTGTGCCAGATGGGCGACGCAGCATATTTCGAGGGAGCAGATGGAAGAGATGGAGGAGAATATCTTTCTCTCTGAATTTCATGCTTCCAAAGGGCATATGGAGCAGATGGCGGAGCTTGATAACCGTTTTCATGAGATCATGTATGAAGCATGCAACAGTAAGATGCTTGAACATGCACTCAAAGATTACCATCAATACGTGCTGCGGGTGCGGAAAAAGACCCTGTCTACCGGAGCGAGAAGCACTGCTTCTAATGCGGAGCATAGAAAGATTATGGAGGCCATCAAGGCGGGAGAGGCCGACAAAGCCGAAATACTGGCCAATAAGCATATGATCAACGCCTATGAAAATATTATGAAAAATGGCTTTATGGCCCGTTATGAAGAGGAATCCAATACCCCTTAGCGGATACCAGGTAAATGGGAAACAGGAGACAATTAAAAATAGGAAAGGAAACCGGTATGGAAAAAATTCAGATGAAAACGCCGCTTGTGGAGATGGACGGCGATGAAATGACAAGGATTTTATGGAAGATGATAAAAGAGGAGCTGCTGCTTCCGTATATTGATTTAAAAACGGAATATTATGATCTGGGACTGGCACACCGCAATGAAACGGATGATAAGGTGACTATGGACAGCGCGCTGGCAGCGAAAAAGTATGGCGTGGCAGTAAAATGCGCGACGATTACCCCCAATGCAGCCCGTATGGAAGAATATCATTTGAAGGAAATGTGGAAAAGTCCTAACGGTACCATCCGTGCGGCGCTGGACGGGACGGTTTTTCGTGCGCCGATCATTGTGAAAGGGATAGAACCATGTGTGCGCAATTGGGAACAGCCGATTACGCTGGCAAGACATGCATATGGCGATGTTTATAAAAATGCAGAAATCAAAGTGGAAGGTCCCGGGAAAGCAGAGCTGGTATTTACGGCTGCGGATGGAACGGAGACAAGAGAATTGATCCATACGTTTGCGGGACCGGGCGTGTTGCAGGGAATCCATAATACGGAACAGTCTGTGCGTAGTTTTGCCAGGTCATGCTTTAACTATGCGTTAGATACAAAGCAGGATCTGTGGTTTGCCACCAAAGATACGATTTCTAAAAAATATGATCATACATTCAAGGATATTTTTCAGGAAGTATTTGACCGGGAATATAAAGAAGCGTTTGCGCGCGCAGGCATTGTATATTTCTATACGCTGATTGATGATGCGGTAGCCCGGGTTATGAAAGCGAAAGGCGGTTTTATCTGGGCGTGCAAAAATTATGACGGCGATGTGATGAGCGATATGGTGTCGTCGGCATTTGGTTCTCTTGCCATGATGACAAGCGTACTGGTTTCTCCGGACGGGATATATGAATATGAGGCAGCCCACGGAACGGTGCAGCGGCATTATTACAAGTATCTGGCGGGAGAGGAGACATCGACCAATTCGGTGGCCACGATTTTTGCATGGACGGGGGCGCTGCGCAAGAGAGGAGAACTTGACGGGATCTTGGAGTTGTGCGCGTTTGCCGACCGGCTGGAAAACGCAACGGTCCGTACGATTGAAGACGGCCGGATGACAAAGGATTTAGCGCTGATCACGACGTTGAAGGATGTGACGGTTTTAAACAGCGAAGCGTTTATCAGAGAGATCAGGAAGACGATGGAAACGCTGTCATAGCAGGGAGCAATAAAAAGGAGGAGGCGGGATCAGTCGGCCTCCTCCCGCTGCTCTGCCAGCATTTCCCATTGTGCGTATAAAGTTTCCAAAGTCTGCAGATTTGTTTCCTTTTCCGCGGAAAGAGCGGCAAGTTTTGCCGCATTTGTACAGTTCTCCGGTTTTGCCATCAGTTCGTCGATCTCATCGTTACGCTGTTCTATCGTTCCGATCGCGTCTTCGTTTTTTTTCAAATCATTTTCCAGTTTCCGCTTCTTTGCCTGCTGCTCTTTGTGGCTTTTCCAGTCTGATTTTGCCACAGTATCTGCCCTGCCAAGGTCATCAGGAGAAACGGCAGTAGGCAGGCTGTCGGAAGAAGCAGGCGCGGCGGCTTCTTTTTTTTCCAGGTAGTAATCATAATTACCCAGATAATTGGTAAGTCTGCGGTCTGACAGTTCGAGAATCCTGTGCGCTGTCCGATTGATAAAGTATCTGTCGTGCGATACATACAGCACAGTGCCTTCATAGTGGTTCAGCGCGTCTTCCAGAATTTCTTTGGACACGATATCGAGATGATTGGTCGGTTCATCGAGAATGAGAAAGTTCGCTTCCGAGAGCATCAGCTTGGCAAGGGAGAGGCGGCCTCTCTCTCCGCCGGAAAGTGCGCGCACCAGCTTGAACACATCGTCTCCGGTAAACAAAAAGGCGGCCAGGGTATTGCGTATTTCCGTATTGGTGAGAGCAGGATATTCATCGGATATTTCTTCCAATAATGTCTTATCGGGATGCAGTACATGATGTTCCTGGTCATAATAGCCGATCTGTACATTGGCGCCGGTACGTATTTCCCCCCTGTCAGCGGGGAGGAGTCTGTTGATGATTTTTAAAATTGTTGTTTTTCCGGTTCCATTGCTGCCGATGACTGCCACATGCTCACCCCGCTTCAGGGAAAAATCAAGGCCGTCAAACAATAAAAGATGTCCGAAAGATTTTTTGAGCGCCGACACATGCAGTACGTCGTTGCCGCTTACAATGCGCGGTACAAGACGCATCTTCATATCTGCTTTTGTTTCCGTTGGTTTTTCAAGCACTTCTGTTTTCTGCAGCATCTTTTCACGGCTTTCCGCCCGGCGGATCGATTTTTCGCGGTTGAAGGAACGAAGTTTTTCGATGACTGCTTCCTGGTGTTTGATTTCCCGCTGCTGATTTTGGTAAGCGTTCCATTTGGACAGGCGGACAGCTTCCTTTTTGGCGGCGTAATCCGTATAATTACCGGTATATACGGTAGTGTGTGACTGGTCGATTTCGATGATTTTTGTGGCGATCCGGTCCAGAAAATAGCGGTCATGGGAGACGATCAGTACGGCGCCTTTATAGTTCAGCAGATAGGTCTCCAGCCAGGAGATGGCCGCCATATCCAAGTGGTTTGTCGGCTCGTCCAAGAGGATCAGGTCCGGTTTGAGCAGCAGGAGCTTGCCCAGCGCCACCCGGGTCTTCTGACCGCCGGAGAGAGCTGAAATTTTTTGGGAGAAATCTTCCTCACAAAAGCCGAGGCCCTTTAAGACGCCTGTCAGTTCGCTTTTATAGGCATAGCCGTTTTCCCGTTCAAACCGGCTGGTCAGGACGGCATAGTTTTCCATCAGTTTGTCCAGTTCACTGCCGGACACGTGCTTCATTTGCGCTTCCGCTCTGCGGATATCCTGTTCCAGCGTAATCAGGTTCTGTTTGACGGAGAGTAGTTCGTCATAAATGGTATGATCGCTCTGAAAGGCGACAAGCTGCGGAAGATAGCCTATCGTTTTACCTTTGGACAAGGCCGCGATGCCTTCGTCAGCGGATATTTCTCCGGCAATGATACGCAGCAGCGTAGTTTTTCCCGCGCCGTTGACTCCGACAATGGCGGCTTTTTCATAATCTTCTATAGGAAAAGAACAACGGTTCAGAATCGTCGTTTCCCCAAATTGTTTTTTAATGTTCTGACATGACAAGATCATACGATATTCCTCCGATATTTTATTTTAATGGAAAACCTTTACAAATACAAGCCGTCAATTCATTGACAGGAATTTAACATTCTTATATAATGAAAAATATCCGGACAGGAGGAGCATACAAGATGGAAGGAAAAGAAATTTCACAGGCGGTCATAGGAAGACTGCCAAGGTATTTCCGGTATCTTGGGGAACTTAAAGACGAGGGGGTAGAACGCATCTCTTCTCAGGACTTGAGCAGGCGGATGCAGGTGACAGCTTCCCAGATCAGACAGGATTTTAATAATTTTGGCGGTTTCGGACAACAGGGATATGGATATAATGTGGAGTACTTATATGAAGAAATTGGCAGAATACTGGGATTGGATAAACAGCATCATCTGATTATCATCGGGGCGGGAAATCTGGGACAGGCGCTTGCCAATTATATGAATTTTGAAAAACGCGGTTTTATTATGCAGGGTATTTTTGACGTAAATCCGGAGCTGTTTGGTAAAAAGGTAAGAAATCTTACGGTAGAGCCCTTGGAGATGGCGAAGCGGCGGATCCGGGAAAATAACATTGACATTGCGGTACTGACGATTCCCAAGAACAGTGCGGTAGAAGTAGCAGACCAGCTGATCGGTTATGGAATTAAGGCGATCTGGAATTTTGCACATGTGGATTTGGACGTACCGGAAGGCGTACAGGTTGAAAATGTGCATCTGTCGGACAGTTTAATGAAATTGTCCTATAATATCAGTTGTTATGAAGAGCAGAAAAGGTAAAAGGATATGACCAGACGCAGGAAGAAACTGGAACAGGATAAGAAAGAAAAATACAGGCAGGCTTTGAAAGGCAGAAAAATACCGATATTGACTTTGGATAATAAATGGCATAAGCTTTTTACACAGACCGGTACGACACGGGAGATTGAAGCTTTGTCCCAGAAGATGAACGAGCTGCTTAAGAGACAGGGCAGACTGGGCACTGATATGAAGGATATCAGACATGTGAAAAAGAAATTGATGGATGCGATCGTAAATTCTATGGACGGACTGGATAAAGAGCCGAATATTGACAGAAAAATGGATGAGAGCAGACGTCTGATTGAAGAATGCAATGAAAAGCTGAACGTGTATGAGGAAGAATATCTGGCTCTGCCGAAGGAGATCGAAGAGATCAACCAGAAACTGATGATCTGTACCATGGAATTATGCTATGACAAAATGCGCCGGAATACGGAGGAAATCAATGTAATTGCCGACTGGATCACAAAGACCAGGGTTGAATTAAAACAAAAGATTCTGCTGAAACAGGACGATGAAATTGCGAACCAGGAACTGTATTCCTATATGCATGATATTTTTGGTGCGGAGGTTCTGGAAATTTTTGATATGGAATATAATCCCGCTGCGCAGCAGGCGGACCGGAAATAAATGCGTCAAAGAGAATGCTTTGACGCATTTTCTGATGATGGAAGACGCACCGTATCACTGTAGGGAAAAAGAGGATGTTAAAAAGGAGGAAGAGAGGTTGCAGTATCTTGTAAATGCAGCGCAGATGAGGTCATATGACAGGGATATGATAGAAAACGCAGGGATTCCGGCTCTTGTTTTGATGGAACGCGCAGCCAGCGCAACAGCGGAAGAGATCATGAGACGTTTTCCAATCAGCTGCGTTCAGGGAGAGAGAGCGGATGGGCGCGTGCTCATCGTAGCAGGCTGTGGAAATAACGGCGGTGACGGTTTTGCCACAGGGCGTATCCTGCAGGAGCATGGATATTTTGTGTCGTATGTGCTGGTAGGCAGCAGAGAAAAATGCAGTAAGGAGACGGCGATACAGATCGGTATTCTGGAACGGCTTGGCGCAGTCATAGAAAGCAGACTGCCAGGGAAGGGCGCCGCGGGGATTATTGTGGATGCGTTGTTTGGCATCGGTTTGGTAAGAGAAGTAACGGGAGTTTATAGAGAAGCGGTGGAGTACATTAACACGGCAGATGCATTTGTCGTATCGGCGGATATTCCCTCAGGAATCCACGCGGATACCGGCGCCGTTATGGGACGGGCAGTTAAGGCTGATCTGACGGTTACTTATGGATACCGCAAACTGGGACTGGTTTTTTATCCGGGCACGGAATATGCCGGTACTGTAATTTGCAGGAAAATTGGCATTTTTCGTCGAAATGATCGGGACAAACCGGCGGCGTTTACGTATGAACCGACTGATCTTGCAGGAATTCCTGCACGGCAAAGCGACGGGAACAAGGGCAGTTTCGGAAAAGTATTTATTATTGCAGGCAGCCGGAAGATCTACGGGGCTTCTTATCTGGCGGCGCTGGGTGCGTACAGGATGGGCGCTGGGCTTGTGCGTGTACTGACTGCAGAGGAAAACAGAGCGCTGCTTCTGTCTGCCGTACCCGAGGCATTGGTTGATACGTATGGGGAAGCGTTTCCGGAAAGCGAGCTGGAATATGGTTTTTCCTGGGCGGACTGCGTGCTGGTCGGACCGGGGATTGGTACGGATGCATTGGCGCAGCGGATGATGGAATATGTATGGAAGCGCTGCCGCCTGCCGCTTGTTGTTGACGCGGACGGACTGAACATTCTTTCGCAGCATGACGAATGGATGGAGGAGACGGATACGGAAAGGCAGATCTGGATTACGCCTCATATGGGAGAACTTTCACGGTTGACGAAAAAGAGCATAAAATGTTGTAAGGATGAATTGATGGCGGTTGTGAAGGAATACGCACGGTCATACCATATGACTGTGATAGGCAAAGATGCGAGAACGGTAATTGCCGACCCGTCTGGTACAGTGTATATCAATCTGTCAGGGGACAGCGGGATGGCTACCGGGGGCAGCGGGGATGTGCTGGCAGGCATTCTGGCCGGTCTGGCCGCCCAGGGGATGCGGGGGATAAAAGCTGCCAGCATGGCTGTTTATGTGCACGGGCTTGCGGGAAACAATGCGTCAGAGAAAAAGACGGCGTACTGCGTTATGGCGGGAGACTTGCTTGCGGAACTGCCGGAGGCGCTTACAAAAGGAGGAATTGTCAGGTGAATGCTGCGGAGCGGATACGGACGTATGACAGAGTATATGCAGAGATTGATTTGGATGCCATACGGCATAATATGGATCATATGAAGGCTAATATTGCGCCAAAGACAAAGATTATCGGCGTGATCAAAGCGGACGGTTACGGACATGGAAGCGTGCCCATTGCGCAGGAGCTGGAGTCGTTGGATTACGTGTATGGCTTTGCAACGGCTACTTTTGAGGAGGCGCAGATACTCAGGAAAAGCGGTATCAGGAAGCCGATCCTGATTTTAGGATATACCTTTCCTTACTGTTATACGGAATTGGTTCGTCAGGAGATCCGTACCGCGCTGTTTCGGATGGATGCTGCCAAAGAGCTGTCGGCCCGGGCTCTTTCTCTCGGCAAAGAGGCAATTGTGCATATAAAAGTAGATACCGGGATGTCAAGGATTGGGATCCGTCCTGACGACGACGGCATTGCATTCGTGAAAGATGTTATGGCGATTCCCGGTATCCGGGTGGAAGGTATTTTTACGCATTTCGCGAAGGCAGACCAGGCGGACAAAGGGGATGCTTTGAAACAGGCAAAACGGTTTACGAATTTTGTGGAACGAATGGAAACGGAGCTGGGGGTACGCATTCCTTTGCGGCACTGTTCCAACAGCGCCGGTATCATCCGTATGCCGGAGGCGAATATGGATGTGGTACGGGCAGGTATTACGCTGTATGGACTGTGGCCTTCGGATGCGGTGGAAAGGGATATCATACAACTTACTCCGGCGCTTTCGCTGAAAAGCCATATCGTCTATCTAAAAGAGATGGAGGAGGGGATGGAGATCAGCTATGGCGGCACGTTTACGGCCCGGAAGGGAATGCGGGTGGCTACCGTTCCCGTGGGTTACGCAGACGGGTATCCGCGGTCACTGTCCAACAAAGGTTTTGTGCTGATTCACGGCCAAAAAGCGCCGGTGGTTGGCAGAGTATGCATGGATCAAATGATGGTGGACGTGACCGAAATCCCGGATGCCAGGGAAGGCGATTTGGTGACGCTGATAGGCCGTGACGGCAGAGAAATGATCAGCGCGGAAATGCTGGGAGAGCTGTCGGGACGTTTCAATTATGAACTGGTATGCGATATCAGCAAACGGGTTCCCAGGGTTTATAGAAGGAGCGGCGCAATTACAGGAACGAAAGATTATTATGATGATTTTGAATACCTTCCGGAAAAAAGGCAATACTATTTTTAAATTGTAGCGAAGGAAGTGTCATATAAGAAATGAGACGTGGAGATGTATACTATGCGGATTTAAGACCTGTGATCGGTTCGGAACAGGGCGGAATCCGGCCTGTGCTGATCGTACAGAACGACGTGGGGAACAGGCATAGTCCTACGGTAATCTGTGCAGCCATTACTTCAAAGATGAATAAGGCGAAACTGCCGACGCATATCGAGCTGGATTCGCAGAAGTATGAAATGGTTAAAGATTCGGTGGTACTGCTGGAACAGCTTCGCACCATTGATAAAAAACGTTTGAAGGATAAGGTATGTCATCTGGATCAGGACGTTATGGAAAAAGTGAACAGAGGTCTTCTGGTCAGCCTCGAACTGGATACATAAAAGGAGAGAAAATGCTTGTGAGCGGCAGAAAAAGAAAACTGCAGGCGCGCCTTGCCGTGTGCCTGTTATTTCTTTCCCTATGCGCTGTCACCACGTCCTGCGGCAGAGAAATGGCCGGCGGCGCGCCGTGCAGGACGGAGAATGTTCTGGACGTATGGTTTTTTGCATGCAGTGAAGATGCGGACAGTATTCTGCTACAGACCGATACGGCCAATATTATGATCGATACGGGTGTCCGGGAGGACAGCGCCGCACTGGTGGAAAAGATGCGGGCTCTGGGTGTGGAAGAAATTGATCTTCTCATACTGACGCATCCGGATAAAGACCACATCGGCGGCGCCGCTGCGGTACTGGATGCTTTTTCCGTGGCGGAGATCATCCAGACTTCCTGTGACAAAGATTCACAGACGCAGGAAACGCTTGATCAGAAGATTCAGAAAGAACAGATGCAGGTTCCGGGTGCGGTGCAGGAGTTTGCGTTTGACGGATTGGCGCTGACAGTTTATCCGCCGGAGAAAAAAGAGTATGAAGATGCCAACAATTATTCGATTGCGGTATTGGCGGAGTATGAGGGCAGCAGCTTCTTTTTTGCGGGCGATGCGAAAAAAAAGCGGATCGGCGAGCTGCTTGACGAGGATCTGCCCCATGTGGACGTATATAAGGTAGCCCATCACGGCAGGGATAACGGAAAAAGCTGTGATCTGATCGAAAAGCTGCAGCCCAGATTTGCAGTGGTGACTGCGGACAGAGCGGAAAAGAAAACTTCTGCTGCGTTGGAAGAGGCGGGAACGGCGGTATACAGTACATATTGCAGGGACGTTCATTTTACGGTGTCAGAGGGCATTCTTGACGTGGAATAGAGAAAATGCTATATTCATAGAGAAACGCTGAGCAGTATGTTTCCCGTATCCGGTTCAGCGCTTTCTTTGGATAAGATTTTTACAAGAGGAGATGAAAAAATGGACGATGATGGGCCTACTGCCGCGATACTTGGTTCTATGAAAAAAGCAGTGCGGGGGATAGCAGAACGTTTCGGTGTGCAGACAGATGGAGATGTGACGGAAAAAGAGATTATCTCCATGGTGAATGAGGGGCATGAACAGGGAGTCCTGCAGGCGAGCGAAGCGGAAATGATCACCAACATTTTTGAATTTGGTGATAAAGAAGCGCATGATATTATGACACACCGAAAAAATATGATCGCCATAGACGGCAATATGACGTTACAGGAGGCGCTTACCTTTATCATTGGTGAGAATAAAAGCAGATATCCTGTTTATGATGGTGATATTGACCATATTATCGGTATTTTGCATTTTAAAGATGCAGTTCGGGCGCGTGAGACAGGGAAGGGCGCCGCTTCAGAAAAGAAGATTAAAAATATAAAAGGGCTTGTACGGGAAGCCAGATTTATACCGGAGACGAGGAATATCGATGCTTTGTTTCACAGTATGCGGGCGATGAAAATCCAGATGGTGATTGTTATCGACGAATATGGGCAGACTGCCGGTCTGGTAGCCATGGAAGATATTTTGGAAGAGATCGTAGGAAACATTCTCGATGAGTATGACGAGGAAGAGGCCTATATCAAAGAAAAAGGCGAGAATGAGTATATCATAGAGGGATTGACGCCTTTGGAGGAACTGGAAGAACGTCTGCACATCAGTTTTGGGGAGCAGGAGTTTGAAACGCTGAACGGATTTCTGATTTCAAAGATGGACAAAATTCCGGATGATGAAGAGCAGTTTGAAACAGATGTGGACGGTTATCACTTTAAAGTGATTTCCGTTAAAAATAAAATGATTGAAAATGTGCTGGTAACGGCAATGCCATCCCGGCTTCAAAAAGAGCAGACAACGGATGCCCGGCCTTGACCGGTGCGGCATAAAATGATATAACGAATAAGAACAGCGAAAGAGGAGAGAATTATGTCAGGACATTCAAAATTTGCAAATATCAAGCATAAGAAAGAAAAAAACGATGCGGCAAAGGGCAAAATATTTACCATTATCGGAAGAGAGATCGCTGTAGCCGTAAAGGAAGGCGGGCCGGATGTAAGCAATAATTTCAAGCTGGCTGCAGTCGTGGCCAAGGCCAAAGCGAATAATATGCCGAATGATACGATTGAACGGGGGATTAAAAAGGCTGCCGGGGATGTAGGGAACGTTAACTATGAATATGTTACATACGAAGGGTACGGCCCAAGCGGTATTGCGATTATCGTAGATGCGCTGACGGATAATAAGAACCGTACGGCGGCCAACGTAAGGAGCGCTTTCACAAAAGGGCACGGCAATATCGGTACGCAGGGCTGCGTGTCCTTTATGTTTGATCAGAAGGGACAGATTGTGATCGACAAAGAAGAATATGACAAAGACGCGGATGATCTGATGATGACTGTATTAGACGCCGGAGCGGAAGATTTTGCGGAAGAAGAGGACAGTTACGAAGTTATCACAGATCCGGATTCTTTTGAAGGCGTAAGAAAGGCATTGGAAGAGGCAGGTGTTGCTATGGCGTCGGCGGAGATAACGATGATTCCCCAGAATTATGTGGAGCTTACGGAGGAAGCGGACATAAAAAATCTGCAGCGTACCCTTGATTTGCTGGATGCGGATGATGATGTCCAGGCGGTATATACAAACTGGGATGAGTAAAGCTCTTCGGAGGAAGACAGGATGGAGTACAGAGAGGGCAGATGCCCAAAGTGCAATGAAGTGATGCAGATTCCGACAGGCAGAGACAGAATTATCTGCATGTTTTGCGGACACGAATTTTCAGTGGAAGAAGAAAGAGAAGCGGATCATGCGGTCTGTGAGTCGCAGATGCAACTTCTGCGGGAGAATGCAGCATCTCTTTTCCAGGATGTGGAAAAGACGGTGAAAGGTTTTCAGAGAACGGAATATGAGAGCAGTTTTGCAAGATATTGCAGCGTGCAGAAGGAGAACTTAAAAACGCTGCAAAGTATTTTGAATACCGCGTCTGACAGGGAGGCCGCGGAAAGGGAGGCTGCAGAGATTATTGTAAGCAGTGCGGTTGATATTATGCAGGCCCATAAAGGCAGAATTGGCAGAGAATCGCTGCAGTTAACGCTGAATATGTATATGGTAACTTTTATGCTGCCCGCGATTCTGGCAATCGACAATGGCGCGCTGCGCACCCTGACGGATGAGATCTGCAAAAAATGGGCGGAGACTTTTAAAAACAGTAAGATTCAGGCTGCCGGGTATGATACGCTGCAAAGCGGATTCCGAAGAAAACTGTGTTATATTACCACCGCTGTCTGTGAAGGGCTTCACAAGCCAAAAGACTGTTATGAACTGAATCTTCTGAAGGCTTACCGGGATGAATATCTGCTCGCATCCGTGGAAGGGGAGGTTTTGGTTGCACAGTATTACGACATGGCGCCGACCATTGTGAAACGTCTGCATAAAAGAAAAGATCAGGAAGAGATTTATCGTTTTTTATATGAAACCTATATTAGTCCCTGTGTACAACTGATTGAGGAAGAGAGAAACGAAGAATGCCGTGAAAAATACCAGGAGATGGTTGCGATGCTCCAGGAAACCTATATGTAATACAGAGAGCGGATAAGGAAAAAACATGCAAAAGAGAAGGAAGAAAGAAAAAGAAAAATATGTCCGGCAGATGCTGCCGGACATCTTGTGCGTTATACTGCTGGTCGCATCGCGGATGGCAGCAGTGTATGTATACGGGCTTACGCCTGCAGGAAATACTGTTTTTTATGAAATGGCAGAAGTAACGGAGCGGGGAGCGGTGCCTTTTATGAAGCATGGCGCTTCCTATATTTATACCTGTTTTTTATCGATAGTGCTGCATTTTTTGGGAAACAGAGAGGAATGCGTCGTAGTCGTACAGCTTGTTATACAGTCTGCTATGATTCTGCTGCTTTACCGGGCTGTGCGGAAACTGTGGGGAAGGGCGGCGTCTCTGTTTTTTCTGGCTTCTGCGGCTGTTCTGCCTGTTTTTCTGACACGGTATGGCATCATTTCTCCGGATCTTCTTTTATGCATGATGACAGCGGTATTGCTGTTGCTGCTGGCTTTATTGTGCCGGTGGATGCGCGAAGGGAGAAAACTGCCGATGGATCTGACGGCTCTCCTGACAGGGATTCTCGCGGGTATCCACCTGTGGCTGGATGCCACGGGTATCGTGGTGTGTCTGGCAGTCTGTATTGGCATTATCATTCATAGAAGAGGTATACCGCTTGTATGTGTACTCGCGGGAATGGCAGGATCCCTGGCGGCAGTGTTTACGTTCGAGAGTGTTATGACCGGAATCTCTCTGCAGGATACGGTGCTGCAGTATTTGGCGCTCTATTTCACGGTTCCGGGGGTGACGTATATGTCATTTCCGGCACAGATCAGTATTGCCTGGATGAGCGAAGCGCCGGTAAGATATCTGAATCTTGTCGGTATTTTGGAGATATTGGCGGGAAGCGCGGTGACAGGGTGTGTTGCGCATATTTATGAAAAGCGGGCGAAGGGGCGCGCGCAGGCGGATGGGCCGGGGAGAAGCCAGAGGCGGGGCACACGAAAGCGGAAAGCAAAACGCGCGGTTTTAGCAGGGGAAGAAACTGCGGCGCTGCAGGAAAATGACAGCATGGAACGGCCGGATGACGAAAACACGCAGCAGGAGATCAATTATATACCGAATCCCCTGCCGCTTCCTAAAAAACATGTCAAAAAGGTAATTGGTTTTGATTACGAGCCTGTGCCGGAGCAGATGATGTTTGATATGGAGCCGGAGGATGGGGATGATTTTGATTTGCCGTGAATGATTCCGGGAAAGAAAGCAGATACTAGGAAGACGAAAGAAATTCGTATAAATCTGTTTTTCAAAAAGGAGTCAGGTATGTCGAAAAATAAAAACAGCCACAAAAATCATACGGAAAAGGAGAGGCCTAATAAGGACGAAGAACGGGAACAGGAAAAGCATCGGGATGAGCGGATCGAACAGACGGGCCAGACGACGCTGGGAAATATTCATTTGATTACGATTATCGGCGAAGTGGAAGGACATGACAATCTGGGCAACAATGCCAAAACCACCAAATATGAACATATTTTGCCACAGCTCGCGGCAATTGAAGACAGCAGAGAGATACAGGGGCTGCTTGTGTTGCTGAATACAATGGGCGGAGACGTGGAGGCAGGACTTGCCATTGCAGAGATGATTGCTTCTCTGAGTAAACCTACCGTATCCCTTGTGTTGGGAGGAAGCCATTCCATTGGCGTACCAATTGCCACCAGCACCGACTATTCTTTTATTGTACCGACAGGGACGATGGTGATCCACCCGGTGAGGATGAACGGGATGGTCATCGGTGCGCCGCAGACGTTTGACTATTTTAAACAGATGCAGGACCGGATTACGGGATTCGTATGCAGTCATTGTAAAGTGACGCGCGGGCGTATGGAAGAGATGATGATGGCTACGGGGATTCTTACAAAAGACGTAGGAACCATTCTGGTCGGAGAAGAAGCGGTAAAAGAAGGACTGATCAATGAAGTGGGCGGCATCAAAGAAGCGATGCACAAACTGTATAAACTGATGGGAACAGGGGATGACTGATGGGGCAGTCATCCCTCTTTTTTGCGTTTTCCCATTTTTAACTAAGCCGCTACTGCTGGAATTTCGTAAAAATAGTGTAATGAAATGTACTTTTGCGCGATGTGTAAATGCTCTATTTGTGCGAAATCCCGGCAATACTGTGTTAGAGTAAAATAGGAAAACGCTCTCTACTCGATGATTCTTTTCCGGTACCAGTGTTCCGCATACTGGATCAGTTGGTAAAGCGCCATGGCAATGACGCATAATATTATAATACTGGTAATGACCAGGTGCAGCTGGAATACCTGGCTGCCGTAAATGATCAAATAGCCAAGGCCGCGTCGGGCGGCAAGAAACTCTCCGATGATCACGCCTACCAGAGCAAGGCCGATATTGACTTTCATAGCGCTCAAAATAGTAGGGATGGAGTCAGGCAGCACGACTTTCAGAAAGACGTCTTTTTTCGTTCCGCCCAGTGTATAAATCAGGGTGCACTTTTCTTTGTCCACCTGTTGAAAGCCTGCATAGAGGCTGATGATACAACCGAAAAGAGCGACGGAAACGCCGGCGACGATGATCGTGTCCATGCCGGTTCCCAGCCATACGATAAATAGCGGTGCAAGCGCCGATTTAGGCAGACTGTTTAAAATGACGAGATAAGGCTCCATAATTTCCGAAAGGCTCCGGGAGTACCAAAGGAGTGTGGCGCAGACCAGTCCAATGACAATGACGAGCAGGAAACTGACAATTGTTTCAAACAGGGTAACTCCAATATGAGCGAAAATGGAATAATCCGCAAACATTGACACAAAACAGGAAACCACTCTGCTGGGACTGCTGAAAAAGAAACTGTCTATTATTTTCAGGTCTGCAGACAGTTCCCAGAGTCCAAGAAACAGAAACAGGAGAAGGAGGCGCAGGAAGGTTACGCTGTGATGATGCTTCCGATGCTGTCTGATGTATAATTCCTGCGCGGAAAGAACATTTTTGCTATTTTTCATGGGAAAGCTCCTTCCACAAAAGATTGAAATAGTGGTGAAATTCAGGCGCGCTTCTTGCGGCAAGCGGGCTGTTGTCCGTTTTTGACAGATGAATGGACAGCTCTTTTTTCACGACAGCCGGGCGCTGTGAGAGTATAATGATACGGTCTGCAAGGCTGATCGCTTCCGAAAGATCATGGGTAATGAGGATTGCCGTTTTACCGGTGGAGCGTATGATGTGTCCGATATCGCCGGATACGGACAGCCTTGTCTGATAATCCAGTGCACTGAAAGGTTCATCCAGAAGCAGAATGTCGGGATTCATTACCAATGTGCGGATCAATGCGGCCCGCTGGCGCATACCGCCTGATAATTCACTGGGATGTTTGTCTTTGAATTTGTACAGTTCATAGTCAGCCAGCAGTTTTTCCGCGTAGGCTGTGTTTTCCGGGGTTTCCTGGTGTGCAATTTCCAGTCCAAGCATTACGTTTCGAAAGATCGTGCGCCATTCCAGCAGATGGTCATGCTGAAGCATATATCCCGTTCTGGGATATTCCAGGGAACCGTTTGGATTCTGGAAAAGGATTGTGCCGGCTTCCGGCTGCAGCAGCCTGGCAATGATTGACAAAAGGGTGGATTTCCCACAGCCGCTGGGACCAACGATGGCAAGAAATTCTCCCTGTTTTACAGAAAAGGAAATATCGGACAAAGCAGGTATTTCTCCGGTCAGGCTATGATAAGAATACGTAATATTGTGTAATTGCAATATTGAGGAATTCATAACATCTCTCCACGAATTTATATCTTATCATATGAGAATTTTCGAAAATTGTGTAGAATTTGAAAATTTTGGCGATAGCATTGTACGGTTTCCGCAGATGCCGGGAGACTCGGCACAGACGGATTTTCTGCGAAATCAATTTTAAAAACTACGTCTATATTTTGAGACAAAAGGTTTACATTGCAGAGCAATGTAAACAATATGTGAAATAGACTGCCCTGGAAAGCCAGCTTTTCAGGGCAGTCCGTTTCACATAAGTTCTATGCCGCCTATGGCGGCAAGACCTTTTGTCTTAAATCATAAATATTCTTTTTGAAATTGATTTCCGTGCGGATTATCGGCTTCGGCTTGCAGGAACAGGAAAAATATGATATTATCAAATTCAGGTTTAATAAGCAGGAGGAGGAAGTTATGGCACAGCTTTGGGGTGGACGTTTTGCAGAGGAAACAGATGCATTTGCCTATCAGTTTCAGGCATCCATATCGTTTGACCGCAGACTTTTATTACAGGATATTGAAGGCAGTATCGCGCACGCGGTTATGCTGGGCAGGCAGCATATTCTGTCAGAAGAAGAGAAAGATGAGATTGTAAAAGGGCTTGCCGGAATCCGGGAAGATGCGGAAAAAGGAACGCTTCAGATTACGGACGAATACGAGGACATTCACAGCTTTGTGGAAGCGGTTTTGATCAGCCGGATTGGAGATGCAGGGAAAAAGCTGCATACAGGCAGGAGCAGAAACGATCAGGTAGCTTTGGACATGAAACTGTATGTCAGGGCTGAAATCGCACGGACGGAATCTTTGCTGATAAACCTTCTCCGTACGCTGCTGACCATGATGGAAGAGCATTTGGATACCTATATGCCTGGATTTACACATTTACAGAAGGCGCAGCCTGTCACGCTTGCGCATCATCTGGGCGCTTATTTTGAGATGTTCCGGCGGGATCTTCTGCGGATGAAGGATATTTACAGGCGCATGAATTACTGTCCGCTTGGAAGTGGAGCTCTGGCAGGCACGACTTATCCGCTGGACCGGGGGTATACATCGGCGCTGCTTGGATTTGAAGGACCTACACTGAACAGCATGGATGCGGTGTCCGACAGAGACTATCTGATTGAATATCTGTCGGCAGCGGCTATTGTCATGATGCATCTAAGCAGATTCAGCGAAGAGATTATTATATGGAACAGCAACGAATACCAGTTTGTAGAGATCGCAGACGCGTATTCTACCGGAAGCAGTATTATGCCGCAGAAGAAAAATCCGGATATTGCGGAGCTTGTGAGAGGAAAAACCGGGCGTGTTTACGGGGCGCTTATGTCGCTTCTGACAACGATGAAAGGAATACCGCTGGCATATAACAAAGATATGCAGGAAGACAAGGAATTGACGTTCGATGCGATTGATACGCTTAGGGGCTGTCTGACATTGTTTTGCGGTATGCTGAAAACCATGCGGTTCCGCAGGGATGTGATGGAGGCGAGCGCAGCAAACGGTTTTACCAACGCCACAGATGCCGCAGATTATCTGGTAGGCAAAGGCGTTCCCTTCCGGGATGCCCACAGCATTATCGGGAGGCTGGTGTTATACTGTATTGATAAAGGCTCTTGCATTGACGCGCTTTCCCTGGAAGAATTAAAGGAAATAAGTCCGGTGTTTGAAGAGGATATTTATGATGCAGTCAGCCTGAAAACCTGTGTGGAAAAGCGTTTGACCATCGGAGCGCCGGGACAGGAGGCTATGAAAAGGGTGATTCAGATCAATAAAAAATTCCTGCAGGAAGAATTGCAAAAGGAAAAAGAAAGAATAAGCAGAGGAGAATGAAAAAATGGGTGAAAAATTACGGGTAGGTATTTTAGGAGGAACCGGTATGGTGGGACAGAGATTTATTTCTCTGCTGGAGAACCACCCATGGTTTGAGGTGACGACGATCGCCGCCAGTCCACGGTCCGCAGGCAGAACATATGAGGAAGCCGTGGAAGGTCGGTGGAAGATGGATACGCCAATACCTGAAGATGCAAAAAATATTGTGGTTATGAACGTGAACGAGGTGGAGAAAGTAGCGGCGCAGGTAGATTTTGTATTCAGCGCCGTGGATATGACAAAAGAAGAAATTAAAAAGATAGAAGAAGCTTATGCGAAGACAGAGACGCCTGTGGTATCCAATAACAGTGCGCACCGCTGGACGCCGGATGTGCCAATGGTAATTCCGGAAGTCAATGCGGAGCATATGGAAGTCATTCCCTTTCAGAGAGACAGGCTTGGCACAAAACGGGGATTTATTGCAGTGAAGCCCAACTGCTCCATACAAAGCTATGCGCCTGTACTGGCGGCATGGAAGGAGTTTGAACCATATGAGGTGGTGGCGACTACATACCAGGCGATTTCCGGAGCCGGAAAGACGTTTCATGACTGGCCGGAAATGGAAGGAAATATCATTCCCTATATCGGAGGCGAGGAAGAAAAGTCTGAGAAAGAGCCGCTGCGTGTTCTTGGGAGGATCGAGAACGGCGTGATCAAGCCGGCAGAAAGTCCGGTCATTACCTGCCAGTGCATTCGTGTGCCGGTACTGAACGGACACACGGCGGCAGTGTTTGTGAAGTTGAGAAAGAATCCGGAAAAAGAACAGCTGATAGAAAAACTGACGGCTTATCGCGGTATTCCGCAGGAACTGGGACTCCCCAGCGCTCCGGTACAGTTTATCCGTTATATGGAAGAGGATAACAGACCGCAGGTAACGCTGGATGTAGAGTATGAAAACGGTATGGGAATTTCAGTAGGGCGTCTGCGCAAGGATACCGTGTATGACTGGAAATTTGTGGGATTGTCCCATAATACGGTGAGGGGCGCGGCAGGAGGCGCCGTACTGTGCGCGGAGCTGTTAAAAGCGAAGGGATATATAGCCCGGAAATAAGGATAGAGATGGATGCAGGCGGGAGGAAAGAATCTGTGGATGAATTTCAATATCAGATTGATCTGCTGAAGGCAATGAACCAAAAAGCAGACAGTGAGTGCAGGCTATACCGTACAGTGGTGGATACATCCGGCGATGCGTTTCTCTGCTATCGGTACGAAGATGATACCTGCCTGACGATGGGAAACTGGGACCGTTTTTTTGCTATAAGGATTAAAAACTATAATGATATGGTGAAACTTCTCTCCCTGGTCCGGAAAGAAGATGCGCAGCTGCTGCGGGACATTCTGTTTATGGAAGAGACAGGCAGCTCTTTTGCCTGCTGTGAATTTTACAAAACAGACACGGCGCAATGGGTTGCATGTCAGGTAAACCTGATTCGTGACATGGACGGAACACTGAAAGAAAAGCTGTTGTCCTTCCGGGATATCACAAAGTTCAGAAAAGAGAATGATGATCTGGCTTATCTTGCCTATTATGACAGTCTGACAGGACTTTATAACCGGAACCGTTTTATACAGGAGCTGACGCGTTGGATTAGCGGGACTTCCGGCGCCAAGGCGACAATCAGTGTGGCTTATCTGAATCTGAATGAATTTCGTAAAATTAATGAGATCGGCGCACTGGCCGGAGATGAGCTGCTTCGGCAGTTTGGCCAGTTTCTGAAAGGTCTGTGCACGGACGATGAGATGATGTGCGCCCGCCTGGGTGCGGACGGTTATTGTTTTGCGATCTATGATCCATATGGCGACCGCACAATGGAACATGTCTACCGGCTGATTGAGGAGAGGCTTCAGTCACCCTTCTTTTTGACGGACAGTCAGATATCCGTTACGGTGAGCGTAGGTGTGGCGGAGTATCCGGAGGCCGGGACGGCGGCGCTGGAATTAATAGAACGTGCGGAGATGGTAATGTTTCGCGGCAGGCAGAGCGGACGCAGCGAAATCCGTTATTTTGACGCGCCGGTCATTCATGATTTTACGCAGAACGCCCGCCTTGAGAGCAAATTAAAAAGTGTGGTATTTGAGAGAGAATTTTTATTGTACTACCAGCCGCAGTACGGCGTTTCATCCGGTGAGATCCGCGGCGTGGAAGCGCTGATCCGCTGGCGTGATGAAGAAGGGCATATCATTCGTCCGGGAGAATTTATCCCGATTGCGGAAAAAAGCAGTCTGATGATCGGCATCGGCGAGTGGGTGATAGAGAAGGCGGTTTCCACACTGGCAGAATGGAAAAAGAAATACGGTGTTTCTCTGATTATGTCGCTCAATATATCCGCCGGACATTTTGTGCAGGAGGGGTTTGCGCATCGTCTGATGGAGACAATAAGGGGTTATGAGATAACGCCAAAAGAGGTAGAACTGGAAATAACGGAGACAGCGCTTTTAAATGATTTCGCAAGGATTCATAAAAAGCTGGAACTTTTGAAACAGTATGGCATACAGACGGCGATTGATCATTTCGGCCTGGAACATTCTTCCTTTTCCTGTCTGCGCGGTCTTCCGGTTCACGCGTTTAAACTGGATAAGACATTTGTGGACGGTGCTTTGAAAAATAAAGCCGGAAATATTATTGCGGAATCGATGGTTAAGATGATAAACAGGCTTGGATATGAAACAATTGCGGAAGGTGTGGAGCAGCAGGAACAGCTCGACTATCTGAAGAAAATTGGTTGTAAATATATGCAGGGATATTTATGTGGAAAGCCAATGCCCGGAGAACAGATTGAAGAATTGCTGGAAAGACAGATATGGGAATAGCAGGGAGCGTTTATGGAAGAGAAAAATGAAACAGAATTGCAGTATCTGAATCATTATTATGAGAAGGAAGGCAATCAGCTGGTTGTACTGTATGCGCAGAAAAATATGGAAATGACAGAGTTGGTCAGATATTTCTGCAGCGACAAACCGTATTCTCTTTATCGGGCAAGACCCTGTTCCGAGCGGGAACAGCTCTATCTGTGGGGGAACGAACTGAAGGAGGAAGGCGCGTCTCTGCCGGTCTATCCGGCATTTTCAGAGCTGTTTGGCGCGATGACCGCAAAACGGGCCAAAAAAAGAGTGATTATTATTGAAGAATTTCATCATATTATTAAACAGAGTCAGGATTTTATGGAGCAATTGGTTGGATTTATGCACAATGCATGGAACAGCCAGCAGGTAATGGTGCTTCTGTGTTCTACGTCCATCGGCTGGGTGGAAAACAGCATGATCCGTAAAATCGGGGAAGCGGCTTACGCGATTTCAGGTTTTATCAAAGTGAAGGAGAAAAGTTTTTTTGATATGGTACGCCGTTTTCCGGAAAACACCCGCTGGCAGCAGGTGGAGATCTATGCGGTTATGGGCGGATTTCCGGGACTTTGGAAGCATTTTGAGGAAGGGCTTTCTGTCAGGGAAAATATATGCCGTTATATTTTACAGAAAGACTGCTTTTTACATGAGGAAGCCCTGCGGCTGGTAGCGGATGAGCTGCGCGAGACAAATGTATATCATTCGATCCTGACGGCGCTTGCCTCAGGGAAACAAAAACTGAACGATCTTTATCTTCATACGGGATTTTCGCGTGCCAAAATCAGTGTCTATTTAAAAAATCTGATGGAGTTGGAGATTGTAGAAAAGGTCTTTTCTTATGATACGGCAGGAAGGGAGAATGCACAGAAGGGGATATACAGAATCCGGAATCATTTTGTGCAGTTTTATTTCCGCTATCTGTATCCCCATATGAGCCGTCTTGACGCAATGGCGCCGGAATTGTTTTATGATACTTATATTGCACCGGATTTCCGGAGTTTTACCGCTCCCGCTTTCGGACAGGTGTGCCGGGAATACATAGAATATTTGAATATAAGAGGGCAGTTGCCTTTTACCTATACAAAAGCTGGCGAGTGGGTTGGAAAAGTAGGCGATATTGATATTGTTGCCCAGGATGACAACGGAAATACGATCATCGGTTTTTGTAATTGGGAAGAGCCGGTGCTGCAGTACGAGGATTACGAATGGCTGCTCTTTTGTGCGAGAAAGGCGAAGCTGGCTGCAGATTACGTTTACCTGTTTTCCGCTTCCGGTTTTGACCGGGAGCTGATACAGGAAGCCGAGGCAGGCACCGGCCTGCAGTTGATTGATCTGGAGATGTTTTGAGGACGCACATGGGAAAAAGTTTATTTATAGCAGAGAAACCGAGTGTGGCAAGGGAATTTGCAAAGGCGCTGGGGTATCGGATGCAGAACAGGGACGGTTATATGGAGTCTGAGGAGGCGGTTGTGACATGGTGCGTGGGGCATCTTGTGACAATGAGCTATCCTGAGAAATATGACCAGAAATATAAGCGCTGGTCGTTGGATACGCTGCCTTTTATCCCCAGGGAATTTAAGTATGAAGTAATAGAAGGGGTGAAGAAACAGTTTGAAATCGTAAGCGGGCTTTTAAAAAGAGAGGATATAGAGACAATTTATGTATGTACCGATTCCGGAAGAGAGGGGGAATATATCTACAGACTTGTGGAAAGGCAGTCGGGCGTCACCGGAAAAAAGCGCAGACGGGTTTGGATCGATTCGCAGACACAGGAAGAGATCCTGCGCGGGATCAGAGAGGCAAAAGATTTATCGGCGTATGATAATCTCTGCGAGGCCGCTTATCTGCGCGCAAAGGAAGATTATCTGATGGGGATTAATTTTTCACGGGTTCTGACGCTCAAGTTCGGGGATTCTGTGAAAAATTATCTGAAGACAGACAAGGCGGTAGTTTCGGTTGGCCGTGTCATGACATGCGTACTGGGCATGGTAGTCAATAGAGAAAGGGAGATCCGGGAGTTTGTAAAGACGCCGTTTTACAGGGTGAACGCAGTATTTGTGACAGGAGGGCGGGAACTGGAAGGAGAATGGCGCGTTACGGAGGGGAGCCGTTATGAAAATTCCCCGCTCTTATATAAAGAAAACGGGTTCCGGAAAAAGGAAACTGCGCAGGCTCTGCTTACCGCTTTGCTGCAGGAAACTGCAAAGATGCCTGTTGTGGAAAAAAAAGAGAAGAAAAAAGAACGGAAAAACCCGCCGTTGCTATATAATCTGGCAGAACTTCAGAACGATTGTTCCCGTCGTTTCAAGATCAGTCCGGATGAAACGCTTCGGATTGCGCAGGAGTTATATGAGAAAAAAATGACCACTTATCCAAGAACTGACGCAAGAGTTCTGTCTGTGGCGGTGGCAAAAGAGATCGAACGTAATCTAAAAGGATTATGCAGATACGAGACGACTGCCTGTTTTGCGCAGGAGGTGCTACAGATAAATATGCAGCGAAATCTGATAAAATCCAGATATGTCGATGATAAGCAGATTACGGATCACTATGCAATCATTCCTACCGGACAGGGGCTGGGCAATCTGAAAGGACTGCATCCTATGGCGGCCCAGGTCTATGAACTGATTGTCAGGCGCTTTCTGAGCATCTTTTATCCGCCTGCCGTTTATCAGAAAATATCGCTCGTCTTTGCCGTGGAAAATGAACGTTTTTTTTCCAATTTTAAGGCGCTGGCGGAAGAGGGGTATCTAAAAGTAACAAAATCTGCCTCTTATGGGGCAAAGAAGGATGAACGCAAGGCAGAAGGGAATCAGGAAGCCGCGGATACGGACGCAGGGCTTATGGCACTGCTGGATTCCCTGAAAAAAGGGATGCGGCTGTCTTTGCGTGAGGAAGATCCCTATATCATAAAAGAAGGCGAAACGGTCCCGCCTAAGCGCTATAACTCAGGTACGCTGATTCTGACAATGGAAAATGCGGGACAATTTATTGAGGACGAAGAATTGCGGGCGCAGATCAGGGGAAGTGGGATTGGAACTTCCGCGACCAGAGCGGAAATTTTAAAAAAACTGGTAAACATACGTTATCTTGCGCTGCATAAGAAGACACAGATGATTACGCCTACTCTGATGGGAGAAATGATCTATGAGATTGTAGACTATTCTGTCAGACCGCTTTTGAATCCTGCGCTTACGGCAAGCTGGGAAAAGGGGCTGACACAAGTGGCCGAAGGGATGATTACCGGAGAAGAGTATATGGGGAAACTGGATGATTTTGTATCAAGGCGGACCAATCTGGTGAAACAGTGTGGCGGAGGGCGCGGTCTGTATGACAGATATGACCGGGCTGCAGAATATTATAAGAGGTGATGGCAAATGGAAAATTTAGAAATTCGAAGCTTGTATAATCTGGATGAGACAATTGCAAAAGAGATTTTTGAAGACATTGTGTATCCATGGGAAGCGCTTCCCCAAATCAGCGCGTTTATCCGGAAGCTGGGAAATACTCTTTCCGAAGAGATTTATGAAAAAAGAGGCGAAAACATATGGATTGCCAGATCGGCCAAAATCTATCCGTCCGCTTATATTGCCGGGCCGGCAATTATTGACGAGGAAGCGGAAATCAGACACAGCGCGTTTATCAGAGGCAATGCAATTGTAGGAAAAGGCGCAGTTGTGGGTAATTCCACAGAATTGAAAAATGTAATTCTGTTTAATAAAGTACAGGTGCCCCATTATAATTATGTGGGCGACAGTATTTTAGGATATAAAGCGCATATGGGCGCGGGTTCGATTACTTCTAATGTAAAAAGTGACAAAACGCTTGTTGTCGTGAAGTCACCGGAAGGAAATATAGAAACAGGGCTGAAAAAATTTGGCGCTATGCTTGGCGATTATGTAGAAGTTGGCTGTAACAGTGTACTGAATCCCGGCAGCGTGATCGGCAGAGAGACAAATATATATCCTCTTTCCCGGGTGCGCGGATATATTCCTGAAAAAAGTATTTATAAAGAAAGTGGAAATATTGTGGAAAAAGAAGTA
Source organism: uncultured Lachnospiraceae bacterium (assembly GCA_910585345.1). Classification (GTDB taxonomy): domain Bacteria; phylum Bacillota; class Clostridia; order Lachnospirales; family Lachnospiraceae; genus VSOB01. The sequence goes on along the minus strand of CAJUDS010000001.1, from coordinate 284,422 downwards.
TAATAGTTGTATACGGTATCGTTACGAAGGGGAGATAGAGTGCTATGGCAAAATATCTAGACTATAAAACAATATGTGAAATGATGGAAAACATGCTGACAGGCGTGGCGTTTCTTGCATTCCAGGAGGACCGGATGGAGCTTTTGTATGTGAACGACGGCGGTTTCCGAATGCTTGGGTACTCCCGGGAACTGGGCATGAAATATGTCAGCAATCTGGTTTCTGTCATTCTGGATGAGGATAAACCCAAATTCTGGCAGGCAATTGAAGATGTACTGAAGGATGACGGAGCCGTAGACATAGAGATCCGTACGGTAACGGCTACAGGAAGTCTGCGCTGGCTGCAGATCAGGGGGAATCTATACGAGAAGACAAAAGACAGGGCTGTTATATTGTGTATTTTCATGGACGCGACAGACCGGAAATTTGTGGAAAACGAAATCCGTATGCAGTCCGAGTGGTATCAGATGCTGCTCGAGACAGAAGGTGAGATACTGCTTGATTACAATGCCAAAACGGATGTGTTGGCAGTAAAAACGGCCAGTGAATATGGTTTGGAGAGCAATAAACTTATTGACAGATTCTTTGTGAAGATAAAAGAGCAGGGCGCTGTTGATCCGGAGAGCAGAAGAATTGCGGAGATTATGGAAGAGGGCCTGAAGATTCCGCGGGTGGATATTATAGAAGTGAATATGCGTCTGAAAGAGGGAATGGACAAACGCTGGTACCGTATTCATACGTCCAGTATTGCCGGGGTGGACGGCTATGTGACGCATATTGTCGGCAAGATTACGGATATTCATGAGAAACGTCTTCTTCTCGAAGAACTGCGCGATAAGGGGAAACTGGACGATCTGACCGGCTGGTGCAATGCAATAGAGGCAAAGACGCAGATTGAACAGGCGATGGCATCATCGGACAAGGACAGTGTGCACGCTTTTATTTTGGTCGATTTGAGCAGTTTTAGAATCTTACGGGAGATGCTGGGAGAAGAGACAAGCAACAGGGTGCTGAAAGATATTACGCAGAAAATGGGAAAGGATCTCAACCGTTCGGATATTTTGGGACGTCTTGGCGGAGATGAATTTATTCTGTTTGTGCAGAATGTCGGCGGTGTGTCGAACTTGGACGCACTGGCTTCCAGGATAGCGCGCTGTACGGAAGTTACACTCGGCAGCGGGGAGGACAGTTTTGTCCTGGCAGGCTGTGTCGGCGTATCGGTTTATCCCTATCAGGGCAATACATGGTCAGATTTATATGAAAAGGCGGATCTGGCAATGAATACGCTGCGGGCAGACGGAAAAGACGGATATCATATTTTTGACCTCTCCGGTGTTTACAAAAGCGAGCTGGCAGGAAATGAACGGCCCAATCAGAACTTTTATGATGAAATCAATTCAGGCGTTGATCTGGAAGAGCTGCTGGGACAGTTTTTGCGTGAAAACAAATATAATATCAGCCAGTTGAGGGCCGTACTGAAAATTGTAATCCGGCATTACGGTTTTCACAGGGCTTATCTGTCGATGGAAGGAACGGCGGAAAATCCCGGGCTGGAATACCAGTATAGCAATCCCGGATATGGCCAGAAAGGCGACGGCAGCGACGGCCACAGATGGATTACTTTCCTGAAACTTATGAATCTGCTGGAAGACGGTATGCGGGTGATTCATAATTACGATAATATTCCGGAAGCGCTTTCCTCCTATATGATCCGCAACAGGCTGCATACAATGCTGATTCAGCCTTTGATGACACGCGGGGAAGTGACGGGCGTATTTATTATGGGGGAATGTAAAGGACGTGAGTGGAATCCGTCAAGAAACGAAGAGAAGGAATTAAAGCGGATTCTGCAGCTTATCCAGCTCTATATGCTTCGTTATGAGAGACAGCAGAATGGGCAGAAGACATTGACGAGCCTGCGTATGCTGGATGATTTTGACAGCTATGTAATGGCGATTGATTACGATACATATGAACTTTGCTTCGCAAACCGTAAACTTCTTGACGCGTTGCCCGATCTGCAGATCGGGGACTGCTGCTACCATACTTATGCGAAACAGGACAAACCCTGCGAGGGGTGCGTGATGAGAAAACTGGAACGAAAGGATTCCCATGCAAAATGTTCGGAAGAACGGTTCAGCCCGTCGCTCAGAAGCTGGCTGAAGACGCATGTGTCCTGGTTGGAGAATGATGCGGATATTGCTACCTGTATTGTGAACTGTATGGATATTTCAGAGTATTTTATGGGCATGGATACGGAAAAAAACAACGGATTTGACTGGCAGCGATATTTTTAAGTTTTCTACAGGCGGAAGTCTTGACGAAATACCGATTTTGGAGTATAGTTATTCCCGTAGTTTATATTATGCACTGCCGCACTAAAGCGTCAGCGCAAAAAAGAATAGTGAGGAGAGAAACGTATGAAAAAGTTACTGGCATTATCCCTTACTGTCGCTATGGCAATCGGTATGCTGACCGGATGCGGTTCCGATTCTGCAGCAGGACAGGACACAGGGACAGAGGCTGCCGGGACGGCGGCAAAAGAGACGGAAGCGACCGCACAGGAAGCGGCAGATGGCGGCGAAGAGGCTGCAGGAGCGGTGGACGGACAGACATATAAAATCGGTGTCATCCAGCTTGTTGAACACGCAGCGCTGGATGCAGCCAATGAGGGTTTTGTGGCGGCGCTGGATGATGCGGGCGTCAGCTATGAAATTGACCAGCAGAATGCACAGGGCGATCAGTCCACATGCCAGACGATTGCTGAAAAACTTGTCAATGACGGCAACGATCTGATTCTCGCGATTGCAACGCCCGCAGCGCAGGCGGTAGCGGGCGCGACAGAGGATATCCCGATTCTTGTGACGGCAGTCACGGATCCGGCTGACGCAGGTCTGGTAGAGTCTAATGAAGCGCCGGGGAAAAATGTATCCGGTACATCGGATTTAACTCCTGTCAAGGAGCAGATTGAGTTGTTGACAAAGCTGCTTCCGGATGCAAAAAAGGTTGGAATCCTGTATTGTTCCGCAGAATCCAACTCAGTGCTGCAGGCAGATATGGCAGAGGCGGCATGTGCGGAAGCCGGGCTGACGTCGGAAGTGTTTACAGTATCCAGCTCCAATGAGATTCAGCAGGTAGTGGAGTCCATGGTGGGCAAGGTAGACGTGGTTTATACACCTACGGATAACACGATAGCAGCAGGTATGGCTACAGTTACGATGGTTGCCAATGATAACGGACTTCCCACAATCTGCGGGGAAGAGGGTATGGTGGATGCAGGCGGTCTTGCAACCTATGGCATCGATTACTACCAGCTCGGCTATATGGCAGGAGAACAGGCAGTGGATATTCTCGTGAATGGTGCAGATATTGCGCAGATGCCGATCGGTTATCTGAGCGCTGACAAATGTACGCTGGCAACTAACGAGGAGACGGCAAAGATACTTGGAATTGATTTATCCGTACTTGAATAATGGCAGATACAGGGGCAGGCTCTCACATGTGGGAGCCTGTTTTGCCGTAGGGGAAAAATTTCTGATTTTGTGCTTTAAAGGAGAAAAGACTTGCATAAACGGAGAGAAATCAGTAAAATAGCAATTGTATGATAGGATGACTGGAGGAGAAAACGATGAATATAGGCGGAATCATGCTCGCAATGCAGGGCGCCGTTTCACAGGGAGTTCTGTGGGGAATTATGGTGCTCGGTGTTTATATCACCTATAAGATACTGGATATTGCGGACTTGACTGTGGATGGAAGCTTTGCATTGGGAGGCTGTGTATGTGCGGTTCTGATCGTGGAGAAGGGGATGGACCCATTGCTTTCACTGATACTGGCTACGGCTGCAGGTATGGCGGCAGGCGCAGTTACCGGGCTGTTACATACTCTGTTTGATATACCGGCGATTCTGGCGGGTATTTTAACACAGATCGGACTTTGGTCCGTTAATTTGCGTATTATGGGCAAGAGCAACGTGCCGCTTTTGAAAGTGGATACGATTTTTTCGAGAATTGTAGATTTCTTTGCGGTGAGACAATCTGCAGTATCGCTTGTGATCGGTATTCTGATTGCGGTTTTGATCATTGTATTTTTGTATTGGTTTTTTGGCACGGAAATCGGCAGTTCCATGCGTGCCACGGGAAATAATGAAGATATGATCCGGGCTTTGGGGGTGAATACGAAAGTTACAAAGCTGTTGGCGCTGATGGTCAGCAACGGACTTGTAGGTCTGGCAGGCGGTCTCGTATGCCAGAGCCAGAAATATGCGGATATCGGTATGGGCACAGGCGCGATTGTGATTGGTCTGGCAGCAATTGTGATCGGCGATGTGCTGATGGGGAAACTGAAAGCGTTCGGCAGCAAACTGACAAGCGCGGTAGTGGGATGCGTCGTATATTTTCTGATTCGTGCAATTGTACTGCAGCTTGGTATGGATGCCAACGATATGAAACTTCTTTCCGCTGTTATCGTAGCGCTGGCTCTTTGTATTCCGGTGGCTTCCGGGAAATGGAAAATCTGGAAATCTTATTCAGAGGAGGGACCTACATGCTGACAGTCCGTAATGTGTATAAAACTTTTAATAAAGGAACGATCAATGAAAAACAGGCCTTGTGCGGTCTTGACCTGCATCTTGCGCCAGGCGACTTCGTAACGGTTATCGGTGGCAACGGCGCGGGAAAGTCCACGCTTCTGAATATGATTGCAGGGGTATATCCCATTGATAATGGAAAGATTGAAATTGACGGCGTAAATATTTCCAGACAGCCGGAGCATGCCCGCGCGAAGTATATCGGCAGAGTATTTCAGGATCCCATGCGCGGGACTGCGGCAGGTATGCAGATTATAGAAAACCTCGCGCTGGCATATCGGAGAGGCCAAAGGCGCACGTTGCGCTGGGGCGTGACGAAAAAGGAAAGAGAAATCTATGCCGGAAAACTGAGGATTCTCAATCTGGGTCTGGAATCCCGTATGACATCCAAGGTAGGGCTTCTTTCCGGCGGGCAGCGGCAGGCGCTGACACTCTTGATGGCGACCCTGATAGAGCCGAAACTGCTTCTTCTGGACGAGCATACTGCGGCTCTGGATCCCAAAACGGCGAAAACGGTTTTGGAGCTGACGGAAAAGATGATCAATGACAGCAGACTGACAGCGTTGATGGTAACCCACAATATGAAGGATGCTATCCGTCTGGGCAATCGTCTGATCATGATGCATGAGGGCCGGATTATTTATGATGTGGCGGGAGAAGAGAAAAAGAATCTTCATGTATCCGATCTGCTTGCCAAGTTTGAGGAAGCAAGCAGCGGAGAGTTCGCCAATGACAGAATGATATTGTCCTGACTTTGTCGATTTTTCGGAAGAGACTGTCTGCTGCAGACCGGCCGGTATGATACGTTACTGGTCAGATTGATAAATATGTTTAAAAACACTGGATTTTTTGTCCATTGTATGAGAAAATAATAATTGCGATTCAGACAAAATTCCGCACAGTGTAAGGCAGGATTTTGTTATAGTAAACGCGTTCCATTCGTTTGCTATAGAAATAATAATTTACATATTGAAAGGAGTTTTCACATGATTTATTCAAAAGAAGTGGAAGAAATGACTTGTGTGGCACAGGGCGTTCATCATGGCTGTGCTCCGATCCCGGAAGAAGCGAAATGGGTTCAGGCGAAAAAAGTGGAAGATATTTCCGGTCTGACGCATGGCGTGGGCTGGTGTGCTCCGCAGCAGGGTGCCTGCAAATTAACACTCAATGTAAAGGAAGGAATCATCCAGGAAGCACTGGTAGAGACAATTGGCTGCTCAGGCATGACCCATTCCGCAGCTATGGCCTCCGAGATTCTGCCGGGTCTGACTGTTATGGAAGCTCTGAATACTGATCTTGTATGTGATGCAATCAACACGGCAATGAGAGAGCTGTTCCTGCAGATTGTTTATGGACGTACGCAGTCCGCTTTTTCCGAGGACGGTCTTCCGGTGGGTGCAGGTCTTGAGGATCTTGGAAAAGGACTCAGAAGCCAGGTTGGTACAATGTATGGTACATTAAAGAAGGGTCCCCGCTATCTTGAGATGGCTGAAGGTTATGTAACAGGCATCGCGCTTGACAAAGATGACCAGATCATTGGCTATAAATTTGTAAGCCTTGGCAAGATGACAGACTTTATCAAGAAGGGTGATGATCCGAATACAGCTTATGAAAAAGCATGCGGACAGTATGGACGTGTTGACGATGCTGTTAAGATTATCGATCCACGAGTAGAATAAGAGGAGGACAATATAATGGCATTATTTGAATCATATGAGAGACGTATTGATAAAATCAATGGTGTATTAAGCAGCTATGGCATCTCTTCCATTGAAGAAGCGGAAAAGATCACAAAAGATGCCGGACTTGATGTATATGACCAGGTAAAGAAAATCCAGCCGATCTGTTTTGAGAATGCCTGCTGGGCTTATACGGTAGGCGCGGCTATCGCAATCAAAAAAGGCTGCAAAAAGGCGGCAGATGCAGCAGCAGCCATCGGTGAAGGTCTTCAGGCTTTTTGTATTCCCGGTTCCGTTGCGGATACCCGTAAGGTAGGTCTTGGACACGGCAATCTGGGAAAGATGCTTCTGGAGGAGGATACGGACTGCTTCGCGTTTTTGGCAGGACATGAATCCTTTGCCGCTGCAGAAGGCGCTATCGGTATCGCTGAGAAAGCAAACAAAGTTCGTAAGAAACCGCTGCGTGTTATTCTGAACGGTCTTGGAAAAGATGCGGCGCTGATTATTTCCCGCATCAACGGTTTTACATTCGTAGAGACGGAATATGATCCTTATACAAACGAAGTAAAGGAGATCAGCAGGACACCTTATTCGGAAGGGCTTCGTTCAAAAGTAAACTGCTATGGTGCAAATTCGGTTCCTGAAGGCGTGGCGATCATGTGGAAAGAGAACGTAGACGTATCGATTACAGGTAACTCTACCAATCCTACCAGATTTCAGCATCCGGTAGCAGGAACGTATAAGAAAGAGAGAACGGAAGCCGGCAAAAAATATTTCTCCGTAGCTTCCGGCGGCGGTACAGGACGTACGCTTCATCCTGATAATATGGCTGCAGGTCCTGCTTCCTATGGTTTCACGGATACATTGGGACGTATGCATTCTGACGCACAGTTTGCAGGTTCTTCCTCAGTACCTGCTCATGTGGAAATGATGGGATTGATTGGTATGGGCAACAATCCTATGGTTGGCGCTACCGTTGCAGTTGCCGTTTCGATTGAGGAAGCAGCAAACGAAGGAAAGTTCTGAATTTAATCTGCGGGCGCAGGCGCCCGAAGGCTTGAGGGTACCGTAATCATTGGGATTGCGGTACCTTTCTGTTGTAAGACTTACGCTTGTATGTGAAGAAAACGTTACGATAATGGACGCACACGTTTGCATAGAGAAGTTCACTGCCTTCGCAGCATGCGGATGATGCAAACGGAAACAACTAAAGTCGTTTCCGATAAAACAAAGACAGGTATTTCAACATTTGAAAGGGGAGTTGACAGAGGATGACAGACAGAATTGGAAAGTATCGGCAGGAAAAGGTGCTTGCGCAGCTTACGGCGCGTCTGGTGCCTCCCAATAATTCTTATCCGGACTGTATGTGCGAAGTTTTGATGACAGACAGACATCTGTATGTTTTGGAAGATAACTATGATGATACATACAAAGAACACTTTGCATTAACAATCGGACAAATCAAGCAGATGGAGACAAGGGTTGACAGCAATGAGCGGGATGTCCCGGGAAGCGATTATACGGCGCTGCAGGCGGCAGTTGTTTCCTTCCTTGGCGCATTGGCGGGGTTTCAGGTATTTTTAGGTTCCGGTAAAGCCAAAACACGCGTGAAACTGCTGATTGTTACCTATATAGATGGAGAAGGAAAGGAAGACCGGCTGTTTTTCAGAGATATGGAGTGCAGTGAAAAGCCTTTAAAAAAGGCTTATCAGAATGCATGGAAGAAACTGTATGGAAATGCATAGGAAAAAAGGCCGGAGAACGCGGCGGCGTGCCGCCGTGTGTATTTGTCTGCTGGTGGCCGCTGTCTTATTAATACGGGGCAGAAATGCGGCCGGTGAGCTTCTTTTACCGGAGCAAAAGCAGGAACTTCCAGAGGTGGTCTATTTTATGCAGCGTCATCCTGCGTGGGCAGGCGATCACCTGGGTCAGGCGAAGGATACGATGGCTTCTTCCGGCTGTCTTGTATGTGCGCTGGCGGCAGGTCTGGATATGCAGGCGATTGCGCTGGAAATGGATTTTTATATGACTGCAGGCGAGCTGAATAAGGCATTTTCAGAGGCGGATGCTTATACGGAGCAAGGGGCGGTGATCTGGGACAGGATTAAAACGGCAGTGCCCGGAACGGAAAGTTATGTAGCCGGTTCTGTAGAGACGGATGAGATTGATCTGTTTTTATCGCAGGGGATATTTCCCGTGGTTAAAGTCCGTATGGGTGGTTATGGCGCATATCATTGGGTTTTATTGGTTGGTACGGATGAAAACGGCTATCTGTGTATGGATCCCATGTCTGAAAAGGAGGCTCCAGTTTCCCTTTCTGTTTTCGGAAACAGGGCATATGCCGTGCGCGCAGTTTATTTTTGCGGGAAGTGAGCAGGCCGGGGGTTGACTTATCCGACAGAATCTTCCGTTGTTTCTGCTTCACCGTTTTCACCGTTATCTTCGGGAGAAATTTCACTTTCCGCATCTTCCGGAACATTATCGTCTCCGGAATCGCTTTGGTCCTCCTGTTCGTCGCTTTCATGAATAATCGTAATCGTTTCATCTTCAGGAAGCTCGCCCTGCAGAATTGTTCCGATATAGCCGAGACGCTTGAAAGCACGGCTATAATATTCGAGAGCGGCGTCTACAAGCCCATTGACAAGATCGGGGTCATATTCGCTGTCGTCGTCGAACGCCTGGTGATAGAGTGATACGGATTTGGAAAGATTTGCACTGGCATCGTCCGCAAGTTCGTCAATGTTGGCAAACTGTTCCGGAACCTCCATGGCGCCCATTTCCGCAAAAGCCGCGTCCATTTCATCCAGATATTGCAGAAGTTCCTGCGTGCGGGTTTCGGATGCGGGGTCGATGTTGTCGATCGACGTCCCCAGTTCATTGATTTTATTGGTAAACGCACTCATTTGCGCTTTGTATTGTTCCAGTTCGTCGTCTTTTTTTCCGCAGCCTGTCAGGAAAGCGAGAAGAAAAAGCACGGCCAATGTAGAAATCAATTTTTTCAAATCATAGTCCTCCCCAATCGGAATACCTGAATTTACCTCTGTTTCCATAAAATCACTCTTTCAATTTATCACATTCAATCAATGAAAGCAACGATAAAGTGTCTTGCGTTTCCGCATTTTCAGGAAAATAGCATATTGCGTGGATTTCGTGTCAATTATTCACACATCAGTTAAAAGTATCTTTCTGCAAATCCGCAGTCCATTTTCAGACAGGAATGTACGGCGGGAATGCAAGAAATCATTTTTACATTGAGAAATCAAAAAAACCATGCTATGATTGAATGTATCTATCTGCATCTGGTGTGTTGTATTATTTCCATGCATGACGTATGACTGTTTGAAAAGGAATGATACAATACGTTAGTATAAGCAGGATTGCATGAAAGATACACTGTGAGAAGGATATCAAATGACAAAGAAAAAATTTTATGAATTATGCAGTAAAAAAATAATTTATCTGGATGGCGCCACCGGGTCAAACTTGATTCGCAGAGGGATGCCTTCCGGCATATGTCCGGAAAGCTGGATTCTCGAATATCCTGAAATTATGAAGGAACTGCAGAAAGAATATATTGCGGCGGGAAGCGATATCATATATGCGCCAACTTTTACAAGCAACAGAATAAAATTGGCCGAATACGGACTGGACAGCCGGACAAAGGAAATCAATCAAAGACTGGTCGGCATTTCCAGGGAGGCGGCAGGACAAAACGCTTTTGTAGCGGGTGATTTGACGATGACCGGCAGGCAGCTTGCTCCTATGGGGACATTGGATTTTGAAGAACTGGTCGATGTGTATAAGGAACAGATTACGTACTGTTTGGAAGCCGGTGTGGATTTGTTCGTAGTGGAAACGATGATGAGCCTGCAAGAGTCCCGGGCGGCATTGATTGCGGCAAAGGAAGTATGTGATCTGCCTGTGATGGTGACGATGACTTTTGAAACGGACGGAAGAAGTTTATTCGGGACGGATGCCAGGACAGCGGCGATTGTGCTTGAGAGTCTTGGCGCCGCGGCAATCGGCGCCAACTGCTCGACCGGACCGGACCGGATGGCGCAGATCATCCGGCAGATGGCGGAAGTGACGACCGTTCCGCTGATTGCCAAACCGAATGCGGGGCTGCCGTCGCTGGATAGAGACGGCAGTACGGTTTATGATATGGACGCGGAAACCTTCGGAAGGGAAATGGCGGAGCTGGTGCGGGCCGGGGCGTCCATTCTGGGAGGCTGCTGTGGTACAACGCCGCGGTATATCGGGACACTGGTAAACAATACAAAGGACATGTCCGTGACAAAACGGGAGAGGACAGGCTGCCGTTATCTTACATCCGAACGGCGGACACTTTCTTTTGGGCTGGACGATCCTTTTATTGTCGTAGGAGAACGGATCAATCCTACCGGTAAGAAAAAACTGCAGGCGCAGCTGCGGGAAGGAAAGCTGGATATGGCGCTTTCCTTCGCAGAAGAGCAGGAGGCGTGCGGCGCCGGAGTGATTGATATCAATATGGGGATGAGCGGCATCGATGAAAAGGCGATGATGCTGCAGGCGATTTCGGAAGTGTCAGGGGTGACATCGCTGCCGCTTGCCATTGATTCCAGTCATATTGATGTGCTCGAAGCGTCGCTGCGGCGTTATCCGGGGAGAGCTCTGGTGAATTCGGTTTCCTATGAGAAAGAGAAGTTTGAAAGACTGCTGCCCATCGTAAAAAAATATGGGGCCATGTTTATTCTGCTTCCGTTGTCGGACGAAGGGCTGCCGAAAAATATGGACGAAAAGATTTCGATCATCAGGAAAATCACAGCCCGCGCCTATGAACTGGGTATGAAAAAAGAAGATATTATAGTAGACGGCCTTGTGGCTACGGTGGGAGCCAATCCGCAGGCGGCGTTGGAGACGCTGGAGACAATCCGCTACTGTAAGGATAAAGGTCTGGCCACGATATGCGGTCTGTCTAATATTTCATTTGGGCTTCCTGAACGGAGCTTTGTCAACACAGCTTTTTTGACGATGGCGATACAGGCCGGACTGACGATGGCGATTGCCAATCCGTCTCAGGATCTGCTTGTAAACTGCGCGATGGCGTCCGACCTGCTGCTGCGGAAAGAAGGCGCGGATATCCGGTATATCGAGAGAATGGAAGCCTGGAGGGCCGCTGTGCCGGCAGAAAAGGAAGCTGTCAGAAAGTACGCGGAGATGGGCGCGGAAAAAAAGAGCGGTGAACCATTGTCTGCGGAGGTATGCACAGATGCGGCGGGTCGTGTAAAGGAGGCCGTGCTGAAGGGCAATAAAAGAGGAATCGTGGAATTGACTAAGGCTGCGCTTTCAGAGGGACTGGATGCCAAGGCAGTGCTGGATACCGCATTGCTGCCCGGTATCAATGCGGTAGGAGAGTTGTTTGACAGCGGAAAGTATTTTCTGCCCCAGCTGATTGCGGGCGCCGAGGCGATGAAGCTGGCCATCGAATATCTGGAGCCGCTTTTGATGGCGGACGGCAACAGGCAGTCGCTGCCAACTGTGGTAATCGCCACAGTCAAAGGCGATATCCATGATATCGGAAAAAATCTGGTAGCGCTGATGTTAAAAAATCATGGTTTCCAGGTGATTGATCTGGGAAAGGATGTTGCCAAAGAAATCATAGTGGAAGAAGCCGAGAAAAATCAGGCCAGTGTGATCGCATTGTCCGCGCTTATGACGACTACCATGCAGGAGATGCGGCATGTCATTGCGTATGCGCGGGAAAGGGGCAGCAAGGCAAAAATTATTATCGGCGGGGCGGTTATTACGCAGGATTATGCGGATGAGATCGGCGCGGACGGCTATTCTGCGGATGCGGCCGAAGCGGTACGGCTGACAAGGCGCATACTGGATCTATAATGGAAAGAATAAAAGGACGGGAGAAGAGAGAATGAATGGAGCGGATGTAATGATTCAATGTCTGGAGGCAGAAGGCGTGGATACGCTGTTCGGTTATCCGGGTGTGGCGATATGCCCGTTTTATAACAGCATATTACACTCAACAATCAGGAGTATTTTAATCCGTACGGAACAAAATGCCGCACATGCAGCCAGCGGGCTTGCCAGAGTGACGGGAAAGGTAGGCGTGTGTGCGGTGACAAGCGGTCCGGGGGCGACAAATCTGCTGACGGGCATTGCTACGGCGTTTGCGGACAGTATTCCGCTTGTATGTATCACGGGGCAGGTGAACAGTGAACTGCTTGGCTCCGATGTGTTCCAGGAAGCGGACATAACAGGAGCGGCGGAATCGTTTGTCAAGTACAGTTATCTTGTAAAGGATGCCAATGAAATTCCGCGTATTATGAAAGAAGCGTTTCATATTGCTTCTACAGGCCGTAAAGGACCGGTATTGATCGATGTGCCGATCGATGTGCAGAATGCACCGGTGCGCAGTTTTCTCTATCCGGAAGAAGTAAATCTGCGTACTTACAAGCCGACGGTGAAGGGTCACGCGGTACAGATCCAGAAAGTAATCCGGGAGCTGAAATCTGCCAAAAAACCCATTCTCTGTGTGGGCGGCGGTGTGCTTTTGAGCGGGGCGCAGCAGGAACTGAGAGCTTTTGTGGAAAAACACCGGCTGCCTGTGGTTTCCACAATGATGGGAATCGGCGCTATGCCGACCGAACATCCGATGTATTTCGGTATGGTGGGCAATAACGGCAAGGGCTATGCCAACCGTGCAATGAACGAATCGGATCTGTTGATTATGACGGGAGCACGTGTGGCGGACCGTGCGGTGAACCAGCCTGATCTGATTACAGAAAACAAAGTGCTGGTGCACATTGATGTAGATCCGGCGGAGATTGGTAAAAATGTGGGACCGACAATTCCGCTGGTAGGTGATATCAGGCACATTTTCCATGATTTTGCGGAGCAGGAATTTTCATGCAGGCATGAGGAATGGATTCAGACACTGAACGGGTACCGGGAAACAATGCAGCCTGTCAGACATCCAAATCCCGCGTATGTAGATCCGGCGGCTCTGATCCGGATGCTTTCGGAAAAAATGGAGAGGACAGGCGTCTATGTGGCGGATGTCGGCCAGAATCAGATCTGGTCCTGCAGTTATCATATTGTCAGAGAGGGGCGTTTCCTGACCTCTGGCGGTATGGGAACAATGGGATATGCAATTCCGGCAGCCATGGGGGCGAAACTGGGGGATCCCTCCCGCCAGGTAATCGCGGTGTGCGGAGACGGTTCTTTTCAGATGTCCATGATGGAACTGGCAACGATGCGCCAGCACGGGGTGGCGGTGAAGATTATCGTGCTGAAAAACAATTATCTGGGTATGGTGCGGGAATATCAGCACTATACATACCAGGACCATTATTCGGTGGTGGATCTGTCCGGCAGTCCTGATCTGGAAAAGCTGGCGGCGGCGTACGATCTTCCTTTTATTCGTCTTTGCAGTATGGATGGAGCGGATGAGGCAATTGACAGATTTCTGGAAAAAGACGTTTCTGTTTTGATGGAATGTCTGATTGACCCGATGGATCTGGTAAAATAGGAGGGAGCATAGTATGAAAAGGATTTATTCTGTTCTGGTGGAGAACCGCTCCGGCGTCCTGTGTAAGGTAGCGGGGCTTTTTTCCAGAAGGTGTTTTAACATTGACAGTCTGGCGGTAGGGGAGACCGACGACCCACAGGTGTCCTGTATGACAATTGTCAGCAGCGGCGACGAGAGAACGATTGAGCAGATTGAAAAGCAGTTGAATAAGAAGCTGGATATTATTAAAGTAAAAACGTTTGACGAGTCCCAAAGCATCAGCCGGGAACTGATGCTTGTGAAGGTGAAGTTCAACAAAGGAAACAGACGGGATATTATGGAGACGTGCGAGATTATGAAAGCGCAGATTGTGGACATGTCAAAACACCAGATGATGATACAGATCTGCGATGTGCCGGAACGCACCGCATTGCTGATTACACTGCTGCAGTCCATCAGTATTGTGGAAGTGGCGAGAACCGGGACGCTTGCGCTTCCCAAATGCACCGACATTTCCGGATAAGGGATAACGGGCATCAGACGGAAAGGGTATCGTTATAACCATATATTATACTATATATTCCGTATATGCATACGTTGACAAGTAAAATGTTTGTTGCTAGAATGAATGAGATGCAGACGGTGTCTTTATACGGCGGTCAAATGTATGCAGTCAATGAGAAGGAGTCATTATGAATAAGAAAGTATTTCAGCTTCTGGTAGATAATACGTCGGGCGTACTCAGCCGCATTTCAGGCCTTTTCTCAAGGCGGGGGTACAATATTGAGAGCATTACGGCAGGCGTAACGGCGGATCCACGGTTTACCCGTATTACGATCGTAGCCAGCGGGGACGATGAAATTCTGGATCAGATTGAAAAGCAGGTGGCGAAGCTTGTGGATGTAAGGGATATCCGTGAGCTGAAACCGGAGAAAAGCGTGTACCGTGAACTGGCGCTGATCAAGGTAAAGGCGGGTGCATCCGAGCGGGAAGGCGTGATCGGCGTGACGGATATTTTTCGTGCGAAAATTATTGATGTGTGCAAGGACAGTCTTACGATTGAACTGACAGGAAACCAGGCGAAAATAGAAGCGTTTTTGAGTCTTCTGGAGGGGTATGAGATATTGGAGCTGGCCAGAACCGGTATTGCTGGTCTGGGCAGAGGCATAGAAGATGTGGTATATATTGAGGATTGACGGGAAGGGATATACGGCTGCTGTGCCGGCAATGCGTCCTTGCGCTGCAGTCATAGTATTAAGAAAATGTAAATATAAATAATGGAGGAAGAGGAAATGGCAAATATTTATTATCAGGAGGATTGTAATCTTTCTTTGCTGGAAGGAAAAACGATTGCAGTGATTGGTTATGGCAGCCAGGGGCATGCGCATGCGTTGAATTTAAAGGAATCGGGCTGCAATGTGATCATCGGCCTGTATGAAGGATCCAAGTCCTGGGCGAAAGCGCAGGAGCAGGGATTTGAGGTGTTTACAGCCGCTGAAGCTGCAAAGCGGGCAGATATCATTATGATTCTGATCAATGATGAAAAACAGGCGGACCTTTACAAACAGGATATTGCACCCAATCTGGAAGAGGGGAATATGCTGATGTTTGCCCATGGTTTTAACATTCATTTCGGTTGTATCGTACCGCCTGCCAATGTGGATGTGACAATGATAGCGCCCAAAGGGCCGGGCCATACGGTAAGAAGCGAATACCAGGCCGGTAAGGGCGTACCCTGTCTGGTTGCAGTGGAGCAGGACTATACGGGAAAGGCAAAAGATACGGCGCTTGCGTATGCGCTTGGTATTGGTGGAGCAAGGGCAGGCGTACTGGAAACGACTTTCCGTACGGAAACAGAAACCGATCTTTTTGGGGAACAGGCCGTACTGTGCGGGGGTGTATGCGCGCTGATGCAGGCAGGATTTGAAACGCTGGTTGAGGCGGGCTATGATGCCAGAAATGCATATTTTGAGTGTATTCATGAAATGAAACTGATTGTGGATTTGATTTACCAGTCCGGTTTTTCCGGTATGCGGTATTCCATTTCCAATACGGCGGAATATGGGGATTATGTAACAGGGCCGAAGATTATAACAGAAGAGACGAAAAAAGCGATGAAGAAAATTTTGGCCGATATCCAGGACGGCTCTTTTGCAAAAGAGTTTTTACTGGATATGTCTCCTGCCGGAAAACAGGTACATTTCCGCGCAATGCGGAAACTTGCTTCTGAACATCCTGCGGAAGTAGTCGGAGCGGAAATCAGAAAATTATATAGCTGGAGCGATGAAGATAAGCTGATCAATAACTGACAGACGCACGGTCGTTGTCCATAGGTTTTAAATGCCGGAGATTTCCTATTTCTCCGGCATTTTTGACGGATATTTGCAACAGGATTATTTTCGGTAAAAAGATATGATATTTTCCATTCGGGCATGCATATTTTCGAACAGCAGATCCGTAACTGCCAGGGCAGCCATAGCTTCAACCACTACTACGGCCCGGGGAACAATCACGGGATCATGCCTTCCCTCGATTGCAATCGTTATGTTTTCGCCATCCTGGCTGACGGTGTCCTGTTTTTGAAAAATGGACGGCGTGGGCTTTATATAGGCCCGCAGGAGGACGGCGCTTCCATCGCTGATACCTCCTAAAATACCGCCCGCGTGGTTTGTCTTTTTTGTAATCCGTCCGCAGCGGCTGACAAACGCATCATTGTTTTCAGAGCCCTTTGCCAGGGCTGTACGGCAACCGTCGCCGATTTCCACTGCTTTGACGGCGCCGATGGATAATATGGCTTTTCCAAGGCTGGCGTCGAGTTTGTCGAACACCGGTTCGCCAATTCCGGCAGGGATTCCGTCGATGCGGCATTCGATCACGCCGCCCGCAGAGTCCTTCTGGGCCATGCAGCTTTGCAAGTAGGCTTCCGCCTGCCGGCTGGCCTCATAATCAGGCATTGCCGTGGGCGTCTTGCGGATTGCGTCTTTGTCAAATACGGTATCGGAGGTTTTGACAGGGCCGATGGATTTTGTATAGGCGCAGAATGTAATCCCTAATTCCTTGAGCAGTTTAAGAGCGATTGCGCCTGCCGCCACACGACCGATCGTTTCCCTGCCGGAGGAGCGTCCTCCGCCGCGGTAGTCCCGTAGTCCGTATTTCTGGTCAAAAGTATAGTCGGCATGGCCGGGGCGGTAACAGGAGGCAATCTGTTGATAGTCTCCGGACTTGTGCGATGTATTTTCCACTATAAGGGAAATCGGCGTGCCGGTTGTCCGGCCTTCGAAGACGCCCGACAGTATGCGCACCTGATCAGCTTCTTTGCGCGGCGTGGATATAGCAGTCTGTCCAGGTCTGCGCCGGTCCAGATAATATTGAATATCCGCTTCGCACAGGGGAAGCCCTGCGGGACAACCGTCGACAACCGCCCCCAGAGCCGGACCGTGGGATTCTCCCCATGTCGTTACCGTAAAACATTTTCCGAATGTTGACCCTGCCATAGTTTATATCCTCCTCTTATAATCGTTATGTTTAGTATAATGAATACGGGAGTATTTCTCAAGTGATAAATCAGGGTGTCCGGACGGCGTATAATAAAAAATATAAAAAAAGAATGAAAAAAGCATTGAGAAAGGGGATCTATCTGTGCTAATATAACTCTGTACGAAAGTACTACTGATGAGGAATGAGCATGGGAAATAAAACAGCAAAGGAAAATTTAATTTTCCGGTATTATAAATTGGGAAAAAAGAATAAACTGGTGAAATGGCTGCTGTTTCCGTTTGTTTTCATTGCGTGCGCCTGTATTTTTGTAGCGCGCTATTTTGCTTCTAACGGTAAAAAATACGCCTGCGTCGCTGTCGCTTTTCTTTTTTTCGTCATGAGCAGCAGTTTTTCCTTTCCTATTTTTGAGGATATGGAATTAACGGATCAATCCATGTTGTTTCTGGCAGATAACAGAATGGAACTGGTTATGGCAAACAAAAGGCCGGAAAGCGCAGCGGGGAGTTCTACAGCGGAAAGTCTGATCGATACGGAAGACGTACTGGACGACATAGATGTTCTGGACGGCTATGAAGACACGGAACTGGAAAATATGGAAGATATTGACAAATACACATTGGATGAAATTCTGGAGGAAAACGACGCCGCTGCGGAAGAGCTGCAAGAAACCAATGAAATGCAGGTGACACCGGAGGAAATGGTATTTGATAAAAGTGACTGGCGTCTTCTGCTGATCAACAAGCAGCATCCGATTCCGGACGATTATACGTTTGAGCTGGGAACGATTAAGGGCTCTATGAAGTGCGATATACGGATTATTGACGATCTTCTGGCTATGCTGCAGGCAGCCAAAAACGACGGCATCAATCTGGTAATCTGTTCGCCTTACCGTGACCTGAACCGTCAGCAGGTACTTTTCAACCGTAAAATCAAAGCGTATATGGGAAAAGGCATGAGCTATATGGATGCTTATAAGATATCTTCGCAGGCGGTTACTGTGCCGGGCGCCAGCGAGCATCAGATCGGACTTGCCCTTGACATTGTATGTGACAGTTATTTTTCCCTGAACGAGGGATTCGGAGACACGGAAGCAGGAAAGTGGCTGGAAGAGCATAGCTGTGAGTATGGTTTTACATTGCGCTATCCAAAAGGAAAAGAGTACATAACAAGTATTGAATATGAGCCGTGGCATTTCCGTTATGTGGGAAAAGAGGCGGCTACCGTCATGAAAGAGAAAGGAATCTGTCTGGAAGAATTTGTGGACAGTTTATAAAAGGATATGGAACAGAAGAGATACCGTCTGCTGAAACAGGAGGGCCGTGCGAAACGGGCGCAGCTCCATACGGTACATGGCATAATACAGACTCCTGTGTTTATGAACGTAGGAACGGCAGCCGCCATAAAGGGGGCTGTTTCTACAGAAGATCTGGAAGGGATTGGCACACAGGTGGAGCTTTCCAATACGTATCATCTGCATGTGAGACCGGGAGATGTGAAAATCAGACAGTTGGGCGGCCTGCATAAGTTTATGTCTTGGGACAAGCCGATTCTTACCGATTCCGGCGGTTTTCAGGTGTTTTCCCTGGCAGGCCTGCGGAAGATCAGGGAAGAGGGAGTTTGCTTTCACTCCCACATTGACGGCAGGAAGATCTTTATGGGTCCCGAGGAGAGCATTCAAATTCAGTCCAATCTTGCATCTACGATAGCCATGGCGTTTGATGAATGTCCGTCCAGTAAGGCGGACAGAATTTATGTGCAAAATTCCGTGGACCGGACGTATCGGTGGCTTGTGCGCTGCAAAGAGGAGATGGCAAGGCTGAATCGTCTGGAAGAGACGCTTAATAAAGAGCAGATGCTGTTTGGCATCAATCAGGGGGCTGTTTTTGCGGACATCCGTGTCGCACATGCCAGGAGGATAGCGGAACTTGATCTTGACGGTTACGCGGTAGGCGGTCTTGCAGTGGGGGAAAGTCATGAGGAGATGTATGAGATTTTGGAAGAAACCGTACCGCACCTGCCCGCAGATAAGCCTACTTATTTGATGGGAGTAGGTACGCCTGCCAATATACTGGAAGGCGTCGAACGGGGAATTGATTTTTTTGATTGTGTGTATCCGTCCCGGAACGGACGGCATGGGCATGTATATACGAACCAGGGAAAACGCAATCTGTTCAACGCCAGATATGAGCTGGATCAGCGTCCGATCGAGGAAGGTTGTAGCTGTCCTGCCTGCAGAAGGTATTCCAGAGCCTATATCCGTCATCTGCTGAAGGCCGGAGAAATGCTGGGCATGCGGCTCTGCGTGCTGCACAATCTTTATTTCTACAATACGATGATGGCTGAAATCAGGGATGCGCTGGATGCAGGCAGTTTTGCGTCCTACAAAAAAGCAAAACTGGATGGAATGCAGGAACAGAGTGATTTGTAGATTTCGGCAGAAAAGGCTTGCCGTATTCTTTTTTTTTATGTATGATATTCGTTGTAGGAAACGACTTTGGCCGTTTCCGTCTGCGCCGTCCGCGTGCTGCGAATGTAGTGAAATTCTCTATGCGGACGTGTGCGTCCATTGTCGTAAACGTCAATATTTTTGTCGTTTACGATAGCGGTATTTTAAATCAGGAGGAAAACAAGATGGGAATTTTATTGACGGAGGCCGCTGCCGGTGCCGGAGGTTCCGGTATGATATTGGTAGCATATGTAGTGCTGTTTGGGGTATTTATTTATTTTATGATGGTGCGCCCGCAGAAAAAGGAGCAGAAAAGAATGACGGCCATGCTTTCCGCACTGGAAATTGGCGACAGTATCCTGACGACCAGCGGTTTTTACGGCATTGTGATTGATATTACTGACGATGCGGTGATTGCGGAGTTTGGCAATAATAAAAACTGCCGTATTCCGATGCAGAAGACAGCCATTGCGCAGGTGGAAAAGGCATCAGAGGGAGATACCAGAAAGGCATAGAGACGCGTTGTGGTTTGCAAAAGCTCCGTATTATAATCGGGGCTTTTTTTGCACGAACAGTAAAGATGGATGCGGTATGTGACATTCTATAACTTATAGTTATAATCGTTATAAATATTATACATTTTTTAGAATACCGGATTTATGCTACAATTAATAAAAATTATTGATAAAATGCTGAAAAAATCAGGAGTGTAAGGAATATGAAATTAAAGATTGGTTGTATTCCGGGCGATGGGATCGGGCCGGAAATTGTAAAACAGGCAAAAGCAGTGCTGGAGAAGGTTGCGCAGGTCTACGGACATGAGATTTCATACCGTCATATTCTGCTGGGCGGCGCTTCCATTGACGTACATGGGATTCCGCTTACCGACGAGGCGATTGCGGAGGCCAGGGCCGCGGATGCGGTGCTGATGGGTTCGATTGGCGGAGATACTACCAAATCACCCTGGTACCAGCTTCCTCCTGACAGGCGTCCGGAAGCGGGGCTTTTGCAAATCCGCAAGGCGCTGAATCTGTTTGCAAACCTCCGTCCGGCAGTTCTCTATCCGGAACTGGCGGATGCCTGCCCTTTACGCAGTGAGATCAGGCGCGATGGGTTTGATCTGCTGATCATGAGAGAGCTGACAGGAGGGCTTTATTTCGGAGAACGAAAAACGGTTACGGAAAACGGTGTGAGACGCGCAGTAGATACGTTAACTTATAGCGAAGAGGAAATACGCCGGATAGCGGTGAAGGGGTTTGAGATTGCCAGAAAGAGAAGGCGCAAAGTGACAAGTGTGGACAAAGCAAATGTACTGGATTCTTCCAGGCTGTGGCGTTGTGTTGTGGAAGAAGTGGCAAAGGATTATCCGGATGTGGCTTTGGAGCATATGCTGGTAGATAACTGTGCGATGCAGATTGTCAGGGATCCTGCGCAGTTCGATGTAATATTGACAGAGAATATGTTTGGGGATATCCTCTCGGATGAGGCGAGTATGGTGACAGGTTCCATCGGTATGCTGGCTTCCGCCAGTCTGAACGATACGAAATTCGGATTGTATGAGCCAAGCCATGGTTCCGCGCCGGATATTGCCGGAAAGGATATTGCCAATCCGATCGCCACAATTCTTTCCGCTTCCATGATGCTGCGGTATAGTTTTGATCTGGACCAGGAGGCGGATGCAATTGACAGGGCGGTGAAAGCCGCACTGGAAGAGGGATGGCGGACGGCTGATATTATGGCGGACGGCTGCAGGCAGACAGGATGTGAACAGATGGGGCGCATCATTACGAAACATATAGGAGGAAGCATGAAATGAGAAGCGATTCGGTAAAAAAAGGGGTGCAGCAGGCGCCTCACAGGAGTTTGTTCAATGCGCTTGGCTATACGGAGGAAGAGCGGGAAAGGCCGCTGATCGGTATTGTAAGCTCTTACAATGAGATTGTTCCGGGACATATGAACCTGGATAAGATTGTGGAAGCAGTGAAAATGGGAGTTGCCATGGCAGGAGGCACGCCGGTGGTGTTTCCCGCCATTGCCGTATGCGACGGGATTGCCATGGGGCATATCGGTATGAAATATTCTCTTGTGACCCGGGATCTGATTGCAGACAGTACGGAGTGTATGGCAATGGCGCATGGTTTTGACGGACTTGTATGTGTGCCGAACTGTGACAAAAATGTGCCGGGGCTTTTGATGGCCGCAGCACGGGTTAACATTCCTACTATTTTTGTATCGGGCGGACCTATGCTGGCAGGCCGGGTAAAAGGACAGAAGAGAAGTCTGTCGTCTATGTTCGAGGCGGTAGGCAGTGTTGCCGCAGGCTCGATGTCCCTGGAGGATTTGACGGAATTTGAAGAAAAAGTATGTCCTACCTGCGGTTCCTGTTCCGGCATGTATACGGCAAATTCCATGAATTGTCTGACAGAGGCGCTGGGTATGGGTCTGAAAGGCAACGGGACGATTCCCGCCGTGTATTCTGAGCGGATCCGTCTTGCAAAACATGCAGGCATGCAGATTATGGAACTGGTGAAAAAAGATATCAAACCAAGAGATATTATGACGGAAAAAGCATTCCGCAATGCGCTGACCGTAGATATGGCATTGGGATGCTCTACAAATTCCATGCTTCATCTTCCGGCCATTGCCCATGAGGCAGGTGTGGAACTGAATTTGGACATTGCAAACGAGCTGTCGTCCAGAACGCCTAATCTGTGCCATCTGGCGCCAGCAGGCCCTACTTATATGGAGGATTTGAACGAGGCAGGCGGCGTCTACGCAGTGATGAACGAACTGACAAAGAAAGAACTGCTCTATACAGACCTGATTACCGTAACGGGGAAAACCGTACGTGAAAATATTTCCGGCTGTGTGAACAAGGATCCCGAAGTAATACGGCCGATTGACAATCCCTATTCCCAGACGGGAGGGATTGCAGTGTTAAAGGGGAATCTGGCTCCGGATTCCGGTGTGGTAAAACGTTCTGCAGTGGTACCGGAAATGATGGTACATGAAGGGCCGGCAAGGGTGTTTGACTGTGAAGAGGATGCCATCGCGGCAATTACCGGCGGCAGAATCAAAGAGGGAGATGTCGTTGTGATCCGCTATGAAGGGCCGAAAGGCGGGCCGGGTATGCGGGAAATGCTCAATCCTACGTCTGCCATAGCGGGTATGGGGCTTGGTTCCAGTGTGGCGCTTATTACGGACGGCCGTTTTTCAGGCGCCTCAAGAGGGGCTTCGATTGGTCATGTATCTCCTGAAGCGGCGGTAGGCGGTCCCATCGCACTTGTGAAAGAGGGGGATATCATTAGCATTAATATACCGGAGAATACGCTGGACGTGAAAATATCTGCAGAGGAAATGCAGGAAAGAAGAAAGAAATGGCAGCCCAGAGAGCCTAAAGTAACGACTGGTTATCTTGCCAGATACCGTGAACTGGTGACAAGCGGTAACAGAGGCGCGATTCTGGAAGTGAGAAAATAAAAAAACGTGGGCTTACGGAATGATTATTGCAGTACAGGAGGAAAACGTATGCAGTTGACAGGTTCGGAAATCGTAATCGAATGCTTAAAAGAACAGGGCGTAGATACCGTATTTGGTTATCCGGGCGGAACGATCCTGAATATTTATGACGCTTTGTACCAGCATAAAGAAATCAAACATATATTGACATCCCATGAACAGGGAGCTGCGCATGCTGCGGACGGTTATGCCAGAGCTACGGGAAAGGTGGGAGTCTGCATGGCGACCAGCGGGCCGGGAGCCACCAATCTCGTCACCGGCATTGCCACTGCCTATATGGACAGTGTGCCGATGGTAGCGATTACGGCCAATGTGAATCTGCCGCTTTTAGGCAAGGATACTTTTCAGGAGGTCGATATTGCAGGCGTGACAATGCCGATTACCAAACATGGTTATATTGTAAAAGATGTATCGATTCTGGCAGATACGATCCGCAAAGCATTCCGGATTGCCAGTTCAGGCAGGCCGGGTCCCGTATTGGTGGATATCACAAAGGATGTTACGGCAGCCGAGTGTGAATATGAGCCGATGGAACCGGTCAGGCAGGCGCCGGAGGATAGATTTACAGAGGAAGATATCGAAAACGCTGTAAAGCTGATCCGTGCCGCGCAGCGTCCCTACATTTACCTTGGCGGCGGTGCAGTTATTTCCGGCGCCTGCGGAGAGGTAAGGGAATTTGCCAAAAAAATAGACGCTCCGGTATGCGATACGCTGATGGGAAAAGGCGCTTTTGACGGTAAAGATGAACTGTATACAGGAATGATTGGTATGCATGGGACGAAAACGTCTAATTTGGGAGTCAGTGAATGTGATCTGCTGATTGCACTGGGCGCCCGTTTTTCGGACCGTGTCGTAGGAAATTCCAGGAAATTTGCTTCCCGGGCAAAAATACTGCATATTGATATTGACGCTGCGGAAATCAATAAAAATATAAAGACGACAGCCTCCGTGGTAGGAGATCTGAAACGCGTGCTTTCTGTTCTGAATGCAAAGATTGACCAGATGAGTCATCCTGACTGGCACAGTCATATACTGGAAATGAAAGAAAGATTTCCACTGAAATATGAGGACAATGAACTTTCCTGTCCCTATATAATAGAAGAGATTGACAGGATTACGGAAGGGAAGGCGATTATCACCACCGATGTCGGACAGCATCAGATGTGGGCGGCGCAATACTACAAATATACGCAGCCCAGAAGTTTTTTATCTTCCGGCGGACTGGGCACGATGGGTTATGGGCTTGGCGCCTGCATTGGAGCAAAAATGGGAAGACCGGACAGGCTGTGCGTTAACATCGCGGGAGACGGTTGTTTTCGCATGAATATGAATGAACTTGCCACGGCCAGCAGGTACAATATACCTATTATACAGGTTATTATCAATAACCATGTACTCGGCATGGTACGCCAGTGGCAGACGCTTTTTTATGGAAAAAGATATTCGCAGACGGTATTGGACGATAAAGTTGATTTCTGCAAAGTTGCGGAGGGTCTTGGTTGTAAAGCGATCCGTGTGACGAGAAAAGAGCAGGTCGCTCCTGCGCTGCAGGAAGCCGTCTTGGCAGACGGTCCGGTAGTGATTGAGTGTGTGATTCCGAAAGACGATAAGGTTTTTCCGATGGTACCGGCAGGCGCCGCTATCAGCGACGTGTTTGACGGAGACGATCTGAAGGAGAAAGAACAGAAGCAATAAGCACAGCCACAAAAGAGAAATGGTTTATGAAAAAAGCAATTATAAGAATGCTCCATATGGTGGGTAGTGCAGTCACGATTCTGGCAGCCCTGTATACAGGGCTGTCCGTTTATTATAGGGATTGTTTTTCTTACGGAACATGGGTGAACGGAATCTACTGCACCGGAAAAGAAGTACAGGAAGTCAATACGGAACTGATGGAAAAGGCGCAGTATACGGAGATTGTATTTATTCTCCCGAATGGGGCGCAGGAGTCGGTTTCTCTGGAGGAAGTAGGATATGTACCGGATTTTTGCCAGCCCCTGCTGCGGGTGAAGGCTGCGCAGAACCCCTGGCTGTGGTGGGAAGGGCTGCTTTCAGAAGGACGGGAGCAGCGCATTGCGCCGGAAGGCAGCCTGGACGAGGAAAAGTTTACGGCCGTTTTTGATGGACTGGATTTCGTGAGAGAAAGAAAGGATGATAAGTCCTGTCAGGTGGCTATCCGCAAAACGGAAAATGGATATACGCTGGTCAATGAGCGGCATCAGGCGCTGCTATATGATGTGTGTAAAGAAACGGTAAGAAACGCCATTTTGCGGGGAGATGCGGTATGCGACCTGCAGAAGGAAGGGTGTTATGGCGATCTGCCTCTTACGGAAGAAATGCAGTCTACATTGAGATTGTGGGAAAGAATAGAAGAATTTCAGGATTGCGGGATTGTTTACCGGTTTGGGGAGAAAACCGAAAAGATATCCCCCGCCATTGTCAGTGACTGGATGGTAGTGGAAGACGGCAGGTTTCTGGAAGATGGGGCGGGCCATTTTCTGGTTGACAGGGAAAAGATGGATGCATATGTCGATGCGCTTGCGGATCAATATGACACGGTAGGATGCCAGAGGCAGTTCACGACGACGCAGGGTGATGTGGTATGCATCGACGGCGGCACCTATGGAAACCTGATTGACCGGGAAGCGGAAAAGGAATATCTGTATCAGGCATTTACAGAAGGGCAAAGAGAAGTGCACGAGCCTTCTTATCTGCAGGAAGCAAAGGAAAAGGGCCTGGATGATATCGGGGATACCTATATAGAAGTGGATATGGGGAGACAGCATATGTATTATTATGAGGACGGGGAGCTGGTTGTGGATGCGCCGGTCGTGACGGGAGATATGATGCGCAGAAGGGATACGCCCGCTATGGTATGCTATGTTTATGAGAAACAGAAAAACCGCGTTTTGCGGGGACCCGGTTACGCTTCTCCTGTGAAATACTGGATGCCGATAAAAGGAGGTATCGGGATACATGACGCCCGCTGGAGAAGTGAATTTGGCGGAGATATTTATAAAACAAGCGGTTCCCACGGTTGTATCAACACACCGGAGGAGGAGATGGCGCGCCTGTATGAATGTGCTGAAGTCGGTACGCCCGTGGTGTTGTTTTACTGAAGGAGCGGGTGGGAAAAGTAACGGCGCATTGTTTCTGCCTGTGTCCTCCATGAAAGTAACAGTTGACGTATTGTTTTTAAAATTGTAGAATGAAACCTGTAGGTTTTTGGCAAAACAGATTGAGGAGGAAGATTCATGTCCAGAGTGTATAACTTTTCAGCAGGACCGGCTGTCCTGCCTGAGGAAGTATTAAAAGAAGCGGCAGATGAAATGTTGGATTATAGAGGAACAGGCATGTCTGTTATGGAGATGAGCCATCGGTCTAAGGCTTATGAAGCTATCATCAAGGAGGCGGAAGCAGATCTGCGTGAGCTGATGAGTATTCCTGACAATTATAAGGTACTGTTTCTTCAGGGAGGGGCAAGTCAGCAGTTTGCCATGATCCCCATGAATCTGATGAAAAATAAGACTGCAGATTACATTGTGACGGGACAATGGGCGAAGAAGGCATATCAGGAAGCATGTATTTACGGCAGGGCAAATAAGATTGCGTCCAGTGAGGATAAGACGTTTTCCTATATTCCGGACTGTTCCGATCTGCCCGTTTCCGAGGATGCGGATTATGTGTACATATGTGAGAACAACACGATATACGGAACGAAATTTAAGGAGCTTCCCAATACAAAGGGAAAGACGCTTGTGGCCGATGTATCTTCCTGCTTTTTATCCGAACCGGTGGATGTAAGCAGATACGGGGTGATCTATGGAGGCGTGCAGAAAAATATCGGGCCTGCAGGCGTGGTGATTGTCATTATCCGTGAGGATTTGATTACGGAAGATGTGCTTCCGGGTACGCCGACCATGTTGAAATATAAAACCCATGCAGATGCAAACTCGTTATATAATACGCCGCCGGCATACGGGATTTATATATGCGGCAAAGTATTCAAATGGTTAAAGAAGATGGGCGGACTTTCGGCTATGAAGGAGAGAAACGAAAAGAAAGCCGCCATTCTCTACGATTATCTGGACGAGAGCAGACTTTTTCACGGCACGGTAGAAAAAAAGGACCGTTCCCTTATGAATGTTCCTTTTGTAACTGGCAGTGAAGAGTTGGATGCCAAATTTGTGAAAGAAGCAAAAGAGGCAGGACTGGAAAATCTAAAGGGGCACAGAACTGTAGGAGGAATGCGCGCCAGCATCTATAATGCGATGCCTGTGGAAGGGGTAGAAGCGCTTGTGGCGTTTATGAAAAAATTTGAAAAGGAGAATCTGTAATGTTTCAGTATTATTGCCTAAATCCGATTGCCAAGGTAGGGCTTGAGCGGTTTCGGGAAAATTTTGAGGAAACAAAAGAGATACGGGACGCGCAGGGGATTCTTGTGCGAAGCGCCTCCATGCATGAAATGGAACTTTCCGACAATCTGCTTGCAGTGGCGAGAGCCGGAGCGGGTGTCAATAATATTCCGCTTGAAAAATGTGCGGAAAAGGGGATCGTTGTATTTAATACGCCGGGCGCAAACGCCAACGGCGTCAAGGAGCTTGTGATCGCCGGAATGCTTCTTGCTTCGCGCGACGTGGTAGGCGGTATTGAATGGGTCAGAGCGCAGACGGACAATCCGGATGTGGCAAAGGCCGCGGAAAAAGAAAAAAAGAAGTTTGCAGGTACGGAAATTGAGAATAAAAAACTGGGTATTATCGGTTTAGGCGCTATTGGTGTCAGGGTTGCCAACGCCGCCAAACATCTGGGCATGGAGGTGTATGGCTATGATCCTTATGTTTCGGTAGACGCTGCCTGGAATTTGAGCCGTGATGTAAAACATGTACTGAACGTAGATGAGATTTATGCGAATTGTGATATTATTACGATCCATGTGCCGTTAATGGATGCCACAAAGGGTATGATCAATGCGCAGGCCATTGAGAAAATGAAAGACGGTGTCATTTTACTGAACTTTGCGAGAGATCTTCTTGTGGAGGAAAAAGAAGTGCTTTCTGCAATCAAAGCTGGCAAGATCAGAAAGTACGTCTCTGATTTTGCCAATCCGACAACAGTCGGACAGGAGGGTTGTATTGTCATTCCCCATCTGGGCGCTTCCACAGAGGAATCCGAGGATAACTGCGCAAAGATGGCGGTGAAAGAGCTGATGGAATACCTGGAAAACGGAAATATCAGAAACAGCGTGAATTATCCTGGCTGTGATATGGGCGTATGCGATAAAGCAGGGCGTATTGCGATTTTCCATAAAAATATTCCACATATGATTGCAAAATTTTCTACGATCTTTGGCGACAGCGGCATTAATATTTCTGATTTGACCAATAAGTCCAGGGGAAATGCAGCCTATACCATGCTTGATGTGGAGACGCCTGTCACGGAAGAGATCGTAGAGTCTCTGGCGAAGATACCCGGCGTAGTCCGTGTCAGAGTGGTGAAATAAGAGAAAGGGGCGTTCCGCACTTGAATGGTACTAACAAGACCGTAGGAACAATTATGATGGCGGCCGGCGCCGGCGCATCATTTTTTGGTTTGTTGTTTATTGCGCTGGGGGCTGGTTTTGGCATTTCCATGATGCATATCAAGTCGGCGGATGGTATGAGCGTCGTAGTAAACGGCGCGCAGGTGTATGGGGAACAGGCCGTTTTGGCGATGCATCATATGGGTTCTGTATTTTTGATTGTATTCGGTATCCTTGGAGCGGTTTTTTTACTGGCCGGCCTGTTTCTTTTCTTCTTTGGAAAAAAGCGCCGCGGCAGGACGACAACAGTATGACTGACTGCATAAAAGAAACAGCAAAGGACGCGCTTTCAGCGTCTTTTGCTGTTTGGCATTTCCGGAAGTCAGTGCGATTTGTAAATATCATCCTGTACCATATCAAAATCAAGATAATCTTCCTGAAACCGCTGCGCGTTTCTGGCAGAAAATTCACTGGCAAGATCCATATATTCAATAAAAATGTCTTCCAGCGGACGTTTCTGTTCTGCTGCGATCGTTTCCATCATCGGCCTTAGTTTTTCCAACTGGACAGAGATTGGGGTTTTTTGTGGATCAATGTCCGCCATCACTTCCTCTGCATATTGATTAATACGGTTTAACATAGCTTCCTGTTCCTTTGTCATATCACATATCTTCCTTTCCCGCTCATGTACAGTTTTTATGGATAGCAGAGCAGATGCTTTCCTTTTGTCTCTATTTTATCATTGTGCCTTTTTTCTGTCAAAAACGAATTGTTTTCCTGCACTGTATTTGATAAAATAAAAACAGCAGTTTAAAGATGAATACGGCTGTGGAATCAAAAGAATGCGAGGAAAAACAAATGGCTGATATCAGACCCTTTTGTGCCGTCCGCCCCAGAGAAGGGCTGGAAAACCAGATCGCTGCACTTCCCTATGATGTATATAACCGTAAGGAAGCTTTGGCCGAAGTGCAGAGAAATCCATTGTCCTTTCTACGGATAGACCGGGCGGAGACACAGTTTCCGGAAGATGCGGATATGTATGATGACCGTGTATATAAAAAAGCGGAGCAGCTCTTTTGCGGTATGCTGGAGAACGGACAGTTTGTGACAGAAGATATACCGTGTTATTACATATATGAGCTGACAATGAACGGCCGGACGCAGACAGGCATTGCGGCCTGCGCCAGCGTAGATGACTATGAGAACCAGGTAATTAAAAAGCATGAAAATACGAGGGCGGAAAAGGAAATGGACCGCATCCGGCATGTGGATGTGTGCAGCGCGCAGACAGGCCCTATCTTTCTGGCGTATCGTTCGCGGGAAGAAATTAACAGACTGGTGGAGGATGTCAAACGGGAGAAAACGTTGTATGATTTCATTTCTTCGGACGGTATCTGCCACAGGCTTTGGAAAATAGCTGATCCGGAAAGAATCCGCAGCATACAGGAAAGTTTCCGGCAGATTGGGGAAATCTATATCGCGGACGGGCACCACAGATGCGCTTCTGCCGTTAAGGTGGCATGGAAGAGAAGACAGGCACATCCCGCTTATACGGGAGAGGAGGCGTTTAATTATTTTCTGTCTGTTCTGTTCCCAGATGACCAACTGATGATTATGGATTACAATCGTGTGGTAAAGGATCTGAACGGTTACAGCGAAGAGGAATTTATAAACAGAGTTTCCGAACGCTTCCGTGTCGAAAAACTGGGAAGCAGGGCATGGCGGCCGGATCGGAAGGGGGAGATTGCCATGTACCTGTCGGATACATGGTACAAGCTGACCTGTATGGTCAATGGACAAAATAAGGATCCGGTGGAGCAGCTTGACGTTTCTGTCCTGCAGCGGGATCTGCTGGATCCCATACTGGGGATTTTGGATCCCAAGACAGATGCCAGAATTGATTTTGTAGGAGGAATACGGGGACTGGGTGAGCTGGAACGCAGGGTGCATGCGGATTGTAAAGTTGCGTTTGCCATGTATCCTACTTCTATTCAGGAATTGTTTGCAGTATCGGATGCCGGGCTGTTGATGCCGCCCAAATCCACATGGTTTGAACCGAAACTGAGAAGTGGACTTTTGATCCACCGAATTGAAAAATAATGAAGAGGGGTTCGCTGCAGACAGCGGCGGAGAGAGGAAGGTGTGGTTATGAACGAGAAGCTTTACAAATTAATGAACTGGCAGGATATTGAAGAAATTGTCTATTCGGAAAGTGATGATCCGCACAGGTTTCTGGGGGCGCACAGACAAGGCGGTAAGCTGTTGGTGCAGGCATTTTTTCCAAATGTCAAATCAGTGACGATACGGAGTATGGACGGTTCGACCGTATATCCGATGGAATGTATGGACGAGACCGGTTTTTATGCGGCTCTGATTCCGGAAAAAACAACGTTTGCGTATGAATATCTGGTCAATGACGGAAAGAAAGAAATCGTAAGACAGGAAGTCTATAACTATCATCCGGTCATTACCAAAAAGGATACGGATAAATTTCAGGCAGGCATTCATTACACGGTCTATGATGTGCTTGGCGCGCATTATATGACCGTAAACGGTGTAAAAGGGATGCATTTTGCAGTATGGGCGCCGGGCGCGCTCCGTGTCAGTGTAGTAGGTGATTTTAATAACTGGGATGGACGGACCCATCAGATGCGCAGATTGTGGGATTCCGGTATTTTCGAACTGTTTCTGCCGGATGTGGGAATAGGAGAGAATTATAAATTTGAGATTAAGCTAAAAGGCGGACTCACTTATCTGAAAGCGGATCCGTATGCGTTTCGTGCGCAGCTTCGTCCGGAAACCGCTTCGGTGACGGCGGATATTTCCGGTTTTTCCTGGGAAGACGAAAAGTGGCTGAAGGAGCGTAGGGCAAGACAGGACAAGGACGCGCCTATGAGTATCTATGAATTGTATCTGGGTTCCTTTAAAAGGGCAGCCGCTGCGCAGTCCGAAGAAGCAGATGTGGAAGCAGGCGGGGAAAAAGAAGCCACGCCATATTTGAATTACCGGGAACTTGCGCCGGAAATTATTGCCTATGTACAGAAAATGGGATATACGCATATCGAACTGATGCCTATCATGGAACATCCTTTTGACGCCTCTTGGGGTTATCAAACCATCGGTTATTATGCGCCTACAGCCAGATATGGTTCTCCTGAAGACTTTATGTATTTTATGAATGAAATGCACAGAGCCGGGATTGGCGTTATTCTGGACTGGGTGCCGGCCCACTTCCCAAGAGATGTATACGGACTTTCTAATTTTGACGGCACTTGTTTGTATGAGCATGCAGACCCGCGACAGGGCTGTCATCCGGACTGGGGTACCCTGATTTATAACTACGGCAGACCGGAGGTATCAAATTATCTGATTGCCAATGCGCTGTTCTGGATCGAAAAATACCACGCGGACGGTATTCGGATTGATGCTGTGGCATCTATGCTTTATCTTGATTATGGCAAACGTGATGGTCAGTGGGTGGCCAATATGTATGGCGGCAATGAAAACCTGGAAGCGATGGAATTTTTGAAACATCTCAACTCTATGATTGAAAAAAGAGGAAACGGCGCCGTCAGCATAGCGGAGGAATCCACAGCCTGGCCGATGGTTACGGGATCGCTGAAAGACGGTGGTCTTGGTTTTTCCTATAAATGGAATATGGGATGGATGAATGATTATCTGCAGTATATCCAGTATGATCCGTATTTCCGTTCGCATCATCACGGAGAACTGACCTTCAGCATGATTTATGCTTACAGTGAAAAGTTTGTACTGGAATTTTCCCATGATGAGGTTGTCCATGGCAAGGCCTCCCTTCTTGGTAAAATGCCGGGAGAACGGAAGGATAAGTTTGCCAATCTGCGTCTGACCTTTGGACATATGATGATGCATCCGGGAAAGAAGCTCCTTTTTATGGGGCAGGATATCGGAGAGTTTGATGAATGGAACGAAGAGCGGGAAGTGGAATGGGATCTGCTGCAGTATGAGGAACATGCGGGCGTTAACAGACTGATGCAGGATCTGAATCATTTTTACAGAGAGCATCCCGCACTGTATGAACTGGATGCCGAGAGCGAAGGTTTTGAATGGATTAATAATATTTCGGCAAACGAAAGTATGCTTGTCTTTCTTCGGAAAAGCCAGAAGCCGGAAGAATGGCTTCTGATTGTGGAGAATTTTGCCAATGCGCAGTGGGATTCCCATAAAATAGGGGTGCCCTTTGCCGGAAAGTATAAGGAGATATTGAATACGGATGCCGAAATATACGGCGGGAGCGGTTCGGTGAATCCGCGGGCAAAAACAGCGAAGCTGAGCGAATGCGACGACAGGGACTATTCCATTACAATCAAATCAGCGCCTTTGTCGATACAGGTATTTTCCTGTACGCCGGAGGCTTCCGGGCAGAAGAAAAAGACTGCTGGCAGAACAAAAAAGACACCGGCGGTAAAAAAGGCACAGGCAGCGAAAAAAAGAAGCTGATCATGAGGACCAGCTTACGATGATTTGTAGAAAGGATAAGGCATAGGAGAATGGAACAAAACGGTGGACTGATTACGGCAGCGGCAGGGATGACAGAAATAGATCAGAACGTCATTACGAAGTTTCTGGCGCAGCTGCCTGAAAAGGCGCTGGGACTTGGCATCAGGGTAATTCTGGCTGCGGTTGTTTTTTTTCTGGGTCTGCAGATCATCAGGTTTTTGCGCCGTATTGTTGGAAAATCACTGGCAAGAACCAATGCGGATAAAGGCGTTGTACAGTTTTTGGATTCCCTGATCAAGGTGGGGCTGACGGCGTTTCTCATTTTGATGATAGCGATCAGTTTCGGACTGGACGCTGCGAGTGTGATGGCGATGCTTGGCTCTGTGGGCGTTGCCTTTGCGCTTGCTCTGCAGGGCAGTCTTTCCAACTGTGCGGGCGGGGTGCTGATTCTGTTGTTAAAACCGTTTGTTGTCGGGGATTATATTATAGAAGGCAACAAGGGACAGGCGGGGACGGTTACGGAGATCCAGCTGTTTTACACAAAGCTGCAGACACCGGATGATACGGTTATTACATTGCCAAATGGTTCGCTTGCCAACAATAATATTATAAATTATTCTGCGGTCAGTACGCGGCGGATGGATGTTACAGTTGGGATTTCCTATGATGCGGATTTAAAAGAAGCCAAAAGGGTACTGCTTGAGGTACTGGCCAATGATGCATATGTGCTGCAGGACAGGGAATATAAGGTATTTGTGCAGGAACTGGCGGACAGCGCCGTCCTGCTTACGGTCAGGTGCTGGTTCCAAAATGAGGACTACTGGGATGGAAGAGCCAGAATATTGGAACGGTGTAAATTGATGCTGGATGAAAACGGCATTGCAATTCCTTATCCGCAGATTGATGTGCATGTGGAAGAGAAGAAATGAAAATAAAAAGGCAGATATTCCTATCTGCCTTTTATCATGCAGCCGAAAAAGGGACTCGAACCCTCGACCCCTTCATTACGAGTGAAGTGCTCTACCAACTGAGCTATTTCGGCGCAGCGCCGGTATCGTTTACCGACCTCTGTTATTATATATGGTATCAGAGAATTTTGCAAGCAGGAAATGATATTTTTTATTTTTATTGTTTGCGGCGGCTGGCAGTGGGCAGAACACTAAGAGCTTCTAATATCCTTCACAATGGAACGCTTATCCATCTATTTGTGCCAGTGAGTGCAAAATTGATTTCTATGCCCAGGATACGGAACACATTGCCAGCTTGGGAAAAAAGTGTTATACTCAAAAGCGTGGCTCGTAATCCGGGCCATACATGGAATTTAAATATGGCAGGTGGTAACAGGTGGCGGCAAGGAAAGGAAATGCCAAAAAACAGAATATGGGAAAAGCACGGGGAAAACAGGTGTCTGCAGCTAAAAAGAGCAATCGTATGCAGGAGAGCAGCATACGCGATGAGATTGCCCTGATTATAGTGCTGGCAGTAGCAGTCCTTTTGTTTTTATGTAATTTTGGGGTAATCGGACCGGTTGGGGATACAATCAGCAGGGTTTCTCTTGGTATTTTCGGCTTTCTTTCTTATGCGGTGCCTGTCCTGATTTTTCTGGCAGTTGCTTTCCGGCTGGCCAACAAAGGAGAGAGCGTTGCCACAGTAAAACTTGCCGCAGGCATCGTTTTGGTCTTTTTAATTGGTATCGTACTGGATATGGCAGGCGGCGCTTCTCTGCATATGGAACATTACGAGATAAAAGCCCTTTACAATAAAAGCAGTGAAGGAAAATGCGGCGGCGGTGTCATATTCGGTACGTTTGCGTATCTGTTCAATCATTTTTTGGATAAGACGGGGACAATGCTTGTGCTGGTCGTTGTTGCGATCATATGTATTGTCATTATTACGGAGAAATCTCTGCTCCGCGGTGTGACGGCGGGAAGCCGTAAAGTGTATGAAAGCGCTGTGGAAGACCAAAACCGGAGAAGAGAGCGTCAGGAGCGGCGCAGGGAAGAACAGCAGATGCGTCTTGCCGAGGAAAAGCGCAGACAGGAGGAGGAAGAGCAGGAAAGAATTCTGCGGATGGATAAAAAAGTTTCCGGCGTAATGCTGGATACTGCGCTTGGAAAAGAGAAAAAAGCAAAAGAGCAGCTGCACAGGGACGATATTCATGAAATTATTCTGACAGAAGAGACAGAGGATGCGGAAGTAGAACGCATTCGGATTCATACGGCGGAACAAAGCGGGGATGGTTTTGATGAAATCCGTCCGGTACAAATGGATTCGTCTCCTGTGCCGGATGCTGTGGAAGCGTTCAATATCCAGCCATATCTGCCAAAAGAGGCGGTCATGGCGCAGACGGTGCGGGAACTTACGGACTTTGCCGTGGCGGAACCGGAGGAAGAAACCGGGGCGGAGAGTGCGGACACTGCGCCGGGTCCTATGGACGGACAGGAAAAGTCTGTATCATCCGTTTCGAGGCAGGAAAAGGGCGAGACGCAGGCGGAATCCGTCAAGATACCAAAACAACAGCCTGCGCAGCGGGAAAAGAAGTATGTCTTTCCGCCGATCAGTCTGCTCAGGAAAGGAGATCAGAAAGGTTCGGGAGATACGGCGGCGCAGCTCAAAGAAACGGCCATGCATCTGCAGCAGACACTACAGACGTTCGGCGTGAAGGTGACAATTACCGATATCAGCCAGGGGCCTGCCGTTACGCGGTATGAGATGCAGCCGGAACCGGGCGTTAAGGTAAGTAAGATTGTAAATCTGGCGGATGATATCAAATTAAATCTGGCGGCCACGGATATCAGGATTGAGGCGCCTATTCCCGGCAAAGCGGCGGTAGGCATTGAGGTACCCAATAAAGAAAATTCTATGGTGGCGCTGCGCGATCTGCTGGAAAGCAGGGAATTCAAATCTTTTTCTGCGAATCTTGCCTTTGCGGTAGGAAAGGACATTGCGGGCAAAACAGTCGTGACGGATATTGCCAGGATGCCGCATATGCTGATTGCAGGTTCCACGGGCTCCGGGAAGAGCGTATGTATCAATACACTGATTATGAGTATTTTGTATAAGGCTTCACCGGATGATGTAAAAATGATAATGGTGGACCCGAAGGTCGTGGAGCTGAGCGTTTATAACGGGATTCCCCATCTGCTGATTCCGGTGGTAACTGATCCAAAGAAAGCGGCCGGAGCGCTGCACTGGGGTGTGGCGGAGATGACGGACCGTTATAAGAAATTTGCGGATTTTAATGTAAGGGATTTGAAAGGATATAACAAAAAAGTGGAAGATATGGCAGGAAATCCACAGGCGCCTGCCAAAATGCCGCAGATTGTCATTATCGTGGACGAGCTGGCTGATTTGATGATGGTAGCGCCGGGAGAGGTGGAGGAGTCTATCTGTCGTCTGGCACAGTTGGCCCGGGCTGCAGGTATCCACCTGATCATTGCAACCCAGAGGCCCAGTGTGGATGTCATTACCGGTCTGATTAAGGCCAATATGCCCAGCCGTGTGGCGTTTGCAGTATCCAGCGGTGTGGATTCCCGTACGATTTTGGATATGAACGGTGCGGAAAAGCTGCTTGGCAAAGGCGATATGCTGTTTTATCCACAGGGTTACCCGAAACCTGCGAGGATACAGGGGGCATTTGTTTCTGATAAAGAAGTAGGAGATGTGGTGGAATTTCTCAAAAATCAGGCTATCGGAAACAGATACAGCGATGATGTGGAGGAACAGATCATAAATATGGGGAGCGCTTCCGGCAGCGCCGGCGGCAACGGGGCAGGAGCAGACCGGGATGACTATTTCGAAGAGGCGGCGCGGTTTATCATTGAAAAGGATAAAGCGTCAATCGGACTGCTGCAAAGAGCTTTTAAAATCGGCTTTAACCGTGCGGCAAGGATTATGGACCAGCTTTTTGAAGCCGGCATAGTCGGAGAAGAAGAGGGGACAAAGCCGCGAAAGGTGCTTATGAGTATGGAACAGTTTGAACAGTTGAAGGAGGAAAGCCTATGAAAACCGACATTCAGATTGCACAGGAAGCTGTTTTGGAACCCATCATTCAAGTTGCGGAAAAGCTGTCCATACCGCCTGACGCACTTGCGCTCTATGGAAAATATAAAGCAAAAATTTCGGAAGAATACTTGGAAACAATCAAAAACAATAGCGATGGGAAATTGATTTTAGTGACGGCGATCAATCCGACGCCTGCGGGAGAGGGAAAGACAACGACAAGCGTGGGACTGGGGCAGGCTTTCGGGCAACTGGGGAAAAAAGCGGTTATTGCTCTGCGGGAACCTTCGCTGGGGCCCTGCTTCGGCATCAAAGGCGGCGCAGCGGGCGGCGGCTATGCGCAGGTAGTGCCCATGGAGGATTTGAACCTGCATTTTACCGGGGATTTTCATGCGGTTACTTCAGCCAATAATCTGCTGGCAGCAATTGTGGACAACCACATCCAACAGGGCAACGAGCTTGGTATCGACCCCAGAGAGGTGGTGTGGAAGAGATGTCTGGATATGAACGACAGAGTCCTGCGAAATGTTGTAGTGGGACTTGGCGGCAGGATGGATGGGATGGTCAGGGAAGATCATTTTGTGATCACGGTGGCTTCAGAGATTATGGCAGTTCTTTGTCTGGCGGATAGTATGGCGGATTTGAAGGACAGGCTTTCCCGGATGGTTGTGGCCTATACATACGACGGGGAGCCTGTGACGGCGGGACAATTGCATGCGGTGGGCGCGATGGCAGCGCTGCTCAAGGATGCGATGCTGCCGAATCTGATCCAGACGCTGGAACATACGCCTGCTTTGGTACATGGAGGTCCTTTTGCCAATATCGCGCACGGCTGCAATTCGATCCGTGCGACAAAAGCTGCGTTAAAGATGGCAGATTATGTCATTACGGAGGCGGGTTTTGGCGCTGATCTGGGCGCTGAAAAATTTTTTGATATCAAATGCAGGATGGCGGGCTTAAAACCGGATGCCGTCGTTCTGGTGGCAACGATCCGCGCGCTGCAATATAACGGCGGTCTGCCAAAGACGCAGCTTGGCAGCGCCGATCTGCAGGCGCTGCAAAAGGGGATTGTCAATTTGGAAAAACATATAGAGAATCTTCAGAAATATAATGTCCCGGTAATTGTCACGCTGAATTCTTTTGTTACGGACACCAGGGAGGAGGTCGATTTTGTCAGGAAATTCTGTGAAGACAGAAACTGTGAATTTGCACTTTCCCAGGTATGGGAAAAGGGAGGACAGGGAGGCATTGCCCTGGCGGAAAAGGTGCTTCATACGCTTGAGACAAAAGAAAGCCATTTTCAGGTATTATATGACGAAGCGCTGCCAATCAGGGAGAAAATAGAGGTGATTGCCAGAGAGATTTATGGAGCTGACAGCGTTTCCTATGTAGGGAATGCCGCCAGACAGATTGCGAGACTGGAAGAACTTGGCTTTGGAAATCTGCCCATCTGCATGGCAAAAACACAATATTCTCTGTCGGACGACCAGACTTTACTTGGCAGACCGCGGGGATTTGCCGTAACGGTCAGAGAGGTATACGTATCTGCCGGCGCGGGATTTATCGTAGCATTGACCGGTGCGGTCATGACGATGCCGGGACTGCCGAAGCAGCCGGCCGCATACAATATTGATGTGGATGCATCCGGAAAAATCACAGGATTATTTTAAAGGAGAAGAAACCTTATGACAAATATCATTGACGGAAAAGCAATTTCCGCACAGATAAAAGAGGAAGTAAAAGAGAAAATAGAAAAATTGCGGCAGAAGGGGGGAAAAGCCGCACTGGCGGTAATCCAGGTAGGCGATGACCCTGCTTCCGGCGTTTATGTAAAGAATAAAAAAAATGCCTGTGCATATGTGGGGATTGCGTCGCTGTCTTATGAACTTCCAAAGAAGACGTCTGAAGTGGAATTGCTGGAACTGATTGATCAGCTGAACCGGATGGAGGAATGCAAC
Source organism: uncultured Lachnospiraceae bacterium (assembly GCA_910585345.1). GTDB lineage: Bacteria > Bacillota > Clostridia > Lachnospirales > Lachnospiraceae > VSOB01. The sequence goes on along the minus strand of CAJUDS010000001.1, from coordinate 245,231 downwards.
GGTATTCTGGTACAGCTTCCGCTGCCGGATCATATTGATGAAAATAAGGTGATCGGTGCGATTTCACCGGATAAGGACGTGGACGGATTTCATGTGCAGAGTGCGGGAGCGTTATGTACCGGACAGACAGGATTTATTCCCTGTACGCCCGCGGGCGTTATCGAGCTTTTAAAGCGTTCCGGTGTGGAAATAGAGGGAAAGGAATGCGTGGTAGTGGGCAGAAGCAATATTGTCGGAAAACCGATGGCGCTTTTGCTGCTGCGGGAGAATGGCACGGTGACGGTAGCCCATTCGAAAACCAAAAATTTAAAAGAAATTTGCAGACGGGCGGATATCCTGGTTGTCGCAATCGGGAAACCGAAATTTATCAACAGAGAATATATAAAAAAGGGCGCTGTTGTCATTGATGTGGGGATTCATAGAAACGAGCAAAATAAACTGTGCGGCGATGTGGATTTTGAGGATGTAAAAGATCTGTGCGATGCTATCACACCGGTTCCCGGCGGCGTAGGCCCTATGACCATTGCCATGCTGATGCAGAATTGCCTGCAGGCAGCGGAAAACGCCGGATTGTCCGACAGAAAGGTTTTGCAGTCATGAAATGCCAAAGCTGCGGATACGAGCTGGAAGAGGGAAAATTGTATTGCCCGAACTGCGGATACGAGATACAGATTGTTCCGGATTTTGAACCGGAAATTGAAGAAGAAATGACAGGGGCGCTGGAAGAGATTACCAGTGAGCTGGTCAGACATGAGAAAGAGGCAGAAAAAGAAAAAAAGTACGAACAGGAAGAACGACAGCGCAGCAAGATGAATTTTTACAGTACATTGGCCGCTGCCTGTCTGGTTGGCGTGATCCTGCTTGTGTTTTTTACTTATCATCATATGGGCACTGTGGAAACCCAGCTTGCCAGAGCACAGAAAGCTGCCGCGGATAAAAATTACGGGAAAGCAATTGAATATATGACCAGGGTAGTGGAAATGGACGGCTCTGATATGGAGCTGTGCAATACACTTGGAGAATACTATGCACTGAATGGAGAGACGCAGCAGGCGGCCGTTGTCTTTCAGGATATTATTGCAGCAGACAGGGAAAATGAAAACGCTTACCGTAATCTGATTTCAATTTATGAAGAAGCAAAAGATTATGAGGCGATCAATGCGCTGATACGGGCAAGCAGCTCCGATAAAATTGTAAATACGTTTATCAAATATATAGCCAATCCGCCTCAGTTCAGCAGCCCGCAGGGAAGTTACGATGAAGTGGTTACTTTGAAACTGACGGCAAATACAACAGGAACGGTATATTTTACACTGGATGGCAGTGAACCGGATGAGACAAGCCAGGTTTATAGGACGCCGATGCTTCTGGACGACGGAATTTATACGGTACGGGCCTTTTTTGTCAATGATTACGGCATCAAAAGTGAAACGGCAGTTCAGATTTATGAAATTCATCTGCATGAAGCCCATGCGCCGGAGATCAATCTGGATTCCGGAGAATACAGTGAGCCGCAGATGATTACCGTTACAGCGCCGAAAAATGAAAGCGTATATTATACGGTAGACGGAAGCGAGCCGACAAGGGACAGTATTCTCTATCACAATCCAATTGCACTGCCAATCGGCGGCAGCATTTATAAGTTTATTTCTTACAGTGAGGATGGGGCTGCCAGCGAGGTGGTAACCAGAAATTATGCATTTTCATTCACGTCTGTCCTGGATCTTCCGACCGCAATGAATCTGCTGGTGGTGGGATTGCTGGATAAGGGAGTGATTGCGGATATTAACTGCTCGGTACCGGAAAAGGGCGGTAAAAATGTTTATGTATGCAGCAGCGCCATTGCCATCAATCAGAAAAATTACTATTTGATGGTGGAGTATTATGAGGATCTTTCCGGCGTTAATACAAGGACAGGCAATCTGTATTGTGTGGATGCGGAAACAGGAGGCCTCTATCATGCGGCGATTGACGAGGACGGCCATTATTCCGTCGTCTCCTTTTAAGAAAAAAGTTTCCATTGTTTTTTACAACAAGATATTTTATCATAAAAATGAATAAAAAAGCGGAGGGATAAAACATGTTTCAGATTTTGGAAGCCAGGGAATTGACAGAAAATATATATGAAATGGTCGTAGAAGCAAAACGGGTTGCAAAAGCCTGCTGGCCGGGGCAGTTTGTGATTGTGAGGATAGACGGGGAGGGGGAGCGGATACCGCTTACGATTTGCGACTATGACAGGACGGCGGGAACGGTAACGATCGTATTTCAAGGTGTGGGAGCCGAGACCAAGAGGATGGCGGCGCTGCAGGCAGGCGATGCCTTTCATGACTTTGTAGGTCCGCTGGGCTGTGCTTCTGATCTGATAGCTGAGGACAGGGAAGCTCTGAAAAAGAAAAAGATATTGTTTGTTGCGGGCGGTGTAGGTACGGCGCCTGTCTATCCCCAGGTAAAGTGGCTGCATGAAAACGGCGTGAAGGCAGACGTCATTGTAGGAGCGAAAACGAAAAATCTGCTGATCTTAGAAAAAGAGATGCAGGCAGTGGCAGGTAACTTGTACGTGACTACGGACGACGGTTCTTATGGAAGAAGCGGTATGGTGACACAGACGATCCAGGATCTCGTGGAAAAAGAAGGAAAGTCATATGATGTATGCATTGCCATCGGCCCGATGATTATGATGAAATTTGTCTGTAAGATGACAGAGCAGTTACATATCCCGACAGTTGTCAGCCTCAATCCGATTATGGTAGACGGAACCGGTATGTGCGGCGCCTGCCGTGTGACTGTGGACGGAAAAGTGAAGTTTGCCTGTGTGGACGGGCCGGAATTTGATGGTCATAAAGTAGATTTCGATCAGGCAATGAAACGGCAGCAAATGTATAAGACAGAAGAGGGAAGAGCTCTTTTAAGAGAACAGGAAGGCAGCACCCATCACGGCGGGTGCGGAAACTGCGGAGGTGACAGATAAATGGATGTATTAAAAAAGGTACCGGTACGTGAACAGGACGCTGCAGTGCGTGCCCGGAATTTTGAGGAAGTGTGTCTGGGATATAACAGAGAAGAGGCAATGGAGGAGGCGCAGCGTTGTATTAACTGCAAGAACGCCCAATGCATCAAAGGCTGCCCCGTGGCCATTGATATTCCCGGTTTTATCCAGGAGGTGAAAGCGGGTAATATCGAAGGGGCCTATCAGGTGATCAGCCAGTCCAGCGCGCTGCCGGCAGTCTGTGGGCGTGTGTGCCCGCAGGAAAGCCAGTGCGAAGGAAAGTGCATCAGAGGAATCAAAGGAGAGCCGATTTCCATCGGGAAACTGGAGCGTTTTGTCGCCGACTGGGCGGCAGAAAATGAAATAAAACCGGAAGGCGCCAAAGAAAAGAAGCATAAGAAGGTGGCTGTGATCGGTTCTGGGCCGGCAGGTCTGACTTGTGCAGGAGATTTGGCAAAGATGGGCTATGATGTGACTATTTTTGAAGCGCTCCACGAAGCGGGCGGCGTGCTTGTTTACGGCATTCCGGAATTCCGTCTGCCTAAGGAAAAAGTAGTGCAGAAAGAAATTGAAAATGTAAAGGCTTTGGGCGTGACGATAGAGACGGACGTTGTTATTGGCAAATCGATTACTATTGATGAGCTGATGCAGGAAGAGGGATTTGACGCAGTGTTTATCGGTTCGGGCGCAGGACTTCCTAAATTTATGGGGATTCCCGGCGAACAGGCAAACGGCGTATTTTCTGCCAATGAATATTTGACAAGAAGCAATTTGATGAAAGCGTTCCGTGAAGATTCCAGAACACCGATTATGCATGGCAAAAAGGTAGCTGTGGTGGGCGGCGGGAATGTTGCTATGGACGCTGCCAGGACAGCGCTGCGTCTTGGCGCCGAAGTCCATATCGTATACAGGAGAAGCGAGGAAGAGTTGCCTGCCAGAGTGGAGGAAGTGCACCATGCCAAAGAAGAGGGGATTATTTTCGATCTATTGACCAATCCGGTCGAAATTCTTTCCGATGAAAACGGCTGGGTAAACGGTATCCGCTGCATTCAAATGGAGCTGGGAGAACCGGATGCCTCTGGCAGAAGAAGACCCATCGAAATTCCGGGTTCTGAGTTTGTTATTGCTGTGGATACTGTAATTATGTCTCTTGGTACCTCGCCGAATCCGCTGATATCTTCCACTACAAAAGGTCTGGAAGTCAATAAATGGAAATGTATCATTGCGGATGAGGCGCACGGAAAAACGACGAAGGAAGGCGTCTATGCGGGCGGCGATGCGGTAACCGGTGCGGCCACTGTCATTCTGGCAATGGGCGCCGGAAAAGCGGGAGCTAAGGGAATTGACGAATATTTGAGTAGATAACATAATGGGGCAAAGCACAAGCGTTAGAAAAATACCGTATTGGAGGGATTACAATGCCGTGGTGTCCAAACTGTAAAAATGAATATGTAGAAGGAATCAAAAAGTGTGCGGATTGCGGTTGTGAACTGGTGGCGGCGCTTGATGAAACGAAAGAAGCCGTCATATTCGGAGAACAGGAGCAGATGGGCAGGCTGCTGTCCTTTCTGCAGCATAATGGGATTACAACCGCCAGTATGCAGGAGGACGAGGCGGCGCAGTTGTATGAAATTTTTGTTTCGGACAAGGAACACCAGCAGGCAAAACGGATTGCCAATATTTTTCTCATTGAAGAGGCAAAAAAACAGGAGAATACTGCCAAAGAGAATACGGAAGAGACGGTGCAGGCGCAGGACTCTGCGGCGGACGATATGCAGAAAGGGTATCTGGACAGTGCACGGATGGCGGCAGAATGCAAAGAATCTGCGTATGCCCTGCTCGGCGTGGGAATTGTCGGTTTGGCGGCTGTCTTATTGATAGCAGCGGGGGTGCTGCCGGTCAGGATGTCTTATATGATCAGCGCTGTTATGGCTGTGCTGTTTTTGGGTTTTGTCATTATCGGCATCCGTTCTATCGGTTCTGCAAAGGTTTATCGCAAGAGAGCGCTCTCCGAGAGCCATTTGAAAGAAGAAATCATGCGTTGGTGTGGAGAATATTTAACTGCGGAAAAGGTAGATGAAATGTTTGCGCAGGAATCTTTTACGAAAGAAGAGCTTTCCGATGAAGAGAAATATTTTAAGCGAACAGAGTATATGAGATATCTGATTTCACAGAAATTCATCAATATAGAAGGCGGTTTTCTGGATAACCTAATTGATGAGCTGTATCCGGGGATTTTTGAAACATAACCGGTGATCGTGCGTTTTTTTGGATTGTTGAAACAGGATTTTTGTACGGAGGAAAAGTACGAAAATCCTGTTTTTTCTGGCATTTTGCGCGGGCAGGCAGTATAATCAAGGTGTGAAAACAGATGTCTAGACCAAAGATCTGTCAAAGAAGGGAAGCGTGCCGGATGGAGTTACAGATTCATCATATCGGGGAGAGGGAAAACAGACCTGTGTTTATGCTTGTCCGAAGCAGGGATGGAAAACGGACGGAAGGGGTGTGTCTTCCGGAACCGGGGACTTACCCGGTAAAGAATCATCCGTCCCGGAGATTTCCTGTGGAACTTTGCTGGTATCTGGAGGAATACCTGCAGGCGCCTTTTGGCGCTTATCCGCAGACGGCGGCCTGTGTGACGGAAACAATGCGGCGCTGGGGGCAGGCTGTTTTTGATACCCTGTTTACGGGGCGTGGAAGGGACTGGTATCAGGAGGCCAGGCGGGCAGGGTTGGAATATTTGCAGTTGAAGATTGTCAGTGATTCGGCGGCTGTACTGTCCTGGCCCTGGGAAGCGTTGTACAGTATGGACGACGGTTTTCTGGCGCTGCGCTGTCATATGAAACGGCAGTTGTCCGAAATCGGTGATCCGCTGCCCTTATCTTGCGGCCTGTCTGACAAGGGGCTTCATATTTTATACATCCTGGCACGGCCTTATGGGGAAGAGGATGTGGGGTATCATTCACTGGCAGGCAGATTTGTAAAAGACATTCGAAAAAACGGACTGTGCGCGCAGGTGGATGTGCTGCGTCCGCCCACCTTTGACCGGCTCAGGCAGGTGCTGGATGAGAAACAGGGGTATTATCATATCATACATTTTGACGGACATGGCGGGTATGGAGAGGACGGAAGCGGGACGTCGCGGTATTTGTATAACGGGCCGGAAGGTCATCTTTTGTTTGAAACAGAGGATGGGAAACCGGAAGGGGTCAGTGCGGAAGTTTTGGCTCAGCTTTTGGCGGAATATCGAATCCCCGTTGTGGTAATGAATGCCTGTCGGTCCGGTATGATAGACGAGCAGGCGCAGGATCCGTTCGCCAGTGTGGCGGCGGGGTTGTTAAAGGCAGGCGTCCGCAGCGTGGTCGCTATGGGATACAGTCTTTCTGTAAGCGGCGCCAAAGAGTTTGTTCCCGCATTTTATAAACGCCTTTTTGCATCCGGCCGGGTTTCGGAGGCGGTGCGGGCAGGACGGGCACAGATGTTCCGACAGCAGGACCGGGCCTGTATCGTGGGAAAGATGCCGCTGCAGGACTGGATTGTACCAGTGTTGTATCAACAGGGCGGGGAGGAAGAAGCGTTTCTGCAGACAGGTCAGGGAGCAAAGCAGGCGTCATATCCGCAGAGTCTGCCGGAAACGGTACGTGACATGGAGGAAGATGGGTTTATCGGCAGAGGACGGTATCTTCTCAAACTGGAACGGGCCGTGCAGTTTCAGAAACAGGCGGCGCTTTTGCTGCACGGACAGGCCGGTATCGGAAAGACGACATTGGCCGGCGGTTATCTGCGCTGGCTGCAGGATACGGGCGGTCTTTTTGAACAGGTTTTTTGGTTTGATTTCCGGGAAATCCATTCGGCGGAGGCGATCGTCAATGATCTGCTGGCAGAGATAGATGATTTTGACAGCACAGCAATGCAAATGGAACAAAAACTTCCTTATCTGTGCGACCTGCTGTGCAGGACACCTTATATTATCGTATGGGATAATTTCGAATCCGCCTCCGGAATCGAAGGGACGGAAATTGCCCCGCTGCTGGATCAGGAAAACAGAGCGGCTTTGTCCGATCTGCTTGGCCGGCTGCGGGGCGGGGAAACAAAAATACTGATCACAAGCCGTACCGCTGAGCGATGGCTTTCCATAAAGCACTGTTATCCCATTGCCTTATCCGGGCTGTCCGGAGAGGAGCTTTGGGAGTACTGCAATGCTGTGGTGCAGGATCTGGGACTGACTCTGGACCGGCACAATCCGACTTACAGGATGCTTTTGGACAAATTGGAAGGTAATCCGCTGGCAATCCGCGCTGTTTTGCTGCGTCTGCAGACAATATCGGCGGAGCAGCTTCTGGCCGAACTGGAAACCGCGTTTGACGGGGCGGAGGGAGATGAGAGTACACGCCGCCTGCAGGCTGCCTGTGCGGTTTTTGGAGAACGTTTGATGGAACGGTATCTGCCTGTTTTTCAGTTGACCGGTCTGCATGAACGGTATATAGATGCGGATATGCTGCAACGTATGTTGAAAAAAGCCGGTATTTCTATGGCGGAAGAAGAGATTTCCAATTGTTTCCGGATTTTGGAGGATGCCGGTTTTTGCAGTAACCGGGGAGGGAATCTTTATCAGATGCACCCGGCTCTGCGGACGTATCTGCTGAACCGGGCGCCTGCACCGGAAGCAGTGCAGCGGGCGTTTGCAGACAGGATGAGCAGGCTTGCCTATCACATCGCAGGAAAGCAGATGCATCAGGCGGGAGGCGTCTATCGGATGCATCTGGCTAATTTTTATACGGCAAAACGCCTGGCGGAACGCTGGGATATGGATGGTCAGCTCTTTGCACTACTGATCAGCCTTGGTTATTTTGCACAGAAAAAGAGACAGTTTGCAGAGGCTTATGATTATTACCGGCTGCTTTATGAAAAATCAGAACGATCCGGCAGAGAGGATGTCGTATCGGCTGCCTGCTATCAGTTGGGTGTGATCGCCCAGGAGCGGCTGGATTTTGATGCGGCGCAGGCGTGGTATGAAAAAGCTTTGGAAATTGACCAGATACAGGAAAATGAGGAAAGTGCAGCCTGTATTTACCATCAGTTGGGGATGCTTGCAGAAGAAAAGCGGGATTTCGCAGCGGCGCAGGCGTGGTACC
>CAJUDS010000001.1:0-237007 GCA_910585345.1 uncultured Lachnospiraceae bacterium | reverse complement strand
GGATTTCGCAGCGGCGCAGGCGTGGTACCGGAAATCTTTGGAGACTTCGGAAAAAGAGGGGAATACGTATGATGCGGCCCGTACCTATCATCGGCTTGGTGTAACTGCACAGGAACAAGGGGATTTTGGGACGGCGGAAGAATGGTACAAAAAGTCTCTGGCGATCAATGAAAGCCAGAAAAATGAGCATAACGCAGCCGGTACCTATTATCAGCTTGGCATGATTGCCCAGAAACGGAAGGAATTTCCGACAGCAAAGCGGTGGTATCAAAAGTGCCTGGAAATCGAGAAAAGAGAAGGAGACGAGTACAGAGCCGCCTGCACCTACTATCAGCTTGGCATGACTGCGCAGGAACAGAGAGATTTTTCGGCCGCCGCAGACTTTTATCTGCGGTCAATTTCCATACTGGAACGGCTGGATGACAGTGAGCGCTTTACAATTGCCGTTCACGGTTACTGCCATCTGTTATGCAGCGCTCCGGCAGCAAAGGCGCCTTTTCTGCAGAAGCGTCTGGAAGAACAGGCATCGCCGAAAGTAATCGCACTGGTCAAAAAGAATTTGGAGGAGGAAATGAAATGAACGGCTGTTATCGTTCCGCACAAGTAAAAAAGCATATACTGCGGGCATTGGCGCAGCAGGATCCTGCGTATGCGGCATTTGAGGCCGATTGGAAGGATGTGCTGCCAAAAACCGAGTGTCCCGGGGAATTGGCGGAGGCGGTCTTAGAGCTGGCGGCGCGAGATCCGGCAGTGGCCGCTATGGCGGATGACTATGCGGAAAATATGGAGGGGGCCGGTACATATGCCGTTCCCGGTCTGACAGAAATAGGGGTTTTCATCGCGGTATTGTTTTTGCTGCGCACCCATATTAAAATACGCAGAAATACTGATGGGAAATGGGAATTTCTGTTAGAGCATAAAGAGATGGCGCAGGAGCCAATTGAAAAAATTGCGGAAATGCTGATGAAGCTCTTTTCTTCTCCGGCGGGCAAACCGTAAAAATAACAGAATGTATCGAAGAAGGAGCGGAAGATATGCGGATTACGATTGTCTGCGTGGGAAAAATGAAGGAAGCATTTTACCGGGAAGCGGTGGCGGAATACAGAAAACGGCTTTCCGCCTACTGCAGGACGGAAGTGGTGGAAGTGGCGGACGAGATGACGAAGGAGGGAGCCAGTGCGGCGCAGGAAGAACAGGTACGGAAAAAAGAGGGGGAACGGCTGCTTTCCAAAATCCGTCCGGACGCTTATGTGATCACACTGGAAATTACAGGCAGAAAAATGGATTCGGTCGCTTTTTCCAATGTGCTGCAAAAGGCAGGCGTTGCGGGGAAAAGTCATATCCAGTTTGTGATAGGCGGTTCCCTGGGGCTCCATACTTCGGTCAGCCGGAGGGCGGACTTAAAGATCAGTTTTTCAGATATGACGTTTCCGCATCAGTTGATGCGGGTGATTTTGTTTGAACAGATTTACCGGGGATACCGGATTGCCAACGGGCAGCCATACCATAAATAAAGGCGGCGTTTTAGGTTTCGCGCAGCTTTCCGGTATCCGGAGAATAGAAAGGACAAATTATGAATACACAGTTGATCATGGAGTACTTATCGGCGTTGCGCATACATAATGACCGTGAATGGTATCATGCGAACAAGGATGATTATAAGAAAGCAAATGCCGAATTTGAAAACTTACTGCAGATATTGATTGCGGAAATCGGAAAGTTTGACAACAGCGTTTTACACAACAATCCGAAAGACCTTACGTTTAAGATTGTCAGGGACACCCGCTTTGGTCATGACAAATCGCCTTATAATCCTGCGTTTCGCGCTCATATTTCCTCGGAAGGCAAACTGCCTGTTCCTGTTGGGTATTATCTTATGATAAAGCCTGACAATCAATCCTTTTTAGGCGGCGGATTGTTTACAGATATGTTTAAGGATGCAACAGCGATGGTGCGGGATCATATTGCCCGGAATGGAGAAGAGTGGGAAAAGATAATACATGAGCCAGAGTTTGCAAAACATTTTACGGTACAGGGGACGGCCTTAAAGAAGATTCCGGCCGGGTATGATAAAGAACATCCGCAGGGGGAATATCTTAAGTTTAAGAGCTGGTATCTGGAATATCCGCTAAAAGACGAGGAGCTGCTGGATGCGGATCTATTTATTGCAAAGGCGGCGGAGCTTTTTCGAATTATGAAACCCTTTAACGACTTTTTAAACAAAGCGCTTGCAAAGTTCCGGATGCCGGCAAGAAACTAGAATATGCATGGTCAGTTGTGAAAGCAGGCCGATGGATTTTCCGTGTGGTTTTTATAAATAGCTGTTGTATATTAAATACAAGTAAATAAATCCTGATTTGTGTTTGCGAAGGAATGAGAAAGAGCTTCTGATGATTTGGAAGCTCTTTTTTATTAACGACAACAGGAAGGCTGTTGTTTCTGCCGTAATTTCACAAAAGGATATGAGAGTGGCTGCCAAACTGGCGGGTTTTCGAAAGAATTTTCAAAAATTTGACGCTTTTATAGGGGAAATTAACAAGTTTTGAAACTAAAATCTAAAGTCTTTAGAAATATTGAATAAAATTTATGGGCAATGTAAAATTTACGGGACAAAGATAATAAAGAGGACAACTGACAGGGAGGGTGATTATGTTAGAACAACTAAGAGGAAAATTGATTGTATCGTGCCAGGCTTTGCCAGATGAGCCGCTGCATTCAAGCTTTATCATGTCCAGAATGGCGTTGGCAGCATGGCAGGGCGGCGCTGCGGGAATCAGGGCGCAGTCGAAGGAAGATATTCTGGCGATTAAGGAAACGGTTGATCTGCCGGTAATCGGAATTGTGAAGAGGAGTTATCCGGACAGCGACGTTTATATTACGCCGACAAAAAAAGAGATCGCAGAGTTGTTGGAGAGTGGTTGTGAAATCATCGCGCTGGATGCGACTGTACGCAGACGGCCTAATGGCGAAATGTTGGAAGAGCTTGTGCAAATGATTCACGAAAATGGGCGCCTGGCAATGGCTGATTGTTCCACGTATGAGGAGTGCGTTCAAGCGGAAAAAACCGGTTTTGATATGATCGGGACAACTTTGTGCGGTTATACGCCGTATTCTGAAAAGATTGAAGGACCCAATTTCGAACTTTTGAAAAAATGTACAGAAGAATTGAAAACACCGGTCATTGCGGAAGGGAAAATCAATACGCCCGAAGAACTGGCAAAGGTATTTGAAGACTGTCACGTTTACAGCGCGGTAGTGGGAGGGGCGATTACCAGACCAAAACAGATTACCGAACGGTTTGTCAGAGAAATTACGAAACAAAAGAAGGGGGATGTGCATTATGTTTAAGACGCTGCAAAAAATAGGAAAATCATTTATGCTGCCAATTGCGATTCTGCCGGCTGCCGGACTTTTGCTTGGAATCGGCAGTGCGCTTAGCAGCGAAGCCACTATTACAAGCTATCCGATACTGAATATACCGTTTTTGCAGGCGGTTTTCAAAATTATGGCAGCGGCCGGGAATACAGTCTTTGCCAATTTGTCTTTGCTGCTTTGTATCGGTTTGTGCGTCGGACTGGCGCAGAAAGACAAGGGCGTGGCTGCTTTGTCCGGTGTGGTAGGACTATTGATTATGAACGGCACTACCGCTGTGATGCTTTCTATTTTTCATCCGGACGGTTCCGCTATTGATACAGGCGTTGTAGGCGCGCTGGTGATGGGCGCTGTTGTTGTAAAGCTGCACAATAAATACAGAAATATCCAGTTGCCACAGGTATTGGGATTTTTTGGCGGTTCGCGGTTTGTGCCAATTATTACTGCTCTGGCGGCGATTTTAGTAGGGGCGGTTTTTACATTGTCTGGCCCCCGCTGCAGAACCTGCTGGTGCTTGCAGGCAACGGCATTGCTTCCACAGGGGTTGTCGGCACATTTTTATATGGATTTCTGATGCGTCTGTGCGGCGCGGTAGGACTGCACCATATGATATATCCCATGTTCTGGTATACGGAATTGGGCGGCGTGGAAATGGTTGCCGGTGAAAGCATTGCGGGAGCGCAGAAAATCTTTTTTGCGCAGTTGGCGGATCCCGGTCATGCAGGATTGTTTACAGAAGGGACCAGATTTTTTGCCGGGCGTTTCGCAACGATGATGTTTGGTCTGCCGGGCGCTGCGCTGGCTATGTATCATTGTGTAAAGAAAGAACGCAGAAAGAAATACATGGGCATCTTTTTAAGCGTAGCGCTGACTTCCATCATTACAGGTATTACAGAGCCGTTGGAATATATGTTTTTGTTTGTGTCGCCGATATTATATGTAATACATTCATTTTTCGATGGATTGTCTTTTCTGGTGTCAGACTTGATGAGTATCCGGATTGGCAATACATTTTCGGGCGGGCTGATTGATTTCTTCCTGTTTGGCGTTCTGCAGGGCAATGCGAAAACAAACTGGATCAGGGTCATTCCCCTGGGACTATGCTGGACGGCTTTGTACTATTTTACATTTAAATTTGCTATTCTCAAATTTAATTTCATGACGCCGGGACGTGATGAAGCAGAAAATGAAGAAGATACACCGAAGGTAGACAACAAATCCTCTATAGCGGAGGAAGCGAAACGCATATTGCAGGCGCTTGGCGACGCTGCCAATATTGAGGATGTCGATGCCTGTATTACCAGACTGCGCGTCAGCGTAAAAGACGCCGGGGCAGTGGATAAGGAGCTGCTTAAAGAGATGGGCGCGGCCGCCGTATTTGAGATAGACGGCGGTATCCAGGCAGTCTATGGCGCAAAAGCAATTCTTTATAAAAATGCAATTAACGATATTCTGGGCGTTGACGATTAAAGTAACATGTATGTGCTTATGAGGGGAGGAATATGATGTATACGGAAGACATTATTCCGACAATCATTGACCGGTATGAATATTTTACCAAAGGGGAACAGGTCATTGCCGATTTTTTTGTCGGCAATAAAGAAAAACAGGATTTTTCCATCCGCGCCATGAAAGAGAGGCTGTATGTCTCCGAGGCCTCTCTTTCCAGATTTGCCAAGAAGCTTGGATTTAGGGGATACCGTGAGTTTATCTACCAGTATCAGCAGGCGTTTGAAAATCTGAATGACCGGATCTCCATATCCTCCCAGACTGTATTGAACCGTTATAACGATTTGCTGCGCCGTTCCTCAGCTATTGTGAATGAAGAGCAGATCAAAAGGATCTGCCGGATGATTGGAGAGGCAAAACGTGTTCTTGTTGTGGGAATCGGAAGTTCAGGTCTGGCAGCGGAAGAAATGAAAAGGCGGTTTGTCCGTCTGGGCGTTTTGATGGAATCGTGCGACCAGAGGGATATGATCCGCATGGCGGCCATTTTCCAGGGGCAGGATAATCTGGTGATCGGCATCTCGTTAAGCGGAGCAAAGGAGGAAGTGCTTTTTGCACTGGACCAGTCCCGACAGCGTGGGGCAAAAACTGTTTTTATTACAGGCAACCGTTCCAGACACGATTATGTGGACGAGCAGGTTATGGTAGCCGCGCTGAAAAATCTGGATAATGGGAATTTGATATCGCCGCAGTTTCCGGTGCTTGTGATCATTGATCTTCTATACGGCTGTTTTTTGGAATCCAATCAAAACAAACGCATGCTGCATCAGAAAACGGTGGAAATGCTGGAAAAGAAATAGGAGAACGGTGTAGGGGAAGGTGCATCCGCAGCAAAACAAGAGACGGTATGCATTTTACACTTGCATTAGAATCCCGTTTTCCCTATAATAAAAACAGAACAGACTAGGGCGGCAGATGGGCTGTCCGGTTGCGACACTGGGACTTTTACAGTAGAGAACAGGCAGGATAGAATCAAGTTCTGCCTGTTATTCTTTTTATACGTTTTCCACTGTGCGGAAAACGACGCAGAAGCGCACAGTTTACAAGGAAGGAAGAACGGGACAAATGACAAAAGAAGAACGGGCATTGGAAATTATCGAACGGTTGAAAAGAGAATATCCGCAGGCGGAGTGTACGCTTGATTACAACCAGGCATGGAAACTGCTGGTGAGCGTGCGTCTGGCGGCGCAGTGTACGGATGCGAGAGTCAATGTAGTTGTGGAAAAACTTTATGAAAAGTTTCCGGATGTACAGGCGCTGGCCGAAGCGCCTGTGGATGAGATTGAAGAGATCGTCCGGCCCTGCGGGCTTGGTAAAAGCAAAGCGAGGGATATCAGCGCCTGCATGAAAAAGCTGCGTGATGAATATGGCGGCAGAGTGCCGGATGATTTTGATAAACTGCTGGCGCTGCCGGGGGTAGGCAGAAAAAGCGCTAATCTGATTATGGGAGACGTGTTTGGTAAACCGGCGATCGTGACAGATACCCATTGTATTCGTCTTGTAAACAGAATGGGACTTGTAGACGGCATAAAGGAACCTGCCAAGGTGGAAAAGGAGCTGTGGAAAATCATACCGGGTGAAGAGGGAAGTGATTTCTGCCACCGGCTTGTCAACCACGGCAGAGAAATTTGTACAGCGAGAACGAAACCATTTTGTGAAAGATGCTGTGTAAAGGATCTCTGTAAAAGAGCGGGTGTGGAATAGGCGGCCGGCTGTTTGGCGTTTCCCCATTTTTGCACAGACAGAACATTGCCGGGATTTTGCACAGACAGAACATTCACACACCGGTCAAAAGAGCATTCCTGCAAATTTGTCTGCCATTTTCGGACAAAAATGTCCGCCAATGTCATACAAATTTACGGGCAATGTCTTTTTTACGGTGCATGTCATTGTTCTGTCTGTGCAAAATCCCGACAGCAGTATTCCTGCACAAAAATGGGAAAACGCAAAAAACGGCATATTGATTGTAATCTGCCGGATTATCGTGTATAATGAAAACAATTGCAAACGTTACAGAGGAAATTACTTGCAGAGGAGGATATATAGTATGGGGGAAATACGCGTAGATACAAATAACTGCGTAGGATGCAATGCCTGTGTAAGGGTGTGTCCGGTAATTGATGCCAATATTGCCAGAACAAACGAGGAAGGAAATCTCGTCATCCAAGTCAATTCGGATAAATGCATTAAGTGCGGCGCCTGCATTAAGGCATGTTCACATAACGCCAGAAGTTACACAGATGATATCGATGCGTTTCTCAGTGATCTGAAGGCCGGAAAAGAAATTGTGCTGATTGCGGCGCCTTCCATTAAAATAGCTTTTGACGGCAACTGGCGTCATGTGCTTCAATGGTTCCGCAATCAGGGAATACAAAAAATATATGACGTATCCTATGGTGCGGATATCTGCACATGGGCTCATATCCGCTATTTACAGAAAAATCCGAACAAGAAGCTGATTTCCCAGCCCTGTGCGGCTGTAGTGAATTATGTGACAAAAATCCGAACGGAGCTGCTTCCCAACCTTTCGCCTATACATAGTCCGATGCTCTGCCTTGCCGTCTACATCCGTAAGGTGCTTGGCTATAACGGTAAGATAGCCGCAATTTCTCCCTGCATTGCCAAAAGTGATGAATTTGAAGATACAAAGCTGATCGATTACAATGTGACAATGGAACATCTGCGGGATTATTTCGAAGAAAGCAATGTCATACTGCCGGAGATCAGAATTTACAGTGAATTTGAATTTGACGACAATATGGGTTTGGAAGGCGCCATTTATCCCAGACCGGGCGGACTGATGAGCAATCTTCTGATCCATATGCCGGATATGGAGGTTATCACATCGGAGGGTACGGATCATCTGTATGAGAATCTGGATCTGTACCTTGAACAGAAAGAAAGCGATCTGCCGCAGGTATTTGACGTGCTGAGCTGCCAGGACGGCTGCAACGGGGGTCCTGCGACGGGAGTCGATTATCATTGTTTCGCAATGAACAACATTATGTACAATGTGGAACAGCATGCGAAAGGCATCCGGAAAAAGAAGAACAAAAGAGGACACGATCTGCAGTTTATGGAGTTTGACAAAAAGCTGCGTTTGGAGGATTATATCCGGTCATACCACGTGAGTGAAACAAAGGAAGCCGTTATTACGCAGGCAGACATTGAGAAAAGCTACCAGCTTCTTGAGAAGACGACGGATCGTGAAAAACATTTCGATTGTCATGCCTGTGGCTTTAAATCCTGCCGCGATATGGCCATTGCACTGGCAAAAGGTATCAATGAAAAAGAAAACTGTCATCAGTATATGATGAATAAAAACCGGGAGGAACGACAGAAGGCGGAAAGCGTAAACGAAAAGGTGACCGAGATGGCGGCGGATCTGATCAGTGTGTTTGAACAGCTCAGCGGCAATATTCAGGATGTAAAAGGGGAAGCGGATATGATCCGCGATATTGGCGTACATACATCAGAAGAGATGAGCGTAGTGGCAGACCATATGAATAAGCTGTCCAGACTCAATGAAGGGATCAAAAAGTCAGCGGATCATATCAGCAGCAGCATTGAAAGCTATAATGTAATGACACAGGATGTAGAGAAAATTGCCGGTCAGATCAATCTGTTGTCGCTGAATGCGGCAATCGAAGCGGCAAGAGCCGGAGAGGCCGGACGCGGTTTTGCCGTGGTGGCTTCCAATATCAGAGAGTTGTCCGACAGTTCCAAGGCTTCCGTTGCCTCCGCTAAAAAGAACGACAAGGGGATTAAACGCGCAATTGGGGAAATCACAGAAGTAATCCAGCAGTTCAATGAGACGATTTCAGAGCTGCTGCAGGCTGTGCAGGAAGCGATCACAGGCGTCACCCAGACATCAGAAAACGGGCGTATCATACAGGAATCTATGGATCATGTTTTCCGTCTGGCGGATGATGTGAAGAATGTAATTGAGGAGACAAACGCCATCTTAAAATAAACTTCCGATGAAGCGTTCCGGAGAGGGCCGGGAAATTAGAATCTGTAAGGAGAGTGGAGTATGCGGGTGTTCAGAAATGCGATTGGAGACAAAAGAAAGAGGACGGTATTTACGGTCATTCTTGCATCGCTGCTGCTTGTCTGGAATGGGGGATTAACAGCCCATGCGGAAGCAGGCGTCCCCTATGTGACGAATGTTGCGGCGCTGAAAGCAGATCTGCCGGGGCAGAAGCTGGTGGTAAAAGTAAAAGATCATACTTTTGAAAGAACCATGGCCGATTTTGGGTCGATGGAGGTGGTTGTACAGGACAATGCAGACGGGACAAGGCTGTGCCATATTCCGGATACGGCAGCGCTGGACGCATTCGTTGAAGAGATCAACAATGTGCTGGCATCTGAGCCGGAGGGAGATGCATTTTACTACTATGATGTGGAGACAGACACTTTTTTGACCTGGCCCGGCGTGTCCTTTGCGCAGATAAGCGATGCCGGAAAAGAACAAATTTGCTATAAACTGTTGGAAATGCTGGCATTTCCTGGAGCAGAGGATGCTATCATTGAGATTGGCGAGTCGTTTTTACAAGTGGAAAATGCCGAAGTGCCGGAAGAAGTGGTTATCAACAAATATTCTTTGGAAGGAAGTTGTACGACCAGTTTTCGGGGAAGTTCCTCTAACCGGATCAAAAATATACAGGTTGCCGCTTCTAATATCAATCAGATGGTATTGTACCCGGGACAGGAAGCTTCTATGAATACGGCGTTTCGGCCAAGAACTTCTGCCAACGGTTATCGGCAGGCGGGCACCTATGTAGGAGGTAAGGTTGTGCCGGGAATGGGAGGCGGTATCTGTCAGGTATCCTCTACGGTATACAATGCGGTGATGAACAGCGGCCTTACCGTTTTGGAACGGCATCCGCACAGTATGCCGGTGCATTATCTGCCGCTTGGCATGGATGCTGCGATTTCCGGCGGAAGCAAGGATCTGCGTTTTCGTAATGATTATCCGTTTCCGGTATTGATTGAGGCATATACGGAAGGCAAAAACCTGACTGTCAATATTTATACCAATGAATTACTGACGGCGGGAACTTCCTACAGGCTGCATGCGGTCAGAAAGGGAAGTCTTGCGGCAAATGCATACCTGGAAATCTCTTCAGACGGCGCGGTTGTGGAAGACAGATTCCTCGGCACATCCAGGTACAGTCCGATGTTGCCGGATAACGAGGAAGAGGAAGATTAAAAAGAGTCATACCAAAGAGGATTGCTTCATATAGTGTGGTATGAACAGGAAAAAGAAAAGCAATGCATACGAAACCATATCCAGAAAAGAACAGGTTGTGGATTCCCTGAAGCTTCCAAAAGATTTGCTTTTGGGAGCTTCTATTGTAACGCTGACCGGAAACCATGAAGCCTGGATAGAAAACTACAAGGGTCTTATAGAATATTCGGATACCTTTGTGCTGCTGCAGGGCAAGACCTGCCAAATCTGCATATCGGGGAAATGCCTGTCAATTGATTATTATACAAATGAAGACATGAAGATCAGCGGATGTATTCAATGTGTAAGGTATGAGTAGACAGGAGGAGCGCTATGGAAAAGTTTATTCACTTTCTGCGTGGTTATGTGAGAATCAAAGTATGGGGGTATTCACCGGAACGTTTTATGAATCTTTGCAGCAATCGTGACATTCTTCTGTGGGACATTGCCAATCATGGCGCATATTATACGATGTGTATCAGCATTAGCGGCTTTCGGCGATTGAAACCGATTACCAAAAAAACGAAGACAAGGGCAGCCATTTTACAGAAATATGGACTGCCTTTTTTGATTCCGCATTTGAAAAGGAGAAGTATTTTCATTCTGGGTCTGTTTTTCTGTCTGTTCTTTCTGCATGGGATGTCCTATTATATCTGGGCGATTGAGATAACGGGAAACAGCAGTTTGACGACAGACGTGCTGATGGATTTTCTGGAAGAGAACCAGATCACATGCGGCAGCAAAAAAAGAGAGCTGGATATCGAAATGCTGGAAAAAGCAATCCGCAAAGAATTTGACGTGGTTACATGGACCTCTGCAAGGCTGGACGGTACAAAGCTCGTCATACAAATCAAGGAAAACACAAGGGCGACGCCGCAAATAGAGCATACGGAAGAAAAGGGTATGGATCTGGAAGCTACCAAAAACGGAAAAATTGTCAGTATGGTGACAAGAAGCGGCGTGCCACTCGTAAAAATAGAGGACGAAGTACAACCGGGTGAAATCCTTGTCAGCGGCGCAGTGCCGGTCTATGGGGAGGATGCGTCAATAAAGGATTATCTGTTCTGTAGGGCGGATGCGGACATTTATCTACAATGCAGTTACCGATATGAAGAGAAACTGCCTGCTGCATACCAGTGCAAAATATATACGGGTAACGAGAAAAGGGTGCCGTATATCCGTGTGTTTGAAAAGCAGATGAGTCTGCCGGCCCGTATCCTGTTTCCCAAAAGTGACTGTGTCATTACCGAAAACAGGGTGGAAGTGCTGAAAGATTTTTATCTGCCTGTCAGTTTTGGCTGTTACTGCTACAGGGAATATGAATTGACGGAAAAAAAATATACAAAAGAGCAGGCGAAATTGCTTTGTCAGGAGAAATTAGACAGTGTAATTGAAACTTTAGAAGAAAAAGGGGTACAAATTCTGCAAAAAGATGTTAAAATAAAGAAAGATGCCCTGTATTATGTGTTAGAGGCAGATTTTACCGTAGTGGAGAAAACAGGAACTCTTGTTACGACCAAAACGGAACTGTCTGATCGTACGGAGGAAGGATTACAGGCAACGGAGGAACAATAACGGATGGATGAATTTACTTTAAAAATGTCAGTTCCTACAGAACATATGCAGAATGTGTTCGGTCAATATGACGCTTATATCCGGAAAATAGAAAACGAGCTTTCCGTTATGATTGTCAATCGTGACGAGGGGATTAAAATTACTGGTACGGAAGGAAGTGTCAGGCAGGCGGAAAGCGTTTTGAAAAATCTGATTGCACTGTCAAAGCGGGGGAATATGATTCAGGAGCAAAATGTGGATTATACGTTGGAAATGAGCTATGAGCACAGAGAGAATGCTCTTTTGGAAATCGATCAGGAAACAATCTGCCATACGATAAACGGCAAACCTGTCAAACCGAAAACCCTGGGGCAGAAAATTTATGTGGATGCTATAAAGGAGCACATGATCACCTTCGGTCTTGGTCCTGCCGGGACAGGCAAGACATATCTTGCGATGGCAATGGCGATCACCGCATTCAAAAACGATGAAGTAGGACGGATTATTCTGACCAGGCCGGCGATTGAAGCAGGTGAAAAGCTTGGTTTTCTGCCGGGGGATCTGCAGAGCAAGGTGGATCCTTACCTGCGGCCTCTTTATGACGCATTGTATCAGATTATGGGAGCGGAGAGTTTTGCCAAAAATATGGAAAAGGGTCTGATCGAAGTGGCGCCTCTTGCTTATATGAGGGGACGAACTCTTGATAATGCCTATATTATATTAGATGAAGCGCAGAATACGACGCCTGCGCAGATGAAAATGTTTTTGACGCGCATCGGTTTCGGTTCCAAAGTTATTGTCACCGGAGACGCCTCGCAGAAGGATTTGTCACCGGATGCTCTTTCCGGATTGGATGTTGCAATCCGCGTCCTGCGCAAAGTAGATGATATTGCATTTTGTGAACTGACAAGTAAAGACGTGGTAAGACACCCGCTTGTGCAGAAAATCGTTAAAGCATATGAGATATATGAGACAAGACAGCCGGATACAAGGAAAAAGAGCCGCAATTACAGCGGACGAAGCGGCAGAAGATAGGATTTTTATGAAAAAGATCAATTTAAAAAAAATAATGACAGGAATTTTGATGATTTTGCTGCCATGTCTTTTGTCGGCAGGCGCCGGATTTCTCTATCAGAGACCACTGAATGAGCAGATCCGCAATACGGTAATGCTTACGATTTCCGCACTATGTCTTGTATTCGGATGGTATCACCATGATTTGGAAGGAATGCTGGATTACAACAACTCGCTCCACATGATGCGGTTTGCCGCTTTTTTTATTTCCGGCACACTGTTTGCCTGTCTGCTTCCGTTGTTTCCTTTTCCGGTCTGGCCGATCGTAGCACTTGCCGTGGCATTTTCTTTTTTCAGCAATGCATTTTTAGGTCTGTTTTCCTATGCCGCCGTAATAATGTTTGCAGTGTTTTTGTCAGAGGCTTCGGTAAATGTATTTTTTCTCTACTTTTTGAGCGGCGGCGTGGCTATTCTCCTTTTTCGGAACCTGGATGAATCCTACAAAGTCGGGATTCCCACAGTGATATCGCTCTTGTTTTTCTTTGTGACGGAGACGGCGTCTATTGTTCTCTTTGTCAATGAACGGCTGACATGGGAGATGTTCGTGCTTCCCGTAATGAATATGTGTCTGACGGGACTTTTGCTTTTGTGCGTCTTGAAATATTTCAGTTTTTCAATTATCCATCAGTACAGAAACCGGTATCAGGAAATTAATGATCCCGAATTTGAACTAATGGCGGAGATGAAAAAAGAAGCGCGGGACGATTATTTTCTTGCGGTGCATACTGCGTATTTTTGTGAGCGTATTGCGGCAAGTATACAGGCGGATGCGGCGCTTGCCAAGGCGGGTGCATATTATCACCGCATCGGCAGAATTTACAGAGATAAATGGCCGGATTCTGCGGAAGAAGATGTGATCATAAACATGTGTGAGGAATATGATTTTCCCCCGGATGTGCGCAGCATGATACTGGAATGCGCCAGCCGCCGGTTTGTTACCAAAGAGAGCACGATCGTAATGCTTTCAGATGCCATCATTTCCTCCGTTTTATTTTTGTTTTCCAAAGACCCGAATGGGAAACCGGATTATGATCAGGTGGTAGACGTCGTTTTTAAGAAGAAGCAACAGAATGGCAGTCTGGATGTGAGCCTGATTACGGTCCATGATCTTGCAGTTATGAAGCAGATATTCAGCAGGGAGAAACTGTATTATGACTTTTTACGTTGAAAATGAAACAGATACGGAATTTCCGTTTTCCGTGGAAGAAATTATAAAAACAGCCGCCGAAGAAATATTGGAGTCAGAGAACTGCCCCTATGCGGCACAGGTGAATGTGCTTCTTACCGATAATGCGGGTATCCGGCAGTATAACAGGGAATACAGAAAGATGGACATGCCTACGGATGTCCTTTCGTTTCCCAATCTGGATTTTACATTGCCGGCTGATTTTTCCATACCGCAGCAGTATCCGGCTGATTATTTTGATATGGACAGCGGGGAATTGCTGCTCGGAGATATCATTATTTCCGTGGAACGGGCGATGGAGCAGGCGCATTGCTATGGGCATTCTCTGAAAAGAGAAATTGCTTTCCTTGTGGCCCACAGTATGTTACACTTATGCGGGTATGACCATATGACGCCGCAGGAGGCGGCAGTCATGGAGCAGAAGCAGGAGGCGGCGCTTCGCCGTATCGGCATTACGAGAGAGATACAATAGACAATACAGACAGGATAAGACGCTTATGGCAAGACGTAAAATAAACAAAAAACAGACGAACCTGATCGCGCAGGGCGGCATAGCTGCAATCATGTTTCTTTTTCTCAATGCGTGTGTGCTGCTTCGCAGGATTCCGCTGACTGCCGTGTGGGGAGATAAAGGAAACAGTATTTACGCGTCTTCGTACGGTATCTTTTATTTTGTCTGTCTGTTTTCTTCTTATGGATTGCCCGGAATTTTATCGCAGCTCATAAGACACCGGCTGAAACAAGGGCAGTATAAAATTGCAGGACAAATTATAAGGACAGTATTTTTTTATGCGACGATAACAGGCGCTGCCCTGACAGTACTATTGTTGTTTGGGGCCGCATATCTGACAGAGCATATCATGCTGGAACCGCTTGCCGTACTGCCGCTGCAGGTTTTAGCAGGTGCGGTTTTGCTGTCTGCATGGAACGGCGTACTGCGGGGATATTTTTTGGGAAATGGCGCTGGTTTTCCGGTGCTGGTTTCCATGGCAGTAGAGCAGATGATTCTATTAGCCGTTGGTTTTCCTCTGTCAAATATGCGTGGAAAATATGGCGTAAAGGCCGGTGCACTGTTGCAGAATGAGGATTTTAGGCTCTCTTTTTTAGTGGAAGGGTTTGCAGGCGGTATTCTGGCAGGCACAGCAGCTTCCTTTTTGCTGCTGCTGTCTGTTTATTTGGTATCGTATTCCTATTATAGAAAGAAAAAGGGAAAGGATAGCGGAAAAGGAAGAGAAGGGACTGGTCAAATTACCTATCTGTTTTTGTCCCATCTGCTCCCGGCGCTTCTTTGCGGCTTATTTTTCGGAGGCTATCTATTGGTGCAGCAGATTATTTTCTGCCAATTGATGAAGGACAGTCTGGGGACAGGGCAGATGATCCGGCAATGGGGGATCTACTATGGAAAATATAAGACATTTACGGCGTTCCCGGTAATTCTGGCAGGCGCTATGGGTTTTACGATGCGTGACAGAGTATATGCCTGCTGTCGGAGGGAAAATTATCCGCAAATGCGGGATTTGATACAAAATATTCTGCAGGCGTCTATGAGCGTCGTCATTCCCTTTTCTGTTATTACAGGGACATTGGCGGCGCCCATGCTGGAGACGTTTTTTCCGGGACAGGATGCAGAGACCGGCTCTCTTTTACTTTTGGCAGGGTCGGTCACCGCTGTCTTCTTTTCCGCTGCCTGGCTGCTGACGGAAGTCTTGCTGGGGATTAAAAAAACCGGCGTCGCTATGTTTTGCGGCATTGGCGCTTTTCTACTGCATCTGGGCGCTCTCTACGGCATGCTGGAACTTCTGCATCTTGACATATTTGGCGTATTGTATGCAGATATCATTTATGCTTTCTGTCTGTTGGTTTTTATGGGCGCGGTGGTGCAGAAAAGCTGCGGGTTCCGTTATGGCCTGTTGCGCGGCAGCCTGCCGCCCGTCATCGCTGCGGCAGTCATGGGAGTGATTCTGTATTTGGCGTCCAAAGCGCTTGCAAAAGTGATACCGCCTGTATGGTTGTTCTTATTGGGCGCTTTTCTGGGATGTATCCTATATTTTATCGTCCTTTTGCTGCTGCATGGAGTGACAGAAAGGCAGCTTTGTCTGATTCCCGGTGGAAAATGGCTCTGTATTGTGGCAAAAGCAGTCAAACTCTTGTAAATGAAATGGGATCAGGCCGATACCTGACAACCGTAATACAAGGATTGCATAAAAATAAAATTTAAGCTGATACTATGATAAAAGGAGTTATATCATGAAATTTATCGGTAGAGTCAGCTTATTTTGTATGGCAGGGCTGCTTGGATTTGCGGCGGGCATGTATTTCAATTCTGCATACTGCAATCTGT
The DNA here is from genome assembly GCA_910585345.1 of uncultured Lachnospiraceae bacterium. GTDB lineage: Bacteria > Bacillota > Clostridia > Lachnospirales > Lachnospiraceae > VSOB01. Next base: position 220,744 of record CAJUDS010000001.1, on the reverse strand, counting down.
TTTATCCCAACAAGGCAGAAGAAAAAATGTTCCAGCGGTATACGGCGGAAAGAGAAACGGAGAATGCGGAAGATGGGGAAAGCCTTCCGACAGACAGCCGTACCCCGGATATTGTCACCTGCGACACTGTTTTTTTAATTGAAGAATATGATAAAAATACGGATATTACAGCGGAACATGAAGAAGAAATCCCCGGGAAATACATCGGAATGGACAGAGAGGGATTTGTGGATGCAATGGCTTCCTATGAATTGTCTCCCCCGCTGGAAGAACAACAGCGGGGACTGATTTCCATAGAAGTGCTTTCATTTTCCGGCGAACGGATTCGAATACGAAAAAATTATCAGCTGGTGGAAGAACCTGCGGAAGAAATATTTTATCTTGTATCGGAAAATCATTATATTGTAGTATATATGGAAGATATGAAAAACGTATATCTGTACACAGATATTTGTGTGGAAAATCTGCCGGAAGAATTGCAGGAAGAGATCATACAGAAAAAATTAATCAGCGGCCAGGGCGCTTTGTATCACTTTTTGGAATCGTATTCCAGTTAAAGGGAAAAATGGGACGGGATAGGTGGATAGGATGAAAATTGGAATTATCGGCGGCGGCGCATCAGGCATGGTGGCGGCGATTACCGCAGCACAATGCGGCAGTCAGGTTACGATATTGGAACAAAATGAACGGGTCGGCAATAAACTGCTCGTCACGGGAAACGGGAAATGCAATCTTTCCAATCTGCATATGACCTCCGATTGCTATCACAGTGACGATCCCGAAAGGCTGTGGGCTATATTCAAACAATTTCCTGTGCCGGATACGCTTGCTTTCTTTCATCGGATTGGACTATTGACAAAAGAAAAGAACGGCGCTGTTTATCCCTGGTGCGAACAGGCATCGGCGGTATTGGATGTACTTCGTTTTACGCTGGACCGTAGTCATGTGACGGTGGAAAACGGCTGCCGCGTCACTGCAGTAAAGTGGAAGGAAGGACGTTTTCTGGTACATACAAAAAAGGACTGTCCGTATGAATTTGACAGGATTATTCTTTCCTGTGGAAGCGCGGCAGGATTAAAAAAAGGCACAAAAGAAAATGGTCTGGATCTTGCGGGCCTGTTTTCCATAAAACAGATTCCGTTTACACCTGCTTTGGTGCAGCTTCGCTGTAAAGAAAAATTTTTCAAGGCATTGGCCGGTGTGCGGTGTCAGGCGCAGATTACGCTTCTTTTAAAAGAAGAAAAGATACAGGAGACGGGAGAACTGCAGCTTACGGACTATGGTATTTCAGGGATTCCGGTTTTCCAGCTCAGCAGATATGCTGCAAAAGCGCTGCCAAGAGAGAAAGAACTGCCGGCTGTGATTGATTTTCTGCCACAGACAAGCCGGAAAGAATGGTCAGAAATACTTTTGCAGAGAAGAAAAACGCTGTGCTCCTGCAATGCGGAACAGTTTTTTACGGGTACAGTACATAAAAAGATAGCAGGCGCCATATTGAAGGAGTGCAATATTTCTCCAACTGAAAGCATAAGCGATTTGCCGGAACAGAAAATCATGACAGCGGGCCGCATGTGCAGGCAGTTTCCGGTGACGGTTACGGGGACAAACGCCTTTGCGCAGGCGCAGGTCTGCGCAGGCGGCGTCAGGCTGACCGAAGTCACTGATTTTCTGGAAGCAAAAAAAAGGAAGGGTCTGTATCTGACGGGAGAACTGCTGGATGCGGATGGCAGATGCGGCGGCTATAACCTGCAATGGGCATGGAGCACCGGCATTATTGCCGGCAGAGCCGCGGCAGGCAGGAGGATATAAAATGATTCGCATACAACAGCTAAAATTGCCGGTAGGACATACACCGGAGCAGTTGGAAAGAAAAATACGCCGGGAGCTTCATCTGAAACAGGGAGAGGAGTGGTCCTATACGGTCAGAAAGCGTTCCCTTGACGCCAGAAAAAAGCCGGAGTTGTATTTTTGCTATGTCGTCGACTGTATCGTCTCTCATGAACGGGAGATTTACCGGTGTGCGGATCAAAGGAATGTGATTCTTACGACGGAAAAATCCTATCGTTTTCCGGAACATGGGAAACTTCCTATGGAATACCGGCCTGTAATCGTAGGAACAGGCCCGGCAGGTCTGTTTTGCGGATTGATGCTGGCGCGGCATGGATATCGGCCTGTACTGCTGGAACGCGGACAGGATGTAGATACCCGCATAAAAGATGTGGCAGATTTCTGGGAAACCGGGACGTTAAAACCGGAATCTAACGTACAGTTCGGAGAGGGAGGGGCGGGTACTTTTTCTGATGGAAAGTTAAACACGCTTGTAAAGGATAAGGATGGCAGAAACCGGGAAGTGCTGCGCCTGTTTGTGGAAGCCGGCGCAGATTCTTCGATTTTATATGACAGCAAACCGCATATCGGTACGGATGAGCTTGTCAGGATTGTCCGGAATATACGGGAGAAAATTGAGCGTTGTGGAGGCAGTGTACGGTTTGGCGCCCAAATGACAGGCATATTGACCGGGGCGGATGGATTGACCGGGCTGGTCATTAACAAAGAGGAAGTGTTGCCGTGTAAAACAGCCGTGCTTGCGCTGGGTCACAGCGCCAGAAATACATTTCAGATGCTTTATGATGCCGGAGTACAGATAGAGGCAAAAGAGTTTGCCGTTGGATTCCGGGTAGAGCACAGACAGACGGATATTAATCTGTCACAGTATGGAAGCAGAGAGCATTCTTTACTTTCCGCCGCTTCCTATAAGATGGCGGCGCAGGCGGCAAACGGAAGGAAGGTATATTCTTTTTGCATGTGTCCCGGCGGTTATGTGGTCAATGCCTCTTCCGAAGAAAACTGCACTGCCGTCAATGGCATGAGTTACAGCGGCAGAGACGGCGCCAATGCAAACAGTGCGATTATTGTATCCGTAGGAAAGGAAGATTTTCCGTCCGCGCATCCGCTGGCCGGCGTTGCCTTTCAGAGAAAACTGGAAGAGGCGGCTTACCGGGCGGGAGGCGGGAAAATTCCGGTACAGAAGCTGGGCGATTTTCGTGATGTCTTTGCCGGGCGGACAGGTGTTGTCTTTGACAGGCGGACAGACGGGGCGCAGCCTTCCGATGCGGTGGTTCCTGCCGGATGGCGGCAGGAAGAGCCGTTAACGCCGGCCATGAAAGGCGGATATGTTTTTACGGATCTTACGCAAATACTGCCTGCGGAATTGACAGAAGCCTTTTTGGACGGCATGGAACAGTTTTCCCGTGTGATCAAGGGATTTGCCGACAGGGACGTGCTTGTTTCGGCCGTGGAAAGCCGAACTTCTTCTCCGCTGAGAATGGTGCGTGACGGTACGATGCAGAGCAATATCAAAGGGATTTATCCGTGTGGGGAAGGCGCGGGTTATGCGGGCGGCATTACATCGGCGGCAATGGACGGCCTGCGTGTTGCAGAGGCTTTGGCGGGAAAATACAGATCTTTTGAGGAGAATGGAAAATGAAGGGAAACAGCAGAGCATTATTAAAAGATAAACAACGGATTGTAGTCAAAATCGGTTCCTCTTCCCTACAGCATCCTGAGACAGGAGATATGGATTATATACGGATGGAAGTACTGGTCAGGGAATTGTGCGATCTGCGCAACAGAGGAAAAGATGTGGTGTTAGTCAGCTCCGGGGCCATAGCGGCGGGGCAAAAGGCGGTACATATCAAAGATATTAATAAAGAATACGGGGACAATCATATTGCGGTCAAACAGGCATGCGCCGCTATCGGACAGGCAAGACTGATGATGACATACCAGAAAATGTTTGCGGAATATAATCAGGTCACGGCACAGATTTTAATGACCAAAAATACGATTGTTGACAATCTTAACCGTTATAATGCACATAATACCTTTTCAGAACTTTTGAAAATGGGAGTGATTCCGATTGTCAATGAAAATGATACCATCGCTACTTATGAAATAGAAATCGGCGACAATGATACGTTATCTGCGGTAGTGGCGGCGCTGATCGGCGCGGATTTGTTAATTCTGTTGTCGGATATCGACGGCCTGTATACGGATGATCCCAGAAAAAACAAAGACGCCGCATTTATTGATATGGTGGAACGGATTGATGAAAGGCTGATGTGTATGGGAAAATCCAGCACGGGGAGCAGCGTCGGCACCGGCGGTATGAATACCAAACTGATCGCCGCTAAAATCGCTACAAGCGCAGGAGCGGATATGGTCATTGCCAACAGTGCGGATATCCGTATTATCCACCGCATCATGGATGGCAGGAATCTGGGAACGTTTTTTTGTGCGCACAAAGACGAAAATTTTGATCTGCCTGATTTTGTGGCGGATTACCATAAATAAGGAGTATAAAAATGACGCTGGAAGAAAAAATCACAAGGATTAACGCCCTTTACCGGAAATCCCAGGCGGAAGGACTAACCGACGAAGAGAGAAGGGAGCAGAAGATTCTGCGGGAAGAATACGTGGCCAATATCAGAGCGAATCTGCGCGGACAGTTAAATGCGATCGATGTGTGTAATGCAGACGGCACTGTGACGAATCTGGGGGAGAAGTTTGGAAGAAAGTTATCCTGACCTGTAGAGGAGGACACTGTAGAGGCGGCAGGAGAAAACGATGGAAGAGGTTACCAAAAAGGACATTAGAGACAGGGTTTTGGCCGTCCGGGATGCTATGACGGTTGAGGAATGGAGACAAAAGAGCAGACAGATCCGCAGAAATCTGATGCGTCTTCCTGTGTTTGACAGAGCGGCGCATATATTGAGTTATGTGAATTATAGACGGGAAGCGGATACAGAGGAACTGATCCGCATGTGTCTTGCAAAAGGGGTTCATGTGTATTGTCCTCTTGTGGACGGAAAATCAATGGAATTTTATGAAATCTATGCTGCGGAGGAGTTGCAGAAAGGGTTTCAGGGGATTTTGGAACCGCCTGCGCGGAAAGAATGTCTGTTTGCTCCGTATGGCAGGGAGACAGATACGTTGATGGTTATGCCGGGGGCGGTATTTGACAGAGCGCATCACCGCATCGGCTATGGCGGCGGTTATTATGACAGGTATCTGCAGCGGGTTCCGGACATTGCGACGGCGGCTCTCGCTTTTTCCTTTCAGGTCAGGGAAAGCATTCCCTATGCGCCGCATGATATCCGCCCGCAGATCATTGTAACAGAGACAGGCGAAATCTAAAAAGGAGGATTCTATCATGCAATCATTGGAAGAATTGGGAAAAAAAGCGATTGCGGCCAAGTATAAGCTGCAGACACTTACCGAAGAAGAAAAAAATAAAGCGCTGTTGTGTGCGGCAAAGGGGCTGCAGGCGGATTGTGAAAAAATCCTGGCCGCCAATGCAGAGGATATGCGCGCTGGACGGGAAAACGGCATGCACGCCGGGCTTTTGGACCGGCTGAAGCTGGATGAGGCCAGAATAGACGCCATGGCGGACGGGCTGCGGCAGATCGCCGGGCTGCCGGATCCTGTAGGAAATATCCTGGATGCATGGGAACGCCCCAATGGTTTGAAACTGCAGAAAATTTCCGTGCCGCTGGGTGTGATCGGCATTATTTATGAATCCCGTCCCAATGTAACGGCGGATGCCTTTGCGCTTTGCTTTAAGGCGGGGAATGCGGTAATTCTGAAGGGAGGCAGTGATGCCATTCATTCCAACATGGCAATTACAGACTCCATCCGCGCATCTTTGGCGAAGACAAATGTGACGGCGGACGCCGTGCAGATCGTGGAATCTACGGACCGGGAGATGGCCGCGCAGTTTATGCGGTGCAACGACTATATTGATGTCCTGATTCCAAGAGGAAGCGCAGGACTGATCCGGGCAGCGGTGGAAAACAGTACGATACCGATCATTGAGACAGGAACGGGCAACTGCCATATCTATATTGATGAAACCGCGGACATGACTGACTCAGTCAATATCGTAATCAACGCTAAAACCCAGCGCATCGGTGTGTGCAACGCCTGTGAATCGCTCGTCATCCACGAAAAAGTTGCCGCGGCATTTCTGCCGTTGCTGCAAAAAAGATTACAGGAGGTACATACAGTGGAAATCCGGGGAGACGAGGCGGTATGCCATATCTTACCGGAAGCGGTACGGGCATCGGAAGCGGATTACAGGACAGAATACCTGGATTATATTCTGTCTGCGGTCACGGTTAAAAATATAGACGAGGCCATTGCGCATATTAACCGCTGCAGCACCCGCCACTCAGAGGCGATTATGACAAAAAGCAGGGAAAATGCGGAGAAGTTTACAAGAGAAATTGATTCTGCCTGTGTATATGTAAACGCCTCCACCAGATTTACAGACGGTTATGAATTTGGCTTTGGCGGAGAAATCGGCATCAGTACGCAGAAGCTCCATGCACGGGGTCCCATGGGACTCAAAGAACTTACCTCATATAAGTATGTGATTGCCGGGAATGGACAAATCCGATAAATTTATAATGATTTTGGGAAGATCCTGCGGTATAATGTATTTCGTGCAAGGATCCGCAATTGCCTGACCAGGCGTAGAACAGAAAGGATAAGGCCGGAAAATGTGTAATGAAATTTATTTGGAAACGATCGATTGTAGTCAGGAACCACCACAGGAGGAACCGGCCAGACAGTACTGCTATATGGCAAAATGCCGGGAATGGGTGAAGGATTTCGAACAGAGAAATGGATACCGTCCTAAAGCATGCGTCGTCAATATGGGGTGTCAGATGAATGCCAGAGACTCGGAGAAGTTACTTGGTATTCTGCGGCAGGCAGGCTATGACTGCGTGGAAGGGGAAGATGCGGATTTTGTTATCTTTAACACCTGTACGGTCAGAGACAATGCCAATCAGCGTCTTTATGGCAGGCTGGGAGTGGCGCACGGTCATAAACGGCGCAATCCGCATATGAAAATAGCTCTCTGCGGCTGCATGATGCAGGAGGCTGCTGTAATCGAAAAGATTCAAAAGAGTTATTCTTTTGTCGATCTGATTTTTGGCACGCACAATCTTTATAAATTTGCGGAATTATTATACCAATGTCTTACCGGCACAGGCATGGTTACGGATATCTGGGACGGCGCGGACCAGATCGTGGAAGATCTGCCCGCGGAAAGAAAATATGCCTTTAAATCCGGTATCAATATTATGTTTGGCTGTAATAATTTCTGCAGCTACTGCATTGTTCCTTATGTACGCGGCAGGGAGAGGAGCCGGGAACCAAAAGATATTATCCGGGAAATTGAACGGCTTGCGGCGGACGGCGTTGTGGAAGTCATGCTGCTGGGACAAAATGTAAACTCTTATGGAAAGACGCTGGCGGATCCTGTTTCTTTTGCACAGCTTCTGCAGGAGGTGGAAAAAATAGAAGGCATAAAGAGAATTCGGTTTATGACCCCGCATCCGAAAGACCTGTCGGATGAATTGATTCAGGTTATGAAGCATTCCGGGAAGATCTGCCGGCATCTCCATCTGCCTCTGCAGTCAGGCTCCACCAGGATTTTGCAGGCGATGAACAGACGCTATACAAAGGAACAGTATTTGCTGCTGGCAGATAAGCTGAAAAAAGAGATACCGGATCTTTCCATTACGACAGATATGATTGTGGGATTTCCGGGGGAAACGCCTGGCGACGTGGATGAGACGATTGAGGTTGTAAAAAAGGTGGGGTTTGACAATGCCTTTACATTTCTGTATTCCAAACGCAGCGGTACGCCGGCGGCAGACATGGCGGACCAGGTGCCTGCGGAAATTGCAAAAGAGGGTTTTGACAGGCTGCTGAAAGTTGTGCAGGAGACAGCGGCGCAGCGGGCGCGGCGGTTTGCGGGACAGACTGCGGAAGTGCTTGTGGAAGGCGTAAGCGAGCATGGCGCCGGTCTGGTGACCGGCAGGATGTCAGGCAATATGCTGGTGCACTTTCCCGGGGATGCGGGGCTGACCGGGCAATTTGTCACCGTCCGCCTGGAGGAATGCAGAGGGTTTTATTATATAGGAAAACAGAACGGGAGATAAGGAAAAGCATGGCAGAACTGACGCCGATGATGCAGCAGTATATTGAGACAAAGAAACAGTATCAGGACTGTATTCTGCTTTACAGACTTGGGGATTTTTATGAAATGTTTTATGAGGACGCCCTGGAGGCCTCTAAAGCGCTTGAAATCACACTGACCGGAAAAAACTGCGGTCAGGAGGAAAAGGCGCCGATGTGCGGCGTACCCTATCATTCTGTGGAAGGGTATCTGAATAAACTGGTTTCCATGGGATATAAAGTAGCCATCTGCGAGCAGGTGGAAGACCCGAAACAGGCAAGGGGAATTGTGAAGCGGGAAGTGGTGCGTGTCGTTACGCCCGGTACCAATCTGAATATCCAGGCGCTGGATGACGGCAAAAATAATTATTTGATGAGTATTGCCTGGTTTAGCGGGAAGATTGGCCTTTCCATTGCGGATGTCACGACAGGAGACTATTTCTTAACGGAAGTGGAAGACGATAAAAAACTGATTGATGAAATTCACAAATATCTCCCTTCTGAAATTATCTGTAACGACGCGTTTCTTGTCAGCGGCATTGATCTTGGCGATCTGAAAAGCAGACTTGGGATTGCCATTTATCCATTGGAAACTGTATATTTTGATGAGGCGAACTGCAGAAAATGCCTGCAGAAGCATTTTCATGTCGGTACGCTGGCGGGACTTGGTATTGAGGATTTTCCAAACGGCATGGTTGCCGCGGGAAGCCTGCTGCAGTATCTGTATGAAAACCAGAAGACGTCTCTGGCGCATTTTACACATCTGTATCCGTATCTGACAAGTAAATATATGCTGCTGGACAGTTCCACCAGACGTAATCTGGAATTAACGGAAACGCTGCGGGAAAAACAGAAACGAGGTTCTCTTTTATGGGTGCTCGATAAGACCAAAACCGCGATGGGAGCCAGAATGCTGAGAAGCGATCTGGAACAGCCTTTGGTTAACAAGGCGGAAATAGAAAAGCGTCTCGACGGCGTGGAAGAGTTTTGCAACAATGCGATTGTGCGGGACGAAATCAGGGAATATCTGAATCCGGTCTATGATTTGGAGAGGCTTCTGGGCAAAGTAAGCTATGGCACGGTCAATCCAAGAGATCTCCTCGCGCTGCATGCCTCTTTGCTGATGCTGCCGCATATCAGAACAGTGCTGCAGGAAACCGGGACGGAAGCGCTGCGGGAAATCTATGGGCAGATTGACGCGCTGCAGGATATCTGTGAGCTGATCGGCAGATCCATTATCGAAGAGCCGCCTGTCTCCATACGGGAGGGAGGCATCATTAAGGAAGGGTTTGACACGGATATTGATAAACTGCGTCATGCCAAAACGGAAGGGAAAACATGGCTGGCGCAGTTGGAGGAAACGGACAGAGAACGCACAGGCATTAAAAATCTGCGGATTAAATACAATAAAATATTCGGCTATTATTTTGAAGTGACAAATTCCTACAAAAACATGGTGCCGGACGATTATGTGCGCAGACAGACGCTTGCCAATGCGGAGCGGTATACGACGCCGCGGCTCAAAGAGCTGGAAGATATGATTTTAAACGCAGAAGACAAGCTCTGTACACTGGAATATGATGCTTTCTGCCGGATCAGGGAAACGATAGCGGGACAAATCGAGAGAATCCAGCAGACGGCAAAGGCCATTGCCAGGCTGGATGTGTTTGCTGCCCTTTCCCTGACGGCGGAGAGAAACCATTATGTAAGGCCGAAACTGAACGAAAAGGGAACGATCGATATTAAGGATGGACGGCATCCGGTGGTGGAGCAGGTGATCCAGAACGACATGTTCATTGCCAATGATACCTATCTGGACAACCGCCAGCACTGTATTTCTGTTATAACCGGGCCCAATATGGCAGGAAAATCCACTTATATGCGCCAGAGCGCTCTGATCGTACTGATGGCGCAGACCGGCTCTTTTGTTCCGGCACGCAAAGCGGATATTGGCATTGTGGACAGGATTTTCACAAGAGTCGGCGCTTCCGATGATCTGGCGAGCGGGCAGAGCACGTTTATGGTGGAAATGAACGAAGTGGCCAATATCCTGCGCAATGCCACCCGCAACAGCCTGCTGATACTGGATGAGATCGGCAGAGGCACATCCACCTTTGACGGTCTGTCGATTGCCTGGGCCGTGATCGAGCATATCAGCAACCGCAAGCTTCTGGGCGCAAAAACGTTGTTTGCCACGCATTACCATGAGCTGACGGAACTGGAAGGCAAAATAAACAACGTAAACAATTATTGTATCGCCGTAAAAGAAAAGGGTGATGATATCGTATTTCTGCGCAAAATCGTCAAAGGCGGGGCGGATAAAAGTTATGGAATCCAGGTGGCAAAGCTGGCGGGCGTGCCTGATCTGATCACAGACAGAGCGAGGGAAATTGTGGAACAGCTCAGTGATAATGATATTACGGAAAAAGTACAGAGCATTGACGTTAATCTTACAACCGAGAAGAAGAGGTCCGTACAGTATGATGAAGTAGATATGACGCAGATGTCGCTTTTTGATACGGTCAGAGATGAAGATGTCCTGAATGAGTTAAAAGAGATCGATATCAGTACATTGACGCCGCTGGATGCCCTGAACACGCTTTACAGACTGCAGAACAAACTGAAAAACAGATGGTAGGGAACGGCAGGACGGAGGAAACATGGAAATTCGGCTTCTTGATGAAAATACAATTGACAAAATCGCGGCGGGAGAAGTGGTGGACAGACCCGCCAGCGTCGTAAAAGAGCTGGCGGAAAACGCTATGGACAGCGGCGCAGACGCCATAACGGTGGAAATCAGGGACGGCGGCGTCTCGCTGATCCGGGTTACCGATAACGGGAGCGGTATTGCTGCAGACCAGGTGCCAAATGCCTTTCTGCGCCATGCCACAAGCAAGATCCGGTCTGCGGAAGATTTGCTGCAGCTTTCGAGCCTTGGATTCCGCGGCGAAGCGCTTTCCAGCATTTGCGCGGTGGCGCAGGTGGAAATGATAACGAAAACAACGCAGGCATTGACAGGCACGCGTTACAGCATTGCGGGGGGCGTGGAAAAGGAGCGGGAAGAAATCGGCGCGCCGCAGGGGACTACGGTACTGGTGCGGAATCTTTTTTATAATGTGCCTGCCCGGAAAAAGTTTCTCAAGTCGCTGCCTACCGAAGGCGGACAGATCTCGGATCTGATGGAACGTCTTGCATTGTCACATCCGGCTGTTTCCTTTAAATATGTGCAGAACGGACAGACCCGGTTCCATACCTCCGGAAACGGCAGTCTACAGGAAATTATTTACAGAATCTATGGCCGCGATGTGGCCGGTGAGCTTGTATGGGTGGAAAAGGAGGAGGAGGGACGCCGCCTGTCAGGATTTCTGGGGACGCCTGTGGTTGGAAGAGCCAACCGCAATTTCGAGCAGTATTTTATCAACGGCAGGTTTATCAAAAACCCGGTGATTGCCAGGGCGGCGGAAGAGGCCTATAAGCCTTATCTGATGCAGCATAAATATCCATTTTTCGTGCTGCATATAGCACTGGAACCGGATCGTATGGACGTAAACGTACATCCGTCCAAGATGGAAGTACGGTTTCATGAACCGGAGAAAATAGCAGATTTTATATATGGCGCAATCCATGATACGCTGGCGGACAGGGAAATGCTCAAAAAAGCGGATATTACCGTACGGACGGAAAAGAGGCAAAGCAAAGAAGAGCCTTATGTACCGGAACCCTTTGAGACGGAGGCCAGGAAACAGCGGCAGGAGGCGCAAAAGCAGCCCGGCCCTGCGCAGGTAAGGGAAGAGCCTGTCTATTCCCGTCTGTTTGGCAGTCCGCAGCAGATGGGCACGGCAGAAGGCGCGGATCTGCATCACAATATTATCAAAAAGGACGCGCATGTCCTGGTCGAAAGGCCAATGCAGATGAACTTTTTTGAAGAAAAGCTGCTTTCCGGCGAACTGCTGCAGGAATACCGTATCATCGGCCAGGTATTTGATACTTACTGGATCGTCAGCTTTCGTGACAGGCTGTTTTTTATTGACCAGCACGCCGCTCACGAAAAAGTTAAATATGAACGGCTCTGCCGCCAAATCCGGGAAAATCGTCCTGTATCGCAACAGTTGGCGCCTCCCGTCATAGTGACATTCAGCGGCCGGGAAGAGAGCGTTTATCGTGAATACGCGTCTTATTTTGAAAATATGGGGTTTGTCATAGAACATTTCGGCGGCAGTGAATATGCGGTGCGCGGTGTTCCCGCAGATTTATTCGGGCAAAGCGCCAAAGCGCTTTTGGAAAGCGTGCTTGATGAACTGGCAGACGGTCCGGTCCGAGGGGAGCCGGAGGTAATTGCCGCGAAACTGGCGTCCATGTCATGTAAGGCGGCTGTTAAAGGGAACCAGCCTATGTCGGAGGAAGAGGCGCGGGCACTGATCAGGGAGTTGATGACGCTCGAAAATCCCTATCATTGTCCGCATGGCAGGCCGACGATTATCATAATGAGTAAATCGGAACTGGAAAAAAGATTCAGCAGGATTTTATAACTGTGCAGTATGTGCAAATTATGTGTCTTGCGGCGGCGGTCTGTCCGCAGCTGCCGGATGGAGAATACTATGACGGAACAAAAAATGCCTTTGGTGATATTGACCGGCCCCACCTGTGTAGGAAAAACCAATCTGTCGGTTACGCTTGCCAAGCTGACAGGCGGAGAAATTATTTCGGCGGATTCCATGCAGGTTTACCGGCATATGGATATCGGCTCCGCCAAAATACGGCCGGAGGAAATGCGGGGTGTGCCGCATCATATGATTGATATTCTGGAGCCGACGGAATGTTTCAATATCGCATTGTTTCAAAAATATGCAAAGCAGTATCTGAAGGAAATCTATGACCGGGGAAATCTGCCTATTCTGGTGGGCGGCACGGGGTTTTATATCCAGTCGGTGTTGTATGACGTTGATTTTACGCAGGAGGCGGACGACGGCGTCTGCAGGCGTGAGCTGGAACGGCTCTGCGCGCAACGGGGAGAAGACTTTCTGCACAGTATGCTGCGGAAAGCGGATCCTGTTTCCGCGGCCCGGATTCATCCCCATAACCGGAAACGGGTCATACGGGCGCTGGAATATTACCGTCTCACGGGGCAGAAGATTTCGGAGCATAACGCGGCACAACGGGAAAAAGAGAGCAGGTACTGCGCCTGCTACTTTGTTCTGCATGAAAGTCGTGAAAAATTGTATGAAAAAATAGACCGGCGCGTGGAACAGATGCTGGCGGACGGACTTGTGGATGAGGTGCGGATGCTGAAGGAAGCGGGATGCCGACGCGGTATGGTTTCCATGCAGGGCCTTGGTTATAAGGAAATTCTGGACTATCTTGACGGCAGGATCACACGGGAAGAGGCAGTTTATCTGATCAAACGTGATACCCGGCATTTTGCAAAGCGGCAGCTTACATGGTTTCGCCGGGAAAAGGAAGTGATATGGCTGGAAAAGGAGCGGTTTTGCCATGACGACGGAAAAATTGTGGCATATATGCAGGAAAAAATGAAGGAGAAAGGAATCATTAGCAGTTTATGAAGACAGAGAGGGAAAATAGAAGCATAAACGGCGTATTGCCGGCGCAGTATAAGGCTATGGGTATCTCACCGGAAGTTTATACCTTTGGAGAAACGATTCTGGCAGAGCTTGCGCAGCGGTTTGCAGAGATTGACCGCGTTGCCGAGTACAACCAGTTAAAGGTGCTGAAAGCGATGCAGGACAATAGAGTCAGCGAGGCTTGTCTGTACGGTACGACAGGGTACGGCTATAATGATCTTGGCAGAGAAACACTGGAGAAAGTCTATGCTTCCCTGTTCCATGCGCAGGACGCGCTTGTGCGTCCGCAGATTACATGCGGCACCCATGCGCTTGCGCTTGCGCTTATGAGCAATCTGCGTCCGGGAGACGAGCTTTTTTCTCCTGTCGGCAAGCCTTATGATACGCTGGAAGAGGTGATCGGTATCCGTCCTGCGAGAGGTTCCCTGAAGGAGTACGGCGTCTCCTACAGACAGGTCGATCTGCTGGCAGACGGCGGTTTTGATTTTGAAAATATCGAAAAAGCGTTGAATGAAAGGACGCGTCTCGTAACAATCCAGCGTTCCAAAGGGTATCAGACGCGTCCAACGCTCTCTGTGGAGCGTATCGGAGAACTGATTTCCTTTATCAGGAAACGTAAACCGGACGTGATCTGTATGGTAGACAACTGCTATGGGGAATTTGTGGAAACCGTGGAACCGATTGAGGCGGGAGCTGATATGGTGGTCGGTTCTCTGATCAAAAACCCGGGCGGCGGTCTGGCTCCTGTGGGCGGGTATATTGCCGGAAAAAAAGAATGCGTGGAAAATGCGGCCTTCCGTCTGACTTCGCCCGGCCTTGGAAAGGAAGTGGGAGCCTCGCTTTCTGTGCTGCCTGCTTTTTACCAGGGGCTGTTTCTGGCGCCTTCTGTTACGGCGGGGGCGTTGAAGGGAGCTGTTTTTGCCGCCAACATCTACGAAAAGCTTGGCTTTGAAGTGATTCCGGACGGCAGTGCGTCCCGTCACGATATTATTCAGGCAGTGACGTTTCATAATCCGGAGGCGGTAATTGCATTCTGTCAGGGAATTCAGGCGGCGGCCCCGGTAGACAGTTTTGTGACGCCGCAGCCATGGGACATGCCGGGTTATGACAGCCCGGTCATTATGGCGGCAGGCGCTTTTGTAGCGGGATCGTCCATAGAGCTTTCCGCCGACGGTCCTGTCAAACCGCCTTATGCGGTATACTTTCAGGGCGGCCTTACATGGCAGCATGCCAAGTTTGGCATTTTGAAAACCCTGCAGAATTTAGTCGCAAAAGGGTTGATAAAAGGAATATTTTCATAAAAAACATCGAAAAATTTTCGGTAAATTTTATATACATAAAATGGGAATTGTGGTAATATTAACAACGTACAAATGTGTAAAATCAGATATCTGTGCGGGGCTTCGGGGGCCTGTCTGATGTAGAAAAAACAGACAAATGCAGGAAAAACAAAAAAACGGAAAATCCGTCCGCAGGGACGGCCCCTATGAGAAATATTTGGAAAAGGGGGCCGAACAGCTTTCGGATGCGGAACTTCTCGCCGTGATTCTTCGTACAGGCACAGTGGGAGAGGATACCGTATCCATTGCAAACAGGGTGCTTTCGCTGCCGGAAGAAAGGCAGAAAGGAATTTTGGGACTTCATCATGTGTCTCTGCAAGAACTGATGAGCATCCGCGGGATCGGACAGGTAAAGGCGATCAAACTGAAATGTATCGCGGAACTTTCTTCAAGGATTGCGCAGAAAACGGCAAAAGAGACACTGCAGATGACGAGTCCCGGTTCTGTGGCACAGTACTATATGGAACGGCTGCGGCATTTTGAACGCGAAAAAGTGCTGCTTTTGATGATGGATAACCGGAATCATCTGCTTGCGGAGCATATATTGTCAGAAGGCACAGTCAACGCCTCTCTGATTTCGCCAAGAGAAATTTTTCTGACAGCGATTCGCCACGGCGCAGTTTATATTATGCTGCTGCACAATCATCCGGGCGGCGATCCCGCGCCGGGCAGACAGGATATTCTTATTACGCAGCAGATTAAAAAAGCTTCTGAACTGATTGAAATTCCGCTGATCGACCATATTATAATTGGAGATAAAAAATATTACAGTTTTAAAGAAACAGGTTACCTATAGAAGAAAGGGGCAGTTGCATGGCAAACAGTGCATTTGGTATTGATCTGGGTACCAACAACATTAAAATTTACAGCAGAGCAGATGACAGCATCATGGTAGAAAAAAATATGATAGCGATTGAAAATAAAAATACGTTATTTGCTTACGGTGATTCCGCTTTTGATATGTATGAAAAAGCGCCGGGAAATATTCATATATCGTATCCGCTCTGCAACGGTGTGATTGCGGATATTAAAAACATGGAAACGCTCGTCAAATATTTTATCGGCGGCCTGATGAAAGGAAATATCAAATCGGCCGATTATTTTGTGGCGGTGCCCACTGACATTACGGAGGTGGAAAAGAGAGCCTTTTACGACCTGATCAAGGATGCCAATGTAAAGGCGAAAAAGATCATGGTTGTGGAGAAGGCAATTGCCGACGGCCTTGGCCTTGATATTGATGTGAAAAATTCACAGGGCGTTCTGCTTGTTAACGTAGGATATGACACAACGGAGATTTCGATTCTGTCTTTGGGCGGCATCGTTCTCAGCCATCTGATTAATGTAGGCGGCAAAAAGTTTGACGAGGCTATCCGTTCTGCGGTCAGAAAGGAATTCAGCCTGATTATCGGCGGCAAGACATCGGAAAATGTTAAAATTGCCCTCTGCGATCTGGAAAAAGAAGGGAAAGGGGCCGTTGTCTATGGGAGGGATATTGTTACGGGACTTCCTGTAGAGAGAGAAATACCGACGACTCTGGTAGACGACGCCCTGCAGGAGCATTTCAGCACGATTATTGATAACATTAAAGTGATTCTTGAGCGGACGCCCCCCGAGCTGGCAGCCGACATCTACCGCCATGGCCTTTATCTGACCGGCGGCGCTTCCCAGGTCAGCCATCTCAGTGAATTGATCAGCAAGGGGACAGGACTTCAGGTCAATATGGCTGAACAGCCCATTGCCAGTGTGGCAATCGGACTTTCACGTATCATCAAAGATGATAACTATAAATCGGTGGCTTATGCAATTGAAGGAATGGGAAAATAGCAGATGAGTCCAATTGTCAGAAGAAAAGGAGAAAAATTTACTCTGCCAAGTAAATATCTGCTCCTGATCATAACAATTCTATGTATCTGTATGATGGTAGTTACTTTTACCACGGATTTGTTCAGCGGCACTATAGGGACGGCCGCAGGTTATGTGACAGTTCCCTTCCAGAACGGGATAGCGCAGGTAGGGACGTGGCTGTCCGATAAATCTGACGAACTGGCGCAGATACGGGCGCTGCTTGAGGAAAATCAGGAGCTGAAAAAGAAGGTAGATGAACTGACCATTGAAAATACGATGCTTCAACAGGACAAGTATGAACTGAACAACCTGCGGGAACTGTATCAACTGGATGACGAATATTCTCAGTATGACAAAATTGGCGCACGGATTATCGCCTGGGACGGGGGAAACTGGTTTCATTCTTTTACCATAAACAAAGGAACGGACGACGGACTTGAAGTGGATATGAACGTAATGGCCGGAAGCGGCCTTGTAGGAAGGATTGTTTCCGTAGGGAAGAACTGGTCCAAAGTCACCTCCATTATCAATGACAATTCCAATGTAAGCGGTATGGTGCTGTCGACATCGGATAATCTAATCGTATCCGGCGACCTGGAACTGATGAGTCAGGGGTTGATCCGTTTTGAACAGCTTGTAGACAGCGACGATCAGGTAGCGGAAGGAGATAAGATTGTTACGTCCAATATCAGCGACAAATATCTTCCCGGCATTCTGATCGGCTATATCAGTTCCATGGAGATGGACTCCAATAACCTGACAAAATCCGGTTATGCCACGCCGGCGGTGGATTTCCAGCATTTGGAAGAAGTGCTCGTAATCCTGCAGAAAAAACAGACGCTGGAAGAATGAGAGAGGGGATTGGATGAGACGCAAGATTTTGACCTGTATACTGATTCTGGTCTGTTTCCTGCTTCAGTGTACGGTATTTCACGCACTGGCATTTGGCGGTATCATACCGAATCTGTTCATTATCCTGACAGCTTCCTATGGATTTATGGGCGGCCGGAAAAGCGGACTTATGACAGGTTTTTTATCAGGTCTGCTTCTTGACATTTTTTTCGGGGAAGCCATTGGGTTCTATGCTCTCATATATATGTACATCGGTTACATAAATGGCACTTTCCGTAAGGTATTTTTTCCGGAGGACATTAAACTGCCACTCTGCCTGATTGCTGCCAGTGATCTGATCTATAACCTCTTATGCTATTCTCTGCTTTTTCTGCTTCGCAGCCGTTTCAGGATTGATTATTATTTTCTGAATATTATCCTTCCGGAAGCCGTATATACGGTCGGAATCTCTCTGATCATGTATCCGCTTATCCTGCGAATGGATCAGAAGCTGACAGAACATGAAAAAAGGAGTGCTAAAAAGTTTGTTTGATAATCTGAAAGAACGGTTTTTGAATCTGATTACTTCCAGGCTGTTTGTCCTGATTATTTGCTTTATACTATTGTGCAGCGTACTTGTGCACAGAGTGTTTTCTCTTCAGATCGTACACGGACAGGAATATATGGACAATTTTAAGCTGAAAATCCGTAAAGAACGGTCTATTGCAAGTACGAGAGGTAATATTTATGACCGCAACGGAGAACTTCTGGCCTATAATGAGCTGGCGTATAATGTGACGATTGAGGATGTTTACGAATCGGGGAATGAAAAAAACAAACGGTTAAATGAGACGATTCTGAACCTCATCAGAATCATTGAACAAAACGGCGATAAAATCATCAATGATTTTAATATTGTACTGGATAAAGACAGTCATTACCAGTTTGCGGTGGAAGATAAACAAAAGGATCGTTTTCTGGCGGATGTCTATGGTTGTGATACCATTGATAAGCTGACGCACACTCAGAAATCGTCCACGCCGGATGAAGTGATTGCCTATCTGGCTGGTACAAAGCGTTATGCTGTCGGAGAGTACGCCGATCCCGACGATAAAAAGAGTTTTGAGCCGGGCAGAGGATATACAAAAGAAGAACTTCTGAAAATCATTACAATCCGCTATGCCATGAGCGCCAACAGCTACCAAAAATATATTGCCACTACGGTTGCATCCGATGTGAATGAAAAGACGGTAGCGGTCGTAATGGAAAACAGCGATATGCTGGAAGGCGTATCGATCGCGGAAGATACAGTACGCAAGTATGTGGACAGCGTTTACTTTTCACATATTTTAGGGTATACCGGGAAAATTTCCCAGGATGAGCTGGCGGAGCTTTCCAAGGAAAATGATTCCTATGCCGCTACGGATACGATCGGCAAGGCGGGTATCGAGCAGGTGATGGAAACGAAGCTGCAGGGGAAAAAGGGTACGGAAATCATGTATGTGGACAACCTTGGAAAAGTGATCGAAATCACAGAGCGTACGGAACCTACTGCCGGCAATGATCTGTACCTTACAATTGATAAAGACCTGCAGAAAGCAGTTTATAATATTCTTGAGCAGAAAATTGCGGGAATCCTTGTCTTGAAACTGGATAACACAAAGGGAGCCAAAGCATCCTCCGCATCGGCCGCCAATCTGCGGATCCCTATTTATGACGTATATTATGCGCTGATCAATAACAATATTATAGACATTTCCCACTTTGAGAAAAATACCGCGCAGACGGTAGAGCATGAAGTTTATCAGAATTACCTTAACCGGAAAAATGCTATCTTTGAGGAACTTCGCCAGGAACTTACCCAAAAGCGGACGCCGTACCAGAATCTGCCGGAAGAATACCAGGTATATGAAAGTTACATTGTCACAATGCTGTCATCGGAAAGCCGGGGGATTTTACCGGAAAGCGCAGTGGATTCTGCAGATGAAGTCTATCAGGCATGGAAAAATGAAGAAAGTATCAGCTTGGCAGAATATTTGAACCACGCGATAGCGATGAACTGGATCGATGTAACTAAGATCGGACTGGACAGCAAATATGCTTCTTCGGAGGAAATCTATGCGCAGCTGATTCAGACCATATTTGACGGTTTGGACAACAATACGGAATTTTCCAAAAAACTGTACCGTTATATGATACAGGAAGATTTACTGACGGGAACACAGATTTGCCGCCTGCTTTTGGAACAGGGAATTGTGGAAGTGACGGAAAGCGAAGAGCAGGAATTGATTTCCGGCAGGATATCCGCTTACAGTTTTATGCTGAAGCGCATTGAAAATCTGGATATTACACCGTCTCAGCTTGCGCTTGACCCATGTTCCGGTTCCTGTGTGGTAACGGACGTCAATACCGGAGAAGTGCTTGCGCTTGTCACCTATCCGGGCTATGACACAAACAGACTTGCCAATACGATAGATTCCGATTATTATAATCAGCTGCAGAATGACCTGTCTAAACCCATGTGGAATTACGCCACACAGCAGAAAAGCGCGCCGGGTTCCACCTTTAAAATGGTGTCTGCCATCGCCGGGATGGAAGAGGGTGTCATTGATTTGCACGAAAGGCTAGGGTGTTACGGGCCGTTTGACAAAATCACACCGCCTCCCAGATGCTGGATTGTGACAAGCGGGGGCAGCCACGGCCTTCTCGACGTGACGGGCGCCATTGAAAATTCATGCAACAGCTTTTTCTATGAGGTAGGCTACCGCCTCGGAAGCGTGAACGGTATTTACGACAGCGACAGAGGGCTGGAAAAACTGGCAGAGTATGCGGATCTGTTCGGCCTTTCCGAGACTTCCGGTATCGAGATTACGGAATCGGAACCGGAGCTGTCCGACCTTGACTCCGTGCGTTCCGCCATCGGCCAGGGCACAAACAACCTGACGACCGCGGGACTTGCCCGCTATGTAACGACCGTTGCAAACAGCGGCACTTGTTACAGACTGAGCCTTTTGGATAAACTGACGGATAACAGCGGTACTGTCATAGAAGATTATGTACCTGAGATACGAAACAAAATAGAACTGCCCGCTTACGAGTGGAACGCCGTCCACCAGGGGATGCGCAGGGTTGTCGAACGGATGTCTTATTACAATGATATGCCTGTCAATGTAGCGGGAAAAACAGGTACCGCGCAGGAAAACAGAAACCGTGCCAATCATGCCCTGTTTGTCGGTTATGCGCCTTATGAAAACCCGCAGATTGCCGTGGCCACCCGTGTGGCGTTCGGATATAATTCGGCATATGCCGCAGAGATTTCAAGAGATGTATTCCGGTATTATTTCAATCCCGATGAGGAAGAAAACATCCTGACGGGAAATGCAATCAGACCGGAGGCCGTGGGCACGGGCGGAGACTAAATTTTCAGGAAAGAGGGGTTATATGCACAGTCCGGTTATAATCAAAAGCTTTCAAAATGGAATTGCAGTCATTCTGGATGATACGCTTGCATTTCCAATCCTTTTGGAGGAAGTGGGACTGAAATTCAGAGAATCTGCCGCTTTTTTTAAAGACGCGAAAATGGCGGTTTCCTTTGAAGGAAGAAAATTAACTGCAGAAGAAGAAATAGAACTTGTGGAGCAGATCACTGCAAACTGCAGACTGCATATTGTCTGTCTGGTTGGAAAAGATGAAGAGAAGAATCAGACCTATTTAAAAGCGATCCATCAGGCGGACAAAAAAGAAGAATCTGTAGGACAGTTTTACAGAGGCAGTCTGAAAAACGGACAGATATTGGAGGTGGAATCCAGCATTGTCATTATAGGCGATATCTACCCTGGTTCTTCCATCGCCGCCAAAAAAGATATCATTATTATCGGCAGCCTGTATGGGGAAGCCTATGCCGGAGCAGGAGGGGACAGCGGACATTTTGTCGTGGCGCTGGACATGTCTCCGGAAAAGCTGAAAATCGGTAATGTAAAATATGATATACCAAAGAAAACGATAAAATGGCCGGTCAGGCCTAAGGTACAACCGAAAATCGCTTATGAGAAAGCGGGAAAGGCGGTAATCGAGCCCATTACAAAAGAATTACTAAATATGCTTCCCATCTGACAGGATGCACGGACGTAAATTTAGGGGACAATTTATTTTCAGGAGGTATGTGCTATGAGTGAAGTAATTGTCATTACGTCAGGAAAAGGCGGCGTAGGAAAGACCACTACGACTGCAAATTTGGGAACAGGTCTTGCTGCAATGGGGAAAAAAGTCGTTCTGATTGACACAGATATTGGTCTGCGTAATCTGGATGTCATTATGGGACTGGAAAACAGAATCGTTTACAATCTTGTGGATGTGGTGGAAGGGAAATGCCGGATTAAACAGGCGCTGATCAAGGACAAGCGGTATCCCGGCCTGTATTTGATGCCTTCTGCCCAGACGAGAGATAAGTCGGCGGTTACGCCGCCGCAGATGATTAAGATGATCCATACGCTGAAAGAACAGTTTGACTATATTATTCTGGATTGTCCGGCCGGCATCGAGCAGGGGTTTCAAAATGCCATCGCCGGCGCTGACAGAGCGCTGGTAATCACCACGCCGGAAGTATCTTCCATCAGAGATGCGGACAGAATCATTGGATTGCTTTCAGCAAATGAAATCGACAAAATAGATCTTGTGATCAATAAACTGAAAATTGATATGGTAAGACGGGGAGATATGATGTCCGTCAACGATGTATCGGATATCCTTGCCATTCCGCTGATTGGTATTGTTCCGGATGATGAAAACGTGGTGATTGCCGCAAACCAGGGAGAACCGCTGGTGGGTAATTCCACTCTCGCAGGGAGAGCCTATAAAAATCTCTGTTACCGGGTACTGGGGCAGGAAGTTCCTTTTCTGAATTTCGAAAAACGGATTTCCATATGGACAAGAGTGAGCGGAATCTTTCACAGAAATTAGAGGAGGGCATGGGTGTGAGTTTATTACATATATTCCAGAAAAAATCGTCCGGGCAGTTGGCAAAGGACAGACTGAAGATTCTTCTGATATCAGACAGAATCAATTGTTCGCCGGAGATGATGGATATGATCAAAACGGATATTGCAAAAGTAATATCCAAATACATGAAAATTGATGCAAAGAGCATGGAAATACAGATTACAAAAGAGGCGGCAAGGGGAAGGAGCGTCAAAAGCCCGATCCTGTACGCCAATATTCCCATTCTTGATTTAAAGCACTAGTATAAGGGACTACATCGGAGCAGGTTATGTTAAAAAGATATCGGATCAGAGATTATGATTTTAAACTGGTTATTATGCTGATTGCCATTTCCGTTATTGGCATTCTGGCAATCGGAAGCGCGGAAAAGGGCGTACAGGACAAGCAGATTATGGGGCTTGTCCTTGGCATATTCCTTATGATTATCATTTCTCTGTTCGATTACACAGCGCTCTTAAATCTGTACTGGCTGTTTTATATTCTGAATGTGGTACTGCTCCTTCTTGTAGAGATTATGGGTTCCAAAGCAGGCGGCGCCCAGCGTTGGTTTACCATCCTGGGAATCCGCTTTCAACCTTCAGAACTTGCAAAAATTTTGTTGATTTTGTTTTACGCACAGTTTATTATGAAACAAAGGGAAAAGATGAGTTCATTCCGCACACTGGTTAAGATGGTTGTGCTGCTTTTGCCGCCGCTGTTTCTCATATACAGACAGCCTGATCTGTCTACCAGCATTATGATTATGGTTATTTTCTGTATTATGCTTTTTATCGGCGGGTTGGATTACCGGATTATTGCGGGCATATTGGCAGTGGTCATTCCGGCGGTTGTTATTTTTCTTACAATTGTACTGCAGCCCGATCAGAAACTGATCAAAGAGTATCAGCAGACACGTATTCTTGCATGGCTGCATCCAGCAGAATATGTGAACGCGGAAGGATACCAGCAGGCAAATTCCATTATTGCCATCGGCTCCGGACAGCTCTGGGGAAAAGGACTGAATAATAATATCATCGGCTCTGTAAAAAATGGTAATTTTATTTCAGAACCCCAGACAGATTTTATATTTGCCATTATTGGGGAAGAGCTGGGATTTGCAGGTTCCTGTGCGGTGATTCTTCTTTTATTCCTGATAGCACTGGAATGTGTCATGATTGCAAGAAAATCAAAGGATACAGCAGGAATGATTATCTCCAGCGGTATGGCGGGATTGATCGGTTTTCAAAGTTATTTGAATATTGCTGTTGCTACAGGGCTTATGCCTAATACGGGGATACCGCTTCCATTTGTCAGTGCCGGATTGACTTCTTTGGTCAGTCTGTTTATCGGTATGGGGTTTGTTCTAAACGTTCGGCTGCAGGGAAAAAATACTAGTATAAAGTGAGGGACTTACAATGAAAATAGCGCTGATTGCACACGATGCAAAAAAGAAGCTGATGCAGAATTTCTGCATTGCTTACAGAGGGATCTTGTCTAAAAATGAACTATATGCTACGGGAACCACAGGAAGACTTGTGGAGGAAGTAACCAATTTAAATATCCATAAACATCTGGCAGGTCATTTGGGCGGTGCACAGCAGCTTGGCGCACAGATTGAAAACAACCAGATTGATCTTGTTATTTTTCTGCGCGATCCTCTTACGCCGAAATCACATGAGCCAAATATTGGCGATATATGCAGATTATGCGATATGCATAACATTCCCATTGCGACAAATCTCGCTTCGGCAGAATTGTTGCTGAAATCGCTTGACAGAGGAGATATGGAGTGGCGTGAAATTTACAAATAAGAAAAAAGTACCGGTATCCATTACCGTGATTTGGATGTTGTCCTGTATTTTAACAGGCTGTGGTACAAAACAATATGCACTTACATACGATCCGGACAGTTCCGTCAGCAGTTTTCAAATGACGGAAAATATGATGGCGCAGCAGACAAGCCTGTTTGCCGAAGATTTGTGCGTAGTATCCTCTGATCTGACGGGCGGCGCCGATGTGGATGTGTCGGAAGCTGGCAGCGCGGGACTTTTCGACCTCAGTCAGTCGGAAACTCTGTATGCCAAAAATGTACATGAAAGATTGTATCCTGCGAGTCTGACAAAAGTCATGACGGCTCTTGTCGCTTTGAAACATGGAAATCCGGAAGATATGATTACGGTGAGTGCAGCCAGCGCCGGCATTACGGAAAGCGGCGCGCAGCTTTGCGGTTTGAAGACGGGGGACAATCTGACACTGGACCAGGCGCTGCATGCGCTCCTGATTTATTCCGCCAACGATGCGGGAATGGCCATTGCGGAACATATCGGCGGCAGTGTGGAACAGTTTGCGGCGATGATGAATGAAGAGGCGCAGACTATCGGGGCTACCAACAGCCATTTTGTCAATCCGCATGGTCTTCAGGATGATAACCATTATGTGACTGCCTATGACTTATACTTGATTTTCAATGAAGCAATGAAATATGATTTGTTTTCCGAGATCATTGGCATGGATTCTTATACGACGACTTACACGGACAAAGACGGAAACCCAAAAACATTTGATTTTAAAAGTACCAACCAGTATCTGCAGGGGAATTACCAGCCGCCGGAAAACGTAACGGTAATCGGCGGAAAAACAGGTACTACAAGCGCGGCGCAGAATTGTCTGATTCTGTTAAGCAAGGATGCTTCGGGTAATTCCTATATATCGGTGATACTGCGCTGCAAAGAACGCGGGATTCTTTACGAAGAAATGACGGGACTGTTGTCCGTAATCAATAATTAAATAAAAGGTTGTTTTTTCACCCTTTATAATTTATAATAAGCATAACAAGTTTACTTTAGGAGGGATTGCAATGGTTCAATTAATCGTTGGCAAAAAGGGAAAAGGTAAGACAAAATATTTATTAGATAAAGTGAATGGCGCAGTGAAAACTGCATTTGGAAATATCGTATATCTGGATAAAAATTCCAAGAATATGTATGAATTAAATAACAAAATCCGTTTGATCAATGTATCCGACTATCTTATAAATGATTGCGACGAATTTATTGGTTTTATCTGCGGTATTATTTCGCAGGATCATGATCTGGAACAGATGTATCTGGACAGTTTTCTTGTAAATGCACATTTAGAAGACCAGGACATCGCACCGGCTATCGAAAAACTGGAGAAAATCAGCGCCACATTCCATGTGGATTTTATAATCAGCATTTCCGTAGACCAAACAGAACTTCCTGAGAATTTAAAAGAAAAAGTCATTGTATCTCTCTGATGATAATATACGGAATGAACAGTACAAAACGAAAAGCCTCTGTCGCAGGTAGACAGAGGCTTTCAGCTTTCGTAATGAGGGGTAAACACTTTGGCGCGTAACAATTCAGGTAAAATCAGGCAGTACCGAAAACCATTGAACATCAATCTCGGGATGATTATTTTTGGATGTATTTTCATTTATATTCTGATCTGTGTATTTTTGTATTTTACTTCCAGTCATATCGTAAGTTATGAGGTTAAGGCAGGTTCACTTTCCGAGAATAATGTATATAAGGGGATTGCGATACGGCAGGAGGAGATTGTAAACAGTACGGGATCCGGTTACATCAATTATTATGCCCGGGAAGGCGGCAGAGTGGCGGTAGGCGATCTGGTCTATACGGTAGACGAAACCGGAAAACTGTCGGAAATGCTTGGAAATGGTGATCCGGATGAAAATACTCTGTCCGATACCGATTTGAACGAACTGAAAACGGAAATTCTCGCATTTACAAGCACCTTTT
Organism: uncultured Lachnospiraceae bacterium; assembly: GCA_910585345.1. GTDB lineage: Bacteria > Bacillota > Clostridia > Lachnospirales > Lachnospiraceae > VSOB01. The sequence goes on along the minus strand of CAJUDS010000001.1, from coordinate 194,362 downwards.
CTCCGCATAATTTCAGTGAAGTGTATGATTTCAAGTATAGTGTACAGGGAACAGTTATGAAACTGGCCAATTATAAAATACTGGAAAATATTGATCTGTTGAATGCGTCCAGTGAATCGGGTCTCGTAGATTTCTGCCGGGCAGCCAAAACAGGTATTGTCATATATTCTACGGACGGTTACGAATCACTGACGGCTGACCAGGTTACGGCGGCACATTTTGACACGACTGCTTATGAAAAATATCCTCTGATCAGTAACGAACTGGTAAGCAAAGGGGATCCTGCCTACAAAATTTCTTTGCGTGAAGACTGGTCACTGGTTATTCCGGTCACGCCGGAGCGTGCCGCCGAACTGGCGGAAGCAGAATATGTAAAAGTGAAATTCCTGAAAAACCAGGATATCTCCTGGGGACAGGTTTTTATTCATGAAAATGAAGACGGCACATACGCAGAACTGTTATTTAACAATTCTATGCTTACCTTTTGTACGGACCGCTATGTAGATATTGAACTGATCACGGAGGACAAAACAGGGCTTAAGATCCCGAATTCCGCTATCGTGACAAAAGAGTTCTTTCTTGTACCTACGGATTACGTGACAAAAGGAGGAAAAAACGGAGCCGACGGTGTTCTGCGGGAAATCTATACGGAAGACGGGCAGGCCAGTACAGAATTTGTGGAAACCCCTATTTATAACGAAGAAGACGGAGAATATTATATTGATGATACAATGCTGCGGATCGGCGATTATATTATCAAACCCGATTCGTCAGAAAAATATCCCATCAGTAAAAGAGGAAAGCTGACCGGTGTATATAATATTAACAAAGGATATGCAGATTTTAAGCAGATCAATGTTTTATACGATAACGAAGAATATTCGGTAGTACAGTCGGGCACCACCTACGGGCTGAGCGTATATGACTATATCGCATTGGATGCTTCGAGTGTGGAAGAGGATGATATTATCAATGAATAGTTAAAAACAGGGAGTGATAGGTTGATGATAGCGGAAAATATGGCTCGGGTAGAGCGGAAGATAGAAGAAACATGCAGAAAAGCGGGGAGGGACAGAAAAGAGGTCACGCTGATTGCAGTCAGTAAGACAAAGCCGTTGCCGCTCCTTCAGGAAGCATATGCTTACGGCTGCAGGGATTTTGGAGAGAACAAAGTCCAGGAGTTGACGGAAAAATATGATGCGCTTCCCAAAGATATCCGCTGGCACATGATCGGCCATCTGCAGCGTAACAAAGTAAAATATATTGTCGGTAAAGTATTTCTGATCCATAGTGTTGATTCTTTCCGTCTGGCAGAAGAGATCAGCAGAGAATCTGTGAAAAGGCAGGTAGTTACTTCTGTTCTGGTCGAAGTGAATGTCGCAAAAGAGGAATCCAAATTCGGAATCCGCAGCTTGTCGGAAGCAGCTGCCCTTGTGGAACAGATCGCTGTTCTTCCGGGAATTGCTGTAAAAGGACTCATGACAATCGCTCCCTATGTCGAAAATGCAGAGGAAAACAGGGAATATTTTCAAGCCCTCAAACAATTATCTGTTGACATAATCCAGAAAAACATTGATAATGTGAGTATGGATGTATTGTCCATGGGTATGACAGGGGATTATGAAGTTGCGGTCAGCGAAGGCGCTACTTATGTACGTGTCGGTACCGGAATATTTGGGGAGAGGGATTATGGAGAGACCGCATCATTATAAATTAGTAGTAAGGAGATCACTGCGATGGGAGTTATGGACAAGTTTTTGAACTATATGAAGCTTACGGAAGATGAAGATGATTACTACGACGATGATTACTACGATGATGAGCCGGAAGAGAAACCGGCGAAAAAACCAGTTGCAGTAAAAGAACCGGTCAGAGAAGAGCCGGAAGAGAGACCGAAAAAAGTTTCTTCAAAAGTAACGCCGATGCGTCAGTCTCCAAAAAGAATCATGGGAAATGGTATGGAAGTATGCGTGATCAAGCCTACTTCCGTGGAGGATGCGAGGGAAATTACAGAAACGCTTCTGGCAAACCGTACCGTTGTCCTGAATCTGGAAGGTTTGGATGTGGACATTGCACAACGTATCATTGATTTTACATCAGGGTCCACGTTTGCAATCAGCGGCAATCTACAGAAAATATCGCATTATATTTTTATCGTAACGCCTGCGAGTGTGGATATATCAGGAGATTTTCAGGATATTATCAGCGGTTCTTTTGATGTTCCGGCTTTTTGAAATACATAGAGATGACAGAGCTTCCTGTACATCACAGGAAGTTCTTTTTACGCGCGGACCCATGCAGGTAAATTGGAATAACAGAACAGGAGAGAAAGATGGCAAAGAGAATATCTGTAACCGTACCGTCTCAGGCGGATTATGAGATTTTAATCAGAAATGATTTCGACGATCTGGCCCGGGAATTGGAAAAATTTGCGATAGCGACCAAAAAACTCTGCATTATTACGGATTCTAACGTCGGCAGACTTTATGCGCAGCAGGTAGTTTTGCAGTTAAAGCGCCACTGCAGAGAAATCAGCGTATTTACGTTCACGGCTGGGGAGGCATCCAAAAATCTGGAAACCGTACAGGACATATATCGATTTTTGATTTCCCATAAACTGGACCGGAAGGATATGCTGCTTGCTCTTGGCGGCGGCGTAGTAGGCGATCTGACCGGCTATGCGGCTGCAACCTATTTGCGCGGTATTGATTTTGTACAGATTCCCACCACATTATTGTCGCAGGTAGACAGCAGCATTGGCGGAAAAACGGGCGTCGATTTTGACCAGTATAAAAATATGGTTGGCGCCTTTCATATGCCCCGCCTTGTATATATGAATCTCTCCGTGTTAAAAGATCTGGATAAACGTCAGTATGCATGCGGAATGGCAGAAATACTGAAACACGGCCTGATCCGCAGCGCTGGGTATTATGAATGGCTGATTGGACATTTTGCACAAATTAACGACCGGGACATGGATATAATAGAAGAAATGATCTATGAAAGCTGTCTTGTAAAAAAGAATATCGTGGAAAGAGATCCGCTTGAAAAAGGGGACAGGGCGTTGCTGAATTTTGGTCATACAATAGGGCATGCTCTGGAAAAATATAAAAATTTTACGATGCTGCATGGAGAATGCGTAGCGCTTGGCTGCATTGCAGCCGCTTTTATCTCATGGAAAAGGGAACTGTTACAGGCAGAAGAGTATTACGAGATTCGTGATATGTTCGTGCCATTTTGCCTGCCGATTACCATCGATCATGTGAATGCGCGGGAGGTGCTTGCATTTACGAAATCCGATAAAAAGATGGAACACGGAACGATAAAATTCATTCTGCTAGAGGAAATTGGAAAAGCGGTCATCGATAATACGGTATCTGAGGAAGAGATTCTCGCCGCGCTGCAGGAAATTATTTATGACGGAAAGGAAATGGAATGAAAAAGCAGAAAAAACGATTGATTTTGACGGATCTGTTCGGCATGATCGCGCTGATTCTGACAGATCAGTTTACAAAATATATTGCGGTAGTGCATTTAAAAGAGAAACCGGCCATCCCGATTATTCCTGATGTATTGGAACTAAATTACCTGGAAAACAGGGGCGCTGCCTTCGGCATGCTGCAGAATCAGAAAATTTTCTTTGTTTTTGTGGCTGTGATCATTTTGGCGGTTATCTGTTATGTTATTTTGAAAATGCCGGAAAAAAGAAAGTATACGATCTTACATGTAATGCTTGTACTGATTGCTTCCGGTGCAGTCGGTAATATGATTGATCGTTTACGTCTGAATTATGTGGTGGACTTTATTTCCTTTGTCCTCATCCACTTCCCAATTTTCAATGTGGCGGATATTTATGTAACAGTGGCGACGGCAATTCTTGTGGCGCTGCTGCTGTTTTATTATAAAGAAGAGGATTTAAGCTTTTTGAGTTTTAAACAGACAAAATACAGGGAACTGAAATAATGATGGATATATTTACATTTCGCGTAACAGACGATCTGGATGAAATCCGTATTGATAAATGTCTGTCTTTGCTGATGGATTCTTTTTCCAGAACGTATATTCAAAAGCTGATCAAAGACGGACGGGTGTCTGCGGACGGCATTGCCGTCAAAGCATGTTACAGAGTGCGGACGGACGAATTACTGCAGATTGCCGTACCGGAAGCGGCACAGCCGGATATCCGTCCGGAAGCGGTTGACCTTTCCATTCTTTATGAAGACAACGACCTGCTTGTAGTCAATAAGCCAAAGGGAATGGTTGTCCATCCGGCTCCGGGACATTACAGCGGTACGCTTGTCAACGCGCTGTTATACCATTGCCAAGACAGTCTGTCGGGCATTAACGGAATAATGCGGCCCGGCATTGTTCACCGGATTGACAGGGATACGACAGGCTCTCTTCTTGTCTGCAAAAATGATTTTGCACATGCTTCCATTGCCGGGCAGCTGAAATCCCATACGATCACACGAAAATACAGAGCCATTGTACACGGCTGTCTGAAAGAAGAGCAGGGAACGGTAAACGCCCCGATTGGTAGAGATCCTACGGACCGAAAACGGATGGCGGTAAATTACAAAAATGGAAAAGAGGCCGTTACCCATTATCAGGTACTGGAACGCTTCCGGGATTACACATTTATCGAATGCAGACTGGAAACAGGCCGTACCCACCAGATACGGGTACATATGTCCAGTATTGGGCATCCGCTGCTGGGAGATACCGTATATGCGCCGGGACGGAAAAACAGCTTTCATACGGAAGGACAAACACTTCATGCCCAAATTCTTGGTTTTATGCATCCCAGAAACGGAATCTATATTGAGACAGAAGCGCCTTTGCCAGAGTACTTCCTGCATTTATTACAAATATTAAAAAAATATTAAAAATAATTGAAAATTTTATAATACTGGTGCTATAATAAATGCGTTGTCATTTTGGAAGGGAACTGTGTCATATCTATGCAATATACAAGAGAAACTGCGATCAGCCGGTTATTGGAAAGCTATCGTGCTTATTTTAACATAACGATGTTCAAAGAAGAACAGAAGCCACTCACAGCCATCTGTGAGTTTTTTGAACATGCGGAGAAATACGTATTTTCCAGAAAAGCCAATCTATGGTCTGCAGATTGTGAAGAATTTATCTATTTATTTGACACAGGGCGTCTCACGCTGGAAACTTTTGAAAAATGCCGCGACTTTGCCCACGAGGATGGGATGAAACGGGCCCATATCGGCCCCGGGCATATGTATACTTATATTACGGCGGTATTTGTCTGTGACACCAGTGAGGACGATGCCAGAGAGGCATTGCAAAAATGCCGTATTTACAAAAGCTTTCATTTTTCTCTACATGGTTGGATGGACTTCCATGCGGCGGTGCTGGAAACGGGCAGCGGCCGGATTACTGCAAACCGGAGCGGGAAGTGTGTGGAGAAAGTTATGAAAAATGTACTATTTCAAAAGAAAAAGAAAAGGAGACGATTTTTATGAACACATTAGTACTGGTCCTCATCTCCGTGGCAATTCTTGCAGGCGGTTATTTGTTCTATGGCAGATGGCTCTGCAGGCAATGGGGCGTAGGTGAGAACAGTGGGGCAACGCCTGCCCATACAATGGAAGATGGTGTTGACTATGTTCCTGCAAAAGCGCCTGTTCTGATGGGACATCATTTTTCTTCCATCGCCGGTGCAGGTCCGATTACCGGTCCGATCGGCGCGGCTATGTTCGGCTGGCTGCCTGTTACCCTCTGGGTATTGGTTGGTGGCATTTTCTTCGGCGGCGTACATGATTTTGGCGCATTGTTTGCATCCATCCGCCACAATGGCCAATCGATCGGCGAAGTCATTTCCGCCAATATGAGTAGGCGGGCCAAACGGCTGTTTCTGATTTTTGCGTACCTGACACTGCTCCTCGTGGTGGCGGCATTTGCTTCTATCGTGGCATCTACATTCGGTGCAAAATATACGGATGCAGGCGCTCTTGATATGGCTGCAAGCGCTTCCAATGCAAGCGTTGCCATGGTATCGCTGCTGTTTATCCTGATTGCCATCGTATTTGGCTTCTGTGTATACCGCCGCAATACATCCATGACAGTTTCCACGATACTGGGAATTGTGGCAATTATTGCGATTATGGCGATTGGCATGAATTTTCATCCGATTTATCTGTCCACGAATACATGGATGATTATTGTAGGAATTTATATTGCCATCGCATCGGTGGCGCCTGTATGGATTTTACTGCAGCCTCGTGATTATTTAAGTTCTTTTCTGCTTTATGCAATGCTCTTTGTAGCATTTGTCGGTGTCGTAGGCGCGCATCCGAATATCAATCCGGAGCTGTTCCCGGCGTTTGCAGGCTTTGCGGTAGATAACGGAAATGGCATACAATATCTGTTCCCGATTCTTTTTACAACAGTTGCCTGCGGTGCAATTTCCGGATTCCATTCCCTGGTTTCATCCGGCACGACATCCAAACAGCTTGACAAAGAAACGGATGCCAAACCGATTGCCTATGGCGGTATGCTGTTGGAATGCGTTCTGGCCATTCTGACACTGTGCGCGATTGCTTATGCAAGAGAAACAGGACATACTGCAGGCGCTACCGATATTTTTGCAGGCGGCATCGCAGCCATGGTGGCTGCTATTCCCGGACTGGCAGGCCTGGAAAATATTCTCTATACACTGCTGATTCTTACATACTCGGCGTTTTGTCTGACTTCTCTGGATACGGCGACACGTCTCGCCCGTTTTATGTTCCAGGAATTCTGGCTGGAGCCTGGGCAGACGGCGAAAGATGTAACCGACGGCTATAAGAAGCTGCTTGTAAATCCTTACTTTGCCACTGCGGTTACCGTTGTGATCGGTATCCTGCTTGGAATGACAGGATACTCCAAAATATGGGGACTCTTTGGTTCTGCAAACCAGCTTCTGGCCGGGCTTGGACTTCTGGCAGTGGCAGCATGGCTGGGTAATATCGGAAGAAATAATAAAATGTTCCTGTTCCCCATGGCATTTATGATGGTTGTTACGATCTGTTCTCTGGCCATTACCGTAAAGAATCAGTTGGGGATCATTTCTGCAGGCGGCGCCGACTGGGGGCCGTACGCCCAGACAATTCTGGCAGTGCTGCTGATCATTCTGGCGGTTCTTCTTGTAATGGAAGGTATCCATACATTGTTTGGCAGTAAAAAGAAACATGCCTGAGCAGGAAAATAGAATCGTTATCAAACATAACGCCTGACAGGGGTTCTCTAAAACTCCGCAGATCCATAGCGTCTGCGGAGTTTTAGTTTTTATTTTATGATTGATAGAATGCTGACGATATGGTAACATAGTACTAAAGTAACTTGCACCAATGACCTAATCAAACACAACAGAAAATGGTAAGGACACGGCCTTTGGGCCATAGTCTTATCCTACGAGGTGACGGATCATGAAAAAAATTTTTACCAGGCGTCTTTCTATTTATATGCTGGCTGCTTTTTTGATTGCGATTATTGCCAACTTTACCTTTCAGACAATCATCAGCCAAAAAACGAATACCGCTTCCAGCATTGTAAAACTGGGTGATGTCAAAACAAAACTGGCGGGAAATGAAGAAAGCATTGCAAAACTGACAGACAATCTCAGCGAGGACAATCTTGCCAAAACGAGGGCTTTCGCGGATATGATTGCGGCGGATCCTTCTATTATCAAAGATGTCGATAAATTAAATGCAGTCAAGGACAGGCTGATGGTAAACGAGCTTCATGTCATTGATGAAAACGGCATTATTACGGAAAGTACCATTGACGCCTATGTCGGCTTTGATATGAAAAGCGGGGAGCAGTCCAATGCATTTATGGTAATCGTAGACGATCCTTCGATCGAAATTGCACAGGAACCGCAGGTAAACGTGGCGGAAGGTATCGTTATGCAGTACATAGGCGTTGCCAGAAAAGACGCGCCGGGTCTTGTACAGGTAGGTGTGCGTCCTGAAGTACTGGAGGATATGCTTGCCGGTACGGAAATCAATGTGGTCTTAAATGAAATAGATTTTGGAGATAAAGGTTATATTTACGCAATTGACAAGGAAAGCGGGCTGATTTTGGCACACCAGAATGCCTCGCTGGTCGGAAAGCCTGCCGCAGATGCCGGTTTCCCGGCGGAGCTTACCGGTAAAGGCAAAGCAGTGGTTGACGGGAAAAAGGGCTATTATGTAGCGGAAGAGTATGATGGCCGGATTATCGGCACGTTCCTGCCGCAGACAGAGTATTATGCACAACGCAACAGTCAGACATTTGCCGTATTTTTCAGCATGGCAGTCATTTTCGGGATATTGTTGTTTATGATCAGTCATATGGTGGACCATAAAATTGTCCGCGGCATTAACGAGATCACGGCTTCTATGAAAAAAATTGCGGGAGGCGATTTTGAAGTCCATGTAAATGTGCAGGGAAATCCGGAATTTGTGCAGCTTTCCGACAGTATTAATAAAATGGTGGAAAATATCTGCCAGAAAATGGAAGAAAATGATGATCTGATGGATCAGCAGAAAAAAGATGTGGAAATTAACCGGATTATGATCCGCAATATCAAAGACGCCTGCTCGGATCTGAACCGGGTATCCGGAGAGACGCTGTCGGGCGCTGATGATATTTACCGCGGTACCGGAGAGCAGGAAAAGGTTGTGACAGATCTGAAGCAGATCATGGAGCAGTTGACAGAAAAACTGAACGACAGCAGAGACGCTTCCGTCCATGCGGCATCCGAAATGGGAGAGACAACGGAAGAGATCCGGCAGACACAGTCACGCATGGAACTGCTGAAAGATTCCATGCAGAAAATCAGCGATATGTCAATTAAAATAGAAAAGATTATTGATGAAATTAACTCTATTGCCCAACAGACCAATATGCTTTCCCTGAATGCTTCTATTGAGGCGGCAAGGGCCGGAGAGATGGGACGCGGATTCGCCGTTGTGGCGACACAGATCGGAGAGCTTGCGGCCAGAAGCGCACAGGCGGCCAGGGAAACCAATGAATTGATTACCAATTCCATTAACGCTGTGGAAAACGGAAAGGAAATTACGGACCAGACGGCGGATGCGTTTGGTATCGTCGTAGAAAACATTGAAAAAGCAGGCGGCGATGTGCAGAAGATTACCAGAATGGTAAAAGAAAATGTAGGAATTGTGTCAAATGCAGTGACACAGATCAGTCGAATCTCCGATGTGGTTGACCGCAATGTGGAAATTTCCCATAACAGCAAACAAGTATCTACCAATATGGCTGATATTACCGGAAAACTGTTGAAGATCGTTGAATAGTTCTTTTCAAATCATGCCGTAATATTGAAAAATTTACCCAATTGCTATATACTGAAAGGGAAAGGTGGTGCATGATAGTATGAATACTGTGATTACGATCGGACGTCAGTTTGGATCCGGAGGACGTGAAATCGGAGAAAAAGTTGCCTCGCACTTCGGTATCAAATGTTATGATAAAGAATTATTGACAAGAGCGGCAAAAGAAAGCGGTTATTGCGAAGAGATGCTCGCAAACCATGATGAACGGCCTACCAATTCCTTTTTATATAATCTGGTGATGGATACTTACTCATTTGGATACAACGCTTCCTCTTTTGTTGATATGCCAATCAGCCAGAAGGTTTTTCTTGCACAGTTTGACACAATTAAAAAAATTGCAAAGGAAGGCCCCTGTGTCATTGTCGGCAGATGTGCGGACTACGCGCTCAGTGATTTTTCCAACTGTCTACATCTGTTTATTTATGCAGATGAGAGCGCACGCGTCAAAAGGATCCGTGAGAAATATAATTTGAACGATGCCAAGGCTAAAGATATGATTGTGAAGAAAGACAAACAGCGCCAAAGCTATTATAACTACTATTCTTCTAAAAAGTGGGGGCGCGCCGACAGTTATGATCTGTGTATCAACAGCAGTGTCCTAGGCATTGACGGTACGGTTCGGCTGGTTTCCCAATATATACAGGATTTCGAGAACAGAGCAGAATGAATTCAGATATCGGCATTTATCCGGGATATTTCAGCAAAAAACAACAGGAAGAGGTTGAAAACCTCTTCCTGTTTTATTATAATGTTTAAGATAACGTGCAGGACACAATGAGGAGGAAAAATTTATGGAAGCATTATCGCAGATGAATTATGGCTGGCTGTCGATTGTACCGCCGCTTGTCGCCATCATTCTGGCACTCATCACGAAAGAGGTTATATCCTCTCTGATTATTGGAATTTTAACAGGAGCGTTAATTTACAGTCATGGAAACCCTGTCGGTATGGTAATGAATACCTTCACCGTCATGGGAGACCGTATGAGTGGAAATGTGAATATCCTGATTTTTTTGGGGCTTTTGGGCGCCCTCGTCGTAGTGATAACGAGAGCGGGCGGTTCGGCTGCTTACGGAAACTGGGCGGTTCAGAAGATTGGTACAAGAAAGGGAGCATCCCTTGCCACCTGCGCTCTTGGCTGCCTGATTTTTATTGACGATTATTTCAACTGCCTTTCCGTTGGTACGGTTATGCGTCCTGTTACGGACAAGCATCGTATTTCCAGAGCAAAACTTGCATATCTGCTTGACGCCACCGCAGCTCCGGTATGCATTATTGCCCCTGTTTCAAGCTGGGGGGCTTCGGTTGCGACATACATAGAAGAAGCCGGCGTAGGCAACGGCATGTCCACTTTTGTCAGGCTGATTCCTTATAATTTATATGCTATTACTACGATTGTAATGATTATTATTATCTGTGTGACCAACCTGAATTTTGGCCCAATGGGAAAGTTTGAAAAAAATGCGATTGAAAACGGAGATTTGTTCTCCGGCAATGGTAATATTAAGTCGGATGAAGTACAAAATTCCTCCGTATCATCCAACGGAAAGGTATATGACCTGATTATTCCGATTCTGGTATTGATTGTAGCTACGGTAATTGCAATGGCTTATACGGGCGGCGCTTTCGGCGGCGGAAGCAGTTTCACAGAATCTTTTGGTAACTGTGATTCTTCCCTGTCTCTGGTGCTCGGAAGTTTTGTAGCGCTGGTCGTTGCATTTTTCCTGTTTGTGCCCCGTAAAGTGATCTCTTTCCAGACATTTATGGAGGGCATCACGGAAGGCATCAAATCGATGGTTCCTGCATTTACGATTCTGATTCTGGCATGGTCCATAGGAGGGATTTGCAGTGTGGATTATTTAAATACGGGAGGATTCGTCGGCAATCTTGTGAATAACAGTACGTTCCCCGTATTCATTCTTCCGGCAATCACATTCCTTGTGGCGTCTTTCCTCGGTTTTGCTACAGGCACTTCCTGGGGAACAATGGCTCTGCTCATTCCGATCGGGGCAGCAATCTGTTCTCCGGCCTCTACTGCGCATTTGATTATGCCGGTTCTTGGTTCCATTCTGGCAGGCGCTGTGTTTGGGGATCATATTTCACCGATCTCCGATACGACAATTTTATCCTCCACAGGCGCTTCCTGCAACCATATTGACCACGTTTCCACGCAGGTGGTATACGCCGGCGTTGCGGCAGGCTGTTGTGCCATAGGCTATGTATTTATGGGAATAATCAATAATGGCATTGCAGCAGTGGGCATTACATTGGTTTTGCTTTCGCTTGTATTATTTATTATTTCCAGGAAATGGAGTACCGATATTGACTATTCTAACATACAGAAATAGATCTGCGGTTGGCAGGCAGGAGAGAAGACAGGAGAAAACTTATGAAAATCAAAAACATAGCAGAAGAATTATCCACAAATGCTTATCCGGGAAGAGGAATACTAATTGGGAAATCAAAGGACGCCCAATATGCCGTAACCGCATATTTTATTATGGGAAGAAGTGAAAACAGCAGAAACCGCGTTTTTGTCGAGGACGGAGAGGGAATCCGCACACAATGCTGCGATCCGTCTAAGCTGACTGATCCAAGTCTGATTATTTATGCACCGGTCAGGGTTCTGGGAAACAAAACAATTGTCACTAACGGGGACCAGACGGATACCATCTATGACGGAATGGACAGGCAGCTCACATTTGAACAATCACTCAGAAGCCGTACTTTTGAGCCGGATGCTCCCAACTATACGCCCCGCATTTCAGGCATCCTGCATGTGGAAAACGGAAAATACAATTATGCGATGTCTATTATAAAAAGCAGTGATGGAAATGCTGACTCCTGTAACCGGTTTACTTATGCATACGAAAATCCAGCGGCGGGAGAGGGACATTTTATCCATACTTATCTGCATGACGGAAATCCGCTTCCCAGTTTTGAAGGCGAGCCGAAACGGGTTGAGATCGCAGGAGATATCGATGAGTTTACCGAGCTTGTCTGGAACAGCCTGAACGCGGATAATAAAGTTTCCCTGTTTGTCCGGTTTATTGAAATTGCAACCGGAAAATACATTACAAAGATTATCAATAAAAACAACTAATTGTTTCAGAAGCTACCGCACCGGAAACGAAAGGATAATAAACAATGATGAATGAACTGGAACTGAAATATGGATGCAATCCAAACCAAAAACCATCCAAAATTTTTATGAGAGACGGTTCCGCGCTGCCGATCAAAGTCTTATCCGGAAAACCCGGATACATCAATTTTCTCGATGCCTTTAACGGCTGGCAGCTGGTAAAAGAATTAAAAGAAGCTGCCGGGCTTCCTGCCGCAGCCTCTTTTAAACACGTATCCCCGGCCGGCGCGGCCGTGGGACTTCCTCTGACAGATACCTTGGCAAAGATATACTGGGTAGATGATCTGGGAGAATTATCCCCTCTGGCAAGCGCCTACGCGAGAGCGCGGGGAGCAGACAGGATGTCGTCATTCGGCGATTTTATCAGTCTGTCCGACGTATGCGATGTCTCCACGGCCCGAATTATCAAACGGGAGGTTTCTGATGGCGTCATAGCCCCGGGCTATGAACCGGAGGCGCTGGAGCTGTTAAAGCAAAAGAAAAATGGCGGGTATAATATCATAGAAATCGATCCTGCTTATACCCCTATGCCGGTCGAAACCAAGGATGTGTTTGGCATTACCTTTCAACAGGGCAGAAATGAACTGAAAATTGATAAAAGCTGTCTGTCCAATATCGTAACGGAGCAAAGGGAGATGCCAAAGCAGGCGCAGATGGATCTTCTCATTGCGCTGATTACCCTGAAATATACCCAGTCCAATTCCGTATGTTATGCAAAAGGCGGACAGGCCATCGGCATTGGCGCCGGACAGCAGTCAAGAGTGCACTGTACCAGGCTTGCAGGCCAAAAGGCGGATAACTGGATGCTGCGTCAATGCCCGAAAGTACTGAATCTTCCCTTTGCAGACGGTATCAAACGCGCAGACAGGGATAACGCCATCGACAATTACATTGGAGAAGAATCTATGGATGTGCTCGCAGAAGGAGCATGGCAGCGCCTATTTAAATCAAAGCCAGCGTTATTTACCGCCGGGGAAAAACGCGCCTGGTTAGACCAAATGGATCATGTTGCGCTTGCATCAGACGCTTTCTTTCCATTTGGCGATAATATTGAGCGGGCCCGTAAAAGCGGCGTAAAGTATATTGCCCAGCCGGGCGGTTCCGTCCGTGACGATAACGTCATCGCATGTTGTAACCGCTATGGTATGACAATGGCTTTTACAGGCATCAGGCTGTTCCACCATTAAACAATCAGCTGCTGTTACAACTTTGCTTTATCACAACAACAAGTATAAAAGGCCGGCAGTTGTCATGTAAGAGAGGATTTTAAGGATAGAGAGGTTCACCAAAACGACTTGGTGGACCTCTGTTTTTTGCAGCGGCTATGGACCGTCAGGGAGGACAGAAAGGCCTGGCTTTGACTTGCTGCCCGCGGGAATATGAAACGGCATATAAAAATTAAGGAAGTGCGTCACAATTTTGTGCTCTTGCGTGTTTTATTAATAAAGAGAATGCGTAAAATGAAAAGCGGATGAAAAATTGGGCGGCCAAAGGCGGTGACAGATTGGAAAAAAGGACGGACAGCCCGGATCAGAGCGTGGATGAAGTTTTTCAGGAATACGGAAATATGCTTTACCGGATTGCCTTTGTGATGATGAAAAACGCTTTTGACGCCGAGGATATTGTGCAGGATACACTGATTAAATATATGGAGCATGTGAAAAGCAGGAAATCATTTGAGACGGAGGAACACCAGAAGGCTTGGCTGATCCGGGTGGCTGTCAACCTCTGTAAAAACAGACTGCGTTTTTATAAAACACATCCGAAGATCAGGATAGAGGAGCTGGCCCGGTATTATGAGGAGAAAGCGGATATTCGGCTGATGGACAGCCTTTTGCTTCTACCGTCTAAATACAGAGAAGTACTGCTTTTGCATTATGTGGAGGGGTATCAGGGAAAGGAAATTGCCAGGATGCTTAAACTTTCAGAATCTGCTGTGAGAAAGCGGTTGGAAAGAGGACGGGGAAAGCTGCGGGCTGTATTGGACGAGGCAGAATAATGGCGGGAAGAGAAAGCGGCTTTGGCAGGTAAGTCTGCCAGGAAAGGAAAGCGCCAGACATGAAGTTTGGAAATGGCGCCAGCCTGTATAGAAAAGCAGTAAAACATGTTATGGGACAAAGAGCGCGGAAGGAGACAGGGATGACGGAAAAAGAACGCGGCGTTTTCAAAGAAAGTGCGGAGAGCCGCCTGCGGACGGCCGCCTGCAGGATCGTACCTGACAAAACGGCAGTGGAACATATAACGGAAGGCGTAAAAGCAGGAAAGAGGAGCAGACGGCGGCTGACGCCCAAGATACCGGCGGCAGTCTTTGCTGCCTGCCTGTTATTTGCCCTTCTGTGTTTTGTAAGACCGGAGCTGATCGGGGAAGATGTGGTGGTCTATGCCGCTACGGAAGAGCACGGCTGGCAGAAACTCGTGGAAGGAGAACGGATTCTGCTCAAGAAGGAACCGTTTCAGTCCCTGGAAAAAGGAGAGATGTATCCGTATACCTGTACGTTCCGTCTGGAAGTGCCAGAGAATTATCTTTATGACAGGGAATTTGTTGTCATCAGAGATGATCATGTGGACGAAGAAGGAGATTTCATTGTGTGGAGGGTGGCGCCGGACAGGCCGGAGGATGCGGGCAGGATCATGCAGGGTATATTCCGGCTCTGGATTGTGGACGAGAACAGGGAACGGCAGGCGGCTCTTGAGCTGGAACTGACTAAGGAAGATGGAAAATGTTACGCGGAGCTGAAACGCGTATGGGAAAGTTCAGGGTATCAAAAATGAAATTTATGATCAGACAGACCGCAAGGAATATGGTACGGCACGGAAAAAAGAGTACCCTGCATATTCTGATCGGCATGTTAACCGTCCTGATTCTGGACGTTTATGTGGAAAATATGGACAGCACGGAAAAACGGCTTGCAGAACTTCCGAAGGTGTTTGCGGTTACTGCCAGAATCAGCACGCTGAATGGTTCTCAGAGAGAAGGCATGACTATCCGGGAGGACCGGATGATGGGCGTGCGTAAGTCAGCGTATGTAAAAGACCCGGTCTTTACCGTGCGTCTGAAATTTGGGTTCGGCGCGTTTACCGTGGAAGAATATAAAGAAAATCTGAATCATTATGGCATGGGTATGAATGCGCCGGAGGGCGTTTCCGGTATGAAAAGGGAGGAGATTGCCTGGCTGGACGGTGTGGACGAGAGTGTTCTTGCAACGGCGCGGAAAGTTTGTCTGCTGGATGCCGCGTTGATGGAAGAGCGGGGGCTGCACCCCGGGGATGAGGTGACGTTAACTTTATTTTATTATCGCTATGCGATAGAAGGAAGCGAAGTTTTTATCGAACCCCTTGTTACGGATATTTATAAAATCGTGGGTTCTATGCAGATCGATAACTATGAGGGGTATTGGGTGGCGCCGGAAGTGATTCTGCCTCTTGATTATGTACGGGAGGCTTACCACAGCCAGGGCATCGAGTTCTTTGCCGACTCCGGTTTCTTTGCGGTCAAGGATCCGTTTCAGTTAAATGCGCTGAAGGCGCAGATGTACGATGAAATCGGATTTCTGCCTGTCATCACGCGGGCCAGACCGCGTACGGACGGTAATGCACTAACGATTATGGATGAGGCGTTCATCCGTTCTGCAGAGACACTTTCAGGGAATTTGGCGCTCCTTCAGGGGATGATGCCCTTTCTGACGGTAATTATCATTTTTATCGGTTATCTGTGCAGTTATCTCTCCCTGCAGAGCAGGCGGGAGGAATACACGCTCATGCGTTCTCTGGGTACGGGACGGGCAAGGAGTTTTTTCCTGCTTTTTGGGGAAGCGGCGCTTGTAGAAGCGGCGGCCTGTCTGTTGGGAAGCCTGGCGGCGGCAGTTTTCCTGAAACCGTCTGTCAGGGCGCTTGCCTTATCGGGGACGATGTTTTTTCTGGCTTTTCTGACCGGGGCGGCGATGGCGGTTCTGGCTCTCCAAAGGCTTAGCGTGATGGAAATGCTTGGCAAAAAAGATTAAAGGGGGAATCTATGAGAATGATCAGGAATGGTCTGCTCAGACTTTTGCGGACGCCGGTAAAGACAGTTCTCTTTTTCCTCCTGCTTACTGTTACGGTAGCTCTGGTCTGTGCGGGAGGCAGTCTTTGGAAACTTTGCGGGGACAATTTGAAACGCTTTGAGGAGATCTTTATGACCATCGCTACGGTGGAGCAGATGCCGGAGAGAACGGAGCAGGAGGCGGTATGGTCGGCTGACCGGGAAGACTACCGATATTACAACAGAGCGGTTTATGGAGAAACGGTTTCTCCGGCCGTGCTTGATTTTGAGGGGGCCGGCTATCTGAGCGGACCGGAACAACGGGCCTACTACGAGGCGCTGCCACAGGACTATGCGTTTCAGGGGGTAGAGGAAGGCTTATGGCAGTTTATGGTTGTGGAAGCGTCGCCGGTGGAGGATTGTGTGCCTGCAGACCCTGTAAAGATGGAGCTTCGGCGGGTATTGTACAGTACTTATCCGCCCAACGTTACGCACTTTTATCTATGCGATCATTATACGGAAAAGCCGCAGACGTTATATGCGGAAAAGACCTATGTGATGGCGCTGCAGAGTGGGTTTGCCCATGATTATGACGAAAACGGTTCCGCTGCCAGATATGAGTACGTGCCGCTGGAAGGGCCTTATTCCACACAGGCCGATCCGGAGGGAAGACGGCTTGCCACTGACCTGACAGGAAATTGGATCATGGAGGTGACGCCGGGCTTTTATGACAGCAAAGAGGGACAGAGCTGGATGAAGTTCTGTGAAGACTGCATGCTGCGCGGTTCGCGCCATCTGTCCTTTCCCGTGACGGCTACGGAGGATCTGCATCTGATTATGGCATTTTATAACAGGCAGGCTTACCTTACGGAGGGGGAACTCTTTTCGGAAGAAGACTACAGACAGGGAAACAAGGTCTGTCTGGTGCCGTCCGCCTTTGCCGGAAGGAACGGGCTCAAGGCCGGAGATTCTCTGCATCTGGCGCTGCGCTATGCCAACTATGCCGTCACGCCGAATCTGGGCGGCAGCGAGGGGCGGCTGACGGCTGACGGCGGGGTTTATGAGCCCTTTGAAGAGAGTGACTATACGATCAAAGGTATTTATGAGGTGAACATTGGTACAATCGAAGGAGGATGGGGATATCTGCCGGAGAGAAATGAAGTATTTATTCCCACCGCTTCCATCAAAAACAGCAACGAAAATAGTATCGCACGCTACGGTCCCATGAAGGGCTATACCACCTCCTTTCGGATTCCCAACGGCAGCGAAAGCATGGAAAACTATAAAAAGCTGTGGGAGGCACAGGGAATAGACAATGTAGAAATTACATTTTATGACGGCGGCTACAGTAAGCTGGAAGGCGGCCTTGAAAATATGAAGACCATGTCCCTTATCCTGCTTTTGACGGGCATTGTCAGCGCAGCCTGCATCGTAATTTTTTTCTGCCATCTTTTTATTACGAAACAGCAAAAGCAGACAGCCATCGAGCGGTGTCTCGGCATGACAAAAGGACAGTGCGCCCGTTCCCTGCTTACCGGAGTTGCGCTCATTTCCCTTATGGGCAGCGTGTCGGGAGGCTGCGCGGGCCAGTTGTTCGCGAATACTGCGGCAGCGCAGATGTCCGCCGCGGAAACCTTTGACACCCGTTTCAGTAACGGGGAGGTACAACTTAACGCGGAAAAGAACGCCGAGGAGATCACAGAAGGGAACGCAGATGAAAGCACAATGGCAGGATCCGCATATTTGAGGGAAACGGACTGGCGGATATCAGTTCTCTGCAGCGGTTTGGTCTTTCTATTTACCATGGGAATGGCCTTTGGGGGAATATATGGAAATCTGAGGAAGGAGCCGCTGGCGCTTCTGGCTGAGACAGGGAAATAGGGGAAAAGGCAAAAGTTCTCCGAAACATAAATCTGCCTGTTATAAAATGCCGTAATTTGATGCAGATCTTCCGCAGCCGTCACGGGAAAGGATAGATGGCGCGAACCGCGCAGAAATCTCAGTCCGGCTCAAAAATAGAGAAACGCAGGGGAAAACGCGGAAAGGAGAAAAGATGGAAAAGGTGATCGAAGCGGTAAATGTGGGCTATGTATATCAGACGAAGTACCAGAAGACGAAGGCGCTTTCCGGTGTGAGTTGTTCCTTTGAGCGGGGAAAGATATATGCGGTCACCGGGAAATCTGGCAGCGGAAAAAGCACTTTTCTTTCGCTGCTTGCGGGACTGGATGTGCCCACCGAGGGGACGCTTACTATAGAAGGGAAGGATATCCGGAAGATGAACAGGGACGCTTATCGGCGCAACAGGGCTTCTGTGATCTATCAGGCGTTCCATCTGTTTCCCCTTTTGACGGTGACGGAAAATGTAATGTTCCCTATGGAACTGCGGCATGTCCCCGTAAAGGAAGCGAGGGCAAAAGCATACGAATATCTGAAAAAGGTTGGGCTGCCGGAAACACTTTACGGCAAGATGCCCGGTATGATAAGCGGTGGGGAACAGCAAAGGACAGCCATTGCCAGAGCTATGGCTGCCGGCGGGGAAATTCTGCTGGCCGATGAGCCAACGGGAAATCTGGACAGCCAGAATGAAAAAGTGATCGTGCAGCTTCTTTGCGGGCTGGCTCATAAAAACAACTATGCGGTAATCGTCGTCACCCACAACGAAGCTGTGGCTGCTGCCGCGGATGTGGTCTATGCTATGACGGACGGAATGCTTTCATTGGTAAAAAGGTAATAATCGGTATTGCAAATGTTAGGTAATTGCGAAACGGTTGTTTTAAATTCGTTCCTTAATTTGTATGTTTTACCTCTATAATCTGAATGGGTGAATGGGAGAGAATGGATCTCCTTCCCAGAAACTATTCGCAAAAGAACAGTTTAACGAATAGTTGTGTCCGATAGTGAACGCCTGTACGCTTATTGCAGGCTTGCCGTTTACCGGCTTATGCCCGCATGTACTGCCGTGATTCAGGCAGATATGGTTTGTTTAATCACAGGGATTGGGAAATATGTTGTTCATGAATGTCCGTGGCATCGTCAAAGGCGTTTTTAAGACGTTTTGTGCATCGCCGGGAAAATGGTCTGCGTCAATCCGTCCGGACGCCTGTATGGGCCTCTGAGGGCTTCCTGAAGGCATCCTGACCGGCTGGCGTCCGGCAGAAATATTTTCATCCCTTTTCATCATGCCTGCGTGTCTAAACTGTCAGGTTTAGAACCTCCACCTTTAAACCTGACACTGGCGCATCAGGTTTCAGTGGAAAATGGGAAAATCAATCCCCCTTTACCCCCTGTTCATCCCGTCACAAATGCAAGGGTTTACCGACGGACTCCCGACATTACATAACCCAGTACGTAATGTCGTGACGACATTACTCTGGGCAGGGGGAAGCCCCCTTGACCCCCTGAAAGCGCGGGACAGTTTTGGACAACAATTGTCCCACTGCTGCTCCGCTTATTCTACTACAGGACTGACGGTTTGAAAACAGGAAATATTTCAGATGCCAGAGCCTGTTTTCATCCTTCCGCCCATTTCGGGCTTCCTTCCAGATCACAGCCGGTCTGGCCTGCGACGCTGCCTACGGCAGCCGTGCCTTTGGTGCAGCCTGCCGGTTCGCCGCCTTAACGGCGGCTCACCCACTGCCGTCCTGACTACATATCGACAGTTTGACCAAAATCCGGCGGCGAGATTGACTACCTGACTACCTCGCCGCCGACGGGATGAATTGCCGTAGCTTCATCCCACGCACGCGTGTAAACGCAGTATCTATCAGTGTTTCCGGGTTTTTGCTCATTTTCCGTCTGACTACCTTGACTACCTCTGACTACCTTGATAGGTAGTCAGTCTCAACGCCAGTGTTTATGCGGGTTTCAGGGGTGTTGACTACCTGACTACCTCACGGCATATAGCACATTTGTGTATAACAGGTGTTTTTTTGTTTGTATGGCCTGCGGACACCGGTTTCCGAAGGAAAAGAAAGCGAATAGTGTAGATATTGACAAAACAGAAATGAGGGGGATAAAATGAGATTGTCGAAACGTGGGGAATCCTTCTCCCACTCGCACAAATCAGAAGATAACGGGGAGCAGAGACAAAGGAGGAAACAGTTATGAAGAACTTGAAAGCAGTGATAGGCACAATAGCATGTGCGGTTATGATCGCAGGCAGTGCGCTCACGGTAAATGCAGAAGAAGGAACCGTGATCGCAAACGCAGTCAGAGAAGGAGAACTCATTCCCGGCGTAACACCTGAGATTATGAATGTCGTGACACAGACGACGCCCGGCGGCATAAATATCTACGGATATGAACCCACAGGCGGAGTAAACCCGTTTACAGGGGAACTTCTCTGTTGCCAGTGGCATCCGGAATATCTGGCAGCCATTGACGCAATGGGCATCACAAATGAAATGTCCCAGTATGACAAATGCGTTACTGTCGCCAACTACTTGTGTGATCACATTGAATATGCCACAAAGGACGGCCAGATAGGCCACCAGTTTGGCTACCTGGCGCTCAAAGACGGAACCGCAGTCTGCGGCGGATATGTAGACGCGTTCCAGAACATCTGCCTCGCACTTGGGATAGAATGTCAATATATCGGTTCCCACGAAAAAATGAACCACGGATGGAACGAAGTATATATCGACGGAACGACCTACTACGTAGATGTGACATGGATGGACACAGGCAGCCGTTCTAAAGAATACCTCATGTCCACAACACTCTGGCCAGATCACATTGGAGGGGAGCCCGAACACATCGTTGATATAAACATGTTCGAACAACCGTACTCAGTGACCACGGCAACAAATGAACTGGACGGCTCCGAAGTGACCATAACATACACTCCGGGCAACAGATAATGACAACCGGTAAATAAAAACAACACAAAGGGCGGGACGCGGTTCCTGTCCTTTATTTTTTTCTTAGTGGCAGGCCACGAAAGGTCAATCGCCATCCATGCAAGCAAAAAACAGGCCACTGCAAGTTTTCGGGCCTGTTTTCCCTGATCTTAGTATGTATGGCTCATTCCCAATCTGGCCGCTGGCTCTCCTACCCCAACTACCGTGACCCCTTAAATGGCTTCGCACCGCTTTCGTTAAACTGCCATTTCGCAAATAGTTGCCGGACAAGTGCACTCCATCGGGAGAATGTATGTCGCGCACTGGCAACTACCGCTCCCGGGCAGAGCCCTCCCGCTTTCGCGAAATCTGTTCACTTTAACGAATAGTTGTGTCCAAAATCGGGTTCCTGTACGATTTTTGCAGGCTTACCGTTTACCTGCTTATGCCGCATGTACTGCCGCGGTGCCTGTCCTTACCGTTAAAGTTCATTCTCCGCTTCTAAAAACCGTGAAATAAAAATCATAAATCCAATCTCATATAGAGAGAGGTATCCATAGGACTATTGTTATAACAATCTATCGTATAAAATCCCAATTTTTCATACATATGAATTGCCTTTTCTAAAAAAGGGAGAGTATCTAATATTTCTTCATCATAATTCTGAATCTCAAGATAATTTTGAAAGGAACTGTCATTCGCTATTAACATATTGGTGTATTCCGTAAACAACGTTTTTATTTCTTGTGTGTGCGTATAGGCTAAAACAATTTCTATATTCATCGCACTTTCTCCTGTCATTCTTAAATTATAGTTCTGTTTTATCATTTTTACGTAATATATTTTCAATCAATATCATTGCTTCGCATAATCTGTCACAAAAGTATGGTGCTGTCATATTTTATTTACTTTTTAACAGCTCTTCGGAATCCAATACGATAGTAAAAGGACCGTCGTTGATAAGGCTTACCTTCATATCCGCGCCAAATTCTCCGTGTTGAACCGTATGACACTCTTCTTGGCACAGTGCGATGATGAATTCGTATAGTGTATTGGCATAATCCGGTTTCCCCGCATTGATAAAACTCGGACGGTTTCCCTTCCTGCAGTCCGCATACAAAGTAAATTGTGAAATCACCAGAATTTCACCATCCACATCCTGTAAAGAGAGATTTGTTTTTCCCCTTTCGTCCTCAAAAATACGCAGATTCAACATTTTATGGACCATCTTTTCTGCAGTTTCCCGTGTGTCACTGTCGCTTATACCTGCAAAGACTACATATCCTTTATGAATCGAACCAACGATTGAATCGTTAACCGCAACTTCTCCTTTTAGTACACGTTGAATAACAAATTTCATACTTCTTCTCGTCCTGCTTTTGGATTATTACCATAGATTTTTGATATTCAATCGGCGTCTCTGTCATCTGCCGATAGCTGTTCATCTTCTTTGCTGCGTTCCTGCCTGCTTCTGCGTTTCAGTAACAACCAGGAATCGCCAAATCCCATGCGGCTTTCTGCCTCATCTTTCATCTTTTTCTGTTTAATAGGATTGTTCTGATATTTGGTAAATGTACCATCCTCTTCGATATTCAGTACCTTTAAATATTCATATGTGGAAACAGGAAGTGATTTTTCCTCCAGCCTGCGGTTTGTAACCGCTCTGATTCCGGCATAAAATACAGCAAAAACAGGTACGCCGATTACCATGCCGATCACACCGAACAATCCTCCGAAAAACGTAATCGAGAATATTACCCAGAAACTGCTAAGACCAGTGGAATCCCCCAAAATCTTCGGTCCCAGTATATTTCCATCAAACTGCTGCAATATTAAAATAAAAATAATAAAATACAGGCATTGCGGGGGATTTACCATCAAAATTAATATAGCGCTCGGGATTGCCCCCATATAGGGCCCAAAAAATGGAATAATATTTGTCACGCCAATAATTACGCTGATCAATACCGGATATGGAGTTCCCATCAGATTTGTTCCAAAATAACATATAATGCCGATAATAATGGAATCAACAATTTTTCCGCCGATAAAACCGATAAATGTCTTATGAATAAAACGTATATTGGAAATGAAGACGTTTGCAGTATCTGTACTCAACAGAGAATACATAATTTTTTTCCCCTGCCCTGCAAAGTTTTCCTTTCCATCCAACAAATAGATTGAAATGATAAAACCAATCAGCAGATTCCACAACGCCTTTGCAACACCGATAACACTGCCAATCAGACCGGTAGAAACCATACGAAGCAAAGAATTGATCTGCGGAAGCAGGTTTGACGTAACCCACTCCTCCAGTCTGGGTGAATAGCGTTCCAAAAAAATATTTGCAGTTGCCTCCAGATCGGGATTGTTTTCGAAAACATGCAGTATCCAGTCGCTAAGATTTTGGATATAATAGGGAAACTGTAAAATGATGCTTTGTATACTGTTAATCAACTGTGGTATTAAAATAGAAAAAAAGCAGTACAACAAAAAACCGACCAGAAGCATCGTCAGCAGGATACTTACCTTTCGCAGTCTCTTTTTGGTTTTATTGCTGAGATTTTGGTCCGTATGTGTAACAGTGCAAAATACAGGGTACAAAAACTGCACTTCGATATGATTCAACAAAGGAGACAAAAGGTATGCCAGCACAAATCCATCCAAAATTGGCATTGCAATACTCAATATTGTACCGACGCCGCTCCAGAGATTACTGCTGTGAAATAGCAGGTAATAAAAACAAATACTTGCGCATATTACAAAGAATGCTGTCAATCCCCAATAGATATACTTCTTAAACTTTTGAAACTTCATCGTAGTTCTCCTTTTGTCCGATTCCTGCAGGCAGTAAATCAATAGAATGGTTTCTATAGTGGTGTTTCGCTCCGCCCCGCTAATCCACGATACCAATGAATATCCCGTTAACGCTCATTATATCATAATTATAATCATTTTGTGTATTTAAATTTCCTGTAACAATGATATAATGAGTATTATGGAAAATAATCAAAATTATCATGAACAGGAAAATAAAAAAAATATATTATTGATGCGGGAAGTACTGGCCACGCTTCCCCCATTCTGCAAACGTTTTTTTCGGGGAATTGAAAACCAGACTTCTGCCCGAACACGGCTTGCCTATGCTTATGACATCCGCCTTTTTTTTGAATTTCTTCATGAAACCAATGGTGTTTACCGGAAAATAGACATCGTGGATTTCCCTCTTTCAATTATGGATGAGATTGGCAAAGAAGACATTGAAGAATATATGGAATATCTTTCTCTTTACGTGAGGGATGGCCAGGAAATCACAAACAACGAACGTGGGAAGGCAAGAAAACTGGCGGCGCTGAGAAGTTTTTATAATTACTATTTCTGCAGCGAATTGATTAAATCCAATCCGGCCTCTCTGGTTCCAATGCCTAAATTGCACGAAAAAGAAATTATCCGTCTTGATCCCAATGAAGTAGCCATTTTACTAGATCAGGTGGAAGACGGTGCAAAATTGACAGAAAACCAACTTCGTTTCCATAAAAAAACTAGAATCCGGGATCTGGCTTTGCTGACGCTGCTCCTGGGGACCGGTATCCGTGTTTCGGAATGCGTAGGCTTAAACCTTGAAGATGTGGATTTTAACAATATGGGAATTAAAGTACGCCGTAAAGGCGGTTATGAAGATGTCGTTTATTTTGGCGAAGAAGTGGAGGATGCTCTTCTCTCCTATATTGAGCAGAGAAAACACATTATTCCTAATTCCGGCCATGAAAATGCTCTTTTTCTTTCCCTGCAAAATAGACGAATTACAGTCCGTGCTGTGGAAAATCTTGTGAAAAAATATGCTTCTCTCGTAACAGGTCTGAAAAAGATCACCCCGCATAAACTGCGGAGCACTTATGGCACTGCTTTGTATCAGGAAACCGGCGATATTTATCTGGTTGCTGACGTATTAGGCCACAAAGATGTCAATACAACAAGAAAACATTATGCGGCAATGAAAGATGCCAACAAGCGAAAGGCCGCTAAAACAATACGTCTGAGAGAGGATTGATAAAATATCGTCCTCTCTGTCATTTCACGGCATAATAAGGCACTACAAGATATCTGCCCGCTTGGATTTCTTCACTATCCAATGCATTAATTCTGCAGATTTCTTTTATATAATCTTCTACAGACTCATAATGGGAATCCATACGTGTTTCTGCAATTGACCAAAGCGTATCTCCCGTCTCCACCGGAACACTTGCATAAAATTTAAATGCCGTCTCTTCATTATGAGCTTCGGCATTGGATAATAAACTGCCTGCGGAAAAAGAAAGGGAACAGACACAGCAGATTGTCATGATAAAAAGCAATATATTTTTTCGCAGTTCCTTCTTTCTTCTTATCCTGTTATTTTGAATCCTTCTTTCTCTCATTTAGGTGTTCCTCCTGTCACATTCACAAACATTTGTTCTTTTCCCGTATTGTACAGAACATATTTTCGATTGTCAATACTTTTCGACAAAATAATCGAACAAATATTTGGAATATATGTTTGCCTTTTTCCGGTTTATGTGATAAACTGGACATAAGCAAATCGATTGGAGGTTATCAATGCTATGGGATATGGAAAGATTACTGCAAAGCAAACCGAAATTTTAGAATACATCAAAAATGAAATCCTGCAAAAGGGGTATCCGCCTGCCGTCCGTGAGATTTGTGAGGCAGTACATTTGAAATCCACTTCCTCCGTACATTCCCATTTGGAAACTTTGGAAAAAAACGGTTATATACGAAGAGATCCCACAAAACCGCGCGCTATTGAAATTTGTGATGATTCTTTTCAGATGGTACGGACGGAAACCGTCAGCCTTCCCGTTGTCGGTACCGTGGCTGCCGGCATACCTATTTTAGCAGAAGAAAATGTCACACAGTATTTTCCTGTGCCTGCAGAAATGGTGCCAAAGGGAGAACCATCCTTCGTTTTGAAAGTAAAAGGTGATTCTATGATTAACGCCGGCATTCTCAGCGGTGATCAAATTTTTGTCCAGATGGGTAATACTGCTCATAACGGGGATATGGTCGTTGCACTGATTGAAGATTCCGCAACGGTTAAAACCTTTTATAAAGAAGAGGGACATATCCGTCTACAGCCGGAAAATGATATGATGGAACCGATTATTGTAGACGACTGCCAGATTCTTGGACGGGTATACGGTGTTTTTCGTCTGTTTTCCTAATCGCTCCTGCATAACACTGCAACATTGCCTGTCCGGGAAACTAAAACAACGCTTTCCAGGGCTTTTTAAAAACACCCCGTGCAGGCAGAGGGCAGATAATGAAACGTTCTAAGAGATATCGGATCACTCTCGCACTATCATCTGGCTCTCATGCAAATATGCCTGTTATCCTCATTAGCAGCGGAAACAATATGCGCCATAAAAAGGCAGTTATCGTAAATTTGTATGACAGTCGGGGCAGAGATGTCCTTGTCTAAAAGCATACAAATTTGCGAAAGTATACTTTTGACCGGTATGCAACAAATGATATATTTATGCAAAAGAAAAAGACAATCCATTTATCATAGATTGTCTTTATCAAGCAGTTTCCCGTCTCTCCAGATTCTGTCCAGATCATAGAACAAGCGGTTTTCTCTGTCAAATATGTGTACAATAATATCCCTGTAATCCATCAGAATCCAGTTGGCGGCATCATATCCTTCCGCCTGTTTCAGAGAAAGCCCGGCCTTCCCCAACGTTTCTTCCACATGATCGGCAATTGCCTGTATCTGATTTTTGTTCGTTCCGCTGGCAATGATAAAATAGTCGGCAAGTGTGGATATTTCACTAATGTCAATCACATGTATCTCTTCTGCTTTTTTATCTTCCAACGCACGGATGGCTATTTTAGCAAATTCATTCACTGTTTTCATGTCTGTTTTTCCTCTTTATAATACTCATATGTTTTCTGCGTCATCGGATCAATATCACTTT
Source organism: uncultured Lachnospiraceae bacterium (assembly GCA_910585345.1). Lineage (GTDB taxonomy): Bacteria > Bacillota > Clostridia > Lachnospirales > Lachnospiraceae > VSOB01. The sequence continues at coordinate 167,036 of CAJUDS010000001.1, read as the reverse complement.
TAATCGTTTCTAAATAAGAAAGTGTATCTTCCAGTATTCTCAGTAACGCCTGATCAAGATCAACAAATGCCAGTTTACGAATTTCTATCAGATTAGGAGCCTGTTTGCGGTTTGGTTCAATATAATCTGCAATATATATGATCTTTTCCAGCTTTGTCATGCCTGGTCTTCCGGTTGTATGATTTAAAATTGCGTTAATAATGTCTTTGTCTCTGACACCATACCGTTCCATTGCTAAAAAACTGCCTACCTTGGCATGTAAAAGAAACGGATTTTTTGCTTCAATTTTATTGACACGGATATTATGCTTCTCACATATTTTTTTCTTTTTCGCATTATCAAGGCATTTGGCGCAGTCGTGCAGAAGTCCTGCCAACTCCGCGTTTTTTACATTTTCACCATGGCACATGGCGAGACAACTGGCAGTGTATGCAACGCCAAGCGTATGCTCATACCGCTTGGCATCCAACGTCTTCTCCATCGCTTTCCTGATTTTTCCAATATCAGCCTGCTTTAGTTTCATAGTAACAATGCTCCTAATTTTGATAAAAATGATGCTCTCTAATGTATTTTTCTACTGATGATGGTACCAGTCCGCTGACAGACTCGCCGTTTTTTACAGCCTCCCGAATGCCGGAGGAAGAAATATCAATAGAATCCACAGCGATCAAATGAATATCCGCGTTATATACATCATGCAAATACTCGATTTGTTCTTTTAATCCTTTTATAGAAACACTGCTGCGGTAAGCTGCCAGTATCGTTACAGCCTCAAAGATGCTGGCAGGATCTTTCCAGCCGGCCATTGAACATACCGTATCCGCACCTGTCAAAAAAAAGAAGGTTGTATCCGGTTCACGCTCCTGCAATGCTCTAATGGTTTCGTGAGAATAAGAATTACCTGCTTTGTCGATTTCAATCGTAGACATTGTAAAAGCAGAATTGTCTGAAACGGCAAGTTCTACCATTTCCGCGCGGTATCTGGCAGGAAGAATCTCACTTTGGTCTTTCATATAAGAGACGCCGCTTGGAATAAAAAGAACCTGATCAAGCGCCGCCGCTTCCACTGCCTTTTCTGCCAGACGGATATGTCCAAAATGAATAGGATTAAAAGTTCCGCCCAAAATGCCGACTCTTTTTTTATTGTTTTTCTTATTTACCATACTGTTTTCCTGTAAATAGTTGCACGAAAGCGGGATGTTTGTGCCCTTATGGTTACAGAGGCAGTTGTATTTGCGGGTGATCTCTATCCGGCTTATAAAGAATAATCTTTTTCCCAATTACAAAGACCACTGTTGAATGTGTTCTTTCTGCCAGTATCGCTGCGATTTCCCGCGGATCATCCGCACAGTTTTTTAACACACCGATCTTGATCAGTTCCCGTGTATGGAATACCTCTTCCACTGCTTTTGTCACTTCCGGTGTCAGACTTGCCTTGCCTACCTGAAAAACAGGCGTAATTGTACTTGCCAGTCCCTTTAAATAGGCACGCTGCTTACTTGTCAATGTCATTGCTTATCTCCTACTACTTACTTATAATAATCAAAAGAAAGCCCATACATACGCACAGTATCGCCTTCCTGAATGCCAAGTGCTTCCAACTGCTCCAATATCCCCGTATCTCTCAGGAAATTCTGGAAAAATACAAACCCTTTTTCACTTTCCAGATTGGTATAGCCAAGCATTTTTTCAATCCGGGGACCTTCTACTACATATTCCCGCGCTTTTTCATCATAAGACACTGTAAACGGTTCGTTGTCGGTAAACAGCTCCGATTCCGGAAAATATTCCTGCGCAAATACAACAGGCTGATCATCCATCGTGCCAAGTACTTTGCTTACATGATAAAGCAGTTCCTGTACTCCCTGTCCGCTGATTGCGGATATGGGAAATACCGGCATTCCCTTCGGTTCGAACTCTGCCCGTATTTTTTCCACTGGGTCTTCCCTGTCCGGTACAATTGCATCAATTTTATTTGCTGCTATAATCTGCGGACGCATTACCAGCGCCGCGTTATACGCTTCCAGTTCTTTCTGAATGGCATAAATATCTGCTACCGGATCCCTTCCCTCAGTGGATGCGGCATCTACTATGTGGATGATAAGTTTCGTGCGTTCCAAATGACGCAGAAACTCATGACCCAGTCCTATCCCTTGGGAAGCGCCTTCAATCAACCCGGGAATATCCGCGATTACAAAGCCTTTTGCATCCGGCAGATCTACAACGCCAAGATTTGGATTCAATGTAGTAAAATGATAATTGGCAATTTTAGGCCTGGCATTGGTAACCCTTGATAAAAATGTAGACTTGCCTACATTGGGAAAACCAGCCAGTCCTACATCGGCGATTACCTTCAATTCCAGTAAAAGCTCAAGTTCCTTTGCTGGTTGTCCCGGCTGCGCATATTTTGGAGCCTGCATTGTTGAGGTTGCATAGTGCTGGTTGCCATTTCCACCGCGGCCCCCCTGCAGTATAATCTGTCTTTTATGAGAATCCGACATATCGGCAATCACCTTACCGCTCTCCGCTTCCTTGATCACTGTTCCGACAGGAACTTTAATGACAATGTCCTGTCCATCCTTTCCGCGGCAGTTGCGTTTGCTGCCATTTTCCCCATCCTGCGCCTTATAGTTACGGATATGACGAAAATCCGTCAATGTATTCAAGCCTTCATCTACTGTAAAAACAACGTCGCCGCCACGGCCGCCATCTCCGCCGTCAGGACCGCCATTAGGCACATATTTCTCGCGGCGGAAAGAGACATGTCCGTCGCCGCCTTTTCCGCTTCTCACATATATTTTTGCTCTGTCTGCAAACATGCAATGCCTCCACTAAAATGACCTTCGCGCAAAAAGGCTTCAAACATATATTGTTTGAAGCCTGAAACCATCCGGATTATTGTTCTACAGGATAAACGGAAGCCTGCTTTTTGTCTCTTCCTTTTCTTTCAAACCGTAAAACACCATCTACAAGTGCAAATAACGTATCGTCTCCGCCTCTGCCTACGTTGATGCCAGGGTGAATCTTCGTACCGCGCTGTCTGAACAGGATATTGCCTGCTTTTACAAACTGTCCGTCTGCTCTTTTCGCGCCCAGTCTTTTGGATTCGGAATCTCTGCCATTCTTGGTGGAACCAACTCCCTTTTTATGTGCAAAAAATTGAAGGTTCATTTTCAGCATAGGTCTACACCTCCTTAAATTCTAATTTGACATACTGCTTACCATATTGTTCTCTTATGCCGTTCAGACCAAGCAGCATGGAATCCAATAAAAGTTTTGTCTCTTTTGTAGGATCTTCTGTCATTTCCAGACAGACCGTTCCTTTCTCTTCCTCAACACTGCACAGAAACCTCTGCCCGCCAAATTTTTCTATCGAATTGACTGTATTAAGTACGAGAATGGAAACCGCCGCGCAGACAATATCCGCTCCCGCTTGCGCGAATCCGGCATGTCCTTCACAGAGCACTCTTTTATATATTCCATCTGCAGACTGAAATACGGTTATAGTCGTCATACGATTCCCCGCTCATGCCTTCAGGCATTGATCTTTTCAATCTTAACCTGTGTGTATGCTTGTCTGTGGCCATTCTTTTTATGGTAACCGGTTTTTCTCTTGTACTTATATACAATAACCTTTTTACCTCTGCCTTGTCTCATCACAGTCGCTGTAACAGATGCGGACGCAGCGTCGGAACCTACCTTCATCTCATCTCCGCTCACAGCAAGAACCTGGTCAAATGTTACAGTATTGCCTGCCTCAGCATCCAGCTTTTCTACTCTGATGATATCGCCTTCGGACACTTTATACTGTTTTCCGCCAGTTGCAATAATTGCGTACATAGGGCACCTCCTATTATCTTTACTCGCTGGTTTTGGTGACGCCTTGTAAAAACAGGCATACTTGAAACCTAACCATGCGGCATACTCATAGAGAATAACATAGGATCGCCTGTCTGTCAAGCATTTTCACAGATCAGCCACGGAAATCAATCTATTTGTGCCGAAAAACGGGAATTTAGCAAAAGCCCTGTACAAAGAAATAGGCAATCATCTGGGAACGTGAGCTGAACTCTTCCGTATCCAGAAGTTTTTCCACTTCCTCTCTTGTATAAAACTGCGCCTGGATCATTTCGTTGTCAGAAGTATGATCTGAAAATTCTCCCTCTGCATCGACAATGGCAATATAGGTTTTGGTGTCGGATATTCCCACCGCCGCATAGGAGGGAGGAAGAATCGTGCGGATTTTTTTAATCGAAAGCCCCGTTTCCTCATAAAGCTCACGGCGGATACATTCTTCTGCCGTTTCTCCGTCTTCTATCATACCGGCGCATAAATTAAAGATCGTTTTATTGACACTCATACGAAATTCCCGCAGAAGCAGTAATCTGTCTTCATGAAAAGCGACAATGGAAATACCGCTGGCACGCCTGCCGATGTCGCTGACATCCCGCAGATCTTTGCGGCTGACCATTTCATATTTTTTTTCTTTTCCCGCTTTATTCAGGTATGTGATCTCATAATTTTTCAGATATTTTCCGTCTTTTATTTTTTCCAGCTTAATGAATTCCATATGCATTCCTCCTTCACCGGAGCTGTTCCCACAGAGATTTGCGCTCCTTTTTTCTGGTGACTTCCACCAGTCCCAACGCCGTCATATCCACTGCAGACGTGTAAACCGGGTCCCGGGAAAGTATTTCTTTCAGACGGCTAAACAGCAGCCTGTCCTGTCCTTTTCCATTCATATTGATAAAATCAATGATAACGATGCCGGAAATATTTCTCAGACGGAGCTGACGGCCGATCTCTTCCGCCGCTTCCAAATTTAGAGACAGAAATGTTTCCTCCCGTTCCTTCCGCCCCGCATATTTTCCGGAGTTTACATCAATACACGTAAGCGCTTCCGTATGGTCTATCACAAGATAACCGCCGGATTTCATCCAAACTTTCCGCTGCAGCGCTTCTTCGAGTCTTGCTTCCACACTGTATAGCTTACAAAGGGGAAGTATTCTGTCCTCGTAAAAAACGAGTTTGTCTAAATCATAAGGCTGATACTGTCTTAAATACTGCTCTGTTTCCTGAAACAGTACAGCATCATCCGTTGTAATTCTGTCATACTCCCCGCTGCGGAAATTCTGAAGATTCTTCAGATATGCGGCGGGCGCCTGCTTCAGCAGGCTGAAACAGGTTCTGCAGGGAGCCCTCTGCAGCAGGCTGTCCGCTTCTCTGCGCAGTATAGAGAGCTCTTCCTCTAAAAGCGCCAGATCCGTAAGCGTTCCCGCATTCGTTCGGAATACGATGCCATATCCGCTTTCTGTTTCCGCAAAGAAAGCATTGTTCTCTGCAAACGCCTGCAGTCTGCTTTTTTGTTCTTTCGATAATTGGGAAGAATATTCGGTCTGTCTGCGGCACAAAGAAAGGACAAGATACTTTCCGGCAAATGACAGATTTGCCGTAGCCCCAGCCTCCTTGTTTTTCTGGCGTTCAGAGATGATCTGCAGTACAATTTCATCTCCGGCGATGATCCGTCCGTCATATCCCCTGTTGACAAGAATCGGCGACTGACATTCCCGCAGCGGCAGAAAGCAAAGCGCTCCTGGTTTATACTCCACAAAAGCAGCCTGGATGTTATGCACCACATTCTTCACTTTGCCAATATAGATATTATGCAGCACCGACTCCTCCGGGGCATATGCATCCGCATAGAGCAGTCTGTTCCCGCTATAGAGTAGTGTCAGTATCTTTTCATTTCTTTTTAAAAGCAGTACTCTGCCGTTTTTTGCATCGTTGTGTTCCATTTAAAAATCTTCTCCGGCATCCCGCAGCGGCAGAAAGGATTTTTTCTCTTCCGTCCCCGCGTTCATATACGTATCGGTACGCGTAATCTGCAGTGCAAATGGAGGGAGTTCTTTCCCGTTTTCCCGGTAAAAAGCCTCCATTACCATAACCGGCTTAATATTGCCTGCGCTGCTGGCGTCCACCAGCATATAGACATCGTCTCCACGCAGTGAAAACGCATAGAGGGCAGGCTTTAAGTCCATCTCCAGTTTCTGTTTTTTGGTTGTTTTTAGAAAAGGAATCGACTCCTTCCCATAGAATGCATCAATCTTTTCTTTGTATGCAAATTCCGGGGTATAGCCTGTCCGAAATCGAACCAGATAGCCTGCAGCGGCTACACTGGCCATGGCATTTTTCGCCTGCGCCGGCAGAAGCCTGACAGACAGGACCTCGATACCATCCGCCATTACGGCGTTCAAAGCGTCCTGCATATTCTTAGCCCCCCTGTGGGAATTCACTTCAATATCCATATACTCTCCATCGCTTTCCAGGCCAACACCCAGCGGCGCCGCAAAAGACATAATCTGGTGGGGACTGAACCCGCCCGAATAGGCGATATCTATCCCGGCCCGCCGTATCGCTTTCTGAAAATAGCGCATGATATCCAGATGTCCGATAAATTTCATCACACCATGCTTGGAAAACTGGATTCTTACTTTCATGCCATTTCTCCTTCCCCGGAAATACCGGACATCGTATTGCCGGCTCTGTTTTCCATACACACACCGCTGCCGTAACGGGAGGCGCCGCACGCCTGGCACTGGACATGACAATTAGGGGATGTCTCTCCCCGCATCGCTTTTTCCCATTCCCGTCTCAGAAAATCCTTTGTCACACCGCAGTCTATAAAATCCCATGGAAATATTTCATCCAGAGAACGCTGTCTGGTCGTGTAAAATTCAATAGAAAGACCGCACTGCGCAAAACAGGAAAGCCATACATCATTTTTATAGTGCTCGCTCCAGGCGTCATAAAAACAGCCTTTTCTGTAAGCCTGCAAAATAACCTGTCCGACTCTCCTATCTCCTCTTGCCAATACGCCTTCCAGAACGCTGGCATCCGCTTCATGCCAATTGTATTTGATGCTTTTCTGGTTAAGCTGCCGCGCTATCGCCGCCCTTGTCATATACGCCTTTTCCAGAAATTGTTCCTTTGTGCACTGGGAGGCCCATTGAAACGGTGTAAACGGCTTGGGGATAAAAAAGGAAGTGCTTGTCACAATCTGGCATTTGCCGCTGCGCTTCTCCTTTGGCACTGTCTCATAATATGCTGCCGCAATCCGGTTGGAGAGATCTGCAATTGCCTGAATGTCATCCTGCGTTTCTGTGGGTAATCCCAGCATAAAATACAATTTTACCCGGCTCCAGCCGCTGGCAAAGGCTTTGACCGCTCCGCTCAATATGACTGATTCGGTCAACCCCTTATTGATCACATTTCTAAGCCGCTGGCTGCCTGCTTCCGGGGCAAAGGTAAGGCTGCTCTTTTTCACATCCTGCACCTTTCCCATCACATTAAGGGAGAAGGCGTCGATCCGTAAAGACGGCAGCGAGATATTGATCTTTTTTTCATGGCAGACTTCGATCAGAAAATTCACCAGCTCTTCCAGCTGCGAATAATCACTTGAGCTCAAAGAACTCAGTGAAATTTCTTCATGTCCGGTATGTTGCAGCATAGCAACTGCATATTTTTTCAGCATGTCAACATGCCGTTCTCTGACGGGGCGGTAAAGCTGCCCTGCCTGACAGAATCGGCAGCCTCGTATGCAGCCTCTCTGAATTTCCAGCACCACTCTGTCCTGCGTCACTTTGCAGTATGGCACAACGGGTTTTTCCGGATAACAGGCATCCGTTATCTCCCTAACGATTTCTTTCCGGACTTTCCCGGGTATCCCCTCTTCCGTAGGGAGAAAAGACGCAATGGTGCCGTCTTCATGATAGGAAACCTCATAAAAGGATGGTACATAGATACCAGGCAGCCGCGCAGCCGCACGAAGAAAGTCTCTTCTGCCGCCCCCGCAGTGCTTGTTTTGCTGGTAAAGGTCCAGTAGATTCCGGTACTGCGTCTCCCCTTCTCCGATATAAAACAAATCAAAGAAATCCGCTATCGGCTCCGGATTGTATGCGCATGGACCACCGCCAATCACGATTGGATCTTTGCTGCTTCTGTCTTTCGCGAGAAGTGGTATACCTGACAAATCAAGAATCTGCAGTATGTTTGTGTAACACATCTCATACTGTATCGTAATACCCAGGAAATCAAAGTCACGCACGGGATCCTGGGATTCCAACGCAAAAAGCGGAATCTTTTTCTCCCGCATAATCTGATCCAGATCGACCCATGGTGAATATACCCGTTCACACCATACGTCGTCAAAATGATTCAGCATATCATATAAAATCTGGATGCCCAGATGAGACATGCCGATTTCATAGACATCCGGAAAGCACATGGCAAACCGGATCAACTCCTTTGTTTTCTCCTTGACTACACTGTTAATCTCATTTCCGATGTATCTGACAGGTTTCTCTACCTGCAAAAGTATTTCATCCGATAAAGCAAGTTTATTCATAGACTGTCCTTTTTTCTTTTTTACTCATGTAAAGTATACGGTATCTCATTCATAAAATCAAACAAAATCGGCGAATAATCCGTTTCCACCGCCTCATAAATCTCTGCGGCGCTCACTCCCAAAACGGTTTTATCCTGAGAAAAGGAAGAATAAAAAACGCCGAACAGCAAAAGAGCCGCCACAATCCGCAGCCGAAAAGTAGAAACCGGCGCTTCCATATCCTGCATACCATCCAGTCCTGTATCCTGAAAGGATTCATAGGGAATATTTTTTCCATACAAGAACGCTTCTCTGCCGCGTAGTGTGTTTTGATTCATCTGGTGTTCTTCTCTGATTTTGCGCACTAACTGTAACTTTTTGTCAATAGAGACATGAGACTTCATAATCCTATCCTGTGTTGGCCGTTTGTATATATTTATGGGAGGCCGCCTGCAATTATGAATTTACCGTTTGGACGCCACAGGCAAAAGGACTGTCACAGTCCTCTGTCTGTCACAGCCCTTTTCCTATACGTCACTCCCTGCCGCAGTTAGTTCCCCGCGCCGCAGGAACATGCGGTAAAAATCCTTTCCTTACTGTACCGCGGGTACGGTTTCCGGTAAAACATCTGCCGGAGCGATAATTGGTGTGCCAATGCCGTTTGCATCAAACTGATACAGAATACCGTCAATGGTAAGCGTTACGCCTGCCGCCATACTGCCGTCCTGCTGGAAGTAGTACAAAACGCCTCCTACATTCTGCCAGCCGGTCTGCATTGTACCGTCCATGCCGACAAAGAATACAACACCATTGGTAGTCACCAGTGTATTGACACTCATTGCATTCGTACTTTCGTCAAAATGATACCGCTTGCCGTCAATATCCTGCCAGCCGGTCACAGCAGCGCCATTCGGAGCCAGATAATATTGTCCCGTTCCATCGCTGATCAGACCTGTCTGCATTACGCCTGTTGCAGGATCAAAGTAGAATTTCTGTCCGCCGATTGTCTGCCAGCCAATCTGCATGATGCCTTCGGCATTGAAATAGTAGGACTTCCCGTCAATCGGAATAAAGCCTGTCTGCATTGCGCCGTCTGCGGCAAAGTAGTAATTTGCGCCATTGATGTTCTTAAAGCCTCTCACCATGGAACCGTCGGTATCTACATAGAATTTCAAACCGTTTGTCGTTACAAATGTGGAGACTGATAACAGACCGCTCTGCTCGTCAAAATGATAGGTTTTCTGATCCGCCAGCGTAAGCCATCCGGTAGACATCGCGCCGGAGTCTGCAAAATAATACATACCTTCCGGTGACCTGTACCAGCCAAACTGCATCACGCCCTCCGGATTTAACAGGTACCGCAGACCGCCGATTGTTTGCCAGCCGGTCTGCATAATGCCGTCCGGTGCAAAATAATACGTATTGTCGCCTACCTTATAAATGCCAATGGCCATAGGCCCTTCCGGCGCGAAATATCTCCTTGTACCGTTGTTTTCCAAATCCTGCCAGCCGGTCACCATACGGCCCTGGGCATCCGTGTACCAGATTGCATCCGCATAATTAATCCATCCGGTTTTCATATGCCAGTTTTCATAAAAGTAATTGAATCCCTTCCGCATAATCCATCCGGTCTGAATGATTTCCTGTGTGTAATCCTTATACAGGTAGTTGATGTCCACCCGCCCGCCGATACCGGGAATGGCGCCGTTGCTTGTAGCCTGCCACACCGTAAACGGCAGCGGATAATCACAGGCGTCCGCATACTGCGCTACCCACTGGTCATACATTGTGGGACCGAGTCTGTTCAGATACCAGTTTTTACTTGCGTACACCATCGGGTAATACCCCGCGTTTTCGATTACCGTACAGAACGCATTGACAATTGCCTGCTGCTGATCAGGCGGCAGCGGTTTATGTACGGTATCCTCAATATCAAAAGCAACCGGGAAAGAAACCGGCATGTTCTGCAGCGCGTTCACTGCAAAGGTCGCCTCTGCCACGGCGGCCTCCACCGTTGTGGCATAAGAATACACATAACCGCCAGTACGCAGTCCCGCTGCAGAAGCCCCGGCCATGTTGGCAATAAACGTAGGATCCAGGCCACTCTTACTGCTTCCGATCTTGATAAAGGCAAAACTGTATCCCTGGGCCGCCACGCTGTTCCAGTCAATTGCACCCTGATACTTGGAAACATCGATACCCTTAGCGATGGCCTGCGCCGATGTGATTGCAGCTTCCGAAGTCACTGCAGGAACACCTGCCAGCATTGCCGCTGCAGATAATACGGCTGCTATCTTTCTCAGATATTTTTTCATATGTAAAAAACTCCTCCTGTCTGTCATTTCGCCGGTCCGTACGGGTCATACTCCGGCGATATATTCAGTATAATATATAAGGTGAAATATTGCTATAATAAATTTGTAAAAATTTCGTAACATTTTTTGCCATGTTACCTTTGCGACAACTCTGTTGTGATTTCCTCCCAGGTAACGCCCTTTTCCACCATCAGCACCATCATATGGTACAGAAAATCCGCAATCTCATATTTGATCTCATTGGGGTTTGGATTTTTAGCCGCGATTATGATCTCTGCGGCCTCTTCTCCAAGTTTCTTGAGAATTTTATCAATGCCTTTCTCAAACAAATAATTGGTGTAAGATCCTTCTTTCGGATGTACTTTCCTATCCTTGATCACATCCAGCACGGATTCAAAAATTTTCAGCGGGTTGGTTTCTCTGAAATCTTTTGTCACGATCTCGTTAAAGAAACAGGAATGCTTTCCGGTATGACAGGCAGCGCCTGTCTGTGAAACCTTTGCCAGAATGGTATCCATATCGCAGTCGGCCGTAAGGCTTTTTACATACTGGAAGTGTCCGCTTGTGGCTCCCTTGATCCAAAGCTCCTGTCTGCTTCTGCTGTAATAAGTCATCTTTCCCGATTTTAAAGTCGTTTCGTAAGCCTCCCGGTTCATGTAAGCAACCATCAGTACTTCGTCAGTCCTGCAGTCCTGCACCACAACCGGCACCATACCATCCGCATTCTGTTTGAAATCCTCCCATTTCACTTCCGTTTCCAGCGTTTCTACAGAAATCCCTTTATCGGCGCACAGTGATTTGAGAGCGGTAATCTCCCTGGCATTTTTATTTACAAAATTTCCGGTTACGCCGCACAAATCGATATAATTCAGCGTATCCAGCAGTTTATCCAGTGACATTTCAGGAATCATGGCAACAAACGGGACACTGGAACAACCAACGCATTGTTTCAAAATTCCTTCTTTTACAAGCAGCAGCCGGCTTACATACTTCTCCAGCAGTTCTTTATGCAGAGAAATTGTCTCTCCATTTTCCACGCAGACAGCAATCTTATCCGCTCCGAATCTCTGGGAAATCTCTTTTGTCATCTCTATGTTAGAGGGAACGGCATACTCCAGCGCCGCCTTTTGGCAGCCTGCATAAAGCAGTTTCTTAATATCCTCCGTCCTTTTCACATTACCGGCCCCGGTCACCGGAATCCCCACAGCGCTGCAGACCGCCTTAATCACATCAAGCGCCTCCTCATGTTCCTGATCTCCTTCTGATAAGTCAAACACAATCAGCTCATCGGCTCCGTTATCATTATAAAATCTGGCCAACTCCACCGGATTCATGCTGATTACCGTTTTTTTATCCTGGAATCCCGCCGCTGCATAAGTCTGATACAGATAAATGCAGGGAATAAATTTTTTTATATTCATACGTTCCCCCGTCCTTATTCAAATCTCACTTTGATGGAATTTTCATGAGCCGTCAGCCCCTCCTTACGGGCAAACAGCTCAATCTCCTCATGTACCGCCTGCAGCGCCGTCCGGGAATACGATATAATACTGGACTTTTTGATAAAATCATCCACGCCCAGCGGTGAAAAAAAGCGGGCGGTTCCACTTGTAGGCAGAATATGATTCGGCCCCGCATAATAATCGCCAAGCGGTTCACAGGAATGCTCTCCCAGAAAAACTGCGCCGGCATTTTTAATTTTCGTCATCACCTCGAAGGGATTTTTCATCAAAATTTCCAAATGCTCGCTGGCAATTTCATTGGCAGCCGCCACTGCTTCGTCCACATCCGCCGCCAGCAGGATATAGCCATAGTTCTCCAAAGACTTTTGTATGATTTCCGTTCGCGGCAGCTTTTTTAAAAACTGCCCGATTTCCGTCTGCACCTGCCCGGCAAGCGCTTCGCTGGTAGTAATCAGAATCGCACAGGCCAATTCGTCGTGCTCTGCCTGAGAAAGCAGATCCGCCGCCACATAGCGGGGATTTGCCGTCTCGTCCGCCAGTACGAGTATTTCACTCGGCCCGGCGACAGAATCAATACTGACATAGCCATACACCGCCTTTTTGGCCAGCGCTACAAAAATATTGCCCGGTCCGGTGATTTTATCCACCCGCGGTATGCTTTCCGTTCCGAAAGCCATTGCGGCTATGGCCTGCGCGCCGCCCGCCTTATAGATCGCATCCACTCCCGCAATATGCGCCGCAGCCAGTGTGCCGGGATTGACTGTGCCATCCGCTCCCGGCGGCGTCGTCATAATGATCTGTGGCACGCCCGCTACTTTGGCAGGAATCACATTCATCAGCACACTGGACGGATATGCTGCCTTGCCGCCCGGCACGTATACGCCGGCTCTGCTGACGGGAGTAATCTTCTGCCCAAGAATGCTGCCGTCCTCTTTCACGTCAAACCAGCTGTTGCGCACTTGTTTTTCATGATAGGCGCGGATGTTTGCGGCAGCCTTCTGCATCACTTCCACAAAAGCCGGTTCCAGTGCGCCGTAGGCCTCCCGGATTTCTGCCTCCGTCACACGGATGTTGGAAGCGTCCGTATCGCAATGGTCCAATTGTTTTGTATAGGAAAACAGAGCTTTATCCCCTTGTTCCCTGATCCTGCTAATGATATCCGCTACAATCGCTTCCTGCTTCTCATAACGGGCAGGACTTCTCTGCAGCAGATCCTGCAGCAGATCTTTTTTTGTCTCTTCTGTCAGTTTTACTGTTTTCATGACATTTCCTCCAGCCATACGCTCTATTGCTCCCGCCATCGCCACAAACAGCATAAGAGACGGCGGGATAACCGTCCTATGATATCTTTTCCCGCAGCATTCCGATCAGTTTCCGGATCCGGTCTGCTTCCATCTGCATACTGACCCGGTTTACGATCATCCTTGCGGAAATCGGACAGATCTCTTCCAATACGTCCAAACCGTTTTCGCGCAGTGTGGAGCCCGTTTCCACGATATCGACAATCACATCCGACAGCTTTACAATCGGCCCTAATTCCACAGACCCGTTCAGTTTAATAATATCCACTGTCTGGTGCTTCTTATTATAAAAGTAGTCTTTGGCAATATTCGGATATTTACTGGCCACACGGATGATTTGATGATGCTGCAGCAGTTCCTGCGCCTCCTGCGGTCCGCACACGCACATTCTGCATTTTCCAAATCCCAGATCCAGCACTTCGTAAACGCTTCTGTTCTCTTCGCGGATGATATCGTTTCCCACCACACCGATATCCGCAGCGCCATATTCCACATAAGTAGGTACATCCGGATTTTTGGATAAAAAAAACTGCAGTTTTAATTCTTCGTTCACAAAAATCAGCTTTCGTGAATTCTTATCTTTCATTTCTTCACAGGTAACGCCGATGGATTCCAAAAGATCCAGGGTTTTTTCTGCCAGACGTCCTTTTCCAAGGGCAAACGTCAGATAGCGCTTTTCATTTTTCATTTCTCATATACCTCCGGTATCAGTTCGACCGCCTCTCCCGCGCGCCTGCGTTTCCTTGCCTGGGCGAGGGCAGATTCAAAATCATCCGCTCCATAGACGATGACCGCCGCGTTTGCCTCTGTTTTGACAGACAGCTTTTGTCTGGTAATCGCTTCCATCAGGGAGTCAATGGCAATCATAAAACCAATCGCCGGCCTTTTCTTTCCAAAATATCCCAGCAGACTGTCATACCGACCGCCTGTTACGATGGCGTCTCCCACGCCATAGGTATACGCTTTCATAATCACGCCCGTATAATACCGGTATTTACTCAGCATTCCGAAATCAAAAGAAACATACTTTTCTACGCCGTACAGACACAGTACCCGGTAGATCTGTTCCAGACGTCTGACTGCAGCAAGAGATCTTTCATTTGTTACAACAGACGCGGCTTCTTTCAAAATTTCTGCTCCGCCCAGCAGCTCCGCGGATTTGAGCAGAATACTGCGGTATTTTTCCGGTATTTTTCTCTGTATCAGAAAATCTTCCGCTCCGAAATAATTTTTAGAAGAAATATATCTGCGCAGTTCCAGTTCCATCTCTTCCGATAAACCCGCTTCTTCACAGATTCCCTTATAATATTCTACCTGACCGATACTGATCTGGAATTGTGTCAGCCCGGCGCCAAGGAGCGATTCAATCACCATCGCCGCGATCTCCGCATCCGCCTGGACGGAACCGTCTCCAATCAGTTCGCTTCCCATCTGCGTCATTTCCTTTAATTTGCCCTGCAGTTCGGATGTATTGCTGAAAGCGTTTCCAAAATAGCAGAACCGCAAAGGCCTGTCTGTGTCGCCAAAATACTTGGCAGCACATCTGGCGATAGACGGCGTAAAATCCGGACGCAGCACGAGCGTATTTCCTTCTTTATCAAAAAATTTGTATAATTCTTTGGACGGTTTTGTTCCGATTTCCCTGGAAAACACATCAAAAAATTCAAAAGACGGCGTCTGGATATCCTGATATCCATAGCAATGGAATACCTTGTGGATCTCCTGTTCCACAGTCAGTTTTTTGGTGTATTCTTCCCCGTAAATATCTCTGACGCCTTCCGGTGTATGTACCAGTCTTTCCTGTATCATGTCTCTTCCTTTCCTTCCTGTGCCCGCTCGTCCAAGTCTTTTTGGATCAGATCCAGGTAAGCCACCAGTATGCCTTGTTTTTTGGGAATGACATACGCCGTGTCCAGCTCTGCATAGCGGAAACTTTTTCTGCCGCCTGACTGCGCGCGCTCCCAAAATACTTTTAAGTGCGCAAACGGCAGATAATAAAACAAATCTTTCTTTGTAAAGTAAAGCAGGAAAAATGCAATACCGCCCTGTTTCTCAAAATCCTCCATAAACGCTACCTGATGTTCATGAATATTCTGCAGTGCAAAGGTTTCCGCCGCGCACTCCTTGGCGTCAAAGCAGACCGGAATGCCCTGAACAACGCCGATATAATCTACTGTACTTTTCTTGTCAAAATAGGCCAGCGTAATATGTCTGCTCTCTTTGTCAATCTGAATCGGCGTAATCGGCGTCGGCACTTTTTGAATCAGTGCCAGAGCGTTTTCCCTGTATTTTTCATTGGTTCTGTTAATCAAGTCCTCCAGGGTAGAACCCCGCAGTCCCCTGGAATTCCATGTTGCCATAGTCCCTTTCTCGTCCTTCTATTCATCAGAAACGCGGCCCGCACCCAGTTTCTGAAACGATTGCGGAAGCGGCGCCCTGAACTCTCTGCCGGACAGACACGCAAGCTCTCCGCTAAACTGCGGGAACACAACCCGCCATGCATGCAGCAGCTGATGCGTGATGCCATACTGCCGCCTTCTTTGCTCGCTCTGCACCCGGCTGCCATATTTGGAATCCCCAACGATCGGGAACCCCATAGAAGCCATGTGCGCCCTGATCTGATGGGATTTCCCCGTGATCAGTTCCACTTCCACGAGCGTTTCGCTCCTGCCTGTCCGTACCGGTCTGTATGCCGTAATGATTTTTTCACTGCCCGGCTGTTTTTCACACAGAATTTCCACCTGATTGGCAGCTCTGTCTTTATACAGAAATCCTTCCGCCCTTCCCGCTTCCTGCATCCGGCCCTCTACATAGAGCAGATAATACTTATGCATACTCCGTTCTTTCAGCACACGGCTCATCTGCTGGCTGCCATACAGACTCTTTCCGCAGATCACAATGCCGCTTGTATTGCGGTCCAGCCTGTTACACACAGACGGACGGAAAGTCTGCAGCGTTTTTTCCGAAATCTCCCCCTGTGAAAGCAGATACCCGATCAGCCATTCATTCAGAGAAAGATCGCCCGCAGACGCCTTCTGCGACAGTATGCCGACAGGTTTACTGACCAGCAGCACGTGCCCGTCCTCATACAGGACCGGAAGCGCTCCGTACCGTCTGTAAGCGGCCCGGCCCGCTGCAGCCAGATTCCGCCCGCCCGCTGATGCATTGCCGGTGTCCCGGAAGCGGGCAAACGTTTCCTCGGCAAAAAACAAGGCTACGGCATCCCCTGCCTGCAGGATCTCACTGCCGTCCGCCTTCCGGGCATTGAGTGTAATGTTCTTCTTCCGCAGCATTTTATAAAGCAGGCTCCCGGACGCCTGCGGCAGGTATCTGCGCAGAAACTTGTCTAACCGTTGTCCGGCGTCCCCGGATGTTATCATAATCTGCTGCATCGCATTTCCAGCCCCTTCCTCTGCACAGATATTTTATTACAATGAAATATCCCGCAAAACCTGTGCGATAGATTCTTCTCTTTCCGCATTTTTTTCCGGCAGCGCATTGATCTGGTCAACCCGTTCCGCAAATTTGGAGAAATCGGAAAACAGCTTCACCGTCAGCGCATTGTAACCGCTCTGCTGCAGAATTTCCGTAATATGCTTCTCTCCCGCGGACAAATCGCATTTTCCGTCTTCCGTGTAACCGCATATCGTATTGTTTTTCACAGCCACAGCGCTGATCTGAAAATTTCTCCGGTAACTCGTCAGATACAGGTCATATAACAGCAGGGTTTCCTTTTCATATGTCCGCACCGCCTGATAACAGGCATCAGAACAGCTTCCCGCCCGCAGATACATAATCATACTGACTGCGCTTTTGCTTGCCGGCAGACAACCCAGCACCGCAACAACCGTCAGAAGATTTACTTTGGTTTTTGTACTGTAATACCCCATCGCAAAGATTGCTGCCGAAAGGGAAAAATAAAGGATGGTTTTGATAATTTCTTTCTTTCTCTGGTTTTTCAAATAGCCGTAACGGCCTTTTTTCAGTGTCATTGTCTCTTCTCCGTATTTATCCAAGCAGTCTCATGATACGGAATATGAGCGCATGGGGAAGTAATTTACACATTACCCAAAACGACTGGATCGGCAGGCTGCAGACAGAAATCGTCTTCTTCCGGTAACAATCCCGGATGGCTTTTTTTACTACCCTGTCCGCGGTCACCATTGTCAGTTTTTTAACGGCAAGCGTTTTCCCGTATTTTTCCGCAATCATAAAAAATTCCGTGTCCACCGGACCAGGACACACGCTTGTCACATAGATTCTGCGCCTGCGCAGTTCCTGGTGCAGCGCCTGGGAAAAACTCAGCACATAAGATTTGGTCGCCGCATACACTGCAAAGTTTTCCTGCGGCAGAAATGCCGCGCTCGACGCCATCTGGATAATACGGCTGTTCTTTCTCATATAAGGAAGACATCTGTGCGTCATCTCTGTCAATGCCTGGCAGTTCAGCCGTATCATCGCTGTCTGTTCTTCCAGAGACAGCTTTTCCACTGCTCCCATCAGCCCAAAACCCGCACAATTCACGAGCATGCGAATCTGCGGTTTGGAAAGCCGCAGAATTTCCGAAAACTGATTCATATAAACCGGATCCGTGACATCCATCGGAATGATCCGGCACTTTGTCCGAAGCGCAAGACTTATATTTTCAAGACGTTCTTTTCTTCTGGCAATCAGCCAGATTTCATCCATATTGGAAAAAAGCGCATCCAGCTGCAGCGCAAATTCCTGACCGATACCGGAGGAAGCTCCGGTTATGATTGTAATGTTCATAATCTCTCTCCTACTTTTTTGTTACAGACTCTATGATAAAATACTGTTATCTCTATTTTTTCTTATGCACATTACGGATCGTCTTTTTCTTTTTCATTGTATTTCTGCGGCCGGTTCTGCTCTCCGCGCAGCTTCGTCCGCCTCTTGGCTGCTTCTTTTCCGGCTCTTTCTGCTGTGCTGTTTTCACAGGCCGCGGCCTGATCAGACAGTTTTTGCCGAAGCCGATCAGATCTTCTCTGCCTGCCGCTAAAAGCGCCTCATGCACAAGCGAATAGTTTTTCGGATTGCGGTACTGCACAAGCGCCCTCTGCATCGCCTTTTCATGTGGGTTTTTACACACGTATACGGGCTTCTGGTCACGCGGATCTATTCCGGTATAATACATCACAGTGGACAGGGTGGACGGCGTGGGATAAAAATCCTGTACCTGCTGCGGCATATATCCGATATCCCGCAGGTATTCCGCCAGCGCCACCGCTTCTTTCAACCCAGAGCCTGGATGGGACGACATCAGATACGGCACAAGATATTGTTTCTTTCCCAGCTTTTCATTGAGCCGCCTGTATTTCGAGGCAAACTTCTCATACACGGCGTTCTCCGGCTTTCCCATCCGGCGAAGTACCGCGTCCGCAATATGTTCCGGCGCCACCTTCAACTGGCCGCTCACATGATACTCCACCAGTTCCCGGAAAAAAGTATCGTCCGGATCGGCCAGCAGGTAATCGAAACGGATACCGGAACGGATAAACACCTTCTTCACGCCCGGCAAAGCCCTCAGCCTGCGAAGCAGCGTCAGATAATCGCTGTGGTCAGCATGCAGATTCCCGCATGGCCGCGGAAACAGACATTGTCTGTCCTTACAGACGCCATGCCGCAGCTGTTTTTTGCAGGAAGGCGCTCTGAAATTTGCGGTCGGGCCGCCCACGTCATGAATATACCCTTTGAACGCCGGATTTGCGGTCATTTTCTGCGCTTCCTGCACAAGCGAATCATGGCTCCGCGCCTGGATAATACGTCCCTGATGAAATGTGAGCGCGCAAAAACTGCAGCCGCCAAAGCACCCTCTGCTGCTGACCAGTGAAAACTGAACCTCGCGTATGGCCGGCACACCACCGTCCTTTTCATAGGAGGGATGATACGTCCCTTTGTACGGAAGCGCATAAATATCATCCATCTCCACAGTAGTAAGCGGTTTCTGCGGCGGATTCTGCACCACATAGACGCCGCCCGGATATGGCTCCAGCAAAACGCTGCTGGTAAATGGATCCGTATTTTGATACTGCAGCAAAAAGCTCTCCGCATAACGGCGCTTTTCCGACCTCATCTCTTCGAAGGAAGGCAGCGTAACGCCGCCGCATATAGTGGAAATATCTTTTGTCTGATAGACCGTTCCCGGAATAAAGCAAAGATCCCGAACCGCAATACCGCTTTTCAGCGCGTCGGCAATCTCAATAATCGATTTCTCGCCCATACCGTACGAAATCAGATCTGCCTGACTGTCCAGAAGGATGGAACGTTTCAGAGAGTCAGACCAGTAATCATAATGCGCCATGCGGCGCAGACTGGCTTCCATGCCGCCCAGAATAATCGGTACGGTTCTGAATCTTCTGCGAATCAGATGACTGTAAACCACCGCCGCATGATCCGGCCGCTTCCCGGTTTTGCCGCCCGGGGTATAAGCGTCCGTCTCCCGCGGTCTTTTAGACACATAGTAATGGTTTACCATGGAATCCATATTGCCGCTGCTGACTAGAAAACCAAGCCTGGGCTGTCCGAAGACGGCAATGCTCTCCGCATCCTTCCAGTCGGGCTGCGCAATCATACCGACGCGGTATCCATGAGATTCCAACAGACGTGTTATAATAGCATGTCCAAAAGAAGGATGGTCTACATACGCGTCTCCCGATAAATATACAAAATCCACGGCATCCCATCCAAGCGCCTGCATTTCTTCTCTGCTTACCGGTAAAAATCCGCCGCTCACAGCCGTTCCCTCTGCAGCATTTGCCAAACTTCTTCTATTTCCGTAAAATCCCTGATATAATAGTCGGCCAGCTTACGCTTTTCTTCTCTCTGGTAAACAGAATATGCATCCTCCACTGCGCAGACCTCCATTCCTGCCGCCTTGCCTGCCTGGATGCCGCATACAATGTCCTCAAATACAAGACAGTTTTCCGGTTTTACCGAAAGCCGCTCCGCCGTCAGCAGATAGATATCCGGCGCCGGTTTGCCTTTTTTGGCATCACAGCTTGTCATAACACAGGAGAAATAGTCGGAAATCCCCCTCTCCTGCGTAACCATATCCACAATCTGTCTTGAATTGCTGGTGGCAATGCCTAATTTTATGCCGTTCTCCAGACAGTAATCCAACAGTTCCTTTGCGCCCGGCTTCAGCATTACCCTTGTGCGGTACAGATTCCATGCCATTTCGTTCCAATCGGCTTTAATCAGTTCCACAGAACGGTCCAGCGCAAACCGTTCCTTAAAATATTCCGCCGTTTCCGTAAAACTCTTTCCCTCAATGAGCTGTGATAAGTCCTCCGGGACTTCCAGGCCGAATCGCCCCAAATATGCAATATCAATATCTTTCCATACCCACATGGAATCCACGAGGGAACCGTCCATATCGAAAATAACAGCCTCTTTATTCTGCAGCATTAGTCTAATAACTCCTCTAATTCTTTTTCATACAGCGGGCGGTATTCCCCGGGTGACAAAGATTCATCCAGAACAAGACTCCCCATGCTGAGCCGTTTGAGAGAAAGCACCTGATTTCCTACCGCTTCAAACATTCGTTTCACCTGATGGAATTTTCCTTCCGTAATGGTAAGAAAGGCTTCCTTTTTTTGCCTGTCTTTCCATGTAAAAACCGATGGCAGTGTCAGTTTTTCTTCTCCGATATCCACGCCGTTTTCCAGCAGATCGATCTGACCGGATGTCAGATCCCGCGCCAGCAGCGCCTGGTATGTTTTTGGCACATGATTTCTGGGAGACAATAATCTGTGCGCCAACGCGCCGTCATTGGTCAGAAGCAGCAGTCCTTCCGTATCTCTGTCCAGCCTTCCGACCGGAAACAAATCTTTCCGGCGATCCTTTCCGAGCAAATCAAGCACTGTCATATACCTCTCATCCTGCGTGGCGGACACACAGCCGGAAGGTTTGTTCAGCATATAATAAACCCGCTCCCGGAAAGTAACAGACTTCTCCCGGTATACAATATCGTCAGTCTCCGCATGAATCTTACGGTCCGCATGTTTTTCCCGTATGCCGTTTACCTGCACCTGACCGGCCCGGATATATTCTTTTACCTGGCTCCTTGTACCGATGCCCGACTGGGCCAGGTACTTATCCAGACGCATGAAACCATCTCCTAACACATATGTATGAGTATACATCATTTTCACTTCTTTGGGGTGATGAAATGCAAAAATTAATAAAAAAATCAGGTTTGCTTCTCTTCTTTGTCATAACCACCTATGCCATCCTGCGCTATCCCGACACAGCGCTTTCCTATGCTCTGACCGGACTGAATATCTGGTTTCAGAAAATGATACCTACTTTATTTCCTTTTATGGTATTGTCTGGTATGATGATCCGCCTGCACCTGTCTGAAAATTTCGCGGGGTTTTTCCGTCCCCTGCTGCACCCCCTGTTCCGTCTTGGCAACCGCTGCCTTTACTGTATCGTCATTGGTTTTCTGTGCGGCTTTCCCATGGGAGCTAAAGTTACGGCCGATATGTATCAATACGGACAACTCAGTAAAAAAGAAGCGCAATTCCTGCTCAGCTTTTGCAACAATATCGGTCCTGTGTTTTTTACCGGCTTTGTGCTTGCCTTTCTGCCTACGCAGATTCCCGTTGCCTTCTATCTCTTCGGCATGTACGGCATTCCGCTTCTGTACGGTCTGCTTCTGCGGTATTTTTTTTATGAACAAAACGATTCCGTCTGCAATGCTGTCCGCCATCCCATGCAAAAACCTCCTGCTTTTGCAGCTGCTCTGGACGCCTCTATTGTGTCCGGCATTTCGAGTATCGCAAAATTAGGAGGTTATATGATTTTTTTTAATCTGCTGAACGTACTGCCGCAATTGCTTCTGTCTGCAATGCCATCCCTGTCCGGCAGCTGCCGGATACCGGTCAGTCTGTTTATGGAGATCACAGGAGGCATCGCCCTTGCAGGCAAAAACCATCCTTTGCTTATTTTAACGCTCCTGCCCTTCGGCGGTCTTTCCTGTATTGCCCAGACCTACAGTATGATTGCGGACACCGATTTATCCATCCTGCCCTACACGTTTCATAAGCTCTGTCAGAGCGCTCTGGCGCTATTCTATTATACTATTGTCCTGCGGATATTTGCCTGCTTGTAAAATCCCGTTTAGTTTACCATAACCGTCGCGCTTTGGGTAGACAGATCATACTGGTTATAAATTCTGACAGTCAGCGTATCGCTGTTTCCCGGTATCGTCACCGCATAAGAAGGGCTGACACTGTCCCATTTCTGCAGTGCGGACCATGTGACGCCCCGATCCAGACTGTAATCATAATAAAAAATACCGCTCTGGGCGTCCACCCCCTGCAGCACCGCATTGATCTGTCCGTCCGCCTGGGAAGCAGCTACAACAGCCGCCACCTGCGGAGGCGTCTCATCCTGCCCGATGGGGATCACCGGCGCTGCAACTACAGTCTGCTGTACATTGGAATAATCCACGCCAAGTACGTCTGACTGCAGACGGAAATACTTGGCAACGCCTGTAGCATCCAGCCGTCCTAACAGCTGCAGCTTTTCGATACTGTTAAAATAAGGGATATCCACCTCATTGTCTATATGACAATGCTCAATAATCATAGAAGGAATCCCTAGGGCAGTCGCATTTTTAATGACACCATAATAGTCCGTACCTGCTTTATTAAGTTTGGTTTTGATTCCTCTCCGGTATAACCCATAACCGTCACACAATTCATTCAATATCAGATCCCCGCAGGCATAGCCTTTGCTGTAATTCTCTCCGAGAGACGGAATCCATACTTCCGCACCATACAGGCGGTTTGGCACCGCCTTGTTGTAATGCAGACTAAAGAAAAAATCTGCGCCAACATCCGCCGCCAACTGGGGACGCTGGGACAGAGACAGTTCGTCGTCGCCGTATCTTGTCAGATATACGGTAATCCCTTTGTATTTTTCCAATTCCTCTTTCATCGCCATTGCCGTAATAAGCGTGGCGTTTTTTTCATCCAGTCCCGGAATCTGCCCGCCTGTATTGCTCCCGCCATGTCCGGGATCAATGACAACAATAATATTTTTTTGCACGGCCTCTCCGGTATCGGCCGCCGCATCCGCTTCCGTAACAGCTTTTATTGTAGCCGCAGTATTTTTCCCTGCAGTTTCTTCCGCATTTGTATAAAGAGGGACCGCAGAAGCGAACATAACTGCCGCAAGCAATCCCGAAGTTATCTTTTTCCAGTATATCATTCTGTTTTTCCTCTCCGTATCACGCCCGCTGCCCTCCCACACTCCGGCAGCCCGTCCGTTTTATAACAAGTCTAAATTAATGTCTTCCCCTTCCGGAATATCGTTCTTTTCCATCTCTGCTTCCTCATCCGCAGGATGCAGCTCCATGCGGTTGGATTTCACTACATTCATACAATTCTGCAATGACGACATCGTACGTTCAAACTGCTGGGAGGTATTATCGATGGAGTGTGCAATAATGGTTTCCAGATTGCCCAAAATATCATCGGTATACTGCATGGCCGCCGCTTTTACATTGTTGGCTTCAATTGTGGCATTGTCCAGAATATCCTGTGCCTGGTGTGTCGCCATAGTAACCACCTCGTTTGCCTGGGCATATGCCTGCTGCATAATCTCATGCTCATTGATCAGTTCGTTTGTCTGCACGGTAGCCGCATTAATCAAAGCCTCCGCTTTTTCTTTCGCGTCATTTAAAATTGCTTCCTTATTGCTGATGATCTTCTGGTATCGTTTGATTTCATCCGGTGTCTTCATACGAAGTTCCCGGAGAAGTTCATCAATCTCTTCTTTGTTCACAATGATTTTTGAATTGGACAAAGTCTGGTATTTGCAGTTGTCAATATATTCTTCGATCTCATCGATCAACTGTTCGATTTTACTACTCATTCTTCCCTCCAGTCGGTAGTCCGCACTGCCAGACTGATGGCAGCGGCGCACATCAGTCCGCTTCTTTTACGATTCCATATTTTTCATAAATCAGTTTTTCCACGAAGTCAGGAACGCAGCCGGAAATATTTCCGCCAAAGCTCGCAATCTCCCTGACAGTCGTGGAACTTAGATATGCATACTCCAGGCTGGTCGTAAAAAACATTGTATCCAATGCCCCTCTTGACAACAGCCTGTTCGTCTGTGCATTTTGCAATTCATATTCAAAATCGGTAATCGCACGAAGCCCCCTGACAATGACATGAACACCTTTTTGTCTGGCGTAATCCACAAGCAGCCCGCTGAAACAATCTATCCTCACATTGGCCATATCTCTTGTGGCTTCTTTCAGTATTTTAACACGTTCCTCCACAGAAAACAATGGTGTCTTTTTGACATTGTTTAAAACGCTGATCGTCAGTTCATCGAAAATATCTGCCGCTCTTCTGATGATATCCAGGTGTCCGTAGGTAACCGGGTCGAAACTCCCCGGATAAATTGCAGCCTTCATCCTATCTGTTCCTCCTGATAAATGTATGCTTGTTCGTTTTGTATCTTTTCTCTCTTGTGACCATAAATCCATACTCCTGCGCATAAGAAAAATCTGTCTGCAGAAAACTTTCTATTACGATCAGCGTATGTTCCGTCACATATTTCTGCATACCAAGCCTTTCCAATATCTTTTTTTCCAGACCTTTGTTATAGGGCGGGTCCATAAAGATGATATCCGCCGCATTCTCCCGGATCTGGCAGAGAGCATCTGCCGCATCCTGTCTCAGTATGACAGCTCTGTCTGACAGCTTTGTAAATTTCAGATTTTCTTCCAAATATTTTATAACATTTCTGTCATTTTCCACAAAATAAGCGCGCTTTGCGCCCCGGCTGAGCGCCTCAATACCGATACCGCCGCTCCCGCTGCATAAATCCAGGAAAATACAGTCTCCCGTATACGGCTGCAGAATATTAAATAAAGTCTCCTTGATTCTGTCCGTAGTGGGTCTTGTTCCTATGCCGTCCGGCGTTTTCAGCGGCATACTACGGGCGGTTCCCGCAATTACTCTCATAAACTCTCTCCTGTTCTGTCCGTATAGGATACCCTGATCTTCACACCCTTTGTATCCCGTTTCCCCAGCTTCAGCTTACACAGATCCACATCTTTCCCTTTGTAAGAGATTATGGTATCTGCTCCGCTCTGGGTATAGTATACCGCCTCCACCGCATCTCCTTCAGCCAGCTTCATCCCCCGCACACCGACGGCGCCTTTTTTCTTTTCCGGTATTTCATCCAGCGAAAACCGCAGAAAACAGCCATCCTGTGTCTGCAGCACAATGTCTTTCTGCTCTTTCAGCGCTACAATGCTGATTACTTCATCGCCTTCCTGTAGTTTCGTGGACGCAACCGTGCGTTTTGCCACATCAAATTCACAGCCGTCCACAATCTTCAGCATAGACAGTCTGGTAGCGAAAATGACACGGTACAGATGCAGCTGCGTCTGTCCGGTCATATAAACGATCGTCTCTTCCGAAGAATTATAATTGCTTACATTGTCAATCGGAATGCCTTTATCCCTGAACTTTCCAAAAGGCAGGTCCATGACTTTAATGGTGTGCAGCGTCCCTTTATTGGTAAACAGGCAGATGCGTCCCGTATTTTTACAGGAAAATACATATTTGTTTTCCGTATCCGCCGCTTCTTTGTTTCGTTCATAAGTGGACACATCAATCGTTCTGGCATAGCCAAAGCGGTCCATCAGAAAGACGACTTCCATTTCCTCCGTTTTCTTTTCTTCGAACACAGCTTCCTGCCCGTCCTCAACCACCGTCCTGCGCGGCATGGCGTATTCCTTTTTGATGGCGTCCAGTTCATTGATAATCACCTGGGCCATGGAATCCTTTCGTTCCAGAATGTCTTCATAACGATAAATATTAGCCAGCGTCTCTTCATGCTCTTTCACAAGAGCTTCTATTTCCAAACCGATCAGTTTATAAAGACGCATTTCCAGAATCGCCGCCGCCTGCCGCTCCGTAAACCGCAGCATCTGCGCCATCACCTTGGATTCCTTTGATTGAAAACGTATGCCCTCCGTCTTTCCCTCTACCAGACACGCTTTTGCCATTGCTCTGTCTTTGGAGCCGCGCAATATTTCTATAATCAGGTCAATGACGTTGCACGCCTTGATCAGACCTTCCTGAATTTCTTTCCGCTCCTGTTCTTTTGCCAGCAGCGTATTGTATTTTCTCGTTGCGACCGCAAACTGGAAATCCACATTGGCCTTGATCATCTGCTTTAACCCCATTGTCTCGGGACGGCCATCCGCAATGGCAAGCATATTGACTCCAAAAGTGTCCTCCAAACGGGTCTTTTTATACAGCATATTTTTAAAATTTTCCACATCGGCGTCTTTTTTCAGTTCAATGACAATGCGGATTCCCTCTTTCGACGTTTGGTTGGAGATATCTACAATGTCCTGGGTTTTCTTTGTCTCCGCAAGCGATGCTACATCCGCCAGAAACTTGCTGATTCCTCCGCCGACCATGGGAAAAGGTATTTCCGTAACGATAAAATTGGTTTTGCCGCCCTTTCCTTTTTCGATCTCTACTTTCCCGCGGACTTTCATTTTGCCTGTGCCCGTTTCATAAATCTCTTCAAGTTCCGATTTATTGATTACGATACCCCCTGTCGGGAAATCCGGTCCTTTTACATACTTCATCAGTCCTGCGGTCGTTATGGACGCATCCTGCATATACGCCTTCACAGCGTCGATAATCTCGCCAAGGTTGTGCGGCGGGATACTCGTCGCCATGCCGACGGCGATTCCTTCCGATCCGTTTACAAGGAGGTTCGGTATTTTCACCGGAAGCACGGACGGTTCTTTTTCCGTCTCGTCAAAATTTGGCATAAAATCGACCACATCTTTATCCAGATCAGCGAGAAACGCCTCCTGTGTGATTTTAGCAAGCCTCGCCTCCGTATAGCGCATAGCCGCCGCACCATCGCCCTCAATATTTCCGAAATTGCCGTGGCCGTCAATCAGAGGCAGCCCTTTTTTAAAATCCTGTGTCATCACCACAAGCGCTTCATATATGGAGCTGTCGCCATGGGGATGGTATTTTCCCATCGTATCGCCTACGATACGGGCGCTTTTCCGGTATGGCCTGTCATACCGGATACCAAGCTCATACATATCATACAACGTACGTCTCTGGACAGGTTTCAATCCGTCCCGCACATCCGGCAGCGCCCGGGCAATGATTACGCTCATGGCATAATCAATATAGGATTTCTGCATCACTTCCGAATACTCGGTTTTTATAATTCTGTCATTCATCGTTTCCGGCTCCTATATATCCAGCTCCGCATCGGCGGCATGCTTATAAATAAAGGCTTTTCTGGGCGGCACTTCCGTTCCCATCAGCATTCCCGTCACTTCGGACGCCATACGTGCGTCTTCAATCTCCACCAGCTTCAGCAGCCGGGTTTGTGGGTCAAGGGTCGTCTCCCAGAGCTGCTGCGCGTCCATTTCTCCCAATCCTTTATAGCGCTGCAGGGTAAACGGACCTTTATGCCTTTTCCGATACCGTTCCAGCGCCTTATCATCATATAAATATTCTTCCCGGCCCTTCGCAGGCATTGCTTTGTAAAGCGGCGGCATAGCGATATAGACATGACCTTCATAGATTAACTCCGGCATAAACCGGTAAAACAATGTCAACAGCAGCGTGGAGATATGCGCGCCGTCCACATCCGCATCGGCCATAATAATGATTTTATCATACCGCAGTTTCGTAATATCAAAATCATTCCCATAACCTTCGGAAAAGCCGCATCCAAAGGCGTTGATCATTGTTTTAATCTCCGCGTTGGCCAACACTTTGTCAATACTGGCTTTTTCCACATTGAGTATTTTCCCCCGGATCGGCAGAATTGCCTGAAACTGCCTGTTCCTTGCCGTCTTGGCGCTGCCTCCCGCGGAATCTCCCTCCACGATAAAAATCTCGCACTTCGAAGCGTCCCGGCTTTCACAGTTTGCCAGCTTGCCGTTGGAATCGAAAGAAAACCGCTGCTTTGTCAGCATATTGGTCCTGGCTTTTTCCTCCGTCCTGCGAATCCTGGCCGCTTTTTCCGCACAGCCGATTACCTGCCTCAGCGTTTCCAGATTCCTGTCAAAATAACGCTGAATTTCATCCCCCGTTACCTTGGCAACGACCTTTGCCGCATCCTGGTTGTCCAGTTTTGTCTTTGTCTGTCCCTCAAACCGGGGGTCGGGATGCTTGAGCGACACGACGGCCGTCATACCGTTTCGTACGTCCGCCCCAGTGAAATTGACGTCCTTCTCTTTCAGGATATTCAGTTCTCTGGCATAATTGTTGATGACCGTAGTAAATACAGTCTTAAAACCCGTCAGATGCGTACCGCCTTCCGCATTGTAGATATTATTGCAGAAGCCCAGAATATTTTCATGAAATTCATTTACATACTGAAACGCCACCTCGACAGAGATGCCTTCGCTTTCTCCTTTACAGTAAATTACGTCATGAATGGTTTCTTTTGATTTGTTCATGTCTTTTATGAAACCAATAATACCTTCCGGTTCATGAAACTCTAAAATTTCCGGCGTCTCACTGCGCCTGTCTTCAAACACAATCGTAAGCGCAGGATTTAAATAGGCTGTCTCATGAAGGCGGCTTTTCACCTCGTCTTCTTTAAATCGTGTCCTGTCAAATATCGTGTCGTCCGGCAGAAAGGTAATGGTGGTACCGGTCTCTTTTGTCTTCCCCGTCACCGGAAGCAGGCCGTCCTGCAGCTTTGTCACCGGATTTCCCCTCTCATACCGGTCCTCATAAATGCATCCGCCTCTTTTGACCTGCACGGTCAACCAGGACGAGAGCGCATTCACAACCGAAGAGCCTACCCCGTGCAGACCGCCGCTTGTCTTATAAGCGGAATCATCAAATTTTCCACCCGCATGCAGCGTCGTAAACACAAGGCGTTCCGCACTGACGCCTTTTTCATGCAGTCCAACCGGAATCCCCCGCCCGTTATCGCTGACTGTGGCAGATCCGTCCGCATTTAAAGACACCCAAATACGGCTGCAGCATCCTGCCAGGTGCTCATCGACCGCGTTGTCCACAATCTCATAAATCAAATGGTTTAAACCTTTGGTAGACACACTCCCAATATACATGCCGGGACGCATCCTGACGGCTTCCAGCCCTTCCAGAACAGTAATGCTCGAAGCGTCATAGGTTTCCTTCTTTGCCATATTCCACACTCTCTCCCCATAGTTCAAAAAATTACTGAGTACAATATATATCATACCGGCAGGTTTCGTCAAACAAAAAAACAGTGGCAGACAGGATCTTAAGCCAGTCCCATCATACGGTAAACAGCTTTCATATCCGTATTTTCCCGGATCAGATCCGCAAGCATGTCATACTGTTTGTTTTTATGCGTCCGGTAATCCGTCGTTTTTTTCCCTTTCCACACAATTCCTTTTCTGTCAAATAAAAGCTGCAGCAGATGATTGCGCAGTGTGCCGGAATCAAAAATTCCATGCACATATGTCCCCATGCAGTTATTGTCCATATATCCGTCCGCCGATATGCTGCCGTCCAAAGCGGTAATTTGCGCGGTCCGTCCTGTTTCCCGCATGCACTCCGTACGCCCCATATGGATTTCATAACCGGAAAAACTGCTTCCGGAAAGCGCCTGCCATGCGCCGCTGCAAACGGGAATAATGCTGCCGCATACCTGGCGGCGCACTTTTTTTTCCGCAAACACCGTGCGCAGCGGCAGCAGGCCCATTCCCTGCATCTGTCCTCCCCGCTCCATTTCATGTGGATCGGAAAGCTCCTGTCCAAGCATCTGGAAACCGCCGCAGATGCCCAGCACCAGACACTTACCAGAACGCGCCAGCTTCTTAATCTTCTCTTCCATTCCATTTTGCCGCATCCACTGCAGATCATACATCGTATTCTTCGTACCCGGAAGAATTACCAGATCCGGATTTTCCACCGCTTTTGGCGCGGTGACATAACGCAGAGAGACATCTTCTATATTCTGCAGTGCGTTGAAATCCGTGAAATTAGAAAGATGTGGAAAGCGGACCACAACAATATCGATCCGTTCCGGCCTGCAACATGAGAAAAGGCGCTCTGACAGACTGTCTTCCTCTTCTATATCAAGATTCGCATACGGAATCACGCCAATCACGGGAATCGGACATTTATCATACAGCATACGGATTCCGGGTGTCAGAAGATCTTTATCGCCGCGGAATTTATTCATCACAAATCCGCCAATCCGCCGCCGCTCTGTCTCGTCCAGCAGCGCGGCCGTCCCATACAACTGGGCAAATACCCCGCCTCTGTCAATGTCTCCCACAAGCACCACCGGCGCGTCCACCATTTTTGCCATCCCCATATTGACAATGTCGTTTTCTTTTAAATTGATTTCCGCCGGGCTGCCCGCTCCCTCCAGAACAATCACTTCATATTTTTGTTCCAGCTTGTGATAAGCGGCCAGAATATCCGGTATATACTCCTTTTTTCTGCGGAAATATTCCGCTGCCTGCATGTTGCCCGTCACTTCCCCGTTTACGATCACCTGGGAACCCAGATCGGAATTTGGCTTTAACAACACCGGATTCATCGCCGCCTCCGGCACAATGCCTGCCGCCTCCGCCTGCATGGCCTGCGCCCGGCCGATTTCCAGTCCTTCCGGCGTCACAAAGGAATTCAGAGACATATTCTGCGATTTAAAGGGCGCCGCAGTGTAACCGTCCTGCCGCAGAATGCGCAGAAGCCCGGCAGCAAACAGACTCTTGCCTGCATTAGACATCGTTCCCTGTATCATAATATTCCTGCCCATAGGCGACCTCCTTTTTCTCTGTCAGTCTTCTGCATTTATCCGGGATATTCCGTCAGTTTACCAAGCTCGGTGATAAAAACCACGTTTTCCCATCGCGGCCTGACCGCGATACGGTACCATCCCCTGTCCATTCCGGCAAAACTGCCGCAGTCCCTGATCAAAATTCCATTCTCCAACAACCCTGCATATAAATCGTCCGCCGGACGGCGTCGGTTATAAAAACAGATGAAGTTTGCCTGCCCCGACAGAACAAGCATACCGTGCCTATCCAGTTCCTGCGCCAGAAATTTTCGTTCTACGGCAATGGCAGCCCTGGATTGACTGATATAGTCAGTATTTTTTCCGCTGTCCAACGCAGTCATTCCTGCAAGCTGGGCGATGCCGGAGACATCCCAGCACGGAAGCTGCGCCCTGACTGCGCGCAGCAGCCTGGCAGCGCTGCAGACGCAGTATCCGAGACGCAGCCCCGGTATGGCATACAACTTTGTAAAGGCCTTCAACAAGATTACATTGGGGCGGCGCGCGGTCAGTTCCCTCATCCGCTCCCCAAACGCGGCAACACAGCTGCAGTCTCTGCCGTCCGGGCTCCTGCTTTTATTTTGCTGCCGGTCGTCCGCCGCGGTCAGTTCCAGAAAGCATTCGTCCAGCAGCACAACCGTCCCGTTCACTCCGCATAAGTCCAGAATTCTCTCCAGAACTTCATCCGCAATCAGATTTCCCACCGGGTTTCCCGGGTTGCAGAGAATTAGCAGGTCCACATTCGGAGACAGTTCATCCAGGAGCTCCTCTGTTACTGCAAACCCCTCCCGCGCTCTGAGCGTATGATATTGAATCTGTGCGCCGACTGCATGCAGCGCCCTTTCATATTCTCCAAAAGAAGGCACCGGCAGAACCGCCTTCAAACCGCTGTTACGCGCAGAGGCAGACAAACGCCGGCGACACTCCCTGTCCACCGCATTGACGACGGCATAAATCAGCTCGGACGCGCCGTTGCCACACACGATCGATTCTGCGGAAATTCCGTAACAGTCTTCCAAAGCGCGCCGCAGGCCGCTGCACGCCGGATCCGGATAGCATCCGCAATATTGGTCCGGATACCGCCCCACCGCCTCCCGCATTATGCGTTTGACAGCAGCGGGCATGCCAAAAGGATTGGTATTTACGGAAAAATCCAGTTTGACCTGATTGCGGTATCTGTCTCCGCCATGAACCTGGCGTATCGTCTTCTCCATTGCGCTTTCCAAACCTTTTACCTTCCTGCCGTCTCATACAAAATGGCATTGAAAATAGCCGCGGCGACGTTACTGCCGCCCTTTCTCCCCCTTGGCACAATACAGGGAATGCCCGAATCAATCAACCGTTGTTTCGCCTCTGTTACATTTACAAATCCTACCGGCGCACCGATCACAAATGCCGGACACATTTTGCCTTCCTGCGCCAGATCCACAATACGCAGCAGCGCGGTTGGCGCATTGCCGATCACATAAATACATTTGTCTCCCTGCCGCGCCGCTTTTTCCATACTGACCTGCGCCCGCGTAACCTGGCGCCGCTCTGCCTGCTTGGCCACATCTCTGTCCGCCATATAGCACACCGCTTCCCCGCCCAGCTTCCGTAAAGAGCTTTTATGAATGCCCGCTAACGCCATATTCGTATCGGTAACCACACGGCTCCCTGTTTTCAATGCCCTTTTCGCCGCTTCCATCGCATGTTCTGAAAAATATAGTGTATCCAGATAGGAAAAATCCGCCGTTGTGTGAATGACCCGTTTTATGACGGATGCATATTCCGCGGGAAGTTCCCGCCCCATCCGCCTGATTTCTTCTGAAATAATGCGAAAACTCTCCGCCTCGATTTCCATCGGCCTGTAAATATCTGTCATATGCAGCTCCCTCCCGTCGCAGGAATCTAAACAAGCAGGCGCAGCCCCATTCCCAATAGCAGCATAATAACCGTCGTTGTATACATCAGACAATTAGCGCGCCGGATATCTTCCCGTTCGGCTTCCCGCAGCGCATCCCCTATATAAGGCTTATGCACTGTATTTCCCATATAGCTGGCGTCTCCCGCCAGCCGTATTCCCAACGCTCCCGCACATACGCTTTCCGTTTGGGCACTGTTCGGACTTTTGTGCTTTCTTCTGTCTCTTTTATAAATGGATATTGCCCGTTTCCAGTCAATTTTTAATAAGACCCGGCCTGACACGCCTGCCTTTGCCAAATTGTCTGAATTGTATGTGCAATTATTCTCGAAAATATTGTTCGAGTTTTTTTTATTTTCAGAAAATTGTATCAATACTGCTGAGACAATCATCAACCATGCTGTCAGTCTGGACGGTATGTAATTCCACACATCATCCATCCTGGCCGCCGCCTTTCCAAAATATTCATAGGTATCGTTGTGATATCCTACCATAGAATCCATCGTATTCACTGCCCGATACAAAAAACAAAGGACCGGGCCTCCCAGCGCCATATACAGCATTGGCGCTGTTACCCCGTCGGACGTATTCTCAGCCACTGTCTCCACAGCGGCCTTTATAATGCCTTCTTGCGTCAGTTTCTCCGTATCCCGGCCTACGATCATAGACAGCTTTTGGCGCGCCTCCTGCAGTCGGCCAGTTTCCTGCAGCGCCGTGCGAACTGCCATACTCTCACGATACAGACTGTGGGGCGCGATACAGTAATAAAATAAAATACTGTCCGCTGCGATTCCCGCCATACCGTGCAGGCGATATGCCATACACCGGACTCCAAAAGCTGCAGCGCCTGTGGCTGCCAATACGGCAAAGACAAGTAAAGCGCCGCAGAAAAACTGTATTTTACGGGAAAACCCTCTTTTCAGATGAAGCTGCCCATCCAGCAGACTGATCAGACTGCCAATCCAACGCACAGGATGCGGCAGTGCATGGGGATCGCCCAGCACACAGTCCAGCAAAAAACCGATACCCATAGCATATACAATGTTCATCAATTTCCCCCGTATCCCTATTATTTAATCCGCAGCGGCAGGCCGCCCATGATCCGTTCTACCCGGTCGGCCCTTTGTGCCAGAAAACAGAGTATGCGGCCCACCGTCTCCCGGTACTCTCTCTCCGTCCTGTCTATGGGAACAACGCCACAGCCAACTTCGTCACAGATAATAATGCAGTCAGGCACATTTGCCAGCAAAGACTGCAAAGCCGGACAAATTTTCTCCACAGCGCCGCTCTGCACGCTTTTTCTTACAAATAAATGCAGATGGTTCAGCACCAGAGGGCCCATTGATTCTCCTGATTCCTCCCAGTCCCAATCCGCCCCCTCTATGACAGCTTCTTTTCTTACGGAAACACCGCGGTCTTTTAGTTTGCGCTTTGCATAATCCAGTTTCCCCTGGAAGCTGCCGCCTATAATAAGTTCCATACATACCTCATAATTCCTGTCAGCCAGGCAAATACCAATTCATATACGATCACGAACCAGCCTGCCAGATCTCCCGTCACACCGCCGAACTGCCTGTATGACATCCATTCATAGTAAAAAAACACCGCCATACCACATATAATGCACACCACGCCCCAATATCCAAACAGGAAAAATCCTGCCAGTACGGACAAAAACAGCTCAATAGACAACACTGCCAAAACCGTTTTTTTATCCGCGCCAGAGGCAAAGGTATACAACAAACCGTCCTGTTTGGCGCTCTTTACGGTGACAAGCGCCAAAGCGCTCAATATTCTCGACAGAATAAATCCTAGTCCCAGAAAAAGCGCCTGCCGCTCCTCCAGCACAAAAAACAGGGCGGCCGCATAAAGAAACCTCTCACACAAAAAACCGATACAGGCGAAAGCCCCTATATGGGAGTCCTTCAAAATTTCCAGTTTGCGCTGCCTGTCCTGATAAGAATGCAGCGCATCCATTGTATCCATAAATCCGTCCGTATGAATGCCGCCTGTCACAAGTACCGGCAGTACAGTTCCCGTCAGAACAAATACGGAAAAGGGGACATACACACCCAGCCGGGAACGCAGCGTCCACAGCCCGTACATTCCCGCGCCGATCACAATTCCCACCCATGGGAAAAAGCACAATACATATCTCATGTTTTTTTCTTCCCACGCCACACGCGGAACAGGTATTTTTGAATACATCGAAAATGCCAGACACATACTTTTCAAAACTGACATAGCGGTTCTCCTTTCCAAAACACCGGAATGGTATAGACCACCTCGCAGAAGGCGTCCGCCTCCACAGCAAGGTGGCGGTTGACGCGCCCCAGCGCGCTGAGATACGCCTGCGTCTCTTCCGTATACAGGTTTCCGTCGGAAAAAATCTCGTTTGTCACAACGACGGTATGCGTGCAGCTGTCCGCGCATCTGCAGATCTGGGAGATAATTTCCTCCTGCGCCTGCTCTCCTGTCATTTGTGCACAAAACATCAGATTCGCCAGCAGATTGGATACGCACTCCAACAGTATGACGGCATTATTTTCCTGTCTTTTAACGACGCGCCATATAGTATCTGTAAATCCGAAGGGCGATTCGATCGTCGTAAAACCCTGACCCGCCCGTAGATTTTGATGGCGCATAATCCTTTTTCGGGCTTCTTCTCCTCTGTTTTCCATAGTAGCCAGATATATTTTTTCCGTCAGATGTTCCCTGTTCGCAAGTCTGCCTGTCAGCCGTTCGGCATATGCGGATTTCCCGCTGCCGTTGCCTCCTGTTATTAGAAACAGCACTTATTCCTCCTCAAACTTCTGATAACGCGCAATTCGTACTTTTTCAAATGTTTCTCCGCCGCGGTAGACGCTTTCCGCCATATCCAGCATAGGAAATAAAAGCGCCGCCCCCGTTCCTTCGCCCAGAGCAAGACTGCCGTCAATCACAGGAGTAAGCCCCAGCTTTTGCATAATGTGCCGCATACACCGTTCTCTGCTCATATGGGAGGCAAGCATACAGCCTGCGGCGTTTTGGCAGAGCCGGGCCGCCGCAAGCGCCGCCACAGCCGATATCATACCGTCTATCACAAGCGGAACGCCATACAGACAGCCGCCGATAAACGCGCCCGTCATGCCTGCAATGTCAAATCCGCCCACACAGGCAAGCACTTCCAGGACGGACTTTTTTCGTAAGTCATACTTCTCCAGGGCAGCCTGGACCACCGCTCTTTTTCTGGACAGGCCCTCTGGGGACAGTCCTGCGCCCTTCCCTACCGTTTCCTCTGCAGATAATCCCAGAAGCGCCGCCGCAACGGCGCTCCCGGTAGTGGTATTGCCGATTCCCATCTCCCCGGCAGCCAGCAGGGTATAGCCCTTTTCTTTATACGCTTTCACCAACGCAATACCTGTATCCACCGCCTTTTTTGCTTCTTCCACAGACATGGCAGGCTCTTTTGCAAAATCCCGTGTTCCTGCCGCAATCCTCCTGTTAAGCAGATGGGAAGAATGTGTCTCGTCCCGGATCCCCATGTCGATGGCAAAGACATCGGTACCGCATATTTGACACATGCGGTTGACGCTTGCCCTTCCTTCCGCGATATTATCCGCCACAACAGCGGTTACATGGCTGTCCGTCTGTGTCACGCCCTGGGCCGTTATGCCGTTATCTGCGCAAAATACCAGTACTGCCTTCCTTCGTATCCTGATGTCCTCGCTCCCCTGAATGCCTGCGATCTTTACCAGCATGTCTTCCAGTTTTCCCAGCCCATACAACGGTTTGGCGACCGCATCCCACCTATCACGTGCCCGCGACATCGCATCTGCGTCCAGCCCTCTCCCCATTGCCGCATATGGTTCCATACGCTGTCCCCTCTTTCCTTTTCTTCTCTTCATAGCCAGTCGCACGGTCCAGAAATCCTTCGGCGAAGTTTTCATTTCCGTAAAAATAAATATGGGGAAAACCCGCATAAAAATCTTTATCCGCCCAGCCGCCCAGCCAACGCCCGTCTCCGGATGCCTTTTCCACCAAAAAAGCCCTGCATACCCTGTCGCTTTCCAGGCCGGCTCCGTAATAGTGAAATTCATGCGCCCGCAGCGTCATGTCTTTTTGTCCGAACAGGCTCCCTTCCTGCAGAGACATCGTAACGTATCCGAAATGATGCAGGCCATCTGCCCTGAAGCACTCCCCGGGAAACAGCCCCGTCATTTCATGGACACCGCCTTTTTCATCCTGCAATTGTTTCTGCAGATACAAAAACCCGCCGCATTCGGCAATACAGGGCATACCGGACCCGATGGCTTTCCGGACCGCTTCTCTCATTTCTCTGTTTTGCGAAAGTTTGTCGGCGTACAGTTCCGGATATCCCCCGCAGAGTATCAGTCCGGCTATGCCCTCCGGCAGCCTCCTGTCATGTACAGGACTGAAAAAAGCGATTTGACACCCCTGTCTTTTCATATAACGAAGATTGTCTTCATATAGAAAACAAAACGCTTCGTCTCTGGCAACGCCGATCGTCACATTCCTGCGCTTCTCCGACACCGGAATGCCGCGGCAGATCAAATCCTGCGCACGTTCTGCAAGCTGCAGCAGTCTTTTCCAGTCGATGGTGTCCGCTGCCAATTGATAAAACCGTTCTATTTTTTTACGGAAATACGGAATTTCGTCCGCCGTTACCAGTCCAAGATGCCGGCTTTCCAATACAAATTCCGTCTGCCATGGAAGATAACCGATGGCCAAAAGCCCCATCTGCTCAACAAAAGGCCGCAGCGCCGCATATCTTCTGCCGGAAATGCCGTTGAACAATATCCCGGCAATCCGGTTGTGCTTCCTGTAGGTCAAAAATCCGTGTATTACCGCCAATACGGAACACCCCATCCCTTTCGCATCCACGACAAGCAGCACCGGCGTCTTTGTAACCTCCGCCAGATTGTGGCAGCTCGCTTCCTGACCCAGACCGATTCCGTCATAGTATCCCATGGCCCCTTCTATCACGCTGATATCAGCCTGCTTCGCGCGCTGGGCAAGCAGACTGCAGGCCATGCTTTCTCCCGAAAAAAAGAGATCCAGATTACCGCTGCCGATACCAAGCGCCCGCCTGTGAAACATCGGATCAATATAATCCGGTCCGCTTTTCCAGGCCTCCACATGCAGTCCGTACTTTTTTTTCAATCCATACAGAATGACGCATGCAGCCGTCGTCTTGCCGCAGCCGCTTCCGGTTCCCGCAATCATGAACCTCTTTCCGGTCACTCTTTCCATCCAGTCTTCTCCCTGTGAAATCTTTTTCCTACCTTGCTGTCCCGCTGCCGTCCACAGATAAAATAAAGACCGGATTCTGTCCGTCCATCAAATGCTGCCCGGCTATCTCCCGTCCCCTGGCGGCAGTAATCTGCGTAATTTCCAAATTTTTCAACTCATATTTTTTTACAAGCGTCAGCATCTCACCCAAGGACTCCAGGGAAATTACATTCGCCACAATATGAACACCCGGATTTTTCTGCAGCACCGCACCCAATGCCTTTTCTCTTTCTCCTTTGCTTCCGCCGATAAATATGGTGTCCGGAGCCGGGAGCGGATCCAGCGCATCCGGAGCCTTCCCTTCTACAATTTCCAGATTATCCGCCATAAATTTTTCCTTGTTCGCCCGAAGAAGTTCCAACGCTTTCGTATTATACTCAACGGCATAGACAGTGCCTTTCCACGCCTGTTTAGACATCTCCACCGAAACAGAACCTGTTCCCGCCCCAATATCATAAACCACTGCATTCTCTTTCAGATGCAGCCGGCTCATGGTGACCGCCCGTACCTCGCTTTTTGTCATTGGCGCCTGGCCGCGGATAAATTCTTCATCGGAGATGCCAAAAGAAGGCGTCGTGCATACGGCATGTTCGTTGAGAATAAACAGCACGCACAGCGACGTATCGATGCCGGCCAGTTTATCTCCCCGGTCAAGAAATGTCTCCGCGCTTGCCGTTATAATCTTTTCATCCGGGTAAGAAAGCCGGATCCCTACGATCAGCCGACAGTCCTGTAATCCTGCCAGACAGAGTTTTTCCACTGCACTGCGCAGACTGCCGCCCATCAGCAGAAATGTTTTCTCATGCGTCCGCACCGCCTGTATCCAGTTTTCTTTTCTGCCGTGCAGGCTGACAATACAGGCATCCTGCCAGGATATACCGCTCTTGGCGGCAAGATAGGAGATACTTGAGATACCTGCCATAATCTTGATCTCATACTTCTTTTCCAGCACGGACACAAGCCCCTTCGTCCCACTGTAAAAACCGCTGTCGCCCGACATACAGACCGCTATATTTTCAAATTCCGACTCCTCAATCAAAGACAGTATTTTCCTGCCGTCATTTGTCTCATAGTACTGTCCCTGACAGTTTTTCGGCAGAACATCCCGCATCCGCTTTGCACCGATGATCATGTCCGCCTCCAGAAGGGCGCAGCGTGCCTCTTTCGTGAGCAGATCCGGATTCCCCATACCAATTCCCACAATATTAATATTTTTACTCATTTTAACTCCTCCAGTAAACCCATCGCTTCCCCGACGCTGATTCCGGTTTCCGGTTTTTGCCGCCTGACAACCAGCAAATCCGCGCCCGCTCTCTTTGCCGCCCGCCATTTTTCTGGAAAACCGCCCAACAAACCCGACTGTTTTGTCACCATCCACCGGATGCCGAATTCTTTCAGGAATGTATAATTCATTTCTTCGGAAAATGGACCCTGCATGGCAATGAGATGCCTTCCTTCTATTCCCATGGCGGTACATTCAAAAACCACCCTGGCGTCCGGCAGAACCCGCGCATAAATTCTCTCTCTGTAATTTTGCAGCATCGTATACCGCTGCAGTTCACTGCTTCCTGTCGTCACAAATACGCTGCCTTCCTTCTCCTGCAGAAAAGCAACAGCCTCCCCGATGCTGCCAAAGGAAAGCATTCCCTCCTCCCACTGTTCTTCCCTGACAATCCTTTGGTACGGCACTTGTTCCGCCCGACAGGCACAACGAATATTTTCGGTTGCAAGCACGGCATAGGGATGTGTTGCATCCAGAACAAGCGCAATCTCTTCCCTGCGCAGCAAATTTTGTATCTCTTCCTGACACAGCCTACCTGTATGGACAGACACAGCCGCTTTGCCTGCGCGCTTCTCCTGTTGCCCTTCCCGGTCCAGAATTTCCTCCCCATACGCAGTGGCCACGGAAACCACCGCCGGAATTTCATGGGACATACAATATTCATATAGCAGTCTGCCTTCTGTGGTTCCTCCAAAAATCAACGCTTTACACATCTTTATAACCCCGGGGCGTCACCATCCTCCCCGCAATCTCCCGCGTTGTGGAATTACCGATGTAGACGGTGGTAAACATGTCCGCCGGTGTATCCCGAAGCTGTGCAAGAGAAAGAATCTGCACTGACTCCCTTTCTCTTCCGATATTGCGCACACAGCCGCATATTGTTTCCGGCTTCTGATATTCCAGAACAATATCGCATGCCATTTTCAAATAGCCGGCTCTCTTTTTGCTGGATGGATTGTACAAACAGATCACCAGATCGCCCATGGCGGCGCAGCGGATCCGTTTTTGAATCGTCTCATAAGGAGTCAGTAAATCGCTCAGACTGACCACCGCAAAATCATGCGCCAGCGGTGCGCCCAGAAGCGCTGCGCCGCTGCTGGCCGCCGTTACGCCCGGTATAATATGGATCTCCACATCCTTTGCTTCCTCCATGGCAGCCTGCAACTGCAGGAGCAGACCTGCCATGCCATAAATACCGCAGTCTCCGCTGCAGACAACAGCAGTCTCCTGTCCCCTGGCTGCCCTTGTAAGCGCCCACCGGCAGCGCTCTGTTTCCTGTTTCATAGGCGTACTGTAATAGTCTTTTGCCGGAAAATACGGCCGCAGCAATTCCGTATATACTGTATAGCCTGCAATCAAATCGCATTTTTCCAAAATTTTTTTCGCTTCCAGCGTCATACCCTCTATTCTGCCAGGTCCGATACCGACTACATAAAGACTCATATCCGCCTCCCCGTAAATCTTTTGCGCCGCTTAAAAGCTGATTTTTATCTTTCGCTGGTATACAGCGATCGTCATGCCGTCAAACGCCTGCTTCCCCACCAGTTTCCTTCCGCCTCCGCTGCCGACGCAGGCGCTTCTCTCACATACATTGTCCACACCCATCTGTTTTTCCACGAAATCCGATGCCGCAAAATGATCCTTTGCCTGTAAAAGCGCTTTTGCTGTATACGTTTCAAAAGGGATCCGCATTGTCTGTGCCAGCTTTTTCAGGCCTTCCTCTTCGGCTTTATCCGAAATGGAGCATAACTTTCCAAGCCGTTCCGGCATAAGAGCGTTTTTTACAAATACCCGCCGCAAAAAAGCATCCAGCTCACGAAATGTTTTGCCCTTTTTACACCCCATGCCTGCCACCAGGTCCATCGGCGTCAAACAACAGGTAATGGGAAATCTCATCTCCCGCCGCTTGGAAACAACGATGCCTGCTTCCGCCTCCGTCGTCTGCGCCAGTCCTCCCGGAAGCGGACCCTCCACCGGAACGGCAGCGTAAAACCCAACCGTTTCACCGGCAAGGATACGGGAAGAGATCTCTTTTACCGCGCTTGTCGTCAGGATACGAAGAGAGTTATCCACCGCCCATTCGTCCACCGCAAAGACACCGTTTCTGTCCGTAGCGGTGGTAATGACCGCTTCACCGCCCACAATCCGGGCCGCATGCTCCGCAAACGCATTGGCTTTGCCTATGTGCCCTGACAGAAGAGAGACCGCATATGTCCCGCATTCGTCCACTACGATTACGCCCGGGTCCTGCGTTTTCTGTTTTATGTAAGGCGCTATCGCCCGCACCGCAATACCACAGGCGCCTACAAAAACAAGAATGTTTCTGTCTGCAAATACCGTACGGACAATTTGATCCAGCTCCCCGAAAGAATGCATGCCTTCTACATGATGCCGCTCTGACAGATAACCTTCCGCTTCGCATCCCATCGCGGCAAACCCATCTACCAGAACGCGCCCTAAAAGACCGCCTTTCTGCGTAAAAGCAAGAACGCCGACTTTCGTCATGGCGCCGCCTCCCTGTACGCCGTTGAAAAATCAGGCGCATACAGTCTCGAATGTCTATAATCAGCTCCCAAAAACTCTCCTACTACGATCAGCGCCGTTTTATTGATACCGTTTTCCGCCGCCATCTCGGGCAGCCGTTCCACTGTGCCCCGGATAATCTTCTCGTCTTTCCATGTCGCCTTATATACAATGGCACATGGCGTTTTGGGCGCATAACCACCAAGCAACAGTTCGGCGCGGACCTGCTGCAGCAGCCCGGCGCTGAGAAACAGCACCATAGTGGCCCCATGGGATGCGAGCAGTGACAGCCGTTCTCTTTCCGGCACTGCCGTGCGGCCTTCCGCTCTTGTAATAATGACTGATTGGGTCAATCCAGGCAGCGTATATTCCGCCTTCAAAGACGCGGCCGCGCCGCAAAAACTACTGACGCCCGGACATACTTCACAGACAATGCCCAAATCCTCCAATGCGTCTATCTGTTCCCGGACAGCCCCGTAGAGACAGGGATCTCCCGTGTGGAGCCTGACAATCTCTTTTCCCTGCGCATGTCCGCGTCTGATCTCTTCCAGCACCTGGCCAAGCGTCATTTCCGCACTATTATAAATTTCGCAGTTTTCCTTCGCATACTGCAAAAGTTCCGGATTCACCAGCGAACCGGTATAAATAATCAGATCCGCCTGTTCCAACAGCCGCCGCCCCCGGACAGTGATCAGATCCACCGCCCCCGGACCTGCGCCGACAAAGCTAACCATAGTATTTTGATTCCTTTCTGATACATTCTATCAATTTTCCCGCATCTTTCGTCATTCCCAGCAGACCATGCTTATTTGAAAAGACCACCGCCCCGATTTTCACGTCCTGAAACACCCGTCTCTTCAAATGATATTCTATTTTATCCAGCAGAATATTCATCACCGGTTCCAAAATTCCTGCGGTTTTTAATACGGACACAGCTTCCTCCGTAGCGGCGCAGTCCATCACTGCCCTCAGCAGCCCGGTATCCGCCCCGGCCTGCAGCGCGCATACCGTTAGTATCTCCATCCTGCCGTCACCATACCGCGAATGGGTATTCATAATACCGGCGCCCAGTTTTACCAGTTTACCCAGATGCCCCGCCAAAAGGATTCCTTCCATATGATACGCAGGCGCCATATCAATGGTATCCCCAATAAAATTACTGCATTTGACCGCATAACGCAGATCAAGACGCAGTGTTTCTTTGATAAAATGCAGACCGTAATTGCCCGGCGTAACCATACAGTAGCGGTTTCCCGCCGCCTCATGCATCCGCATTTCCAGTGCGATGGTTTCCGTCAACGCCCTTTCACTCATAGGTTCCACAATACCGCTTGTCCCCAAAATGGAAATGCCGCCTGTGATTCCCAGCGACGGATTAAAAGTTCCGGCCGCTATACGTTCCCCGTCAGGCGCAGAAACTGTCACCAAAAGCCCGCCCTCATAGCCGGTATCCTCCATGACCTGCTCCACAGCCTCCCGTATCATCTTTCTGGGAATCCTGTTGATGGCATAGCGCCCCGGCGCCTGATCCAGCCCTTTTCGCGTGATACGCCCGATACCCGGTCCCCCTGTAATCCGGACGCCCGGACCGCTCTGCCTTACTACCGAAGCAAAGATCAGCATCCCGTCCGTTACATCCGCATCATCGCCGCCGTCCTTTCTGACACCGCAGGAAGCCTCTTTCGCCGCAATGACAGCCTCTTCCACCGAAAGCTCTAGTTTGACGC
The DNA here is from genome assembly GCA_910585345.1 of uncultured Lachnospiraceae bacterium. Lineage (GTDB taxonomy): Bacteria > Bacillota > Clostridia > Lachnospirales > Lachnospiraceae > VSOB01. The sequence goes on along the minus strand of CAJUDS010000001.1, from coordinate 123,015 downwards.
CCTTCGGGGTATCAAGCGTAACCGTCCGCGGAATTTCCCCTGTCAGAAGCATCCATGCCGCAGCTTTCGCTGCACCGGCAGCACAGGAACCTGTCGTATAGCCGCAGCGCAGCTTTTTTCTGTCTTTATAGACATAATATTCCTGCCCCATATGACCGCCTACAGGGAAATCTTTCGCGCACAGGCCAGCGCCAGCGCGCCGGGTCCAATATGACAGCCAATGCTGAGAGACAGTCTCTGTATCTCGATCCTGCAGTCCGGGAACTCCTTTGCCAGTTCTTGCCGGAATATCCGCGCGCCGCTCTCATTATGGCTGTGGGCGATAAAAAGCCATACGTCATCCACACTGCCGCCAAAACGCTCAGCAATGTCACTTTTGACGGCATTTACCATAATTGTTTTCCCCTGGGCGGTAGTACGGGCTTTGGCAAAAGCATCCAGCTTTTCTCCCTGAATCTGCAGAACCGGCTTCAGACGCAGGATATTGCCAAGCGCAGCGGCGGCAGGTGTAATCCGTCCGCCTTTTTTTAAATAGGTCAGCGTATCCAGCATAATGTAAATACTGGAATTAAATTTATCCCGTTCCAGAAACGCTTTGATTTCCTGTGCGTTCATCCCCTTTTCCGTTGCCAGATAAAGAGCGTCCTGTACGCTTCTTCTCTGTGTCACGGAAATACGCTGGTTGTCCACTACGGCTACTTTGTCCTCATAATCCTGCGCAAGAAGCTGCGCCGTATGGCACGAACCCGACAGTCCGCTGGACATCGGGATATAGACAAGCTCTTCATAGTCCTGTAGCAGTCTGTCCCACAGCCCCATCACCTCGTCCGGCGCCGGTTGTGATGTGGTGATCCTTGCACCCGCCGCCATTTTTTCATAAAAAGCGTCCTGCAGTAAATCCTTTTCTTCATAATAAGTTGTATCTTCTATCATAAAAGGCATCGGGAGTACATATACGCCGGACTCGTCCGCTTCTTTTTGCGTAATACCGCTGTTGCTGTCCGTTACGATTGCAGTTTTTGACACGTTATCGTTTCCTTTCCTGTTACATAGCACATTCTTATCTATTTTACTTTCAGATGCTTCGAAAGTCAACATGAGGAAGGGAAGAAAACGTCTCTCCCTCCTGCGCAAACAGCTCCACCGCTTCGCTGGCATCCCGAAGCTCTCCGGCATCCTGATAGATATCTGCAATTTTAAATTCCATGCCGCCGCTCTGCCGGACGCCAAACAGATCGCCCGGACCCCGCAGCCGCAGGTCTTCACCGGCAATATAAAACCCATCGTTGGATTGATTTAAGATTGACAGCCGTTCGATCGTATTTTTTTGATCGGAAGAACTGATAAAAATACAGTAAGACTGCTCTTTTCCTCTGCCTACACGTCCCCGGAGCTGATGGAGCTGCGCCAGCCCGAAGCGTTCCGCATTTTCCACCGCCATCACCGTTGCATTGGGTACGTTAATTCCTACTTCAATCACCGTAGTAGAGACGAGAATATCTATATCACCCCGTCCAAACGCTTCCATAATGCGGTTTTTTTCCGACGGCTTCATCTTACCGTGCAGACAGGCTATCTGTATATGGTCCGGGAAAAGCGTCTGCAGCTTTCCCGTATAATCGGTTACATTTTCCAGCCCTTCCATCTCGCCCGCTTCCACCATAGGACAGATTACATATGCCTGCCTGCCCTTAGCAACTTCCTTCCGTATAAACTGGTATACCGTATCCCGGCTTTTGCAGCCTACCACACAATTTTTAACCGGCAGACGGTCAGCAGGCAGTTCATCGATCACCGATACATGTAAATCCCCGTACAGAATGATGGCCAGCGTCCTCGGTATCGGCGTGGCGCTCATCACAAGTACATGGGTATCCATTCCCTTTCCTGCCAGCGCCTCCCGCTGCCGCACGCCGAAACGGTGCTGTTCATCCGTTATGACAAGAGCCAGATTCCGGTAAACAACTTTTTCCTGAATCAGCGCATGGGTACCGACAATCACGTTGGCATCTCCCGATTCGATGCGCTCATACGCCTTTCGTTTCTCCTTTGCCGTCATTGAGCCGGTGAGAAGCGCCGGAGCGAACGGCAGCTGATATTTTTTACCCATCTCTGTAATCGTCTCAAAGTGCTGTCTTGCCAGCACTTCCGTAGGCGCCATCATAGCCCCCTGGTAACCGTTGGAAACCGTCATCAGCAGCGCCAGTATGGCAATGATCGTCTTGCCGCTCCCGACGTCTCCCTGTACAAGGCGGTTCATAACTGACTCGCTCTGCAGGTCGGTTTTGATTTCCTCCCAGGTTCTTTTCTGCGCCGCAGTCAGACAATACGGCAGACGCTCCTGAAGACGGACGCAATCTGCCGTTTCCATCATCCGGCGGGGGTTTTTGACACTTTCCCCATACGCTTTGCACTTACGGATCTGCAGCATAAACAAAAAAAACTCGTCAAACACGAGACGTCTCCTCGCACAGCGCAGCAATTCCCGGTTCACAGGAAAATGAATGCCTTCCAGCGCATCACGACGTCCTGTCAGTCCATAGCGTTCCCTGATTCGGTCCGGTAAATACTCCTCTATCGAATCACAAACCGAAAAAGCCTGCCGTATGGCCTTTGTCACCCCATGATTTGTCAGCCCGGCAGTCAGAGCGTATTTCGGCTGCAGCGTATGCAGTAATTCTTCGTACGCCTGCGGCGTATACACCGCAGGCTGCTCCATTTTCCATTTTCCCTCTTTTCCCTGTGCCACACCTCTGAAAACATATAGCTGATCCGGCTTTATCATATTTTTCAGATAAGGCATATTGAAAAAGGTAAGAGACAATATCCCCGTTTCATCACAAATCTGACAGTTAGAAACTGTAAGACTGCGCAGCTTTCTGCCGGAAATGCCCTTTACCAGCCGTCCCTGTACTGCGCACAGCTCTCCTGCCCTGATTGCACGGATGGATACCGTCTCCTGGAATGTATCATATCCGATAGGATAATGCTGCAGCAAATCATCAATCGTAAGAATACCCAATCTGGCAAAATGTGCCGCTGTTTTTTCTCCTATCCCTTTTAACGCCCTGATTTCCGTCTTCTGTTCCATTGTATTCCCCATACCTGTCCGTTTTCAGATTTATTTTACTATAAACAGCAGGCGTTATACAAGTTAAATTAAAATTATAGCGGAATCGCTTGCCTGCTCCTGCGTAAAAACAGGCAGTATGGAAACAGACACAGACCAATGCACTATTTCAAGACAGCGTAATTTATGGTATAATAAATGAATCACTGCAGAGTCTTTATGATATCTGTGTCTATCTCATACTACGAAAGGAATGCAATACAGATGAAATTAGAAAAATGTCCCCTTTGTTCAAAAAAAATGCGGGAAAGCAACGGTCGTATGGTTTGTCCGGAATGCGGCTATTATCAGGTCATCGACAAAAACGCCGCCTCTGTCTCCCAGGCGAACGATTTTGTGCCTCTCCAAACCCCGGCAGGCGTCTCTCCCGGCTCAAATGTCCCGCCTTCCCGCGGCTCCAACACCCCTCCTCAGCAGCCGCAAATGCCGCCGCGTATGCGTCCTGCGGTTACCGCCGTCAGCGTACACGGAAAAGGCGGCGGCATCGGCGCAGGCAGCATTGCCTTGATTTCCATTGTGGCTGTGCTCCTACTGGCCACAGTCGGAATTACGATTGCCGCCGTTATATCCAGCACAAAAACAACCGTTTCCTCTCCCGCTGCTTCGCAGGAACAGGAAACGGCTGACTATAGCGCCAATACGGCTCGTACGATACCGGAATCTGAATTCTTTTGCGATCTGATTCAGGAAATTTTTGGGAAGGACTACACGGAAATTTCCGAACAGGAACTGTCGCAGATCACGGAATTGTCTTTCTATTATGACGACGATAACAACAAGTGTATTTACTGTATCATGGCTGACGGCACAGAAAATGGCTATTATGTAGATGGCAGCTATTATATTGATTACGCAGACCTCTCCTGTTTTCCCGGTTTGACTGCTCTGTCTATCGAGTACGGAAGCGTAAGTCCGGAAGACCTAAGCGGTCTCGAAAATCTGTCCTATTTAGCATCCGAATTGACAATTGCGGAATTATGTGAAGCTGTTTCCCATCCTGAAAAGCTCGAAACTTTACAACTCTACTCCACTATCTTCATGGATTCCTGTGATGGTATTGAAAATTTTCCGCATCTGACCGCTTTGACCATTGACTGCGCATATATAGATGATATCAGTGCGTTGACCTCCCTGACAGAACTGGAAATGCTTGCATTGGACGACTGTGCGCATATGACGGATTTCAGTCCTCTGTATGATATGAACAATCTTGAAGCGCTTTCCATTGATTCGTCCGCCCTGAAAGATATCGGCTTCGTCAAAAACATGCCCGGTCTGTATTATTTGTATATCAAAAATGCCGAAGAGCTGATGTCCATCGAACCCCTCGAATCCTGCAGCGGCACTATGGAGTGTCTTTATCTGGAAAACACCTGGAAACTCAGTGATTTCAGCGTAATCGAAAAACTGACGGGCCTGACACAATTGCAGCTTTTTGTCTCTTATCAGGATGTGCTGCCATCCTTTGCCGGACTGGAAAACCTGGAATATCTGAGTATACATGGTGCAGGGGATCTGCGTCCTTTATCCGATGCAACAGGACTCAATGGATTATCGCTTGAGGACTGTAACTGTGAAGATTTGTCCGTCCTGTCGGGAATGCAGAATCTGGAATTTCTGGAGCTGCTTGATATGTCGGGATATTTTATCTCCCTGAAGCCTGTAACAGAACTGCCAAACCTGGGTTATCTGGATATCAGCGGCAGCACTGTTTACGCCGATGCAGCCCCTCTTCTTGCGATTCCTACACTGCAGGAGTTTTACATGGAAGACTGCAACATAGGATTTTTGGTGGAGAACGTTTCCCTGAATGAGAATTTGTATCTTATCAATATGAACAATGTCACGCTTTCCCCCATTGCGGATCCAAACGCTTATGGCTCTCTGCAGGACGAAGAACCTATTTCCCTGTCGGAACATATGGATCTGTTCTCCAACTTCCCGAATCTTACCGAATTATACCTGGCAGGCAATGAACTGACCGATCTCTCCTTCATTGTCGATGATGGACTTACCGCTTTACAGGCGCTTGATATTACCGATAACTATATAACAGATTTATCACCGCTTTCCGGCCTGCCCGATCTGTATATGGTGAACTGTACTGACAACCCCATTGCCGACACGGCGGATCTTGAGCTCAATGATGCTGTCACATTGATAAGGTAGTGCACTGCACTGCCTTATCAATTTCATCTCCTATCCATTTCTACGCAAGTTCAAACAGCATTTCTTTCAGCGTCTGGCGCACGATTTCCCGGATCATTTCTGCAGTTACTTCATTAAATGTCTGCAGTTCTTCCGGGACTGCTTCTTCCTGCTCCGGTTCCGGATTCTCATCCTTTATATTTTTATAAAGAAATGAAATGGAATTGGAGTTTTCACAATTGGTAAAACCAATGTAATGTTCGATCATTTCATAATCGGCAACCTTGGTACGTGTTTTCAAAAATGCGTTTCTGATTGCCCGTTCCACTCTTGAGCCCGTATCCTGATTCATCGTTCCTATTTTGTAATAGAGGGCTGTCCATTTGGGATTTTTCCATTCCGGTGTATCTAACAGCATGACCGCATCCACTATATACTGAAAGCCTTTCAGTTTTATTGGCATTCCCATTGAAATCAGTGTATTTTCCACAATTTCCCTTTTCATGTTTCTCCTGTCCTTCCTTTTTTAAATTTCCTATGTTATAATTCTATGTTGTAATTTGGATTATATAATGAGATAGGTAGTACTGTCGTAGACAAAAAGTAACTTTTTTGTCCATTGGAATGGATAAAATGGGTAAAAAAGTAACTATTTGAGGGAAACGCATGTTGACAAAACAGGAAATCGTAAGTAACTTCATTCTAAATGTGGAGAAAGAAAGGCTGAAACAAAATCTGACGCAGGCGCAGATGGCTAAAAAATTAGAGATGTCTCTTTCCGGTTATAAGAAGATGGTTTCCGGCGTAACGGCGAAGGTAGATTTATACACCGTATATCTCATGCAGCATATGACAGGAAAATGGATTTTCGAACTGATAGACGATTATCAGGAAGACACGGAAATCATACTGAAGTTAAAAGAGCTGTCATTACGGCAGAAAAATTTTATTGAGGGAATTATCGATTTTGAAATTGAGTTTTCTGTTTCCCACGAAAACTGTAACGATTATATCACGGTTTTCGTACCCACAGGAAATATGCAGGACGGCATGGTATACGATTCCTCCAATTTTTTCAAAATCAACGCGGCATCCTACCGCAAAAAATTCGGAGACGATCTTTATTGCGGCATTCAGGTCACATCCGATCACCTGCATCCGGTCTATAATCTCGGAGACATCCTGCTCGTCTGCCGTAAATCGGTCCGTGAAGGCGATACCGGAATTTTTTTCAATAAAGAAAACGGAAGAGCTTATATCCGCAGACTTATGCCCGCGTCCTCCTGGATTCTGGAACCAATCAACGGATACGGAGAACCTATCGCTATCGACCGCCATAACGAAACGGAAAGCGCAAAATGGATTCGGTTCGGATACATTTTGACAAAAATACGCGACTGACCGTTCCGTAAAAAGATAGGAGCGCTGTCTCCTATCCTTTTACCCGACGATGCCCTGCCGCCCTCTCAAACTTTCGGCGGTTATTTTTTATCATTCTGCAGAAATCAGATAATAGTATACCGGCTGACCGCCGTCCTGCAGTTCAATATCCATGTCCGGATGCCTGCCCACGATCTTCTTTTTCAGGCTTTCCGCATCTTCCTGCGCGATCTCATTCCCATAGTAAATACTGAGCAGTTCTGTCTCTTCATCCGCTAACGCATCAACCGTTGCCAGCACGGCCTGCTCCATATCCGCGCTCACCGCAACAATTCCTGCATCTCCAATCCCCATATAGTCTCCCTGGTGAATCTCCTTTCCGTTAACGGAAGTATCTCTGACCGCGTACGTAATCTGACCGGTCTTCACATGTGTAATTTCTTCCCGTATCACAGCCTCATTTTCTTCTTCCGAAAGTTCAGGCACATACGCAATAATAGCCGTAATCCCCTGTGGTACCGTACTCGTAGGGATGACAATGACATTTTTGTCCTTTGTCATCTCTTTTGCCTGATTTGCCGCCAGTACTATATTTTTATTATTGGGAAGAATGAAAATGGTATCTGCATTTACCCTCTCGATCGCCTTCAGCAGATCTTCGGTACTGGGGTTCATCGTCTGTCCGCCCTCGATGATATAATCAACTCCCAGTTCTCTGAAAATCCGGTTGAGTCCTTCTCCCGCAGACACGGCAATAAATCCAATATCTTTCTTGGGCATCGGTTCACTCTCTGCCTGCCGATCTGCCGCATGGTCAAAGGAGCGGAACAATTTTTCCTGATGTTCCAGACGCATATTATCAATTTTCATATGAGAAAGCGCACCATATGACAATGCCTTTTGAATTGCAAGGCCAGGGTCATTGGTATGTACATGTACCTTAATGACCTCTTCGTCAGCAACCACTACAATGGAGTCCCCTATGGATTCCAGATATGCTTTCAATGCATCTTCCTCTGCCTTTTTTACAGCCTTCTGCAGCATAATGATGAACTCCGTACAATAGCCGAACCGAATATCCGCCTCGGCCGAAACGATGCCGCCGCCACTTTGCGCATTCTCTACCGGCAAAATAGGCGCAGCAGTAATCTCTTTTCCAAGAAATGCATCATAAGCGCCCTTCAGCACTTCCAAAAGCCCCTGTCCGCCGGAATCCACCACACCTGCCTGTTTCAGTACGGGCAGCATATCAGGCGTCTGTTTCAGCACATATTCCATATGCTCTATCACCTGACTGAAAAATCTGTCCAAATCTTCCTCACCATCTTCACTGAGCTGGACTGCTTTTTCAGCGCCGCCGCGGGCAACGGTCAGTATCGTACCTTCTTTTGGTTTCATAACAGCTTTATAGGCGGTCTCCACCGCCTTTGTAAAGGCGTCTGCCAGAACCGGCACCGAAACGCTCTCATATGCCTGAATACCTTTTGTAAACCCCCGGAACAACTGCGACAGAATAACGCCGGAATTGCCCCTTGCTCCTCTCAGGGAACCGGAAGCTATCGCCTTTGCCAGTCCGTGCATATCAGGATTTTGCAGAGCGGCCACTTCCCTGGCCGCAGACAGAATTGTCATAGTCATATTGGTACCGGTATCTCCATCAGGCACCGGAAATACATTCAATTCATTGATCCATTCTTTTTTTGCCTCCAGATTCCGGGCACCTGATAAAAACATTTTTGCAATCATACCGGCATCTATCTCTTTGCGCTCCACAATTATTTCCTCCTTAATCGATCACTCGGACCCCTTCCACATAGATGTTAATTTTCTCTATCTCAAGTCCCGTAAATTCCTCTACCTTATACCGTACACTGTCCGCCAGATTGTCCGCAACTGTCAGAATACTGACCCCGTAAGAAACAATCACATGAAAATCCAGTGTCAGTCTTTTGTCTTCTCCAATAGACACCGCAATCCCATGGGTAATGCTGTCTTTTTTTAAAAGTTTTACAATGCCATCTTTCATATTCACAGATGCCATCCCTACGATACCGAAACACTCTACTGCTACGGAACCTGCATACTGTGCAATCACTTCGCTGTCAATCAGAATATTTCCCATATGTGTATTCATAGAAGTTCCTTTCATAGGATACCGACCTCCTCTACTTCCTCTTTTCCAACAGGACAGAATCTTGCCTGTTATTCTCTTTTCATAATTTTAAGATATTTATACTTGCATTTCAATACCAAATATGCTAAAATTTCAATGTTACGAGCGCAGAAGCGCAGTCATTGCAATGTTACAATAGAATAATTATTTAGGAGGTGCAAAAATGGCTAAGTGTGAAATTTGTGGCAAAAGCGTTCATTTTGGAAATAACGTAAGCCATTCTCATAGAAGATCCAATCGTATTTGGAATTCCAACATCAAAAGAGTAAAATGCAATGTAAACGGCACAGTTAAGAGAATGCACGTTTGTACCGGATGTTTAAAGTCCAACAAAGTAGAAAGGGCGTAAGACGTATTACAACGGATCGCAATGGTTTTTGAAAAGCATAAGGATTTTCCTTATGCTTTTTTTGGCCATGCGAACTCATCCATCAATACCTCATACATATCATTGATATGCTGCTGCAGCTCCGTATCTCCGCACAGATTGTCTGGATGAAAAATCTTAATCAGATCTCTGTACCTTTTTTTCAGCGTCAGCATATTGCTGACCCCTGTAAAAAACAGTCTCACAGATTCCCCGTCAGAAACAGTTCTGCCGCTTATGGTTTTTCGTTCCGCCTCAAGACGCATACGTTCCATTTCCATTGCTTTTCTGTCGGCCTCTAACTGGATAAATCCTCCTTTGAGAATTTCCATCTTTTTTTCAAAGAAAAGCTCGTCCTCCTTTAGCTTTCTCCGGCTTTCCATCATCTTTCTATCCTGATATTCCATTCCCTTTCGGAAGCGCTTTTCCTCTGCTCTGAATTTTCTCCGTTCTTCCTGAAACTGCTCTTCTTCCTCGCGAAATTGTAATTCTCTTTTCTGTATCTCACACTCTTTTTTTTGAAGCCCTTCCTCCGCATTCCGAAAAATTCTTATCTTTTCCTGAAATATCTTCTCCTTTTCCAGAAGCGCTTCTTCTCTTTGTTGCAACAGTTCTGTTTCTTCCAAGAGGGACTCTTCCTTTTCCGCAAGCGCCCTGTGCTTTTCTTCCCAATAAGACGCGCCCCAATCTCCGTCAGGCTCTTCTTCCGCCCAAAGCGATTCTTCCTTTTCCGCCGGAAATTCTTCTTCTCCCGCAGCTGTTTCTTCTTCCCGGCATGCCGGGCATTTATCCTCTGTGTTTTTTTCTTCTCTCATTTCTTCCATTGATATTCTCCGGACTATATAGTCACTCACAAAACATGGCAAAATAGCCGATTAACGCAAATGTACCCATCAGAATCAGACCGGTAAAGCGGTTGCCCAGCAAAAACATAAACAGCATCCCTACTGCAATACAAATAGCGGCAAATCCAATCAGCTTTTTCATACAACCAGGCCCATTCTGTCACTTCTTCCTGATTATCATATGCAGGTTCCCAAAACAGGTTCCTATTTTTCTTCCGGAAATGCAATATCCACAGCCTCTTCATCCGCCGGCATTTCTTCCTTAGGAGTGGTGAACCTGTCCACAAGATCGGGGATCATATCCAGTATTTTTGTCACCGTATCCTGATTTTTGATATTGACGAGCTTTGTCTGTCCATTTTTTATGACAAGTACTGCCGACGGCGTCATTTTTCCGCTCATACCGCCCATGCCGCCATTCTTCTTTTCACCTTTGGAAGCGCCCGCTCCCACGCCGAATGTCACATCTACTAACGGCAGGATAATGGTATCCCCTATTTTCGTCGCTTCCCCTACTACCGTTTTCGTAGATAATACCGCGTCCATGCCCTTCAGCAGAGATTCCACTACCCCTGAAAAATTATTGTCTCCCATGTAACGTCTCCTCCTTTTTCCATATACGGATCAACCGTTTTATATCCTTATCAAAATAAAGAATCCACAATGCTTTTAACAGAACAAATACTGTCACTCTGCCTTTGACCAATAGCTCACCGCAGAACACCTTTTCTTCAAAATCTGGTCTTAAGATCATATTTTTCCCCAATATGGGATATACCATTCCTGCTATAGCCAGAATCTGCCCTGTAACAGAAGGATCCTCAAACCCAAACCGTATATCTGCCCTGACCGTTCTCGGCCTTATGCTTTTGAGAATTCCCAGAATCTGTTTACTGCACAATGCAAATGCATGCTTCCATTCATCCCGCTGCACAAAAGCAATATAGTACGATACTGTTTGTTTCCAATGTTCTGTCTTTTCATAAACCGTACGGGGAAGTTCTGCTATTTTCCGGAATAAATTGCCAAGCATCCTGAAAAAACGCTTTATTTTCTGCAGCAGCGCCTGCAGTTTTTCTGCCAGACGCGTCCACAAGCCAGGCCTGCAGGCTATGTCCTCTTCCTGCTCTTTGCTATTCTCCTGCCGCTCCTGCTTCTGCCGGAACGATTCCGGCTTTTGTTCCGCAGACTCCCTCTGACTGACTGCTGGGGTTTCTCCTAAGACAGGATCCTGCTCTGCATTGCCGCTTTTTTTCTTTTGTCTTTTTCTCTTTTTTTTCTTTCTCTCTTTTTCTTTTTTCTCCTTTTTCTTCCAGTTGTCATAGACCAAAATGCCAAACAGTTTCAGCCCGTAATGCAGTTTTCCTTCCCATATGGCAAAGCAGTGCACCGCATGAAACAACCAGGAGATGCGGACACTCCCTTCGGGAAGGCCTTCCTTTGCTTTCTTTCCTGCCGCCCGGTAACGGATCGGAACAAATAATACCGCAAACAACAGAACGATCACCAATATAAGGATACAAAGCAGCGTTATTCCAATTCCTTTTCCGATCATTCCCAGTATATGTAACATAAGTCCCTCTGGTCTTTTCAACCTTTCAAAAAATATTCCTTCAACTGATATCCGCCGGTCTTTTCATAAATATCCGCAATCATCTGTAAAAGCAGTCCTACCGCTTCTTCATATCCCCCCGCGATTCCCACAATACAGGGAGGATTCTTTTTATAATATTTCTGCTGCAGAAACGCGCAGTGATAAATTTCAAGCTGGTCGCCGCCTCTTGCCAGCGCAATGACAAATACGCGCAGCTGCCCGGCGCGATGCCTTAATTTCCACTTTACTTTTTCCGCATTTCGGATCGAATCCCCTACATATAACTCTTTATGAAATTTCATATGCACTCTTCAATAATATTTTCGGTTTCCCCATAAATTATTTTTCTTCAATTCCAGATACTCATTATAGGCTCTTTCCAGTATCTGTTTTTCATTTGTAAATTTCAATAGATGATATGCCTCATGAAATTTATAATATCCTGAATCTACAAAATATTCTTCGCGTTGTGGTTTGCTGTAATAGCTGTCAGCCATCATCAAATACCAGTGCACTTCCTTTTCCACCGTATCATCCGGTATGTTAAACGTATAATCGCTTTTCCCCACATATTTGATAATGGATGCTCTTGCGCCTGTCTCTTCCAATACTTCCCGAAGTGCGGTATCCTTAAACTCTTCTCCTGATTCTACAGTTCCTTTAGGCAAGACCCAGCCTTCATACTTATTTCTGTAATTTTTATATAAAAGCAAAATCTTTCCCCGAAAAATAACCACACCGCCACAGCTCGTTGCCTCAATCATTGCAATTCCTCCTGCCCTGGTGTGTCAACTCAATATCTTTATCAGTATATCCTATCTTGCCCCATTAAGCAAATCTTTTATTCCTTCGGCCGCAAAGATCAGAACCCGGTATCTTCGTGCGCGGTATCCGGCTGCAGCAGATATGCGTCAAATACACGTCTTGCCATAGGCACCGCATAATCACCGCCGGAACCGGCTCCTTCAATGATCACCGTCACTACTATCTGTGGATCCTCGGCCGGAGCAAATCCTGTAAACCAGGCATGGCTTTCTCCTTTTTGCTTATTAAATTCCGCCGAACCGGTTTTTCCCGCCGCCGTATAAGACAGACCGGACAACTTGCTCCCTGTGCCGTTTTTTACTACCTCCGTCATATACTCCGCCAGAATTGCCGCCTCTTTGGCGCTCATAAGCGTGCCGTATTCCTCCGGTGAATATTCCTTTACTTTCACACCGTCCGCGCTTTCAACGCGTTTCACCATAAACGGCTTCATCAATATCCCTTTGTTAGCCACCGCCGCCGTAATCATCGCCAGATGTATGGGTGTAATTTGTGTCCTGCCCTGGCCGATGGCGTTCTGCATCATCTCTCCACTGCTGTCACTTTCCAGAATTTTTAAACTGCTTATATTCGAAATGCCGTCTAAAGGCAGTTCCTGATTGAACAGCAGCGCATTCAGCGTATCTTCGAATGATGCTTTGTCAAGGCTCAGTCCCATGTCGGCAAAAGCAGCGTTACAGGATTTGGCAAAGGCTGTTTTCAACCCCACGCTGCCGTGTTTGCTGCCATGATAACAGTTGATAACATCTTCTCCGTTTCGGATACTGCCGTTGCAGGAAAAACGGTAATCCTGATAGGTGTCAGGGTTTTCCCGTATATATTCCAGCGCCGTGATTATTTTAAATGTCGAACCGGGAGGATAAAGTCCCTGTGTCACCCTGTTAAGCAGTGTACCGCTCTCTTCGTCCTCCAAAATATCATCCCATGTTTGTACAATCTCGTTTGGATTAAAATCCGGTTTGGATACCATTGCCAGAATTTCTCCCGTTTTCGGGTCTATGGCGACAACCGCTCCCCGATAAACACCAAGAGCCCTGGACGCCGCCTCCTGCAGTTCCACGTCAAAAGTCGTATACACATTATCCCCCGGACTTTTCTCTCCGTTGATTTCTCCCTTTACCCTGTCCACAGCCGGAATGCTGGAACGAAGCAGATAGTAATTTGCCAAAGACTCTATCCCCATTTTTCCCTTATCCACATACCCTACCGCATGCGCAAACAAATTATCATACGGATAAACCCTCTCACCACTTTCATCCGTCTCGGCAAGTATCTCTCCGCCTCTGGCATAAATCGTTCCCCGTTTATTCTGCGCCGCCAGTATCTGCTGGCGGTTATTATAGCTGTTATTCATCAGTTCTTCCTGATGCGTCATGGCATATACGGTAAAATAGCCCATCATCACCAGAAATAAACTGACAAAACTGACAGTCACACTGGTAATTTCACGGTTCCCGCGCTTCTTCTGCTTCTGTCGGCTCTTCTTCTCTGTCCTTCTTTTTTCTCTTTTTTGAGGCATTTTTCTTTCCTCCCGTCAGATACAGACCCTGAATCACAGAAAACATCAGTATCGTGCTGAGCACACTGCTCCCTCCATAACTGATCAGCGGCAATGTCACTCCCGTAAGCGGAATGAATTTGATACCGCCTCCAATGGTAAGAAATATCTGAAATATATAAGTCACTCCCAGACCCACTGCCGTCAGTCTGTAAAAATCATCCTTCATGGATATGGCAATCTGCATAAACATGACAAAACAACTGATGTAAATCAGGATCAGACTTAGAGAAAACAAAATACCCAGTTCTTCGGCAATTGCCGAAAATATAAAATCCGTCTCCACATAAGGAATGGACCTGGGGCTTCCCTGGCATAATCCCAGACCAAACAGCCCGCCGCAGCCAATCGCAAACAGAGACTGGGTAATCTGATATCCTTCCCTGTCTATGACGCTCCACGGATCGCGCCATGCCTGTACACGAACCTGCACATGTGTAAACAGCCGCCATGACAAGTACGCCGCTGCGCACCCTCCTGTTATCCCGGCGGCCAGATACCTCCTTCTGCCTGTAGCCACATATACCATAACCACATAGGTGACAAAATATATCAAAGCGCTGCCCAAATCCCTGGAGAGCACCAAAAGCACCACATGCACTCCCGCAATGACGGCGGACAAAGCCACATTCCAGAATGAAAGCGATCTGCATAAAATCGCCGCAACAAAAAAAGCAAACACAATTTTCACAAATTCGGACGGCTGAAAGGAAACGCCAAACACGGAATACGACAGCTTGGAACCGTTCGTCACAGCTCCGAGTATCAGTACCGTTCCAAGAGATACGATACCCGCCGCCGCATAAAACCATGTAAACGCTTTCCAGTTCTTAATCCGGTCCACCAGTTTCGGCACTACAAGCGCGATCGCGGAAGAGCCTGCCGCTATCATAAACTGCCGTACCGCCTTATCATAGGAAAGTCTTGTCAGTATCACAAATCCAACCGCCATTAAAAAACACATGTTATTCACAACAAGTCTGTTGGCGCCCGGATAAATCAGCCGATACAACACAATCGTAGTATACAGGGCAATCTGCTGAAACACAAAAAAGAAAATGTATTCCACCTTTCCTGTGTTCACATAAATTGGCAGAAAACAACTTAAATGTACAAGAAACATAAACAGACTCTGCCGCAGATAAATCCCGCTCCGTTCCGCTTCCGACTGATAGCGGAATACCGCAAAACATTCATACGTGTAAAAAGAAACGAACAGTGCGGTAAAGTATTTGGAAAATTCGGTTATATACTGTCCCATATGCTGTCAGACTATTGCGCTCCCCTTTTATAATGCCCTCTCGTATAAGCAAATCCGGCCTTTCTGCTTCGCCCCGGCTCTCTGACAAAATCTTCAAAGCATGCCGTCACCGCAGTGATTTCCGCAGGAGATTCCGTCGTAAAAACAAGGCGCACACCAGAAGGCCCTTCTCCCATCACAGACTTTCCATATTCATGCAGCGACAATGGAACGCTGTTATAAATTTCATTATAACAATGCCCGCATACCATACGCACCGGAAAGTCCGCGCCATATCTGTCACGCAAAGCAGGAATCCCGCCGGGGATATCCTTTCCTGCCTCTTCTCCCTGATGCCCCTGCACACATCCCGTCTCTGTTTCTCTGATACAGTTGGCGGTAACCATCAGTGTACTGCGCCCATATACCACCATTTCCATTCCCCGGATTCCCATTTTATGCAGGTCTTCCTTGCTGCATTCCAGAGGAACGCTTGCATGGACTCCGATCTCTCTCCAATACGCTCTCGCCCGCCTGTTCCAGGCATAGAGATTTACGTCTCCGACAATCTCTCTGTCATATCCTTTTTCTTTCAGCCAGCACAGACTTTCCAGGTTTCGCGTCATAACACCGTCCCACGCCGTATCCGCAGAAAACAGCACGGATGCCAGCGTGTGAAGATATTTCTCGTCACGCAGCCGTACTATATATGGCATCACAAAAAACAATTTTCTGTCCTTTTTGGCGCGCTTCCATGCTGTCAGCATAGGACACAGCGCTTTCCCACTCCCTGTATGCTGTCCGCGGCCAGCCCGTCCTTGTGCAGCAGCATCCTGCAGTACAAGGCTGCTGTCTACATAGAGACGGTCTGCCTCCTGCATACTGCTGACTGCTCTAAGCTGTTCTTCCCGCTGCACCTGCAGTGCAAGATACGGTGCGCTGCCTACGGATGCCGCAGTCTGACGCTCCATCTCTCCCGACGGCGTTTTCGGATTTGCCCGGCTTTCTCTGCGGTGCGGGCGCAGCATCGCCGCCTCCAGTTTTGCAATTCCCTCTCTCCGCAGATCATTCAATGCCTTTACCGGCAAAAATACATCGGGTTCCATATCCACTGTCAATTTCTCAAATACAAATGGAGTGTCCCCCGTTCTGTATAACTGTTTTTCTACTGTCTCTTTTGTCAAAGGCTGTCTCTGCGCCGCCTGCACGGTCTGCCCTTTTCTGCTGATGCGATGCCTTTCTGTTACCCGGCCGGTCTCCCGGCCCGGTATGGTCTGCAGCAACAGGACAGCCGGTTCCTTTTTTTTAAGGATCATTTCGCCTGCAACAGGGATCTGCGGCATTTTGTTCAGATAAGTCCGGCGAATCTCCTGCAGACATGCCTCGTCCGGCCCAAGATAGCCCGGCCGGTCCGGCGTAACCATTTCTCTGCCGTTATGTCTGTGATAATAGCCTTCCTGTATTTCACTGCGAATATACAAACGCCGCAGCTTTTCCATATCCTCCTGCCGCACTTTAAGCCGCTCTTTTGGCGCAGCATAATACTGGTCGATATATTTGCGGTATATGGCAGTGACCCCGGCCGCATACGCAGGTTTCTTCATTCTGCCTTCTATTTTAAAAGAATCAATTCCAGCCTCAATCAATTCCGGCAGCAGCGCAATCGTACACATATCCTTCAAACTCAATGGATAGGACTGTTTCCCGGCATATCCTTTCCCGGTAACCTGATAGGGAAGTCTGCACGGCTGTGCGCATCTTCCCCTGTTGCCGCTTCTTCCGCCCAGCATGCTGCTGAAAAGACACTGGCCTGAATAGCAGTAACACATTGCGCCATGCACGAAGGCTTCCACTTCTATTCCCGTTTCTTTTATCTTTTTTATTTCCTGCAGGGACAATTCTCTGGCAGGAACAACTCTGACGGCGCCCTGTCCGCGCAGAAACCGGGCGCCGCCCGCACCGGTCACTGTCATCTGTGTACTCGCATGCAGCGGCAGATCCGGAAAAATCTCCCGCAAAAGAGAAAATACGCCCATGTCCTGTACAATAACGCCGTCCAGTCCTTCTTCGTAAAAAGGCCGTATATCGTCCGGCAATGATATAATCTCTTCCTCTTTTAACAGCGTATTGACAGTGAGATATAACTTTCTCCCATACAGATGCGCATAACGAATCGCCAGACATACTTCCTCATCCGTAAAATTTTCGGCGTACGCTCTGGCTCCATATTTTCTGCCTCCGATATACACAGCATCCGCTCCTGCGCAGACCGCTCCTAAAAAACTCTCATAGCTTCCCGCCGGAGCCAAAAGCTCAACTTTTTTCATCCGTCTTCATGCCTTTTTCTGCCCTTTTAGTTCGGTTTCCATCCGAACAATCTTTTTTGCATTCTCATTTAACTGGTTCTGCAGCCCTTTCATATTCTTTTCCGTACTTTCCATCTTCATCTGCGCCGCAATCAGTTCATGCTTCAGATCGTATATTTCTCTTTCCTTGCTCTCAATATCCTCTTCCAGAATACTGATCTGTTTTTTCGCTTTAAAATAGTCGTCCGCTATGTTGAGCTGCATCAGAACATTCTGAATATCTATGGGCTGCCTGCGGAACTGATCGACCTTATTGTACTCTGCCACTTTATTGTTGATATAGGAGGCCACTTTCTGCAAATATTCTTCACTTTCATAACCGCTCAATGTAAAAACCTTTCCTCCGATAATGACCTCTGTATCCGTTTTCGCCGACATCTCCACACTCCTCATCTGTATCTGTCATCGTCTGCCAGGCGGGCAATCTCCTTACCTGACAACCCATTTCCTTTGTGTATCATAGTTGCAAAACCACAAGTTCTTGTATATGGCTACATTATACCCACATTATGTCGGAATTTCAAGACCAAAATGCCGATAGGCCAGATCTGTCGCCATCCGCCCCCGGGGCGTTCTGTTCAACAGTCCGTTTTTGATCAGATACGGCTCGTATACGTCTTCAATGGTTCCGGCATCCTCTCCGATAGCGGCGGCGAGCGTATCCAGCCCTACCGGCCCGCCGCTGAATTTTTCAATCATTGTCGTCAATATATTTCTGTCCACATAGTCCAGCCCCAGTTTATCCACATCCAACAGATTTAACGCGGTGTTGGCCACTTCTTCCGTAATAATACCATCATACCGTACCTGCGCAAAATCCCGTACACGCTTTAAAATGCGGTTGGCAATACGCGGTGTACCGCGGCTTCTCCTGGCCAGCTCCACGGCCCCCTTTTTTTCAATCTCCACCTGCAGAACCCTGGCAGAATGCAGTATGATCTGACACAATTCTTCCACACTGTAAAATTCCAGTCTGTGGATCACTCCAAAGCGGTCGCGCAGCGGCGCCGTCAAAAGCCCTGCCCTTGTCGTCGCCCCCACAAGGGTAAACTTTGGCAGATCAAGACGGATCGACCTGGCGGAAGCGCCCTTACCGATCATGATGTCGATAGCATAGTCCTCCATAGCCGGATAGAGAACTTCTTCCACCTGTCTGTTTAAACGATGAATCTCATCCACAAACAGCAGATCTCCCTCCTGCAGATTATTGAGTATCGCCGCCATTTCCCCCGGCTTTTCGATGGCCGGACCGCTCGTCACCTTCAGGTTCACGCCCATCTCGTTCGCAATAATGCCTGCCAGCGTAGTCTTTCCCAGTCCGGGCGGACCATAAAACAGCACATGATCCAGTGCATCCTGGCGCTGCCGCGCGGCTTCTATATAAATTTTCAGATTTTCCTTTGCCTTTTCCTGCCCGATATAGTCCTTTAAATATCTGGGCCTGAGACTTCCTTCCAATTTGACGTCCTCTTCCATCAAACTGGTTTCAATCACTCTTCTCTCCATATCATTTCCCGTTTGCTAAAACATTTGTTTCAGCGCTGCTTTCAAAATTGACTCTGTATCGCTTATCTCATCTCCATAAACCCGGTTCACTGCCCGCATCGCCTCCGATGCATGGTATCCAAGCGCTACCAGTGCCTCCACCGCTTCTTTTTTGGCCGCATCGCCCGCCATGCCTTCCATTTCCCCGGAAACCTGCGCTTTTTGCTCTAAGGCATCCTCGAGCGATATTTTATCCCGCAGATCCAGTATAACCCTCTCAGCCGTCTTTTTTCCGATTCCCGGCGCTTTCGAAATCATACGGCTGTCAGCCGCCATAATGGCAAACCGTAAATCCTGCACGCTGATCACAGACAAAATGCCAAGCGCTCCCTTCGGCCCCACCCCGTTCACCGTGATCAGCAGCCTGAAAACCTGCAGCTCGTCCTTCGTCATAAAACCATACAGACAAAACGTATCCTCCCGCACATAGGTATAGGTAAACAGCGTCACATTCTGGTGCAGTCCCGGAAGCTGTCCCATAGTGCCGGCTGAAATTTTCACATTATAGCCAATACCGTTTACATCCACAACCACATTGCTTTCTGCTATTTCTTCCAACGTGCCTTTCACATATGCAATCATACCTTATCTCCTTATCCTGCATAACACCTGCTCTGTCACCACACCGATCAGAAATCCCGTCAAAACGCCCGATACCAGAAGCGCCGGCAGATAATAAAAAATCCCCTTCGTCTCCACGACAAAAGCCGCCATGGCAAGCTGTCCGACATTATGAAAGACGCCGCCCGCTATGCTCACTCCCGTCGTACCCAGATATTTTGTCCTCTTTGCCGCACACATAGCGCAAAAACTGAGCATCCCGCCTGCCAGACTGTACAGGAGACTATACAGACTGCCGAACAAAAAACCGCTCACTATAATCCGCAGCAGATCAATGAGAAACGCTTCTTTCACGCCTGCCAGACAAAGCGTCAACAGCACTGCCAGATTGGCAAGACCCAGCTTAACGCCCGGAATGCCAAACGTAAAAGGCAGCAGCGATTCCACATATCCCAGTATCAGCGCAAATGCAAGCAGCATCCCAAGCACTGCCGTCCTCTTCGCACTTCCATCCATAACCATCACCTTACTACCGCATCAATGCCGCTTTTTTCTCCGCCTTCTACAACCACTGTCAGCCTGTGGGGCAGACAGGTGACGGCCTCTCCCTGCGCCGATATCTTTCCCTGTTTCATACACAGCCCATCCGGACAGTCGGCATCCTCTATCCAGGCTTCTCCGTCATGGATCACAAGCCGGTTCGTTCCGCCGCCGGAAGAGCGGAAGACCTCTTCCCGGTCTTGCTGCAGCGGATAAACGGCAATCTGCTCTTTTTCACGATAAACCGCAACCACTCCCTGTCCGTCAGAAAAATGTGCTGATTTCTGCAATAAAAACAAAAAAAAAGCTGCCGACAGTACAATACCCGCCAAAATAAAATCATTCTTTTTCATTTTTCCACTGTTTTCTCTGTATTTACACGATAAATCCGAAAGACTCCTGAAAAATATTATTTTTCCAGGAGTCTTTCAGTCATCGGAGTGACAAGATTCGAACTTGCGGCCTCCGCCTCCCTAAGACGGCGCTCTAACCAAACTGAGCCACACCCCGATTTCTATCTCATATATTACAACGTTGCTATTATATCTCATATTTTATAAAAAATCAAGAGGTTATATCCATAGATTCCGCATTTTCAGAAAAATGATCATATCTGTATTTTGCATTGGCTGATTCATTCCCATACGACAAAAAATACCGACCGGGAACGCCGCATTCCAGCAGCATTCCCGGTCTGAATATCCTTTCTTTACGCAAGCGATTCTCTGTGTCCTAATCCGTAAAGAGCACTACCCAGTATTTATTGCTCTTGCCTACGCCTGCATATTTGTAATGCTTATTCTGAAGCTCTGAGCGGTCGCTGCTGTCTGACTTCCATTCTTCTAACAATTTTCCCATATCCGAGGTATCATTTTTCTGGTAAATCATTCCCTGATACTCGTAACCGCCGATGCCGAACTGCGCAAAAACAGAGGAATACGAACTGCCGTTCGGACGCGTGCTGGAAGCCTTTTCAATATCGTCCATCTCCATTGCCAACAGTGTCGCCGCCTTTTCCAACACATCATCGCGATAAATCTTTTTCCGATCCTTATCGCCTCTGTAGCTGTTGATCTCGCTGACAAGAGCTTTTGCATTACCGACGTTGCTGTCCGCTCTCTGTGCCACCCTGTTATACTGTGTCTGGTCAAGTCCATACTTATAAGCGTCTGCGTTGGTCGAAGACGTATCAGTTGAAGTATTCGTATTGGATGTATTGGTCGGCGCGCAGCCCTTTCTTCCTTCATTCTTTCCGAACAAAGTATAATGCATATACAACTTTTGAGGATCGTTGCCAATTACTGCAACGACATCTTTATTATTGTTTGCATAATATACCGGATCGAAACCATTCTCCATAATGTTTGTTACAGACTGCTGCGTAACAGGCGTCGGATATGCCGTAGGCGCTACCGGAAGCCTGCCTTCATTCTTTCCGAACATTTTGTAATGCGTGTATAAATTCTGTTCGTTGTTGCCGACAATCGCCACGACGTCAGGATTGTTGCCTGCATAATACGCCGCATCAAAAACCGTTCCGTCGCTCATCCGTTTAGGCGCCGCAAAAGCCGTCATAGAAGTCTGCAGCATCATCGCTGCCAAAAAGCCGATCATGATCCATTTCTTTTTCATTCTGTACCACCCTCCTTATCCATTTAACAGATGAATCTATCTGTCCTCTCTATCATATACAATTTTTCTTTCTCTATCAATATCTATGAGAATGTTTAATGAAAAATTAAAAATTTATAACCTGATTGTTTTCGTTGCCACCTTTTCGCAGAAACTAACGTCATGTTCTACGAACAGCATTGTCGGCTGGCAGGTAAGCAGCAGCTTCTCAATCTGCATTCTGGAAAACAGATCAATATAGTTCAGCGGTTCATCCCAAATATAAAGATGCGCCGGCGTCAGCAGACTTGCCGCCAGCAGGATTTTCTTTTTCTGTCCCTCCGAGTACGTTTCCATACGCTTCAAAAACTGTCCCCGTTCGAAATCAAGCTGCCGGAGAACTGCGCAGAATAAACTTTTATCTAAATGATGTTCCTGGCAATAGGTTGTAATATTTCCCTCTAAACCGTCCGTACCCTGCCCGGCATAGGAGATGATAAGCCCCGCCGCAGTCTCGCACACGCCTTTTTCAGAAACAGCCATGTTAGAACCGGCAAAACCGTTGTGCTGCAGAATCATTTTTAAAAGGCTTGATTTTCCACAGCCGTTCTTCCCCGCTAAAGCAATTCGCTCCCCTTTTTTTATTGTAAATGTTACGCCTTCCACGACCGGATCGTCTGCGTCCGCATATTGTAAACCATACTCTTTCAGATGTACAAGCGTATTTTTGTAATGGGAAAGTTGTACCAGTTTTAAATCAGCCACTGCCTCCACATCCTGCAAAAGGCCCTCTTTTTCTTCGATTTCGCGGCTTATTCTTCTTTCCATTTGTTTCACTCTGCTGTGCATCTTCTTTGTTTTGGCGCCAATATAAGCCCTTGTTCCCATAGATCTGTCATGTTCTTTGACCGGATCATAGCCGATCTTTGTCCGTTCATTCTGATCTGCCCATTCTGCACTGCGTGCCGCCGCCTGCCGCAGCTTCCGAATCTCTTTTTGGTGTTTTTCGTTCTCTGCTGCCGCAAAACGGTCTTTCCGCTGCTTATTTTCCCACCAGATGGAAAAATTACCGCTTTGCACCTCGATGCTTTTTCGGTTCAGCACAAAACAATGGTCCGTACAGGCATCCAGCAGGTCTCTGTCATGGGATACCAGAATAAACCCTTTCTTTGCCGCCAAATACTTTTTAACAGTTTCCCTGGCTTCCTGGTCCAAATGATTCGTCGGCTCGTCAATCAGCAGAAATTCGTTATCCCCCGAAAAAAGAATTGCCAGCAAAGCTTTTGTCCGTTCTCCATAGCTCAGGGTACGGTACGGCCGATAGAGGATCTCTGCACTTTCACCCAGCCTTTCCAGCTCACATACTACCCGCCACGCTTCACACCCGGGTTTTAATTCTTCTATCCAGGCAGCTGCCGGCAGCTGCATCTGGTCGTCTGTGATTTGGTATGGAAAATAATCAAAGGCTGTAGGAGCGTCTATAGAACCCTGATAATCAAATTTCCCCAGCAGTAAGTGCAGAAACGTTGTTTTTCCTTTTCCGTTTCGGCCTATAAATCCTAATTTCCAGTTTGTATCAATGGAAAAGGAAACATTTTCAAAAATGTTATCAAAACTTCCGTCATAGTAAAAAGTAAGATGATTCACACGTATTTGCGCCATATATATCCCTCCGATCCTAATTCCTCCGATCCAGGAAACGATTTTAGTCGTTTCCTGGAGATCAACTAAAATAAAAAAGGAACCATTTGCTGCCAAACCGTTCCATTACATACTATAACCTCGTAGATTGGGAGAGATGATGCTATGACCATCGCTGATCCTGTTTTTGTGCACACAAAAAGAGAGGTTATGAGAACATAATCCACTTTTGGCAACATGATAAACGATATGCATATCACTATCCATACCGTAAAACCTCATGCAAACAAAAGTAAACTATCTCCTCATTCTTTCACCTCTCTCCTTAAAATATTGTTATTTTAACACATGAACAGTCTTTTGTAAATGTCTCTGTCTTCATCCTTAAAAACATTAAAAATAATCCGTTCCATGCGGTCTCCGTGCGTTTTCAGGAAAGCCGCCACCGATTTCCAGGCAATTTCCGCCGCCTTATCATTGGGAAAATGAAATTCCCCTGTTGAAATACAACAGAAAGCAACACTTTTAATATGGTGCTGCAGACAGCACTGCAGAACATTTTCATAGCAGTTTTGCAAATCCCGGCATAATGTTTCGTTCAGCCTGCCGGATACGATTGGCCCTACGGTGTGTATCACATATGCACAAGGAAGATTATAGCCTGACGTCAGCGTGGCGGTTCCTGTCGGTTCCTCATAATTCTTACCATATTTCAGCCGTCTGCGGCCCATGATCCGGCTGCATTCCTCCCGAAGCTGCATCCCCGCCGCACTGTGGATGGCATTGTCTATGCACCTGTGACAAGGCACAAAGCAGCCCAGCAGCCGCGAATTGGCGGCATTGACAATGGCGCCGACTTCCAGCCTGGTAATATCTCCCTGCCAGAGTGATACTTTGTCAGCATGGGCGAAACTGCTGTCAAACTGCTCCCGTATTGTTGGGATATCCGCTAAAGATACAATGCCTTTCGCTTTCCGTTCCTCCTGTAAATACATATCCTGCAAATTCAAAAGCGCATCGGAAAGCGCCCCCGGCATTCTGATATTCATGAGAGAGCGGATTACCTTCTTCTTTTCCGCTAACCGGTACCCACTGGTTTCAAGTTCTTTGTATTCCGCAAATTCTTCTTTTAACGTTTCCAGAAAAATATCTGTTATTTCCACTCCGTTTATTGCCCACACCAGCCTTTCTTCAAATACCTTTTGAAGGACTGCCGCTTTTTTCGGCCTGCGCGCTGCCAGGCCCGATCGCATCCAGATCATACGGCGTCGCCTGGTATACATAGTAATTCAGCCAGTTTGAATACAACGTATTGCAGTGTGCGCGCCACTGCAGATTAGGGCGCACACTGCAGTCCCCATCCGTATAATAATTTTCCGGCAGCGCGATTTCCAGCCCTTTGTCCCGATCCCGCATATATTCGTTATGCAGTGTTACCCTGTCATACTCCGGATGGCCCATTACAAAAATCTGACGTCCACCCTCCGTCATACACAGATAAACCCCCGCCTTTTCTGACTCCGCCAGCACCATAAGTTCTCTGCAGGCATAAATATCCTCGTTGGATACGGCCGTGTGTCTGCTGTGCGGCGCCAGAAAAACATCATCAAAGCCGCGCACCAGCGGTACTTTTCTGTTTTTCACCCTGTGGGGAAACAAGCCGAAGAGCTTTTCATCCAACAGATGCTTACGGATTCCAAAATGATAGTAAAGCCCCGCCTGCGCGCCCCAGCAGATATGAAATGTTGAAGTCACATGATCTTTTGTCCAGCTCATGATTTCACACAGTTCCTCCCAGTAATCCACTTTCTCAAAGGCAATCTGTTCCACAGGCGCACCCGTAATGATCATACCGTCGAATTTCTGCTTTTTTAACGCATCAAACGTATTATAAAATTTATTCAAATGTGTCACGGATGTATTCAGCGACACATGACTGTTCATTTTCATAAACGTAATATTGATCTGCAGCGGCGTATTGGAAAGCGCACGCAGAAGCTGCAGCTCCGTGTCCTGTTTGACCGGCATCAGATTCAATATACAGATCTGCAGCAGACGGATATCCTGGTGAATCGATCTGTTTTCATCCATGACAAATATATTTTCGTTTTCCAATATCTCCTTGGCGGGAAGATCATTCTGTACTTTAATGGGCATAAAATTTACTCCTTTGGCAATGACAGCATTGTAACACAGATTCCCGGAGACTTCAACTACGGCCGCAGCCTGGGGAAACGCAGGAAAGAACAAATTGTAAACATTTGTGTGACAGCCGCGGAAAACGGTCCGCCTCAGAATGGCGCCATTTCCGCATCCGTTCTATCCTGCAGATACCGGCTCACAAACTCTTCTTCCGAAATAACAGGAATGCCGAGTTCTTTCGCTTTCTTGTTTTTGGCGGAAGCAGAAGTCGTGTCGTTGTTAATCAGGGCGGCTGTTTTAGTAGTCACGCTGCCCGTCACTTTGCCGCCCTTTTTTTCAATTTCCTCTTTCAGCGCATTTCTGTTGGCAAACAGTTGCAGACTACCTGTTACGACAAAGGATTTTCCCTGCAGCGCAGATACTTCCTCCGTTATATCCTCCACCGCAATATCCAGCTCTGGAAGCAGCAGTTCCACTTCTCTTTTATTGTTCTCTTCTGCAAAATACCGGCAGAAAGCGGCGGCAATCACTTCGCCGATTCCGTCCGCTGCGCTCAGCTCCTCCGTCTTTGCCTCCATCATCCGTCCCAGGTCATACGCAAACTCCCGGCATAGCACTTTAGCGTTTGCCAGGCCGATATTGGCAATTCCCAGGCTGTAGATCAGCCGCGGCAGTGTCGTATGCCTGGCCGCTTCTATGGCGGCAAGCAGATTTTGGTATGATTTTTCTCCGAATCCTTCCATTTCTATAATAGCTTCACGGTGCGCATCCAAATGAAAAATATCCGCATAATGATGGATGAAGCCTCTACTGATGAACTTTTCAAGCGTCGCCTCAGAAAGTCCGTCAATGCTCATAGCGTCTCTGCTGACAAACAGGGTAAAGGATTTGATTTTTTTCGCCTGGCAGTCAGGATTGAGACAGTAAAGAGATTCGACCTCATTTATTTTCTGAATCCTTGTTTCCCCGCCGCAGACCGGACAGTGTGCGGGCGGCAAAACGCTGCCGCTTTTGGTCAGATTCCCGGCAATCTGGGGAATGATCATATTGGCCTTGTATACCGTTATTCTGTCACCAATCCCCAATTGCAGTGATTTTACAATGCTTACATTATGCACGGAAGCCCGGCTGACTGTCGTGCCTTCCAGCTCGACCGGCTCAAATACGGCCACCGGATTAATCAGTCCGGTACGGCTGGCGCTCCATTCCACCTCTTTTAAAGTCGTTTCCGCCTGTTCGTCCGCCCATTTAAATGCAATCGAGTCTCTCGGAAATTTAGCTGTACTGCCGAGAGAACGGCTGTATTCCAGATCATCCAACGCTAAAACCAGGCCGTCCGAGGGCACATCATAGTCCGCCGTTTCATGCTCAAACCATGACACCGCCTCCAGCAGCGTATCTTCTGTCACTTTCTTGTAACCCACGATGTCAAAGCCCTGTTCTTTCAGGAACAAAAGCTGTTTTTCCCTGGAATTTCCAAAATCTACGCCATCCGCCCGCACAAGGGCAAAGGCGAAAAACCGGACCCTCCTGCCTGCCGTCACCTCATTGTTCAATTGTCGTACCGAACCGCTGCACAGGTTGCGCGGATTTTTATATCTGGCATCCGCTTCGCCGATTTCCCTGTTGATTTTTTCAAAGTCAGAATAGGTGATCACCGCTTCCCCCCGCAGCGTAAGCTCTCCCTGATAGGAAATCTGAAGTGGAAGATTGCAAAACACCCGGGCATTTCCTGTCACAATTTCACCGATTTCCCCATTTCCTCTTGTAACCGCCTTGACCAGTTTTCCGCCCTGATAATGCAATACTACCGTAAGTCCGTCCAGTTTCCAGCTTAAGAGCGCCGTACCGCCCTTTAAAAACGCTCTCAGCTCTTCCCGCTCCTTTGTCTTTCCAAGGGAAAGCATAGGGCTTTCATGTCGTTCCTTAGGCAGCTCATCCACCGCCTCATACCCTACATGAACCGTAGGACTGCCCGCCAGTACGATGCCCGTCTCTTTTTCCAGCCGTTCTAAGCGTTCATAAAGGGTGTCATATTCCAGATTACTCATAATTTCCCGGTCCTGGGCATAATAAGCCCTGGATGCCTCCCGCAGTCTCTCTGCCAGTTCCTTCATCTCGCCGACCCGGTCCGGCTCTCCGGTCCGCATTTGCCTTTGGTCTTTCATCTGCTCTTTCCTGCCGTTTCCGCGGCCCTGTATAGCGCCGCTCTTTCTTCTCCGCTTATGATCCGGTACTCTCCCGGCCTTAATCCATCCAGCGTGATATTCAAAACCCGCACCCGCTTCAACGAGACAACGTCCACGGAGCATTCTCTGCACATCCTCCGAATCTGCCTGTTGAGCCCCTGCGTCAGTACAATCCGAAAGGTATATTTTCCCTTCTGCTCCACCTGGCAGGGACGCGTTCTTACATCCAGTTCCCGCAGGTAAATGCCCGCTGCCATCCTCTGTAAAAATGCTTCCGTTACTTCCTGCTTCGTCTTCACCACATATTCCTTCTCATGCATGGCTGACCCTTTCATCACCCGCTGAATCAAATCACCGTCATTGCTCAGCAAAAGCAGTCCCTCCGAATCCTTATCCAGTCTGCCCGCATAAGTGACACGCACCGGATAGCCGATTTCCTCCGTCACGATACGGTCCGCAAATTTATCCTTTTCCGTGCACGTAACGCCTGCCGGTTTATAATATGCAAGCACCACTTTCTCGTCTTTCCCGGCAACTGCCTTTCCATCCACAGCCACTTCATCCGTATCCTTTACCCGTACCCCCATGTCCGCCACACTGCCGTTCACCCTCACTCTGCCGGATGCAATCATCCGGTCCGCGTCCCTTCTGGAACAAATGCCGCACTGGGCCAGATATTTATTCAAACGCACTTCTTCCATCTTTTCCTTTTCCCGCCTTTCTTCACCGTCCTGATCCCAGGTGTCAAAAACTCCCGTTATCATTTATACCCATAATAACAAAAGAGATTCCTGGAAGCAAGAATCTCTGTCGGTATCCACGGAAATCAATTTTGCGCTCACTGGCACAAATAGATTGATGAGCGTTCCATTGTGAAGGATAGTAGAAGCTCTTAGTGTTCTGCCCTCTGTCAGCAGTTTCCGGACAGGGAGGTCCGGAAAAGGCCGCTCGTGCCCGGACGGCACGTGAAGGCCGCCTGCGTTAAAAATTCCGCTGCATTTTCAGGACACTTAGAGATTCTTATATCCGTAACCTGGAACACGAATCCATCTATTTGTGCCGAAAGACGAAAAATTGGTTTCCGTGGTCGGTATCCTCAGGACAAACACAGGAAGGAACATTTTATGAACATTCAGAATCGGTTTTCCTGACCGCTGCCAGGCATAAATTTCTGTTCGTACGCAGGGCAGAAAATACGATATCCGCAGGCCGGAACGGATACGGAAACTGTACAATCCTGTGGCGGAACGCCTTGCCATAGTTGTCACGCAAATGTTCACCATCTTTCACCCGCGCGTTTGTCCGTGTTGTGATCCCTTTATTCTATTGTATACATTTCCACATTACCGCCGCCCGTTCCATGAACCTCACCGCCCAGCCCGTATACGGCATTGCTGATCACATACTCGCCATTGTTTACGAACAATTCGATCAGATTACGATCCACATAGATATCAAGACGCCATCCGTCCTTTACGTCCGGTGTCTCAAACCGCATCCGGTAGTCTGCGAAGGCGGCAAAAACCTCGCTCCGGTCGGCACAGATCCGGCTTCCCCGGCGGCTGACCCGGTAGCCGCCGATATTTACCGTCTCCCCGTCCTCCATATCCAGACTCACCCGGTAGCCGGCTTCGTCCGCTTCAAACGGAGAAGTGATTTTCTTTGTATATGCCTTCTCCACATTCGGGTGCACGCGGAAATAAATATGTCCCCGCTCCACTTCCACCACCCGCGGAATACAGAACATACCCGACCAGACGCCGTCCACAGGCTCCGGCATCCGCAGCCAGGCAAGCACAACCCTCCTCCCCTCCTCGTCCGTCGTACTCTGCGAGGCGTACAGATCCAGTCCGTAGTCCATATACTGCCACTGATCCGAAATATCCATCCTGCACGTATCTTCCTCAAAATCCGCAGCCATGCAGATTGTCTGCTCTTCCCGCTCTCTGCCGTCCATAAGAAATCCCATGGGCGACATCATGAGCACACCTCCGCCCTCTGTCTCAAAATAGTCCGGGCATTCCCAAATCCGTCCAAGGCCGCTTTTTGATGTACTGCCTGCAAATTTCCATTCCGACAGATCTGCACTCTTATAGAAAAGCAGCTTTCCCCTGCCGTCTTTCGTCTTACTGCCAAGAACCATATACCAGGCATCCCGTCCGCGCCACACCTTCGGATCTCTCGTATCCGCTCTGTCACCGATCTCTCTGTCAGAAATCGGAGGGATCACCATCCGCTTATCATTGAAATTGTCAAACTGCTCCCCATCCTTTGAAGTGATCCGCATCTGGCAGGCGTCAAACTGATCGTCCAGACACCGGTGTATATTGTGAGGATCCGGTCTGTTATAGTGGATTCCCGTGTAAAAAAGATACAACTCTCCCTGATACGTTACGGCGCTGCCGGAAAAACAGCCGTTCTGATCCTCATATTTTGTAGGAAAGACCGCAACGCCTTTATGCTCCCAATTTACCAGATCTTCACTTACCGCATGTCCCCAGTGCATGGTCCCCCAAACAGGAGCATAGGGAAAATACTGATAAAACAAATGATACTTTCCTTTATAGTAAATAAAACCATTCGGGTCGTTCATCCAGTTTCCCGGCGCCTTTAAATGTACTTTGTCCATGTCTGGCC
Organism: uncultured Lachnospiraceae bacterium; assembly: GCA_910585345.1. Lineage (GTDB taxonomy): Bacteria > Bacillota > Clostridia > Lachnospirales > Lachnospiraceae > VSOB01. Next base: position 92,523 of record CAJUDS010000001.1, on the reverse strand, counting down.
AGCCTCCTGCTCCATTCTCTCTTGTCCGGATATTATCCGGGATTTTCTTATTTCACTGCCCCTGCTACAACGCCTCCGATAATCTGTTTCTGAAGCACGATATAGAGAATCAGAATCGGCATAACGCACAGCAGAAGTCCTGCCATAATCGTACCATAATCTGCGGAATATGTCCCATAAAAACTGTAAGTGGACAGCGGCAGTGTCAACAGCTTTTTATCTGTCAGTACGAGCGACGGCAGCAGAAAGTCATTCCAGAATGCCAGTGAATTCAGGATCACCATTGTCGAAATCGTTGGTTTCAGCAATGGAAATACAATCAGGAAAAATGTCTGCAAATGGCTGCATCCGTCGATACAGCTTGCCTCTTCCAAAGCAATTGGGATATTTCCCTTAATAAACCCATGGAACATGAATACCGACATGGCCATGGAAAATCCTGTATGCATAAAAATCAGTGTAATCCTGTGGTTGAGCACATTTAATGTACCGCCGTAAATACTCACAAGCGGGATCATGATCGCCTGAAACGGTATGATCATCGATGCCACCATCAGAGCAAATGTGAAGCTGGAAATCTTATTTTTATTGCGGACAATATAATATGCCAGCATCGTTGCAAACAATGTGACAACGAGAGTGGAAAGCGCTGTTACGATCAGGGAATTTTTGAAAGCGTTCAGAAAATCCATCTGCACAAAGGCTTTGACAAAATTGTCAAAGGACAGACCTTTGATCGTAAACAGCCAGGAAAACGGACTCTTGATAATATCCCTTTTCTGCTTCAGAGAATTGATCACCACCATCAGGAACGGGAACATAAATGCCATAAAAATGATAACCAGCACGGCTATTGCCAGTAGATTCATTGCTTTTCTTTTATTTCCGCCAACTGTCGTCTGTTTCATTATGCCTCAACCTCCTGTTTTTTCGTGAAATATACCTGAAGACCGCTGATGCACGCGACAACGATAAACAGAATCAGCGCTTCCGCCTGTCCTACGCCGAACGCTCTGGAAGTGAAAGCCTTCTCATACACGTGCATTGCCGCCATTTCAGTCGTACCGTAAGGACCTCCCGCCGTCAGGGAAAGGTTTACATCATAAACCATAAATGCTCTGGACAGCGTAAGGAACAGACAGATCGTAATCGAAGACATCATAAGCGGCAACACAATATTTACCATCTTTCTCCACCCGGAAGCGCCGTCGATGCTTGCGGCTTCCATGACATCCTCGCTCAGGCCCATAAATCCGGCCACATAGATCAGTATCATATATCCTGCGAGCTGCCACACGGATACCATGACCAGCGCTGCGAACGCTTTGCCCGGCGTGGAGAGCCATGAAATCTCAAACAGGCTCCATTTTGTCGATTCGCCGATGCTTACAAATGCTCTGGAAAATACGAACTGCCAGATATACCCGAGTACGATGCCGCCGATCAGATTCGGCGTAAAAAATCCTGCCCGAAAGAAATTCTGCCCTTTGATGCCTCTTGTTAAAAGATAAGCAATGCCAAATGCGATTACATTTACAAGAACCACAACTACAATCACATACTGAAACGTAAGGAGCAGGGAATTCCAAAACTGCCCGTCACGTATAACGCCCGCAAAATTTGTAAGCCCGATAAAGTTCTTTGTCTTTGCCACTCCGTCCCAGTCCGTCAGCGTTAAATATACGCCGTATAAAAACGGTATAATGACAACCGCAAAGAAACAAAACATCCCCGGCAGTGCAAATATGCAGAAATCTTTTCCGTTATTTTTTGATCTCATATTTCATTCCTCTTTCTTATTTCTGTTCCGCCCAATATGCTTTGATAGTTTCCATTAATTCCGTCCGGTCGCTCCGGTCTGCCATATATTTCTGCATACCGGCTCCCAACACCGCCCAATGGTCGTTGGGTACGATCGCCGAAGCATTAAATGCACCGCCTGTATGGACTTTTTCATAAATATCCCTGCTCAGCGGATCCGCCGGTTCATACGGATTATTTTGAAACGGCGGGATGATATTACAGGTCTTGACAAGCATCTGCTGCCCGATCTCACTGTATACAATCCAATTCATAAATTCTTTTGCTGCCGCCTGCTGCTTTTCCGATGCATATTGTCCATCCAGCATAACCTGCTTTGACGGGGAAGCCTGTATCTGGCGGTTTGCAAAATCCGCTTCGTCATTATTGAGAAAATACGGCAGAAATCCATATTCGTCCGAATTTTCCGCTCCTGCCTCCTCAAGGTTCGGCCACGCCCAGTTGCCGTTAAACCAAAATGCAGTCTTGCCGTCCGCCAGATCAATTGCCATCTCGTCATAATCGGCGCCAAGCGGATCTCCTTTTGCCACATTGTACTTTTTCAGAATATCAAACATGTCTAAAAACTCTGAAAGCCTCGTATAACTTCCTATATCCAGCGTACCCGCCTTCACCTGCTCTATGATTTCCTGCGCCCCTTCCGAAGTCCCGTTATAAGTCTCATAAATATACTGCAGATGGTGCGCTCCCAGTGACCAGTCTTCCTTTGCCAGTGAAACCGGTTTCTCCACGCCGGCATTTACCAGTTCATCCAGAAGATTTACAAACTGCTGCTGTGTTTTGACCGAAGAAGGGTCAAATTCCCGTCCCAGCGCATTTTCGATCACTGCCTTATTGTAAATGATACCCCTTCCCTCGATACAAAGCGGTAAGCTGTATACTCTGCCGTTTACATAAGTGAGATACCCTTCTGCCTCTGCAGTCCATGGCTCGTCTGTCAGATCCGCAGCCTTCTCCTGCGCAAGGGCAATGACATCCGTCGTATCGAGGATTGACAGTGTTGGCGGATTGCCCGAATTATAAAGGCTTACCACCTTGGTATAGGGTGAATCCCCATCCGTTACCGGCATGACTTCCACATGGACGCCCGATTTTTCTTCATAAGCGGCACTCATTTTTTCCAGAGCGACCTGGATTTCCGCCTTTGAATTTAAAAGTGTAATACTCGTTCCGCTCAATGAAGTATCATAAGTAAAGGTATCCACCGACATATCGATCGGGATTTCTTCTTGCACTTCATTGGGATCATCCGGATCACTGGCAAATCCGAATGTGCACCCGGTCAGAGCAGCTGCCGTCAATACGGTTAAAAGCACCGTACCGGCGACCTTTCGCGCAGCTTTCTTTTTCATTCCTCTTTCCTCCTTCTTTTCTTTCTACCCTTTTGTTTTTAGTGCATAATCGGTTAAGTAACCGGTTACTTAACCGATTATTCCTTGTGGCGCTGCAGTTCGTTTGCTATACTATTTTATGATCTGTACAATAAAAAGAGGACAATTATAATGAGACAGAAAAAAAATATAACTTTCAGCGACATTGCAAAATACACCGATTTCTCCAAAACTACGATTTCCAGATATTTTAACGATCCCGATTCCCTGACGCTGGAAAATCAGGAGATCATAGCCAATGCACTGGTTGCGCTGAATTATAAAGAAAATAAAGTCGCCCGTATCCTTGCCAGCGGATACACTGAGTTTATCGGCATCATCATTCCAAACCTGTTCAACCACTATTATTCTGAAATGTTGAACCAGATTCTGCTCACTTACGAGAAATTCGGCTATAAGTTTCTTGTCTTCATAGGAAACGAAGATGAGGACGCAGAGAGACGCTATATCAAAGAACTGCTTGCCTATCAGATCGAAGGACTGATCATTCTCAGCGACACAATCTCTTCCCGGGAACTGGCGGCTCTCCAGCTTCCCATCGTCACGATTGAACGGGAAGATCAATATGTATGCAGTGTCAATACCGACAATTACATGGGCGGTATACAGGCTACCAGTCTGCTCGCAAAGCATAATTGTGATATTTTCATCCATATCAACTCCCCCACTTCGCCGGATGTACCCGCTTACGGACGTATCCGCGGATTTCAGGATATCTGTAAGGAAAAAGGACTGGTAAACCGGATCATTTACAAGGTTATGGGAAATCGTTATGATCTGGCGCAGAAAAACATGAAAGACATCCTGCAGGAACTGGAAACATGTTATTCCGGGCAGAAAAAAGGAATCTTTGTCTCCAATGACACCCATGCCAATATCCTTCTGAATCTTCTGATCGGGAAATACGGTACTCTGCCGGACGACTATCTGATCGTTGGTTTCGATGACTCCCCTATTGCCACAGAGGCAGTCATCCCGATCAGTACCGTAGGACAGCAGATTGACAAAATCGCATATGAAACGGTAAATCTCCTTGTGGAACAGATGAACGAACGCAAAAAAAGAAAACCGGTTCCCTTAAAGGAACCGGTGCACAGAATGGTTACCCCCGTCTTAAAGCGTCGCGAAACTACGGAAAGGCAGCGCCCACAGTCTGACCAACCGCTCTAAACGCACAGACTTTATACAACCGCCGCCGCTTTTGTCGCGATCACCGGCACGCCTGTACCGGCCGCATTTTCCAGAACCACATCGCCGATCTTCACCGGCGCTTTTACGGTGATGCCGTTGATCTCCTGCATACAGTCAAAGATCTTTTCCTTGGGAATATCCTCTTTTGTCTTTACGGAGATAAACGGCCTGTCACCGCCCGCTACCCGCACGGTTGAAGTCACGATTCGGGTGGGGTTTGTCACTTCTTTTTCCGCATATGTCCTTCCCCGCGGACATGTGTTGCCTGTGATATCCGTAATCTCATTTCCTTCCATCGTCACCGTGACAGGACAGCCCATAGGACAGCCGATGCAAACCAGTTCCTTTTTTTCCATAGTGCGTCACTCCTTTTCTATCTTTATGGTAATGCGCTCCAAATCCGGGTATGACGCAGTCTTTTCTTTCTGCAGAACGACTTCCTCCATTTCTCCCGGCGCCATAATCCGCTTCTTTCTGTGCATCACCCGTTCGTCGTTATAATATACGCTAATATACGAATCACGGAACACGGCGCCCACGCGGAACCGTACTGTCAGCAGCCGCTCCATTCTGGCATCGTCGATATAGCGCGGAACCGTATACCGTACGCCTTCCGTGGCAATGATACGGATCGTTCTGCCGCTGTCCTTGTGCAGTTCTCCTCTGACAAATGCGGCCGCGTTTGTCCCCGCCCTGCCTGCCTCCTGCGACACATAATCCACCAGATCATGCACATGGAGCACATTCCCGCAGGCAAATACGCCCGGAATACTCGTTTCCAGACTTTCATTGACTACCGGGCCCGATGTGACAGGGTCCATCTCCACGCCCATATCTCTGGACAGCTCGTTTTCCGGAATCAGACCTACCGACAACAGCAGCGTATCGCAGGAATACTCCTCCTGCGTACCGGGAATCGGTCTGCCCTTTTCATCCACCTGCGCCAGTGTGATTCCCTGCAGGCGTTCCTTCCCCCTGATATCCACAACCGTATGACACAGCTTCAGCGGTATTCCGTAATCGTCCAGACACTGCACAATATTCCGTTTCAGGCCGCCGGAATAGGGCATCAGTTCCGCCACCACTTTCACCTTTGCGCCTTCCAGTGTCATACGCCTTGCCATAATCAGTCCGATATCTCCTGAGCCCAGGATCACCACCTCTCTGCCCGGCATGCAGCCTTCCATATTCACAAGACGCTGCGCCGTACCGGCGGAAAAGATACCTGCCGGACGATAACCCGGTATATTGAGCGCGCCTCTGGAACGCTCCCGGCAGCCCATTGCCAATATCACCGCCCCGGCCTGTATCTGGAACATACCCTCCTCACGGTTCATAGCCGTTACAACTTTTTCCCGGCTGATACCCATTACCATCGTATGCAGCGCATACGGAATGCCCAGTTCTTTCACAATATCAATAAAACGTCCCGCATATTCCGGTCCTGTTAGTTCTTCCTGAAACGTATGAAGGCCAAATCCGTTATGAATACACTGGTTCAGAATCCCTCCCAGTTCCTTATCCCTTTCCAGAATCAAAATACTGTCAATGCCTTCTTTCCTGGCAGACGCTGCCGCGGCAAGCCCGGCGGGTCCCCCGCCGATCACTACAATATCATATGATCTCACAGACCCTGCCCTCCTTTTCCCATACTTTCTTTTGTCCGCCCCATCACGACTGCAGAACTGCCGCCGCACTTGGTAATCTCTTCCATGCCCATACCAAGCTCACGGGCCAGTATTTCCATCGTCCGCGGACTGCAAAAGCCTGCCTGGCACCTTCCCATGCCCGTTCTTGTCCGCCTTTTTATGCCGTCCAGCGATCTCGCTCCTACAGGCCTGTGAATCGCATCTATCAGCTCACCTTCCGTCACAGACTCGCAGCGGCAGACGATTGTACCGTACGCAGGTTTTTCCCGGATCAGTGCATTCCTCTCCTCCATGCCAAGCTCTGCAGGATTCAGGATCCCTTTGCGCTCCGGGATAAAACCTTCCTTTTCCCACAGACCCATTCTCTCGCGCAGCAGCTTTGCCACCATTACGCCGATCGCCGGCGCGCTGGAAAGACCCGGGGATTCAATGCCTGCCGCATCGATAAATTGTTTTGCATCCTCCGCCTCGCCAATGATAAACTCATGTCCTTCCTCATGGGCGCGCAGTCCGGCAAAAGAAGTGATGACCTGCCCCAGCGGCAGATTTTTCACCGTCATGCCTGCTTTCACGGCCAGCTCATCCATCCCCTCTCTCGTCGTATTCGTTCCCTCTCTGTCCTCCACGTCAATCGCCGTAGGTCCGACGATCAGATTGCCATGAACGGTCGGCGATACGAGAACGCCTTTGCCAAGTCTGGTCGGAAGCTGGAAAATTGTCCGCGTTACATGATTTCCCGCACTATGATCGAGCAGATAATAGTCGCCCCGTCTGGGTGTAATCTTTATTTTTCGCCCGCTTACCATGTTGTGTATCACATCGGCATATACACCGGCTGCGTTGACCACATAGCGGCTCTCTACCAGACCCCGGTTGGTCTCAATCCCGTAATATTGTTCTTCTTTCCGTATTTTTACAACTTCCGTATCAAATTGAAATTCCACGCCGTTGACATTGGCATTTTCCGCCAGTGCAATCGTCATCCCAAACGGACAGACAATTCCTCCGCTCGGTGCATATAAAGCGCCCGCCAGCGCGTCAGACAGATTCGGTTCCATTTCCCGCGCCTCTTCGCCGGAGAGGATACGCAGTCCTTCCACACCGTTTTTCATCCCCCTGTCATACAACGCCTGCAGACCCGGTAAATCCTCCTCATTCATGCAGACGACAAGCGAACCGTTTCTTCTGAATGGGAAATCCAGCTCTCTCGCAAGACGGTCCATCATCCGGTTTCCCTCTACGTTCATACGCGCCATCAGGGAACCTTCCGGCGCGTCAAATCCGGCATGCACAATCGCACTGTTGGCCTTTGAAGTCCCACAGCACACGTCCTCGCATTTTTCAATGACACAAACCTTCGCTTCATACCGGGACAGTTCTCTCGCCACCGCACAGCCTGTCACACCTGCACCTATAATACAGATATCATACATTATGCATCCTCCTATCTATCCTAAAGCAAGCCGCTCTGTGAAATTTCAAGCCGCAAATACCTATCTCCAAAGCAAAGTCAGGCAGCAGACATGCATTCCCTGCATGCCGCATGCCGGACTCTCCTTCTCATATATCTCTCTATACAGTTTCTATTCGTTCAAATGTTCTTTTATGTCCACGGAATCGCATCCTGCCTTTACTTTGTCTTTGCTTTCGCTTTCTTTCGCCCATCCATAAGACCATCTGACCGCTTTGTTCCAGCCCTTTACCGCCTTCTGGCGCGCATCTTCCGACATCTCCGGTTTGAATACTCTGTCGATCTGCCAGTTTTTGACAACATCTTCTTTGCTCTTCCAATAGCCCACTGCAAGGCCTGCCAGATAAGCGGCGCCCATTGCCGTCGTTTCCACACAAACAGGTCTGTTTACCGGCGCATTGATTACATCGGCCTGAAACTGCATCAGGAAATTATTGGCGCATGCACCGCCGTCAACCTTCAGAGCGCTCAGCGTAATACCGGAATCAGCCTGCATGGCTGCAATGACATCATTGACCTGATATGCCAGCGATTCCAGCGTCGCACGGATCACATGATACTTATTCACGCCACGCGTAATGCCTACAATCGTGCCTCTCGCATACTGGTCCCAGTGCGGCGCCCCCAGTCCTGTAAATGCAGGAACCACATAGCAGCCATTGGTGTCTTTTACTTTAGACGCCATATATTCCGAATCCGGCGATGTATCGATCAGCCGCATTTCATCCCGCAGCCACTGTACTGCCGCGCCCGCCACAAAAATAGAACCTTCCAGAGCATAGTTTACTTTGCCGTCAAGACCCCAGGCAATGGTAGTCACAAGACCGTTTTGGGAATATACGGGCTTCTCCCCTGTGTTCATCAAAAGAAAGCATCCTGTACCGTAAGTATTTTTTGCCTCTCCTTCCGTAAAGCATGTCTGTCCGAACAAAGCGGACTGCTGATCACCGGCCGCACCGCCAATGGATATCGGTCCGCCAAAGAAGGACGGATCCGCTTCGCCATACACACAGCTGGATGGTTTTGCTTCGGGAAGCATACACTCCGGAATATCCAGCTCCTGCAAAATCTCCTGATCCCATTTTAATTCCTTAATATTAAACAGCATTGTTCTGGACGCATTGGAATAATCCGTTACATGCACCTTTCCTTTTGTCAGTTTCCAGATCAGCCATGTTTCCACCGTACCAAAGAGCAGTTTTCCTTCCTCTGCTTTTTCTCTTGCCCCTTCCACATTATCAAGAATCCATTTTACCTTCGTTGCCGAGAAATAGGCGTCAATGACAAGCCCCGTCTTTTCCCGGAACGAATCGGTAAGCCCCTTTTCTTTCAGCGAATCACAGTACTCTGAAGTACGTCTGCACTGCCACACAATCGCATGATATACCGGCTCTCCTGTCTCCTTATCCCACACAATGGCCGTCTCGCGCTGGTTGGTAATACCGATCGCCGCAATGTCCGCCGCCGTAGCTCCGATTTTTGACATAGCCTCCACGGCTACCCCTAATTGTGTGGACCAGATCTCACTGGCATCATGTTCCACCCAGCCCGGCTTCGGAAAATACTGCGTAAATTCCTTCTGCGCCACACTGCACATTTCCCCCTTTTCATTGAACAGGATACATCTGTTGCTTGTCGTCCCCGCATCCAGCGCCATTACATACTTTGCCATCCCTTTTCCTCCTTCTCTAAATAACTCTTATTGAAACTCTTTGAGCTCTCCTACCTGTTCCAGCTCCTGCAGAATCTCACCCAGCTTTCTGCCGGTGCCCGCGGCACCAGCGCCTGTCCGGGTGAAGATTAAGCCCCAAAAAAGGCAGACCGCATAACCTGCGGTCTGCCTTTTGCTTATTTTCTTTAATAGGGATTTTCAAACAACTTTCGGTACACACAGGCGCCTACTAATGCATGTCCCGTCGCATTGGGATGAAGGCCGTCTACAAGATAGGAAGCTTTACTGGAAAAATCCAACTCCGGCTCATTAAACAGATCGATAACACGGATTCCCCAAAAAGACGCCGCATCCTGTATGGCAAATACATACTGGTTCAGGAGATATCCGTTTTTATTTCTGCGCAAATATCCTGCACGCCGCAAAGGCGTCATAAACACAATCTCCGCATCAGGATACATCTGCTTCAAACCGCACATCATCAGATTCAGGCTGCCGTAAAATGTATCCGGCGTCACATCTCCCAGTTTGCCGATTACCGTTCCCTGTTCATGATAGCCTCCGTAATCATTGGTGCCGCCAAGCACCAAAACCAGATTGGCATCACGCTCCATAAAAGGATAACGGTCAATCAGTCTGTCCGGATGCGGTCCTGCAACACTGGAACCATTCCAGCCGTAATTGCGCAAAACGACGGCTCCTGCTTTTGCACTGACCACATTGGGAAACGACATGGCTGTGTCCGCCAGTTTGTCTCCATACGTAATGCTGTCCCCCAGTGCATTGATTTTAATGTCCCCCGCAATGGAAATCTCTCTCCATATTGTCGGACCCGGAATCTCATACGGCTGCGTCACATCGCCGGGAATATAACCAATCATTCCTGCATAATAAATCTGTGTCCAGCCATTGTCAGTCTTTCCCGTAACAATGGCCGGCTGTCCTGCCTGCAGTGTTCCGATCGCATCCCACGATGTGCCTGGCTGAATATGCACTTGTGTGTCTGTTTTCATTGTCACATACATCGACATATCCACAAGAAATTCTCTTTCCGCGCCTGCTGCATTTTCAATTGTCTGATTCTGTATGGCCTCTTCTGCATGGGCCTGTACGCCGCTTCCGAAGAAGCAGCACAGGCCCAGCAGCATTCCGCCAGACAGCACCGCCATGTTCCGTTTCATACCACGTTGTTCTCCATCTGACTTGATCTGTCGCCCTCAAATACTATCTGGGAATAATTACCTGGCTCAGATCGGAAGCCCCTCTGAGCGCCAACGCCTGCTGGATATAAGCAGCAGCCTGCGGGCCGTCCAGGTTCTTGTAGCAGTCATATGTCGTCTTGTGGCTTCCGTCCACATTTGTCAGGCCATATACAAGGCCCTGTGGAATCTCTTCCGCAATATCAGACTGTCTTGAGAAAATAAAGGTATCAATATGCTGATTGTTCACAGCCTGCTGGTATGCCAGCACCATTGCCGCACAGGCATAGTTTTCACCCTGGGACGTATTATAGCCTGCACCCACCTGGATGGAGCGCACCTGGCCAGTCGGAGAAAGAAGTTCCGGCCTGCACATATAATCTGTCATTACTTCAATATTCTCCATTGTTACATAAGGAGAGTTTTCGTTATGCTTTACAAGATTTTTATAATATCCGCCGCCTGTCCAGTAAGCCGCCCAGGTCAAAGGCACCGGATAGGGATGATTCATCAGACCCCAGTCAATATTTCCGCCTGCTACGATGGCATTGTTAAACGCATTGATAAAGTCTTTGGCATCATATTTCCCGGCTTCGCGCGTATTGCGGTCCCACTGCTGGTCGGTACAGATATTGACATGCGCATTGGCGTTTTTGCTCTTGATGGCATTATAGCAAATACGCACTGCCTCCGCATACTCGTTGGCATAGGCGTTAATATCGGAAATATTTACATAGTTCCACTCATATCTCTTGTTTACTTCGTTGCCTACGATCCAGTTATCCACCTTACCGTTTTTGCTGTTGCTGTAATGCTCCGCACAGAAAGAAGCTACGGCCGCCAGATCTTCCACAGCCTGCTGTTCTGCCGTATTGAGCGCATAGTGAGGGCTTGCGAAGCCGTCTCTGGAAAGCGGATGCAGGAAATGGCCGTTTCTGCCATTGTTCTCATTCAAAAAGATCGCCGTAATCTGGATACCGTTCTTGGAAAGCGTGCCAAAAATATGCTCATATTCTGCCACAAGAACACCGTTCATCTGATAGGTCTTTCCGTTATAATTATAATTGATCGTCGGATAACTTGGATTATCCGTCGGACCAAGCATCCTGTTCACGGAAATATTGTAAAGCACCTGCTTTACACCCAGATCCTGCAGCTCACCGTTGGTCAGCTTGGAAGGATCGATCAAAAGACCTTTCAGCCCTGTCTCAGTCCTGGCAAAAGTATGTGTGGCAATTGCCTCCGGATTTACAATATATGCGCCCGGATTTAAAGGTACATACTGTCCGCCCTGCACAGCCGCTACGATAAATTTATCATAGAGGCGGGAATCCGCACTGTCGGCGTTCAGCGGTGTGCTGAATGTTGCGTTGGCCGCTGCCGGCGCGGTTGCCAGCGCATTGGTTGAAATTACGTCAGAGTAAACCGGCTCCGCAAACAAATACAACATGCCGTCGTCGCTGACTGGCGCGCTCGTAGCGCTGGCCGTCACATTCACATTGCTGCCGCTGATCGCAGCCGCAACGTTCATAGAGCCTGCGGCCTGAACCACATCTGCCCCATTTCTTACTGCCCCCGTGCCTGCCAGCACCAAAGCAGAAAGAAGACCTGCCGCCATAAGGCGTAAGGCTTTTTTCATTTTCATACGTTTTTCCTCCTTCATAAGTGTATGTCCTTATTATTTTATCAAAGTTTCCTTTTTCCTGCAACCGATTTTCCTTTTTCACTACGACAAACGCATGAAGGAACAATTATAAACATTTATGTAACAACCTCAGCGAACGCCCACTTGCCAAATTGACAGTTTCTGTATCAGCTCCTGCCTGGTTCTGCGCAGTTTTCAGATAAAAGAACTTGTCAGGATTTCGCAAGATAAATTATTCACACACCGGGCAAAAGTACAATTCCGCTGCATTTTCAGGACACTTAGAGATTCTTATATCCGTAACCTGGAATACGAATCAATCTATTTGTGCCGAAAAACGGAAAATTGATTTCCGTGCTCCCCGGACAAATTCGGCAGTCTGCACAAGAAATCGCAGGATCCTCCGTCTGACATGTCCCTGTCCAAATCCGGACTGTGCATTTCCTGAAATTTCTGTTATACTGAACCAGATGTCCGGACCCGCGGTTCCTGCAGACAAGGGGCATGTGTTCTCTTGTCATAAATGCCCGTGCAGGCATGACCCGGCCCATTACCCACGCAAATCTATAACTGACAAGGAGAGAACTACTATGGCACTGGACGGTATCACAATCGCATGTATCACAAAAGAACTGACGCAATCTCTGACAGGGGGAAGAATCTATAAAATAGCGCAGCCCGAGAACGATGAGCTGCTGCTCACAGTACGCCGGGGCAAAGAACAATACCGGCTGCTGCTGTCCGCCAGCGCTTCTCTGCCTCTGGCCCGCCTGATTTCCGACAATCTGCCCAGCCCGATGACGGCTCCTAATTTCTGCATGCTGCTGCGCAAGCATATCCAGAACGGACGCATCCTGTCTGTCAGCCAGCCGGGACTGGAACGCGTTATCCGGATTGACATCGAACATTACAATGAACTGGGAGATTTATGCCGCAAATCGCTGTCGATTGAAATGATGGGCAAACACAGCAACATTATTTTCTGTGATGACGCTTCTGTAATCGTTGACAGCATCAAGCATGTGTCGGGCATGGTAAGTTCTGTCCGTGAAGTCCTTCCCGGCAGACCTTACTTCATCCCGGGGACACAGGAAAAATCCGATCCACTACAGGTTACGGAATCTGATTTTTCTACTATGCTCTCTGCAAAAGCGCTGCCGGCATTCAAAGCCCTCTATATGACTTTCACCGGCGTCTCTCCCATTCTCGCCCAGGAACTCTGCTTCCGGGCCGGCATCGACAGTGACCGGCCCACCCAAAGCATCGGCCGGGAAGAATGGAACAGACTGTGGACAGTCTTCTCCGCTCTCTTGGAAACTGTAAAAAGCGGTGTCTTTACACCTAATATCATCTATGAAAACGGCGTGCCGAAAGAATATGCCTGCGTCCCTCTTGCAATCTATAAAGACAATGAAACAAAGCGCTTTGACTCTGTCTCTGCGCTGCTCCATGCCTTCTACGCAGAAAAAGACGCGCTGACACGCATCCGGCAGAAATCCTCTGATTTGCGGCGGATTGTACAGACTGCGCTCGAACGTAACATAAAAAAATACGATCTGCAGCAAAAACAGATCAAAGACACCGAAAAACGGGACATTTACAAGGTGTATGGCGAACTTCTGAACACCTATGGCTACCATGTAACGCCCGGCAGTCAAGCGATGGAAGCCGTCAATTATTACACAGGAGAACCCATAACAATTCCGCTGGATCCCCTGCTGACTCCGTCTGAAAATGCCAAAAAATATTTTGAGAAATACGGAAAATTAAAACGCACGTATGAAGCGCTTTCCAGACTGACACAGGATGTAAAAGACGAAATCACCCATCTGGAATCTGTATCCGCTTCCCTTGATATCGCACTGCTGGAAGAGGACCTGATACAGATCAAAGAAGAATTGATCGAAAGCGGCTATATCCGCCGAAAAGGAGGCGCCAAAAAAGCCAGAATCACCAGCAGACCTTTCCACTATATCAGCAGCGACGGCTATGACATTTATGTAGGAAAAAACAATTACCAGAACGACGAACTGACTTTTCATTCTCCGGGCAGCGGGGACTGGTGGTTTCATGTCAAAGGGATTCCCGGTTCCCATGTCATTGTAAAAGCGGAAAAAGACCAGACTGTGCCTGACAAAACCTTCGAAGAAGCCGGAAAGCTGGCCGCCTTTTATTCCAAAGCAAGAGGGCAGCAGAAAACAGAGATCGACTATACGCTCAAAAAGAACGTAAAAAAGCCAGGCGGCTCCGCGCCCGGCTTTGTCGTGTACTATACAAACTATTCTCTCGTGATTGATTCCGATATTTCCGGTATCCGGCTGCTGTCTGACTAAACAGACAGCGCCTTTCTTAGACGGACAGTTAACGGCCTCTCTAACCGATCAGCCAGTCATACATCTCCTGATATTTCCTGGCAGATACACTCCAGGAGAAATCCACCGCCATACCTCTGTCTATGATTTTATTCCATTCCCGTTTTTTATCATAATAAATCCGCTCTGCATAACGGATCGTATCCAACATCTCATGCGCATTATAATTGGTAAAGCTGAAACCGGTGCCGGTACTCTCATATTCATTATAAGGCGCTACCGTATCTTTCAGACCGCCTGTCTCCCGGACAATGGGAACCGTGCCATAATGGAGCGACATCAACTGGCTCAGCCCGCACGGCTCAAACAGCGACGGCATCAGAAAGGCATCGCAGGCCCCGTATATCTTATGAGACATCTCGTTGGAATAATAAATATTGGCCGAAACCTTGTCTGCATACTTCCAGTCAAAATGACGGAACATGTTTTCGTATTGTGCATCGCCTGTTCCCAGTACAACAAGTTGTATATTGTCCTGACACAGCTCATCCATCACATAAGCAATCAGATCAAACCCCTTCTGGTCTGTCAGGCGGGATACGATACCGATCATGAATTTCCTGTCATCCTGTGCCAGACCCAGTTCTTTCTGCAGTTCGCGTTTGTTTTTTACTTTTTCCTTCCGGAAGTTCATCGCATTGTAGCGATACGGCAGAAAAGGATCTGTCTCCGGATTAAATTCATCATAGTCAATGCCATTGACGATTCCACGCAGATCGCCCGCTCTGGCACAGAGCAGCCCGTTCAGGCCTTCCCCATAAAAATCAGTCTTAATTTCCTCCGCATACGTATCGCTGACCGTCGTGATCGCATCCGCGTATACCAGACCGCCCTTTAACAGGTTGGCATCCTTATAGCATTCCAGTTTATCCGGCGTAAAGAAATAATCCGGCAGACCGGTAATTTCCTTTACGGTCTTCACATCCCATTTGCCCTGGAATTTCAGGTTATGTATTGTCATAACTGTCTTGATGCCATGGTAAAAGTCGTTGCCCTGGAATCTTTCTTTCAGATAAACCGGGACAAGACCAGTCTGCCAGTCATGGCAATGGATAATATCCGGCCGGAAGTCAATCACCGGAAGAATAGAAAGCAACGCCTTGGAAAAGAATGAGAATTTGGTAATCTCCCAAAGCGTATCGTCCCCATAAGGCTTCATGCCGCCGAAATATTCTTCATTGTCAATAAAGTAAAAGGTAACGCCGTCTACTTCAGCGGTCATAATCCCTACATATTCGCTCTTATAATGGAAGTCCATATAAAAATGACTTACATATGTCATTTTGTCTTTGATCTCCTGTTTCATACAGGGATACTTGGGCATCACTACCCTTATATCAAAATACGTCTTGTCAATACATTTAGGAAGGGAGCCTACCACATCGGCCAGACCTCCTGTTTTGATAAATGGAACCCCCTCTGATGCTGCAAATAAAATACGTTTCATAGCTATCCTCTCATACATTTCTTTTGTTATTATTCATACCTTCGCTTGCATTATACCATGTTCCATAGGAAATGAAAAGATCAATTTCGGTACTGAAGCCTTATTTTATCAGCAATCAGTGCAATAAACTCCGAATTGGTCGGTTTCCCTTTTCCGGTATTGATGGTATAGCCGAACATAGCGTCCAGCGTTTCCATCTTGCCCCGGTTCCATGCCACTTCAATGGCATGACGGATGGCGCGCTCCACTCTGCTCGACGTCGTCTGGAATTTCTTGGCAATGGTAGGATACAATATTTTGGTAATGGAATTGAGCATTTCCACATCCTGGACCGACATCATGATTGCCTCCCGCAAATACTGATAGCCTTTGATATGCGCCGGAACGCCGATCTCATGTATCATATCGGTTACATCTTTTTCCAGATTTCTGGCCGCAGGCTGGCTTTCACCATAAACCCCGGCGGCTTCTTCCTGACGTCCTGCAGAGGGAACCGTAATCATAATCTGAAATTCTTTATTTGTATGAATTAAATCGGAAAGTAATTTGAAAACCTGTTCGTTATCTTTCGTAGCCGCTACACTCAGTTGTTCCATAATTGACCTCCGTTCACTATATTTCTTTTTGAAACAGCATTTATCGCCTGTATTCATTATAAACAGATGTCAAATTTCGTTCAACTCTTAAAAGTCGCAGAATCTGCCCAAAAACGCCTCTTTCCTACAATCTGCTTTCCAGATCAGCCAGAGATTCATATCCGTAAAGCATTGCGGAATTGCCGATTGTAGCTTCCGCAAGATTTTTTTCTTCCATACAGAGCGCCGCGATAAATCTACCGTACAAATCCAGCGTCCTGTCGGAATACGTCGAGATTTCCCCCCGCAGATAAGTTTCGTAAGACGTATTGTATAAACTGTCCTCGGAGGTATGGATGCTTCTGGCAAGGTTTGTAGCTTTCGGGTACTTTTCGGCGCACTCTTCCATCCAGCCTACCTGAATCTTTACGATTTCCGCTATAATCTTTTGTTTTTCTGCAGAAATATCCGGAAATCTGTCCGCAATTTCAGCATACCCCTGCGGATCGGTGCTTTCCATCATTCTGCCATATTTTTCTGCGATCAGATTCCATCCGACAGCGTCCGCCCGCTCAAAATCCTCGATATAGCTCTGCAGCATCGGTATCGTCCATGTCAGGTACTGACTTTTTCTCATAATCGAAAAAGTATTCCAGTCATCCTGGCAGTCCGCTCTGCCCCCGATATTTTTTACCTTGTCAAAATCCCGCCACTCAAGCCGGATCAGTTTTCGTATGAGTTTCTCTTTTACCGTCTCATGCCCTTCGTCATTCTGCGTAATACTGTGAAGAATATTATCGGTGTGATGGTCCAGATAATTGTCGCTGCCTGTTGTCAGACTCTGCTTTTTCATCTCGTCAATAATTAACGTTACAATGATTTCTATTGTCTGCGGAATGCGCTCGTCTCCGATCTGCATATCGGCGATCGCGTTCAGGATATCACCGATCACAGCCAGAACCGGTAATTTCTCCATCCCTTTATGCATCCATTTATAAAAGGGCGCATACCTGCGGTTCAGCAGATAAACAATGGACATCGTATGCTTCATAAATTCCCCCAGGGCGACCTGGGCCGTTACTTTGTCCCCACGCTCTAACATACGCCCATAATTGTACTGGCCTGACTGGGCAATCAAGGCCGCCTCCCTGGCAATCTTTTTGATTCTTACCTCTTCCGGATAATGCGCCAGCAGACCTTTACGGATACGGGTAAACTCTCCCAGTTCATCCCGGAACACCCTGCCGCTGGTAGCGGCCGCGAGACGATAATCCTCCGCGTACAACCACTGGCTGTTAGATTCCGGCACATCCCGGAAACCGGTCAGACGCTCATAAAACTCTCCGATTCGGAATACTCCCACTCTTTTCGGCGCCTTGGGAGAAACCCTCCTGGTGACTCCCATGTAAGTAACCGGCAGTCTGTCATACGCCTGCTGCAGCGCCTCCCCAATCTCTTCGTAAACGGAATCCGTCAGAAACAGGCAGAAGCCGGGACCAAAATCGTGGTCTCTGGAAATCGCATCATCGAAACCAAGGCATTCCGAGCCTTCCCCTACCAGCCCCGCGGCAATATAGGGCAGATACATCGGAAATTTTTCCCGCAGCATCGGCTCTCCGTATTCATGATAAAAAGCTTCACATAAATCCAGACCTTTTTCAAACTGCCTGATTACGCCCGGCTTTCCTGCCATTTGCTGTTCCACCGCGCTTAAATTCTGCGCGACTATTTCATAGGCTGTAGAGCGCCCTGTATTTTTCTCGATTTCCGCCAGCGCCAGTCTGTAGTATCTCGCCGATTCCTCCAGGTTGCCCGCCATATACTGCGCTTCTCCCATGGCCGACAGCGCCCCGCTATAATGAAAGTCCTTCTGTTCATCCATTTCGAAAATCGAAAAAGCAGACTGCAGATGTCTCATTGCTTCTTCATACCGTCCCAGTTTCAGAAGAGAGGCCGCCAGATTCGTATGGGTAACCGCCGTCTCAATTCTGGCGTCGGCATAACGGACTACAATGGAAAGAGCCTTCTCCAGGCATCGGCACGCCTCTTCAAAATCTCCCAGTTCCTGGTACAACAGACTCATATTATTGTACAGGCTGGCAAACCGGAAATCTCCGTCCTCCAAATGGCTCTGGTAAATCAAAAGCACAGTCCTGTAGTTTGTCATAGACTCCGCCAGCTTTCCTGCCGCTCTGTATGCATTGGCAATATTCAGCAGCGAAGTGGCATAAGGAATGCTTCCTTTCATGCCGTTGCGCTCCAGCACATCCAGCAACTGACCGCAGTACATGCAGCATTTCTCATATTTGCTTACATCGCGCAAATATCCGATCATCTCATTCAGCAGCGTAATCAGAGAACCGTCGTCCCCTGCCGCAGCGGCTTCCGACATCCTGTTTTCCAGAAAGCCCTCCACCCGGTCCATCTGATATGTGGCAAACAATCTGTCAAGTTCCTGTAAAATTTTTTCCATATCCATAAAATCACCTCTGGTATGAGTATACCACTTTTATTCAGTTTAGGATACCGGTTTTCCCATAATCGTTCAGCCGTCCAGCATCTCTTCGATAAAGATTCCGTAGCCTTTCGTCGCGTCCTGTACAAACACATGGGTCACCGCGCCGATGAGCTTTCCGTTCTGCAGAATCGGCGCACCGCTCATGCCCTGGATAATACCGCCCGTCTCCTGAATCAGTCTCTGATCGGTGATCTGTAAAACAATTTCTCTGTTAATATGTTCTTTGTCATAGGTGATATCCGTAATCCTGATGTCGTAAAGCTCGGCGCTCTTACCATCCAGGCTGCACAAAATCTTTGCGGGACCCGTTTTCGTATCCTGTCGCAGACCAACCTGAACGGGGGAAAACGGTACTTCTTCTTCCAATCCCTCCCCGCACTCGCCAAAAATTCCCCGATCCTCGTTCCTGTCAATCGTACCTAAAATATGATCGTCTGCATAATCAATTAGTCCCGTCAGCTCTCCGGGCTTTCCCGATTCCCCCTTTTTGACGCCAATAATATCCGTATGGTATAACATCCCTTTCTGCAGTGTCATCAGCGTACTGGTGTCCATATCGTTGATACCATGCCCCAATGCGCCAAAACCCCCGTTTCCGTCAATATACGTAAGTGTCCCAACACCCTGGGCGTTGTCGCGTATCCAGATCCCGATCTTGTATACCCCCGCCTGATCCTGCACGGCAGCCGTTTTTACGTCAAACTCCTCATCGCCCCTTCTGACAGTTAAAATCAAATCCTCCGCTCCATTTTCCTGGAGAGCCTTCATAAACATCTTTTTGCCGGTCACGGTTTTACCATTCAATTTGAGAATATAATCCCCGCTTTTCAATATCGTTCTGGCAGGAGAATATCTCACGCCGTCAAAGCCTGTAAAATCCCCTGTGCCTATGACAAGAACGCCCTCTGTCTTTACATAAATCCCCACCGGCACGCCTGCCGGAATGACGGATGCCTGATCAATAACCTGCACTTCCACATTTTTCAGCGGCAGCACCCCGAATAACTTAACATCCATCTGGTATTTGTTTTTTTCATTGGCATAAAAAACAAGCGGCTGGTCAAGACTGACCGGAATCGCCTCTTCCCGCGAACCATAAAGCAGTCCTGAAGCCGGCAATGACAAATCCATCTCTTCCCGCTCTCCCGCCCGGATTTTAATATGGTCAGGTGTTCTGTGCCAGATGGAAAGATAAACTGCACAGAGGAGAAGGCAGACCGCATCGACTGAAAGTATAGAAAGAAAACGCCTGTATTTCTTTTTTATCTCCATATTTCCTCCTTCTGACGCACTTGCTGCGCCGTCCAGGCAGATTTGGAAGTATCCGCTCCCAAACTTCCACTTCCTTTCCGCAAACTGCAAAAAAGCATCCTCAAAGATGCTTTTTTAGTATATGATGAAATTTCGATTTTACTTTAGTATTGTTTTGTATGCGCTGCCAATTCTTTCATCTCCCTGGCATTGGAAACCGCAGCCTCCGTTAACGCGTCGCTGCCCAGCAGCCTTGCCAGCTCTTTTGTGCTTCCTGATTCATCCAAAACGGAAATATCTGTTCTGGTATGATTTTCCTCCTGCTTTTTTTCTATTTTAAAATGGAGATCCGCCATGGCGGCAATCTGCGGCAGATGTGTGATACAGATCACCTGATGCGACCGCCCCAGCATACCAAGTTTCTTTGCTGCCTGCCATGCGGTTTTTCCGCTGATCCCAGCGTCAATCTCATCAAAAATCAGTGTATCAATAGCGTCACGCTGCGCCATAACCGTCTTAAGACCCAGCATAATCCGGGAAAGCTCTCCGCCGCTGGCAATACTGCCCAACGGTTTTACCGGTTCTCCCGGATTGGTGGAAAGCAGAAACTCCACATCGTCATAGCCAAGCGCACTGATCTTTTCCGCTTCGTCCGTTACCTGAATCCGGAAATCTACCTCCATAAAATTCAGATCATGAAGCGCCTGCGTCATTTGTTCTGCAAGCCTTTTTGCCTGTTTTTTCCGGATTGCGGATGCTTTCGCGCTCAGAGTAAGCAGTTTTTCCCTGGATTCGTGCAGATCTTTTTTCAATTTTTCGAGATAGACATCATAGTGGACCAGTTTTTCCAGACGCTGTTCCTGCTCTTCCCGATAGGTAAGTATTTCTTCTATCGTGCCGCCATACTTCGATTTCAATTGATTCAGAAGATCCAGACGTCTTTCCATCCTGTCAAAAGTTTCCGGTTCGAATGCAAGACCTTCCTCATAATCGGCCAATCCTCTGCGGACATCCGTCAGCAGCCCTTCTATTTCTGCGAGCTGCGCAGTATATCCTGCCAGTTCGCTGTCGTAACCGTCAATGCATTTCAGTTCGCGAAGCGCGCGTCCCGTCATTTCAGATATGCTTTCCCCTTCCGTATTGCCAAGAAGATTACAGACAAGCGAAACGCCTTCGATAATTTTTCTCGAATTGGCCATTTTCCGGTAATCCGCTTCCAGCGCCTCGTCTTCACCGATTTCCGGACGCGCTTCGTCTATTTCATGCAGCGCAAACGCAATGATATCGCACTCCTTCTGTCTCATGCCGCTGTCATAGTCGGATGACTGCCATTCTCTCTCTAATTCTCTGTACCGTTTATATTCTCCTGCAATTTTTTCTTTTATACCGGATAATTTTTCTCCGCAAAAATCATCTAAAATTTCAAATTGCTTCCTTTTTCCCGTCAGAGACTGATGCTCATGCTGTCCGTATACGTCGATCAGCACTTCCGCAAGTTCCTTTAGCTGTTTTGCCGTAATAATCTCCCCATTAGCCCGGCACAGACTTTTTGCCGCCGTTATCTTACGGGATATCACGAGCGTATCATCCTCCGTCTCCAAATCCAGCTCCCTGCATTTTTCCCTCTGGGTTTCGCTTTCCAGCGTGAATACAAGCTCAATCAGCGCATATTCTTTTCCGGTCCGGACCATCGATTTATCCGCTTTTGCACCCAGCGCCAGATTGATAGAGCCAATGATAATGGATTTTCCCGCGCCCGTCTCTCCTGTCAGAATATTCAGTCCTTTTTCAAAATTTACTTCTGTCTCTTCAATTAAAGCAAGATTTTTTACATGTAAACTATTTAACATTGCCTACGATTTCCTCAATCTTCCTCATAACACTTTCCGTATCTTCTTTTGTCCGCACTGCCATCATAAGCGTGTCGTCTCCCGCTATCGTTCCGACAATCTCCTGCAGTTTCATGGCATCGAGAGCCGCGGCCACTGCCATAGCCATGCCCGACACCGTTTTTACGACCAGCAGGCTTTCCGCCATCCCCATGGAAGCAAACCCTTCCTTCAGCACCCGCCCATATTTATCCCCCAAAGCGCTTTCTTCATGATGAAAAGCCACATATTTCTGTCTGCCGCCTCCTACGGAAACCTTGGAAAGCTTCAACTCCCGAATGTCTCTGGAAACTGTCGCTTGTGTTACGTCAAAATCCGCTTCGCGGAGACGCAGCGCCAATTCTTCCTGTGTTCCGATCTCATATTCCCCGATCAGACGGAGTATCTCATTTTGTCTTTTTTGTTTCATTTTATTTCTCACTCATTTTTTTATGTAGTACTTCCAGAAAACTCAATTGACTGATCTTAACAATATCCGTGGTCTTTTCGGATTTGGTGACTATTATACGGTCTCCTGTTTCCAGCGCCGTTGTATGTCCCCCGTCAAAATTTACCTCTGCGCGGAAGAGCACATCCTTTTTATCTGCCGCCATCTGGATCACTACCTCATCCTCTGCGGAAAGCACGATACTTCTTGTATTCAGCGTGTGCGGACAAATCGGCGTAATGACAAGCAGCCTGGCTTTCGGTTCCACAATCGGCCCGCCTGCAGACATATTATACCCCGTAGAACCGGTAGGCGTGGAAATAATAATGCCGTCAGCATTGTACGCGTTCAAAAACTGTCCGTTCACATAAATGTGAAAATGAATGATCTGCATGGAACCGCTGCGCGTAATCACAATATCATTTAAAGCATATCCGCTTTCCATGCATCTCTCTCCCCGATAGAGTCTGCCGTCCAGCATCATCCTGCTCTCTGTTTCATACCGGTCCTGCAGCAGCAGTTGCAAAGCCCGGCTGATCTGGTTTTTTTCCACCTCCGCCAGAAAACCGAGACTGCCGAGGTTGATGCCAAGGAGAGGGATTTCCAGCCCCACCGTATCCCTTGCCGCCTCAAGCAGTGTACCATCGCCGCCCAGTACCAGAATACACTCCGTATCCGCAGGAATCTGGGCTGGATCCGTGTAGGTCTGTTCCTGGCCCTCCGTATCCTTCTTCACGCGCACGCTGCAGCTGCATCCTGACTGTTTCAGGAAATCCACGATCTGCTTCGTATTTTCCAGATCAGTATCCTTGAGCGGATTGGGAATAATAAAAAAATGTTTCATGTCTCTTTGTCCTTTTGCCTCTCATCCAACGCCTTATGCGCCTTTGAAACGACGTCCGCAATCCATGCGCTGTCATACCCTGCCGTTTCCGCCTGCCTGCCTTTCTGCAGATGCACAAGATACTCGATATTGCCTTCCGGCCCTTTTACCGGGGAATATGTCAGACAACGTGCGGTAAAGCCCGCATCCTCCGCAAAGGTAAGCACACTGCCGATCACTTCCCTGTGGACTGCCGCATCCCGTACCACGCCTTTCTTACCGACCTTCTCTCTGCCTGCCTCGAACTGTGGTTTGATCAGACATGCCATTTCTCCGCCTGGTTTCAGCAATGCCCAGGCCGGAGGAAGTATTTTGGAGAGAGAGATAAACGACACGTCTACCGATGCGAAATCCAGATCGTCTTCGATGTCCTCCCGCACCATATATCGAAAATTCGTTTTCTCCATACAGACAACACGCGGATCATTTCGCAGCTTCCATGCAAGCTGTCCGTGTCCCACATCCACACAGTACACTTTTGCCGCCCCGTTCTGGAGCATACAATCCGTAAAACCGCCGGTGGATGCGCCGATGTCCATACATATTTTTCCGTTCAAGTCCAGGGCAAATTTCTCCAACGCTTTTTCCAGCTTCAGTCCGCCCCGGCTCACATACTGCAGCGCTGCGCCCCGCACCGCAATCGACGCCTTGTCTTGTGCAAACATGGCGCCGGCCTTGTCCTCCCGTTGTCCGTTTACAAATACATTACCGGACATAATGACCGCCCTGGCCTTTTCCCGGGACTGCGCCAGCCCCTGTTTTACAAGAAGTATATCCAATCGTTCTTTCATACCGCTCCGTCCCTGATCTGCTTATCCGGCGTCCACGCCGCTCTGGCCGTCCGCTGTGGCGGATATATAAGCCGTTATCACACGCTTCGTCACGGAGTCGGCATCAATGCCTAATTCCTGATATAACAGCGATACATTCCCATGCTCCACATACGCGTCCGGAATCGCAATCGTCAAAATGTGGCAGGAGACATGCAGCGCGTCCGCATACTCCCTGACCTTCTCTCCAAAACCGCCGCTCGCTACATTTTCCTCCATCGTCACAAGCAGTTTGTGGCTTTGCGCCATCTCCCGCACCATCTCCTCATCGATCGGCTTGACAAAACGGGCGTTTACCAGACTGCATGAATAACCGGTCTCCTTAAGAGCGCTGCGCACCTGCACTGCCGTCCTGACCATACTGCCTACGGCTATCAAAGCGATATCCTCTTCCTCGTACAAAATCTCGCTTCTGCCGAACTCCACAGGCTTACGGAATGCCTTCAGCCCATCCCAGGCGTTGCCTCTCGGATAACGGACTGCAGCAGGTACTCCCAGAGACAGCGCATACTTCAGCATATCGGAAAGCTCCCATTTATTTTTGGGCGCCATAATATGCATATTGGGAATGCTCGACAAATAGGATAAATCAAAGATTCCCTGGTGTGTCTCCCCGTCGCTGCCCACCAGACCGGCCCTGTCAATGGCAAATACCACCGGCAGATTTTGAATACACACGTCATGCAGAATCTGGTCGTACGCTCTCTGCAAAAATGAAGAATACACGGCTACAATGGGTTTCATTCCACCCGCCGCCAGTCCGGCGGCAAACGTAACCGCATGCTGCTCGGCAATGCCCACATCAAAAAAACGCTCCGGATACATATTGCGGAACCGTTTCAGTCCGGTGCCGTCCGGCATGGCAGCCGTAATAGCCACTACCTTTTCATCCCTCGCCCCCAGTTTTGTCATCACAGTTGAAAAAACATCGGTATAGTTAGGCTCGGTTCTATGATGAGAGGGAAGACCCGTCTCAATATCAAACGGTTCTGTACCATGAAAACGCGCCGGATGCCGCTCCGCCGGAGCATACCCCCTGCCCTTCTGGGTTATGGCATGGATCAGAACCGCGTTCTTGCAGCGTTTTGCTTCCCGGATAACTTTCATCATCGCTTCCACATCATGTCCGTCTACCGGACCCAGATAAGTGATTCCCATATCTTCAAAAAACATGCCCGGAATGACAAGATGCTTCACACTGCTTTTGGCACGGCGGATATTTTTCACGATGGAGTCCCCCCGCGGTATATTCTGCAGAGCGTTATATACCCCCTCCTTCAGATCAAGGTATCCGTTGGCCGTGCGGATAGTATTGAGGTACTTGGATACACCTCCTACGTTTTCGGAAATGGACATATTATTATCATTCAGGATTATAATAAAATTGGTACGAAGCTGCGAAGCGTTATTCAGCGCCTCGTATGCCATCCCGCCGGTCAGAGAGCCGTCGCCAATCACCGATACGATCGTACGCCGCTCTCCCGCCAAATCTCTTGCCTTTACAAGACCCAGACCTGCCGAAATGGATGTCGAACTGTGTCCTGTGTCAAAACAGTCGCAGGCGCTTTCCTTTCTCTTCGGGAAACCGCTCATACCGCCATATTTGCGCAGTGTCTCAAAACCGTCCCTTCTTCCTGTCAGCAGCTTATGGGTATAAGATTGGTGTCCCACATCCCATATGATCTTATCATCCGGTAAATCCAGACTCAGGTGCAGCGCCATCGTCAGCTCCACCGCTCCCAGATTAGAACCAAGATGCCCTCCTGTCACACTGATCTTTTCAATCAGAAACCGTCTGATCTCTTCCGCCAGATCATGATACTCTTCTTTACTGATTTGTTTGATATCGTTTTCTTTTGCAATTTTATCCAGAAGCATCCCCATACTCCTTTTATTTCTTCCTTGTAACAAGCGCCCCGACCATATGTTCCAGAAACAGATTCCGTTTCGGAAAAGAAGCAAGCAGTGCAACGGCTTCTTCAGAATACGCCTGCTGGTCAGCCTGTGCCTGCTGCAGTCCCTTTACTGTAACATATGTCGCCTTATTGTTTTTCCTGTCGCTTCCTACAGGCTTTCCCAGTACTTCCGTACTGCCCGTCACATCCAGAATATCGTCCTGTATCTGAAAGGCGATACCGATATTATAGCCTGTTTTTTCTAATTTGACCACCTCTTCCGGTGAAGCCCCTGCCAGAATGGCGCCTGTCATCATGGCGCTCTGTATCAGCGCCGCTGTCTTGTGCGCATGAATAAACAGCAGCAGTTCTTCCGTCATCTGTGCTACCGCATCCTCCGCCTCAATATCCGCCGTCTGTCCGCCGATCATCCCATACACGCCCGACTTGCGTGCAAACAGAGCCAGCGCTTTCCCTACCCGCAGCGGATCGCCGCCCATTTCAAACGCCTTCGCCGCGGTTTCAAACGCCAGATTGAGCAGACCGTCCCCTGCCAGAATCGCCATAGCTTCTCCATAGACTACATGTGTGGTTTCCCTTCCCCGCCGATACCTGTCATTGTCCATTGCGGGCAGATCGTCATGCACAAGGGAATAGGTGTGCACCATCTCAATTGCCGCCATAAAAGGCTCGATCTCTCTGCCCTCTCCGCCCAGCATACGATACGTTTCTTTCATGATGACCGGCCGTAATCTTTTACCGCCTGCCGTCACGGAATAATTCATAGCCGCAAGCACTGTCTTCTGGAATCCCTCTTCCTTCGGTAAGTATTTTTGAATAATCTCCTCCGCCTCGCCAATTTTCTTTTTCTGTTCTTCGTTAAAATTCATCCAGTTCTCCATTCTCATTCAATTTCAGTACCTTTTTTTCCACGGTATCAATGGACGCATTGCAAAACTGCAGCAGTTCCATGCCCTCACTGTAGACGCGGAAGGACTCTTCCAGCGAAATATCCTCCGCCTCCAGTTTCGCAATCACTGTCTCAAGCTGTGCAAACGCTTCTTCCAAAGTCTGCTTTTTCAACGTATCACCCTTTCTACCTGCTCGGCCCTTGCTTTCACAACGCCGTTTTTCATATGAATGACAAGCAGCTGTCCCCGCTCCACCCGATCCACATCCGCGATGACTTTGTTGTCCACATCCGTCACGCTCGAAAATCCCTGGCTCAGCTTATCCAGCGGCGAGAGCCCTTTCAGTCTTTCCGCATATAATTGCAGCAGATGGCGCCTGCGCAGCAGAGACTCTTTCATTGCCGCCTGCAGGTTTTCCTCCATACGGAGCAGATACATCCGGTTCTGTTTCAACCGCGCCATCGGACTGGCCGCACGGAGCAGGGCAGCCGCTTTTTCCACATCCCTGTGGTAAGCGCTGCATCTCTGCATCATTATCCGGTGGAGCGCCGCCGCATATTCTTCCATTTTCTCTTCCAATCCGGAAAACTCGTAGACGGCAAGCTCCGCCGCTGCCGAAGGAGTAGGTGCACGCAGATCTGCTGCAAAATCAGCGATCGTCCAGTCAGTCTCATGTCCTACTGCAGATATGATGGGAATGGGACAATCGAAAATCGCCTGCGCTACTTCTCTTTCATTAAACGCCCACAAATCTTCTATGGACCCCCCGCCCCTGCCTGCTATGATGACATCCACCTTCTGGCCCGCCAGTGCATGAATGCCCTTTATGATACTGGGTGCGGCCTGCTCTCCCTGTACAAGCGCCGGATACAGGATAATCTGCACATAAGGGTTCCTCCGGGAAGCAATCTGGATAATATCTCTGACTGCCGCTCCGGTAGGCGCTGTTACCACACCAAGCTTTTGAATATATTTTGGAATCGGCCGCTTGTACTGTTCTGCAAACATGCCAAGCTCCGAAAGTTCTGATTTTAACCGTTCAAATTTCTCATAGAGAAGCCCTACGCCATCCGGCGTTATGGCGCGCGCATACATCTGGTACCTGCCGTCCCGCTCGTATACTTCAATACTCCCCTGTACGACAACCTGCTGCCCTTCCTGCATCCGGAAAGCCAATCCGCCGCGGCTGCGTGCAAACATTACACAGGCAATGGCCGCTTTTTCATCTTTCAGCGTAAAATAAATATGACCGGAAGAATGGTATTTGCAGTTACTGACCTCTCCCCTGACCTGAATTGCCTGCAGCATGAAATCCTGGGCAAACATGTTGCCGATATAAGAATTAACCTGTGTCACGGAATAAATATTTTTCATATCTTATTCCCCGGTCCCACGACTTGCAAAACCCGCGAGAATGCCGTTTACAAACGCTTTCGCATTATCCTGGCCAAATTTCTTCGCAAGCTCAACCGCCTCATTGATAGCCACTCCCACGGGCACCTGCTCGTCATAAAGGATCTCATATACAGCCAAACGCAAAATCGTCAGCTCTGCTTTTCCCATCCGGTCAGTGGTCCATTTTTCGGCTCTTTTGTTTAATAAACCATCTATTTCCGGCAGTTTTTCTATAATTCTTTCGTACTTTCCCGCTATATACTCTCTGTCGCTGTCCGCCGTCTCTTCATCCGCCGTTTCAAAAAAAAGCCGGAGCTGTTCCGGCATGTCCTCTTTTTCATGAAACGCAATCCGGAATAACAGTTTAAAGATCTGCTCTCTCTGTTCTCTTCTGCCCATTCTGACATCCTTATCCATTCATGACAACGCCAGTGATACGGACATTCACATCTGCCACATTCAATCCCGTCATCGTCTCAATCGCACTTTTCACTTTTTCCTGCATCTTTTCGGAAACCGCGGGAATATTGTAGCCGTATTTCAGATTCACCGCTATATCCACACTGACAATTCTGTCAATCACTTCTACTTTTACCCCTCTGCCTGTTGCTTTCATCCCCACTTTGGAAAGAAGTTCATCCGTCACGTTTCCGGCCATTGATGCTACGCCGTCCACCTCCAGGGCTGCAAGTCCGGCAATCATTGCCACCACATCATCGGCAATCTGTACCTGACCGATTTTTTCGTTCCGCAGTACATGTGTGCTGTGTTCCGTCTCTTTTCCCATATCGCTTTTCCTTTCTCTGTATTGTTTGACGCCGGTGAGCAGGAAACGGCACAGCCGCAGGCACTGGTTTCGTGCTTCACATACCGACGCTATGATTATACCAAAGTTACCAACTGTTGACAAGTTGAAGGCTCTTTTTGCCGGGACATACGTATAAATGAATATTTATATATAGGAAACGGCAGATATTTCTGTTTTTTGTGAAATCACCGGAATATTCTTGCTGCAAAGAAATAACAGCAGAATTGATTACAGCCAGAATGACAGCGCAAGCTGCTCTTCGTTTGTCGTATACGCCACCGTCCCGTCTGATGTATGCAGATAACGGAACACCTCCTGCTGTTCGATCAGATGACTACGCATCTCATCATATACCTGCCTGTCCGCGCATTTGAAAGTCACATATGCCGTGCTGTCCGCATAAGCCTCCTCAAACAGTCCGGCCGCTTTATCCATATCCGCTTCGGTGAAATAAGCGCCTTCCCGCACATAATAGTTGGCCGCCATACTGTCACAGGCCGGAAGCGGCACTGCGCTGCTGATTGTGTGCGTCTTAAGAAGCTGGTTGTCCGGCACACACAGATATTCATAATTAATTTCAGGCAGTTTTCCTTCGTAACCGGTATCCGGTCCGCTTATTACATAGGAGGCATCCCCCCATGTCGTATCCAGATGATAGTAGTCGCCGTCTATCCTGACAAGATTCCATGCATGGTCTTCTCCGCTCTCTACCTGGCCCGATACAAAAACAGTATACACATCCGCCTGCTGCAGAAGATACTGCGCCGCCTTGGCATACCCCTGACACACAGATCTGCCATTCAAAAACACAGAACAAATATTCTGATTATCTTCCGCACCCTGTACATATTCCGTGTTGGCAATCAAATATTCGTATACATATTTTACTCTCTCGTATTCTCCACCGCCCGCAGGCATGGCGGCAAGAATCCCCTCCACCTTTTTCTCAATCCGCCGCGTCCTGTCGGCAATTTCCTCCTGGTCATAGATGTAACTGCCCGAAAACGCGTTTCCTGTCAGCGTATCTCCTCTCGTGTATTTAATAAAAGTATACCCATCTACATAAAAAATTTCCGGATGATCATTCATAACGCATTGAAAAACTTTTTCAAACACCGGTTCATCCGTTTCCGGAATGGGAACATCCATTGCATTTTCCCGCAGTCCGTCCAAAATAATACCATACAACAGTCTTTCTTCCTCCGAAAGCTGTGTGTAATCATACGCATTGCGGGATAAGTCTTCTTTTTCCTCGTCCGTCCGGTCATCTGCCGCCGCGGCTTTCGCCTCGTCAGAAGCCTCCTCCCCGTCTTTCGTATCTGCCAGCACAGCGCCCTGCGTAATTTCTTCGGCCGCTTCCGCCAGATTTTCAACTGTCTTTGCCGCCTGATTCTGCATCTGCGCGCCGTCCGGAAGAGACGAAGCGCAGCCGCACAGTATAAAAACAAGCAGAAATACCAGAACAACTATTTTTTTCATTTAATCACGTCCAAATTCCGAAAGAATCAATCCCTTATTCCTGTCTACCGTCATCCCTACACTCCAGGCATTGACAAACAAAAGAAGCGGATTTCCCTTCCTATCTTTTACTTTTTTCATATCGGATGTCCCTGAAAGTTTATCCAGATCGATGTCTTTGTTTTCAATCCAGCGGATATGTTCATACGGCAAATTTTCCAATCGGATTTCTACATTATACTCATTTTCCAACCGGTATTTCAGCACGTCAAACTGCAGAACGCCTACCACGCCAACAATGATTTCCTCCATGCCTGTATTGGATTCCTGAAAAATCTGGATCGCTCCCTCCTGGGCAATCTGCGTGATGCCTTTGACGAACTGCTTGCGCTTCATCGTATCCAACTGCCGCACTCTGGCAAAATGCTCCGGCGCAAATGTGGGAATCCCTTCATAGGCAAACTGTTCCTTCGGCATACATACCGTATCCCCGATTGAAAAAATTCCCGGGTCAAAGACACCGATAATATCTCCCGCATATGCTTCCTCTACTACCTTTCTCTCACTGGCCATGATCTGCTGGGGCTGTGAAAGACGCATGACTTTATTGCCCTGCACATGCCGTACCTCGGCGCCGGCATCAAATCTGCCGGAGCAGATCCGCATAAACGCCACTCTGTCTCTGTGCGCTTTATTCATATTTGCCTGGATTTTAAACACAAAAGCGGAAAATTCCCGGGAAACAGGATCTATCATGCCAGTGTCCGCCTTTCTTGGAAGCGGCGGCGTAGCCATCTCCAGAAAATAACGGAGAAAAATTTCCACGCCGAAATTGGTCAAAGCAGAGCCGAAAAACACCGGCGTCAATTCTCCTCTGCGCACCTGTTCCAGATCAAATTCCGCACTGGCACCGTCGAGCAACTCTATTTCGTCTCTGAGCTTATCTGCCAGTTCCTGTCCCACGAAGGAAACGACCCGGTCCGTCTCTTCCAGAGGAATTTCCGTTGTTTCGCCCTCTTTCGTCCCTTTCTGGGTATCTTCATAAGTAATGACACATTTCTTTCTGCGGTCGAAAACACCTTTAAAGTTTTTCCCGCAGCCGATGGGCCAATTTACCGGACAGGTCGCAATGCCAAGCTCCTTTTCAATATCATCCAGTAGTTCAAACGTATCGTTGGCGTCCCTGTCCAGTTTGTTGATAAACGTAAAAATTGGAATCCTGCGCATCACACATACCTTGAACAGCTTTCTTGTCTGCGCTTCCACGCCTTTGGAAGCATCGATCACCATAACTGCTGAATCGGCCGCCATCAGCGTGCGGTATGTGTCTTCCGAAAAGTCCTGATGGCCCGGTGTATCCAGGATATTGATGCAATAACCGTCATACGAAAACTGCAGGACGGAGGACGTCACGGAAATACCTCTCTCTTTTTCAATTTCCATCCAGTCGGAAACCGCATGCCTTGCCGTTGCCTTTCCTTTCACACTTCCCGCCAGATTGATAGCGCCCCCATATAATAGAAACTTTTCCGTCAATGTAGTCTTGCCCGCATCCGGATGGGATATAATCGCAAATGTCCTTCTTCTGCTAATCTCCTGTGTATAATCACTGCTCACGTAACTTGTCCTCTTTTCTTCTATACTTTCTTTTCCATATCTATCCGTGTGCTTTTGCCATCGAACCGGCCCACGTCCCGGCAGCCATCGTATACGCAATGCTGAAAAAAACCGGAAGAAACGGGGCCATGGCATCTGTCCCTTCCTGCCACATGCCGCCGTATCTTCCATCTTTTTCGCTTCTTCACCGGTAAAACCCGCAGCACCTCTTTTTTTAAAGTCCGGCTGCACCGGTCGTTTACCCGTTATTACGCTCCGCATATGACATCGAATGCCACTGCGCGCTACCATGTCTTTCGACATTATAGCATAACGCTTTCTCATTTACTACACTGGATAATGATATTTTCCGGCGCTGTTCCTGTCTTCCTTGTCACAATATCTTCAATCTGCGCGCACTGCGCATCCGTTAATGTCTCCGCATTAACTACCACATCCACGCCGTTTTCACTGATGCTGACTACCACATCGGCAAACCCTTTTGCCTCCAGAAGAATTTCTGCTGCCGTTTCCTTCTCCGCAATATCGGTCAGGGCAATCATATCCTCTACCGCGCTTTGTTTCTGCTCTTCCGAAATACTTGTGCTGTTAATGATGTCCATCAGTGTCTCTTTGTTTTTTGCTCTCGTCTGCTCCTTCATTAATTTTGCCCCGGAAAGCGTATTTACATTTGCCGTGGAAGTAAAAACTGCCTCACCCGGCGTATCGCTTTCAGTCACTTCGTTCTGTGCCATTTCTTCTGACAGATAATCCGCGGAAGCCGTTATCTCGTCCGTGTCCAGGCTTTCGATATCCAAAAGCGCCGTTTCGTCGTCCGCAACAATATCAGCGTCCGCCATCCCTGTGTCCTCATCGGAGATTTCAAGAGAAGCAGTGGTATAGTTCCCTGTCTCCCCGTCCTCCTGCAGCGCGATTTCCTCTCCGTTTTCTGTGACGACAGACTGCCCGGAAACCTTCATCAGTTCCTCATCACTCAATTTTGTTCCCGCAAAATTGAGATACCCTGCCACTGCAATCATAATTGCCAGCGCCGTAATCATGATCTGGTTTTTTTTCAGTACATTTTTCACTGTATTCTCCCCTTACTTTATCGTTTTCATTTTAGCTATTTTAATTTTATTCGCATCAATGCCAAATAATGCCTGAATTGCTTCGCTTATATTCTGTCGCACTGCCTCGCGGCCGCCTCCTTCCGCCAGTACCGCCACACCTCCCACTACGGGTTGTATTGTTTTCCGCACATAGGGAATCTGTCTGCCATTTCCATCCGTCATAAATACCGTAGATTCCTCGCTGTTCATATCGTTTGTATTTCTACTGCCGCCTGCCGCGTCATTCTCTGTCATATTGGAACGGACAGCGGGACGGTCTTTCTCTACGATGTCTTCACTTGTAGACTGTAGTGTAATCATCACTTTTACTTTTCCCACTCCCTCCATACAGGAAAGCAGATCCTCCAGTTCCTGTTCCATTGCCCGCACATATCCGTCCGTATCAGAGACTCCATCCACCTCACTCCCCTTTTCACTACTCTCTTCTTTCCTGTCTGTCTGATAAAAACTACTGTTATTTATTGTTGTAGAACGATTCTCTGACTCTGCGGCCTTTTCTTGCTTCTTCACAGGAAGGCAGACGATTAAAAGCAGCACGCCCGCCAGTGCAAATATGATAAATTTTTCTTTTTTTTCACTCACAAATCTCAACCTCCACTCTGTCTTCCTCCACCCCGAGCAACTCTGCAATCCATTTTTGTGCCATGCGTTCCCTGTCGTCAATCTCCTCCTGCTCATCCGCAGACGCTTCCTGCAGCTGAATCTGTCCCACTTCAATCCGGGCAACCTTTGTATCCGCAGGAACAAAGCAGACTCTGATCCGGCACTCATCCTGCTCCTGCTTTCCGTCTTCTGCCAGAATACCGGATATCTCTGCGCTTTCTGCGCGATATCCTTCTATTATCACAAAATCATTCAATTTCTCTTTGATTTCCTTCCCCATCTCCTGCAGATAAGTCTGGGATGGTACCCTGTCCACGGACAGCTCCTGCTTTGAAATCTCATCCATACTATCTGCAAATCCGGCCAGACAGGCTTCGTATTCCTGTCCAATCCCGCCGCGAAACACTTCCACAACAGGGATGATTAATATAACAACCGTCATCACTCCTGCCAGGAACTTAAAATATTTTTCGTAGGAAGGATTTGGGCGGAAATGGACCACTGCCTGCGCCAATATTAAAAAAACGCTCGCTTTTTTTATTACCGTCATAAGATAACTATCCATCAATACCCTCGATTCATCGTCATGGCCGCCATCGCTACCATAATCAAAAACAGACCGCCCGCCGTCAAAAGTGTTCGCAGTACGAGCAGGCTTCCCTCTCCCACCCGGTCCATACAGGAAGTAATTCTCCGGTCGCTGACAATTCCTGTCACTGCTGCGCAAAATTTCAGCAGCATGGCAAACGCCCATATTTTAACAGCCGGTAAAAGACACAGCAGGACAAGCAGAAGAACAGCCAGAACGCCAATACTGTTTTTAATCAGCACTGTGGAACCTATCACCATCTCCGCCACACTGTCGCTTACATTCCCAATACCCGGTATCAGCGCAATCGTCTTCTGCACCGCCGACATTTTCATCGAATCTATAACTGGCGTTATCATTGTCTGTATCATGCTGATGCCTGTCACAACCGCAAATGACAGCTTCAGCAGATACCCTATGATCCTTCCGATCAATTCCAATAGCATATGTAATTTTTCATCGCCCCACAGCCCGTTCATAAAAGCAAGGAAAATGTAAACCTGGATCAGCGGCATCAGAAACGCCGACAATGCAGCCTCCACTGCATAAATAACAACCAGAATAAACTGGTAATACAAAAGAGCTGTCGTAACGCCTGCCGCCGCACCCACCGCCAGAAAGTAAACCGGCATAAACAATCTCATAAATAAAAGCAAATCTGAGATCAGGGTCTGTGCCGTATCTGCCACGATACCGAATATTTTGAGCAGAATTAGTATAAGAAACAGATATACAAAATAAAAGCCGATATCCGCTATCTGCTTGTTCTCAAACAGGTCTGTCAGATTCAACAACAGCGCCGCAAGCATTCCTATGCAGAGCAGAAGAATCAGAATCTCCATGAAGCTGCCGATCTCTCCGCCAAACGCCTGTCCCATATCCTGAAACAGTAATTTCAATACATCTGTTATTTTACCTTGTACGAGCAATTCCAATAATTCTTTTACATCAATTTCATAATTTCCGAAAAGACCGTTCATCTGCTCGTTTAAATCAGTCAGTTCCGCCGTCAGATCCGCCATTTGCTACCCCTTAAAATTTTGAATTGTCTGGATAACCGAGAGCAAAATCGGAAGCCCGGTCAAAAGCACCATAACCTTGCCGAATATCTCAATCTGCCCGCCTACCGCTCCATATCCGGCATCTTTACAAATTCCGGCACAAAACTCACAAATATAGGTGATTCCCACAACTTTTAACAGAATGGAAAAGAAACCGTTGTCCTGTCTCACAACCCACTGCAGCATCTGTATCTCTTCCATAAAAAGAGACAGATTCTGCAATGTATGCCAGAAGATCAAAAACCCTGTCATAATGCCAATGAAAACTCCGTATTCGGTCTTAACCGTCCTGAAAAAAACAGCCAGAAGCACACCTGTCATTCCCAATGCTGCAATTTTTACAATTTCCATACGATCCTCAAATTTGAAATAATTTTTGAATGGTTTCGAACAGATCATAAATATATGGTACGATCCATGTCAGTACAAGAATCAGACCTGCAAGACTTACAAAAAAAGCATGCTCTTCCCTTCCACTGTGCTTTAATACCTGGCTTAATATCGTCACCAGAATCCCCACTGCCGCAATTTTAAAAATCAGACTTACGCCCATTTCGTCCTCCCTGCCACTGTATTGATACTCTTTTACAGCAATATAATGACCAGAAGCAGGCCGCCCATGATGCCAAGACTCATTACCATCTTTTCCCGTTCCGCCATATGTGTCTCCGTCTTCTGTATCTTTGCGCACAAAGCGGCGCTTTGGTTGTTAATCGCCTGTTTCTGCAGTTCTTTGTCTGCACACCCCAGACTGCGCGACAACTCCATCAACAGCGCCTTGTCCTCTTTTTTCAGAGCAGACTGCAGAAAACAGCTTTCCACCTGCTCCTCCCAGATACGCGGAATAGGCTTGCCCGTATTCTTTTCCGCTTCTTCGCTGACCGCATGCAGCATTTCCGAAAAAGGAGATTCCATATAACATTCCGCCATTTTGCATGTCTCCGGGAAATCGGCCGCACAATACCCGATCTGACTGTAAAAAATCTCAAACATCCGCTTCATCTCATACAGACAGTGAAGTCTCCTGTGCATGTCCCGACAGCAGCAGACGCTGTATCCGCCTGTCCCAAAAAGAAGCATCACCGCTCCTACAAGGCGGAACATAACGTGCGCTCCTCATCGAAAATTCCTTCCACCACACAGTTTCCGCTCCTGCGCGCCAGTACAATAAAACGCTTAAATTCATTTTGTGCAAGAAGTTCTCTGATATATTTTTTTCTTTTCACTTCCTCCATACTTCTGCCATGGACTGTCACGATCAAACTACTGCCGCACCGCAGCGCCTGCATCAATGCCCTGATATCTTCCGTACTCCCAATCTCATCTACGGCAACTACTTCCGGGGACATGGAACGGATCAGCATCATCATTCCTTCAGCTTTCGGACAGCCGTCCAATACATCGGTGCGGATGCCGATACGGTTTTGCGCGACTCCCAGATAACTTCCCGCGATCTCTGAGCGCTCGTCTACTACACCCACGCATCTGCCGGACCCATAAGCATTTCCATCCGAAACCTGCCGTACAATGTCACGCAGCATCGTTGTCTTACCACAGCCCGGAGGTGAAATAATCATACCGCTTAAAAACCGGCCTTCGTTGTATAAAAACGGCATTACCTGGTCCGCCGCCCCTATGATTTCATGCGCAATCCTGATATTGAGATAAGAAATATGCTTCAGCTTTCTGACGCCGCCTCTTTCGTCTGTCACAACCTGCCCCGCCACACCAACCCGGTGCCCGCCTGGCACAGTTAAAAATCCCTGTCGCAGCTCATCCTCAAATGCATAGACCGAATATTTGCAGATATGGTTCAGCACCGCCTCCAGCTCCCTGCGGCTGATATGGAACGCTTCGGATATATTGTCAGTCATTTTACCGCGTCTGTCCAAAAACCGCTCTCTCTGTCTGCTCATAAGTATCACAGGCTTGTCTGCCCGCAAACGGATTTCCTGCAGAGACTTTGCCTCTCCTGCCGCTTCCTCCCACATCCCTCTCATAAAATCCGGGAATAACCCCAGTATTTGTTCCGGATTTACCATGTCCTCACCTCTTTATCTCAATATATGAAACCAGAAAAAAGTTATGACTGCTTTTTTTAAGCTTTGTATAGAAAAAAATACAATATTTCCCTAAAATCGGACTGGACACAGCCATAAGTTCGTGCTATTATAATTTCATAAACAGTAACCATTATTATTATTGCAAAATAAAAAGGAGAGACGATTATGGCAGCAACAAACACAGCACAGGTTGACAACTTAGTATCTTTACTGGATGGCTATGCAACAAAAGGCGGACATCATCTGAATGTCAATGTACTCAACAGAGACACCCTTTTAGATGCGCAGAAACATCCTGAAAATTATCCGCAGCTTACAATCCGTGTATCCGGATATGCAGTGAATTTTATCAAACTGACGCCGGAACAGCAGGCTGACGTGATCTCCAGAACTTTCCACGAGAGCATCTGACAGAACTAAAAAAGCCCCGATTTACTCCCCTCCGCAAACAGACGTTACCCCGAAACGGTCTGCGCGGAAGGGAGTTTTTCTATGTACGGACAGTCAGAAAACTTCTGTAAATAAATAAGGTGTAAAATCCCTGTTTTGGATT
Source organism: uncultured Lachnospiraceae bacterium (assembly GCA_910585345.1). Classification (GTDB taxonomy): domain Bacteria; phylum Bacillota; class Clostridia; order Lachnospirales; family Lachnospiraceae; genus VSOB01. The sequence continues at coordinate 54,227 of CAJUDS010000001.1, read as the reverse complement.
TTACACCTTATTTACGATTTCTTTTTTTGCTTTGCAGACAGCTTCCGGCGGACTGTAATTTCAACCACTATCGCCAGTACCACCAGCGCTCCGGCCAGCACCTGGGAAACTGCAATATCCGTATGCGGGAACAATAGCTGATCTGTGCGCAGTCCTTCGATCAGGCAGCGTCCAAAACCATACCCTCCCAAATAGAGAAGAATGATCTCTCCCTGAAATTTTTTATGCTTTCTGTACAACAACAGCACACCCAGCACCGCCAGATTCCACATACTTTCGTATAAAAACGTAGGATGCACCTGAATGTAGTTGGTCCCTTCCGCAATATGCGCGGCAAGAGCATCGGAAATATCCCAAGGGCGCACTGCTTCAATCGGAAGACGCATGGCAAACAGATTATCCGTATATTGTCCGAATGCCTCCCTGTTCATAAAATTCCCCCACCTGCCAATAATCTGGCCGAGAATCAATCCCATGACGCCCGTATCACCCAACTGGAAAAAAGACAGTTTTTTAATACGGCAATAGACCGCCGCCGTAAGAAAAGCGGCTATCACAGTACCGTAAATGGCAATACCGCCGTTACGAAGGTTCAATATAGCAAGCAGATTATCTTTATACTGATCCCAGGAAAACGCCACATAATAAATTCTGGAACCCAATATCGAAAAAAAGATGGCGTAAATGGAAAAATCCCAATAGATATCGGGATCCTGCCCCGTTATTTTAGCCTCACGCACAGCCATCAATACACCGGCCATTACGCCGATTCCGATAATTAATCCATAAAATGCAATCGAAAAACCAAATACGGAAAACGTCTTTGGCACATCTGTCAGATAAATATGCAAATGCGGAAATGCAATATCGCCCGCACCCATCATTTCCTGCATCTTTCCGCTCCTTTCCATACTGCTTATACATGAAACCGAAAAAGGATCACGTCGCCGTCCTTCACCACATAGTCTTTTCCTTCCATGCCCACAAGCCCTTTTTCTCTGGCGGCGGCAAGAGATCCCTGTTCCAGCAGGTCTTTATAATTTACAACCTCTGCTTTGATAAACCCTCTTTCAAAATCCGTGTGTATTTTTCCGGCCGCCTGCGGCGCCCTCGTTCCTGTTTTTATCGTCCATGCCCTTGTTTCGTCTTCACCTGCCGTCAGAAAACTCTGCAGGCCCAACAGACGATAACTTGCCCGAATTAGTTTTTCCAAACCTGATTCCTGCAGGCCGAGCTCTTCCAGAAACATGGCCTTCTCATCCTCATCCAGCTCGGCAATTTCCTGTTCGATCTGTGCGCAGATTACAAACACTTCGCTGCCGGCCTTAGAAGCAAACTGACGGACCGCCTGTACGCCTGCGTTTTGCGCACCGTCGTTCGCCAGATCTTCCTCCCCCACATTGGCCGCAAAAATCACCGGTTTAGCAGTCAGCAGATTATAACTGCCAAACCACGCCGCTGCATCCTCATCCTCTCCGGGATCAAAGGTTAGAGCCAGCCTGCCATCCTCCAGATGCGCTTTCAGCCGCTGCAGCAGAGCAAGCTCTTTTGCCAGTGTCTTATCCATTCTGGCTCCTTTTGCCACCTTGGCGATCCTCCTCTCAAGAATTTCAAGATCGGAAAAGATCAGCTCCAGATTGATCGTTTCGATATCCCGCAGCGGATTCACGCTCCCGTCTACATGAATGACGTTCGCGTCCTCAAAGCATCTGACCACATGTACCACCGCGTCTACTTCTCTGATATTGGAAAGGAACTGGTTGCCAAGCCCCTCGCCTTTGGAGGCTCCTTTCACAAGCCCTGCAATGTCTACAAATTCAATCACTGCCGGCGTTACCTTTTTGGACTGGTACATGTCGCCCAGTAACCGCAGTCTTTCGTCCGGTACCGCTACGATCCCAATATTGGGATCTATCGTACAGAACGGATAATTGGCTGACTCTGCGCCTGCTTTTGTCAGGGAATTGAACAATGTACTTTTTCCTACATTCGGTAATCCTACGATGCCTAGTTTCATTTCGCTTTCTCCTTAGATATCTGTCAATATTTTCTCTGCGCTTTCAGTTCTTCATACAACAGACAATAATTCCGATATCGGGTTTTGTCTATTTGTCCTTCCGCCAATGCTTCCCTCACTTTACAGTCCGGCTCGTGGATATGGACACAGCCCATAAACCGGCACGTCCCCTCATAAGGCGCAAATTCCGGATAACAATGCCGCAGCTCCTCCTTTTCCAGGTCAAACAGCCCCAGAGAACTGAAGCCGGGCGTATCCATAATATATGTGTTTTCCCCCATATGAATCAATTCGCTGTGCCGCGTAGTATGCCTTCCCCGGGCAATCTTCTCACTGACTGTGCCCGTCTCCATCCTGACCGCAGGCTGCAGCGCGTTCACAAGCGAAGATTTCCCCACGCCGCTGGGCCCGGCTACAGCCGTCGTCTTCCTTTGCAGCAGCTCTTTCAGCTCCCGGATGCCGCTGCCGGACACCGCACTCGTAAAGACAATCCCATAGCCTGCAGGTTCATACATTTCCCGCAGACTCTGCGCCTCCCGCGCAGACAACAAATCCGACTTATTAAAACAAAGCGTGGCAGGCAGTCCCTGCCGTTCCAGCATCACCAGAAACCGGTCTAACAAATTAAAATTCGGCTCCGGCCTGCGCACTGCAAAAATGACAAGCGCCTGATCGATATTGGCTACTGCGGGACGAAGCAGCGTATTTTCCCGCTGCAAAATACGGTCTACACTGCCTTCTTTATCTTTTTCGTCCACAACGGACATTTCCACATTGTCCCCTACGAGCGGTTTGATATGGAGTTTTCGAAAGATACCCTTTGCTTTACAGGTATAAACTCCCTTATCCCCCGTATGAACATAATAAAATCCTGCAATTCCCCTTATAATTTTGCCCCTCATACATCTGTCTTCCCTCTGGCGCGATTACCGGCAGTAAAGCCAGAAACGGCACTGCGTCAAAAATCTACTCTCACTGTGCGGATGGTGTAAACGCCACGACACGTTCTACCACTTTCTGTTCCTGGGAACCGGGAACCGTCACGGCCTCTCCCGTAGCCGGGTCAATAGCCGTAGTAGGCTGCGCCGTCGCCACATACTGCAGCACGATCTTCCCGGTGGCATTTCCTTTGATACCGGATATATTGACAGGAACCGGGAAGTCCGTTCTGTCCGGTACCCGAAACAGCTCCTGTCCGTCTTCAGCATAGAGAATTATCGTCACCGGCGTGCCCGATACAAAGGCCGGATCTTCCAGTACCGGACTCTCCACACTGGCATTATAACCGTAGGTCAGATCGACCGGCCCCAAACTGATCTTAATGTCCACCGGCGTGGACGGGTCCACATAATCACCTACGGAATAACTCTGATAGCAGACGAGACCTGTAAAAGCCGGGTCTTCATAATTTACTTCTTCTACATTGCCTACCACCAGACCCGCTTCCGTCAATGTCACCGTGGCGTCCATCTCCGACATCCCCATCACACTGGGTACGCTCACCTTACTGTTGTCCGGACCTGTACTGATCTGCAGCGTTACGGTAGCTCCTCTGGGCGCCTTTTCCCCCGCTTTTGGAGACTGGCTCACCACACTGCCTTTCTCTACCGTATCAGAGGGAACTTCCGATCTGCTGACCTGAAAACCTTCCTTTTCCAAAAGTGCAGTGGCCTCCGCAAGCGATTTTCCGGTCACATCTATCAGCCTGACTCCTTCCACGCCCGCACTGACTGTCAGATCCACTACTGTGCCTGACGCCACCTTTCTCCCTGCTTTAATATTGCTGCTGATTACGATATCCTCTTCGTATTCGGAAGATTCTTCATAAATCACATTATAATCCAGCCCGAGATCACTGAGCGTTTCTTTCGCCCGGGTCAGCGACATACCGGACACATCCGGCACCTCCACTTCCTCGCTTTTTTCCGTGCCAAACCTGGACTTGATATCGTCCAGATCCACGATGCCCAGTGTCTTTCCCACAATAAACAGAATAATACATCCGATCAGAACTGCTGCTATCACTGCCAGCGCCGTCGTAACCCGCTCCATTTTCGGATCGTATCCATCGTTGTCATCGTCCTGCTCCTCAAACTTTTCCGCTTTGCTCTTACCGGACGCGCTTTTTTTACTGCGCTGCTTCCCTGTATCGTTTAACCGCAGATGGTCATCTTCGCTGTCCTTCTTAGCCGCCTTCTTTTTCGGTCTGGCGCCCTCTTCACCGCTCACGACCCTTGTCTGTCCCGCAGTATCCCCGTCGTCAATCGTCACAAAATCATCGTCCGGGCTGATCAGGGAATGCTTCAGGTCTTCCACCACTTCCGCCATTTTCTGATAACGCCTGTCAGGGCTTTTCTGCGTACACTTAAACACAATGCGTTCCACACTGACAGGAATTTCCGGCACGAAATCCCGCGGCGAAGGCATCGGATCCTGAATATGCTTAATGGCAATGGCCACTGTCGTTTCTCCGTTAAAAGGCACCCTCCCTGTCAGCATTTCAAACAACGTTACCCCCAGAGAATAGATATCGCTTTTGGCGTCGCTATAGCCGCCCCGGGCCTGTTCGGGGGACGTATAATGGACAGAGCCCATCACATTAGACGTGATAGTATTACTGGTTGCCGCTTTTGCAATACCGAAATCCGTTACTTTTACTTTTCCGTCTTTGGAAATCATAATGTTCTGCGGTTTAATATCCCTGTGCACAATATGATTGTTATGAGCGGCCTCAATCCCCATGGAAACCTGAATGGCGATACTGATTGCCTCTTTTACGGACAGCCTTGCCTTTTTCTCAATATATTTTTTTAAAGTAATGCCCTCTACAAGCTCCATTACGATGTAGTAAATATCATTTTCTTCTCCCACATCGTACACATTGACAATATTGGGATGCATCAGTCCTGCAGCCGCCTGTGCTTCACTTCTGAATTTGGAAACAAAATTGGTATTTTCACTGAATTCCTGTTTCAATACCTTCACCGCTACAAAACGATTCAGTTTATGGTCTTTTGCTTTATATACGTCAGACATACCGCCGGTGCCGATCTTTTCCAGTATTTCATACCGGTCGCCTATTAGCATTCCAATTTTTATCATTATTTCCCTCCAACAGTGCGCTTGACGCACTATCTCTTACTGCTCCTGACCTGCAAACGGATCGATCAGAATGACCGCAATATTATCTCTGCCGCCATTGTCATTGGCCGCACGGACCAGTTCCTCGCCTTTTTCCGAAAGCGTACCCGATTTCCCCACAATCTTCCGGATTTCTTCGTCCTCCAGCATGTTGGTCAGGCCATCGGAGCATAACAGAACCATATCCCCGTCAAAAAGATCCACATGAAAAAAGTCTACTTCCACAGTATCCAGCGCCCCGATGGCTCTGGTGATAATATTTTTGTCCGGATGGATTCTGGCAGTCCTGCGGTCTATACCGCCCATGCGGACCATTTCTTCCACAAGGGAATGATCCCTTGTAATCTGTCTGATTTCTTTCTCATCTATAATATATAACCGGCTGTCTCCTACATTCGCTACCTGCAGCACATTGTCCCGCAGCGTAGCGGCCACCACTGTTGTGCCCATCCCATAGAGATTTTCATTTTCCTGCGCCATACCGCGGATATACGCATTGGCCTCCTGAATAGCGTTATCCAATATCGCCACCGTCTCCGTCTGCACTGACTCTCTGATCTGCTGCTCCATCATACGAACTGTGTTTTTGGAAGCATAGTCGCCTGCATTGTGACCTCCCATACCGTCCGCCACAATGAATACATTAGGAAGATTCCCCACAGGGCATACTGATACAAATACATAATCCTGATTTAATTTTCTCCGTTTTCCGATATCTGTAATGGAAAATGCCCGCAACACCGCTATGCCTCCTGCACATCTGCCTACTATTTCACATTTACCAATATTAGCATACAAATAACAAAAGAGCAAGAGAAAACTCCTCCTGCCCTTATGATAGCCGATTATTATACTTTAAATCCCGGGGAATTGCAAGTAATATTAAAATTTTTCACAGTTTTCCTTCCGTATGCCTGCGGCGCAGCTGGCCGCAGGCGCCGTCAATATCCCGGCCCATCTCCCGGCGGACCGTGACATTGACTTTCTTCTCCTCCAGCATTTTTCGGAATGACTGTACCCGTCCCGATTCCGCAAACGAACACTCTCTGACCGGATTGACCGCTATCAGATTGACATGACAGTGCAGACGTCTGGCCAGCCGGGCCAGCTCTTTCGCATCCTCATCTGTGTCGTTCACACCTCTCGCCAGACTGTATTCGAATGTCATCCTTCTTCCTGTCTGTCCGTAATAATATGCGCACGCTTCCATCACTTCATCCAGACAATAGCGCCGCGCAACGGGCATTATACGCTCTCTTTTCTCCTGAAAAGCGGCATGGAGCGATAAAGCAAGGGTAATCTGCAGCTTTTCATTGGCAAGCCGTTTCATCTCCGGAACCAGGCCGCAGGTAGACACCGTAATATTGCGCTGGCTTATATGGAGTCCCTTTTCGTCTGTCAGCAGCGTCAGAAAACGCAGCAGATTGTCATAATTGTCAAGCGGTTCTCCCATCCCCATGACGACCACATGCGAAACTCTTTCCTCGATCAGGCGGCTGATCGCGTAAATTTGTTCCAGCATCTCGGAGGGCAGCAGACTGCGTTCCAATCCGTCCAGCGTGGAGGCGCAGAAACGACAGCCCATCCGACAGCCCACCTGGGAAGAAATACAGACGCTGTTGCCATGATGATAGCGCATCAGCACGCTTTCCACCACATTGCCGTCCGGCAGACGAAACAGGAACTTTTTCGTGCCGTCGACTTTAGATACTTGTACGCTGACTTCTTCCAGTGTCACAAGCATAAACCGTTCCCGCAGCCGCTGCCGCAGCGCTGTGGAAATATTGCTCATCTCATCAAACGAGCACGCCGTCCTGGCGTGAAGCCATTCATAAATCTGGCTGCCGCGGAAAGGCTTTTCTCCCATTTCCGTCAGTTCTTTTTTCAGTTCTTCCACTGTCAGTGACCTGATATCTTTTTTCATCTCTGTTAATCCCGTACAAACCTTGCAATAAAAAAACCGTCCATACCCCAAAGACCTGGCAAAAACTGGAAAAATCCCTGCACAGACTCCTGTTCCCGGAAACAAACCGGTAACAAGTCCCTGGCAGGATCCCTGTGAAAAGGAAAATGAGACAAAAACCACGCCGCCATCTCCTCATTTTCCGCCCGGCTTACCGTACAGGTGGAATAGAGCAACACACCGCCCGGTTTTACATACTGCCATACCGTCCCCAATATCTGTCGCTGCAGCGGCAGCAGTCTTTCGATAGACGCCGGCGTAACACGGTATTTGATATCCCTTTTTCTGCCGATCACACCAAGCCCCGAACAAGGCACATCCGCCAGCACTACATCTGCCATGCCGTATTTTTCTTGATCAGGAACCGACGCATCCCACTGTTCCAGTATGCAATTCTTTGCATGCATTCTGTTTTTATTTTCCTGCATTCTCACCAGTCTGGCTGCAGAAATATCACGCGCCAGCACGATACCGTCTGGACCCGTCTTTTCCGCTGCAAAAAGCATTTTACCGCCCGGTGCGCCGCAGACATCCATCACATAATCTCCCGGCCTGATGCCTGCCGCTTCCACAGCCAGCATAGAACTCACATCCTGCACAGTAAACTGTCCCGCCGCAAACGCCGGGATATCCCGCAGCCCTTCCAGTTTTTCCAGATGCCACGCATAAGGCAGACTGCCGTCTTCCTTAACGCGTACGCCTCGTACCTCTAACTCTTTTCTGAGCGCCGCCTTTTCCTGCTCCTTGATCCCCAAACGCAGTCTGACAGTCACAGGTTTTCTTTTTAAAAGCCCCTGCAGTATCGCTTCCGTCCGTTCCTGTCCCTGTTCCGCATCCCACTTTTCAATCAGCCACTCCGGCATAGAATATTCGACTGACAGAGATCGTATCCTGTTTTTACTGCGGTCCGGATATGCAATTTTCTCCTTGTTTCTGCTGATATTGCGCAGAATGCCGTTAACAAACCCTTTCAGGGCATAAAAGGAACGCTTCTCCGCCACCTTTACCGCCTCATTACAGACTGCCCCGTCAGGCACGCTGTCCATAAACAACAGCTGGTAGACGCTCATACGCAGTAATTCCCGGATCAACGGCTTCATCTTTCCTACCGGAAGAGAGGAGAAACATTCGATACAGTAATCGATCTGTATCCGCCGCTCCAGCGTACCTTCCACCAAACGCTTGATAAACGCTTTTTCCTGCGCTTCCAGATAATTATATTTATCAAGGATGGCGCTGACAGCCATATGACTGTATGCCTCCCCTTTCGCAACGGCAAGCAGCGCTTCTAACGCCAGCTCTCTTCCGTTCACACCGCTTTTCTTTTGCCCCTGTTTCAATGCCTTTCTCCTGTTTCCTCCATATGCCGCGTTTTCCGAAAGACACCACACTAGTCTCTGTCTCTTCCGCCAAATAACAGAACCAGACGCAGTAACTGCAAAATGGATGCTGCCGCTGCCGCTACATACGTAAACGCCGCCGCACGCAGCACCTTCCGGCACTGTCCTACTTCCTCGCCTCTTAAGATGCCCTGGCTGTCCAGTATGCGGACTGCTCTTCCTGAAGCATTGAGCTCCACCGGCAGCGTTACGAGCTGGAACAGCACCGCCAGGCAGAATACCCAGATACCGATATGAATCAGAAAAGAATTTGCACCAAAAAGGATACCGATCAGAATCAGCGGAATCCCCAGCCTCGAGCCGATATTAGCGGCCGGTACGAGCGCCGTCCTGATTTTCAGCGGCGCGTAGCCCTCATAATGCTGCAGCACATGTCCGCACTCATGCGCGGCTACGCCTACGGCCGCCACCGAAGGAGAATGAAACGTGGCGTCTGACAGGCGCACTACTTTCGAACGGGGATCATAGTGGTCTGTCAGGTTCCCTCTGACGTGCTCAACCCGCACATCTCTGATACCGGCCTGATATAAGATCCGCTCCGCCGCCTGCGCGCCCGTCATACCGGTCATACTGCGCACTCTGGAATATTTGGCATAAGTGCTGTTTACTTTGGCGGACGCCGCAATCGAAAGCACGGCTCCGATTAAAACCAAAATATAGGTCGGGTCAAAATAGTATCCGTAACCATAATATGGCATCATAAAAATCTCTCCTTTTATCTGCCCTCTCGTCTGTTTGCCCCAGACGGCTGTTCACCAAATCTCTCCCCCGGCTTTACCGGATATCCAAGCAGGAAATCCCTTACCGGCATTCTCTTCTTTCCTTCCGGCTGCACACTTTTTAAGGCCAGTATACCGCTTCCCGTCTGTACCTCTATCGTGTCCTTTGTGACATTGATAATACATCCCGGCAGCCAGTCCGCCCGGCAGCCCACCGCTCCCCGGCCCTGCGGACAGCTCTCATCCGCCCGGCCCGCATCGGTCTCCCAGATTTTCAGATTTTTACCGCGAAAGCACGTATAGGCGCCCGGCCATGCGTTCAGTCCTCTTACGAGCCGGGCCAATGTCTGTGCATCCTGGCGCCAGTCGATTTCTCCCTGAGACTTCCGGAGCCTTTTGGCATAACAGGAATCGGCATCATTTTGCCGCTCCGGTGTGATTTTTCCCTCCCCGATCAAAGGAATGATCTCTGTCACAAGCGCCGCTCCTGCCTCCATCAGCTTATCATGCAGACTGTTTCCGGTGTCCGTCTCCGAAATCGGGACAATCCGCTTTGCCAGCATGTCTCCCGTATCCAAACCCTCATCCATCTGCATAATGGTCACGCCCGTCTCCGTCTCGCCGTTCAAAATAGCCCACTGGATCGGCGCCGCTCCTCGGTATTTCGGCAAAAGAGAGGCGTGGATGTTAATACATCCGTATTTTGGCATATGCAGTATTTCCGAAGAAAGAAGCTGCCCAAAAGCGGCTACTACAAAAAGCTCCGCCTTATATTTGCGCAGCTCCTCCACTGCATCCGGCATCTTGATCTTAACCGGCTGAAAAACCACAATCCCATGCCGCAGGGCACATTCCTTTACGGGAGATATCTGGATCTCCCTTCCTCTGCCTTTCGGCTTGTCAGGCTGGGTGACTACGCAGCATACCTCATGTCCCGCCGCTATGACCGCTTCCAGAGCGCCCGCCGCGAAATCGGGCGTTCCCATAAAAACAATTCTCATCCTGTCACTCCTCTTCCAGATCTTCCGCATCCATTAATTCACCCTCTACTTTTTCCACATAGAGATGCCCGTCCAGATGCTCCGTCTCATGACAGAGAGCGCGCGCCAACAGACCCGTACCTTCTACTTCATAAGGCTTCATCTCTCTGTCAAGCGCCTTTACCTTCACATAATTGGGGCGTGTCACCACACCCGTTTTGCCCGGCACGCTCAGACAGGCTTCCTGTCCTGACTGCTCTCCACTCGTTTCCATGATCTGCGGATTGATCAGTACGATCGGGTCCTCTCCTGTCGTATCAATGACTACAATCCGTTTTAAAATGCCTACCTGGGAGGCTGCCAGACCCACGCCGTTCCTCTCATACATCGTATCCAGCATATCGTCAATCAGCTGCGCCGTGCGCGGCGTTATCTCTGTCACCTCCTTGCATCTTTTTTTCAATACTTCGTCCCCGATCATACGAATATTCCTGATTGCCATCGCATTTTCTCCTTCCCGCTTTTCTCTCTATCCTATGTCTGTGAACCCCGTTTTTTGTGTCACCAGCCGCTAATAGCCGTTCACCGGATCAAAATCAAACTGTACCGTCTCCTTCTGCGGTTTCTGCATTTCCAGAAGTATTTCCATCCTGTCTTTGGCCGCAATCAGCGCTGCCCTATTCACTGATTTCGCGTAAAACACTGTCCGGTACTGATCACCGATTCTACTGATGACCGCAGGCGCCGGACCGATGACCTGTACCGCCTCTTCCGCTTTGGCTTTCGCCGTTTCACGAACAAGTCCTGCCGCCAGTCTCTGCCCGGATTCCTCATTCAAAGAAAGCACCAGTACCGCCAGCATATGCGCCGCCGGCGGATATCCCATCATCTGCCGGTATCCCATTTCCTCATCATAAAAGCTCCTGTAGTCCTGCGCGGCAGCATAGCGGATACTATGGTGATCCGGCTGATAGGTCTGAATCACCACCTCGCCCGGTTTTACGCCTCTTCCGGCTCTTCCGGCAGCCTGCGTCAACAGCTGAAACGTGCGCTCCCCCGCTCTGTAATCCCCTGCACAAAGAGACAGATCGGCCGCCAGTATGCCAACCAGCGTCACATTGGGGAAATCATGCCCCTTTACGATCATCTGCGTGCCCACCATAATATCGGCTCCTCCGTCTGCAAAAGCCGCCAGTATTTCCTCATAGCTTTCTTTTTTTCTGGTTGTATCCGCATCCATACGCAGTATCCGCGCCTGCGGGAACAGCTTGTGCAGATTTTCCTCGATCTGCTGTGTGCCGGCCCTGAAGCCAAGAATATATCCGGAACCGCAGACCGGACAGGTATTTACGGCAGGCTGCTCGTAACCGCAGTAGTGGCAGACCAGCTTCCCATTTTTATGCGCGGAAAGCGATACGTCACAATGCGGGCACTTCATCACATGTCCGCATGTACGGCACGATATGAATCCGGCATATCCGCGCCTGTTGAGAAAAAGCATGCTCTGCTCTCCCGCCGCCAGTCTCTGTCCCAGCATCTGCTGCAGCTTTCTGCTGAATATCGAACGGTTTCCGCTTCGCAGTTCCTCCCTCAAATCTTCCACATACACCTTCGGAAGCTGTCCGCCCGTCAGCCGCTGCGTCAGCTCATAGCGTCTGATACTGCCATTTTCTGATGCATAATAAGATTCCAGAGACGGTGTGGCCGAACCGAGCACAAGACTGGCGCCATAATAAGAAGCCAGTTTTGCCGCCGCTTCCCTTGCATGATATTTCGGCATCGATTCACTTTTATAGCTCGACTCATGCTCTTCATCTATCACAATCATTCCAAGTCTTTGAAACGGCGTAAAAAGCGCCGACCTTGGACCGATAATAATATCAATTTCTCCTTTTTTTGCCCTTTCGCACTGGTCATATTTCTCCCCCATCGAAAGTCTGGAATGTATGACCGACACCCGGCTCCCAAACCGCGATGTAAACCGGGATACGGTCTGGTATGTCAGAGCGATTTCCGGAATCAGTACAATCGCCTGCTTTCCCATAGAAATCATCCCCGCAATCAGTTCCATATATACTTCTGTCTTGCCGCTCCCTGTAATTCCGTGAATCAGATATGTCCCTGGCCTGCCGCTGCGGTAATCCGCTAGGATATCCGTCACGATCTCACACTGCGCGCCGCTTAACGTAACGCTCCTCTTTGGAAACGCCTTGCCTTTTACCGGATTGCGGTACGATAATTCCGACGTTACCGCAATCATTTTTTTTTCCTCCAGGGCACGGATTACCGAGGGCGCAACCGACAATTCTCCTACCGCATACTCATAGGGCAGTTCTTTTTCCGTATATAACTTCTCTAAAAGCCTCAGGCGGGCGCTGGCCCTCTTTTTTCTACATTCCTCTATCACCGCTGCAGCCGTTTCCAAGGAAACGGCCAGCACAATCCGGCGTCTGGACGGCGTTCTCATCTTCTGTCTGGCAGGAAGCACCGTTTTCAGTGCGGTAATCATCGTTGAACCATACTGCTCCTTCATCCATGCCGCCAGCCTGATCTGACTGCTCTCCGCCAAAACACCCTTATCAGAGATCCGCACAATATCCTTCGTCTTTTCCGGCAGATAGACGGGATGGTCAGTCAGTTCCACTACATATCCTGCCAGCTCCTTATTTCCCCTGCCAAACGGAACGAGCACGCACATACCAACTCTGATCCTGCCCCGGAGTGTTTCCGGTATCCTGTACTGAAAAGGACGGTCTACATTTTCATGGGAAATATCTACAATGATATTGGCGTAGATCTCCCTGCTCATAAACAGGCGCCTCTCTCCCGCAGGATATCCGAAATCAGCGTTCTTTCATCCATCGGATATTTTCGTCCCCTGATCTCCTGATAATCTTCATGTCCCTTTCCTGCCAGTACAATAATATCCCCCGGCTCCCCATGATCGATTACATAGGCAATGGCCTCTTTCCTGTCACAGATTTCCACATACCTGCCGCCCGTTCTTCCTATTCCCGTCTTGATATCATCTATAATTTCCTGCGGCTCCTCAAATCTGGGGTTATCCGAAGTAATCACCGTCAGATCCGCCAGCCTGCCGCTGACCTCCCCCATCTCATATCTGCGCAGCCTGGAACGGTTCCCGCCGCAGCCAAAAAGACAGACGAGGCGGTGCGGTTTATACTCCCGCAGTGTCGTCAGCAGGCTTTCGAGCGCCATCGCATTGTGCGCATAGTCAATCATCAGCGTAAAATGATCTGACACGGGAACGATCTCAATTCTGCCCTTTACATGAGCCTGCAGCAACGCTTCTTTGATATCCTCCCCGGAAACGCCGAAATGTCTGCAGATCGCAATTGCAGTCAATGCGTTATAAACGCTGAATCTGCCCGGCGTATTGGTCTCAACCGACAAATCCATCAGCCCCCTGACCGAAAAATCAACACCCAGACTGCCCGGTTTGGTCACAAGCTGCATAGCATAGGCCTGCAAATCCGCTCCTTTCGAAAACCCGTAGGTTTCCAGCCTGCATGTATGGCCCTTCGTCACATCCCGCCAGTGGACATCATCACAATTAACAATTCCAACCCGGCACTGCCGGAATAAAAGCCCCTTACAGGCCATATAATCCGCAAAATCCTTATGCTCGTTTGGTCCGATATGATCCGGCTCAATATTGGTAAAAATACCGATATCAAAGGTAAATCCCTGTGTTCTGTGCATCATCAGCCCCTGAGATGATACTTCCATTACCACGGTGTCACAGCCCGCATCCGCCATCTGCCGGAAATAATTCTGCAGCACATAGGATTCCGGCGTAGTATTATCCGCCGGTATATGCCGGTCGCCAATCACTGCCTCGATCGTGCCGACAAGTCCCACCTTTCTTCCCGCATGTTCCAGTATTGACTTTACCAGATACGTGGTCGTCGTCTTTCCCTTCGTGCCTGTGATACCGATCATTTTCATCTGCTGCGCCGGATATCCGAAATAAGCTGCTGACAAAAAAGCAAGCGCGTATCTGGTATCCGCCACCCGGATGACTGTCACACCGCTGTCTTTTGGAAGCTCCACGTCTTTTTCCGCCACAATGACGGCGGCGCCTTTCTCTTCCGCCTCCGCCGCAAAGCTGTGTCCGTCCGCATTGGCGCCTGCAATACAGACAAACATACAGTCTTTCTCTATCTTTCTGGAATCGTAAACAAGTGTTCCCACCTCTGCGTCAGGATTGCCCTTCACACAGGTATAGTCCAGTCTTTCCAACAATTTCGAAGCACAAAACATAGCTGTTCCTCTTTTCCTTCCCAAATGCTATTTCAGCACCGCATTATTTACCGCTTACTATAAAATAGCACAAAACAATTCTCTTTTCAATGAAAGCACATTTTTTTGAATCCAAAACAGATGTGATCTTTTCCCCTTATCATTTTTTTCATTACATCTTTATTTTTTCTTAATAAAATTACGTTTTATTTCAGAATCTGTACACATTTTCAACACATTTATCGGTTATAGTATTACTCAGATAGTTGAACAACAACTCACTATCTCCCCCTCATAAGAAGAGAAAAACCTCCGTTGCCCCGGAGGTTTTTCTTTGTATAAATTTTTTATTTCCGTATATCCTATCTCTGAAAGGAAGGTATCACATATGAATCTTGATAAAATTGTATGCAACTGTTTAAGTGTTACCGCCGGCATGATCAAGGATGCTGTTGACGCCGGTGCGGATACGCTCGAAAAAGTACAGGAAGCCACAGGCGCAGGCACCGTATGCGGCGCATGTCTTGAGGATGTGCAGCGGCTTGTGGAGCAGTTTACCGCAGAGAGAAAGGGATAATTATGGTAAAAAATGAAGAACTTCCGATCGGATTTTCAATGGAACTTGCCAAGCATCTCGATGCCTTAAACCGCTTTTCCAGGCTTTCCGATCCGGAAAAAAGAGCCGTCATTGAACGCGCAAGACAAATCAAGACAAAAGAAGAGATGCGCAGCTTTGTAGCATCCGGTTTCTAACGCCCTTCTCAGGAATTCCCAGCCCAATTTTTGCACACTTCCCATGCCGGGTCATAAAATACAATATATCTTATCGTAAAAGAGGGCTATTATGAATTCCAACCAATTCGAGTACATGAATAACAACGGCGGAAGGAATGCTGCGGCTCCTGGGATTGCACTGCCAAATCCCGGAGAAGGCGCAGCCGCCTATCCCGGCAGCGCCAATCAAAACGCCGGCAATTCCAGCAGAAATATGCCTGTAGTCCCGCTGCCAAATCCTGGGGAAGGAGGTCCCGTATTCCCCGGAGGCGGCAATGACACTACCCCCGTCATCCCATTGCCAAATCCCGGAGAGGGAGGCCCCGTATTCCCCGGAGGCGGCAATGACACTACCCCTGTCATCCCATTACCAAATCCCGGGGAAGGAGGTCCCGTATTCCCCGGAGGCAATAACGGAACTAACAATATGCCTGTTATTCCGCTGCCAAACCCCGGAGAAGGAGGCCCCGTATTCTCCGGCAACAATTCATCCGGTTTCCAGGGTACGATTATCACCGTACTGCCCCGCCCGGTAACGCCATGCTTCTACTGTAATTCCAGCAGCTATGGGACGATACGCTTCCTGAATGCAGCGGTGGGATACAATCCTTTTGTCATCTCCATCAATAACCGTACCGCAGTGAATACGTTGGAGTATGCGGAAGTCAGCGAATATGGCAGAATTTCTTCCGGCTACCAGACAATCACGGTTGCCGGCAGAAACGGTTATATTTTTATCAGCAAACAGATTCGCGTCACCGTGGGCGCCACTATGACGGTCGCTATCGTCAATACCGCCGGCGGGCTTGACCTTGTGGAAATTAATGACGCCGTATGCTACACGCCGATGGGCGGCGCCTGCATCCGGGCCTGCAACCTTTCCTACAATGCCGGTCCGCTTACGCTTTCCACCTATTCGGGCAACGTCGTATTCTCTAATGTAGCTTTTATGGAAGTTACCAATTATGTCAGAGTCATTCCTGCCCATTATGACATTTATGTATCCAACAGAAACGAAGCGCTGTTGTCAACCGAAATCACAGTCCGCAGCGGTTCCCAATACACAGTCTACATGTTCAACTGGACGGAATCCCCGACTGCAATCCGCACACTAATCATAGAAGACAGAAAATAACCTGCGGTTTACTTTATTCTTTTAAATTTCTTTAACCGCAGCTTTTTCATTATTTTTACCCATGCTTCCGGCTTTTCCATTTTGATCGGGCTCTTCCTGCCAATCAGGAAGAACCCGATTCTGTTTACCACCACAATCAAAACCAGTTCACTGATCAGCAGAAACCCATATAAATTCACATAAAACATGATATTTTTCGCCCTTGGAATAAACTGGTTCATACCCGCTGCAAAGCGGATTGCCGTGCTCATCACCTGACAGTCCAGATGGGTCAGCATCACAATCAGAGAATTGCTGCCCAAAAAAGCCAACAGCCACAATCTCTTTACGTGGCGGAAAATCAGCGTCAGCCCTATAACCGCGCTGCAGGCGCCCAGATAAAAATAAGCAACATGATTGAATACAAGAAAATGCAGGTCCACTCTGCCGTTTGCAAATGCTGCCGCAGCATGCAGAAACAGACACAACACACCAAGCAGCACCTCCTGATACGCTTTCAAACGTATCCGCAAAGACAAACGGTACAGACCGTAACCGGCCATAAGAAATACAAGCGCCGGAAAGACACGCAGCAAAGCCAGAAGCAGACTGCCGGTCCACCCTAAAACAATGCTCTCTTCCATTTTCATAAAACGCTCAATCAGATTTTTGCCTGCAACGGGCGCCCATGCGCACAAAAATCCGATTACCGCAAGCAGCCACACAGGATACTGCCTTTTCATCAGAACATAAAAGCAGATTTCTCCCATAAAGACTGCCGGCAGAAACCACAGCACGGATATTCCATAAAATGAAAGAGCCTGCAGAACAGCCGTATTGATAAACGCCTGATTCACGACTTCCGGATGCGCATACAAGTAATAATAATCCACGCCAATATAAATCAGGCTAAACCAGAAATAAGGAATCATCATACCGCAGAACCGTTTCCGCACATAGCTTCCAAACGCTTCCTGCTGCGAATGTTTATAGGCAAACAGCATACCTGAGACAAGAAAGAACAACGGCATATGAAAGGATGCAAGCCATGTCAGCACATTTTCCGATACATAGGTGGAATGGCCGATCACCACAAGAATAATGCCGACTCCTTTTAGCATATCAATATATTCCAGACGTTTTTCCTTCATCTCCTGTTTCCTCTCCTCCATAGTCCGCTCTGCGCACGATCCCCAAACAGCCGGATTCTTATGCGCCGCCCGATACCGGCATAAATCCCTGCATCACATATTGTATTTCTGTTCTGCCGCGGTATGTATGCAGTTCCGGACAATATGCCACATGTATTTTCCCATGTTTCTGCCAGCACGAGAGCAGCTCCTCCTGTTCGCCAAAATAAACCAGTTCATAACGCATCCCCTGTTCATCCAATACCGTATACCTGCCCACACGGCCATTTTTTCCCACAATGCGGCTGCCAAGCAGCGACACATTTTTCTGCGCAAAAAGAGGCTTCCTGTTACCGTTCCCAAAGGGCTCCAAAAGCGCAAACTGTTCGATCAGCCTGTGGCTTACATAACCGAAAGGCATCTGCACATCAATCGATACCTTTTCCATAAAATCCGCCGCCGCCAATGTGCAGCCCGCCTCAATCCGTTCCGCAAAAAGGGTTACATTTTCCTTTGGCAGAGAAAGGCCTGCGGCCATTTTATGACCGCCGTACTTTGTAAATAAGTCTTTGCATCTGCTCATTTCCTCATACATGGAATAAGATGCGATTGAACGCCCGGATCCCTTCACGCCTTCTTCAGAGTCTGTCAGAACAAATACAGGTTTACCGTATCGCTCCCTTATTCTGCCTGCTATGATGCCCGCCAGACTTTCATGGCAGTCCGGCAAGTAAATGACCAGTACCTTTCTGTCCTGCATCCCGCCGTCTTCGATCTGCTTCTGCGCCCGTTCCACGCCTTCCTGTGTCATCTCTTTCCGGCTCTCGTTCAGATGCTTCAGATCCATGGCAATCGGCAGCGCCTCTTCTCTCGTCTTGCACCGCAGCAGCGCCAATGCACGCCCTGCCGTATCCAACCTGCCCGTAGCGTTCAGGCAGGGACCCAGTACAAATCCGATATGATATGCCGTCAGCTTTTTGTCCAGAAGTTCATTGACCTCCATCAGAGCGCGCAGACCTGGATTCGCCGTATTCTGCATACTCTGCAGGCCGTATTTTACCAGAATACGGTTTTCGTCCACCAGCTCCATCACATCTCCTACCGTGGCAAACGCAGCCATCTCCAAAAATAAATCCAGCGCCGCTGCGCTGCCGATTCCCGCTTCGTCAAACATCGCCTGCATCAGTTTCATGGCAACGACGGCGCCGCAGACGCCTGAAAAGGGGTACCCGCAGTCCTCCTGTTTGGGATCCACAACCACAGCGGCGGGCGGTAACTGATACACCCGTCCGCGCTCCGTCTCCTCATAGGGCACTTCGTGGTGGTCTGTCACCACAACCGTCATTCCCAACGCATTTGCATATGCAGTCTGACCATATGCCGCAATCCCGTTGTCGCATGTGAGGATTGTATCAACCCCGTCCTCATATGCCGCCCGGATCAGTGCATCATTAAGTCCGTATCCGTCCTGGATACGGTGCGGGATCACCGTATCTGCCACAGCGCCCAGCATGTCAAGCCCTGTCGCTAAAATATAGGAAGACATAATACCGTCAATATCATAGTCCCCGATCACGCGTATTTTCCTGCCTGCTTTGATTTTCCGCATAAGAAGGGCCGACGCCTCCGAAATCCCTTTCATACACAGCGGATCATACAAATCGGCAAGCGTGCCGTACAGATATTTCTCAGTGGCCTTCTCCCCCTCGATATCCCGGTTCCGTATAATACGCGCAATTACCGGATCGATAGAAAACATTCTGCCTATTTTTTCAAAATCAGCCTTTTTGGCCGCCAGATACCATTTTTCCCGCTTCATCCTTTCCCCCTGACATACATACTGCGCCGCCTGGACAAACGCGGACACCTTGTTTTTGGCTTCCGCCGCCGTTTTG
Organism: uncultured Lachnospiraceae bacterium; assembly: GCA_910585345.1. Classification (GTDB taxonomy): domain Bacteria; phylum Bacillota; class Clostridia; order Lachnospirales; family Lachnospiraceae; genus VSOB01. The sequence continues at coordinate 34,831 of CAJUDS010000001.1, read as the reverse complement.
CCAAACCCCATTTTCCCTATGCGGAAAAAGGAACCTGCCCATTTTGAGAAGGTTCCTGCAATTCTCTGTTATTTTTCTTTTTTCGCCGGCTTCCCGTCAGCTTTCCGGCTTCCTGTTATTCTGGTACGCAGCACATACCACAGAGCTCCCGCCAGACAAATGGAAGAATATGTGCCGCACAAAATGCCTACCATCAGCGGCAGCGCAAATTCCCGGATCGAAGAGACGCCCAGCATAAACAACGCCGCTATCATAAAAAACGTTGTCAGAGATGTGAAAATACTTCTGGAAAGCGTCTGCGTAATACTTGTATTAACCACCTCCGCAAGCTCCGTATTTTTCTTCGCCATACCTATATTTTCACGGATTCTGTCAAAGATCACAATTGTGGCATTGATCGAGTAGCCGACAATCGTCAGCATACACGCGATAAAAGTACTGCCAACGGATACCTTCGCCGCCGCATAGAAAGCCAGTACCACCAGCACATCATGCAGAAGGCAGATCACAGCGCTGGCGGCAAAGCGGATATCCTTGAACCGCAGCCAGATATAGAGCAGCATACAGACCGTAGCGATTGCCACTGCGATGATCGCGTCGCCGCGCATCTCCGAACTGATCGTGGAGCTGATCGTCTCCGCCGTGATCTTTTCCGTATCCACGCCGAAGTCTTCCGCCATCTTAGCGTTTAACATCTCCCTCTCGTCCACAGAAAGAGTCCGTGTCTTTACAATGACCTCGTTGGTGCCGCTCACCTTTTGCGTCTGTACATTACCGTCTCCCGTAATCTCTTCAATGACCGGCACTACCTGGGCATCGATATCTTCAATGCTCATATCCTCATTGAACGTTATGTTCGTCGATGTACCGCCCTTAAACTCAAGACTGTAATTCAGCGGATCGCCGGTGCCCGATGTATTGAGCCCCATGCAGATGAATCCGGCTGCAATCACAAGCAGCGAGCAGGCAAAAAACACTGCCTTTTTAGAAAGGAAATTCCACGTTTTTCTCTCTTTTGCCACACCGAAAAATCTGACGTCTTTTAAGCCGAGCGCAAACATGGCGTTTAAAATCATCCGTGTAATAAACAGCGCGGTAAACATTGAAACGATGATACCGAGAGCCAGTGTCTGTGCAAATCCCCGCACACTGCCGCTGCCCTTTATGCCCAGCACCAGAGCTGCCAGCAATGTTGTCACATTACCGTCGATAATGGCAGACAAGGCTTTCTGAAAACCGATCTTCATGGACGACTGTACGGTCTTACCCGTCGCCAGTTCTTCCCGGATTCTGGCAAAAATAATCACATTGGCATCCACCGCCATACCAATTGACAAAATAATACCCGCAATGCCCGGCAGCGTCAGTGTAATGTCAAATGCGTTCAGCAAGACAACAATCAGTCCCACGTAAATGCCAAGCGCGATGGAAGCCGCAATACCGGGAACAAGATAAACTACGATCATAAAAAGCACCACCAGCGCCATACCGATGGCCCCGGCTTTGAGGCTTGTCCGAATTGCTTCGGAACCAAGCTGGGCGCCGACAACATTGGAACGCAGTTCTTCCAGTTCCAGTTTCAGGCCGCCGATACGGATCGTAGAAGCAAGACGCTCTGCTTCTTCAAAACTGCTCATGCCTGTGATGACCGCCATACCGTCTTTGATTTCCTCATTCACGGAAGGGGCGCTGACGATCATGCCGTCATACAGAATAAAAATAATATCGTGGTTTGGCGCTGCCAGTGCGGTAGCTACCGCAAATTTGGTGGCTCCTTCCTCCGTCAGTGTCAATTGTACCACATACTGGCTGTTTCCCATCTTATCCTGCTGGGTGCCTGCCTGCGCATCGGCGACATCTGTACCGGAAAGCACCTCCGCGCCGTTTGCGGACATAAAAGACAGCGAACCCGGCTTTCCAAGCTCTTCCAGAATCGCATTGGCATCAGACACACCGGGAATCTCAATATTGATTCTGTCTGCGCCTTCCTGATAGACCTGCGCCTCCGTACTATAACTCTCCACACGGCGCTGCAGCTTATAAATCGTATCATTCATATCGGCTTCGGAGGGGGTTCCTTCCCCCACGACCTGATAGGTAATACTTACGCCTCCGGCCAGATCCAGACCCTGCTTAATATCGGACGCCGCTCCGGCCAGCACGACTTCTTTTTCTCCCGTCTCCGGATTTTCCTCCATTCCCACAGGGAAGCCGCATACTGCCGTATACGACAAAAATGCCAACAGCAGAACGGTCACTGTCAGAATTATGATCGCTTTACTTTTTTTCATGTTTTTTCTCCTTTTTATTTCTGCAAGCAACGCATCCAAATCAGATTGCCGTGCCGTCAGTTCGATGTTTTGGCAGCAGCCGCCTTCAACATAATAGCGCATTCAATCCGTTTTCTCTGCAGCTCACAGCCAATATCATAGACATCATCAATCGTTCCATGGGAATTATAGGAATTGGCTGCGCAGCCCCCGCTGCAGTAAAACCTGGCAAAACAATCCCTGCATTTTTCCTTCGCATAGACATTACAGTTTTTAAACTGATCGCGGATGTCCGTATTGATGATTCCCTCTTCCACATTCCCCATCAGAAACTTCTCCTGCCCTACAAACTGGTGGCACGGATAAAAATCTCCCCAGGGGGTTACGGCCAAATATTCCGTTCCCGAACCGCAGCCGGAAAGACGCTTGGCCACGCAGGGACCTCCTTCTAAATCTATCATAAAATGGAAGAAATGAACAGACTTTCCTTCTTTTTTCCGTTGTAAAAGCGCAAGCGCAAGCCTGTCGTACTCCGCCAGTATCCGCGGCACATCCTCTTCCCGGATGGCATATTCTTCGCAGTCCGGCGCAACCACAGGCTCAACCGAAATCTGCTCAAACCCAAGATCTGCCAGATGCAGTACATCTTCCGCAAAATCCAGATTATGACGGGTAAATGTCCCCCGCACATAATAATTCTTCTGCCCGCGGCTTTCCGCCAGCTTCCGGAATTTGGGCACAATTCTGTCATAGCTTCCCTGTCCGCCCCGGAAAGGACGCATCCGGTCATTTACTTTTCTGCGCCCGTCAATGCTGAGCACCACATTTGCCATTTCCCGGTTTAGGAATTCCTGTATCGCATCGTCTAACAAAACGCCGTTTGTTGTCAGTGTAAAGCGGAATTTTTTATGATAAGGCTCCTCCAGGCTCCTTCCGTAAGCCACCAGCTCTTTTACTACCTGCCAGTTCATCAGCGGCTCTCCGCCGAAAAAATCCACTTCCAGATTCACCCTGTTTCCGGAATTTCTGACAAGGAAATCCAGCGCTTTCTTCCCTACAGCAAAAGACATCAGCGCCCGCCTGCCATGATATTCCCCTTCCTCCGCAAAACAATACCGGCAGGCCAGATTACAGTCATGGGCGACATGAAGACACAACGCTTTTACCACCGTCTCACGGTTTTTAAAATCAAAAATATAGTCTTTGTATTTATCTTCTGTGAAAAGCATTCCTGCTTCTTTTAATTCCAGTATCTCCTGTACGGCTTCTCTGCATTCCTCCGTGTTGTAACCGCTTTCTCTGGCTGCCATATCCGATATTTCCGCCGCGTCAGACATGCCGTCCTGCAGCGCCGTTTTCACAATCGGAATTACATCATATGCCACTGCATCCACTACATGCACACTGCCGCTGTTTACATCCAAAACAATGTGATATCCGTTATTAATAAATTGATGAACCACGCAAAACTCCCTTTCTCCTGTTTAAAGGCCGTACCGGTAACGTAATTTAAGCAGCGACGCGAATCGCTGCTTATCCGTTCTCCTTATACGGCATCTTCCGATGCTTTTTCTACTTTACTTTCTCACAGCTCTGATTCCCTACCGTGCAGGAAGTCTTGCAGGCTGACTGGCAGGATGTCTGACATTCGCCGCATCCGCCTTTTTTCATAGATTCCTGTAAATTTCTTGTGTTCAGTGTCTTAATGTGTTTCATACGATATCCTCCTTATCACCCGAAGTCTCTGTACTCCGGATACGATATTCCGCAAATTTTCCCTCTTGCGGAAAAGTATACCATAACCGGAAAAAAAGGTCAACAAGTTATCCCAGCATTCCGCCCAGCATCCCACTCCCTCCACAGATCAGAAAGACAGTCACCAGATTTCCTGAGATTCCCGCCGCGCCATGGTCAATGGCAAGAGATACACAGAGCAGTATGGTAAAATACAATACGCCCGCCAAAAGCCCCCACAAAAATTTGCGGGTTCCCATCTTTTTTCCAGAAAGAAAACCGGCAAAAAGGGAAGCCGCTATGTAAATGAAAATAATTGCAATTGACACTGTCTTTTCAGACAGGCCGAACCGATACAGGAAAAGCGCCAGAAACAGGAGCAGGCCCACTGTCAGAATATAAGAAAAAAGCAGGCACTTCAGATAAAATATCACATAAGAATTGTTATTTTTTGCCGATGCCTTCATACTCACACCTCCTGCTATATATATATGCGCCACAGTCTCAGAACTTGACAATCTCTTTTGTCTTATTATATGATGAAGCAGACACCTGCCTGATCGGTGGGATTGCCAATCATACAATAATAATGGGGAGGTTATTTTTTTGGATACGGACAGTTGTGTGGGATTTCTGATTCTCGCTTTTTTATTACTGCTCTCCGCCTTTTTTTCCTCGGCGGAAACAGCCCTGACAACAGTAAATAAAGTACGGATCCGCACCTTGATTGAGGAAGGCAGCAAACAGGCGGAAACCGTCCGCAAAATACTGGACCATTACAGTAAAATGCTCAGCACCATTTTGGTAGGCAACAATATTGTTAACATTTCCGCCTCTTCCCTTGCAACCACTCTTGCCATACGGATCTGGGGCAGCTACGCGGTAGGCTTCATGACAGGCGCATTAACCTTATTCGTTCTTTTATTTGGCGAAATTACGCCAAAAACATGGGCCATGTATAATTCCGAGAAAATTTCCCTCGCTTATGCACGGGTTATCTATACGCTGATGCTCCTTTTTACCCCCGTTATCTTCATCGTGGATAAACTGGCAGGCGGCATTATGCTTCTCTTCCATATTAATACATCCCAAAAAGCAAACGCCATGACAGAACGTGATCTGAAAACATATGTCGACGTAAGCCATGAAGACGGCGCCATTGAGACGGAAGAACGCGAAATGATTTATAACGTATTTGATTTCAGCGATTCCGCCGCCAAAGATATTATGATTCCCAAAATAGACGTTACAATGGTGGACGTTACCGCTTCCTACAATGAACTGCTTGGCATATTCAAGGAATCTCTGTACACGCGCATTCCCGTATATGAAAATGACTCGGACAATGTGATCGGTATCGTCAATATTAAGGACTTTCTCTTTGTTCCCAATAAGAGAGCTTTCGCCATCAGAGATATTCTGCGGGAAGCCTATTATACTTATGAGTATAAAAAAACCGCGGATCTGATGATGGAAATGCGGGAAGCCACCATGAACGTAGCCTTCGTATTAAATGAATACGGTGCCTGTGTGGGCATGATCACACTGGAAGATTTGTTAGAAGAAATTGTGGGAGAAATACGTGATGAATACGATGAGGATGAAGAAAAACTAATACAAAAAATCGGCCCGCGGCAATATCTGGTAGAAGGCAGTATGAAGCTGGACGATATTAACAACACGCTGGATACGGATCTTTCTTCCGACGACTACGATTCCATCGGCGGCATTCTGATCGGCGCGCTGGACCGTCTGCCCCAGGCCGGGGAAAGCGTTACAACACCGGAAGGCATTACCGTCCGTGCGGAAGAAATCAACCAGAACAGAATCGAAAAAGTACTTTTGACACTGCCGGAATCATCCGCAGAATCTGACACAGGCAGCACAGAATCTTTTGCCTCTTCCAAAAGCCGGGACGAAACCGGCAGCCATCCGGGAGAAGAAGCAGTCCTTTTGCCCGGGCGTCCGGCTGATCTTTCCTGCCTGCCCGAAAAAGAGATCCGCTGCTACGATTTTCTCGATCTGCTGGGAATTTCTTATGAACGAGTAGCGCATGAGGCTCTGGCAACCATCGATGCCTGTGAGGAAATCGACCGGATTCTTCAGGTTAAGATTTGTAAAAATCTGTTTTTATGCAACCGGCAACAGACTGCTTTTTATCTTCTGCTTCTGCCCGGCAGCAAAAAATTTCAGACAAAGGATCTCTCCGCTCAGCTCGGCGTTGCGCGCCTTTCTTTCGCTTCCTCTGATATGATGACGGAACTGATGGATCTTACCCCCGGCTCCGTAACCATACTGGGTCTGATGAATGATCACGAAAATAAAGTACGTCTGGTGATTGACAGGGAAGTACTAAGCGAACCGTATTTTGCCTGCCACCCATGCATCAATACCGCCAGCCTGAAGTTCAAGACAGACGACCTTGTCAATAAAATTATCCCGGCGCTGAAGCATGAGCCGACAATCGTCGAATTGTAATACGTCAACTGCGGGCAACGCGTTCTGCAGCTGGAAACAAAAAAAGCGGGTTGTCCCGCTTTTTTTTGTTCATTTCGTTTACCGGAATCTGACCTTCATATACGCTTTGATCTCTTCGATACATCTCTCCATGCCCAGTTTGCTGCTGTCCAGGCAGAGATCATAATTTCTGGCGTCAGTCCATTCTCTTCCCGTATAATGCTTATAATAATCCGCACGTTCTTTGTCCGTTTTCTGTATATATTTTTTTATTTCCCTGTCCGGCATACTGAGCTTGCGCTTGGCCTGCTCAATACAGTATGCCTCCGGCGCATGAACGAATACGCTGAGCACATTGTCATAATCACGCAGTACATAGTCTGCGCACCGGCCGATAATAATGCAGGACTCCTCCTCTGCAAGCTGCTTGATTACCTTCGCCTGGTAATTAAACAGATTTTCTGCCGACGTAAACTCATCGCTCTCCGGCGAGATCAGCTGCCCCTGATATACCTTTTTGGAAATCCGCATCAACAGGCTGTTTTTTAATTTTTCATCGGCTCCCACGAAAAGCCTCTCATTGATGCCGCTCTCTTCCGATGCGATTTTTAAAAGCTCTTTGTCATAATAATGAATCCCCAGTTCCTCCGACAGCATCTGGCCGATCGTACGTCCGCCGCTCCCATACTGCCGCGCAATCGTAATGACAACCTTCTCCATGTCATTCCCTCCTTTATTCCCCAAGATAAGCCTTTTTAATGGAATCGTCATTCATCAGCACGTCCGCTTTCCCTTCCAGCACGATCCTGCCCGTTTCCAGGACATAGGCCCGGTCCGCGATGGAAAGCGCTTTTTTGGCATTCTGCTCCACAAGAAGGACTGTCGTGCCGCTCTTGCTGACCTGCCTGATAATATCAAATATTTCATTCACAAAAATAGGAGAAAGGCCCATAGACGGTTCATCCATCAAAATCAGCCTGGGATGGGACATCAGGGCGCGGCCCATGGCCAGCATCTGCTGTTCGCCGCCGCTCAGCGTCCCTGCCATCTGGTTCTGCCGCTCTTCCAGCCTGGGAAATCTTTCATACACCATCTTCAGCGTTTCTTCTATCTCTTCTTTATTTTTTCTTGTATAAGCGCCCATACGCAGATTCTGCAATACGGTAAGCTGGGCAAAGATACGCCTGCCTTCCGGCACATGCGCCATACCCATAGACACGATCTTATAGCCGGGTATCTTTGTAATCTCTTTCCCCTCAAATAGAACGGATCCTTTCTTTGCAGGAAGAAGCCCCGTCACCGTATGGAGCGTCGTTGTCTTTCCGGCGCCGTTCGCACCGATCAGAGCGATTACCTCTCCTTCATTGACCTCAAAAGAAATGCCCTTGATTGCCTGAATCATGCCATAATATACTTCCAGATCTTTCACTTCAAGCATTGCCATCGCTTTTTTTCCTCCTATTCTCCCAGATATGCCGTTACAACCTGCGGATCATTCAGCACCCTTCCTGTCTCGCCCTGTGCCAGTATCCTGCCAAAATTCAATACGGTTAGTTCCTCGCAGATACCGGACACCAGTTTCATATCATGTTCGATTAAGAGAATCGTCATATCAAACTTATCTCTGATCAGACGGATTGTCTCCATCAGCTCTCTTGTCTCATTGGGGTTCATACCCGCGGCCGGTTCGTCTAAAAGCAGCAGCTTAGGGCCCGTGGCAAGCGCCCTTGCAATTTCCAGCTTTCTCTGTTTTCCGTAAGGAAGATTAGACGCCAGACGCCCGGATTCGTCACCCAGATCAAACACATCCAGAAGTTCCATAGCTCTTTCGTTCATTTCCTTTTCTACTTTATAATAAGACGGCGTACGGAAAATGCCTGCCAGCGTAGAATATTTATAATGATTGTGCAGCCCCGCCTTTACATTGTCCAGCACAGACATGCCTTTAAACAGACGAATGTTTTGAAAAGTCCTTGCAATTCCTTCTTTGTTAATTTCTATCGTCCGCTTTCCCGTAATATCGGCGCCGTCCAGTTTAATAATCCCTTCATTAGGCTTATACACACCGGTCAGCAGATTGAATACTGTCGTTTTTCCTGCGCCGTTCGGCCCAATCAGCCCATATAACTGCCCTTTTTTGATATGAATCTCAAAATCATCCACGGCCCTGAGACCGCCGAATGAAATGCATAAATTCTGTACGTCTAACAATGACATATCTACTCCTCCGTCTTATGGAATAACCGCTTCAGGGAATACCGCTCTCTGAAACCGATCGCTTTCGGACTCCAGTTAAACAACATCATGACAATCAGCACAATGGCATAGATCAGCATACGGTAATCGCTCAGACCGCGCAAAAGCTCCGGCAGCAGCGTCAGCACCACTGCAGAGATTACAGAGCCTCTTATATTCCCAATACCGCCCAATACAACAAATACAAGAATCATAATGGATCTGTCATATCCAAAATTTTTGGTAACCGCCGTCAGCGTCGACAGATTATGCCCATACAAAACGCCTGCCACGCCTGCAATCGATGCCGACAGGGTGAACGCCATCAATTTATATTTGGTTATATTAATACCAATGGACTCAGCCGCAATACGGTTGTCACGGATCGCCATAATCGCACGACCGTCTCTGGAATGAATCAGATTTAAAATAATAAAAAGCGTCAGCAGAACAAACACCACCCCGATTGTGAATGTGGAATCCTGCGGCGTACCGGTAATTCCCTGAGGGCCGTTGATAATCGCCTTGCCGTCAGGCTCCATCCCCAGCGCCATAATATCTTTCATGGAAAAATGGAAACCCTTGCTGTCTTTGCCGATATAGAGTACATTCATCAGATTTTTTATAATCTCGCCGAAAGCAAGCGTCACGATCGCCAGGTAATCGCCCTTCAGACGCAGAACGGGAATCCCAATCAAAACGCCGAACACAGCCGCCATCACCGCCCCAGTCACCAGCGCCAGGAAAAACCGCAGCGGACCCGGCATAGTGTCTTTCATGCACATGGAAAAAAAGGAACCGGCAAATGCGCCTACACACATAAACCCCGCATGGCCCAGACTCAACTCTCCCAGAATGCCTACCACCAGATTCAGGGAAACCGCCAGCATTACATAGATACATAACGGTACCAGCAGTCCTTTCATCAGACTGGAAATATGACCTGTCTGATCCAGCAGCAGCACCGCTATATATGCAGCGACTACAATTCCATATGTAATCAAATTTTCTCTTGCCATTTTACTCATCTTTTTCATTTCACCGCCCTACACTTTCTCCTGAATTTCCCTGCCAAGAATTCCGGTAGGCTTTACAAGCAGCACGATAATCAGCACCGCAAACACAATGGCATCCGCCATCTGGGAAGAAATATATGCTTTGCCGAAAATTTCTATAATCCCCAGCAGGATACCGCCGATCATGGCGCCCGGTATGGAACCGATTCCGCCGAACACAGCAGCCACAAACGCTTTAATACCAGGCATCGCACCTGTATACGGCGTCAGGGACGGATAGGTGGAACACAGAAGCACGCCCGCCACCGCTGCAAGTGCGGAACCAATCGCAAATGTCAGTGCAATCGTTCCATTGACATTAATCCCCATAAGCTGCGCCGCGCCTTTATCCTCAGAAACAGCCAGCATAGCCTGACCCGCCTTTGTCAGTTTTATAAAAAGAGTCAGTCCTGCCATAATGATGATGCAGGCCGCTATCGTCACGATTGTTTCACCTGAGATCGTCAACTGTCCGTCTGCAAGTGATACCGCCGGTACGCTTACCACCGAAGTAAAGGATTTGGTATTAGCCCCAAACAGCAAAAGCGCCACATTCTGCAGCAGATAGCTGACACCGATTGCGGTAATCAGCACCGCCAGAGGAGATGCCGCCATACGCAGCGGTTTATATGCCACCTTCTCTATCGCCATACCCAGCAGCGTACATGCCGCCATGGAAACAAGCACGCCCAGAATCGGCGGCAGTCCCAAGCCGCTCACCAGCACAAAAACAACATAACTGCCTACCATAATCACATCCCCATGGGCGAAATTCAGCATTTTGGCAATTCCATACACCATGGTATAACCCAGTGCGATAATGGCATATACACTTCCAAGACTAATACCATTGATTAAATAGGAAATAAAACTCATACGCACACCTCTTTGTTTTTCATTTGCTGCCTTTTGGCAGAACCTTTGCACCGTCTTTTTATCCGCAGAATACGACGGTATGTACACAAGTATACCATAGACTCCAACGGAACGTCAATCATTCACATAGTGCCGCCATGGAAATCAATGTTCTGCTCATTGGCGCAAAATGGAACGATCCTAACTATATTTATGCCAATGAGCAGAACATTGATTTCTACAGGACGCAGTAAAGCGCCGCTGCAAAAAAAGAAGGATTTTCCCGCGGGCCATCGCCCGCCTTTGGGAAAATCCTTCTGCTCTTACGATATATGATATGGCTGAGAGTTATCCAGCATTCGTCCTTTCGGACAAAATATGCGGACTATTTTGCCTGATCTGCCAGATATTCTGCTACGTTTGTACGATACTCATCGACAGAGTAGGTCAGATTCTGCGGTACGCAGAAATACAAATCCAATCCTGAAGCAGGATCCTTTACGCTGACATGCTGACCGGAGCAGTTCATCAGATCACAATTGCTCTTTACACGAGGTTTTGCAAAGTAACCGTTGTCTTCTTTCTTGCTTTCTTCAACAACAGGCGCTGCTTCTTCTTTTTTGTTTTCAGCCTCGTCTGCCAAAAATTCTGCTACTTTTGTGCGATACTCGTCAACAGAATAGGTCAGATTCTGCGGTACGCAGAAATACAAATCCAATCCTGAAGCAGGATCCTTTACGCTGACATGCTGACCGGAGCAGTTCATCAGATCACAGCTGCTCTTTACACGAGGGCGCTCAATATCAGCGTCTTTTGCGCAAACTACCATAGAAGAAGCCATTGTCAGAGTTGCCACAGCAGCAGTTACCAGAAAAGTTTTAAACATTTTCATTGTTATCTCCTCCTTATATATTATATATTTAAAACTCCACTATCAGTATAATTCTAAAAAGGCAACATGTCAATATTTACCAGTCCCTTTTTTTCGACAAACCGTTACCGTTCAGCTTCCGGCTGCACTATAGCGCCTAACGCAGTCGAAACGCTTCAAGGCCCGCATTCTGGCGCCTGCACAACCAAAAAAATACCCGGTTTTCAGAGAACGCTCTTACAGAAAAAAGGCAGCAGCCCGGAGATCGGGACCACTGCCTTAATCTTTCTGATGATACCGTTTTACATTGCGGCATATGCGCCATTTGTAATCTTAACAGCCTTGGGCGCTTTGTTCGGCTCGCCGTCGGCGCTCCATGTCATACCTTCGCCTGTCAGACCATCAATGGAAATTTCCGTCATGGAAACTTTCAGTGCTTCGCAAATATCGGAAGCGCTCATATCAGGTGTTGCACCCGCCTTTTCAAGCGCTGCCTTCAGTGCATAAATGCCGTCATAAGCATCTGCGGCAAACTGGTTGGGGATATCGCCGTAAGCATCCTGATATGCCTTCACAAAGTTCTGTGTCAGCTCGTCTTCGGCATCTGCAGCAAACGGTGTCAAAAGCATAACGCCCTCTGCAAGAGCCGTATCAAAATCCTCTACCGCAAGGATACCGTCCAGACCATCGCAGCCAAAGAAAATCGGATCAAATCCCATTTTGTCCGCCTGACCGAGAATGATGGATGCCTCCGTGTAATAAATCGGTAAAAATACCAGTTCGGCGCCTGCGTCTTTTGCCTTCTGAAGCTGTACGGAAAAATCCGTATTGCTGTCCGCCGTAAACGCCTCTGCAGCTACGATTTCAATTCCCTGGTTTCCTGCCTCTGCGGCAAATGTCTGATAAATACCGGAAGAATATACATCAGAGCTGTTATAAATGACAGCTACTTTAGACGCCAGCTTATTTTCGCCAATGTACTGTGCCGATGCGCTTCCCTGGTTAGGGTCCGAAAAACATACGCGGAACGCATTGTCATACTGAATACTTTCCACTGCGGAACCAGAAGGTGTCAACTGGAACAGATTGTCCTCATGCGATTTCTCCACAACCGCCGTACAAGGCGTACTTGTCACGGTTCCAAGCAGCATCTGCATATTCCAGTCTTTTAACGTATTGTAAGCATTGACAGCTTTTTCCGCATCATGCTCGTCATCCTGGAAGTTAAACTCGATTGTCGCGCCATTGACGCCGCCTGCCGCATTGATCTCATCCACTGCAAGCTGTGCCGCATTTTTCACAGCCTGGCCGTACACTGCCGCTGCCCCGGTCACCGGTCCGATACCGCCGATCTTAAAGGAAGCGCCGTCTGCCGCACCCTCACCGCCTTCCGTATTGTCTGCTGCCGCTGTGTTGTCTGCCGCTGTGTTATCTGCTGCCGTGTTGTCTGCTGTAGAATCAGAACCTGCGCCGCCGCAGCCTGCCAGAGCAGCCGCAACCACCGCTGATGCTACAACAATGCTGAAAAATTTTTTCATAATCTTCTCCTCCATTTTTGCATTGTGTGATCATGTTCTTATGCACAAAAAGATTCAGTGGATCACCATTGAACCTTTTTTCAGCTAAACGTATCATATATACATTTTTTGTATTTGTCAACGTTTTTTTTCATCCATCCGTTTCAATACCCGAAATACATCGTCATTGTTTCCCATCACGATCAGATGGTCATCCGCCTCAAAACTGTAATCCGGATGGATCACAAAATCCGTGTGTTCTCCTTTTTTTACGCCCAAAATGTTTACATGATACATGGCGCGGATATCGGATTCCCGCACCGTCCTGCCCACCCATTCCGACAGCGGCAGGATTTCATAAATCGAACATTCCTTACTCAGCTCTATATAATCAAATACATGGCTTGCACTGCAGCGGTTTGCCAGACGTTCTGCAATGTCCTTGTCAGGATAGATCACCTCGTCAGCGCCATTGCGCAGCAAAAACTTAGACTGGATATCCCGCACCGCTTTACTAATGACATATTTGGCGCCCATTTCCTTTAACTGGCTTGTAATTTCCAGACTGCTCTGAAAATTTTCTCCCACGCATACAAAACAGTAGTCAAAATTGTCGACCCCCAGAGTCTTCAATACGTCTACTTTTGTACAATCTCCGATCTTAGCGCTCGTTACAATCGGCAGTATCTCCTCAAGAGCCTCCTCCTGTTCATCCACCGCCAGAATCTGATTGCCCAGCTCCGCCATTTTTCTGCACAGATGATAACCAAACCTTCCCATGCCGATAATCAAAACTGTTTTCATTTGTCTGTTCCTTTCTGCTCCTGCTGTTTCTATTTCCTTATCCTACCGTAATCTTTCCCAGAGGATATTGTACGGGATCGGTTTTTTTCCGCTGCATAAACGACAGCGCGAATGTCATACTGCCTATCCTGCCACAGTACATTAGAAATGTAATAATACATTTCGAAACCGCATTTAAGTCTCTTGTAATGCCCGTCGTCATTCCCACCGTTCCGATGGCCGAACAAATCTCAAATACAACGCTGTCCATGGAAAGAGCAGGCTGTATACCGCATATGATAATTCCCGCCAGCAGCGACATCACCAGATTAATCACCAGCACCATACTGGATTTTTTAATCACTTCGTCGGGAATACGGCGTTCAAATACACTGCAGCCGTTTTTATTTTTGAGACTGTTCCACGTATACATGATTAAAACCACTACCGTGGTCGTTTTAATCCCTCCTGCGGTAGAACCCGGACTTCCACCGATAAACATCAGTATCATTGTCAGCATTTTGCTCCCATTGGACAATGCGCCCGTGTCGACCGTATTAAAGCCTGCCGTCCTGGCAGTTACGGAACTGAACAGCGCCGCCAGTGCCTGTCCCCCCGGGGAAAGACCCGCAAACAATGTCCGGCGTTCAAACAGCCAGAAAAGAAGAGCGCTCCCGAATACCAGAACAGAAGTCGTCAATAACACGATCTTTGTATGCAGCATATATTTCTTCACGTGGAATCCATGTTCATAAAGATCCTGCCACACAATAAAGCCAATGCCGCCTATCACAATCAACGACATAATCACCAGATTCACGAGGGGATCTGAAACATAACCGGTCAGAGACACATATGGCTCCTGCTCTCCCATCAAGTCAAAACCGCCGTTACAAAAAGCGGAAACGGCATGGAAAACGCCAAAATAGCAGCCCTTCCAAAATCCCATCTGCGGTATAAACCGCAGACTCAGAAGGGCCGCCCCCATCCCCTCGATCAGCAGCGTCCCTTTTACAATCAACTTCGTCAGCCTGACAACACCGGCAAGCTGCAGTGTATTGATGCTCTCCTGCAGCAGCTCACGTTCTCTCAGACTGATCTTTCTTCTGATATAAATCGAAAAAAATACACCAATGGTCATGAAACCAAGACCGCCTGTCTGAATCATCAGAAGGATCACGAGCTGGCCGAACAGTGTCCAGTTGCGCCATGTGTCCGCCGTTACCAGTCCTGTCACGCAGGTAGCACTGGTAGCCGTAAAAAGCGCGTCCAGCGGCCCGACTGTTCCTTCTTTTGCGGAAACAGGCAGCATAAGCAACAGCGTCCCGATTCCTATAATCATCAAAAATCCCATGGCTATCAGCTGAATCTGTGACAGCCCGTTTCTCTTTCTCCTCTTCATTGTTTTTCGCGCTCTCTATTTTCCTTTTTGTATTTACGGAGCAAAGCCAGTCTGTTATACGACTCCTATGGATTCCAGAATCCCATAGGCGATAGCCTCGGCGATTGCATCAAATTCCAGATCAAACAGCGCATTATCCGCATCCGTGTTGATAAACCCAACCTCCACCAAGACCGCTGGCATCTGCGTACTGTTCAGAACGATCAGGTTCGGCCGTTCCGTTACACCAATGTTTCGAAAACCCAAATAGGAAAGCTGCCGATTGATATTTCTGGCCATCGTAGCGGCAATCCCGTAATCTGAATAGACAAGAGATTCCACTCCCGAATACGTATTGGGATAAGGGCTTGAATTTCTGTGGATGGAAATAAAATAATCCGCTCCCGACAAATTGCCCTCCTGCGCCTTGCGGTAAGGCGTCTCGTATACATCCTCCGTACGAGTATAAACAACGTTAATCCCCGCATTCTGCAAAATATTTCCCACTGCCAGCGTCAATGCCAGCGTATCATCCTTTTCATATCGTCCATTATAGACTGCCCCAAAATCAGAGCCTCCATGCCCGGCATCCATTACAATCGTATAATATGCCATAAGCCGCATCCCTCATATTTGTTCTTACCATATGATATGAGACCTTCCGCTTTACGTGACAGCACATAAAAGCGTCTGCGTGACATCCAGCGGCTTCTTTGGGAAAAGCGGCTTCTCCTCTTCCCCGGCCTGCTTTCTGCATACATTCATATAATAGCCAGCCTCCGGCATATATTCCCGGCAGAGCGCCGGCCCCAAAGCCGGATGGACAATCCTCTCTCCGCTTTCCTCCAGACAAATCCGGCGGAAATCCTGCGAAAATCCGTACCCTGTCAGCTTCCCATAACTCTCCTTGGCACACCAGCAGCGGAAAAACCAATCCTCTCTTTCCTGCTCCGTTCCCAGCATTGTAAATTTCTTATATTCCCGATCTGTTAACACTCTGCGCGCCATACGTACTGTCACAGGGCGCCTCTGCTGAATATCCACTCCGTTCTCATCCTCGGAAACGGCAAGTACGGCATATCTTCCGGAATGGGAAAGGCTGAAACAAAACTGCGGGTACTCTTCAAAATACGGTTTCCCACATGTCCCGTATCCATACCGCAGCTCTATCCGCTTTCCCCATCCGGCTGTCATTCTATTGTCCGCGCCCACCAGACGCTGCGCCGCCGCCCAGTCCCCGGCTTTTGCCACTGTCTGCAGGGCATACTGCAGCAAAAGCCCACAGCACAGACTCCGTACTTTATCCTCCTTAAGCCCGCACCTTTGCACTTTTGCAAGACGGACAGAATCGATCAGCCCGCAGGCCCGCTCAAACCTGTCCGTTTCGCAGAATACCTCTGCGTTTGCAATATAAAGCCGCAGCATTATACCTCCTGCTCTTCCACGTCAGAAGACAGGTGCAGCTCTTTCATCTGCACCACGTCTACCACATCCGGCGCGCCTGTCAGCAGACAGGAAGCATCCTTTACCTTGGGGAAAGCCATCACTTCCCGAATGCTGTCCGCCTTTACCAGCAGCATAACGAGACGGTCAAGGCCATACGCAAGACCGGCATGCGGCGGTACGCCGTATTGAAAAGCGTCCAGCAGGAAACCGAACCTGCTGTGGGCGTCCTCTTTCTCAAAGCCAAGAATCTCAAACATCTTTTCCTGAATTTCATTCTGATAGATCCGGACGCTGCCGCCGCCCAGCTCAACGCCGTTCAGTACGATATCATATGCTTTCGCCCGCACTCTGCCCGGGTCAGAATCCAAGTACTGCAGATCCTCATCCATCATCATGGTAAACGGGTGGTGAACCGCTACGAAACGGTTCTCATCCTCACTCCATTCCAGCAGTGGAAATTCTGTCACCCACAGGAAATGAAACGCATCATGATCGATAATACCCATCTGTTCTCCCACTTCCAGACGCAGCGCGCCAAGCACACTGTATACAATATTATTTTTGTCGGCCGCAAAGAAAAGCAGATCCCCCGGCTGACCGTCCATCGCCTTCACAAGACCGTCCAGCTGTTCCTGCGTCATAAATTTGGCAAAGGAAGATTTATAACTGCCGTCCTGCTGGATCCCCAGATACGCCAGCCCCTTTGCGCCGTATCCTTTTGCGAAATCCACCAGCGCGT
Source organism: uncultured Lachnospiraceae bacterium (assembly GCA_910585345.1). Lineage (GTDB taxonomy): Bacteria > Bacillota > Clostridia > Lachnospirales > Lachnospiraceae > VSOB01. The sequence goes on along the minus strand of CAJUDS010000001.1, from coordinate 17,488 downwards.
CAATCTTTTTACGGGGCATGGACGCCTGCCCTTTCGCATTGATCCCCCGCACACTGCCGCCATTTTCCAATGCGGCGGTAAAAACGCCAAACCCACAGCCCGCTACCGCATCTGACACATTGACAAGCTCCATGCCAAAACGGGTATCCGGCTTATCGCTGCCGTACCGTTCCATCGCTTCCTTCCATGTCATCCGCGGAATCGGAAGCTGCACGTCCAGCCCGATCGCCTCTTTGCACACATACTGAAGCAGTCTCTCATTGACATCAATCACATCATCCACATCCACAAAAGACAGCTCCATATCCACCTGGGTAAACTCCGGCTGCCTGTCCGCGCGCAAATCCTCATCCCGGAAGCATTTGGCGATCTGGAAATACCTGTCATAACCCGAACACATCAAAAGCTGTTTAAAAAGCTGCGGCGATTGAGGCAGACCGTAAAATGTACCCGGATGGACACGGCTGGGTACGAGATAATCCCTGGCGCCCTCCGGTGTGGATTTGCCCAGGATAGGCGTCTCAATCTCCAAAAACCCTTCCTCCGTCATAAATTTACGAATGCCTGCCACGATCCTGCTCCTGAGCATAATATTGCGCTGCAGATCCGGACGGCGCAGATCCAGATAACGGTATTTTAACCGCAGCTCTTCTTTCGTCTTCGAATCCGCCTCAATCGGAAACGGCGGCGTCTCAGACTCCGACAAAATACGCAGCTGCTCTGCCCGTACCTCAATCTGTCCCGTTGCCAGATTCTCATTTACCGCTCCTGCTCTTTTTTCTACTTTTCCCACCACCGCGATAACAAATTCGCTTCTGAGCTTCTCCGCTTTGGCGAAATTCTCCGCACCGCAGTCGCTCTCTTCAAAAATAATCTGCAGAATACCCGACCGGTCACGCAAATCTACAAAAATGATACCGCCCTTGTTCCGCTGTTTCTGCACCCATCCCATAACGGTAACGGTGCTTCCCGCGTCGTTAACGCTTACCTCCGTACATCTGTGGCTTCTGTGTAAGCCCTTCATTGCTTCTGCCATTGCTGCTGCCTCCTGCCTTTTATCGTAAGGGATTTTTATAAAATTCCCTGAAGTTCTCATATCCGTCCGCCATAAGCTGTTCTTTTTGGAATTTTTTGTTTTTATTCATACGCGCCACAAGTACCTGCGTCCCTTTGGCCCGTTCCTGCTGCGCCTGTGCGATTACCTGACACAACGTTTCGCTTTCCACGCCCTTCTCAATCAAATATGCCGTTCTCGCCGGCTGCGAAGGTACCTGGAACCCGCTTTCCACCAGCAACAGTATAATTCTCTCAAAACCGATCGAAAAGCCGCATGCCGGCACATCTTTCCCGGTAAATCTCCCCACCATCTTATCGTACCGTCCGCCGCCGCCGCAGCTGCCGCCAAACTGCGGCATGGCAATCTCAAAAATTGTCCCTGTATAGTAAGACATCCCCCTTACAAGCGTAGGGTCAAAGACAATTTCAAACACCGATTCCTTTGTAGCCGTTACACTGGCGATAATTTCCTGCAGGCCGGTCTTCACTTCCTCTTCCAGCACACCTGCCCCGATCAGCGTATCGGCCAGCTCTGTAAGCGCCTGCTGCGCGTCATCTGTCTGCCGCACCTTATCAAACAGGGCTGTATACCGCTTAATTGCCTCTGCTGCATAGCCGTTATCCGCAAGCTCCTGCGCCACGCCTTCCGTCCCGATCTTGTCCATCTTGTCCAGTATGATAAACACCGCGTCATAGTCTGCTTCCGCAAACCCACTGTATGCCGCCATAGCCTTCAGAATCCGTCTCTCATTGATGCGAATCTGAAAATCCTGAAAACCCAGCCTGCCGAGCGTCGTCGTGGCAGCCAGTATCAGTTCAATTTCCGCCAGATTGGAAGGCTCGCCCAAAATGTCAATGTCGCACTGCATAAACTGGCGGTACCGTCCTCTCTGCGGCCTGTCCGCACGCCATACATTTCCCATCTGCAGCGCCTTAAACGGAGCCGGCAGCTCATTGGCATGGTTTGCATAATAACGTACAAGCGGCACCGTCAGGTCATACCGCAGTCCGCTGTCCGTCAGATCGTTTTCTGTCTGTGCAGCATCCAGGTTCAGTTTTTCCCCTCTCTTTAATATTTTAAAAATCAGTTTTTCGTTTTCGCCGCCCTGCCTGCTGCTCAGATTCGCAATGTCTTCCACACAGGGTGTCTCAATGGAAGTAAAACCAAACTTTGCATAGGTTTCCTTAATCACCCCTATTACATAGTCCCTGATCTGCATCTCTGCGGGCAGGATATCTTTCATGCCGGTGACCGGCTTTTTGCGCAGTACCATCTGGAATTCTCCTTTTTCTGATCTCTGACAGATAATTTCCTGTCTGTTCCTATCAGATTCTACACCGTTTCCCTCTGTTTTTCAAGCACAACCGCCCCCAATCCCCGGCAAACATACAAAACCTGTTGTCCCTTTGCAAAATCCATGATAGGATATTCGTGTATTGTATCTTCATACACGGAACGGCCCGGCAGGCTTCTCTTACAGGCTCCCTTTCCGGCGTTTTGTCGTAAATCAGGAAGAACGATAACAGGAGGAAAACAGAATATGAACAACACAAAAAAAAGAACGGCCCCCGCCGCAAAGAGCACCGGCTGGATGGTCCGTGTGGCGCTTATGATCGCAATTGTCATTCTTTTGGCAAACACGCCTTTGGGAATGATACAATTGCCCGTTATCAAAGCGACTACCGTACATGTACCGGTTATTATCGGCGCGATTTTGCTCGGCCCGCTGGCAGGCGCCATACTGGGCGCCACATTCGGCATTTGCTCTATGCTGAGCAACACTTACGCGCCCACCCTGCTCTCTTTTGCATTTTCCCCGTTTCTAACGACCGGACTTTCCGGCAGCCTCAAGGCGCTGTGGATCTCCATCGGATGCCGTATATTGATCGGCGTAGTATCCGGCTGGCTCTGGATATTGCTTAAAAAAATAAAATGTCCAAGGCTGCTTGGCTACGGTATCTGCGGTTTCATCGGTTCCATGACAAACACCCTTGCGGTTATGGGCAGCATTTATCTGCTGTTTGCACAGCAGTATGCACAGGCAAAAGAAGTGGCAGTCACAGCCGTATTCGGCCTCATTATGGGAACCGTTACAGCTTCCGGCATTCCCGAGGCTGTCTGCGCCACAATACTGGCCGCTCTCATTACCAAGGCGCTTGTATCCGCGGGACTGTTCCGCTATTCATAACGCCGCCGGAGGGAATCTGCCCTGCGGCAGAAAATCAGGTTTACACCGGACAGTCCAGTCCGGCGCGGACCTTCCGTCGTCAAATCTAACAGGAGTTCATTTATGCTGAAAAATAAAAAAATCATTCTCGGCGTTTCGGGGAGCATCGCCGCTTATAAAATTGCTTCTCTCGCTAGTATGCTGAAAAAACAGGGCGCCGAAATCACAGTAATCATGACGCAAAACGCCACACAGTTCATCCATCCGATTACGTTTGAAACCCTGACAGGCAGTAAATGCCTGACCGATACGTTTGACCGCAATTTTGAATACAATGTGGAGCACGTATCTCTTGCCAAATGGGCGGATGTATTCCTGCTGGCTCCGGCCTCTGCCAATGTCATTGGCAAAATTGCAAACGGCATTGCCGACGATATGCTCACCACCACGTTTCTGGCCTGCGGCTGTCATAAAATCGTGGCTCCTGCCATGAATACACGCATGTATCATAACCGGATCGTGCAGGACAATCTGGAAAAATGCCGGCGCTATGGTATGGAAGTCCTCACCCCCGCCGCCGGATATCTGGCCTGCGGAGACACCGGAGAAGGGAAAATGCCGGAACCGGAAACGCTTTATTCTGCCATAGAACACGCCATATCCCATGAAAAAGATATGAAGCAGTGCAGAGTTCTTGTCACTGCCGGTCCTACCGTGGAATCCATTGACCCGGTTCGCTTTATCAGCAACCATTCCACCGGCAAAATGGGATATGCCATCGCCAGGGCATGTATGCTCCGGGGCGCAGATGTAACGCTCGTGTCAGGCCCTGTCAGTCTGACTCCCCCGCCCTATCTGACTGTCCTTCCCGTCCGTTCCGCAAAGGACATGTTTGAGGCGGTAACAGGAATCAGCGCTTCCCAGGATATTATTATTAAAGCAGCCGCCGTCGCCGACTACCGTCCCGCCTCCATAGCCTCGGAAAAAATAAAAAAGTCCGATGCCAGTCTTTCTATGCCGCTCGAACGGACAGACGATATCCTGGGCTATCTGGGTGCGCATAAGCAAAGCGGCCAGTTTTTATGCGGCTTTTCTATGGAAACGGAGCATATGGTTGAAAATTCCCGCGCAAAACTGAAAAAGAAAAATCTGGATATGATCGTTGCCAACAATCTAAAAACGCAGGGAGCAGGTTTTGGCACAGACACGAATATCGTCACAATCCTAACAGCAGATAGCATCGTTGAGTTTCCCGTTATGAGCAAAGACGAGGTTGCGGAAAAACTGCTCGACCGGATAGTATGTGAACGCCGAAACAAAACGGCTCGCTCTTCCACTCTCTAAGCCGTCAAGACATCCCTGCAAGGCGGCAGCTTTTCTAACAAATGAATAAAAAAAGACAGATGGAACGCATTCCATCTGTCTTTGATACAAGGGGAATCCCCAATAAACAGGGGCTTTCAACGGTATCGCTCCGCCAGAAGCCCTCTTTTTTTATGCCTGATTTCAGTTTTTCAGCGAGTTTTCCCGCGAGGATTTGAACCACGGTGAACCCTCAATTTGAACCCCTACGAGGGAAAATCAAAAGGTACAATCAACTTCTGTGAACTCATTTTAAAATCCCTTAACTACCTAATATCGTCCTGTTAATTGTTTTGAATTTGTTTTCTTGTATTTTTCTACAACAATTTTTAATAGTTGTTCGCTCGTTTTAAACATATAACATACCTCCACCACTTTCCTCTCTCTATTCGTTCTTTTTGATAATTTCCTGTTTTTCATAATAATCATCAATATACATACCCAAAGCTCTTTCAATCGCAACTGTTTTAGCTTGTCCAGAATCCTCACAGAACTGATTCAGCTTGTCAAACACTGTGCGTTCCAACCGGAAAGATACGGGCACATTGTCTTTTCTAGGTCTACCCATTGTTCTCTCCCCCATATAATTCATCTAAAAACTGTTCCAGTGTTCCTTGCTTTGCATATTCCAAGGCATCCGCCTGTCTGAAATTATGCTCTGTAATTGTTACGCTATCGTCAAATCCTAAAATGAAATTTGTTGCAATCTTATAGATGATTTCTGTCGGAGCAAGACCATAAACCTGCTCTCTGAAAATATGTCTGAGTCTTTCAGTCCCATCTGGATATCCTCTTTTCATCTTGTCGCTCTGATATAACCTCTTTACGATTTCAGCGATATATAATCCAGACTTCATGTATAAATCAATGAAAGTCTTATCTGGCATATCAAAGCACCCTGGGTTCTCCTGTTCCAGCATATCAACCATTTTTTTAACTACCCATTTGGGAGTAAAAATCTGATTCGTTTTTTGTGGCGGGATATAGTCAAAAATATCCTCAAGATGAATTTCTTCAAAGTAATTTGCCAGCTTTACACGCAGGCGTAAAAATTCTTCTACAGAATCATCAAATACAACAGGGTCAAATAATTTCCCCTCAAACATTTCCTGCTGTCCTGTCTTTTCATTGATATATGGTCCGCCATCACGCAAAAACCTGAACTGCTCCAAACTTATACTTGTTACTTCCATAAAAACATCATCAGGAATAATCTTGTCAAACGTAGCAAGCGTAACATTTTCATTTCCATATGCCATAAGGAAAGAAGGTATTGTTCTGGAAAATCCTCTAAGATGGTCTTTTACAGAATCCTCTATACTTTTTTTCTGATGCTCTTTCTTCTGTGTTTCCACTGTCCTGACAACATCTTCACCAGCCGACTTAACAAAATCATCAACAGAATCAGACAAAGTTTGTTTGAATGTCTCAACTGCGGCTTTTCTTTTTTCCTCAAATTCCTGATTGGCTGCTTCGACTTCTTCATCAGTGTTGCATAAAGACAAAATCTCATCATGTTCTTTTTCTAATTTCTTATTGGTGATAGATAAATCCCCATATGCCTTGTTGATGATATGGTCTGAATCAGCTTTCAGCTTCTTTTCGAGACGTTTCTTATCAGATGAACGTAAATCTGCTCCATAACCATACTGTGCTGTTTCCATTACTGCTCCGACAGCTTCGCTATGAAAAATACTTTTTAGATAATCTAATGGCTCAGTTTCATTATCATCTTTTGCTACTTGTATATCTTCAATTACGCTCTTTAATTTTTCAGGAACATCACTAAATATTTTGTCTCCAAAAACTTCTGATGATTTACCAATAACATAATCATCTGTCAACGAAACCTCGCCATTTTCGTCTAAAGACAATTCATCTTCTGTCTGTGGAGTAATATTTACATTGTTTTTTGGCTCCTGTACCGCTGTAAATTGCTGAATAATCTCTATCACTTCCATAGGTGCGTGGAATACATTAGAAACGTTCTGGAATAAGAAGTCGCTCATAAATCCTCGGCGCACAACTTCCTGTGAACGTATTTTTCGCGGGATAGAAAGGACTTTTTCAGCGTCAAGTTCTATCATTTCACCATCTTCATCTTCACCAATGACAGGGAAAAAGTTCAGTAAAGTACGTACATTGTTTTTGCGCTTGTCCATATCTCCTCTGCCATCTGATGTGTCAAGCGATAAATCATTCGCAAATTCCTCAAAGATAATAAGTGTTCTAGCGGGGTCAAAGTCAAATACATAAGCATTTTCTTTTCTGAAATACTGACCGTTTTCTTGAAACAGGCACGGATTCTGCGCACGAAAAGCGGCCTGCATATACAGAGATGGGCTTTTTATATTGCTTAACATCAAAACAGCCGTCCACTCTGGAATTGTGATGCCAGTAGTAAGCTGTCCTACTGATAATGTGATTGTCTTTTCATTATCACGGATAGCCTGTGTCACTCTATCAAAAGATTTCTGATTTTCTTCGCTTTCATCAAGTCTGCCATCACCAGCGGCAAGGATGATTTTATAATCTTTAAATACTGGATGTATTTCTAATTTTTTAGCAAGAGCTTTTGCGCTGTCTACACGATTCAACAGCCAAAATGTATGCTTCAATTTAGCTCTCAACTCCTGTGTAGAGAATGGGAATTTTTCCTGCTTTGTAAGTGCGTCCAAAAATCTGTCAACAGAGCCTTCATGAACAAATCTGCCGTTCTTGGTTTCAAAGAAAACATTCAAATCAAAGGCATATTCTTCTGTTTCCCCCTGAATTTCTATTCCCTGTTCTAATTCTTCCTTGATGATTTCTGACATCTGATAAGTGAACAGATTTAGTTGGGGAAGATTCTTATATGGGTTTTCATCTTCTCCGTTCCACTCCCTTTTTGCTTTCTGTTCATCAGCATATGTCCAGTTAAAAATTGCTGTTTCTGAGAATTTATCATTTGCCAGCGCTTTAAACGGCGTTCCAGATAAATGCAAAGTAAATTCACGCTTGATATGGTCAAACGCTACATCTGTTTTGTATGTATCTACGCCCTCATGGGCTTCATCAATGACCAAAACATCCCATACTTTCCCCCTTTTAGGGTCATCGCTGATTTCTTCCAGTTTGTCATACTGACCGCCAAAATAGATAGAGCCTTTTAAATCCTGCAAACTGACAAATTCTATACATCCAGGCACTTCATTCCCAGATACTGCCGCTATCCTTCTGTATTCTTCCCTTGATATGACATACTTTTTCCCTTTAAGCGAATCCGTGGAACTTACAAACAAATATCCTGATTCATTCCCTATAAACTTTTCGTAATCAGAATACCAAGAGTTAGCAATAGCTGGCCTGTTCGTCACTATCAAAATATCGTGTGCATTGACCTTTTTACAAAAATCATAAACAGATATTGTCTTGCCAAAGCGTGGTTTTGCGTTCCATAAAAATTCGCCTTTTTCATGGTTATTGGCATAGTTGACAGTCTGCTCAACAGCCTTTTTCTGTTCGTTTCGCAGAGTATAAGGAATAGCCTCGTCAATATCTTTCAGTATCCCTCTGCTCTCACGGAACTTATTAAACTCCTGCTTTGAAGCTGGCCCGTCAATATGAAACCATTCTGTATCTTTTTTCCGTTCAACTCCCAATTTGCTAAGATATGCATGAAAATCAGAATCATGGAAAATCTCGCCAGAGCCATCTTCAAAGATAGCGTTTCCTTTCCATTCTTCCTTTAATTCCACGTCTATTGTATGGGATTGCTGTTTCTGCCTTTGTTCTGTAGTCTGTTTCTCCGTATATCCAATTTTTACCCAGCCGTCATGTCTTGCAATTTCAGGTGTGGAATAAGCATAAATCATAGGAATAACTTTTTGAGTAGTATTGATGCTTATTTTTGCCATTATTCCATCTCCTTTACTTTTGATTCGATGAAATTGATTTCTTCTTCGGATAATTCGTATTTACTATAAAGCTGTTTATCTATATCTGGTATAGACACAGACCAATTGATATCGGATGACATAGTAAAGTCCTGCAGCGGAACATATTCCCATGTTTTTGTAGATATATGCTGTGTAGTTTTCAAAATTCCAAGCAAAACACGCACAAATTTTGTTTTAATGTATTTCATCGCTGCCTTTGCTTCGTTTTCTGTTTCAAACGAACCTATCCCCATAAATGTTTCAGTTGTACCAACCATAGGACCACACAATATTGGAGTAGCTAAAGTTTCACCCAATGTACCAATACCTGAAACTGATGGAAGGAATATTTTATACTTATCCAAATTACAAACCATGTTGATATAATCCCTTCTTACATATTTATATACTCTTGTAAACTTTTCACGGCCTAATATTTGTATATACTCTTCTCCATCTGATGGTTTTTCATCCAAAAAGATTTGAGGTAATTTTTCAAATATATTTGATTTCAAATCGTATGCATGTCCATTACTCAACAGTTCAATAACTTCAGGATGGTCAGTATGCATTTTATCCGTCATACGATACGCATAAGCAGTCACAACAATATTACCAAAGCTGGAAAAATCTATGTGATTTTCAACCTTACCAAATATTGAATTCAACTCTTTATATGTAGTAAATACCCCTATCGCCCCATATTCTTTTTTCTTGTCATGATGTGTAATAACTACCCCCCCCCTTAATATCAGTATTGCTAAATACTTTGCTGCTATCTTGCTCAAAATACAATACTTTCAAATGTGGATCTTGAAGCATCTGTTCATTCCACTGTTTAGGCGTACTTCCAGCATTAAAAAGAAACCTTGCAGGATGAATCATTTCCACAACTTCGCCTATTTCATAGGCGCTCTCCAAAAATTTATGATAAACTGGCGGCGCATATCCCTTATTATCTCCCAGCGTTTCATCTTGGTATGGTGGATTTCCTATTACAAAATCAAATTTCATAATCATATTTCCCCTTATGCATAATATTTTACAGATTGCTTAATATTGCGATTCTATAATCTTTATGGGCTCAACATATTGTAATGCCGCCGAAAATCTAATTGGCATATTTGTCTGTGGATCAAACTCTAAATCACTAATCTCTATAATAATATTTTTTCCATATTCTTTTATTGGAAGAATATCAAACATCAAGGAATTATCATTATCTAATGATAGCTCCAAAAAGTCCCCACTATTTTCATTTATTACTGTTAATCTATACTCTTCTTGTTCTTTATAATCGTTTACTTTATGATAAATTGCTTCAAAATCATCCTCTAGAGCTTTTTCAAAATATACTTTATCATGTATTTTCTCTTGTAAATCATATTTAACTAAACCCCTTGCACATTTTTTCCCTTCTCTGTTTGAAGCATCCAAAAACTTTCTAAAAAAGACATTTGTATTTTTAATAATCATCATTTCCAAATCATCTTTATCATCCCATAAAGATTTTATATAATCCCATGAAATATTATGGTAAAATGTATTATTCTTTTTATCATATGATTTTTCGTCAAATTCTACCTTATACATGCAGAATATATATGCATTATTTTCTTTATACATAATTCCATCGTTGTTTAAATGCACTTGCTTCTCTTTTCCATCCTCAAAATATTTTACATCACAAGGACCTCTTAATATTGCGCCTTCATATTTGTCATGTTGCCCATGATTATATTTCGGGTCGCGGAAATTTTTTTGACGATTCATATAAATTTTATAATCTTGATAAAGCGTTTTATTATATGCAGGTTTAGAAATTCTAACCAATAATAACAATTTTCGCATATATTCCCCCATATCATAATGAAAGACTTATTTTCTTTTGTTATTCCTCTTCACTCACACTATTTTTACAATATTCCTCAATCATTTTTATCAATTCTTCTGCTGTTTCAATCTGCTCCTGCGATTTTTCCCTTGTAGCGATATAAAAATCATCATAGTCGCTTGCATGCCGAGTTTCTTCTGCCCGTGAAATTTTTTTGCCTATCTCTCTGGGGAAAACCTCTGTTTTTACATACTCCCTATTAAAACTTCCCAGTGCATCTTTATGCCGTTTGTATGCTTTTCCATCAAGAGCATGAATCGCTGATATTGCATGAAATATTGCATAGTAAGCCCTGTTGTTTGCGGCTCTATATTCTTCAGCTTCTATCAGTATTTTTGCCGATTTCAAATCGCTTTTTGCTGATTCCAGCCTATACTTCATTAAGTCGAATTTATTTCCTTCCTCATGCTGCTTCATACAGTTTTATCCCCTCCCGTTCCACATTTGCATAAAATGGATATGCCTTTAACCAATATCTGAAATGCTCGTCATATTTTGCAATAGGCTTAATATCCACATCATGGTCCATATTGAAGTCATAGGTCATATCCGACAGTTTATGCCTGTAGTTTTCAATTTCCAAATCTGTGATATTAAGCAGAATCATAATATCAATATCAGAATCTTCTCTGTAATCGCCACGCGCATAAGAACCATACAATATAACTGTCTTTAGATGAGAGCCATAGATTGCCTTTATTTTATTTACATATTGTTTTAATAAATCATCTACTCTGATCGGCATATGATTACCCCTCCTGTTTTTTCATGGATTCATATAGAATTGACTTGTCTGCCCTCCAATCAAATATTCTGCATCTGGGAGTTTTTTTATCTTCCGGTTTATTTTCCTCATTGCCGAACATTTCAAAAAGTGAATATTGATGAATTTCTTCTTCCGGTTCTCCCAATGGGACAGTGCCAGTTAATCCATCCATCTGCCAGAAATTCCATGCAATGATGTTCGCAATCTTTTTCAACTCGTCAATGGTAGCTTCTCTATTCCATCTATCAGACAGATAATCTACGAATGTGATTAAAAGATTGATTCTGCCAATCAGAAGATTATCACCTTGATATTCATATCCATATACGCTTTGAAAAGCCCTGATTGTCCATTTAAGCCATTCTCTTTCATTGTCTGTATTTTCGTTAATTATTCTCAATTTCCTGTCTAAAATGCCTATTCTATCTTTTATTGGAATTGCTTCACCAGTAGAGGCATCATATCTGGAAGCTATATATGGAGCCTCGCCACATGTGATTTCAAGCCGACGTGAATCAATATATTGCTGCCATGTTTTATTTGGTGGAAATAATATTCTCTCTTGTGTAATGTCCCATTCCTTATCCTGCAAAATATTGAATACATCTTTTCTACAAAACCATTCTTCATCGCAATAATTGTTCATCTTATTACATATCCATGCGGGAGTAAAAACTTCTGCATGGACTTTAGTGCGTGCTTGCTGCTGTTCCATCGTTTTCATAATTCTGGGTTGCAGCAGGATAGGGTTCAGACCTGTCAACGCTTCTGTCGTTATCTGCTTATCATCTGCGTACTGATCGCCGAACTGCTCATAGCTGCTGGTCGCCCAGATGATGTTTTTCTTTGTGGTCTTATCTTGCAGCAGGATAGGAAGCACTGTTCTCACTGGAAAAGACTGTAATTGAATTAACTCTCTCAAAATATCCGTCCTTTCGTACACCTTATTTTACGGTATATTATACTGTCTATCCCTTCAAAATGCAATACAAAACAATATAAAACCATAAGTATTCTCAATTTCAAAATATAAATTCAATCTCTGGGTTTGCAACCTAATTGAAAACATTCTATCTCTCCCTCCTATCCTTCTGCCTTGCCTGATGCACCCTGCCTGATTCTCTTTCTTTTACGATTTTCTCTTTCTGCCTGAGCCTGTCCCTGACGCTCATGGTATCCGCCGCTTTTTTCCCGTAGATTTTCTCATACTCCGCACGAGCCGCCTGATACTCAAGGTACTCTTTCTTTGCCGCATTCAGTTCTTTATAGAATGCTTGCACAGAGTCAAATTTATATTCTCTCACAATAGATGAAAGATACTTTTTCATATTTGAAATCTGGTTGTCGATACTGTCGATTTCCTGCTGTAATTCCTTCCGTCTGCAGCCCCTGAAGATGCCCATACATTCGGACAGTTCCGGCTTATTACCGTTCTGCTCCACGGATTCCTTTACCCTGTCCGCGATTTCTGTCTTTTTCAGATCCAAAACCTCCGTTTCGGACACACCGCTTACAAATGGCACGGTCAACAGCCCTGTTCCATTCCATACGGATTTCATTGTCTGCCTTTATTTCCTCCGCTTTCGGATTATTTTTGCCGACTTTCTTGGTCGCAAGATACGGACCGTTTTTATCAAATATACTGAGCCTGTCCTTGTCGTCAATTACCATCTGGTTGATTAAATCCGTATAAAATACTTTTGCCTCATCCAGATACGGCAGTTTATGATCTTATGGCACGTTATTGGGATATCAAAAACGAAAAAGGTGTAAAGCCTTAATAATTCAATAGACTTTACACCTTGGATTATGTGATATGGTTTTTGTGATTACTCTTTTATCATGTCAAGTTCTGTAAGGTTGATACCAGAAGCGGAAAGAATAACATTTAATTCAATATAACGCCTTTTCATTTTTTTATATACATCTGAATCTTTCTCACAAGATAACATATAATCTTGCAATCTTGAAAATAAGTCTATTTGATGTTGTATCATTTTCGCTGACACCTTATACGCAGGGATTCGATGCACTTTTCATCATTTCTTGTACTTTGAGGAAATGATGAAACGCTTAAAAATCTGTGAGCAGCTTCCGCTTTCTCTCAATCATTTCGTCTATTTTTTGTATATAGAGAGCCACATCCTTCACATTGTCGCATCGCTCAATCCGTCCGTCCGGATATACCCGTTTCGAGATGCTCCCCGCGCCGCAGGCGACTATGGTCTGTTTCTCCTCCATCATCAACCCCCTTCCCCGTATTATCACTTATCATACGGTATTATCAAGTATTTCCTCTTTTCCGTTTCGTGGAAAACACCGTATTATCGGGTATTATTCTTATATGATTGATGTACTTTTGATGTACTGCCAACTATTTTGATGTACTGGAACGTCCTAAAGGACTCTCCAATAACATACACTATTTCTAAAATAAATCTAACTTTGCTGCTAATGCTTCCATTGATTGCTTTTTCTTGGCTTCTGAAACCTCCGCATAAATGTTCATCGTAGTTCCTATATCAATATGCCCCATTACCGATTGAATCACTTTCAGATTTGTTTCATTCTCACAAAATCTGGCGCAGAAGGTGTGGCGAAGGCTATGGCAGGTAAAGTGTGGTAAAACCAATACTTCCTTATGTTTCAATGCCGCCTTATGAAGTGCATCATCATTATATGCATCAATGATTCTGCTTAACGATCTGTCTAAATCCTGCTGTAAAAACACATTGCCAAAGCGATTTAAAAACACAAAGTCACTATAACCGTCAATCTCTGCCTTGCAATAAATACCATTTTCATGCTGATATTGCTTGATTTCATCAAGTGCCTCCCGCACTTCCTTTACCATCGGGATTTTGCGAATACCTGCTTCTGTCTTTGGCGTAGATATATAGATTCTCTTATCTGTCTTATTCAACCTGCCAGCGAAATAAACCGCCGCATGGTCTATTGTGATAAAGCCATTATCAAAATCAATATCTTTCCAAGTCAATCCACTTAACTCACCCACTCTGACACCTGTTCCAATGAAGAATGTGTAGATTGGTTTCCAGTGGTCATATACTGGGTGTCCGTCCATAAACTCCAAGAAGGCTCGCTGCTGTTCTGGTGTCAAGGCATTTCTCACACCTCTTTTTGCCCCTGTCTGCTTCTTTAGCTGCCCCAAAACATTATGTGTCGGATTCGTCCGAATAACACAATCTCTTAATGCCATTTCAAAAGCCGGGTGTAACTCCCTTTGTAGATGTTCGACTGTTCCATAGCTTAAATTGTGTTCCTCCATAAGTACCTTGTAAAAGTACAAGACATCCGAATACTTTATATCTTTCATTTTCCGCCTTCCTAAAGTTGGTCTGACATACGCATTGTATTGATACATATATCCCGCATAAGTTCTTGCCGCCAAATCTTTCCGGGTAGCCATATACTTATCAAACACATCATTCAAAATCTGATTTTTAGCAGTCTGGCTATCAATCCCATCAAACCTGTCCCGCAATAATTCCTCTTCCTTCTGACGGAGTGTTACCAAATCATTAGCATATAAATACTGCCGCTTACCAAATTTATCTGTATAAGCATATTGGTACATCCCATTTGAACTACGAATCGTTTCCCCCTTTCGCAATACCCGTCCCTTACTGTCTTTTCTTGACTTTGCCATACGCTGCTCCTTTCTGTTTGGAAAGGAGAGAACCTGCGCCTTAATTGCGAGTCTTATACAATAAGTTGACTCCCTCTTTAATTGTTTCTGTTATAGTCTGTTGATGCTTTCTGGAATACTCTTTCAGCCTGCTATGCTCCTCATCAGACATTCTTATTGTTACGATTCTATCCTTAATTATATCCGACTTCGGACGCCCCATTTTGCCCATAAGCAATTCCTCCCTTGCATCTATAAGCCATTATACTTTCTGTAATACGAAATGTCAAGGACTTTTTGTAATACGTTAATATGAAACAGATTATAGAAACAAATATCAAGCCACAGCTTCCTCCTACACTTATTTACTGTGCCGGAACTCTGAATGTTTCCAAATATCTTTCAAAAACTTCACAATCCACAATAACCGCTTTTCCTATCTTGCAAGTTGCTCCAGCTTCTTTTGCCCACTTCTCAAATGTAGACTGGCATACGCCATAAAGCTCTGCGCCCTCTTTATATCTTACAAATCGCTTTTTCTCTTTTTGCTCTAAAGTCATATTTCCTTCCTCTCCTTATACACGCATTTTATCTGCTAATAAATGACCAGAATATGCTTCTCCCCATTTATTAGCAGATAAAAATGCAATACAGGTGGCGGCTCATTACGCCGCCCACATCGGTCTTGCACCGTCATTTCATTGACCGGACTGCGGCTTTCCCGCAGCCCGGAAGTATCATTATCACAGATATGCTTCATCGCCCCATGTAACTGCTACATATTTTGCCCGATCTCACTCGCTCCTTACCTTTGCTTCAATGTCCTGCTTCAACATTTCCTCACGTTTCACCCTGTTATAAATCAGGGCAGGTACGTCATGGCGCATCTGCTTAGTGGCTCTGCATATCCTCACGTCCTGTATGCAATACAGTATTCAATTTTCAAGGTACACCGCTGTAAATCTGTCAGCTATGGAAAAGGGCAGCAAGCCGCCCTTTATACCGCTTCAAACGCCAGTATCTTTGTGATTAGCTTTGTTTCAAGCCTTCGGCGCAGTGTTTCATCAACACAATAATGAAGCCGCCCTCCCTCGTCATACATCTTCCGGGTGGACAGGGTAATTATGTATCCCTCATAGTGCTTCAGGACTTTGTTGATTGCCAATACATCGCCTTCTGATGCTGCCTTTATGATATGGAAAGGCAGCAAATTCTTTTCTTCTCTGCTCTTACATCTTTTTGTCATCTGCTTTTTCCTCCATAATCTTCCTTAAAATCTCAAGCGAGCGTGTCCGGTGTTCATGGACTGTGCTGCGGACAAGGTTCATCTCCCTTGCTATATCCGCATCGCTCATTTCCAGAAAATACGAAAGCAGTATTACATTCCGCTTCCGTTCCGAAAGTGCCTGCAACGCTTCCGCAATCAGGGTGTCTTTCACCTCAATGTCATATCCATGCACTGTAAAATGGCTGTTTTCCACTCCGTATTCATCCATAACAAACAACTGGTTCAGCTCCTTTTCAGACAGTTCAGAAAACATGGCTTCATGTTCCCTGCGGTAATCCATGTGCCGGTAATAATTGATTGCTTCGCCTTTCAGCGACATCTGGCACAGGCGGTCAAAGCGATGCCTGATTGTCATTTCATCATGGTAAGAAGGTTTCTTCATACGAGTTCACCTCCTCCCCCGTTGTGACGTGACAAAGGCATACGCCTTTTCCCTTTCCGTTGTATCTGCCAAATGGCGGTAGGCTGATGTTCGGGTGGGTGTAAAAAATTTTTGAAAAATTTTTTGTATATAAAAAACGCCCGGACAGGCAAAATGCCCGCTGGACGTTATTCATATCTGCTATTCTGTTTTTCCCACACGCTACGGGAGCGTATAATTCACTTGTCAGGGTGTATCCTGTCTTACTGCCTGTAAAACACCTTATAAAAGAGCCTTTCCACGCCAGAAGCCGGACAGGTTCATAAAGTCAAAAAAATATCCCTCAGACCGTTCAGAACACATAAATTCCCCTAAACGTACCCAAAGGATAAAAATTCACGCAAAAAACCTCTGGATACTGCGTTTTTTTATATGCAATATCCAAAGTCTTTTTATTCTTATGTGTGCATTATGCCCCTCTGATAAAGTGATTTATTAGTGCATTTTCAAAGCAAAATGTGCAATATACACTATACATGGAGGTGCATATATGGCAAGAAAAAAGAAAATTGACAAGGAAATGGGATTCCGTCTGAAGAAGGCTAGAACCGACCAGAAACTGACCTATGAAGAACTGGCTGAAAAATCCGGCGTTTCCTCACGCTATATCAAGGAAATCGAAAATCATGGAAATGTGCCAAGCCTTGAAAAGCCAGGGCAGCTTATACGAGCCTTACATATTTCCGCCGATCCGTTTTTTTATCCAGCCGCCCCGTCAGACAACCTCGACTACCAGCGGCTGTTGGTTTATCTGTCACAATGTACAGAGGAACAGATTACAACAATCCTCGCTATTGTGGAAGCCTATCTTCGGACATACAAATCTCCCAAAGAATAGAATATTCCCAATATCTGAATTTTCTCATGAATATTTCTGGATAATTCTGAACCATGCAAAAAAGGTGGCTCGCTTTCTGTCCTGCCAGCCACCTCTTTGTCTATCTGCTGAATATTTTAAGAAGCTCCT